>CAVXXZ010000013.1:0-234102 GCA_963765795.1 uncultured Actinomycetes bacterium
CGGGAAGTTCTGACCAGTGCCGCAGGCGACGTCGACCACGGTGTCGCCCACGCGAAGCCCGAGTGCTCGGACGGCTCGGCGACGCTGGGCCTGCTGCGGGTAGCCGGGCACGGGGTAGAGCCTGGAGGTGATGTTGTAGTGCTTCGCCTTCTTGCGGTAGGTCGCGATCAGGCGCTCGTGCGTGCTGTCGACCTGGCTCACGGTGTCTCCTCGATCTCCGGCGTCAGGAGCATGTCAGGCGGAAGTGGTCGCGCACCCGGCCGTCGACCGTCTCGTAGCTGAAGCGCGCCTCGCGATGCGCCACGTCTACCCGGAGTGCGCCGAAGCGGCCCTGGACGATGCGGGCGAGCGGAATGGTCAATTTGCGGGCGTCATCGTCCAGCGGGGCTCCGCCCGTGCCGACGGCCACGTACACCACGCGATGACGCGGACGGCTCCGGGCGTAGGCATGCAGGTGACCGACGAAGACCACCTGGACGCCGTCCTTCTCCACCAGCGGGACGATGTTGCGGCGAAGGCCCGGACTGTGGGGGCGCCCCGGCGGCTCCCAGGGCGGGTGATGCCAGGCGGCGAAACGGAAACAGGAGTGGAGCGCCAATGCGCTACGGGCGAAGCGGAGCTGCGGCGAGCGGGGACCGACCGAGACGTCGGAGTCCAGCACGGCCACGGCCGCGTTCCCCCACGTGAAGCGGTACCAGCGCTCGCGGCCGAGCGAATGGAACGCCTCGAGCTCAGGCTTTCCGCCGTCCGCCTCGTCGTCGTGGTTGCCGAGCGCCGGGAACCAGGCTGACTCGCGCATGACCGCCGCGTAGGGCGCGAAGATGTCGCGATCGAGCAGCCCGCGCGCGCCCAGCGGGTAGGCGTTGTCGCCCACGGTGAGCACGAAGTTGGGGTGCCAGGACTCGATCAGCGAGGCGACAGCCTTTTCGTTTCCCGACCCGCTGCCGTAGTCGCCCACGACGGCGAAGGTGAACCTGCCGGCGTGGGCCGGCGCCGACCGGAACCTGCCCTCCGCCAAGACCCCGGAGTCGGTTTCGACCGTGTACTCGTAGCGCGCTCCCGGCCTCAGACGGGTCAACCTGGCGACGTGGTCGAGGCTCGTGCCGGCGTCGATGCGGGCACCGTTTCGCAAGACGACGGAGGCACGACCGGGCGACGTCGTGCGGAAGGAGACGATGGCGCTGCGTCGCCTCACACTCTCGACCACGGGGCCGCGCGTGAGGGCGACCGCAGCGACCGCGGAGACGATCACCCGCTTGCGGACTCGACCGCAGCCTTGATCGCCGCCATCTCGACGTCCATGACCCGCTGGATCCTGCCCTGGAGAAGGGAGCCGGGGATCGCACGCATGGGGCCTTCAGGGTCGACCTCGACCCACATCATTGCCTCGGTCCGCGTGTCGTCCTTGGGCTCGAGCTCCACCCCCCAACGCGCCGCGGACGTGCCCATCGTCCCGGCGAACGCCACGCGGCGCGGCGCGTCGACCGCGGTCACGTTCTGCGCCCGGTAGTGCGTGGTCCCGAATGGTCCCTTCGCCCGCTGCTCTATCCGCGAGCCAGGCTGAAGCGGGCCCCCTCCGGCCACCCAGCCCTCGCGCACCGTCGGCGCCCACTCGTGCCAGCGTCCCACATCGCAGACATAGGCCCAAACGTCAGGGACGCTGCCGCCGATCGTTATGCGGCTTTCGGATCTGAGTGCCATCGTGCGTACTTCGGGATCATCGCTCCTCCGGTTTCGTAACGAGGGTGAACCGGTGAGATGAGTACCTGTGAGTGTCGTTGCCGTCGACCGTGCGACCGGGGCGCTGTTGCTGGAGGGCCGCAAGGTCTTTCCGCTCGTGCTCTCGAACGGGCCGCCTCTGGGCGCGAAGGCGCCGGACGGGGGAGACGCGTTCGCCGAGATCGCAGCCGGCGGCGCGAGCTTCATTCGCGTGGGCCGGCCCGACTGGAGCCTCGAGTCGATCGACCAGCAGATCGCGGCGGAGCGCGAGGTGCTCGATGCGGCTGCGGAGCACGGCCTCCACTGCTGGCTGCAGCTCGGCAACGTGCCCGACCTGCCTGCGCGTGCGGTCTCGCCCAACCGCCGACTGCTGACGAACATCGTCGGGCAACTCAAGGACCATCCGGCACTCGGAGCCTGGAAGGGCATCGACGAGCCCGCGAACCCGAACCGGCCGGCGCGCGTGCCCGTAGCCGGGCTCGTGCGCGCCTACCGCACGCTACGGGCGGCCGATCCCAACCATCCGGTCGTCATCACCCAGGCCCCTCTCGGCACCGCGGCCCAGCTCACTCCATACCGGCCCGCCTTCGACATCACCGGCGCCGACATCTATCCCGTCTCCTACCCACCGGGAAAGCACGCAGGCGGCGGCAAGCGCGACATCGGGATCGTCGGCGACATCACGCGCAAGATGGTTCGAGCCGCCGGCAGCAAGCCGATCTGGATGACGCTCCAGATCGCGTGGAGCGGAGTCATCGCCACCGAGCAGCATCCCGCCAACGTGCCGCGCTTCCCCACCCTGAGCCAGGAGCGGTTCATGGCCTACCAGGCGATCGTGCACGGAGCTCGGGGGCTGGCCTTCTTCGGCGGGCATCTCACGCAGATCGCGCGCCCCGCCGACGCGAAGGCGGGCTGGAACTGGACGTTCTGGGAGCGAGTGCTCCGGCCGCTGCTCGAGGAGCTCACGTCTGACTCCGTCGCGCCCGCGCTCGTCGCCCCCGACGCGCGGAGGCGGGTCAAAGCGAGCGCCAAGGACGTCGAACTCGTCACCCGCGAGGCGGACGGCTTCCTCTACGTCATCGCCGTCAGGCGCGGCAGCGCCACGAGCCGAGTCGTCTTCAGCGGGCTACCGGCCAGGCTCACGGGTGGTGAGGTCCTGTTCGAGTACGGCGACCAGGCGTTCAGGACGGTGAGCGTCGCCAACGGCCGCTTCCGCGACTGGTTCGGGCAGCACGACGCACGTGTCTACCGCTTCCAGCGGTAGCGCTACGGCAAGTTCCTGGCCGCCTGCCGGCAGCTCGCCGTGCCGTGGCAGCTCTCCATCCGGGCGAGCCGCGTGTGAAGTGCGTCCACCCGGTCCGGCGACAGCTCCGGGTAGATGTTCGTCAGCTCGTACGGATCCGAGTCGAGGTCGTAGTACTCACGCTCGCCGTTCGCGTACTCCACGTACACGGCGTGCGGCAGCCGGAGGGCCTCGTACGTCGTCGGATTCCCGCTGCCGGGTTGCGGCGCATCCGGCCCGGCTTCGACCCCGTAGTCCGGCCCGTGGTGCTCGACGAGCGCGGCGTCGGGCCAGGAGGGCACGGGCTTTCCGCGCAGGAGCGGGCCGAGGTTCGCCCCGTCGGCGCCCGGCATCGTGCCGGCCCCGCCGAGGTGGACGAACGTCGGGCAGAGGTCGATGTTCTCGGTGACCCGCGCGACGTTGCGACCTGCGCGGACGTGCGGGCCGGCGACCACCAGCGGCACGTGGACGTCCGTCTCGAACGCGGTCAGCTTGCCCGCCATCAGCCGGTGGTCGCCCATGTGGAATCCGTTGTCGGAGCTGAAGAAGATGTAGGTGTTGTCGGCGACGCCGTTGCGCTCGAGCGTCTTCTCGAGCTTCGCGATCAGATCGTCGACTGCTTCCACCGCCTGCGCGCGCTTGCGGAATGCGGTGTCGTCCTCGCTGATCTGCGTCGGAGTGAGCAACGGGTGATCGCGCAGCCAGGACGGCTTGTCCAGCAGGTCCTCCTCGTTGAAAGCCGGCGTGCGCGGAGCCTGCAGCCCCGGGAAGTCCGCCGCGTCTCGCGGCGCCGGCGTGTAGGGCCCGTGCGGCGCGAACGTGGCGATCTCGAGGAAGAAGGGCTTGCGCGACGCGGCCGCGCTGTGGACGAACGCGCTGCCTTTGCGCGCGAGCACGTCGGTGAGGTACGCGCGCGGACGCGAGCCGTAGTGGACGAGCTTGCCGTTCTCGTTGAGGTTGTAGTTGAGCTCCGAGTAGCCGTTGCCTGCGACGTCCCACTCGTTCCAGCCGGGCGGGATGTAGTGCAACTTGCCGTCGACGCGCGCCATCGGCTTGTAGCCGTTGAGGTACTTGCCCATCAGGGCCGTGCGGTAGCCGCGACCCTGGAGGCGGGTGGCGAACGTGTGGCGCTCCTCGCCGCGCGCGTGGAAGAGCGCGAACCCCCCGTCATCGCCACCGTTGGTGAAGACGCCCGTGTCGTGCGGATACTGGCCGGTGAAGGTCGACGCACGCGAGGGGCAGCAGAGGGAGTCGGTGACGATGTAGTTCGTGAACGTCGTGCCCCGCGCGCGCAGCTGTTTGACGTGCGGCATGTACTTGACCAGGTTCCAGGCCAGGTCGTCGGTGAGGACGAAGATGATGTTCGGCCGCTTGGCCGCCGGTCGGCGGGCGTTCGCGCCGCCCGCGAGGGTGAGTCCGACCACTCCGGCCAGAGTGAGCAGCGCAAATGTCCAGTAGAGCGGCTTGAACGTCATGTCGGGCCCCCCGAAAGCTCGATTCGCGACGATGCTAGGCGTATCCCGGGCAGCACGCGTAAGCGCTGGGTCAAAACCGCGGTAATCGCCCGCTGGAAGAGCTCGGCGTCAGCTCCGGGTCACCGCGATGAGCTCGTTGCGCTCGTTGCCGCCCTTCTGGGTTTGCTCGAGAACGGTGCCGATCCCGCGCACGTACATCTTGTGGTCGATCACGCCCGGCTCGAGCGGCGTCCATTCCTTCGTGAGCAACGCGTTCGCTCTTCCCGGCCGGCGCGACGGTGCGGAAGAGGCCGATGACCTGGAAGTGGTCTTCCGCGTGACCCTTGAGGTACTCCTGCCGTCCGGTCTGGCCGACGTGCGGGTGCCCCGGCATGAAGATGCCGGCCTTCGCGCCGTTGACGCCTGCCATCCAGGTGCCCTCGGTACTCGTGACGTGTCCCTTCGGGTCGAGCTCGGCGGTGTTCTCGCCGAAGTACCAGACGTTGTCGCGCGAGTCCTGGCTGTACCAGTCGGTCGTGCGCTCCGCCAGGTGGCCGCGTAAGTAGAGGCGGTCGCGGACGGCGACGCAGGGCACACCTTCGATCCTCCTCGTCTGCCTCGTGACCGTAACGACGTCGCGCGAGGATTTGCCGTCCTTGACCCCGGTGTAGAGGTAGCGAGTACCGGGTCGAAGCGGGAACCACGTGTTGTCGACGCGGGCGGTGAAGCTCGACGCGGGCGGCATCGTCGGCGTGCCCCCGGTGGCGGTCCCGGCTGCGGCCGCGGCGACCACCGCGAGCGTGAGGAGCGAGAGGATTCTCGTGCGCATGGCATTCCTTCCGTCGGTGCGCGGACCATAGGAAGCGGACGTGAACGTGAGATGACCGCTTGTCATCAAACTGTCATTTTGAGTTCATGCTCGTGCGGGAGAATCCGTCCATGCGCGTCTTGATCGTCGAGGACGAGCTCAGGATGGCGAGCCTGATCCGCCGCGGTCTCGTCAGCGAGGGCCTGGCGGCCGACCTGGCTTCGAGCGGTGAAGAGGCGCTCTGGATGGCGCCGGCCCATGACTACGACGCCGTCGTGCTGGACGTCATGCTGCCCGACCTGGACGGCTTCGAGGTCTGCCGCCGCCTCCGGGGGGCCGGCGTCTGGTCGCCGGTGCTGATGCTGACGGCGCGCGACTCTGTCGAGGATCGCGTTGCCGGGCTCGACAGCGGAGCGGACGACTACCTGGTCAAGCCGTTCGCCTTCGCGGAGCTGCTCGCGCGGCTCCGCGCGTTGGCCCGCCGCGGCGAGACCGACCGGCCGGCGGTGCTCGTGGTGGGCGACCTACGGCTCGACCCGGCAACGCGTGAGGTGACGCGCGCCTCGCAGCCGATCTCGCTCTCCGCCAAGGAGTTCGCCCTGCTCGAGACCTTCATGCGCCGGCCCGGCGAGGTTCTGTCGCGCTTCCACCTGCTCGAGCACGCGTGGGACTTCGCCTACGAGAACCGCTCCAACGTCGTCGACGTCTACATGCGCCGGCTACGGCGCAAGATCGACGAGCCCTTCGGTCGCGACTCGCTGGAGACGGTTCGCGGCGCCGGCTATCGGCTGCGTGTCGAGGCGTCGCCGGCATGAGCCGTCTGCCCATCCGCCTCCGGGTCACGGCGGCATTCGCCGTTGCGATGGCGGTCGTCCTCGCCGGCTCGGGCCTTTTCCTCTACCTGCGCCTCGACTCCCATCTCGCCGCCGCGCTCAACCGCGATCTGCGCCTGCGCGCTCAGGACATGGCCGCACTCGTGAGCCGGCCTCACCCGGCGCTCGCGACGGACAACAACGGCCGCTTCATCGAACGCGGCGAGAGCTACGCCCAGCTGTTGGGGCCGGATGGGCGCGTCTTGGACGCCACGCCACCGCTCGGCAGATTGCCGCTCCTCTCGAGCGCGGAGCTGCGGCGCGCCGAACGCGAGCCCATCTACCTCGACAAGCCCTCGGTGCCGGGTCTGAACGAGGGGTCGCGGCTCCTGGCGACGAAGGTCACTCGCAATTCCGGGCCGGCCGTGCTCGTCGTCGGCACCACTCGGCAGAACAACGTCGAGACGCTCGGCAACTTCCGCGACGAGCTGCTGATCGCCGGCCCGATCGCCCTGCTCCTCGCCAGCGGCCTGGGCTACCTCCTCGCGGGGCTGTCGCTGCGGCAGGTCGAATCGATGCGCCGCCGCGCGGCTGCCGTCTCCGCGGAGACGCCGGGCCGGCGGCTCCCGGTGCCGCAAACCGGGGACGAGCTGCAGCGGCTCGGCGAGACGCTGAACGAGATGCTCGACCGGCTCGAGGCGGCGCTCGAGCGGGAGCGAGACTTCGTCGCCGACGCCGGCCACGAGTTGCGCACGCCGCTCGCGCTCCTGCGCACGGAGCTCGAGCTCGCACTTCGCCAGGCCCGGACAGTCGACGAACTACGCGCCGCAGTTCGCTGGTCCTCGTACGAGGCCGATCGCCTTTCGCAGCTCGCGGAGGACCTGCTCCTGATCGCCCGCACGGACCGCGGCAGACTGCCGCTTCGCGTCGAGCCCGTCCCGGTGGACGACCTCTTCGCGGCAGTCCTGAGCCGCTTCGACTGGCGCGCGGCCGAGCTCGGAAAGACCGTGACCGCAGCGCCGGCAGGCGCTCTGCTCGTCGAGGCGGACGCGATCCGACTTCAACAGGCGCTCGGCAACTTCGTGGACAACGCGCTGCGCTACGGCGGAACCGAAGTCACGCTGGATGCGGCGCGCAGCGACGGGCGCATCGAGCTCCACGTTCATGACGACGGAACCGGCTTCCCGCCAGAGTTCCTGGAGCACGCCTTCGATCGCTTCTCCCGCCCAGACGCGGCACGGAGGAGCGGCGGCGCTGGACTGGGGCTCTCAATCGTGAAGGCGATCGCCGAGTCGCACCACGGCTCGGCCCACGTCGCCAACTGCGGTCGCGGCGGTGCGGACACCTGGATTTCGCTTCCCACTCCGAATCGCTAGGCCCTACTTAGTCCGTGCGGCTTGTCCGGGGCGGCGACGAACCCAACAGTTCGCATCCCTGTGCGATACCACCGCTTCAGGCGTCGGTAGCTGGCGGGGGAACCGCCGACCCCAGGCGGTCGGACAGTGAGCGGATCTCCTGTGTCAGCTGAAGGATCTGCTTCGAGAGCGTGAGCAGCTCCTCGTTCTGGTGGTCCTCCTCCTGCACCGTCCGCCACTGCAAGTTCGCAACCACCTGGCGTTTCGCGTCGGCGCGGTTTTGGCTGATCATCACGAACGTCGAGAGGAAGATCGCCTCGAGCGAGACGATCATCGTCAGCAGGCCGTACGGGTACTTCTCGGCGCCGAGGCCGATCCAGAGGCCGAACCAGAGGACGTGGATGTAGACGAACCGCATCGAGCCGGCGAAGTCGGTGATCCGATCCGCGATCCGGTTCTGGAGATCCTCCGCCCGGGCCTCGGCGTGGCGCACGAGGGCCGGGTTCGACTGCTGGGGCAAGTTCGACAGCCGTTCAAGTAGGACAGGTTGCGCCATCGTCAAGCCGCTCCTTTCGCGAGCACTTCGCCGGCACCTGGCCAGAGCGTCGTCGGGAGCAGGGATTTTGAAGCTCAGCGGCGCCTTGTGCTCGCTACCGCCTCGAGGACGAGTTTGGCGATCTCTCCGGGCTGCTGGTTAAGGGTGAAGTGTCCGGCGTCGGCGATCCTGACGATGCTCACCTGAGCACTCGCCTCGAGCACGTCTCGCTCGTCGTCGGTGATTCCGGCGTCGTTGCTCTCGCCGCACACGACCCACGCCGGCACGCCCGAAATCGGCAAGGGCGGCCACTTCGCGGCCTGGGAGGAGCCGGAGCCGCGGTTGCTAGCGGTGCTGGACGCAGCATGGCTGGAGCGCGTGCGACCCTGGTGCGACCTCAAGGCGGCCTGAAGCACGAAATGAAGAGCCTCCGGTGGCGAAAGCCCTGCAAACGAGCCACTTCTCGTCTCCACGCTGACCCCCTCCTTACTTGCGAGTCAGCACAGACAACACGAAAGTCGCGATTTGCAGGTCTTTTAGAGCCCTCTGACGGACTCGAACCGTCGACCCCCTCCTTACCATGGAGGTGCTCTACCAACTGAGCTAAGAGGGCTGGAACGCGGATTGTAGCCCTGCCCCGAGCGGACCTCCGATGGCCACGGCCCTCGTGCTCGGCAACGTCCGGCGAGATGGTGAGAATCTGCGCGAGCCAATGAGGGGTTGAAACTCGACCGGGGAGGTCGGTGCCATGTCCTCTGCTGCAGCCAGCGCCGAGAGCTCCGTGGAACGGGCCGTGGGGCGGGCTCTGCCATCGTGGTGGTTGTTCCTCGTCACGGGAATCGGCTGGGCGATCGTGGGGCTGATCCTGCTCCGCTTCGACTACACCTCCGTCCACGCCATCTCGCTGCTGTTTGGGTTCGTCGCCATCGCCGCCGGCGTCATGGAGGTCGTGATGACCTTCCTCGCGCCCGGTTGGTGGAAGTTGCTCAACGGGGTGCTGGCGGTCGCGTTCCTGGTCGCCGGGGTCGTTGCGTTCGTCCACCCGGGCAACACGTTCGTGGCGCTCGCCGCAGTCTTCAGCTTCGTCCTGCTCTTCGCCGGTATCTTCGACATCATCATGTCGATCGCCGCGCGCCACGAGGTCGACGTCTGGTGGCTGCAGCTCATCGGCGGGATCATCCTGGTCGCCCTCGCCTTCTGGGCGGCCGGCGACTATGGCCGGAGCACGATCCTCCTCATCGCCTGGGTCTGCGCCTTCGCCCTGATCCGCGGCGTGCGGGACATCGTGTTCGCCTTCCGCGTCCGCGAGCTCCAACACGAGTAGCGCGGCGCGAGAGAGTGGGGGCGGGAGGATTCGAACCTCCGTAGGCTGAGCCGACGGGTTTACAGCCCGTTCCCTTTGGCCGCTCGGGCACACCCCCGGGGGAGGCGCATTGTAGTCGGGGCCGTGCGGATACGTTCTCGGCGATGGGGGACGCGCCGATCCGGACCGAGCAGCTGCGCAAGGTGTACGGATCGCTCGTCGCCGTCGACGGGCTCGACCTCGAGGTGCGGCGCGGCGAGTTCTTCGGGCTGCTCGGCCCGAACGGCGCGGGCAAGTCCACGACGATCGGGATGCTGACGACGACCGTCGTGCCCGACCGGTGGCCGCGCGCTCGTCTCCGGGCTCGACGTGAGCCGGCACGCCGCCGACGTGAAGCGCCAGATCGGCGTCGTCTCGCAGGCGAACACGCTCGACCGGGCGCTCACGGTCTGGGAGAACCTCTACTACCACGGCCGCTTCTTCGGCGTCCCGCGCCCGCGCGCCCGGGCGCGCGCCGACGAGCTGCTCGAGCAGTTCTCGCTCACCGAGCGGGCCGACTCGATGGTCTTCCACCTCTCCGGCGGTCTCGCGCAGCGGCTGATGATGGCCCGCGCGCTCGCGCACGAGCCGCAGGTGCTCTTTCTCGACGAGCCCACGTCCGGCATCGACCCGCAGACCCGCATCAACCTCTGGCGGATCCTCGAGGACCTCAACCGCTCCGGGCAGACGATCCTCCTCACGACGCACTACATGGAGGAGGCGGACGTCCTCTGCGAGCGCGTCGCGATCATCGACCACGGCAAGGCGCTCGCCGTCGACACGCCGGCCGAGCTGAAGCGCAGGCACGGTGCCGAGACGCTGATCACCGTGACCGTGGACGGCGATCCCGCGCCGCTCGCCGAGCGGGCCGAGCGCCTCGACGCTGTCCGCTCGGTCGAGCGGGACGGCGAACTCGTCCGCGTGCACGCCGCGCGTTCCGAAGGCGTGCTCGCCCAGCTCGTGCAGGAGGCCGCCGGGCTCGGCCTGCCCGTGAGGGACGCGTCGAGCCTGCCGCCGAGCCTCGAGACTGTCTTCCTCAACCTCACCGGCCGGGAGTACACGGGAGTGAGGGCATACCTGCAGACGTTCGGCGCGCTGCTCGCCCGCGACATCCGCGTGCTGCGCCGCAACTTCGGCCAGTTCCTGATCCGGACGATCATGCAGCCGCTCCTGTTCGTGTTCGTCTTCGCCTACGTCTTCCCGAAGATCGGCCAGGGCTTTCACGGCGGCGCGAACGGGGTCACGTTCTCGACCGTCCTCGTGCCGGGCCTGATCGCGATCGCGATCAACTTCCAGGGCATCCAGGCCGTCGCGCTGCCGCTCGTGCAGGAGTTCAGCGTCAGCAAGGAGATCGAGGACCGCGTGCTCGCGCCGGTGCCGGTCTGGGTGGTCGGGCTGGAGAAGATCTTCGCCGGCGCGGTGCAGGCGCTCATGGCCGCCGGCGTCGTGTTCCCGATCGTCTATCTCGTGCACGCGCACGGGGAGGCGCCGAGCGTGCACGTCCACGACCCGGCCCTGTTCGCGTTCGCGCTGATCTTCGCGTGCTTCCTCGCCGCGTCGATGGGGTTGCTCATCGGGACAGTGCTCGACCCACGCAAGGTGACGCTCCTCTTCGCGGTCGTCGTGCTGCCGCTCACGTTCCTCGGCTGCGTCTACTACCCGTGGGCGACGCTGACGCCGGTCATGTGGCTCAAGGTGGCCGTGCTCCTCAACCCGCTCGTCTACATGACCGAGGGACTGCGGACGTCGCTGACTCCCGAGCTGCCGCACATGCCGGTCTGGGCGTTCATGCTCGCGCTCGTCGGCGGCACGATCGGGCTCACGATCTTCTCGCTGCAGACGTTCCGGAGGCGTGTCGTAACCTGAGGGCGTGAGCTACGACGTCGCGATCATCGGAGCCGGGCCCGCGGGCTCGGCCGCCGCATACCGCCTCGCGGATGCGGGCGCGAGCGTCCTGCTCCTCGACAAGGCGACCTTCCCGCGCGACAAGCCCTGCGGGGGCGGTGTCACGGGGCGCGCCGCGCGCCTCTTGCCGTTCTCGATCGAGCCCGTCGTGGAGGACGTCGCCGACCGGTTGGAGTGCGGCCTCCGCTACCGGCAGCGCATCACGCGCCAGGCCCGCGCGCCGCTCGCGTACATGACGCAGCGGCGGCGGCTCGACCACTTCCTCCTGCAGCAGGCGGCCGACGCGGGCGCCGAGGTGCGGCAGGGGGAGACGGCCGACGCGCGGGAGCTCGACGCGCGGATCGTGATCGGCGCCGACGGCTGCAACGGCCAGTCGGCGAAGCAGCTGGGGCTCGCCGACCGCGTCGCGCACGGTGTCGCGCTCGAGGCGAACTATCCGTACGAGAAGCGCTACGCGGGCGCGATGGTGCTCGAGATCGCGGTCATCCGCGGCGGCTACGGCTGGATCTTCCCCAAGGGCGACCACATCAACGTCGGCGTCGGCGGGAACAGGGAGGAGGCGCCGAAGCTGCGCGCCGAGCTGCGCCGGATGTGCGAGGAGTACGGGATCGACCCCGACGCCGCGCAGGAAACGCGCGGCTACCGGCTGCCGATGCGGCTGCCCGGGACGCGGCTCGCGCGCGGGACGACGGCGGTGATCGGCGACGCGGCCGGGCTCGTCGACCCGCTCTCCGGCGACGGGATGTACGAGGCCTTCTACTCCGCGAAGCTCGTCGCAGAGGCGGCGCTCGAGGTACTGGCGGGGCGCGCCGAGAACCTGGACGCGTACCAGGCCGGAGTGGAGCGCCGGATCGCCCCGCTCACGCGGGCCGGCTGGAGCGCGAAGCACGCCTTCGAGCGGTTCCCGCGCACGACGTACGCGCTCGCGCGGCTGCCCGTCACGTTCCGCGCGCTGGCGAAGCTGCTGGAGGGAGACCTGCCCCACCCGGCCGCGGCCCGCGGCGGGGAGCTCGCTGCGATCCGTGCGATCTATGCCGTGTCGCGAGCTGCTGCCGCGGCGGCGGGACTACTGGTTCCCGATCAGCTGCATCATCTTGAACATCGGGAGGTACATCGCGATGATGATGATGCCGACCATGAACCCGACGCCGATCATCATGAGCGGCTCGATGATCGAGGTCAGGGACTGGATGGTGCTGTCGACTTCGTCCTCGTAGAAGTCGGCGACCTTGCTCAGCATCTGCTCGAGCTCTCCCGTCTCCTCGCCGATCTTGACCATCTGGCTGACCATGGGCGGGAAGAGGGGATCGTTCGTCAGCGGCTCGGCGATCGGGATGCCTTCCTGCACCTTCATGCGCACCTCGGCCAGGGACTGCTCGACGACCCAGTTGCCGGCCGTGGAGCCCGCGATCTCGAGCGCCTTGATGATGTCGACGCCCGCGGCGACGAGCGTCGCGAGCGTGCGCAGGAGCCGCGCCATCGTCACCTTGAGCACGGTCTCGCCGATGCGCATCGGGATCCGGAGCTTGATGCGGTCCCACGCCTGGCGGCCCGACTCCGTGCGCTTGTAGCGAAGCCCGCCCCAGATCGTGAGCGCGATCAGCGGGAAGACGATGTACCACTGGTTGCGGAGGACGTTGGACGCGCTGCGACCACGACGCGCGTCAGCAGAGGCAGCTGGCCTCCGAGGTCGACGAAGATCTTCGCGAAGATCGGGACGATGAACATCAGCATCGCGACGAGCACGAGCGATGCGAACGTGAAGACCACCGTCGGGTAGACCATCGCGCCCTTGACGCGGCGCTTGATCTTCGTCTCCTTCTCGATCTGCTCGGCGACCCGGTCGAGGACGTGGTCGAGCATGCCCGAAGCCTCGCCCGACTGCACCATCGAGACGTAGAGCTCGTTGAACACCTTCGGGTGACGCGCCATCGCCTGCGAGAGGAGCAGCCCTCCCTCGACGTCGGCGCGGAGCTCGGCGATGACCTCGGCCAGGTAGACGTCGTCGGTCTGCTCCTCGAGGATCACCAGGGCCGCGACGATGTTGAGGCCTGCCTCGATCATCGTCGCGAACTGGCGCGAGAAGACCTGCATCGAGCGAGGCTTGATCTTCTTGAACGTCGTGCGCAGCCCGTCCTCGCCGCTCGCGGGCAGCTCGCGCAGCGAGTGCGCCAGCAGGCCGCGGATGCGCAGCTGCTCGCGCGCCGCCTCGAGGTCGGGGGCGTGGATCTCGCCGACGGTCTCGAGACCGTCGATGCTGATTGCGCTGTAGGCGAATCCGGCCATTACGAGCCACCGCACGCGGTCGTGGTCATGTCCTGTGCGCACTGCGAGAACGTCGTGCTGGCCGGGCCGTAGACGGTCCTGCCGGGCGCTCTCGTGATGGTGAGCGTCACGACCTTGACGGCCGTGCTCCCCTGGTACGTGCCGGTGGTCAGCTGGCTGCCGCTGGTGATGGCCGTGGTGACGCTGTACGTCAGGCCGTCGGCGCCGGTCTGATTGGCCGTGGTCGTCCCGACGGCGAAGCTCGGGTTCGAGTAGGCCATATCACGAAACGCCTCGATCTTCTTGTCCGCGAGTGCGGACGCGGTCGAGACGCGGCTCGCGTTGCGGATCGCGACCGCGCCCGACGTGAAGGCGCCCATCGTCGCGAAGATCCCGAGGTTCAGCACGAGCAGGGAGATGAGCAGCTCGATGAGGCCGAGCCCGCTCTCCTCGCGCAGCCTCGCCGCGAGCTTGCTCCACCTGTTGCCGCGGAGGTCGATGAGGGCGGCTGCGCTCACGACCCCAGCAGTTGCAGCTTGTAGCGGGCGCCGTTCGTCGAGTCGACGAGCGTGACCGTCCTGTTGAGCGCCAGCGAGACCGTCTGCGCGCCGCTCGAGTACGAGCCGTTGGCAATGCCGATCCTCACACCGGCCCTCGAGACGGAGACGAGCCTGAAGACCGGGTTGGAGCTCGGGAAGCTGGCGCCGATGCGGACAGACTCAGGCCTACCGTTCACCGAGATCCTCACGGCGCCGCTGCGAGCGAGGCGTGCGTGCGGAAGTCAGTACGGGCTTGTTGCGCGACGCGGTCGTGCTCGACGCCGTCGTGCTCGACGGCTGGGTCGTCGAACCCGTGCCCGTCGCCCCGGTGTCGGCCGTGACCTGCTGGTCGAACGGATCCTTGCTGGCGAAGGTGGAGAAGCCGGTGAGCTGCTGCTTCGAGTGCCTCGGGGGCAGGTCGGAGTTCGGCAGCTTCGTGCTCGTCGCCGGGGTCGCGGCGGCTGCCACTACGCCCGGCGCCGTCGCCGCCGGCGTCGTCGTCCCCGAGTCGGTCGTGGCCGCAGCGGTGGTGGTCGCGGCCGGCGCTGCTGACTTCTTCCCACCGCCGAGGTAATGAGGCATTTCCCAGGCGAGCAGGATCGCGAGCAGGACTCCACCGCCGATGGCGAGCTTCTTGGCGCGCCGGTCCTTCGCCTCCCGGACGTTCTGCATTCTCTTCTTGCGGCTCATGAAGTCCCTCCGCTCGTGCTCGGGGCGGCTGAAGTCGAGTTCGACGTCGTGGTCGTCGTGCCGGTCGTGGTGGTCGAGGTCGTATCGGTGCTGCCGGGCACGGTCGTGGCCGTTTGCGCCTGCTGCGGCACGAAGGCGTTGATCGTGAGGACTGCCTGGACGTGCGGGAACGTCGACTGGACCCCGGTGGAACTCGGAGACCGCAGCGGTGGACGAGCACGACGTCGCCGGAACCTGGCAGAGCGCGATGTCGCTGACGTCGAAGAGACGTCCTGAGGCAGCGAGGCGGCCGTGGTCGACCCGCACCAGATTGCGCAGCCGCTGCAGGAAGGTGACGAGGTCGTAGAAGCTCCCCGAGAACTGGACCTGGATCGGCTCGACGGCGAACGGGTCGGTCGCTGCAGCGGTCGTCACCGTGCGTAGGCGAGGCTGCGGCGTTGGGAGTGATCTGGTCGAACGTGATCCCGGAGTCCTGCGCGAGCTGGTTCAGCTGCAGGATCACGTTCGGCGTCTCGAGCTGCTTCGGCATCGCCTTCGCAAGGCTGAAAACGCCCGCGGAGCGCACCGCCGGCAGCGCCTGCATGAAGCCGGTCGAGCGGTTGGTGGCGATCTGCTTCTGCACGGCCGCCGTCTGCTTCTTCAGGCTGGCGGCATTGGCGCGCTTCGGCGCGATCAGAGCGAAGTAGCCGATGACGGCGACGAGGAGGAGCCCACCGGCGACGACCGCGATCTGCGTCCTCGCGCTCAGGCTCGCAAAGCGGGCGGTCACGAGGCACCCCTTCCCTTGCGAATGTCGGAGACGATCGTGAAGCTGACGACCTTCGTCGTCCCCAGCAGCGTCGTGCCGCTGGTCTTGAGCTGCACGTTCTTCAGGTCGGGGTCGACCTGGAGGCGCGCGAGGAACCGCGCGACGCTGGGCTGCGAGTAGGTGTAGCCGTCGATCTCGACTGCCGTCGGCGTCGCCGGAATCGCGCTCGGCCCGGTCGGCGCGGTGACCGTGCCGAGCGGAAGCGTCGACTGCAGCGGCACGGTGCCCGATCACCTTCGTCAGCCAGACGTCGTCGGGCATCACGAGGGCCATGTGGCTGAGGATGCGATCCCAGGCGACGCGCTTGCCGAGCGCCGCGGCGAGCGCAAGGCTGCGCTCCTCACGCTGGCTGAGCACCGTTCGAGCGGAACGCCTGCGTCTTGGCAGAGAGCTTGTGGGCCGGGGTAGCGGCGAGCATCGCCCTCGCGTCGGAAAGGGCCTGGCGCTGCCGGTCGACGCTCCGGTTCGCGAGCAGGAAGCCTCCGACGAGCGCGAGCAGGACGGCGGCGCCGCCGATGCCGGCGACGAGTGCCACAGGGCTCTGCCGCTCGCGCTTCTGCTCGACTTGCTGGCGGGGGAGTAGGTTGACGGCGCGCATCAGTCCTCGATTCCCAGTCCGATTGCGACGGCGAGGGAGCCGTCCTGGCCACCGGAGCTGATGCCGTGCCCCGAGCCGACGCGAGCGAACGGGTCGGCGACACGGACGCTGATGCCGATCAGCTCCTCGAGCTGCGCGGCGAGCCCCTGAAGATGAGCGCCGCCGCCGGTGATGATGATCTCGGCGAAGCCCAGGGAGTCCGGCTGATCCTGATAGAAGTGGAGAGAGGACGCGAGCTCGCGCGCGAGGCTGTTGACCTCGCGGCGGGCCGCCTCGAGCGCGCGGGTGGTGCGCTCGTCGCCCGGCTCCTCCGACGCGTTGCCGGAGATGTCGAGCGACCGCTTGATCTTCTCGGCCTCGGCAGTGTCGATCTCCAGGGCGCGCTCGATCGCCGCGGTGACGCGGGCGCCGCCCCAGTCGAGGACTCTCGTGAACTCGCACACCCGGCCGTCCGAGACCGCGACGGTGGTGCGATCGTGTCCGATCGAGACGGCGACGCGGGCGGCTTCGGCGCGCTCGCCGGCCGAGAGCGGCTCCCCGCCGACGGCACGCAGCAACGCGAAGGCCTCGATGTCGATGCCGGCGAGCTCGATCTTCGCCGCGGCGCACGTGGCCGCGAAGCTGTCGACGAGGTCGCGGTAGGCGACGGCGAGCAGGACGCGGTCCGGAGCCGTCGTGTCTTCGAAGACGTGGTAGTCGAGCATGGCCTCTTCGATCGGGATCGGGAGCGTCTCGTAGGCGCGGAAGCGGATCGCGTTGGCGAGCTGCCGCGGGTCGTCGACCGAGGGGCGCTCGAACACGCGGACGCCGGTCCGGCTGCTGCCGATGCCGAGGCGGATGTTCTTGCGCGGCAGGTCGGCGGCCGAGAAGAAGGCGGCGATCTCGTTGGCGAGCGCCTCGGAGTCCCGCACCTCGCCTGCGGCGACGACGTCGGGCGGAAGCGTGTGGCGGGCGGCCTTGACGAGCTTCGGCCTGCCGTTGTTCACGACGACGGCCGCCGCGAGCTCGGACGCGCCGATGCTGAGCCCGACGAGCTGCTTGTGCCTGCCGTTGGAACGCGGCGCGGCAGTCTTCGCCTGCTTCGGCGCGCGCTTCGGCAGCGAGACGTTGCGCTTCGGCGACTCTTTCTTCTCCGTGTTCTCCTGCGTCGGCGCGGTGGCCTCTGCATTCGGCGACGGCTTGCGCTTGAAGGAGAGGTCCTTCTTCAGGAATTCGGTAAGGCTCACTGTGCGGCTCCTGCGACTCGGAGGCCGCGGAGGGCCTCGGGGAGGTGTTCGTCGGTACGGGGTGCGATGCCGCTCCGCGCGAGCAGCGCCTCGAACTCCTCGCGCCGGCTCGTCACGTTGAAGGCGGTTTCCTGAGTGATCACGCGACGCACCACGAGATCGGCGAGGCACTGCTCCATCGTCTGCATGCCGCGCGTCGTGTTCGTCTGCATGACGGAATAGATCTGCTCGGTCTTGCCCTGGCGGATGAGGTTCCTGACTGCGTCGTCCGGCAGGAGCACCTCGAGCGCGGGCACGCGCCGGCGGCCGTCCGCGGACGGGAGCAGCGTCTGCGTGACGACGCCCTGGAGCGAAGCGGCGAGCTGCATCCGGACCTGCCCCTGCTGGGCGGCCGGGAAGACGTCGATGACGCGGTCGATCGTGCTCGGCGCGCTCTGCGTGTGCAGCGTCGCGAGCACGAGGTGGCCGGTCTCGGCCGCGGTGAGCGCGGTCGAGATCGTCTCGAGGTCGCGCATCTCGCCGACGAGGATCACGTCGGGGTCCTGGCGGAGCGCGCCGCGCAGCGCCTCGGAGAAGCCCTTGGCGTCGGCGCCGACCTCGCGCTGGTTCACGACCGAGGTCTTGTGCTGGTGGAGGAACTCGATCGGGTCCTCGATCGTGACGATGTGCAGCGGCCGGCTCTCGTTGATCGAGTCGATCATCGTCGCGAGCGTCGTCGACTTACCGGAGCCCGTCGGGCCGGTCACGAGGACGAGGCCGCGCGGCTCGCGCGCGAGCTGGAGGAGCACCTCCGGCAGGCCAAGGTCCTGGGCCGACTTGATCAGCTGCGGCACCAGGCGGAAGGCTGCGGCGAGGCTGTCGCGCTGGAAGTAGACGTTGACGCGGAAGCGGGCGACGCCGGGGACGGAGTAGGAGAAGTCGATCTGGCGGTCGATCTCGAGCCGCTTCTGCTGCTCCGTCGAGAGGATGCGATAGAGAAGGTCGCGCGTCTCCTCCGGAGAGAAGGCCTCGAAGTCCTCGAGCGGCGCCAGCTTGCCGCGGATGCGGAGTAGCGGCGACGACCCCGAGGTGACATGGAGGTCTGAGGCGTTCTCAGTAGCGGCGCGCTCGAGAAGCGTGTCGATGGAGAAAGGCTGCGGCGTCATGCGAACCGAGCTATCGGCGGGTCGTGTCGCCCCCTTTAGGGGAGCCGCCGGGAATCACTCGATCGAGGGGGAGCGCCGGCCACAACCGAGGGACATCCCCCGCTGCGGGGGAGGGTTGGGTGAGGCGAATCACTCAGGTCGGGGGGACGAGCGGCCGAGCACGCTGCCGATAGAGGCCGGGTCTGGGTACCCGTCCAAATAAAGGAGAACTGCATGCATTCCCTCAGACAGCGCATCAACGCCCGGGACGAGAGCGGCTTCACGCTCATCGAGCTCCTGGTCGTGCTGATCATCATCGGCGTTCTGCTCGCGATCGCCGTCCCGTCGTACCTCGGCTTCAAGGATCGCGCCGAGGCCAAGGCGGCCGCCGCCGACGTTCGGTCGGCGATTCCGGATGCCGAGGCGTACTTCTCGGACATCGGCAACTACACGAACATGACCGCGACCACCGGCGATGCACCGGACGCCACAGGCCTGCAGGGCATCGACTCGGGCCTCTCCAGCGCCCTCAGCGTGCCAGCCACACTGCCACCGGCTACTGCCTCGAGGCGACGGTGGGCACCCACACGTCGCACGTCATACGGCCCGGGCGGCTCGGTCGTGGCCGACAACGGACCGCTGTCCGTAGTCTGTACCGCCGAGCAAGAGAAGCACCGAAGAGGGCGCGGGAGACCGCGCCCTCTCTTCCTGGTCCGCACCGTAGTTCGCGCGTATCCCCCGTTTCAGGGAGGCCCGCTACCGCGGGACTGCCGATAGGAGGCTCATGAACGAGACGCTGACCACGCGCCAGCTCCGGCTGGTCGCGCTCCTCTTGGGTGTCGTCGTCATCGCCGGTGGATACTGGATGGTCGTTCGGAAGCACAGCACTTCGTCGCCGAGCACCGCCAGCTCCACGCCGGTCTCGACGACGCCGACGTCCACCACGCCCAGCAAGACGCACACCCACACGGCTACCCCGCCGGCGAGGAAGCTCGCCACCCACGGGATGCCGGTGGCGGTCGCCCGGGCGCTGCAGAAGCATTCCGTGGTCGTCGTCTCGCTCTCGTCGCCGCGTTCCGACCTCGACAAGCTCTCGAGTGCCGAGGCGAGGGCGGGCGCAGCTGCGAGCGACGCAGGCTTCGTGTCGATCAACGTCTTTCACCAGCGGGCAGGTATTCCGCTGCTCCACAAGCTCGGTATCGTCGACACCCCGGCCGTCCTCGTCGTCACGCGGCGGCGCGCGGTCACCGCGGAGCTCAAGGGCTTCGTCGACCGCAACGTGGTCGCGCAGGCCGTCAGCGACGCACGCTGATGAGAAGGCCAGGGCGGGCAAACGCCGAGGAGGCCGAGCCGCGTGAGCTCTTCGTGCGCAGCGCGAGCCGCTACGGGCGCCCCGTCGTGACGATGAGGGCACGCGATCTCGGTGACGCGTGCGTCGTCGACGTCGAGGTCGAGGCCCGCGAAGACGGCGCAGAGCCGCGGTCGTACAACTTCGCCGACGCCCAGCAGGCGAGCACGTTCGTGACCGAGGCCGTCGAGGCCCTGGTCTACCTCGGCTGCGAGATTCACGCCTGAGCGGCGCGAAAGAGGAAACCGTGGATCCGGTTCAGAGGGACGAAAGCGAGTTCCTGGAGCACGAAACGGAGCCCGGCGCCGACATCATCGCGCTTCCTCAGCTCGAACGGCTCCCTCCCGACCCCGACGGCGCCGATCCCGGTGCCGGCTCGAGCTTCACCGCAGACAACCGCTCGGCACGGCTCGAGGCTCTCGAGCTCGTCCGGGCGGCGGTCGAGCTCGCCGACCGCATCGAGAAGGACGCGCAGGAGACGGCCAAGGACCGGCTGTCGCGCACCGAGGAGGAGGTCCGGCTCCGCCGGCTGGCGCTCGACGAGCGCGAGACGCAGCTCGATCACTTCAAGCGCGAGCTCGAGGGCGCGCGGCAGCAGCTCGTGCAGACCGAGCAGGAACTCTCGGAGCAGCGCCAGCGCCTGTCGGCCGCCGAGGCGGAAGCGGCCGCAGCGCTCGCTTCTGCGAGTGAACGCGCCGAGGCGCTGAACACGGAGGCGCGCGCAGAGGCCGACGGCATCGTCGCCGCCGCCCGGTCCGAGGCCGAGGCCGCCACGGCAGGCATCCGCTCGGAGGCCGAGGCCGCCCTGGAGGCTGCCCGGTCCGAGGCCGACGGCATCCTTGCCGCCGCCCGGACGGAGGCCGACGCGGCCCTCGAGGCCGCCCGTTCCCAGGCCGAGGGCGTACTCTCCGCGGCCAGCGCGGAGGCCGCGCAGGCGGCCGAAAGCGCCCGGGCCGCCGCCGACGAGCTCTTGGCACAGGCTGGGGTGGAGGCACGCGACATCTCGGACAGCGCGCGCCGCGACGCCGAGCAGCTGCCTCGCGGCGGCGAACGTGGGCGCGGTCGAGCCGCAGCCCCAGCCGGAGGCGGCCGAGCCCGAGCCGGAGCCGCCCGCCGAGCCCGAGGCGGAGGCAGGGGCGGCCGAGCCCGAGCCGGAAACGACAGAACCGGCTCCTGAAGGCGGCTTCACGCCGCCGCCGAGCTCTCTCGAGGACCTCGCCGCCGCGAGCCGGCCGACGAAGTTCAGCGTTCGCAACCGCCTGGGCAAGTAAGTAGCGCTCTAGTCGAAGCTGAGCGCGGGTTCGAGCCCGAGGAACGCGCCGAGTCGCTTTCCTTCGCGCTCGAGCTCGGTGCGGCGAGCCTTCGCGAGGCGCCGCGCGAGCCGAACCTCGAGCTCGATCCGTCTGCCGCGCTTCCGGCGCTCCCAGAGCCCGGCCGCGATCCCGTCGACGAGGACGAGGCGCACCCCGGCGGGACCCTCGTAGCGTCCGCGGCCGTGGCCCGCGATCAGCTCTCGGACCGGCGGCGGGACGAGCTGATCGCGCTCGCGAGATCCCATCACGTAGACGTCGTACTCCGGCAGCAGCCGCACCTCGCTGGTCGGCGCGGGGAACGACCGGTCGCCGGCGAGCACGAAGCAGTGTCGGCCGTCCACGTCGATCTCCTCGAGGTCGCCGGCGAGCTCGTCGAACAGCGCCCGCGCCTCCGCGGCCTTGAACGCGGCCGACGGAGAACCACGCGCTGAAGTCGGCGGGCCGTGCAGGCCCATACGTGCGCAGGAAGCGCCGGCAGACCTCCCGCAGCGCCTCCGCCTCGTCGTCGATCCGTCGCCAGCCGTCGATCCACTGGTCGGGTCGCACGAGGGTGATCCGCGAGCCCTGCGGCGGTCCCTGGCACAGCTCGCCCAGGAAGAAGGCGAAGCCCGAGCGCAGCCGCTCCCGCGGCGCGGCGCCCACGCGCTTCACGACTTCCTGCGCGAGCTCCTCGCGCAGCAGGCAGCGGCCGTCCAGCACCTCCCAGACGGCCGCGCGGACCGCCTCGACCTCCTCGGCGTCGAGCGCCGGGTGAACCGCGCCTGCGGGGTCGCGCCAGGAAGGCAGCCCCCGATCGGCCGGGCCGGCGACGGCGCGCCGCGCCGCGTGCCAGAGCGAGAGCTCGTCCGCCGGATGGAGGTGGAGCGTTCCGCGGATCGTCCAGGCCTTGACGAGCGAGCGCTGCTCCCACAACGCCGCTCGGACATCGGCTTGCTCGATTCCCTCGACGCGGGCCGCAAGCTGCAACTCGGCCGATGCCTGCACCTGCGCGTGGACGCCGCACACGGCGCTCACGACCTCGACGAGCCGGTCGCCGCTCGCGCGATCGCTGAGCGAAGAGCGCGCCAGACGCCGCGCCCTTACCTCGTCCCAGCCGACCTCCACACGACGACGGTAGTCAGCGTTGGCGGCGCGGGCTAGAGCGTGGTGACCCGGGCGAGCTCTTCGAGCGAGGTGAGGCCGGCGACGACCTTCTCGATCCCGTCGTCCCAGAGGGTCTTCATTCCACCGTTCATCGCGGCGCGCTCGAGCTCCTCGTGGCTCGCCTTCCGCGCGGCGAGGGACGACAGGTCCTCGTCCATCGCCAGGAGCTGGAAGACGCCGATGCGGCCGCTGTAGCCGGTCTGCCGGCAGCGGACGCAGCCGTTGCGCCGGAAGAGCTCCATCTTCCCGTGGCGAAGCTCCTCGGGGATCCGTGCCGCGAAGAGCTCGTCCTTGCTCGGTGTATAGAGCTCCTTGCAGTGCTCGCAGAGCCGCCGAGCGAGGCGCTGGGCCAGCACGCCGGTGACGGCCGCTCCGGTCAGGAACGGTTCGACGCCCATCTCGTTCAGGCGCGTCAGCGCGGCCGGGGCGTCGTTCGTGTGGAGGGTCGAGAGGACGAAGTGGCCGGTCAGGGCGGCCTCGATCGAGATCTTCGCGGTCTCGACGTCGCGGATCTCGCCGACCATCACGACGTCGGGGTCCGAGCGGAGGATCGAACGCAGCGCCGTCGCGAACGTCAGCCCGGCGCGCGGGTTGATCTGCACCTGGTTCAGGCCGGCCAGCCGATACTCGACCGGATCCTCGACCGTGATCACGTTGATCTCCGGCCGGTTGATCTGGGTCATCGCGGCGAACAGCGTCGTCGACTTGCCCGATCCCGTCGGGCCGGTGACGAGCAACGCGCCGGTCGGCCGGTGGATCAAGGTCCCGAGCCGCTCCTGCATCGCGGTGCCGAGCCCGACCTCCTCGAGCGTCGGCGGCTCCTTGGACTTGTCGAGGAGGCGCATCACGACCGCCTCGCCCTCGACCGTCGGCAGCGTCGCGACGCGGACGTCGAGCATTCGCCCCGCCGCGGACGCGGAGAGCGAGATGCGTCCGTCCTGCGGCTTCCGGCGCTCGGCGATGTCGAGCTTCGCGAGCACCTTCAGGCGCGTGGTGACGCCGATCGCGCTGCGTCGGGGGATCCGCTGGGTCTCGTGGAGCACGCCGTCGATGCGGAAGCGGACGACGAGCGAGTCCGCCTGCGGCTCGAAGTGGACGTCGCTCGCGCCGTCCTCGGCCGCTTCGAAGATGATCGAGTTGACGAGCCGGACGAGCGGGGCGTCGGAGATGCCGTCGTCGACCTCGAGATCGTCGACCTCTTCCTCGTCGATCACCTCGAACTCGGCGGCTTCGCTCAGTCCCGAGCGTGCGCCGAACGCCTCCGCCGTGCGCGCGAGTCGCCCGAGCTCGTTCGCGATGTCTTCGCTCGCCGCGACGCGCAGGACGATCGGGTGCCGGCTCGCGAGGCGCAGCGAGTCGATGCCGTGGATGTTCTGCGGGTCGGAGATCGCCACGCAGAGGGAGTCGCCCTCGAAGGCGAACGGGACGGCGTTGACCTGCTCGAGAACGTGGAGCGGCAGCGAGCTGGCCGCAATGGGGTCGATGCCGACGGAGCCGAGCTCGATCACCGGCAGCCCGTGCTGGGCGGCGACGATGCGCGCGATCGCCTCGCTCGAGGCGAGCCCCTCGTCGATCAGCACCTGCACGACCGACTGGTGCTTCGCCTTCTCCCGGAGAACCTCGAACTTCGCCTCGGGAATCAGGCCCGTCGTCTCGAGGAGGTCGACGACGAGCTCGCCCATGAGCTGCGAGATCGGGGCGGGAGCGGTCGGGCCCTTCGGCGCCGGGCTCCCGTCACGGGTCACGGCAGGCTGAGCAGACACCGCAGTCGCCTCATGACATGACGCCTAGGTAGGCGTGGAGGATTGGCTCGCCGGCGAAGAGCGCGATCACCGCGCCGGCCGCGAGGAAGGGCGCGAAGGGGATCCCGAGCTTCCGGGCGCCGGCGCCGTGGCGCGCGAGCAGGACGGCGCTCGGCACGAGCGCCAGGAAGAGGGCGAGCAGGATTCCGACGGGCGTCGTCAGGCCGAGAAGCGCGCCGATCAGGAGGGCGAGCTTGACGTCTCCCATCCCCATGCCACCTGGATAGGCGAGCGCCGCGAGGAACAGGAACCCGGCGGCGCCGACCGCGCCGATCGCCCACTCGGGCGACGGATGGGCGACCGTCTGCAGTGCGAGCACGGCGGCCGCCGCCGGCAGCACCACGCGGTTCGGGACGATTCGCCGTTCGAGGTCGGTCGCCGTCACGACGACGAGCGCGCCGCACGCGACCGCGGCTGCAGCAGCCTCGACGGTGAAGCCGAACGCGAGCACACAGCCGACGAGGAGCAGCGACGTGGCGAGCTCGATCGCGAGGTCGCGCGGCGGAATGCGGACTCCGCAGCGGCGGCAGCGTCCGCGCAGGAGGGCGTACGAGAAGACCGGCACGTTGTCGTACCAGCTGATCTGCGCCTCACAGCTCATGCATGCCGAGCCGGGGCGCACGATGGAGCGGCGCAGGGGCACACGGGCGGCCACCACGCCGAGGAAGCTGCCGAGCGCCAGCCCGGGCACGAAAACGAGAGGCAGGACGAAGTCCATCTGGCTCTGTTATCGACAGCCGGGACGCGCTGCTTGAGCGCGGTTCCGCGCCTCAGCCGTTGTAGCTGAAGTCGGTCGGCGGGCTGATGTAGAACCCGCCGGGCTGCTGCTGGATCGCGAACGGAGCGATGGTGATCGGCGGGAACGTGCCGCCGAACTGCTGGCCCAGCACGACCGTCTTCGTACCGGAGACGAGCGGCCCTTCCGTCACGGCGCTCTGACCGGTGGCGACGGTGTTGGTCGCGTAGAGGCCGCCCTGGAACGACGTCTGCGACGGCCCGACCGTGATGCCGGTCGGTCCCGTTCGAGGCGAAGATGAGGATCTTCTTGTTCGGATTCCAGCCGCCGCTGGCGGGCTGGGTGCTCCAATCACAGTCGTTGCCCCTGCGAGTTGAGCTTGGCGCAGAGCTTCTCGCTGTTGATCGAGATGTCTCCGCTGGCGTAGATGACCGACTGGCAGGAGCCGGTGCTGGTGCACGCACCGCTGTTCCCGGTGCCGGTGTACGTCATGGGCTGGTTGCCGGAGGTCGTCATGGTGATGCTGCCGTCGAAGAAGACGGTGCCGACGACCGTGAGGGTTCGGGTCGTCGCATTCCACGAGAGCTGGCCCTGCGAGGTGTAACACGAGTAGCTCGCGGCGGGGGTGAGGTTGAAGACCGTGGGGTTGAGGCTCTGGTTCATGACCCCGTCGCCGGTGTCGAACGCCGGGTAGGCACCCGTGCTGACCGGAACGCTCCCGGTAGTCGACGTGTTGCACGCATGGTTGGGCCCCGGCGACGCGAACGAGTACCAGCCGCCCGGCGGCGTGTTGGTGCACGCACCGGAGGCCACTTCGGATGCCGCCCCGCTCCAGCAGATCTTCGGTGCCGTGATGCCCACGAAGTCGGAGGCGATTCCCGTGAGGTTGGTCGGGGCGCCGCTGACCCAGATGTTCGTATTGGGATTGTTGCCCCCCACCGGCTCGCTCTTGCAGGGATTGACCAGTGCCGCCGGTGCTGACCTGGCAGTAGCCGCCGACGTGGGCGGAGTTGATCGGCGAGGCGTTCGATCCGATCGAGCCCTGCTTGTTGTTGAAGAAGAGGTAGCCGCCGACGTAGACCGGCTTCGTGATGACTGCGTTCTGGCCCATGCAGAGGTTCCCGCCGACGTAGACCGGGACCGAGATGTTGATGCCCTGCCCGATCGACGTGTCGCAGGGCTCGGGTCGGTCCGAAGGGCGAGTACACGGTGTTCCAGACGCCGACCTGGTAGGCGTTGCGACGGCGGGTTGATTCACCTGGATCGTGGCGTGAACGGTCTTGACGATGGGCAGCGCGGTTGGGCCGGTGGGGTTCTGCACGGTCGCCTTCCCGTAGACCGTCCAGGTCTTCGCTGCTCGTGTTGAGGGTTCCCCACCACTGGACGGTTCCGCCGCGAGTACGACTTGCTCGCGGCGATGCGCTAGCCGATCTGTCGGGCAGGCGGCACTGCTGGGTCGAGGTCGCGGCGAGTCTCCAGATAGGGCGAGTTGTTCGGGTTGGCGAGCACCGAGATCGCGTTGTTGAGGCCGGCTTCGGCGAGCGAGTTCGCC
Organism: uncultured Actinomycetes bacterium; assembly: GCA_963765795.1. Classification (GTDB taxonomy): domain Bacteria; phylum Actinomycetota; class Thermoleophilia; order Gaiellales; family Gaiellaceae; genus Palsa-739. The sequence continues at coordinate 26,357 of CAVXXZ010000013.1, forward strand.
GTCTGCGCCGCCTTCTGGTAGCTGGAGTTCCGCTGGTTCGAGCTCGTGAAGATGATCACGGTGCTGAGCACGATCGCCAGGATGAAGAGGACGAGCAGCGTCAGGACGAGCGACTGGCCGCGCTCGTCGGCGAGTCTCCGGAGGGGCATCCGCGCGATCACGGTGTCGCCGCCGAGTTCCGCGCCATCACCGTGTCGCTCAGGGTGTAGACGCCGTTCGTGGTCGAGAGATTCGCGTCGACGGGGAACGACACCGCGAGCTGAGGACGCCGGCCGCTCGTGGTAGAGAGCGCGAAGACCGTGTTCGTCTTCAGCTGGTCGGCCCTCTTGACGCCGTTGCTGTAGGCGCAGGTCGTCCCGGTCTGCCGGTAGAGCCCGAACGGCGCGGCGCCGGTCGAAGAGTCGGCGCACCACGTGACGTTGCTCGTCGCAACGCCCGCGCTGCAGGCGGAGGCGAACACCACCTTGGCGCCGGAGACGCCCGACGCGAGGGGCGTGCTCGACGAAGGAGTCGAGTACACCTGCGGGGCCACGCACGAGGTGCGGATGTCGTGCCGGATGCTGACCAGCGCGAGCCGCGCGTTCTGCTGCGCCTGGAACCGCTGGTCCATGTCCGTCTGCGCGTGGAGGCCGGCGACGAAGACAGTCGCTGACGGCCGCCATGACGAAGCTCAGCATCGCCATGACGGTCAGCATCTCGATGAACGTCTGGCCCTCCTCCCGGGCGAGCCGTGCGCGGATGCGCGCACCCATCTGCCGGCTACCTCGAGTGCGCGTGCCGAAGGCGCCGGATCAGGCTCGCTCCGTAGGGCGACCGATCCTGCGGCCGGCCGAGCTGCGGGGCGTTTCCGCGCGAGAGCCAGAGCGTGATGGTCGGCGCTCCCGTGTCGATCACGCGCGTACCGGGCTTCGGCTGCTGGGCGGAGACGACGTTCGCGGGATAGCCGTGGACGGAACCCCTGACCTTCCAGCCGAAGCCGGCATCCTCGAGCGCCCCGGACGCGAACACGAACACCTGGCTCCGGACGTCGGGGACGACGAGCACCTGCCGCTTCGCCGCGTGCGCCGCCGGCTTGTGGGCGACGGGCTTGTCGGCGGCGAGGCTGATCGTCGCGCTCACGAGCAGGACGGCAGCGGCGACGGCCGTGACGCGGGGGAGCGTGAGGATACGCCGGGTCACGACTCGTGCATCGGAACGTTCGCCTAGGCCCATGACCCTCTAATGGGTGAAGTAGACGACGTTGGACGAGAAAGCCGTGCTACCGGCCGAGGGTGAACGTCAGCGCGCCGCCCGCCTGCGGGACTCCGCTGGTCTGAGCGCCGAGGATCCGCTTCGCGCCGTCGTATCGCGCTGCGTACCAGCCCGTGAGGCTGTCGATGCGAACGTCGGTGCCGGTATGCGGTGCGTCGACGAAGTATCCGCTTCCGATGTAGATCCCGACGTGGTCGAGCCCGTCGAAGAAGACGAGATCACCGGGCTGAAGCTCGTCTCGCGGAACCGACACGGCGGCCGGGTCGTGCCACTGAGCGACGGTGTTGTGCGGCAGCGAGATGCCGAGCTGGCCGAACACGTACTGGACGAGACCCGAGCAGTCGAAGCCGCGAGGAGTTGCCCCGGCCCATACGTATGGGACTCCGAGGTACTGCAACGCGATCGAGACGACGCCGCTGTTGCCCCCGGCGGCGGCGCCGAAAGCCAGGGAGCCCGGGATGAACGTCGGGTTGGTCGCCTGGTCCTGCAGCCTGCCGAGCCGAGTGTTGGCGGTGTCCAGGCTCCGTTGGAGCCGTTTTGCGCGCGCCTCCGCTGCGTGTCGGCGGACCTCGAGGAGGACGGCGCGCTTGTGCGCCTCGAGCTGAGCCGAGAGAAGTGGGGCGGTGGCCGCCGCCCGGAGGAACCGATGCTCCGCGTGCGCGAGCTTCCCCGCTTGCGCGCGCGCCGCGGCGAGCCGGGTCTTCGACCCTGCGATCTGCTTGCGCACCGAGTCGAGCTGCGGCTGGAGGTCGACCGAGAAGATGCCGCCCCCCGCGACGCTCCCGCCGCCGCGGCCGTAGAGGGCGGCAAGCCCGAGCACCTCGCTCACGTACGAGTGGGAGTGGTTGTAACAGTAGACCGCCCTCGCGATGTCGAACTGCCCCCCGCAGCCCACGAGGTAGCGCGCGGCGCTGAAGATCGCGTCCGTCGGATTGTCGGGGTCGGCGACACCGTCCCCGTTCGCGTCGATGCCCCAGCGCGCCCAGGTCGAGGGCATGAACTGCATCCAGCCGACGGCGCCGGCCGAGCTTGGCCCGAGGTTCTGTCCGAAATTCGTCTCCACCTTGTTGATGGCGCCGAGCACCTGCCACGGGATGGCGTAGGCGTTGCCGGCCGCCTGCCAGATGGCGCGTAGAGCGGCGAAGGGCATCGGGCCGTTCTGCGTCTGGCTGAACGAGATCGCGGGGCCGCCCGAGAGCGCCGCAGAGCTCGGCCCGCTTGCGTGCGGCCGCTCCACGCGGAACGTGTCCGCCGAAGCGGTGCTCGAGGCGGCGAGCGCCAGCACGGCCGCCAGCAGCGGGACAAGGCGTCTCATGGCTACTGCTGGCCGGCGACGCGGAGTCTCGGCAGCTCCGTGGCCTCGTCGGCCGTTTCGTCCGCGGGCGACTCCGGCTCCACGGCGTCCTCGGCCGAATCCGGCACGGGCTCGAGATCCGCGACCGCTTCGACGGCCTGCTGCTTGAGAGCGCGGTCGAGCGCGATGAGGAAGTCGTGGCGATTCGAGGCGGCATTGGCCGCGACCTCGCGGTCGACCTTCTCCTCCAGCACGAGCTGGATCAGCGCCTTGCTGAAGGTCTGCATCTGGAAGAAGTCGCCTTCCGCGATGGCTTCGGTGATCTCGTCGGGCTTGTTGTCGCGGATCAGGTCGGCGATCCGGGCGTTCCCGATCATGATCTCGACGGCCGGAATGCGTCCGCCGCCGTTGCGGGGGAGCAGCCGCTGGCTGACGACGCCCCGGAGGACGCCGGCGAGGATCGACCGGATCAGAGGCTGCTTGACGGCCGGGAAGAACTCGACCATCCGCCCGATCGTCTCCGAGGCGTCGACCGTGTGCATCGTCGAGAGGACGAGGTGGCCCGACTCGGCAGCGGCGAGAGCGGTCTCGGCGGTCTCGGCGTCGCGGAGCTCGCCGATGAGGATCACGTCCGGGTCCTGGCGGAGGCCTCGCCTCAGTGCCTGGGCGAACGACGCCGTGTCGAGCCCGACTTCGCGCTGGTTGACGATGCAGCCGTGGTCGCCGTGGACGATCTCGATCGGGTCCTCGATCGTCACGATGTGCTGCCGCCGCGAGCGGTTGATGTGGTCGATCACGGCTGCGAGCGTGGTCGTCTTGCCCGAGCCCGTCGCGCCGGTGACGAGGACGAGGCCGCGGTGCTCCTCGGCCAGGCGCCTGACGCCGGCGGGCAGCGAGAGATCCCCGAAGTCCGGGACCTCGCGCGGAATCACGCGGAAAGCGATCGAGATGGAGCCGCGCTGACGGAAGCCGTTGACGCGGAACCGCGGCAACCCCTCCGGCGCATAGGCGCTGTCGAGCTCGCCCGTCTCGAGGAACGTCTGCAGCCGCTTCGGCGTCTCCGCGCAGACCTGCTCGAGCGCGAGCTCGAGGTCGCGCTCGGTCAGCTGGGGCTCGCCCTCGAGCTCGCCGAGACTCCCGTCGCGGCGGACGATCGGAGGACGCTCCACCTTCAGGTGGATGTCGCTGGCGCCAAGCTCGACGGCGCGGCGGAGCACGAGTTCGAGATCCATCGGCAGCCTCTCCAATCGGCCTGCTACGGCACCGGCTTTAGCCCGTATCCCCCGGACGAGGGGACGCTGTTCATCCGGTCGGGCGCTGCGACGAGACGAGCGGCGCTTCGCAGCGCCAGTACTGGCGGGTGGGCCGCGCTGAGACGAGTACGCACGACTTGTTCGTGAGGTCGGGGAAGCCGTCGAGGCGCCCTTTCGAGCAGCTCTGCAAGGTCGTGTCTTGCTTGCCGTTGACCACGGCGGGGCTGCAGCTGCTGAGCAGTCCGGCGTCCCGCAGGACGCGCCCGTCCCGGATGGCAGCCATCAGCCCGACTGCGAGGGCGCCCACGATCAGGATTCTCAGCAGCATCGTCTCTCCCGGTTCGTCCGCCCGTCTGAGTCGGCACAGGAGACGCCTATGCCGATCCCTCCTTCGGACGAACTCGCGCTAGCGCGCAATGAGCGCCTCGAGCTCCCGCTCGAGCTCGGCCAGCTCGTTCGCGTGGCCCCCGATGCCGCCTCCGAGCTCGTCGAGCGTGTGCTCGAACCGCTGACGTTCCGTGGCGACGAGCTCCTGCAGACCGTCTCGCTCGGCTTCGAGCTCACGGATTCGCTGCTCGAGCCGTTCTGCGTTGCGCTGGGCCGCCTCCGACTCGCGTGAGAGCTGGGCGGCGAGGTTTGCGAGCGCGTGGCGGTGCTCCTCGAGCTCTTTCGCCGTCCCGGCGAGCTCGACCTCGAGCTCCGCGATGATGTGCTTCTTGCGGCGCCAGCGCGGCTGACGGGGAGCGGCTGTCTCGGGCTCGGGTCCGGCCACGGCCTCGGTCCGGCCGGTGCGGATCGCGATGGCGCCGACGAACGCGGCCAGGCAGATGCCGGCGGCGTAGAGCACGCCGGGGAGGCCGCCTACGACGACGTAGGCAGCCGCAGCCACCAGAACTCCCGCCCCGGCAGTGCCTCCTGCCGCGACCGAGCGCGACGACGCGTTTCTCACCGCAGGTGACCGCCCTGGATGATCGCCACGAGCTCCTGGGTCTTCGACAGGGCACGCTCCAGCCGGCTGTTGCGGTCGGCCAGCTCGTGCTTGAGGCGGTCGACCGCCTCCTGGTCGCGAAGGCGCTCGACGCGGATCCGCTGGAGCTCCGTCTCGAGCTCCTGCACGCGCCGCTCGCGCGCAGCCATCTCACCGCCGAGCTCCTGCAGCTTTCCACGCAGGTCCTGCAGCCGCGTCGCCTCGGTGTCGAACAGGTTGAGGACGCGCTCGAGCGAGCGTCCCCACACCGGGGCTGCGGTGGCGGCACCCGAGGTGACCGGGTCGGCGCCCGCGGTCGCCACGCTCATGGACGCGGCGTCGAGCAGGGAAGCGAGCGTCGAGGCCTTGACGACGCCGATCGCGACGGCGCCGGAGAAGTGCTCACGGATGCTCGCGATGCGCTCGGGAGTCGCGTCGGCGAGGACGACACGGACGCTGCCGTCGTCGCAGCGGACCGGCGCAGCGCCGATGCGTGCAAGCTCTTCGCCGCCCACCCGGACGGCGGATTCGTTGTCGATGACGAGCGGTTCGTCGTCGAGGTAGGGGAGCTCCCAGCTCCGCGCGGTTGCGATCGCCTCGCTGCGCTCGTCGCTCGGCTCGACGCGCTGCTCGTCGTCGAACGTCGTCTCCGTCTCGGTGGTCTCGCTCTCGAAGTAGTAGTCGTCCACTGCAGGCCTCCAGTCGCGTATCTGCGGAGTTATCGGCGTCCGCTGTGCCGTTCTTTAGGCGCGAAGCGCTCTAAACCTGCGCGAGATAGACGCAGACGTCGCCGCCGGGGAGGGTGCGACCGCTGCGCACGACCTCGAAGACGGCGGGCTCTTCCCGATCGGGAAAGATGAGCTCGACCTTCTGTCCCGCCTGCGGCGGTACGCCCGTCTGCGGGACGAGCTCGTAGCCGTTCGGGCCGGGGACGAACAGCGAGTATTCGATTTCCTCCGCCTCGCCGTCGGGCTCGTTCGTGCCGGCTTCGGGCTCTTCGCTCTCGACCTCGTCGCTCTCGGTCTCGTCGCTCACGACCGTGGCCTCCGGCTCTGCCTCGACGGTCTCGGGCTCGTCCGAGATCTCCTCGCTGCCCGAGACGAGCTCGGCAGCGAGCGCACGAATGGCGTCGAGCGCCTCGAGCAGCCGCTCCGAGTCGACCTGGATCTGTGCCTCGCGCTCGTCGGCGACGGCAGCGGCGGCGGCGAGCTGCTCGATCGAGGAGCCGAGCTCCTGCTCGAGCACCGTGCGCTGGTTGAGAAGCGTCTCCCGCTCAGCCTGGTGGCGATCCTGTTCCTCGGCGAGCAGGCGCGTCCGCTCCTCGGCCTCCGTCTGTGCCTCGGTGGCGATGACCTGGAGCTGCTCGAGCTCGGCCACGGCCCGGTCGCGCTCGGCCTCGAGGGCGATCTGCGACTCGCGCACGCGCTCCGCCTGGCGCAGCAGCTCACGGGCCTCCTCGAGCTCGGCCGTCAAGCTGTCACGTTCCTCGACGACACCGCGCAGCTCGGCCGCAGAGCTCTCCCGCGCCTCGGCGAGCGTTGCCTGGAGCCGCTCGACCTCGGCGCGAAGCTCGTCGCGCTCCTCGGCGGCGGGACCGACGACCGCGAGCCGCTCGAGCGCGTTGCCGAGCTCCTCCTGGAGCCGCTCGCGCTGGGAGTTGAGCTCGCTCCGCTCGGCGCCGTGCAATTCCCGCTCCTCGGCGAGACGGCGCTCGTGCTCTGCCGTCGAAGCCTGCGACTCGGCGAGTGCCGTCTGCAGGCCGTCGAGCTCCTCGCGCGCGCGCGTGTGCTCGTCGCGGAGCCGGCCGAGCTCCTCCTCGTGCGCGGTGCGCGTCTCGGCGAGGACGCTCTCGAGCCGGTCGACGTCGCCCAGCAGCCGCTCGCGTTCGGCCGCGGCGGCAGCCTGCGCCTCGGCCAGCGTGGACTCGAACTGCTCGACCTCGGTGCGCAGCCTGTCCCGCTCCTCGGCGGCGGGGGCGGCGGCGGCGAGCCGCTCGAGTGCGTCACCGAGCTCCTCCTGGATCCGGTCGCGCTGCGCGGTGAGCTCGTCGCACACGCCGGCGTGCTGCTCCTCGACCTCGGCGAGCCGGCGGTCCTGCTCGCCGGCCGAGGCCTGCGCCTCGGCGAGGGCGGCATGGAGCCGCTCGAGCTCGGTCGCGACCTCGTCGCGCTCCTCCTGCAGCCGCGTGAACTCTTGCTCGCGCTCGTTCCCAGCCTCGGCGAGGACGGTCTGCAGGCGCTCGATCTCGGTCGTCGCGCGCTCGTGCTCCTCCTGCAGGTGCGTCAGGTTCTGTTCGTGCGTCGTCTGTGCCTCGGCGAGGGCCGCCTCGAGCCGCTCGATGTCGGCCGGCAGCCGCTCTTGCTCGGCGGCCGAGGACTGAAGGCGCTCGAGCTCCGTGCTGGCGTGCTCGTGCTCCTCGCGAAGCATGGCGAGCTTCTCCTCGTGCGCAGCCTCCGTCTCGGCCAGGGCGTTCTCGAGCTTCTCGATGTCGGCCAGCAAGCGCTCCTGCTCGCCGGCGGCCGTCTGCGCCTCGGCGAGGGCGGCTTCCAGGCGCTCGATCTCGCCGCGCAGCTGTCCCACCTCAGTCGAGTCGGTCTCGACCGCGAGCGGCGTCTCCGCGCTCGTCTCGGCCTCTTCGGGCACGTCCTCGGGCCCGGCCTCAGGCGTCTCCTCGGCACCGGCCTCGGTCTCTTCGGCTTCCTCGACCTCCACGACCTCCTCGGGCTCGGGCTGCGTGTCGACGGCCTCGGGGACGGCCTCGGGCTCGGCCGAGTCCGCCTCGGTTCCGTCTTCGCTCGGCTCGGGGGCCGGCTGTGCGGGGGGCGCGACGGCCGTCGCCGCCAGCCGGAGCTTCGGGAGGCCGCCACTCGTCTCGTCCGGCTCGGTCTCTTCGTCCTTCGGCGGGACGCCGAGCGCGAAGCCGTACTCGGTCTTGAGCGCGCCGCCGCTCTGCATGGCGAGCGCGTGCGCGACCGCAGCGCCTGACGCGAAGCCGAGCTCCACGATGATCTGGCCCAGCGGGCGCTTCGACTGCTGCTGCACCTCGAGCACGGTCGCGAGCTGCTCCTCGCTGATGAGCCCGAGCTCGGTCATCAGCTCGCCGAGCTGGCGCTGCGGCATGCGCTCTCTCTCGGAAGAGGCGCTCATGCCCGATTCCCGACCGGCCGCAGGGAAGTCACGCCGCTTGTATCGGCGCTAAAAGCATCGAACTTGAATACAGCGGACCCCGGTCAGAAACGCTTGTTCGAGGGATCGACCGCGACGCCGCTTCTGACGACGATTGGGCCAGGACAACTGCGGCGTCCGGGGTAGCACACCGAGTGAGGAGGAGCGCCGCATGTCCAGCACGATTGAGGAAGGCCTCACCCACAGGGACAGCCTGCTCGAGGTCGAGCACGACGTAGAGCGCCGGGAGGCCGAGCGGAGGGACCTGGCCCGTGAGATCGCAGCGCAGCACGAGCGGCTGCACACCTTGCGCGCCACCGTGCTCGAGGAGCTCACCAAGCAGCGTCGGGTGACGATGCCGCGGTGGCCCAGCGGGCCGAAGATCGTCGCGTCGCTCGTCGACGAGGACGACTGGTGGAACAAGATGCTCGGGAGGAAGAAGGCGGCCTAGCCGCGCCCCGCGGTGGGGGAGCCCGGGACGCCGGGCTCCCCCGGCGCACGTAGCGCTCAAGGTCAGGGCACGCCCGGCGTCGTCGTGGTCGTCGGCGTCGTAGTCGTAGTAGTCGTCGTAGTCGTCGGGGGAGGAGGCGGCGGCTTCTTCTTGGTCGTCGTCGGCGGGAGCGACGTGGTTGTGGGAATCGTGAACGTCGTCGCGGGTGCGGTCGTCGCCTTGGCGGTCGTCGTCTTCCGCTCGTCGTGGTCTTGCCCTTCTCGTGCTTCTTGTGCTTGTGCGTGCAGCGGTTGTGCTTGCGCGCGTCGCGCCACGTGCGCGCGAACTGGTAGCGCCCGCACCACCGCAGGTACGGCGGAGCTCCAGGGGTAGCGAATTGCTCGACCGGCTGTCCCTGCAGCGCACCCGTCATGAACGTGTGCCAGATCTCGGCCGGGAGCGTGCCGCCCGTGACGCCGGGGATCCCGTGCACGCCCCGCATCGGCTTCTCGCCCGTCGGGTAGCCGACCCAGGTGACCGTCATGAGCTGCGGCACCCAGCCCGCGAACCAGGCGTCCGCGAAGCTGTCCGTCGTCCCGGTCTTCCCGGCGGCAGGCCGGCCGGCGAGCGCCGCGGCAGTCCCCGTCCCGGACCGGACGTTCGCCTCGAGAACCTTGGTGACCGCGGCCGCGACCTTCGGGTCGACGATCTTCCTCCCCTTCGGCTGGGAAGCGCGCTCCGTGTGACCGCCGGGGAAGACGACCTTCGTGAGGATGGTCGGGTCGTGCGCGACGCCGCCGTCCGCGAGCGTCGCGTAGGCGGTCGCGAGGTCGAGCGGGCTCACCGCGTTCACGCCGAGCACGATCGAAGGCACGGGCTTGAGCGTCGACTGGATCCCCATCCGGTGCGCGAGCCCGGCGATCGGCTGCGGCCCGAGATCGAGCGTCAGGCGGGCGTAGACGGTGTTGTCGGAGAGGAGGGTCGCCTCCGTGAGCGGGATCCGGCCGGAGTAGGTGTTCTCGAACGTGTGGACGCGCCAGTTGTCGGGCCCGACGAACGGGGCCGAGAGGTATCGCGTGGAGTACGGGTTGATCCCGCGTTCGACGGCATGCGTCAGCACGAACATCTTGAACGTCGATCCCGCCTGCCTCTGGCCGTTGACCGGGAGGTCGAAAGCGATGCGCTTTCCCTTCTCGGCGATCGCCATCGCACGGATCTGGCCGGTCTTCGGGTCGATCGAGACGACCGAGCCGGCCGGGTCGCCCTTCCGGTCGAGAGTGCCGAGGATCGCGTGCGTCGCGTCGGTCTGCATCTTCGCGTCGAGCGTCGTGTAGATCCGCAGGCCGCCGCGGCGCACTCGCTCGGCGCCGTACTCGCTCACGAGCTGGTTCGTGATGAAGTCGGTCAGGTACGTCTGGCCCGCGAGCCCGGGCGCCTGTCGCGGGTGCAAGCCGAGCGGGCTGTGGACAGCTCGTCGGTAGCGGGCCTGGGATATGTCGCCCGCCTCGAGCATCGCCCGTAAGACCTCCGCCCGGCGTGCCTTCGCGGCGTCGGGCCGGTTGAGCGGGTCGTACGCCGACGGCGCCTGCGGCAGCCCCGCGAGCAGCGCCGCCTGCTCGAGCGTGAGGTCCTTCGCGTGCACCCCGAAGTACGCGCGGGCGGCGGCCTCGATCCCGTACGCCTGCTGGCCGAAGTAGATGTCGTTGAGGTACGTGGCGAGGATGCGGTCCTTGCTCCATTGCTCGTCGAGCTGGACGGCAAGGCAGGCCTCGGTGAGTTTCCGGCTGATCGACTGCTGCGGGGTGAGGTAGAGGTTGCGGATGAGCTGCTGCTCGATCGTCGAGCCGCCCTGCGCGTACCCGCCTGCCGAGACGTCGCTCTTCAGCGCCCGCACGATCCCGATGTAGTCGATGCCGTTGTTCGAGTAGAAGCGGCGGTCCTCGGTGTCGATGATCGCCTTCCGCATCACGGGGCTGATCCGCCGCAGCGCGACGGGTTGGCGACCCCGCTCGCTGCCGAGCAGCCCGAGCCGCGTGCCGTCGCTGGACACGAGGATGCTCGCCGAGCCGCGCCGTGCGCCTCGAGGCCGTCGAGGCTGCACGAGTACCAGAAGAACGGCCCGGCGACCGCGGAGCCGACCGCGAAGGCGCCGATGAGCACGACGACGCACGCCGCGGCGATCTGCAGCCCCAGCTTCAAGCGCCCTGTACCCGCGTTGCCGTCTCCCATTGCGACGCCGGGTAAACGTCGCGGACGGCTTCTGGTTACGGGTCAGCGCCCGAGCAGCCGGGAGAAGAGCCCACGCTTCGGCGGCGGCGCCTCGGCGACCGGTGGCGGCTCCGGCAGCTCGTCCTCCGGCGGCAGCATGGAACGCGGCACCGCTCCCCGCTCTCGCTGGGCGCGGATCGCGGCGTTCATCTCGTCGCGCTGCGACTCGTCGTCCACCGCACTCAGGGTACGCCGCAGAGAACGCGCCTCCTCTCGTACGCTCGCGACGCCATGTGCTTCGACGTCGACTCCGAGCCGCCGATCCCGCGGATCTCCGGCGCCGCCGTCTCCCACGACGACCTCGTCCTCGAGAGCGAGGACGGGAACAGCTTCGCGGCCTTCCGGGCCGTGCCCGGATGGAGACATCTCGACAGGCGTAGTGATCCTGCCGGACGTCCGCGGCCTCTACCGCTTCTACGAGGAGCTCGCACTTCGCTTTGCCGAGCGCGGCCACGCCGCGATCGCCTTCGACTACTTCGGCCGCACCGCCGGCGTCGACAAGCGGCCGGACGACTGGGACTACATGCCGCTCGTGCAGCAGCTGACGCAGGAGCAGGTGCAGGCCGACGTCGGCGGCCTGCGTCGCGCGACCTGCGCGAATCTCGGCTGCAGCGCGATCTTCACCGTCGGCTTCTGCTTCGGCGGCAGCGGCTCGTGGGCGGCGGCGGCCTCGGGCCACGGGCTCGCCGGCGCCGTCGGCTTCTACGGCCGGCCGGGCCGGATGATCGAGCTCGTGCCGCAGCTCGAGGCGCCGATCCTGGCCCTGCAGGGCGGGGCCGACCAGGGGATCCCCCACGAGGACAACCTCGAGTTCGAGCAGGCGCTGCGCACCATGGGCAAGGAGTACGAGCTGATCGAGTTCGAGGGCGCGCCGCACAGCTTCTTCGACCGCAAGCAGGAGGAGTTCCAGGCGGCGTCCGACGACGCCTGGCAGCGCACGCTCGCCTTTATCCAGGCGCATTCGTAGGGCCAGCGTTTCCCGTTCCGCCGCCGCCGTCCACAACCTCGGAGAGCGATCTCCGAGGAGGAACGACCATGGGCGAGCTCGTCGCCGACTACTTCCTGAAGCGCCTGCGCGAGTGGGGCGTCCACCGGATCTACGGCTACCCGGGCGACGGGATCAACGCCTTCCTCGGCGCGCTCGACCGGGCTGACGGCGACCCCGACTTCATCCAGGCCCGCCACGAGGAGATGGCCGCGTTCATGGCGTGCGGTCACGCGAAGTTCGCCGGCCCCGACGCGCTCGGGGTCTGCATGGCGACCTCGGGCCCGGGCGCGATCCACCTCCTCAACGGCCTCTACGACGCGAAGCTCGACCACGTCCCGGTCGTCGCGATCGTGGGCCAGCAGAAGCGCTCCTCGCTCGGCTCCCACTACCAGCAGGAGGTCGACCTCCAGGTCCTGTTCAAGGACGTCTCGGAGTACGTCCAGGTCTGCATGGTCCCGGAGCAGGCACGCCAGCTCGTCGACCGCGCCTGCCGGATCGCCCTCGACCGCCGCGGCGTCTGCACGATCATCGTCCCGAACGACGTCGCCGAGCTGAAGGCGGTGGAGTCGCCGCCACGCAAGCACGGTTCCGTCTACTCGAGCGTCGGCTACACCCGCCCGCGCGTGCTGCCGCAGGAGTCCGACATCCAGCACGCGGCCGAGATCCTCAACGACGGGGAGAAGGTCGCGATGCTCGTCGGCCAGGGCGCCCGCGGCGCCGCCGAGGAGCTGGAGCGCGTCGCCGACCTGCTCGGCGCCGGGGTCGCCAAGGCGCTGCTCGGCAAGGACGTGCTCGCCGACGACCTCCCGTTCGTGACCGGTGCGATCGGCCTGCTGGGGACGATCCCGAGCTACGAGATGATGGAGGGCTGCGACACGCTGCTCATGGTCGGCACGAGCTTCCCGTACGCGGAGTTCCTGCCGAAGGAGGGCCAGGCGCGCTGCGTCGAGATCGACATCAAGGCCGACATGATCGGCATCCGCTACCCCGCCGACGTGCAGCTCATCGGCGACGCGAAGGAGACGCTCAAGGCGCTCGAGCCGCACCTGGTGCGCAAGGAGGACCGCGGCTGGCGCGAGCAGATCGAGGAGAAGGTGCGCGACTGGTGGGAGATCGTCGAGCGCCGCTCGATGATGGACGCGGACCCGATGAACCCGCAGCGGGTGGTGCACGAGCTCTCGCAGGTGCTGCCCGAGGACGCGATCATCACGGCCGACTCAGGCTCCTCGACGAACTGGTTCGCCCGCCAGCTGAAGCTGCGCAAGGGCAACCTCGCCTCGCTCTCCGGGACGCTCGCGACGATGGTGCCCGGCGTCCCGTACGCGATCGCCGCGAAGTTCGCCCATCCCGGGCGTCCCGTCATCTGCTTCGTAGGCGACGGCGCCTTCCAGATGCTCGGCATGAACGAGATGCTGACCGTGAAGCGCTACATGGAGCGGTGGCACGACAAGCGGCTGGTCTTCTGCGTCTTCAACAACCAGGACCTGAACCAGGTCACCTGGGAGCAGCGCGTGATGGAGGGCGACCCGAAGTTCCCGGGCACGCAGTGGCTGCCGAACTTCGACTACGCCGCCTACGCCGAGCTCTGCGGCCTGAAGGGGATCTTCTGCGACGACGGCGACCAGGTGCGCTCGGCGTGGGAGGAGGCGCTCGCCGCCGACCGCCCCGTCGTGCTCGAGGTCAAGACCGACCCCGAGATCCCGCCGCTGCCCCCGCACATTCAGGTCGAGCAGGCAAAGAAGATGGCCGAGGCGATGGTCAAGGGCGACCCGGAGCGCACCGGCGTGATGGAGAAGTCCTTGCGCGGCAAGCTCGTCGAGTTCACCGAGCACCTGAAGCGCTAGTGACTGTCGGCAGCCCCGGTCGAGCGGCTCGAAGTCCACGCGTACACGATCCCGACCGACGAGCCGGAGTCGGACGGGACGCTGGAGTGGGACTCGACGACGATCGTCGTCGTCGAGGCGCACGCCGGCGAGAAGACGGGCCTCGGCTACACGTATTGCGACGCGGCCGCCGCCGAAGTGGTCTCCTCCCAGCTCGCCGGCGTTGTCGAGGGCGAGGATGTGATGGACGTGCGCGCCGCGTGGCTGCGCATGACCGCGCAGGTCCGCAACTCGGGGCAGCCGGGGATCGGCTTCTGCGCCGTGTCCGCGGTCGACCAGGCGCTGTGGGACCTGAAGGCGCGCCTGCTCGGCGTGCCGCTCGTCGTCCTGCTCGGCGCGGCGCATGAGGACGTCCCGATCTACGGCAGCGGCGGCTTCTGCTCCTACAGCGACGAGCGGCTGTGCGAGCAGCTCGGCGGGTGGGCGGAGGCCGGGATCCCGCGCGTGAAGATGAAGGTGGGGCGCGAGCCCGAGCGCGATCCGGTCCGCCTCGATGCGGCCCGCGAGGCGATCGGCGACGACGTCGAGCTCTACGTCGACGCGAACGGCGCCTTCGCCCGCAAGGAGGCGCTGGCCTGGGCGGAGCGTTACGCGGACGCCGTGGAACGTGACGTGGTTCGAGGAGCCGGTCTCCTCGGACGATCTCGCGGGCCTGGCGCTCATCCGCGACTCCGGGCCGGCCGGGCTCGAGATCGCGGCCGGCGAGTACGCCTACGTCCCCGCCGACTTCCGGGACCTCGTCGGCTGCGTCGACTGCCTGCAGGCCGACGTCACGCGCTGCGGCGGGATCACGGGCCTCCTCTCCGCGTCCGGGCTCGCGAACGCGCACTCGATCGACGTCTCCGCCCACTGCGCGCCGGCGATCTCGACGCATGCGTTCTGCGCCGTCGAGCGGCGGCGGCACCTCGAGTACTTCCACGACCACGTCCGGGTCGAGGGGATGCGTGTTCGACGGCGTTCCCGAGCCCGAGGACGGCGTCCTGCGGCCCGATCGCTCGCGGCCGGGCAACGGGCTCGAGCTCAAGCACCGGGATGCCGCTCGCTTCAGCGCGCAGGTCGCCGAGGTGACACGCTGAGCCTCGCGATGCGGGGAGCGAAAGACCTTGACCGTCGAGGCATCGCCAGCGACCTCCGCGCCGCGATCGAGGGCGAGGTCCGGTTCGACTCCGGCAGCCGCGCCCTCTATGCGACCGACGCCTCGAACTACCGCATGCCGCCGATCGGCGTCGTCGTCCCCCGCCACGTGGACGAGCTCGTCGAGATCCACCGCGTCTGCCGCGAGCACGGGGCACCGATCGTCCTGCGCGGCGGGGGCACGAGCCTCGCCGGCCAGGGCTGCAACACGGCGGTGCTGATCGACTTCTCGAAGTACCTCCATCACATCCTCGAGATCGACCCCGAGCGCCGCGTCGCGCGCGTGCAGCCGGGCTGCGTCCTCGACCACCTCCGCGACACCGCGAGCGAGAAGTACGGACTGACCTTCGGGCCGGACCCGTCCACGCACGCCTACTGCACGCTCGGCGGCATGCTCGGCAACAACTCGTGTGGCCGGCACTCGGTCCAGTCCGAGTTCCACGGTCCCGGCCCGCGCGTCGCGGACAACCTCGTGGAGCTCGAGGTGCTGACGTACCGCGGCGAGCGGCTGCGCCTCGGGCGCGGCGGCGAGGGCGTGCCGGACGCGATCGCCGAGCGGCTGCGCGCGCTCGCCGACGCGCACGCGGACGAGATCCGCGCCCGCTATCCGCAGATCCCGCGCCGCGTCTCGGGCTACAACCTCGACGAGCTGCTCCCCGAGAAGGGGTTCGAGGTCGCGCGCTCGCTCGTCGGCACGGAGTCGACGTGCGTGACGATCCTCGAGGCGACGCTCGAGCTGATCCCGAAGCCGCCGTGCGTCTCGCTGCTCGCCGTCGGCTACCCGGACAAGTTCCGCACCGCCGACCACGTCACGATCGCGCGCGAGCACGAGCCGATCTCGATCGAGGGAATGGACGGCACGCTGATCGAGGACATGACGCTGCTCGGCATCCACCAGCACGAGCGCTCGATGCTCCCCGACGGTCGGGGCTGGCTGCTCGTCGAGTTCGGCGGCGAGACGAAGGAGGAGTCCGACGCGAAGGCGCGCGCGTTGATGCGCGACCTCGAGAAGGACGGCCGAGCCGCCGTCGGGGATGAAGTTGTACGACGACCCCGACAGCGAGCAGCACATCTGGGAGGTGCGCGAGGCGGGGCTCGGCGCGACGGCGTTCATCCCGGGCAAGGAGGACACGCACGAGGGCTGGGAGGACTCGGCCGTCCCGCCCGAACGGCTCGGCGAGTACCTCCGCCGCCTCTCGAAGCTCGCGGAGCGATACGGCTACGAGAGCTCGCTCTACGGCCACTATGGCCAGGGCTGCGTCCACGCCCGCTGGAACTTCGACCTGGTCACGAAGCCCGGCATCGCGAAGTTCCGGCGCTGGCTCGAGGACGCGAGCGACCTCGTGCTCGAGCTCGGCGGCTCGTTGTCCGGCGAGCACGGCGACGGCCAGTCGCGCGCGGAGCTCCTGCCGAAGATGTTCGGCGACGAGCTCGTCCGCGCGTTCGAGGAGTTCAAGTCGATCTGGGACCCCGACTGGAAGATGAACCCGGGCAAGGTCGTCCAGCCGTACCGCGTCGACGAGAACCTCCGGCTCGGCGCCGACTACGAGCCGTGGCGGCCGAAGGTCAAGTTCGGCTACCCGCGCGACCACGGCGACTTCGCGCACGCGACCGTCCGCTGTGTCGGCGTCGGCAAGTGCCGCACGCCCGGCGGGGTCGACGTCATGTGCCCGTCCTTCATGGCGACGCGCGAGGAGATGCACTCGACCCGCGGCCGCACGCGTCTCCTGTTCGAGATGCTCGAAGGGGAGGTCATCACCGACGGCTGGCAGTCGGACGAGGTGATGGAGGCGCTCGACCTCTGCCTCGCGTGCAAGGGCTGCACGAACGACTGCCCGGTCAACGTCGACATGCCCACCTACAAGGCGGAGTTCCTCCACCACCGCTGGAAGCACAGGCTCCGCCCGCGCCACGCCTACGCGTTCGGGCTGATCGACCAGGTCGCCCGGCTCGCGTCGCGGGCGCCCGGGCTCGTCAACTTCGTCACGCACACGCCGCCGTTCGCGCAGGCCTTCAAGCTCGCCGCCGGGATGACGCAGGAGCGGGAGGTCCCCGCGTTCGCGCCGCTCACGCTCCAGCAGTGGTTCAAGCAGCGTGGCGGGACGACGAACCCGGCCGGGCGGAAGGTCGTCCTCTTCCCGGACACGTTCAACAACCACATGCACACGGACGTCGGCGTCGCGGCGGTAGAGGCGCTCGAGGCGGCCGGCTGGCAGGTCATCGTCCCCGAGGGCCATGTCTGCTGTGGGCGGCCCCTCTACGACTACGGCTTCCTCGACCTGGCCGAGCGCTACCTCCGGCGCAGCCTCGACCAGCTGCGCGAGTGGTACCGCGAGGGGATCCCGATCGTCGGGCTCGAGCCGAGCTGCGTGGCCGTGTTCAAGGACGAGCTCGGGAAGCTCCTTCCGCACGACGACGACGCGAAGCGGCTCGCGCAGAGCACGTTCCACTTCGCCGAGTTCTTCGAGAAGTTCGACGTCGAGCCGCCGCCGCTCGAGCGCAAGGCGTTCGTCTGGGGCCACTGCCACCACAAGGCGACCGGCGGCATCGATCCGGAGGTCCAGCTGCTGAAGAAGATGGGCGTCGAGGTGGAGACGCTGAAGGCCGGCTGCTGCGGGCTCGCCGGCTCGTGGGGCTTCGAGGCCGCCCACCACGACGTCTCGATGCGGTGCGGCGAGCAGGGGCTCCTGCCCAAGGTGCGCGAGCTCGACGAGGAGACGCTGGTCGTCGCCGACGGCTTCTCCTGCAAGACGCAGATCGAGCAGGGGAGCACGGGGCGGCGGGCGCTCCACGTCGCGCAGGTGCTGAAGCTCGCGCACGAGCACGGCGCCTCCGGCCCCTCCGGGCCCCGGCCCGAGCGCCTCTACTACGAGGTGCGGCCGAAGCCGTCGCTCCCGCGACGGGCCGCGAGAGCCGCCGTTCTCGCCGGCGCGGCAGCGCTGGCGTTCGGTTTCGTCTCCGCTACTATGCGCCGGCGCGAGGCGCCGTAGCTCAGCTGGTCAGAGCGCTGCACTCATAATGCAGAGGTCGGTGGTTCGAGCCCACCCGGCGCTACTGGAGCGCGTCCCTCGGAACGAGAACAGAGATGGCAACCGGAGTCAGAGTCGCAATCACGCTCGCCTGTACGGAGTGCAGGCGCCGGAACTACCAGACGCAGAAGTCGAAGCGCAATTCGCCCGACCGCGTCGAGTTCCGCAAGTACTGCCGCTGGTGCGGTAGCCACACACTGCACCGGGAGACGCGTTAATGGCGAGGTCGACCCGTCAACAGCGCCGCCAGCGCCGCGCGCAGGCCGCCGGCACGCCGCCGCTCCGGCCCGCGCCCCGGCCGCGCCCGACCACCGAGGAGGAGCCGCCGAGGCAGCCGGCCGAGCCACGCGTCGAGCGCCGCGACGACGTCCGGCCAGGCATTCCGGGCGTCCGCTTCCTCCAGGAGTCCTGGGCGGAGCTGAAGAAGGTCGAATGGCCGGGGCAGCAGCAGCTGATCAGCGGCACCGCCGTCGTCATCGTCGCCTGCCTCATCACCGGCGCCTACCTGTATCTGAACGACCAGGTGTGGCAGTTCGTCGTCAAGCACCTGCTCCTGCAGTAGAGAAGAGACCACGATGTTTCGCTGGTATGTGATCAACACCTATTCCGGGCACGAGAACAAGGTGAAGGCCAATCTCGAGCACCGGATCGAGTCGATGAACCAGCGCGCCCGCTTCCGGCGCGTCGTCGTCCCGACCGAGCAGGTGATCGAGACGAAGGACGGCCAGAAGGTGCAAACGGACAAGCGCACGCTGCCGGGCTACGTGCTCGTGAACATGGATCTCAACGACGACGCCTGGACGGTCGTGAAGAACACGCCCGGCGTGACGGGCTTCGTCGGGGCGGGCGCGACGCCCGTGCCGCTCTCGCAGCCCGAGGTCGACCGGATCCTCCACACGGGCGCCGGCACGGCGGTGGCTCAGCGCTCGCAGGTCGAGTTCCAGCTCGGGGAGTCGGTCAAGATCACCTCCGGCCCGCTCGCGGACTTCGACGGCGAGATCACCGACGTCAACCCCGACGCGCAGAAGCTCCAGGTGATGGTCAACATCTTCGAGCGGCAGGTGCCGGTCGAAGTCGGATTCGACAACGTCAAGAAGCTGGACTGAGGAACCTAGATGGCGAAGAAAGTTCTCACCCTGATCAAGCTCCAGATCCCCGGCGGCCAGGCGAACCCGGCCCCGCCGGTCGGCCCTGCGCTCGGCCAGCACGGCGTCAACATCATGGAGTTCTGCAAGGCGTTCAACGCGCAGACGGCCGACCAGAACGGCCGCATCACCCCGGTCGAGATCACCGTCTTCGAGGACCGCTCGTTCACGTTCATCACGAAGACGCCGCCGGCCGCCGTCCTGATCAAGGAGGCGCTGCGGCTCGACAAGGGCTCGGGCGAGCCGAACCGGGAGAAGGTCGGCCGCCTCTCGCGCGACCAGGTGCACCGGATCGCCGAGACGAAGATGCCCGACCTGAACGCACGCGACATCGACCAGGCGGCGAAGATCATCGCCGGCACCGCGCGGTCAGCATGGGAGTGGAGGTGGACCTCGTAATGGCCCAGCACGGCAAGCGCTATCGCAACGCCCGCGCGACCTTCGAGCGCGAGCAGGTCTACTCGCCGGTCGAGGCCGTTCGCCTGCTCAAGGGGTTCGGCGAGACGAAGTTCGACGAGTCGGTCGAGCTGCACTTCCGCCTCGGCCTCAACGTCCGCCACGCCGACGAGCAGCTGCGCGGCACGCTCATGCTCCCGCACGGGAGCGGCAAGGACGTCCGCGTCGCCGTGTTCGCCGAGGGCGACAAGGCGCGCGAGGCCGAGCAGGCCGGCGCAGACGTCGTCGGGTCGGCCGACCTCGCGAAGCAGATCGAGGAGGGCTTCACGGAGTTCGACGTCGCGATCGCGACGCCCGACCAGATGGGCAACGTCGGCAAGCTCGGCCGCATCCTCGGCCCCCGCGGACTGATGCCGAACCCGAAGACCGGCACGGTGACGATGGACGTCGGCAAGGCCGTCTCCGAGGCCAAGGCCGGCAAGCTCGAGTACCGCACCGACCGCGGCGCGAACGTCCACGTCGTGATCGGCAAGAAGAGCTTCGAGGAGCGGGCGCTGGTGGAGAACTACGCCGCCGTCCTCGACGAGATCGTGCGCGCGAAGCCGTCGGCCGCGAAGGGCCGCTACATCCAGCAGATCACGCTCACGAGCACGATGGGCCCCGGCATCCACGTCGATCCGGCGCGGATCCGCGACATTGTGGAAGAGCTGGACGAACAGCCGCAGGGGGCCGCTACAGTTCCGGCCTAGCAACTGACCCGCCGAAGACCACTGGCGGTCCTCCTTGAGAGGACGGAAGACCAGTCGAGGTGAGATGAGAAGAGATCAGAAAGAACAGGTTGTCGAGGAGCTGACCGCGCGGCTAAAGGCTGCGGAGACGCTGCTCGTCGCCGACTATCGCGGGCTGACGATGCCGCAGATCGACGAGCTCCGCACGCGGCTGCTCGAGAGCGGCGCGCGCTTCACCGTCGTCAAGAACACGCTCACGCGCCGGGCCGCCGAGGCGGCCGGCACGGACGGGCTGCTCGCGCTGCTCGACGGGCCGAGCGCGATCGCCTTCCTCGAGGCGGACGGAGACATGGTGGCTACCGCGAAGGCGCTTGCGGATGCGGCGCGCGAGACGAACGTGCTCGAGATCCGCGGCGGCATCATGCAGGGACGCGCGGTGACGGCGGAGGAGGTCGAGACCCTCGCCAAGCTGCCGCCGGCCGAGGTGCTGCACGGCCAGGTGCTCGGCGCGATCGTCGCGCCGCTCACGGCGCTCGCCGGCCTGCTCAACGCGCCGCTGCAGAACCTCCGCGGCCTCATCGACGCGCGCATCGAGCAGCTCGGTGGCGAGGAAGAGGCCGCCCCGGAGCCTGAGCCCGAGGCGGAAGCCGCCCCGGCCGAGGAAGCACCGGCGGATGAGGCAGCGGCCGAGGAAGCACCGGCAGAGGAAGAGCCCGTCGCCGAGGAGGAGTCGGCGGAAGACACCACACAGGCGGACGCCACAGCGTCCGCCGCCGAAGAGGAAGAGGAGAGTTAGATGGCGGTCGACAAGATCTTCGACGAGCTGGGGAAGATGTCCGTCCTCGAGCTGGTCGAGCTGAAGAACAAGATCGAAGAGGAGTGGGGCATCACCGCCGCCGCTCCCGTGGCGGTCGCGGCGCCCGGCGCGGCGGCCGGCGGCGACGGCGCCGCGGCGGAGGAGAAGACCTCCTTCGACGTCGTCCTCACCGCGGCGGGCGGCCAGAAGATCCAGGTGATCAAGGTCGTGCGTGCGGTCACCGGTCTCGGCCTCAAGGAGGCGAAGGACCTCGTCGACTCGGCTCCGAAGCCGGTCAAGGAGGGCGTCGCCCAGGAGGAGGCCGACCAGATCAAGGCGCAGCTCGAGGAGGCCGGCGCCACGGTCGAGCTGAAGTAACGCTACGAGAGGCAGGTGCCTGGTACCCGTCGGGTACCAGGTACTGGCCGTTGGTTCCGCTTGCCGTTTCGGCAGCCCCGAGCTACAGTTCCGACCGATATCGGCAAGCGCCGCAGCTTCCGCTTGCGGTGAGGGGGGTCGATCCGGTACCCTTGCGGGTTGCGCCTACGTCTGGCCGCTCGCAGCTCGACGCCGATTTATTGCCCGTTTTCGCACGCTTCAAGGGAGGCTGTTCTTCTTGACCACCACGGTCGCTTCGCCCCGCGCTCGTACGTCGTTCAGCCGACTCGAGCACGTTCTCGACCTACCGAATCTCATCGACATCCAGAAGGCCTCGTTCCAATGGTTCAAGAACGAGGGTCTACGAGAGACGATCGACGACATCTCGCCGATCGAGGACTACACCGGCACGCTCGCCGTCGAGTTCGGCGAGTTCGAGTTCGGCGATCCGCAGTTCTCGATCAAGGAGTGCCGCGAAAAGGACCTGACCTACCAGGCCTCGCTCAACATGAAGGTCCGCTTCGTGAACAAGGACACGGGCGAGATCCGGGAGCAGGGCGTCTTCATGGGCGACTTCCCGATGATGACCGAGTTCGGCACGTTCATCATCAACGGGACGGAGCGCGTCATCGTGACGCAGCTCGTCCGCTCGCCGGGCGCCTACCTCATGGAGCCGAAGGACCCGACGAAGCAGGTCTTCACGGCGAACCTCATGCCGAGCCGCGGCTCGTGGCTCGAGCTCGAGATCGACAAGAAGGGCATCGTCTACGCGCGCATCGACCGCAAGCGGAAGCTGCCGATCACGACGCTGCTCCGCGCGCTCCCGGCCGAGGATCCCACGACCGGCTTCGCGCTCGACACGTCGTCGAACGAGGCGATCCTCGCCCTCTTCGACAACTCGCACTACATCGTCAACACGCTCGACAAGGACCCCTCGACGCGCGAGGAGGAGGCGCTGATCGAGGTGTTCAAGAAGCAGCGGCCGGGCGAGCCGCCGACGCTCGACAACGCGCGGAACCTCCTGCGCGCGCTGTTCTTCGACCCGAAGCGCTACGACCTGACGAAGGTCGGCCGCTACAAGCTCAACCAGCGGCTCGGCGTCGACGTCCCCGAGGACGTCCGCGTCCTCACGACCGAGGACATCGTGTCGCTCGTGCGCAAGCTCCTCGAGCTGCCGGTCAAGATCGGCATCCCGGAGGACTCGAAGGACTTCGCCGCGGAAGGGATGGCGCTCTCGCGCGCCCCGATCGTCAACGACCTCGACGAGTACGAGCACTTCGGCAACCGGCGCCTGCGCACGGTGGGCGAGCTGATCCAGGAGGCGTTCCGCGTCGGCCTGTACCGGATGGAGCGCGTCGTCCGGGAGCGGATGACGACGGAGGACGTCGACACGATCACGCCGCAGACGATCATCAACATCCGGCCCGTCGTCGCGGCGCTGAAGGAGTTCTTCGGCTCCTCGCAGCTCTCGCAGTTCATGGACCAGACGAACTCGCTCGCCGGCCTCACGCACCGGCGCCGCCTCTCGGCGCTCGGCGCCGGCGGGCTGACGCGCGAGCGCGCGCCGATCGAGGTGCGCGACGTCCACCCGACCCACTACGGGCGCATGTGCCCGATCGAGACGCCCGAAGGCCCGAACATCGGCCTGATCGGCTACCTCGCCTCGTACGCGACCGTCTCGGAGTTCGGCTTCGTCCAGACGCCGTACCGGAAGGTCGTGAGCGGCAAGGTCACCGAGGACATCGTCTATCTCGACGCCGTCGAGGAGTCGCGCTACGTGATCGCGCAGGCGAGCGCGCAACTCGACAAGAACAGCAAGTTCGCCACCGACACCGTCCTCTGCCGCTCCTCGGAGGGCGAGGCCGTGATGGCGGCGGCGAAGGACGTCGACCTGATGGACGTCTCGCCGGCCCAGATCGTCTCGGTCTCGACGGCGCTGATCCCGTTCCTCGAGCACAACGACGCGAACCGCGCGCTGATGGGCGCGAACATGCAGCGCCAGGCGGTGCCGCTGCTCGTGCGCCAGGCGCCGCTCGTCGGCACCGGCCTCGAGTACCGCGCCGCGGTCGACTCCGGCGACGTCGTCGTCACGTCGCGGCCGGGAACGGTCGTGGACGTCGACGCCGAGCGCGTCGTCGTCGAGACGAAGGACGGCAAGGACGACTACACGCTGACGAAGTTCATGCGCTCGAACCAGGGCACGCTCATCCACCACAAGCCGATCGTGGCGCTGGGCGACAAGCTGAGGGCCGGCGACGTGCTCGCCGACGGCAGCTCGACGGACAACGGCGAGCTCGCGCTCGGCGCGAACCTCCTCGTTGCGTTCATGCCGTTCGAGGGCTTCAACTTCGAGGACGCGATCGTCATCTCGGAGCGGCTCGTCAAGGACGACATCCTCACGTCGATCCACATCCACGAGTACGAGATCGACGCGCGCTCGACCAAGCTCGGCGACGAGGAGATCACGCGCGACATCCCGAACCGCTCGGAGGAGTCGCTGTCGCAGCTCGACGAGCGCGGCGTCGTGCGCATCGGCGCCGAGGTCGGTGCGGGCGACCTGCTCGTGGGCAAGGTCACGCCGAAGGGCGAGACCGAGCTGACGGCCGAGGAGAAGCTGATCCGCGCGATCTTCAAGGAGAAGGCGCGCGAGGTCCGCGACACGAGCCTCAAGGTGCCGCACGGCGAGGGCGGCGTCGTGATCGACGTCAAGACGTTCTCTCGCGAGGACGGCGACGACCTGTCGCCGGGCGTGAACGAGCTCGTTCGCGTCTACGTCGCCACCAAGCGCAAGATCGCCGAAGGCGACAAGCTCGCCGGACGCCACGGCAACAAGGGCGTCATCTCGAAGATCGTCCCCGAGGAGGACATGCCGTTCCTGCAGGACGGCCGGCCGGTCGACATCGTCCTCAACCCGCTCGGCGTGCCGAGCCGGATGAACATCGGCCAGGTGCTCGAGACGCACCTCGGCTGGGCCGCCGCGCACGGCGTGTTCGCCGAGGACGGGGCCACGAACGGCCAGAAGAACGGCGACGTCGACTGGCGCCATCGCCGCCAGATCATCAACGGCGGCAACCCGAGCGCGGTCGCGACGCCCGTCTTCGACGGCGCGACGCCGGACGACGTCGACGAAGCACTGATCGAGTGGACGAAGCAGAACCCCGACTCGCCGATCAAGTTCCTCGTCGACCCGAAGCGTCCGGTCGGGCGCCAGTGCTCGGGGAAGGCGCAGCTCTACAACGGCCGCAGCGGCGAGCCGTTCGAGCAGAAGGTCACGATCGGCTACATGTACATCCTGAAGCTGCTCCACCTCGTGGACGACAAGATCCACGCGCGGAGCACCGGCCCGTACTCCCTCGTCACGCAGCAGCCGCTGGGCGGAAAGGCCCAGTTCGGCGGCCAGCGTTTCGGCGAGATGGAGGTGTGGGCGCTCGAGGCCTACGGCGCCGCGTACACGCTGCAGGAGATGCTGACCATCAAGTCCGACGACACGGTCGGGCGCGTGAAGGCCTACGAGGCGATCGTCAAGGGCGAGAACATCGCCGAGCCGTCGATCCCCGAGTCCTTCAAGGTGCTCCTGAAGGAGATGCAGTCGCTCGCCCTCGACGTCCACGTCCTCTCGGACGAGGGCCGCGAGGTCGAGGTGCGGGAGGAGGAGGACGAGCTGCTCCGCGCGGCGGAGGAGCTCGGCATCGACCTCTCGCCCGGCTCGCTCCGGGCCGTCGGCCGCGAGCCGACCGCCGAGGAGCAGGAGGAGGGACAGGAGCGCGTCGACCAGGACGGCGAGCTGACGCTGCCGGCCGACGAAGCGCTGGGCGACCTCGAGGACGTCGAGGTCTCCGACGAGAAGGAAGCCAAGGAGGAGGTCGAGGCCGAGGTCGGGCCGCTCGGCGAGAAGGACCTCGTGGATCTGGAAATCGAAGACTGATTAGGGGCTGAGGAGAAACTTGATCGACATCAACGATTTCGACGCAATTCGGATCGGCCTCGCCTCGTCGAAGCAGATCCGCGACTGGTCTTCCGGCGAGGTCACGAAGCCGGAGACGATCAACTACCGCACGCTCAAGCCCGAGCGCGACGGCCTGTTCTGCGAGCGCATCTTCGGGCCGACGCGCGACTGGGAGTGCTACTGCGGAAAGTACAAGCGCGTCCGCTACAAGGGCATCATCTGCGAGCGCTGCGGCGTCGAGGTGACGCGGCAGAAGGTGCGGCGCGAGCGGATGGGCCACATCGACCTCGCGGCGCCCGTCTCGCACATCTGGTTCTTCAAGGGCGTCCCGAGCCGCATCGGCTACCTCCTCGACATCGCGCCGCGCGAGCTCGAGAAGGTGCTCTACTTCGCAGCCTCGATCGTCACGGCCGTCGACACCGAGAAGCGGGCCGCGGACCTGAACGGGCTCGAGGACCAGGTGAAGGCCGAGGCCGAGCGGATCGACGTCGACCGCGACGAGGCACTCGCCGCGCTCGAGGACCGGCTCTCCCGCCGCCGCGACTACTTCGCGAAGGGCAAGGAGCGGAACTTCGACGAGGACGACGACTTCTGGGGCCGCGGTCTCTCGACCTGGGCCGAGGAGCAGGCACTGCCGCCGCTCGAGGACTCTCGCTCGCTCGTGGGCGGGCTCTTCGTCGAGCTCGTCCCCAAGATCACGACGGAGGACGCGAAGAAGATCCGCGAGCTCGTCCGCAACTCGGCGATCCGCGACGACCGGCGCCTGACGCCGCGCGAGGTCGAGGTCGTCGCCTCCTCGGCCGAGCAGATCAAGGCGGCCATCGCGCCGCTCGAGAAGGAAGCCGAGAAGGCGACCGGCTCGAAGAAGGGCGCGGTCACGAAGCACATCCACCGCATCACCGAGGGGCTGCTCACGGGCGGCGAGCTGAACGAGGACGACACCGCGCTCACCGAGGGCGTCGACCAGAAGAACCTCGAGAAGGCGCGGGACCTCGGCAACGGGCTCCTCGCCGAGGTGCTCGAGACCGCCGACGCCGAGAGCGACCTGCGCGAGCTGACGAACGACCTCTGCCTGAAGACGGACGGCCGGATCCAGAAGGAGGATCTCGACGCGATCGTCCAGTGGGCGCTCAAGGTGCGCGAGATGTATCTCGACATCGAGTCGCGCCGCGAGGACGCGCGCGAGGCCGCCGTCGACGCCGTGAACCGGCTCGAGGAGACGTGGCGGCTGTTCCGCGAGCTCGAGCCGAAGCTGATCGTCAACGACGAGCAGATCTTCCGCGAGCTCAAGGACCGCTTCGGCTCGCCGTACGGGTTCGGCGTCTACTTCAACGGCGGCATGGGCGCGGAGGCGATCCGCGAGCTGCTCAAGGACCTCGACCTCGACGCCGAGGCCGCGATGCTGCGCGAGACGATCCGCACCTCGAAGGGCCAGAAGCAGCAGCGTGCGATCAAGCGGCTCAAGGTCGTCAGCGCGTTCACCACGAGCGAGAACCGGCCGGAGTGGATGATCCTCGAGGCCGTTCCGGTCATCCCGCCGGAGCTGCGCCCGATGGTGCAGCTCGACGGCGGCCGCTTCGCCACGTCCGACCTCAACGACCTCTACCGCCGCGTCATCAACCGGAACAACCGCCTCAAGCGGCTGCTCGACCTCGGCGCGCCGGAGATCATCGTCAACAACGAGAAGCGGATGCTGCAGGAGGCTGTCGACGCCCTGTTCGACAACGGGCGCCGCGGCCGCGCCGTGACCGGGCCGGGCAACCGGCCGCTCAAGTCGCTGTCCGACATGCTCAAGGGCAAGCAGGGCCGCTTCCGCCAGAACCTGCTCGGCAAGCGCGTCGACTACTCCGGCCGCTCGGTGATCGTCGTCGGGCCCGCACCTGCGCCTGCACCAGTGCGGCCTGCCGAAGCTGATGGCGCTCGAGCTCTTCAAGCCGTTCATCATGAGCCGGCTCGTCGAGCGGAAGATCGTCCAGAACATCAAGGCGGCGAAGCGGCACGTCGACCAGATGCACGCCGAGGTGTGGGACATCCTCGAGGAGGTCATCCAGGAGCACCCGGTGCTGCTGAACCGCGCCCCGACGCTGCACAGGCTCGGCATCCAGGCATTCGAGCCGACGCTCGTCGAGGGCAAGGCGATCCAGGTGCACCCGCTCGTCTGCCACGCCTTCAACGCGGACTTCGACGGCGACCAGATGGCGGTGCACGTGCCGCTGTCGTCCGAGGCACAGGCCGAGGCGCGGATCCTGATGCTGTCCGCGAACAACATCCTCTCGCCGGCGCACGGGGATGCCCTCGCGACGCCGACGCAGGACATGGTGCTCGGCGCCTATTACCTCACGTACTCCGACCGGGATCTCAACGCGGTCGCGGTCGAGAAGCTCAAGCCGCGGCCGTCTCGCTTCCGCACGGAGGAGGAGGTCGAGTTCGCCGTCGAGGCGAAGCAGGTCGGGCTGCAGCAGCCGATCGAGTACCTCTGGAAGGACGAGCTCGTCGTCACGACGCCGGGCCGCGTGATCTTCAACGCCGAGATCGACCGCTCCCTGCACGACGCCACGACGCGGAACGGCGACCAGGGCCCGTTCCACGAGTACATCAACCGGACGCTCTCGAAGAAGGAGCTCGGCAACTTCATCTCGGAGCTCGTCGACTCGCACGGCGCGTTCGCGGTGGCCCACGTCCTCGACACGATCAAGGACCTCGGCTTCCGCTACGGCACGCTCGCCGGCGTGACGATCTCGAAGAACGACATCGTGATCCCGCCGGAGAAGGAGCAGATCCTCGCCGGCTTCGAGGAGCGCGTCTCGCGCGTCGAGGATGCGTACGACCAGGGGCTGATCACCGAGTCGGAGCGGCACGAGCAGATCACGTCGATCTGGACCGAGGCCACCGACGAGGTCGCGAACGCGATGGTCGACAACCTCAACGAGCTGAACCCGATCTACATGATGGCCAACTCCGGCGCCCGCGGCTCCTTCGCGCAGCTGCGCCAGCTCGCCGGCATGCGCGGCCTGATGGCGAATCCGAAGGGCGAGATCATCGAGCGGCCGATCAAGGCGAACTTCATGGAGGGCCTGTCGGTGCTCGAGTACTTCATCTCGACCCACGGCGCCCGCAAGGGTCTCGCCGACACGGCGCTGCGCACCGCCGACTCGGGCTACCTGACGCGGCGTCTCGTCGACGTCTCGCAGGACGTGATCATCCGCGAGGAGAACTGCAAGACGAAGGAGTTCGTCGAGCTGCCGCTCTTCCTGCCGGACGGGCTGAACAAGTCCGTCGCCGGCCGGATCGTCGCGGAGGACGTCCACAAGCCGCTCGCGTCCGGCAAGCCGGGCAAGACGGTCGTCGCCTCGAAGGGCGAGGAGATCACGATGCCCCGGCTGCGGGAGATCGTCGAGGAGCTCGGCGAGGTCGCCGAGGACTTCTCGATCCCGGTCCGGTCGGTGCTGAAGTGCAAGGCCGAGACCGGCGTGTGCCGCCAGTGCTACGGCACCTTCCTCGCGACGGGCGAGCTGTCGGAGATCGGCGACGCGGTCGGGATCATCGCCGCGCAG
The DNA here is from genome assembly GCA_963765795.1 of uncultured Actinomycetes bacterium. Classification (GTDB taxonomy): domain Bacteria; phylum Actinomycetota; class Thermoleophilia; order Gaiellales; family Gaiellaceae; genus Palsa-739. Next base: position 54,962 of record CAVXXZ010000013.1, read on the forward strand.
TCGATCGGCGAGCCGGGCACGCAGCTGACGATGCGGACGTTCCACACGGGCGGCGTCGCCGGCGCCGACATCACGCACGGCCTGCCGCGCGTCGTCGAGATCTTCGAGGCGCGCAACCCGAAGGGCGCCGCGACGCTCTCCGAGGTGGCGGGCACCGTCGCCCTCGAGGAGACCGAGCGCCAGCTGCGGATCACGGTCGTCGCCGACACCGGGAACGAGGAGGACGACTTCTCGATCCTCGTCCCGCGCCGGACGCGGCTCAGCGTCGCGCAGGGCGAGCACGTCGAGGCGGGTGACGCGCTCCACGAGGGCTCGATCAGCCCGTCCGACCTCCTGCGCCTGAAGGGCTACACCGAGACCGAGCTGTACCTCGTCGGCGAGGTGCAGAAGGTCTACAAGTCGCAGGGCGTCGAGATCCACGACAAGCACATCGAGCTCATCGTCCGGCAGATGCTGAAGAAGGTCCGGGTCGAGAACAACGGCGACGCCGAGCTCCTGCCGGGCCAGCTCGTGGACAAGATCGTGCTCGAGCGCGAGAACACGCGCGTCAAGAAGGCGAAGAAGGAGCAGGCGACCTCCGAGCCGCTGATCCTCGGGATCACGAAGGCGTCGCTCGCGACGGAGTCCTTCCTCTCGGCTGCGTCCTTCCAGGAGACGACGAAGGTGCTGACCGACGCCGCGATCGAAGGCAAGGTCGACCGGCTGCTCGGGCTGAAGGAGAACGTCATCATCGGGAAGCTGATCCCGGCGGCGACGGGCCTGAAGCGGTACCGGACGATCGACATCGGGCCCTCGGACAAGGTGCCGGCGAGCGCGCTCGCGCGCCCGCAGACCGAGGAGCAGCTCCTCGCGGCGCTCGAGGAGATCGGCAGCGACGGCTCCGACGCCCTCGCCGGGCTCGGGCTCGACTTCGGCGGCGAGCCCCAGCCGACGGACGACGCGAGCGGCGACGGCGAGCCGCGCTCGGACCTCGAGGCCGAGGAGGTCCCCGAGGTCGAGACGCCGCTCGACGAGTAGGCGGGTCCAGCAAGCAGATCGCAGGGAGGGCGGCGGGAAGCCGCCCTCTCTGGTACACAGGGGGCGGTCGTGGGGAAGCTAGCTCTCGTTCTTGCAGTCGCCGCAGCTGCGTGCCTGACGGCGGCGAGTAGTGCCGTGTCCGATCCGGCGTTTGCCGGACAGTGCGGGATCAAGGCGCAGCAGACGGTGTGGGGCGAGTACGGCTGGCCGTCGCTCCTCCCGATCCTCGCCAAGCCGGGGACGCTGCTCGCGGTGAGCCAGCGCGGCGGCCACTACGCCGCCGAAGCGCGCAAGCGCGGCGCGGCAACGTACGCCTTCGATCTCAAGCTGACGAAACGAGTGGGCGGGCCCGCCGCTCCGGCCGATCCCGCGACCATCCAGACCGCCGCCGAGAACGAGTACCGGAAGGCCGTTTCCGCCAGCGGCGGCTGCGCGACGCCCTTGATCGTCGAGAACGAGCTCTTCGGCGCCGGGACCCCCACCCCCTGGACGGCCTCGACCGCGCAGTACCGCGCGAACATCCTCGCCTATCTGCAGGACCTCGCAGCGCAGGGGGCGCATCCCGCCCTCCTCGTGAGCAAGCCGCCCTTCACCGGGAGCAGTGACGCCGTCGCCTGGTGGCTCTCCGTTGCGAAGGTCGCCGACATCATCCGCGAGGTCTATCCACCGGCCACGACCATCTGGCCGCTCGGCCCGATCCGTGGCAACCGTGTTCTCCGGCAGCGGTACCGCCAGGCCGTCGCAGACTTCACGTCGATCGGCATACCTGCGAATCGGCTCGGCATCGTGCTCAGCTTTCTGAGCCAGATAGGTGGCGGCGGCCGCAACAGAATGCGGCCCGCCTCCGCCTGGTACCAGGTCGTCAAGTGGGAGGCGCTCTCCGTGAAGCACGTCGCGAGGGAGGTCGGGCTGGGTTCGGTCCTCTCCTGGGGCTTCCAGATGTGGAACCACAAGGAGATGGACCCCGACAAGCCGAAGGCGGCCTGCGTCTGGCTCTGGGCGAGGGAGCGGAGGCTCTGCAACGCGCCGCGCCGGCTCGGGAAGTCCTTCGACCGCTCACTGACCGAGGGGCAGATCAGCCTGCCGCACGGGGCCGTCTGCCGCGTCGAGGGTCTCGGCTACCTCGGCGCCGGTGCGGTCGGCTCGCTCCAGGCAATGACCGGCGACCGCGATGCTGCGTTGAGCGCCCTGTTCGAGCGGCTCGTCGAGACATCGGACCGCCCTGTGTCGCGGCACGCGGTGCTCGCAGCACAACGCGAGGCGATCCGGGCCTCCTTCCACGGCAGACGGAGTGCCTACCTCGCGGCGCTACGGCAGGCGCACGCGACCGCCGGAATTGCGCTCTCGGTGCTCGGTGACGAGGTCCGGCGCGCTCGGCTCGAGCAGTCGCGGTCCGCCCCGAAGCCGACGGGGAGCGAGGTGGAGGCGTTCTACGCGGCGTATCCGGACCTGCTCGTGCGGCGCGTGCACGCCTCGCCGGCGCCGCCGTGGCTCGGGAGGCGCACGGGGTTCGCGGTTTCCGAGTCGGCGCCGCAGCGGCTGTTCTCCCTGCCAATGGGGCGGAAGTCCCGTCTCTCGACCCTCCTCGGCACCTTCGCCGTCCGGCCGCTGGGCCCCGCGCAGCCTCTCGGCTCCCTGCCCCTCTCCAAGGTGCGGTCGGGGATCGTCGCAGCCCTGCGCGGCTTCGAGCGCGCGCAGTCCTTCGAGCGGTGGACGATCAGGCAGCAGACTCACGCCCTGAACCGGACGATCTGCCTCCACGATCAGCTGCCTCAGCCGGCGGCGATCGACCTCACGGAGTACCTCCCCTTCCTCCGAATCCAGTAGGGCCGACAGGGTCGCTCCGCCTAGTCGGCCGCGGCGAGTCCTCCCTTGCCCGCGTGCTTCGCGGCGTAGAGCGACTCGTCCCCGCGCTCGAACAGGCTCGTGGGGCTGTCGTTCGGCTGGATGTCTGCCACCCCCGCCGAGACACGGACGCGGCCGGCGCGCGCGATCGGCTGCGCCGAGACGGCCCGCTGGATCCGTCCGACGAGCTGGCGGGCCTGGCCCCCCTCGACCTCGGGGACGATCACGGCGAACTCGTCGCCGCCCACCCGGCACGGGATGTCGGCGGAGCGCACGACCTGCCGGATGCGGTCCGCGATCTCCGCCAAGACCGCATCGCCGGCGAGGTGGCCGATCCGGTCATTGATCTCCTTGAAGCCGTCGACGTCCACGATCACGAGCGAGAGCCGCCGCTGATACCGCTGGGCCCGGTCGACCTCGCGGCCCAGCGTCTCGTAGAAGTAGCGGCGGTTGTGGAGGCCTGTCAGGGAGTCGAGGTCGGCGAGCTGCCGCGCCTCGCGGAAGCGGCGCGCGTTCTCGATCGCGGGCGCGACGCGCTCGGCGAGCTCCTCGAGCCGCCGCACGTCGTCGTCGCCGAACCGGACGTCGGGATCGCGCGAGAAAACGCCGAGCCAGCCGATCCTGCCGATGCGGCCGAAGAGCGGCACACCGAGTGCCTCGTGGACCGCTCCGGCCGCATGCTCCTCCCCGTACAGGTACGAAAGCTCGATCGCCCGCGGGTCCTGCCGCTCCGGCGCTCCCGTGAAGATCCGGACGCTGTCCTCCTCGCCTTCCTCGCGGTCCAAGCCGATCGAGCCGAGCAGGCGCTCGTCGCCGTCGCCGTCGGGATCGAGCTCGACGACGGCCGCATCGACCTTCGGGAGCCCGGCGGCGGCCTGGAGCGTGGAGCCGATCGCGTCGTCGAGGTCGATCGTCGTGGCGATCTGGCCGAGGAACCGACTGCGTTGCGCCTCCTCCTCGGCGCGGCTGACCGCGCTCGACAGCTCGCGCGCGAGCTCGTCGAGCCGTGCCTCGAGCGTCTCCACGGTCGCGGCCACCTGGGCCTCGACGTCGCGCGAGGTCCGGCGGCGCAGCCGACGCAGAAGCTCGAGCGCCAGCAGGAGGCAGACGCCGAGTGCCACAGCAAGACCGATTGAAAGCCAGTGCATCCGAGGGGTAGTCCGCAAATTGCGAGTTTTTTAGGGCGCGCAAACATTAGGTTCGGGCCAGGGCCTCGGCACTAGCCGATTTGGCGGGTTTCTGGCCGATTGGCGGGGTTCACGCGTGGCGGTCCCGCGTGTTCGCTACCATGCCGCGGGCCGGTTGGCCGGGGCGTCTTTGGCCCCTGCCGACCGTCTCTTTACGAAAGGACTCATTTGCCGACTGTCAATCAACTCGTGCGCAAAGGCCGGAAGGCCGCGAAGGCGAAGACGAAGACGCCCGCGCTCGCCGGCGCGCCGCAGAAGCGCGGCGTGTGCACGCGCGTCATGACGCAGACGCCGAGAAAGCCGAATTCGGCGCTGCGCAAGGTCGCACGCGTTCGCCTGACGAACGGGGCCGAGGTCGGCGCATACATCCCGGGCGAGGGCCACAACCTGCAGGAGCACTCCGTCGTGCTCGTGCGCGGCGGCTCGACGAAGGACCTCCCGGGCTACCGCTACAAGATCATTCGCGCGGCGCTCGACACCGGCGGAGTCTCCGACCGGAAGCAGGGCCGCTCGAAGTACGGCGCCAAGCGAGGCTCGTGATGCCGCGTCGTGCCGAAGTCCAGGTCCGCCCGGTCGAGCCCGACTCCGTCTACGGCTCGCCGCTAGTCACGCAGGTGATCAACAAGATCATGCTCGACGGCAAGAAGTCGACCGCCGAGCAGATCGTCTACGGCGCGCTCGAGACCGTGGGTACGAAGACCGGCCGCCCGCCGGTCGAGGTGCTCGAGCAGGCCGTGAAGACGGTCACGCCGGTGCTCGAGGTGCGCAGCCGCCGCGTCGGCGGCGCGAACTACCAGGTGCCGATCGAGGTGCCGCAGCGGCGCGCCCGCACGCTCGCGGTGCGCTGGCTCGTCACGTTCGCCCGCGAGCGGCGCGAGAAGGGCATGCCGGAAAAGCTCGCCAACGAGATTCTCGACGCGCTGAACCAGCAGGGCGGCGCGTTCAAGCGAAAGGACGACGTCTACCGGATGGCGCAGGCCAACAAGGCCTTCGCGCACTATCGCTGGTAGACGGAACGAGGAAGGAAGACTTGAGCACCAAGATGACAGAACAGGCCGTCGCGCTCGACCGCGTCCGCAACATCGGGATCATGGCCCACATCGACGCGGGCAAGACGACGACGACCGAGCGGATCCTCTACTACACCGGTCGCACCCACAAGATGGGCGAGGTGCACGAGGGCGCCGCGACGATGGACTGGATGGCCCAGGAGCAGGAGCGGGGCATCACGATCACGTCCGCCGCGACGACGGCGATCTGGCGTGACCATCGGATCAACATCATCGATACGCCCGGGCATGTGGACTTTACGGTCGAGGTCGAGCGGAGCCTCCGCGTCCTCGACGGCGCGGTCGCCGTCTTCGACTCGGTCGCCGGGGTGCAGCCGCAGTCCGAGACCGTCTGGCGGCAGGCCGACAAGTACAAGGTTCCGCGCATCGCCTTCATCAACAAGATGGACCGCACCGGCGCGAACTACTTCGCTTCCGTGCAGTCGATGCGCGATCGCCTTGGCGCGAACCCCGTGCCCGTGCAGATCCCCATCGGCCAGGAGGACGCGTTCACCGGCGTCGTCGACCTCGTCGAGATGCAGGCGATCCTCTACAAGGACGACCTCGGCCAGGAGTTCGACGTCGCGGAGATCCCGGCCGAGCTCCTCGAGCAGGCGCAGGAGTACCACCACCAGCTGATCGACACGATCTCGCACTTCGACGACGAGGTGCTCGCGGCGTACATCGAGGACGAGTCCTCGGTCACGCCGGAGATGATCAAGCGCGCCGTCCGCGCAGGAACGCTCGCCGACGAGATCACGCCTGTGCTGCTCGGCTCCGCCTTCAAGAACAAGGGCGTGCAGCCTCTACTCGACGCGGTCATCGACTATCTGCCGAGCCCGCTCGACGTCCCGGCGGTGCAGGGCTTCGACCCGAAGACCGAGGACGCGGACGAGCGCCCGGCCGATGCGAACGCTCCGTTCTCGGCGCTTGCCTTCAAGGTCATGTCCGACCCGTTCGTCGGCAAGCTCACGTACTTCCGCGTCTACTCGGGCACGCTCAAGGCCGGCGACCGCGTCCTCAACACGATCACCGGCAAGACCGAGCGGATCAGCCGCATCCTCCAGATGCACGCGAACCACCGCGAGGAGCGCGAGGCGATCATGGCGGGCGAGATCGCCGCCGGCGTCGGCCTCAAGGACACGACGACGGGCGACACACTCTCCGCGGAGAGCGCACCGATCGTGCTCGAGTCGATGACGTTCCCCGATCCGGTCATCTCCGTGGCGGTCGAGCCGAAGTCGAAGGGCGACCAGGACAAGCTCGGCACCGGCCTGCAGCGCCTCGCCGAGGAGGATCCGACCTTCCGCGTCGCGACCGACGAGGAGACGGGGCAGACGCTCATCTCCGGGATGGGCGAGCTGCACCTCGAGATCATCGTCGACCGCCTCAAGCGCGAGTTCAACGTCGACGCGAACGTCGGCCGCCCGCAGGTTGCGTACCGCGAGACGGCGGGCCGGGACGTCGAAAAAATTCGCGAGAAGTTCGTGCGCCAGACCGGCGGCTCGGGCCAGTACGCGGACGTAGTCATCAACCTTCGCGCGCAGGAGCCCGGCGTGGGCTACGAGTTCAGCGACAAGATCGTCGGCGGCAAGATCCCGAGGGAGTACATTCCCGCGGTCGACGCCGGGATCAAGGAGGCGATGCAGTCGGGCGTGGTCGCGGGCTACCCGGTCGTCGACATCGCGATCGAGCTGGTCGACGGCTCGTACCACGAGGTCGACTCGAGCGAGCGCGCGTTCAAGATTGCCGGCTCAATGGCGTTCAAGGAGGCTCTCAAGCGCTCCAAGCCAAAGCTGCTCGAGCCGATGATGGCCGTCGAGGTGACGACGCCGGAGGACTACCTCGGCGACGTGATGGGGAACCTCAACAGCCGCCGCGGCCGCATCGAGTCGATGGAGCCGGTCGGCAACGCCCAGGTCGTCAAAGCTCTCGTACCGCTGTCGGAGATGTTCGGCTACTCGACCGACCTGCGTTCGATGTCGCAGGGCCGGGCCGACTTCCATATGGACTTCGACCGGTACGAGGAAGTTCCGCAGTCAATCGCCGCCGAGATCGTCGACTCCGGCGCAAGCAACTAGGAATCGAAGGGAGACAGGGAGAGCCACCAATGGCCAAGCAGAAGTTCGAGCGGACAAAGCCGCACGTCAACGTCGGCACCATCGGTCACATCGACCACGGCAAGACGACCCTGACCGCGGCGATCACGAAGGTGCTGTCCGAAAAGGGCACCAACACCGAGGTGCGCGACTTCGCGTCGATCGACGCGGCGCCCGAGGAGCGCCAGCGCGGCATCACCATCAACACGGCGCACGTCGAGTACGAGACCGACAACCGCCACTACGCGCACGTCGACTGCCCGGGTCACGCCGACTACATCAAGAACATGATCACGGGCGCCGCCCAGATGGACGGCGCGATTCTCGTCGTCTCGGCGGCCGACGGCCCGATGCCGCAGACCCGCGAGCACATCCTGCTCGCCCGCCAGGTCGAGGTGCCGGCGATCGTCGTCGCCCTCAACAAGGCGGACATGGTCGACGACCCCGAGCTGATCGAGCTCGTCGAGATGGAGGTGCGCGAGCTGCTCTCCCGCTACGAGTTCCCGGGAGACGACATCCCGATCATCCAGGTCTCGGCGCTGAAGGCGCTCGAGGGCGACGCGGAGTGGGAGGGGAAGATCGTCGAGCTGATGGAGGCGGTCGACAGCTACATCCCCGAGCCGCAGCGCGCGCTCGACAAGCCGTTCCTGATGCCGATCGAGGACGTGTTCACGATCACGGGCCGCGGCACCGTCGTGACCGGCCGGGTCGAGCAGGGGGAGATCAAGATCGGCGAGGAGGTCGAGATCGTCGGCATCCATCCGGAGGTGGAGAAGACGGTCGTCACCGGCGTCGAGATGTTCAACAAGACCCTCGACTCCGCACAGGCCGGCGACAACGCCGGTGCGCTCCTCCGCGGCACCAAGCGCGAGGAGGTCGAGCGCGGGCAGGTGCTCGCCAAGCCGGGCTCGATCACCCCGCATACGCACTACAAGGCCGAGGTCTACGTCCTCTCGAAGGACGAGGGCGGGCGCCACACGCCGTTCTTCAACGGCTACCGGCCGCAGTTCTACTTCCGCACGACCGACGTCACGGGCTCGATCAAGCTGCCCGACGGCCAGGAGATGGTCATGCCGGGCGACAACACGAACATGGAGATCGAGATGATCCAGCCGATCGCCATGGACCAGGGCCTCCGCTTCGCGATCCGCGAAGGCGGCCGCACCGTGGGTGCGGGCGTCGTGACCGAGATCATCAAGTAGGAAGGTCGAGGAGGCGCCGGTGCCGCAACAGAAGATCCGTATCCGTCTGAAGGGCTACGACCACCAGCAGGTGGACAAGTCCGCGCGCGACATCGTGGACACGGCCCAGCGCACCGGCGCCACCATCACCGGCCCCGTGCCCCTGCCCACCGAGAAGAACGTCTACTGCGTGATCCGCTCGCCGTTCAAGGACAAGGACTCGCGGGAGCACTTCGAGGTGCGCACGCACAAGCGCCTGATCGACATCCACTCGCCGACCCCGAAGACGGTCGACTCGCTCATGCGGCTCGACCTCCCGGCCGGCGTCGACATCGAGATCAAGCTCTGAGATGAAGGGCCTCGTGGGCAAGAAGCTCGGCATGACCCAGCTCTTCGACGAGGAGAGCGGCGGCGTGACCCCGGTCACCGTGATCCAGGCAGGCCCGTGCCCCGTCGTCGCCGTCCGCACGCCGGACACCGACGGCTACGAGGCCGTGCAGCTCGCGTGGGAGCCGGTCGCCGACCGCAAGGTCTCGAAGGCCGAGCGCGGCCATCTCGCCAAGGCAGGCATCGACGGCGCGTACCGGCATCTCGTCGAGTTCCGCGGGCACTTCGCCGACGCCGTCCAGGGCGAGAGCGTCACGGTCGAGATCTTCCAGCCGGGCGACAAGGTGAAGGTCTCGGGCACCGGCATCGGCAAGGGCTTCCAGGGAACCATCAAGCGGCACAACTTCCATCGCGGCCCGGTGACGCACGGCTCGCACAACGTCCGCAAGCCGGGCTCGATCGGCGCCTCGGCGACGCCGTCGCGCGTCTTCAAGGGTCAGAAGATGGCCGGCCGGATGGGCGGCAAGCGCGCCACCCAGGTCGGGCTCACCGTCCACTCCATCGACCCGGAGCGGAACCTCCTGCTCGTCAAGGGCGCCGTGCCCGGCCCCACGAACGGGCTGGTCGAGATCCGCGAGGACGTCAGCTAATGGCCGCTCCGAAGGCACCCCTGCTTGGAGGCGCGAAGAAGGAGGTCTCGCTCGACGAGGCCGTCTTCGCCGCCGAGATCAGGCCGCACCTCGTGCACGAGGCCGTGCGCGCGGAGCTGAACGCGCGCCGGCAGGGCACGCGGGCAGCGAAGAGCCGCGGGCTCGTCGCGGGCGGCCGCTCGAAGCCGTGGCGCCAGAAGGGAACCGGGCGTGCCCGCCAGGGCACGATCCGCGCGCCGCAGTTCGCGGGCGGAGGCGTCGCCTTCCCGCCCACGTCGCGCGACTTCTCGGTCAAGGTGAACAAGAAGGCCGCTCGTGCCGCCTTGCGCGCCGCACTGACCGACCACGCCCAGGCGGGGACGCTCGGCCTCGTCGCCGGCGACTCCTTCGACGCGCCGTCGACGAAGCAGGCCGTCGAGCTCCTGCAGGGCTGGGGCCAGGACTCGCCGACGGTCGTCGTCGCGAGCGAGGACGAGGAGACGCTGATCAAGTCGTTCCGCAACCTGCCGCGGGTGCTCGTGACGGTTCCCGCCGAGCTCGAGGTCGCGCACGTGGTCTGGGCGCGCTCGCTCGTCGTGACCGAGGCGGCGCTGCCGCTCGTGCAGGGGAGAGCCCAAGGGGTGAAGGCAGAGTGAGCCTCCATCCGGCGCAGATCTTGATCAGGCCCGTCGTGAGCGAGAAGAGCTACAACCAGATCACCGAGAACCGCTACACGTTCCGGGTGCACCCCGACGCGCACAAGACGCAGGTCCGCCAGGCGGTCGAGGAGCTATTCGACGTCAAGGTCGTGGCCGTGAACATCGTCAAGATGCCGCCCAAGCCGAAGCGGCGCGGGATGATCAAGGGCACCAAGCCGGGCTGGAAGAAGGCGATCGTCGAGCTCAAAGCCGGCGACAAGATCGAGATCTTCGAAGGAGCGCAGCTCTAATGCCGATTCGCCGCTACAAGCCGACGAGCGCCGGCCGCCGCTTCATGTCCGTCTCGACCTTCGAGGAGATCACGAAGTCCGAGCCGGAGAAGAGCCTGCTCGCGCCGCTCTCGAAGAAGGGCGGCCGCAACAAGAACGGCCGGATCACGACCCGCCACCAGGGCGGCGGCCACAAGCGCCGCTACCGGATCATCGACTTCAAGCGCCGGAAGGACGGCGTGCCGGCGAAGGTCGCGGCCATCGAGTACGACCCGAACCGGTCGGCGCGGATCGCGCTGCTCCACTACGCCGACGGCGCGAAGAGCTACATCCTCGCTCCGGCGCAGCTGCGGGTCGGCGCGACCGTCGAGTCCGGGCCGGCCGCGGACATCCGCGTCGGCAACGCGCTGCCGCTGGTGAACATCCCGACGGGCACGCTCGTCCACGCGGTCGAGCTCAAGCCGGGCCAGGGCGCGAAGATGGCCCGCTCGGCCGGCTCGGGCATCCAGCTCGTGGCAAAGGACGGCGCCTTCGCCGTGCTGCGCCTCCCGTCCGGCGAGATGCGCCGCGTGCCGCTCACCTGCCGGGCCACGATCGGCCAGGTCGGCAACCTCGACCACCAGAACATCACGGGCGGCAAGGCCGGCCGCAGCCGCTGGCGCGGGAAGCGCCCGTCGGTGCGCGGCTCCGCGATGAACCCCGTCGACCACCCGCACGGCGGCGGCGAGGGCAAGTCGAAGGGCGGCCGCCACCCGGTCACGCCGTGGGGCGTGCCGACCCTCGGCAAGCGCACCCGCCGCAAGCACAAGGAATCGGACAAGCTGATCGTCCGCGGCCGTCGCCGCGGCAAGGAGGGTCGCCGCTAAATGAGTCGCAGCTCGAAGAAGGGGCCGTTCGTGGAGGAGCGGCTGATGAGCCGGATCGAGGCGATGAACGAGTCGGGCCAGAAGAACATGGTCCGCACCTGGTCGCGCGCCTCGACGATCTTCCCCGAGATGGTCGGGCACACGATCGCCGTCCACGACGGACGCAAGCACGTCCCCGTCTTCATCTCCGAGCAGATGGTCGGGCACAAGCTCGGCGAGTTCGCCCCGACGCGAACCTTCCGCGGCCACTCCGGCGACCGCACGGCAAAGGTGCGCTGATGGCAGTCCTCGAGCAGGAGCAGGAGCGGGAGACGGTGCGCGCGCAGGCGCGCTGGGTGCACTCGAGCGCGCGGAAGGCGCGGCTCGTCACCGACCTCATCCGTGGCCGCTCCGTGCCGGAGGCGCGCACGATCCTTGCGTTCTCGAACCGCGCCGTCGCGAAGGACGTGGAGAAGGTGCTGCGCTCGGCCGTCGCCAACGCCGAGACGCACCCGAGCCTCCACTGGCAGGGCGACGACCTCGTCGTCGTCGCCGCGTTCGCGGACGAGGGCCCGACGCTGAAGCGCTGGCGCGCTCGCGCCCGCGGCCGCGTCGCGCGCATCCGCAAGCGCACCTGTCACATCACGATCGAGCTCGCGCAGGGCGCGCCGACGTCCACCGCTTCGGCCGTGCCCGCGATGGCGGCGCCTGAGCCGGAGCCTGTGGAGGAGCCGGAGGCGGTCGAGGAGCCCGAGACGGTCGACGAGGCGGAAGAGACGGTTGAGGAGCCTGAGGCAACCGAGGAGCCCGAAGCAGCAGAGGAGCCTGAGGCGACCGAGACGGAGACCCCTGAGGAAGACGCAGAGACGGAGAGCGAGGACTAGTGGGCCAGAAAATCCATCCGGGCGGGCTCCGCGTGGGCGTCATCCACGACTGGAAGTCCAACTGGTACACCGGCAAGAAGGAGTTCGCGGACTACATCCTCGAGGACGTTCGGATCCGCGAGCACATCTACAACAAGCTTGCGCACGCGGGCCTGTCCGACATCCTGATCCGCAAGGACAAGCAGCGGATCACGGTCGACATCTACACGGCGCGCCCGGGGATCGTGATCGGAAAGTCCGGTGTCGAGGTCGACGCGCTGCGTCGCGACCTCCACGCGCTGACCCAGAAGAACGTCCACATCAACATCAACGAGATCAAGCGGCCGGAGCTCGACGCGAAGCTCGTCGCGCAGTCGATCGCCGAGCAGCTCTCGAACCGCGTCGCCTTCCGGCGCGCGATGAAGCGCGCGCTCGCCTCCGCGATCCGCTCGGGCGCGGCCGGCGTGAAGATCCAGTGCTCGGGCCGCCTCGGCGGCGGCGAGATGAGCCGGCGCGAGATGTACAGCGAGGGCCGCGTCCCGCTGCACACGATCCGCGCGGACATCGACTACGGCTTCGTCGAGGCAAAGACGACGGCCGGCCGGATCGGCGTCAAGGTCTGGATCAACAAGGGCGAGATCATGCCGGAGGGCTTCGGCGACACCGACACGCGGCTGGGCGACCAGGACACGCGGCGCCGTCGTGGTGGAGCGCTCGAAGGGCTCGGCGCCTCCCGCGAGAGCGGGCGTGGGCGCGGTCCGGATCGCGAGGGCCTCGGCCCGGTGCGGCAGCGGCGGCGCGGCCAGGGCGGCGGCCAGGGCGGAGGCCGTCCCGGACAGCGGCGTGGCGCCGGTGCGGGTCGTCCGCGCCGCGACAGGCCGGCCGAGCAGCCGCGCACCGACGAGCCGCAGGTCGAGACGCCTCAGGCCGAGACGCCGACGCCGGAGCCGGTCGAGACGCCGACGGCCGAGCAGACCGTCGAGACTCCGGCGCCCGAGGCTGCGGCACCGGCCGAAGAGAAGCCGAAGGCAGAGAAGCCGAAGGCAGAGAAGCCGAAGCGCTCGCGCAAGCCGAAGGCCGAGCAGCCACAGGAGCCGGAGGGTGATGCCTGATGCTGATGCCCAAGAAGACCAAGTTCCGCAAGGTGCATCGCGGTCGCCGCAGGGGCTACGCGAGTGGCCAGACGGTCGTCCAGTACGGCGACTACGGGCTGAAGGCGCTCGATGCCGGCTGGATCACGAACCGCCAGATCGAGGCGGCCCGGATCGCCATGACGCGCAAGATCAAGCGCGGCGGCAAGGTCTGGATCAACGTCTTCCCCGACAAGAGCTTCACGAAGAAGCCGGCCGAGACGCGCATGGGCTCAGGCAAGGGCTCGCCCGAGGGCTGGGTCTGCGTGATCAAGCCGGGCCGCGTGATGTTCGAGCTCGCCGGCGTGCCGGAGCCGCTCGCGAAGGAGGCGCTCCGCCTGGCCGGCCAGAAGCTGGCCGTGAAGTCGAAGGTCGTGAAGCGAGAGGAAGAGCTCTTTTGACCAGAGCATCTGAACTGAGGGACTTGACCGACGACGATCTGGAGCACCGGCTGGCGGAGCGGCGGCAAGAGCTGTTCAACCTCCGCTTCCAGTCGGTGACCGGCGCGCTCGAGAACTCGGCGCGCCTCAAGCTCGCGAAGCGCGAGATCGCGCGGATCCTGACGGTTGTGAACGAACGCGAGGCAGAGAAGGCGAAGGCAAGTCAGAGATGGCTAGAGAACGAGAACGAAGAGAGAACGAAGAGCAGATCGAGGAGACTCCGGCTGCGCCGGAGTCGGTGGAGGAGACCCCGGTCGAGGCCGAAGCTCCCGCGGAGGAGCCGGAGGCTGCCGCCGAAGAGCCTGAGGTCGCTGCGGAGGAGCCGGTGGCGGCTGCTGCTGAGGAGCCTGCCGCTGAGGATCCGGAGCCTGTGGCTGAGGAGCCTGTGGCTGAGGAGCCTGTGGCTGAGGATCCGGAGCCTGTGGCTGAGGATCCGGAGCCTGTGGCTGAGGAGCCTGTGGCTGAGGAGCCTGCGGCTGAGGAGCCTGCCGTCGAACAGGAGCCAGCCGCGCCCGCGCCTCAATCCGAGCCGAAGAAGAAAGGCAAGCGCCTCCCGCGCCGCCTGCGCCCGCAGAAGACGCGTCCGCGTCACGCGGCGCCGAGCGCCGAGCGCAAGCCGATCGTTCGCCAGCCGAAGCCGGACCACGACCGCGGCCGGCGCCAGGAACGCCGCGGCGTCGTCGTCTCGAGCGCGATGGACAAGACGATCGTCGTCAAGGTCGACCTGATCACCTCGCACCAGCGGTACAAGAAGGTCATCCGGCGTAGCGTCAAGTTCCACGCGCACGACGAGCAGAACACCGCGAAGGTCGGGGACGTCGTCCGCATCGTCGAGACAAGGCCGCTCAGCGCGACGAAGCGTTGGCGTCTGGCGGAGATCGTCGAGGTCGCACAGTGATCCAGCAGGAATCCCGCCTGAGGGTCGCCGACAACACCGGCGCCCGCGAGATCCTCTGCATCCGCGTCGTCGGCGGCCACCACCGCCGCTACGCACGGGTCGGCGACATCATCGTCGGCACCGTCAAGACCGCGACCCCGCAGGGCGCCGTCAAGAAGGGCGAGGTCGTGCGCGCGGTCGTCGTGCGGACGAAGAAGCCGTTCGGCCGCAACGACGGCACCACGATCGCATTCGACGAGAACGCCGCGGTGATCATCGACCAGCAGCGCAACCCGCGCGGCACGCGCATCTTCGGGCCCGTCGCGCGCGAGCTGCGCGAGAAGAACTTCATGAAGATCGTCAGCCTTGCTCCGGAGGTGCTCTGACCGTGGCTCAGACCATGAAAGTGAAGAAAGGCGACGTCGTGCGCGTCCTCCGCGGCAAGGACGCGGGCAAGCAGGGACGCGTGGTCGAAGCGCTCCCCAAGCAGGGGCGCGTCGTCGTCGAGAACATCAACGTCGTCAAGCGGCACCGCCGACCGCGGCCGATCCAGAACACGACCGGCCTCGGCGGCGGAGGGATGACTCCCGGCGGGATCATCGACCTGCCGGCGCCGCTGCCCGTCTCGAACGTGATGGTCGTCTGCCCGACCTGCGGCAAGCCGACCCGCGTCGCGACGGTCGAGAAGACGGTCAAGGACAGGGTGGTTCGCGTCCGGGTCTGCAAGCAGCCCGGATGCGGCCAGGAGATCGACCGCGACATGAGTGCCGTAGCGGACACGTACACGCCGCGCCTGAAGGAGCAGTACGAGCGCGAGATCCGGCCGCGCCTCAAGGAGGAGCTCGGGCTCGACTCGATCATGCAGGCGCCGCGCATCGAGAAGATCACGCTCAACATGGGCGTCGGCGAGGCGAAGACCGAGTCGAAGCTGCTCGACTCCGCGATCGAGGAGCTGACGACGATCGCCGGCCAGCGCGCGCAGGTTCGCAAGGCCCGTAAGTCGATCGCGCAGTTCAAGCTGCGCGAGGGAATGGCCGTCGGCGCGCGCGTGACCCTGCGCGGCGCGCGGATGTACGAGTTCCTCGACCGGCTGGTCTCGATCGCGCTGCCCCGGATCCGCGACTTCCGCGGCCTCAATCCGCGCTCGATGGACGGCCGGGGCAACTTCTCGCTCGGCATCCGCGAGCAGCTCATCTTCCCGGAGATCAACTACGACGACATCCAGCAGGTCCGCGGGCTCGACGTGACGATCACGACGAGCGCCGAGAACGACGAGCACGCGCTCGCGCTGCTGCGGGCGCTCGGTCTGCCCTTCGCGGCGGACGGCGAAGGGAGGCAGCAGTAATGGCGAAGACGTCGCTCGTCGTGAAGCAGCGGCGACCCCAGAAGTACAAGGTGCGCAACTACACGCGCTGCAACCGGTGCGGCCGCCCGCGCGCGGTCTTCCGCAAGTTCGGCCTCTGCCGGATCTGCCTCCGCGAGCTCGCGCACCAGGGCGCGATTCCCGGCATGACGAAGTCGAGCTGGTAGGGAGAGAACGGTGCTGACCGATCCGATCGCAGACATGCTCACCCGCATCCGCAACGCCAACAAGGCGCTGCACGAGCACGCAACCATGCCGAGCTCGCGGATGAAGGTGGAAATCGCCAAGCTCCTCAAGGAGGAGGGCTACATCCGCGACTATCACGTCGAGCGGAAGGAAGACGAGAGCTTCGATACCCTGGTCATCGACCTCAAGTTCGGCCGCAACCGCGAGCGGGTCATCTCCGGCCTGAAGCGCGTGTCGAAGCCGGGCCGCAGGGTCTACGCCCGGAAGGACCGCCTTCCGCGCGTGCTCGGCGGGATGGGCGTCGCGATCCTCTCGACCTCGTCCGGTCTCGTCACGAGCCGCACCGCGCAGGAACGCGGAATCGGCGGCGAAGTCGTGGCCTTCATCTGGTAACGCAATGAGCAGAATCGGCAACGCACCCATCCCGGTCCCGGACGGCGTCACCGTCACGATCGAGCCTGCCCGCGTCGCGGTCGCCGGCCCGCTCGGGACGCTGCAGCAACAGGTTCCGGCGCGGATGAAGATCGAGCAGCGCGACGGCGAGGTCGTCGTCACTCGGCCGACCGAGCGCGGGGAGGACCGGGCGCTGCACGGCCTGACGCGAACGCTCGTGGCGAACATGGTCCAGGGCGTTACGCAGGGCTTCGAGAAGAAGCTCGAGATCCAGGGTGTCGGCTACCGCGCCGCGCTCAAGGGCACCGACCTCGAGCTCAGCGTCGGCTACTCGCACACCGTCACGATCAAGCCGCGCACGGGCATCACCTTCGAGGTGCCGACGCCGACGGAGATCTTCGTCAAGGGGACGGACAAGCAGATGGTCGGCCAGACGGCCGCCGAGATCCGCAAGGTGCGCCCGCCCGAGCCGTACAAGGGCAAGGGCATCCGCTACGAGGGCGAGTACGTGCGGAGAAAGGTCGGCAAGCGTGCCTAGCCTCACCGTCAGACAGGCGCGCGTGCGGCGCCACCGGCGCGTGCGCGCGAAGGTGCGCGGCAGCGCCGAGCGGCCGCGCCTCGTCGTCTTCCGCTCCAACCGCGGCATCGAGGCGCAGCTCGTCGACGACGACACGGGCCGGACGCTCGCGTCGGCGTCGCATCTCGCGCTCGCGAAGTCGTTCAAGGGCGACAAGACGGCGCAGGCGGAGGCGGTCGGGAAGGCGCTCGCCGCGGCGGCGAAGAAGGCCGGCGTGGACACTTGCGTGTTCGACCGCGGCGGCTACCTCTACCACGGACGCGTCAAGGCGCTCGCCGACGGCGCGCGCGAGGGAGGACTCGAGTTTTGAGCACGATCGAATACACCGAGACGCGCGAGCTCAAGGAGCGCGTCGTCGAGATCAACCGCGTCGCGAAGGTCGTCAAGGGCGGCCGGCGCTTCTCGTTCACCGCGCTCGTCGTCGTCGGCGACGAGGTCGACCGCGTCGGCGTCGGCTACGGCAAGGCGCGGGAAGTGCCGCTTGCGATCACGAAGGCCGTCGAGGACGCGAAGAAGAACCTCTTCACCATCCCGAAGCACGGTACGACGATCACGCACGAGGTGCTCGGCAGGTTCGACGCCGCCAGGGTGCTGCTGCGGCCGGCCTCCGAGGGAACCGGCGTCATCGCCGGCGGTGGCGTGCGCGCGGTGCTCGAGCTCGGCGGCGTCCGTGACGTGCTCGCGAAGAGCCTCGGCACCACGAACCCGATCAACATGGCGAAGGCGACGGTCGCTGCGCTGCAGGACCTGCGCCGCCCCGAGGACGTGGCCAAGATGCGCGGCAAGCGCATCCACGAGGTGCTGCCGCTGCCGGCGAAGCCGCCGGCCGAGGAGGAGGCTCCGCTCGAGGAGGCCGCGCTCGCAGCGAGGTTGTCGACTCGCCGCTGCCGTCGTCGAGGAGGAGCCTGCCGTGATCGAGGAGCCGCCCGCGGTCGATGAGGCGCCTGCCGAGGAGCCGGCCGCCGAGGCCGAGCGAGCCGGTCGCCGAGAGGCTCCCGCTGAGCCCGAGCAGCCCGGCGCGAGCCGCGAAGCCGAGGCGAAGCCCAAGCGCCGCGGCCTGCGCAGGAAGAAGGACGACTCCTAGTGGCCAAGCTGCTGATCACCCAGGTCCGGTCCCAGATCGGGCAGTCCGAGCGGCATCGGGGTACCCTGCGAGCGCTCGGGCTCGGCCGCATCGGCCGCAGCGCCGAGCACGAGGAGTCCCCGGTGCTCGCCGGCATGCTCCGCAAGGTCCGCCACCTCGTGAAGATCGAGAGCGCCTGAGCCCGATGCCCGAGAAGCAGCTGAATCTCTCCAACCTCGCCGCCGGCGCAGCCGCGCGAGGACCGGAAGCGCGTCGGGCGCGGCCTCGGCTCCGGCAAGGGCCGCTACTCCGGCCGCGGCATCAAGGGCCAGAAGTCGCGCTCGGGCTCGCACAAGATGCGGGCGGGCTTCGAGGGCGGCCAGACGAACATCTACATGCGGCTCGGCAAGCTTCGCGGCGCGACGTCGAAGGACGCGATGCCGATCGGCCCGTTCCGCACGTACACCCAGCCCGTCAACCTCCGCGACCTCGACCGGTTCGACGCCGGCGACGAGGTGACGCCCGAGACGCTCGTCGAGAAGCGCCTGATCAAGAACACGCGCACCGACGTGAAGCTGCTCGGCGTCGGCGAGGTGACGAAGAAGCTCACGGTGCGCGTCCATGCGATCTCGGCGTCGGCGCGCGAGAAGATCGAGGCCGCCGGCGGCACGGTCGAGCTCCTGCGCGAGCCGAAGGTCAAGAAGGTGCGCCACCGCAAGGCAAAGCCTGTGGCCGCCGAGGAGCCCGAAGACGACGGACGAGCAGCCCGAGGCTGCCGCCGAGGACGAGGCCCCGGCCGAGGAGCCGGAGGAAGACGGAGGAGTAGATGTTCGCCTGGCTCGCCAACGTGTGGCGCGTTCCCGAGCTACGCCGGCGCCTGCTCTTCACGGCCGGTGTGCTCGCCGTCTACCGGTTCGGCTCGTTCGTGCCGGCGCCGGGAGTCGATCAGAAGGCGCTGGCTTTCGGCCTCGTCGGCGGCGGCGTACTCGGCCTGCTGAACCTCTTCTCGGGCTCGGCCCTCTCGCGCTTCTCGCTCTTCGCGCTCGGGATCATGCCGTACGTCACGGCGTCGATCATCTTCCAGGTCCTCGCCGTCGTCGTTCCCTCTCTCGAGCGATTGCAGAAAGAGGGAGAGGCCGGCTACGCGAAGATCACGCAGTACACCCGCTACCTCACGGTCGCGCTGGCGGCCGCGCAGGCGACCGGCTACGCGTTCCTCTTCAAGCACAGCGGCGCGCTGCACTTCAACACCGGCCGCCTCATCATCATCATCCTCACGCTCACAGGCGGCACGGCGCTGCTCATGTGGATGGGCGAGCAGATCACGAAGCGCGGCATCGGCAACGGGATCTCGATCATTATCTTCGCCTCGATCCTCGCGTACGCCCCGACCGGGATCAGCGGCTGGATCAACGGCAACACATCGGCGCGGCTGTTCTTCCCGCTCGTCGCGCTCGGGATCGTCGTCGTCGGTCGTGTTCGTGATGGAGGGCCAGCGGCGGATCCCGATCCAGTACGCGCGGCGCCAGCTCGGCAACCGGCAGACGACCGGCGGCTCGACCTACATGCCGCTGAGCGTCGTCATGGCCGGCGTCATCCCGATCATCTTCGCCGCCGCGATCCTCGCCGTCCCGCAGACGATCGGCAGCTTCAAGCCGGCGTGGAACAACTGGCTGACGTTGAACTTCAGCCCCACGGGCTGGAAGTACCTGCTTGCTCGAGGCGATCCTGATCATGATGATGACCTACTTCTATACGTCGGTCGTCTTCAACCCGGTCGACCAGGCCGACAACCTGCGCAAGTACAACGGCTACATCCCCGGCATCCGGCCGGGCCCGCCGACGGCGGCGTACTTCGACCGCGTGCTGAACCGGCTCACGTTCCCGGGCGCGCTGTTCCTCGCGGCGGTCTCCGTGGCGCCGTCGATCTTCATCGCGCACTTCCACTTCTCGCAGGCGACCTCCCGCGCCCTCGGCGGCACCTCGGTCCTGATCGTCGTCGGCGTCGCGCTCCAGACGATGCGGCAGATGGAGTCGCAGATGGTCATGCGCCACTACGAAGGGTTCCTACGCTGAACATCCTCGTCCTCGGGCCGCAGGGCTCGGGGAAAGGGACGCAGGCGCAGCGGATCAAGGCGATGTACGGGATTCCGCACATCGCGACGGGCGACATGATCCGCGAGATGAAAGAGCTGCCGACCGATCTCGGCCGGGAGCTGAAGGTGGTCTACGACCGCGGCGACCTCGTCTCGGACGACCTGATGATCCGCCTGATCCGCGACCGGCTCTCGCGCGGCGACACGGTCGGCGGCTTCGTCCTCGACGGCTTCCCGCGCACGATGCCCCAGGCGGAGGCGCTGGACCATCTCCTGCGCGAGCTCGGGCGCGAGCTCGACGTCGTCTTCGACTTCCAGGTGCCGGATCGGGAGGTGCTCCTGCAGCGGCTGCTCGGCCGCGCGGCGGCGGAGGGGCGCTCCGACGACACGCCGGAGGCGATCGAGCGGCGCCTCGCGCTCTACGACCGGGAGACCGCGCCGCTGGTCGAGTACTACCGCTCGCACCAGGCGAACGTCGTGGGCGTCCACGCCGACCGCAGCGTCGACGAGGTCTTCCGCGAGATCGACGACGCGCTCGCCGAAGCCGTCCGGCACGGGAAGGCGGCGCTCCGATGATCGTCCGCAAGTCCGAGGCCGAGATCGAGGGGATGGCGCGTGCGGGCGCGCTCCTCGCCGAGACGCTCGCGCTCGTCGCCGAGCATCTCGAGCCCGGGGTCGAGATGCGGGAGCTCGACCGTATCGCCGACGAGCACATCGAGTCGAAGGGCGGCTACCCGACCTCCAAGGGCTACAAGGGCTTCCCGGCCGCGCTCTGCATCTCGCCGAACTCGATGGTCGTACACGGGATCCCCGACGGGTATCGCGCGCGCGAGGGCGACCTGATCTCGCTCGACCTCGGGGTCACGCTCGACGGGCTCGTCGCCGACAGTGCCGTCACGGTGCCGGTGGGCGAGATCTCGCCCGAGGCGCAGCGGCTCCTCGATGTCTGCAAGGAGGCGCTCGGCGCCGGCATCGAGCAGGCCCGGGTGGGCAACCGGCTCTCCGACATCTCCCATGCCGTCCAGGTCGTCGTCGAAGGCGCCGGCTTCTCGGTCGTGCGCAGCCTCGTCGGGCACGGCGTCGGCCGCTCGTACCACGAGGACCCGCAGATCCCGAACTACGGGCCGCCGGGCCGCGGGCCGCTGTTGCAGGAAGGGATGACGCTCGCGATCGAGCCGATGATCACGGCCGGCGAGCCGGACGTGTACGTCCACGCCGACGAGTGGTCGATCTCCTCCGTCGACGAGTCCCTCGCGGCCCACTTCGAGCACACCGTCGCGGTCACCGCGGAGGGCCCAAGAGTGCTGACGACGGAAAAAGCCGCTTTGCTACGATGATCGCCTTCGCGCACGGCTCTGCCGTGCGCGTGTTCACGTCCGAGACTCCTATTCACTGAAGGGAATTTGCCTACCAAGGAAGAGAAGATCGAGGTAGAAGGCGAGGTCGTCGAAGCGCTCCCGAGCACGATGTTCCGGGTGCAGCTCGACGGGGGTGGCCACACCGTGCTCGCGACCATCTCCGGGAAGATGCGGAAGCACTACATCCGGATCCTCCCGGGGGACAAGGTCAAGGTCGAGCTCAGCCCCTACGACCTCGACCGCGGTCGGATCACCTACAGGCACCGCTGAACCCATGAAAGTCCGTCCGTCCGTCAAGCCCATGTGCGAGCGCTGCCGCGTGATCAAGCGGCACGGTACGACCATGGTCATCTGCACCAACCCTCGGCACAAGCAAAGGCAGGGATAGCGCCCAGTGGCACGCATCGCCGGAGTCAACCTTCCGAACCAGAAGCGGCTCGAGATCGGGCTGACCTACATCTACGGGATCGGCCAGCCGACCGCGCGCAAGGTCGCCGCGGAGCTCGGGCTCAACCCGGACACGAAGGTCAAGGACCTGACGGACGACGAGGTCACGAAGCTCCGCAACTACATCGACTCGAACCTCGAGGTCGAGGGTGACCTGCGCCGTGACCGGCAGCAGGCGATCAAGCGCCTCGGCGAGATCGGGTCGTATCGGGGGATCCGCCACCGGCGCGGCCTGCCGGTGAACGGGCAGCGGACGAAGACGAACGCGCGCAGCCGCAAGGGCGCGAAGAAGACCGTCGGACGCGGCAAGAAGGCGGCGAAGTAGTTTGGCGCCTCCTCGCAGAGCAGCGGCCACACGCGGCCGCACGCGTCGCCGCGTCCGCAAGAACATCGCGATCGGCCAGGCGCACATCAAGACGAGCTTCAACAACACGATCGTCGCCCTCACCGACCGCGAGGGGAATGTCATCGCGTGGGAGTCCGCCGGTTCCGCCGGCTTCAAGGGCTCCCGCAAGTCGACGCCGTTCGCCGCGCAGGTGACGGCCGACGCCGCAGCGCGGAAGGGAATGGAGCACGGCCTGCAGAAGGTCGAGGTCTTCGTCAAGGGGCCGGGCTCCGGCCGCGAGACGGCGATCCGCTCTCTCCAGGCGGCCGGTCTCGAGATCCTGACCGTCAAGGACGTGACGCCGCAGGCGCACAACGGCGTCCGGCCGCGCAAGAGGCGGAGGGTCTAGATGGCACGGGATCTGGGCCCGAAGTGCCGCATCTGCCGCCGCGAGGGGATGAAGCTGTTCCTCAAGGGCGAGCGGTGCCTGACGGAGAAGTGCGCGATCGAGCGCCGCTCGTATCCGCCGGGCGAGCACGGCCGCGGCCGCATCAAGCAGAGCGAGTACCTGCTGCAGCTGCGCGAGAAGCAGAAGGCGCGCCGCTACTACGGCCTGCTCGAGAAGCAGTTCCGCACCTACTACGAGAAGGCGTCCAAGCGCTCCGGCGTGACGGGCGAGGAGCTGCTGCGGATGCTCGAGACCCGGCTCGACAACGTCGTCTACCGGCTCGGCTTCGCCGTCTCGCGCGCCCAGGCCCGGCAGCTCGTCCGCCACGGCCACTTCCAGGTGAACGGCCGGCGGGTCAACATCCCGAGCTACCAGGTGCGGCCCGACGACGTCGTCACCGTCCCGCCGAGCTCCTCGGCGCAGCAGGTGATCCGCGACGCGACCGATCTCGTCTCGACCGTCGCTCCATGGCTCCAGGCCGACCACGACGGGCTCACGGGCAAGGTGCTGAAACAGCCCGAGCGCGACGAGATCGACACGCCGGTGCAGGAGAGTCTGATCGTAGAGCTCTACTCGAAGTAACGGAAAGAGGGAATTCTCTTGGCGACACGTGAAATGGACTTCCAGATCCCGAAGATCGTCCACGAGGACGTGGACGACCACCGCGGGGTCTTCGGGATCGAGCCGCTCGACCGCGGCTTCGGTCATACCTTCGGCAACTCGCTGCGGCGCGTGCTGCTCTCCTCGCTGGAGGGCGCCGCCGTCACCTCGGTCAAGGTCGAGGGGACCGCGCACGAGTTCACGACCCTGCCGGGCGTCCGCGAGGACGTCACGGACATCATCCTCAACCTCAAGAACCTCGTCGCGCGGCTGCACGGCGAGTCGCCCGAGATCGAGGTGCACATCGCGAAGAAGGGCCCGGGCTCGGTCACGGCCGCCGACATCGAGGCGCCCGCCGACCTCGAGATCCTCAACCCGGAGCTCGAGATCGCGAACCTGTCCGACAAGGGCCGGCTCGAGATCACGCTGACGATCGGCCGCGGCCGCGGCTACTCGCCGGCGGAGCTCAACCGCGGCCCGCAGCACACGATCGGGGTCATCCCGATGGACTCGATCTTCTCGCCGGTGCGCCGCGTCGCGTACCAGGTCGAGGCAGCCCGCGTGGGGCAGCGGACGGACTACGACAAGCTCACGCTCGACATCACGACCGACGGCTCGGTCGAGCCGAAGGACGCGCTCGCGGAGGCGGCCGAGATCCTGATTCGGCAGCTCGCGATCTTCACCGACCTCGACCGCATCGAGGGCTTCGGGGAGGCTGCGCCGGTCGACGGCGGTGTCACCCCCGAGGCGGCGCTCGCGCACGGGATGGAGAACTTCCCGATCGAGGAGCTCGAGCTCGGCGTCCGCTCGTACAACTGCCTCAAGCGGGTCGGGATCGAGACGATCGGCGACCTCGTGATGAAGACCGAGCAGGAGCTGGCCGCGATCCCGAACTTCGGCAAGAAGTCGATCGAGGAGGTGCGCGAGACGCTCGCGCAGCACGGCCTCCACCTCCGCGGCGAGAACGGCTCAGGCGGCTTCGAGTAGCGGTCGCCGATGCGCCACGCTCGCACAGGGAAGAAGCTCGGCCGCGACTCGGCGCACCGCAAGGCGCTGTACTCCAACCTGACGTGCTCGCTCATCGAGCACGGCCGGATCCGGACGACCGAGGCGAAGGCGAAGGCCGTGAAGCCGTTCGCCGAGCAGATGATCACGCTGGGCCGGCGCGGCGATCTTCACGCGCGCCGGCAGGCGCTCTCCGTCCTGCGCTCGCAGGAGGCGGTGCACAAGCTGTTCGCCGACGTCGGGCCGCGGATGGCCGACCGGCCGGGCGGCTACTCGCGGATCGTCAAGCTCGGCCACCGTGCCGGCGACGCCGCCGAGATGGTCTATCTCGAGCTCGTCGACTTCGAGCCGTAGCCGCTAGCCGCTGACCGGGGCGCCGAGCAGGCTGCCGAGGCCTGCGCTGATGGCGGCGATGAGCACGCCGGCGAACGTGACGATCCCCAGTGCCCGGACGAACGTGTCCTGGAAGAAGCGGTAGCGGAGGTACGCGAGCATCAAGAGCTCGAA
This sequence comes from uncultured Actinomycetes bacterium, assembly GCA_963765795.1. Classification (GTDB taxonomy): domain Bacteria; phylum Actinomycetota; class Thermoleophilia; order Gaiellales; family Gaiellaceae; genus Palsa-739. The sequence continues at coordinate 79,747 of CAVXXZ010000013.1, forward strand.
CGCCACCACGGCTACCGCGAAGAACAGCGCGACCTCGTAGTGGGGGATGAGGAACGGCAGCGAGTGGGCGATGCCGCCGAGGAACGTGCCGCCGCCCGTGATCAGCCCGCGAGCCCAGGGGCTGCCGCGGCCGGTGAGCTCCCCCGTGTCGGAGAGCGCCTCGGAGAAGCCCATGCTGATGGCCGCGCCTATGGACGTCGCAAGGCCGGCAATGAACGCGTAACGGGTGTCGTGCGACGCGAGGACGACTGCGAAGATCGGCGCGAGCGTCGAGAGCGAGCCGTCGATGAGGCCGACCATCGCCGGCTGGACGCGTTGCAGGAGAAATGCGTGCTCGTCGGACATCGCTAGAGTATATCGAAGATGTGTGCAAATTAGTAGAGCATAAGGCACGCCTGACAAATAGCGTCAGGCTCCCCTGACATGCGGCTCATCCTGACGCTCGAGTACGACGGCACCCCGTTTCGCGGCTGGGCTGCGCAGCCCGGGCTTGCCGACGATCGAGGCGGCTGCTGCGGCAGGCGCTCGGCGAGACCTTCGCGTCGGTGGAGAACCTCGCTGTCGCGGGCCGCACGGACACCGGCGTCCACGCGCTCGGCCAGGTCGCCTCGGTCGACGTCGAGGGCGGGCCTCCGGCGGGGCGCGCCGCAGCGGCGCTCAACCCGCGCCTCCCGGACGAGGTCACCGTGCTCTCGTCCGCCGAGGCGCCCGCGGGCTTCCACGCCCGCCACTCCGCGCGCTCGCGCAGCTATCGCTACCGGCTGTTCACGCGCTCGACGCCGTCGCCGTTCGAGGTGCACCGGAGCTGGTGGCTACCCACGGCCGCTCGACGAGGACGCCCTCGCCGCGCCGGCGGCCGCTCTCGCCGGAGAGCACGACTTCCGGGCCTTCACGCCCGCGCAGACGCAGCACGAGGTCTTCGTCCGCGTCGTGGAGCGGGCGGAGTGGATCCGGCGCGGCGACCACCTCGACTTCGAGATCACGGCGAACAGCTACCTCCGCCACATGGTGCGCAGCCTCGTCGGGACGATGGTCGAGGCGCCGGGCGCGATCCCCGGGCTGCTCGACGGCCGCGCTCGCTCCGAGGCGGGAGCCACGGCGCCGCCGTGGGGCCTGTACCTCGTTTCAGTCGCCTATTAGGAAGGTCGCGATCTCGTCGGGCGCGAGCTCGAGGCCGCCGTCGACCGCCTCCGCCTCATCGAGCCGGATCCGCCGGGCCGGCAGGTTCAGCGTCAGCAGCTCCGGCTGCGGGTTCGGGTTGAAGACGCGCAGGACGAGCCCGCTGCCGTCTTCTGCCTGCTTGAGGCACGAGAAAACGACGTCGCCGCCGAGCTCGAGCGGCGGCTCGAACGGGTCTCCGTGGAGGAAGTCGGTCCGGTAGTCCTGGCTCGCCCGCAGCAGCGCAGCATTCGAGAGTTCGTCGCCATCGAAGCGGAGTGAGTACTCGAAGACATGGCGCCCGCGGCACTGGCCGTCTGGTGTCGCGATCTCCGGCCCAGCCGCGAGCGGCCGCGTCGGCAGCCCGGCCGGCCGCGAGATCGTGCCGACGCAGCGCAGCAGCGTCAGGCGCAGGCCCTCGCGTGACGCCTCGTACTCGGGGATGCCCTTCGTGAGGAGGATGAGTGGCCCGAGCGCGACCGCGCCGAGCGTGTGCGCCGTCGGCACGGGCGGCTCGACCCAGTCTGCCCGTCGGAGGTGGTGGCGCAGAGCGGCCGACGGACGACTGCGAACTGCCCTTCGGCCCGAACCTCTTCGGTCGTCGCTCTCGGAGCGGACGAGGAGGCGCAGTCGGTGATCGTCCGCCTCGTTCTCGACGACGCTCGTGAGCTCGAAGCGCCCGAGAGGAACACTGCGGATGGTCGTCTCGATCCGAATCCCCGGCAGCTCGTGTTCGAGCACGAGCGCACCTCGCTGGGTGCGAGACGAGACGAGCTCGGCTGTCCGCACTTGGCCGGCCGGACAGAACGTGTACAGGTCGCCGATGTCGGGCTCATCCTCGAAGACGAGAAGCTCGGCGACCTCGTCGAACCAGATCCGCCGCCCTCCAGCGCGGATCGGCTCGGCTCGAACGCCGGTGAAGCCGTCGAGCTCGTACAGCTTTCCCTCGATGATGCGGCGCCGACGGAACGGCAGCGTGTTCACCAGCGCGCCGCCGACCCCGAGCGCCTCGCGCTCGACGAAGTCGAGCGTCCGGTCGAGCTGCTCGTAGCGGACGAGCATGTCCCGGTGCACCTCGTCGCACGAGCAGCCGCAGATCGAGTCGTGCGGGTGGTTGCGCAGGAGGTCGCGCCACGCCAGCCGCAGGTCGGCGGCAGGGTACGCGGCGTCGTCGCGCAGCGTGCGCAGCGCGGCGGCCGTCTCGATCGAGAGCAGCCGTCGCTCGGCGCGCTCGTTCGCCTGCTTGAGGTAGATCCGCGCCGAGTTGACCCCGCGCAGGATGTTCTGGAGCCTGCTGCCCACCAGCTCGCCCTCGTGCACCGGCAGCCCTTCGGCAGCGGGCGCGTGCTCGTCGTAGCGGCCGATCCTGAACGGCGCGTCGAGCGTTCGCTCGAGCTCCGCGAGGATCTTCGGCAGCTCGGGCTCGATCGGCAGGTGGTCCGAGCCGTTCGCGAGCACGATGTCGCTCTGCCCGGCGCCGCGCACGACGTCGCCGAACCGCTCGACGATCGCGCGCACGCGCTCCTCGGCGTCCTGGTACCAGGTGAGCCGCGCGAAGTTGTCGTAGTGCGGGAGCATCTGGCACGCGACGACCTCCGCCGGGCCGGCGCGCCAGCGGAAGACGACGCCGACGTCGTCGATCTCGTCTCCCATGCCGCGCGAGAAGAGAAAGGTGCGGATGCCGAACCCGGCCAGGATCTGCGGCAGCTGCGCCGGATGGCCGAAGCTGTCGGGGAGATAGCCGGCGCCACTCGGCTCGACCCCGAAGCGCCGGCAGACGCGGCGGCCGAGCAGGAGGTTGCGGACGAGCGACTCGCCTCCGACGAGGATCTCGTCGGGCAGGACGTACGACGGGCCGACCTCGAGGCGCCCGTCGTCGAGCAGCGTCCGCAGGCGTCCCTCGTTCGTCGGCCGCACCTCGACGTAGTCCTCGAGCACGATCGCCTGCCCGTCGAGCGTGAACGAGGTGAACGAGGGGTCGCGTTCGAGCGTGTCGAGGACGCCGTCGACGACCGCGCCGAGACGCAGCCGGAAGACCTCGAAAGGGAGGTACCACTCGCGATCCCAGTGCGTGTGGGGAACGACGAGATAGCGAAAGTCGCCTGGCTGCGCCACGGCGGGAGCCTAGTGGCGACGCCGATACGATCGACGCATGCGCTTCGAGACCGTTCTTTTCGACCTCGACGGCACGGTGGTCGACTCCGGCGCGATCATCCTCGCCTCGATGCGGCACGCGACCCGCGAGGTGCTCGGCCGTGACTACTCAGACGAGGAGCTGCTGCAGACGGTCGGCGGCCCCGGCCTGGAGGCGCAGATGCGCGCGCTCGCGCCGGATCAGGTCGAGCGGCTCGTGGACGTCTACCGCGCCCACAACGAGCCGCTCCACGACGACCTCGAGGCGTGTGCGGGGATGGAGGACGTGCTCGTCCGGCTCCACGAGGAGGGAGGCCGGCTGGGCGTCGTCACGGCGAAGCGCCGCTCGACCGTCGAGCTCGCGTTCGCCAACGTCCCGCTCGGACACCTCTTCGAGACGATCGTCGGCGGGGACGAGACCGAGCGGCACAAGCCCGACCCGGAGCCGCTCCTGCTCGGCGCCGAGCGGCTCGGAGCGGACCCCGCCGAGACCGCCTACGTCGGCGACTCTCCGTTCGACATCCGCGCGGCGAAGGCGGCGGGCATGTTCGCCGTCGCCGTGACCTGGGGCCGGATCCACGACCGCGCGCGGCTCGAAGCGGAGGAGCCCGACGCGATCGTCGACACGGCGGAGGAGCTCCTTGGCGTCCTCTAAGACCTCGACCGCCGAGGCGCGCGCCGCGGAGCTGCGCGAGGTCCTCAACCGCGCCCTCATCGCGTACCACGTCGAGGACGAGCCGATCATGGAGGACGCGGCCTACGACGCGCTCTTCGACGAGCTCGTCGCGCTCGAGGAGGAGCACCCGGAGCTCGTGACGCCCGACTCACCGACGCGACGGGTCGGCGGCCTGTCGGACAAGTTCGAGAAGGTCCAGCACCTGGAGCCGATGGGCTCGCTCGAGAAGGTGACGACCGAGGAGGGGTTGCGGAAGTGGGACGACGACGTTCGCAAGCGCCTCGGCACCGACGCGGCGGTCGCCTACGTCCTCGAGCCGAAGATCGACGGGCTTGCGGTCAACCTGACGTACGAGAACGGCCTCTTCGTGCGGGGCGCGACGCGTGGCGACGGCGTTCAGGGCGAAGACGTCTCACCGAACCTACGGACGATCAAGGCGATCCCGCTGCGCCTCGAGGGCGACCCGCCGGCCCTGATCGAGGTTCGCGGCGAGGTGTACCTGCCCCTCTCGGGCTTCCGGGAGTTGAACGAGCGCCTGGCAGGGACGAATCAGAAGCTCGCGCCGAATCCTCGCAACGCCGCGGCCGGCAGCCTTCGCCAGAAGAACTCCGCGATCACCGCCGACCGGCCGCTCTCGATCTGGGTCTACGGCGCCGGCCACCGAGAAGGCGTCGAGTTCGAGACGCAGTTCGGGATGCTCGAGTGGCTGCGCGAGCATGGCCTGCGCACGAATCCGTACGCCGAGCGGCTCGAGTCGATCGAGGAGGTCGCCGCTGCCTGCGCCGAGTGGGAGAAGCGGCGGATGGAGCTCGACTACGAGATCGACGGCGTGGTCGTCAAGGTCGACTCCCTCGACCAGCAGCGGCGGCTCGGAGCCCTGCACTCCCGTCCACGCTGGGCGCGCGCGTACAAGTGGGCGCCGCTGACGGCGGTGACGCGGCTGCTCGAGATCCGCATCCGCGTGGGGCGCACCGGCGCTCTCAACCCGTGGGCGATCATGGAGCCGGTGCAGGTCGGCGGTGTCACGGTCACCCGCGCGACGCTGCACAACGAGGAGGACATCAACCGCAAGCAGATCCGCCAGGGCGACGACGTCATCGTCCAGCGTGCCGGTGACGTCATCCCGCAGATCGTCGGCCCTGCGGGCCGGCATCGGCGGGGGACGAAGGAGTTCCGGATGCCGACGCACTGTCCGCTCTGCGGCACCGAGATCGTGAAGCCGGAGGGCGAGGCGATGCACCGCTGCCCGAACCGCGCCTGTCCGTCCCGCGGCCTCGAGACGCTGATCAACTGGACCGCAGTCGCCGACATCGACGGCGTGGGCGAGCAGACGATCCGCGTCCTGTGGGAGAAGGGCCTCGTCCGTTCGCTGCCCGACCTCTATCGCCTGACCAAGGAGCAGCTGCTCGAGCTCGAAGGGTTCGCGGAGATCTCAGCGAGCGCGGCGATCGGGTCGATCGAGCGCTCCAAGCGGGTGCCGTTCTCGCGCGTCCTGCTCGGCCTGAACATCCCCGGGATCGGCTGGGTGCTCGCGCGTAACCTTGCGAGCCACTTCGGGACGGTCGACGGCGTGATCGCGGCTACTCCCGAGGAGGTCGCCGAGGTCGAGGGCTTCGGTCCGGACCGCGCCGAGGACGTGGTCGAGTGGTTCGCGGACGAGCAGAACCAGGCCCTCGTCCAGGAGCTCCGCGATCTCGGGCTCCGCTTCGAGCTGGGTGCCGACGAGCGCCCGCGCGAGGGCCCGCTCACCGGCAGCACGTACGTCATCACCGGCACGCTCGAGCGCTTCTCCCGCGAGGACGCGAAGGCGCGGCTCGAGGCGCTCGGCGCGAAGGTGACCGACTCGGTCTCGGCGAAGACGACGGGCCTCGTCGTCGGGGAGGAGCCCGGCGCGTCGAAGCTGACGAAGGCGCAGAAGGCGGAGGTGCCGGTGCTCTCCGAGAGCGACCTCCTCGCGCTCCTCGGCGAGTCCTAGCTCCTTATGAGGTGGAGGCGACTGCGCGCGCGAGCACCTGCGCGAAGCGGTTCTGCGACTGCTCGGCGTTCAGGGCGCTCACCGGGCTGCCGTTCTCCAGAATCGAGAAGGCGTAGCGGTCACCGACGAAGCCCGAGAGCGACGACGCGTTGTTGGTCGTACCCGTCTTCGCACGCACGAGGCCTCGGGCCGGTGCCTTCCGCATCCGGTGCCGGAGCGTGCCGGTCTCACCGGCGATGGGCAGGGCGGGCACGAGATACGGCCGCAGGTCGCTGTCCTCCCACATCGTCCGGAGGAGCGTTGCGAGGCCGAGCGGCGTCCAGCGGTCGATGAGCGAGAGGCCGGAGCCGTCGACCATCCGGACCCCGGCGAGCGGCACACCGGCGTCGCTCAGCAGTTGCCGCTCGACCGCGATCCCAGCTGCTGCGGAGCCGCCGGTCCCCTGCACGGCGCCGACCTCCTTGAGCAGCATCTCCGCGTAGAAGTTGTCGCTGTAGACGTCCATGTGCCGGACGAGCACCGCGAGCCGCGCCGACTGGACGCTCGCGAGCGAAGCCGCCTGGGCGGAGGCGACGCCGAGCGCGGCTCCGCCGTGCACGGTGACGCCGGCGCGCCGCAAATCGCGGCGCAAGATCTGCGCCGCCATCAGCGCGGGCCGCCCCGTCTCGTACCGTCCCGTCCAGCCACGATTGACGACGAGCGCCGAGAGGGCCGGCGACTCGTGGAGGTAGAAGTCGGGCTTCCAGCCGAGCCCGGTGCGGCGCGTGTCGAACCAGCTCTCGTCGCCGAGAATCCGGCCGGTCACGTGCCTGATCCCGGCCGCCGCCACCTGGCGCGCGAGCGAGTTGACCTGGGCGAACGAGAGCGCGGGATCTCCGTATCCCTTGAGCACGAGGTTCCCCTGCCAGGTCGTTCCGCTCTGCTGCCCCTCGCCGAGCACGTCGGTCTCGATTCGGAAAGAGGGGCCGAGCGCGCTGAGCGCCGCGTATGTCGTGGCGAGCTTCTCGTTCGACGCAGGCCTGAGCGGCAGCCGCGGGTTGTGGGCGAAGAGCGTGCTGCCGGTCTGCAGGTCGAAGACGATCGCGCCCGTCCGGCCGGGGCTCACGTGCCGCGCGTGCAAGGCTCGCGCAAGGTGCGTCTGGAACGCGCTGCGAGACCCCGCCTGTGCGGCCGGGACGAGGAAGAACGCGACAATTGCCACTGCCGTTGCGGCGAGACGGAGAGGCACGGTCTTCCATTTTTCAAGCAGGACGGCAAACGTCAAGTCGGATGGGTCATCCGACTTTGGAAGATGGGCCGGGCGGCCCATTCCGGTTCTCGTCTCGCGGCCGGATAATCGAGGGTCATGCCGCCGCTGCGGGACGAGATCGCGGAGCTGCTCCGGATGCCTGAGAACGGCGCCGGAGCGCCGAGCCTCGACGCGATCGAGTCGACGCTTACGCACGGCTACGCAGAGGCGCTCGCGCTCGACGCCGAGCGCTCGCGGATCGAGCGGCGTCTCGGCGAGGTCGCGCGCGACGCGGGCGAGGTGTCGGCGCACTGTGTCGCCGCCGAGCTCGTCGCGCTGTCCAAACGCCTCGACACGGCCGACGGAGAGCTCGCGCAGCTGCGCACGCTCCTCCACGACCTCCAGGTCGTCAGGCGCCGGCGAAGAGCCGCCTAGACAATTCCGCTGCGAACCGCGTAGACGGCCGCCTGGATGCGGTTGTCGATCTGGAGCTTCATGAGGATGTTCGAGATGTGGTTCTTGACGGTCTTCGGGCTGATGTGGAGCTCGGCGGCGATGACGGCGTTGTCCTTGCCGTTCGCGATCAGCTTCAGCACCTCGATCTCGCGCTCCGAGAGCTCCGCGCGGATCATCTCCTCGATCTCTGGCTGCGCGCTCGTGGCCCGGATCCGCTGCAGCACCTTCGCGGCGATGTGGGGAGAGATCAGCGCCTCGCCTCGAGCTGCCGCCCGGATGCCCGACACGAGCTCCTGGATCGAGGCGTCCTTGAGGAGGTAGCCGCAGGCGCCGGCAAGGATCGCGTCGGTGACGTCCGAGTCCTCGTCCGAGATCGTGAGCATCACGACCCGGGTGAGCGGCGCAACCTCCGCGATGTGGCGGGTCGCTTCGACGCCGCCCATCGCCGGCATGTTGAGGTCCATGACGACGACGTCGGGCGCGAGCTCGCTGACGTGCGCGACCGCCTCGGCGCCGGTCGCGGCCTCGCCGACGATCTCGAGCTCCTGCTCTTCGAGCAGGTTCCGCAGCCCCGTCCGGAACAGGTCGTGATCGTCGACCAGGAGCACACGGAGCGGTTCCGTCTGCCGTTCCTCGGCCGTTTCCACCAGCTCCGTCACCGCGAATCCCCCTTTCGCGGCGCGCAGTCTAGTCAGTAAATGGTGATGGTGACGGTGCGCCGGCCCCAGGCCGCGCATTCGGACGGCGTCATCCAGAGGTCGATGACGTCGCCCTTGATCCCGCCGCCGACGTCTGCCGCGACGCCGTTGCCGTAGCCCGGGACGTACATCCGGGTGCCGAGCGGGATCACGGACGGGTCGACCGCGACCACGCCATGGCCCACCGGCATCCCGGTTGCGGTGCGGCCCGACAGGTCGTAGCACGTCGCGCTCACGGTGAGCTGCCGCTTGCCGCTCGGCGGCGAGGTCGTGGGCTGCAGCTGCTGCGAGCGCTGCTGGACCGTCTGCGCCTGGGCTTCGACGGTTCGTACCTGCTCCGCGCGCAACTGTGCCCGCAGGGAGGAGACGTAAGCCGCCCGGGACCCCGCTGCCGCTGCGAGCCTCGCCTCGGCCTGCCGGGCGGCGGCCAGGGAGCGCTCGAGCCGGCGCTCCTTCGCCGCAAGGAGACGTTGCGACCGGAGCAGGCGGCGATGTGCTGCCGACGTCACCGCCACGATCTGCCGGCTTTGGTCCGCGACGCGCGAGAGGTCCTCGAGCCGGCTGAGGCCGGCGCTGAGCGACTTCGCTCCCAGCACGACTGCGACCGAGTTGACTTCCCCACGCTCGTACAGGACGCGGAGCTCGGCGGCCAGGCGGCGCTGGCCGGTGTGGAGGGACGTCTGGGCAGCGCCGAGCTCTTCTCTCAGCGACGCGCGCTGCTGTCGTAGGGCGGCGGCGGCCCTCTCGAGCGAGCCAAGCCGCGCGCGCCACGACTGCAGCTGCGAGTCGAGCGCGTAGAGGCTGAGCAGCGCCTGATGGGTCCGTGTGTCGAGCTGCTGCGCCGTCGCGTCACGGCTGCTCGTCCCCGTGCCCGGAGCAGCGAGCGCGGCGGACGCGGCGGTGAGCGCGAGCACGACGGCGAGGCCGCCGAACCGCGCGGCGCGCGATCTCCTCCCCAGGAGCATGGGGGCGGACCGTAGTCGACGGAGCGAGTCTCTGCGGCGGCTGCGCGCCGCGCTCCGGGAGGTGTTGGTGCAAATTGCAGCACTTTCGCGACGGTTCTCCGTTGCGAGCGTCCGGCAGGCTTGTTACCCTCCACCGCTCGTGACGGGCGGGAGGACGTCATTGCGCGTGCTGCGGCGGCAAGTTGCGCTCTCGGCACTTCTGATCGGCTTGCTCTTGGCGGCCCTGTTCGGGGCCTCCGCACCTCGTGCGCACGCCGATCAGATCGGCGCGAAGCGCGCGCAGGCACAGGGCGTGCTGGCGCGGCTGCAGCAACTCGATGCCGCCGCGCAGCGGGCGAACAGCCGCTACCAGGCGGCGAGTCGAAAGCTGAAGAGTGTCGAGCGCCAGCTTCGGATCAACCACCAGGCACTCGGCGTCGCGCGCGGCAATCTCGGCCAGGCCAAGCGCACGCTCGCGAAGCGGCTCGTCGCCATCTACACGTCGGGGGACCAGCAGTCCTCGCTCGCGGTGCTCCTCGGCGCTAAGAGCCTCGACGACCTGATCTCACGCATCGAGACGGTCAACTCGATCTCGAAGCAGGACGCGACGCTCGTCCACCAGGTGGTCTCGTTCCAGCACCAGGTCGTCCACCGGCGGACGATGCTGCGCAACGAACGCACCCGGCAGCACCGGCTGGTGGCGGCGCGCGCAGCGGAGCGCAACCAGATCGAGGGGCGGCTCGCCTCCGAGCGGCATCTGTACAACTCCGTCCGCTCCCAGATCGCGCAGATGATCTCCGCCCAGCGAGCGGCCCAGCAGGCCGCCGCCCGTAACGCGAGGGTCGCGGCGACGCAGGTCGCGACTCCGAAGGTCGGTTTCGGCGCCGGACCCACAAGCACTGCGGTCCCGGGCGTCCGCTACAGCAGCGTCGTGGGCATCGCGATGCGCTACCTCGGCACTCAGTACGTCTATGGCGGCGCGAGCCCCAGCGGCTTCGACTGCTCGGGTCTCGTCATGTACGCGTACGCCCAGGTCGGGGTCTCGCTGCCGCACAACACCGTCGCGCAGTGGAGCTACTCGGATTCCGTCTCGGTGTCGCGGAGCCAGCTCCAGCCCGGCGACCTCGTCTTCTTCTACGGGCTCGGCCACGTCGGGATCTATGTGGGCGGTGGAAACTTCATCCACGCGCCGCACACCGGTTCCGTCGTCAGGATCGACAGCCTCAGCGGCTCGTACGCTGCCGAGTACGACGGCGCCAAGCGCATCCTGGGCTAGTAGTAGGAGGGCTTGGCGAAAGTCAGGCTGAGCCGCCGGCGCACGCTGCTCGCCCGCTGAGCGGCGTCCTCGGTCGCTCGAATAGCGCTGCTATTCGAGCTCCCTGCGTCCTTGTCAGCGAACGACCATCGCACGCCGACGACGAGCGGCCTTCCGCCAAGCCCTCCTAGCCCGCGTAGAGCTTCTCGATCTCGTCGGCGAAGTGCTCGTGAATCACTCTGCGGCGTAGCTTCAGCGTCGGCGTCACCTCGCCCTCCTCCTGGGAGAAGTCGCGCGGGAGGATCGCGAACCGCTTGATCTGCTCGACGCGCATCCGGTCGCGGTTGACGTCGTCCACGAGCTCCTGCACGAGCTCCTGCGGGTCGCGGTCGCTCGAGGCGAGCTCGGCCTCGTCGAGCGTCACGAGCGCCGTCACGTAGGGGCGGCGGTCGCCGACGACGACCGCCTGTGAGACGAAGCGCGATGTCTTGAGGGCGTTCTCGAGGTTCTGCGGCGCGATGTTCTTGCCGCCGGCCGTGATGATGAGGTCCTTCTTCCGGTCGGTGATCTTCAGGAAGCCCTCGTCGTCTATCTCGCCCACGTCGCCGGTGCGGAACCAGCCGTCGTCGGTCAGCGCCGCGCTCGTTGCCTCGGGCTCCTTGTAGTAGCCGGCGAAGACGGAGTCGCTGCGGACCAGGATCTCGCCGTCATCGGCGAGCCGGATCTCGGAGCCGTCGACGGGCCGGCCGACGGTGCCGATCCGGAAGTCCTCAGGCTCGTTCACGCTGGCCGAGCTCGCCGTCTCGGTCAGGCCGTAGCCCTCGATCACCGGCACCCCGAGCGCGTGGAAGAACTCCATCACGTCGGGGGAGAGCGGAGCTGCCCCGGAGATTCCCACCCGGAGGCGTCCGCCCAGCCGCTCGCGCACCTTGGCGAATACGAGCCGGTCGGCCAGCCGTTGCTGCAGCGCGAGGCTGCCGGACACCCGCTCTCCCTCCCGGCGGGCGCGGCTCGTGCGGGCGCCGACCCCGAGCGCCCACAGCCCGATCCGCCTGCGCAGGCCGCCGGCGCGCTCGATCTCGCCGAGTGCGTTCGCATGGACCTTCTCGTAGACGCGAGGGACGGCCGGCAGGACCGTCGGCCGCACGGTCGCGAGAGCCTCGGGCACGCGCGCGACGTCAGCGACGAGCGCGATGGTCGCGCCGCGATGCGTCCCTGCCTGGTGCGCAAGTCGGCCGTAGCTGTGGGCGAGCGGCAGGAAGAGGAGGACGATGTCGTCGGGGTGGTTCACTCCTTCCACGACGCGGGTCGCGGCCGTGACGAGGTTGCGGTGCGTGAGCATGCAGCCCTTGGGCGGCCCGGTCGTGCCGGAGGTGTAGATCAGGGTCGCGAGGTCGTCCTCCTCCACGGGCTCCGGCCGCAGATGCCTCGCGAGGCGGCCATCGGACTCGAGCTTCTCGAGCCAGTCGAACGGGATGATCTCCCGCAGGTTCGGCAGGGAGCCGCGAACGGAGACGAGCTTCCGGGTCTGCTCGTCGTCCTCGGTGAACGCGAGCACCGCCTCGCAATGGTCGAGGATGTACTCGCACTCCTTGGCGGAGCTCGTGGGATAGAGGCCGACGACGACGGCGCCGATCGACATCACGGCCCAGTCGAGCAGGATCCACTCGAGCCGGGTACGGGAGAGGACGGCAACGCGGTCGCCGTGGCGCACACCTCGCGCGAGCAGCCCCTGCGCGAGCGCCGAGACGCGCTCCGCGGCCTCGTCCCGCGTGACCGGCCGCCAGTCGTCCGCCGTCTCCTCGAGATACGCGGGCCCGGCCGGTGCGTCGCGGACGGCCTCGCGCCAGAGCTCGGGCACCGTGCGCCTTTCCATCTGCGGAATCGTATGCAGGGAAGCCGATGAAAACCGAGAAGTGGGCCGGTCCCCAACTAAACTGGGACTTCTCATGCGGACAATCTGGAACGGATCGATCAGCTTCGGCCTCGTCAACATCCCTGTCGGGCTCGCGCTCGCGACCCAGCGGCAGGACGTCTCGTTCCGCACGCTCCATCGCGAATGCGGCACGCCGATCAAGCAGAAGCGCTGGTGCCCGGTGCACGAGCGCGACGTCGAGCCCGACGAGCTCGTCAAGGGCTGGGAGTTCGCGAAGGGCCAGTACGTCCTCGTCGAGGAGGCCGATCTCGAGGCCGTGGCGCTGACCCGCTCGCAGTCGATCGCGATCCTGCGCTTCGTCAAGCTCGAGGACGTCGACCCTGTCTACTTCGACCGCACCTACTACCTCGCACCCGCCGACGCCGACGCGCAGCGAAAGCCGTACGTCCTCCTTCTGCGCGCGATGGAGGAGTCGGGGATGGCCGCGGTCGGCAAGTTCGTCCTCTGGGGCAAGGAGAACCTCTGCCTCATCCGTGCCAGGGCCGGCGCGCTGCTGCTCGAAACTCTCTTCTTCGCCGAGGACGTCCGCACGAAGACCGAGATCGAGGAGGCGGTCGCCGAGACCGACGTGCAGAAGGCCGAGCTGCAGCTCGCCGAGCAGGTCATCTCGAGCCTCGCGGGCGAGTGGACGCCCGAGGACTTCGAGAACGACTACCGGAAAGACCTGGCGCAGATGCTCGAGGCGAAGCTCGCCGGCCAGGAGATCGTCGCGCCGGAGCCCATCGCCGAGGCGCCTGTGATCGACCTGATGGAAGCGCTACGCCAGAGCGTTGCCGACGCGCAGAGCCGCCGCACCGAGGAGGGCTCCAAGGACGGGAAAGCCCGCGCTAAGGCGGGCTCCCGAGCTCGCAAGACGCCGGCGAAGAAGTCCGCCTGACGCCCGCGGTCTACGCTGCGGGCTGCTGCTGGGAGAGTGCCTGCAGCTGCGTCTGGAAGAGGTACTTGTCGATCTTTCCTTGGTAGATCGGCACTCCCTCTTCGACGCACACCCGGATCACGTCCTGCCTGTCGAGACCGAGTTCCTTCGACAGTTCTTCGGGCGTGAGGTGATTCGCCATCGGTTGGGCTCCTTTTCCTGCCTGGAACGAAAAAACCCGCCGCGCGCAACGCGCTGGCGGGCTAGATCGCACCCCGGCTTGTCGTGTTCGCGAGCATCACTCTGCCCGCCCTGCGGAAGCATCCATTACCCGAAGAATATGCCTCACGGGTGACGGACCGCAAACACCGGTTGGACGGATTCGAGGAGCGTGAGCTCGAGTGGCGCGGAACCCGCCTTCGCTACGCGGTTCGTGGCGACGGGCCTCCGCTCGTCCTCGTGCACGGCCTCGGCGGGACGATCGAGAACTGGCGCGCGCTCGCCCCGTCGCTCGCCGCCGAGCATCGCGTCCTCGTCCCGGACCTGCCGGGTCACGGACGCTCGACACCGCTGCCCGAAGCACGCGACGTCGACGCGCTCGCCGAAGCCGTCCTCGGGATCGCGCACGCAGAGGAGATGCTCGGTGCGGTGTGGATCGGCCACTCACTGGGCGGCGTGGTCGCGCTCCGCGCCGCGGTGCTGCGTCCCGAGGCGGTCGGCGGCCTCGTCCTCGCGGCGGCGGCCGGAATCGGCTCGGCATCCCGTGCCGCCCAGGTGACGCTCACCGTGCTCGGCGTCGCGCGTCCGGGGCGCCTGATCGCGCCATACCGGCACGCGTGGGCGCGCTCCCGGCTCGGCCGCCGGGCCGCGTTCGGCTGGTGGGGCGTGGCCGATCCCGACGCTCTCGCTCCCGAGCTCGCCGAGGCCTTCCTCGTCGGGCCCGCGCACCACACCGACACGCGCCAGGCCGGCCGGGCCTTGCTCGTCTCGGACCCGCGCACCGAGCTCGACCGCGTCACCTGCCCGTGCCTCTGCCTCTGGGGAGCGAGCGACAACTGGGTCCGTGTCGAGGACGGGATCGAGTACGCGCGCCGCCTGCACGCGCCGCTACGGACGATCGCCGGCTGCGGCCACCTCCTGATCGGCGAGCGGCCGGACGCCTGCCTCGCCGCGATCCGGGAGTTCGTCGCTTCGCTGGGCTAGATCCTCGCCGGCTAGACGGCCGCAGGCGCCTCGAACGGGATCACCTCCCCGCCCTCTTCCTCCTGCTCGCGCCGAGGCCCGCCGCCGAGGAACTCGACCCGCCGGGCGACCACCTCGATCGCGCTGCGCCGCTTCCCCTCGTCCTCCCACGACCGGGACTTGAGCCGCCCGTCGACGGCGATCCGCCGCCCCTTGCCGAGGTACTCGGCGCACAGCTCCGCCTGCCGGTCCCACGCCGACACCCTCACGAAGTCCGCGCCGCCGTCCTGGCTCGCCCGGTCGACCGCGAGCACGAAGCTCGCCACCTTCTTGTCAGGCCCGACCTCGCGCAGCTCGACCTCGGTCGCGAGGTTGCCGATCAGCGTCACCACGTTCACGTTCGCCTCCGTCGTCGCTCGTCCCGAACCTAGGCGGAAAGCCGTGACCGGAGGGTCGCGACTCCGCAAGAGCTTCGCGACTTTGCGGGTATGCTCGACCGGGCGATGGGGCTCTTTTCAGGACTGACAGGCTTCGGCGGCCGCGATATGGCGGTGGACCTCGGCACCGCGAACACGCTCGTCTACGTGCGCGGGCGCGGCATCGTCCTGTCCGAGCCGTCGGTCGTCGCCATCGACCAGCGCTCGGGCGAGGTGCACGCGGTCGGCGTGGAGGCGAAGCGGATGCTCGGCCGCACGCCCGGGACGATCCAGGCGATCCGTCCCCTGAAGGACGGCGTGATCGCCGACTTCGACGTCACTGAGCAGATGCTCCGCCACTTCATCCAGAAAGTGCACCAGCACCGTTTCGCGCACCCGCGCGTCGTCGTCTGCGTCCCGTCCGGGGTGACCGGAGTCGAGAAGCGCGCGGTCGAGGAGGCGACGCTATCCGCCGGCGCGCGCCAGGCTTACCTGATCGAGGAGCCGATGGCGGCCGCGATCGGCGCCGGGCTCCCCGTCGCCGAGCCGACCGGGAACATGATCGTGGACATCGGCGGCGGCACCACCGAGGTCGCGGTCATCTCGCTGGGCGGGATCGTCGTCTCGCAGTCGCTGCGCGTCGGCGGCGACGAGATGGACGAGGCGATCATCAATCACATCAAGCGGGACTACAAGCTCCTCATCGGCCAGCAGACGGCGGAGGAGATCAAGCTCGAGATCGGCTCCGCCTGGGACCTGCGCGAGGAGCTGCAGGCCGAGGTACGTGGGCGCGACATGCTCACCGGCCTGCCGAAGACGGTGATCCTCACCTCGGAGGAGGTCCGCCGCGCACTCGACGAGCCCGTCACGCAGATCATCGAGGCGATCAAGTCGACGCTCGACAAGACGCCGCCGGAGCTCGCGGCGGACATCATGGACCGCGGGATCGTCCTCGCCGGCGGCGGCGCGCTCGTCACAGGCCTCGACGAGCGGCTGCGCCACGAGACCCAGATGCCGGTCCATCTCGCCGAGAGCCCGCTCACGTGCGTCGCGGTCGGTTCGGGTCGGAGCCTCGAGGAGTTCGAGGCCATCCACCGCAGCAACAAGGCCCGTTCCCGCAACGGCCGCCACCGCTACTAGCTCGCGAGACCTGCGGTCTCGCTCGCTGGGAGAGGAACTGCGCGGGCCGGAAAGCGCGGTTTCCGGCCCGCTCCGTGCTTTCTGGTTTGGTCGGTGCCTGGGCGGGAGGCCGCTGTTGTGCGCTCGCGCGCGGCGGAGGCCGGCGCGAGCGCGGTTCGACCTGCGGCTAAGTCGCCGCTTTGCGGCTGTCTTAGCCTCCGGCCTTTGGTGCTCTCGTGATCTGAGCGTTTCGAACTTCGTTGAGATCGAGGCGGCGGCGTAACGGCACGTTACGCCGCCGCGGACCAGCGAGCGCGCACGCGAAGCCTGCGCGCTCGCGACGGAACAGGCGTCAGAATCTGCGCAGCCCCAATGTGCTCTCAGCACGGAGGCAACGGGAGACCGCGCTCTCCCGTTGGCGGAGTTCCTTTGTCCCCGGGCGACGAGCGCAGCTCTTCGCCCGGACCAGTGAGCCCGACGGGCGCACGCGGTAACCTGTGGCGGTGGCTCCACCAAGTCGCAGCGCGCGCGCGGCGGTGCTCGCCTCGTCGGTTCAGCGCTCGAAGCCTACGCCGTACCCTTCGAAGGCTCGCAGCGCGCTCATTCGCCGGGCGATCGTCGTCGGCCTCGTCATCGTCGCTCTGGCGCTCGTCACGATCTCCTTCCGCTCGCCGACGGCGGGAGTGCTCCACGATGTGCAAGGCGCGGGCTCGACCGCGCTGCGTCCGTTCCAGATCGCCGCCACCAGGATCGCGCAGCCGTTCCGCGACGCGCTACGACTGGGTCGCGAGCGTCTCGAGCGCGAAGCGCGAGAACGCACAGCTGAAGCGGGAGCTACCGACAGCTTCGGCTGCAAGCGATCGGCAACCGAGCAGCCGCCATAAAGGCACAGCAGCTCGAGAGGCTCCTGCACCTCGAACAGGGCAGGACGTTCCCGAACGACTACAACGCCGTCAACGCCGAGGTCACGTCCTTCCCGAGTAACGCCTTCACGCACTCGCTCGAGATCGCCGCGGGGTCGTCTGATGGGGTGCGGCTCAACTCGCCGGTCGTGAGCGGCGAGGGCCTCGTCGGGATCGTGTCGGACGTCCAGCCCCAGACGGCGGTCGTGACGCTGCTCACCGACCCGTCAACGTTCGTCGCGGCCCGCGACATCCAGACGCAGGTGCGCGGGATGGTTCACACCGGCCCGGGCGGGACGCTGATTCTCGACCAGGTGAAAAAAGCGCTCAGGGTGAAGGAGGGCGACGCGCTCGTCACGGATGGGACGCACAACGCCCGCTATCGGGATCTCTACCCGTACGGCATCCCGATCGGCCGCGTCTCGTCTGTCGGCGCCACGGACACGGCGACGTTCCTCCAGGTGCAGGTGCAGCCCTTCGCGAACCTCGGCTCGCTCGACGCCGTCGCGGTGCTCGTCCCCAAGAAGCCGCACCGATGACCTTCGGCGACGGCGTCAAGGCCGCCGCCCTGCTCTTCGTCGCGGCGGTCGCCCAGGTCTCGATCTTCTCGCAGCTCCACGTCTTCGGCGCCGTCCCCGACGTCCTGCTCGTCTCGCTCGTCGCGCTCGCCCTGCTCCGCGGCAGCGTCGTCGGTGCCGTGGGCGGCTTCTTCGCCGGGCTCCTCGTCGACACGGCCTCGCTGGGCACGATGGGGCTCACGTCGCTCGTGCTGACGCTCGCGGGCTACTGGATCGGGCGCTACGGGGAGACCACCGGCCGCGACCGCGGGCATGCGCCGTTCCTCTCCGTCGCGGTCGTGACCGTCCTCTACCAGCTCGGGCTGCTCGTCGTGCACTTCGTGCTCGGGGAGAGCGCGCCGGCGGGAGCGGTCGTGCGCAGCCTGATCCCCGCGATCGTCCTCAACCTGATCCTCACCGCGCCGATCTACGCGCTCGTGCGGCGGTTGCTCCGGCCGGCCGGTCGGGACGAGCTGTCGGCGGAGGTACAGCTCCTTGGCTAGCACGACGACCCGGCCGCCCGCGCCGCTCCCCTCGAGGCCCACGCCGTCGGAGCAGCCGGACGCCGAACAGACCAGGGTCGAGGCCTACCGGCTGACGCCGAAGCTCGCGCGGCGCGTCGCGATCCTCGGAGCGCTGGTCGTGATCGGCTTCGCGGCGCTGCTCATGCGGCTGTGGGCGCTGCAGGTGCTCTCCGGATCGCAGTACGCCGCGCGCGCGCAGGCCAACCAGGTCCGCACGGTGCGTGTCGAGGCGCCCCGCGGTCCGATCGTCGACACGAAGGGCAACATCCTCGTGACGAACAAGCCGGTCACGTCGGTCGAGCTCTCGCCGGCGGGCATGCCGAAGACCTACGCGGCCCGAGCCGCCGAGGTCCGCGCGATCGCGAACGTCGCGGGCGTGTCGGTGCGGCGCGTGACGAAGCTGATCCTCGAGCGCAAGCGCAGGGGCGACATGCTCGATCCGATCGTCGTCCGCACCGAAGCGACAGGCCCGATGCTCACGTACCTCGAGGAGCGGGCTGCATCCTTCCCCGGGCTGACCCTCGCCCGGAGCTACATCCGCCGCTACCCGCACGGATCGGTGGCGTCCCAGCTGCTCGGGTACGACGGCCAGATTTCGCAGCAACAGCTGAAGACGCTCGCAGGGAACGGCTACCAGCCGGGGGACGTGATCGGCCAGACCGGGATCGAATCGGCGCTGGACATGTACCTGCGTGGGGTGCCCGGGTTGGCCCGCGTCCGCGTCGACTCTCTCGGCCGCCCTCGCAGTCGCCGGTTGCTGACGGCGGCGCCCCAGCCGGGGCAGACGGTGCGCCTGACGATCGACACGCAGCTGCAGATCGCCGCCCAGAACGCGCTGGACGACGGGATCCAGCGCGCGATCAACAGCGGCCAGTGGGCGGCCGACGGCGGCGCGATCGTGGCCCTGAGCCCGAAGGACGGCTCGATCCTCGCGATGGCGTCTTCGCCGACGTACGACCCGTCGGTCTGGAGCGGACGGAGGACGAGGCGCGCGCTCAATGCCCAGGGCGTGGGGTCGGCGAAGTCCGCACTCGACAAGAACTACCCGGCGCTCAACCGAGCGCTCGACGGCACGTATCCGCCTGGCTCGGCCTTCAAGCCGCTCACCGCGATCGCGGCGCTCCAGGAGCATCTGATCAAGCCGTACACCCTCTACCCCTGCACGGGCTCATACGTGGCTCCTGAGGACACTGCGCACCACGTCTTCCACAACTGGGACCGCTTCGTCAACCAGGGGATGGACCTGCCCACGGCGATCGCCCAGTCGTGCGACACGTACTTCTACAACGTCGGCAACAAGTTCTACCTGCTGCCGAAGGACCGCGGCCAGCCGATCCAGCGGTGGGCGCGCCGCTTCGGGTTCGGGCGGACGAGCGGCTCCGACCTCACCCCGCAGGCGCCCGGGCTCGTGCCGACGATCGGCTGGCGGCACCGCAGGTACACGAGGCGTACCGATCCGACGAACTGGCAGGTCGACCGGCTGTGGAAGCCCGGCGACTCGATCCAGCTCGCGATCGGCCAGAAGGACCTCACCGTGACACCGCTGCAGATGGCCCGCTTCTACGCTGCGATCGCGAACGGCGGGAAGCTCGTCACGCCGCACATCCTGATGGACGTCGAGAACCCGAACGGGACGATCGTGCCGACGACCGCGCCGCCCGCGCCCCGGCCGATCCCGGGGCTCGATCCGGCCAACCTCAAGGTCGTCCAGCAGGGCCTCTTCGAGGCGACGCACGATCCCTTCGGCACCTCGTACGGCGTGTTCGGAAGCTTCCTGCCGCCGATCGCCGGGAAGACCGGGACGGCGCAGAAGTTCGTCCGCATCCCCGGGTTCAAAGGGTATCGGGACCAGTCGTGGTGGTGCGGCTATGGTCCGGCGGACGACGCGAAGATCGTCGTCTGCGCCGTGATCGAGAACGGCGGCGAGGGCGGAGCGGCGGCGGCGCCGGCCGCCGAGCGGGTCTTCGCGAAGTTCTTCAACGTTCCGCCGCCTCCACCGCCTCCGACGGCATACATCCACTCCGACTGATGCTCGAATACGCCGGATCACAACGGGCAGGGCTGCGCGCCGAGCGCGAGGCGCCGCGCCTGCTCGCGGTCGTTCGCTCCCTCGACTGGATCCTGCTCGGCGGCGTCGCGGCGCTCGTCGTCGTGGGGCTCTGGGGCGTCGCCGGCGTCACGAAGTTCGCGGTGCCGAGCGATCCGAGCTACTACCTCAACCGCCAGATCCTCTACGCGTGCGTGGGAGCGGTCGTGCTCGTGGCCGCGGCGCTGATCGACCCGGACCTCTACCGGCGCTACTGGCGCGCCATCTTCGTCGGCACCGCGGTGGTCATCGCCTTCGTCCTGCTCGTCGGGAGCGCGGCGCACGGCTCGACGCGCTGGATCAACCTCGGCTTCTTCACCTTCCAGCCGTCGGAGTTCGGGAAGCTCCTGTTCGTCCTCGCCCTCGCGGGGATGCTCGCCGAGCGCCAGCGCGCGCTGACCGGGTGGGAGACGACGCTGAGGGTCGTCGGGCTCGGCCTGATACCGGTTTTGTTGGTCTTCGCCCAGCCGGACCTCGGCACCGCGCTCGTCTACCTCGCAGCGCTCGCCGCGATGCTGTACATCGCCGGCGTGCCGTGGCGCCACCTCGCGGTGCTCGGGGCAGTAGTCGTGTTCGTCGTGGTCGGCGTCCTCTGGGCAGGCCCCGCTGCCGGCGTCAGCGTGCTCAAGAGCTACCAGCAGCAGCGCCTTACCTGCTTCATCCATTCGACTACGTGCTCGGTCGACGCGGGGTACAACCTCGAGCAGTCGAAGGCGGCGGTCGGCTCGGGGCAGATTCGCGGCCGCGGCCCGAACGGCTCGAGCCAGGTCAAGCTCGGCTTCCTGCCCGAGAGCGGAACCGACTTCGTCTTCGCCGGCTTCGCCGAGCAGCGTGGCTTCGTCGGTGCCGTGATCCTGCTCGGGCTCTACCTCCTCGTGCTCTGGCGCGGTCTGCGGGTCGTCACCGTCGCGCGAGATCTCTTCTCGGCGATCGTCGCCGGCGGCATCGTGGTCGCGCTCCTGTTTCAGATCTTCGTCAACGTCGGCATGACGATGGGGATCGCCCCGATCACCGGCATTCCCTTGCCGTTCGTCAGCGTCGGCGGCTCCTCGTTGATCGCGAACCTCGCGGCGATGGGCGTGCTGCTCGCGATCCACGCGCGCGGCCGCGTGTCGCGCTACTCGCGGCGCCGCTAGTGGCTCTTCCGGTCTCGGCCGGGGCGATCCGGAAGCTGCTGAGGGAGGTCGCGGCCCCGGGACCGGACGATCATGTTCTCGCGGTCGGCGGGGCCGACGAGCTCGCGCCCGAGCTGCGGCAGCAGTTCCTGCGCGGCCATGCGGAGCCCGGAGCCGTCCGGCTGGGCGATCCGGAAGGCGCCGACGTGTACGTGCACGTTCTCGCAGTGGCTCCCGGCGATGAGGACGTCCGAATGCTGCGGCGCGCCCGGCGCGCGCACGTACCGGCGATCGCCGTCGCCGTGGGCCTCGCGGAGCCCACCACGATCCCGTATGTGCTCGCGACGGACGTGGTCTGGGTAGGCGCCGGCGAGCCCTTTCCGCTCGAGGCGATCGCGCATGCGATCGCGGCGCGGCTCGGGGAGTATGGCGCGCCGCTCGCTGCGCGCGTGCCGCTGCTCCGCGCGGCCGTGAGCGATCAGCTCGTCGCTTCCTTCGCTCGCAAGAACGGCATCGTGGCGGCCGCAGTCTGGATCCCGGGCGCCGACCTGCCGTTGCTCGCGCTGAACGAGGTCCGCCTCCTGCTCCGGCTCGCGCAGGCCCACGGCGCCGCCGGCGACGTTCGCGACAGGCTGCCGGAGGTCGCGGCGACGATCGGGGCCGGCTTCGGCCTGCGCGCGCTCGCACGCGAGCTCCTCGATCTGGTTCCCGGCCTCGGTTGGGTACTGAAGGGCGCGATCGCGTACGGCGGCACGCGTGCGCTCGGCGAGGCCGCGCGAATCCGCTTCGCGCTCGCTCCTACGCAGCAGCTGGGCGGAGCCGCGCGCGCCGCGCCTTGATCGCGCGCAGGCGCTGCGACAGGCGTGACCAGGCCCACGGCTCGACCTCGTGGTAGCGGCTCTCAGACTGGCTCCGAGTCACCTCGAGGTACTCGAACCAGGCATCCGCCTCCTCGATCATCAGGAGCTCTTCGGCCTCGCGTTGCGCCATCACCGCTCACCTCCCGGTCATGATTGGCCGGATCGTAGGTCCGGGCTCGGACGGACCCCCAGGGAGAACGGTTGCTACCCTTGGCTCGTAGGCCATGCCAAGCCTTTTCATCCACAACGAGTGCGCGCGCACCTCTCCTGAGGTCGCCGCCGCGCGCTCCCACGAAGGAGTTCTTACTTGCCCTGGTTCCGTTTCCGGAAGAAGAAGTCTTCCGACGACCAACGTTCTGACGTACCCGAGCTCGAGGCCAAGCCCCCGAAGCTCGATCAGCCCAAGCTGACCGACCCGGCCGCCGAGGCGGCCGGCTCCGAACCGACCGATCCGACCAAGCCGAAGCGTCGCCGCGGCAGCCGTGGCGGGCGTGGACGCAAGAAGCCCGGCTCCACCGCAGGCGCGGATGCGCCAGAACGGAAGGACACGGCGCGGAAGGAGAAGGCCGAGCCGGCGAAGCAACCGCAGCGGCGGGAGCTCTCCCAGCGGCAGGAGCGCCGCCGCGACCAGTCGACCCGCCGCCGCCGGGAGCCGCAGCGCCGCGCGCCTCTTCCCGCGGCGAAGCGCGAACTGCTCGTCTCCGTCGACGTCGGCGAGCGCCGCGTCGCCATCCTCGAGGACGGCCAGGCCGCCGAGGTCTACCTCGAGCGGCCGGAGCGCCGCTCGATTGCCGGCAACATCTACCTCGGCCGCGTCGACAACGTCCTGCCCGGGATGGAGGCCGCGTTCGTCGAGATCGGACTCGAGAAAAACGGCTTCCTCTACGTCGACGAGATAGTCAGCCCGGAGCTCGAGCGGGGTCACGGCCGCAAGATCCAGGACCTGATCTCGCGCGGCCAGACGATCCTCGTCCAGGCCGTGAAGGATCCGATGAAGACGAAGGGCGCGAGGCTGACGACGCAGATCTCGCTGCCCGGCCGGTTCGTCGTGCTCGTTCCGCAGGGCGAAGGCCTCGGCGTCTCGCGCCGGCTCGACGACGACGAGCGCAACCGCCTCAAGGACATCCTCAAGCGGCTCGACGTGAAGGAGGGCGGCGTCATCGTCCGCACCGCCGCCGAGGGCGCGTCCGAGGAGGACATCGAGCGCGACCTCGTCTTCCTGCAGCGGCTCTGGAAGTCGATTCAGGCGAAGGCGAAGAGCGCGAAGGCGCCGGAGCTCGTCTACCAGGAGGCCGAGCTGCCGCTGCGCGTCGTCCGCGACCTCTTCACCGGCGACTTCGAGAAGGCGTACGTGGACGACGAGCTCACGTACAAGCGCGTCGTCGGCTACCTGAAGAAGACGTCTCCGCACATGGTCGAGCGGCTCGTCCGCTACAAGGACAAGAAGCCGCTGATGGAGGCGTTCGGCGTCGAGCAGGAGATCAAGTCGACGATCGGCCGCCGCGTCGATCTCCCGTCCGGCGGTTATCTCATCTTCGACTACGCCGAGGCGTTCACCGTCATCGACGTCAACACCGGCCGCTTCGTCGGCGGCCGCGGCAAGAACTCGGGCGGCCGGCTCGAGGACACGATCACCAAGAACAACCTCGAGGCCGTGAAGGAGGTCGTTCGCCAGCTGCGGCTGCGCGACATCGGCGGGATCATCGTCATCGACTTCATCGACATGGCCAACCCGAAGAACCGGGCGACCGTCGAGGAAGCGCTGCGGAGCGAGCTCGAGCGCGACCGGACGAAGACGTACGTCGTCGAGATCTCTCCGCTCGGGCTCGTGGAGATGACGCGCCAGAACGTGACCGACGGTCCGCGCGAAGTGATGACGCGCAAGTGCCCGACCTGCGGGGGCGACGGGATCGTCTACTCCGAGGCCTCCGCGGCCATCGATGTCGAGCGGCGGCTACGCGCGCTCGCGGCCGGCTCGCGTGCGCAGGCGTTCCGGGTCGAGCTCGCCGACTCGATCGCGAGCGCGCTCGTCGGCCCCGGCGCCCGGCGGCTGCTCGAGTTCGAGGCGCTCACGAAGAAGCGCTTCTTCCTCGAGGGAAAGCCTGAGACGCACCTCGACCACTTCGTCGTCCTCAGCGAGGGCAAGCTCGCCGACCTGGCGCCGCCGGCGCCTGTGGGTGAGGACGCGGAGGTGATGCTGCAACTCGTGGAGGTCGACCGCTACGACGGCGCTGCCGCCGTCGGCAAGCTCGACGGGCTCGACATCGTGGTCGCCGACGCAGCCTCGCAGGTGGGTAAGCGCCTCAAGGTGCGCATCGAGCGCGTGCTCGACGGGCGCGCCTACGCTGTCGCGATCCGGAAGACGAAGGCGGCACCCGAGCCGCTGACGGCCGAGGGCGAGGCCGAGAAGCCGACCCGCAAGCCGCCGGCGCGTAAGGGTGCGGCGGTCGCGAAGGAAACCGACGCCGCGGTGGAAGAGCCCGTGGTCGCGGAGGAGCCGGAGGTCGAGACCGAAGGCGAGGCCGAGGAGACGCCGGAAGCCGAGGAGGCTCCGAAGCCGAAGAAGAAGACGCGGCGCGGGTCCCGTGGCGGCCGCAAGCGGAAGAAGGCGCCCGCGACGGCCGAAACGGCCGAGACCGACGCAGGAGATGCCTCGGAGGAGGCGCCGGAGCCGGCTCGCGGCGTCACGATCCACGTTCCTGGCGAGGAGCTCGGCCGCGACGGCAAGGCGGAGCCGGTGGAAGCAGGCACCCGCGGAGCCCGAGCCCGAGGCGACGGAAGAGCCGACGACCGCCGAGGCGTCGCAAGAGACCGCGGAGGTCTTGGACGAGCCCGGCCGCGCGTCGTCGGCTTCGCCGGCGACGCCTGCTGCGAAGAAGAAGACAAGGCGTGGCTCGCGCGGCGGCAAGAACCGCAAGAAGAAGCCGGCCACCGTGCACCCAGAACGGCGCCGAGGCGGTCGCCGACAACGAGCCCGCTCCAGAGGCCGAACCCGCCTCGGAGAACGGCGATTTCGACTACGTCCCGATGTCCGAGTGGGCCGACGAGCTGGAGTCAAAGGGTTAGCTACACTGCCGACTCGCGGGCGCCCAGCCCGCGTTTCCACGCCATGAGCTCCTACGCGATCATCAGTCTCGGCGGCAAGCAATACCGCGTCTCCGAAGGCGAGCGGCTGCTCGTCGACCGCCTGCGCGCCGACGAGGGCGCGACCCTCGAGCCGCGCGTCCTGCTCGTCGGCGGCAACGGCGCGCCGGATCTCTCACCGTCCACGACGGTGACCGCCCGCGTCGTCGGGCACGAGCTCGGCGAGAAGATCCGGATCGGCAAGTACCGCCGCCGCACGGGCTACAAGAAGCACACCGGCCACCGGAGCAAGCTGACGCGGATCGAGATCGAGTCGATCGGCGCCGCCAAGCGCGCGAAGGCCGCGGCGAAGCCGAAGGCCGAGAGAAGGGCGGCGAAGGCGGAGAAGCCGGCGGCCGAAGGCGGAGCAGCAGCCGGCCGGCCAGCTGCCGGAGGGCTACGCGTCGATGACGATCGCGCAGCTCACGGAAGCAGCGGGCGGCTGGAGCCGTGAGCAGGTCGAGGCGGCGCTCGAGCACGAGCGCTCCGGCAAGGCCCGCAAGGGCGCGCTCGCGGCGCTCGAATCGGCACTCGAGGAGAAGAACTAATGGCGCACAAGAAGGGACTCGGCTCGTCGCGGAACGGCCGCGACTCGAACCCGCAGATGCTCGGCGTGAAGCTCTTCGCCGGCCAGGACGTGACGGCGGGGATGATCCTCGTCCGCCAGCGCGGCACGCGCTTCCGCCCCGGCCCGGGAGCCGGGATCGGCAAGGACGACACGATCTTCGCGATGCGCGACGGCAAGGTCGCGTTCCGGACGAGCGGCGAGCGCCGCTTCATCTCCGTCGAGCAGGCCTAGGCGTCGCAGCAGCTCTCGGGCGCGCTTCGCGTCTGCGGCGCGAACGACGATCTCGCGCGGCGACCCGAGCGAGACGAGGCCGTCGCCGGCCCCGGCCGCGAAGCTCGTCGGGCGGTAGTAGCACGCGATGTTCTCGGTGCGGAGCAGCTGGCACGCGAGCTCGGCCTCGGGCTCGCTGCCGACGACGGTGACGCCGACTTCGTCGTCCATCCGCGCCACTCTACGCTGCCCGCTTCGCCCGCTTCGGGCTACCAGACGCCCGCTTCGCGGGCGCGTGCTACGCCCTTCGCTTTCCGCTCGCTCGCGAGCGAGCCGGCTTCGCCGTCTCGCCGCCCGCTGACGGCGTATCGGTAATGGGCCGCGCCCGCGCATGTCGGGCGCGGCGGCGAGTGCCGAGTACCGTTTCTCCGATGTTCCACGATCGCGCACGACTGACGGCAGTCGCGGGCCGCGGCGGCGACGGCTCGATCCACTTTCGCCGGGAGAAGTACGTGCCCCGCGGCGGGCCCGATGGGGGAGACGGCGGCGACGGCGGTGACGTCGTGCTCGTCGCCGACCTTCGGCGGCGCGACCTCTCGGGCGTGCGGCCGAACCAGAGGCTGCGCGCGGGTCGCGGCGGAGCGGGCGGCGGCCGTGGCTCGAACGGCGCGCGGGGAGATGACGCGGTGCTCCCCGTTCCCGTCGGGACGCAGGTCTTCGAGGGCGAGGAGCTCGCCGCCGACCTCGCGCAGGCGGGCGCGCGCGTTGTCGTGGCGAAGGGCGGCACCGGCGGGCGCGGCAACAAGCACTTCGCGGGTCCGAGCCGGCAGACGCCGCGCTTCGCCGAGGTCGGCTTGCCCGGCGAGGAGCGGGAGATCGAGCTCCGCCTCAAGCTCCTCGCCGACGCCGCGCTCGTCGGTCTCCCGAACGCGGGCAAGTCGTCGCTCCTGACGCGGATCTCGAACGCCCGCCCGAAGGTCGCCGAATACCCGTTCACGACGCTCTCGCCGGTGCTCGGGACGGTGGAAGCCTCGGACGGGCGCCAGCTCGTCGTCGCCGACGTGCCCGGCCTGATCGAGGGCGCGAGCGAGGGCGTCGGGCTCGGCCACGAGTTCCTCGCTCACCTCGAGCGCGCGCGGGTGCTCATGCATGTCATCGACTCGGCCGAGGACGATGCGGACGAGCGCTGGCGGACGATCGAGGCCGAGCTCGCCGCGTACGGCGCCGGCCTGGACGAGCGGCCGCAGGTCGTCGTCCTCAACAAGATCGACCTGCGGCCCGAGCCGCCGTCGTTCGGCATCGAGGACGAGCGGATTCTCCGCGTCCTGCGCGTCTCCGCTGCGACGGGCGCCGGGCTCGACGAGCTGCGCCGCGCGCTGTTCGAGCTCGTCCCGCAGGAGGCGGAGGAAGGGCAGGCGGAGACCGCGGACGAGATCGTGGACTTCCTCGTCTACAAGCCGCAGCCCGCTCGGCGGGCGTTCCGTGTCTACCGCACCGAGCGCGGCTTCCGCGTCACGGGCACGCCGCCGGCGGAGGAGGAGCTCGAGGCGATCCTCCGCGCGGCCGGCGCCCGGGCGGGCGACGAGGTGGAAGTGGGGGAGGAGCTGCTCGAGTGGGAGTAGTGCTCTACGGCGGCGCGTTCGACCCGCCGCATCTCGGTCACGTCGCCGTCGCCGACGCCGCGAGGGAGCGCTTCGGCGTCGAGCGGCTCGTCGTCCTCGTGAACGAGCGTCCGGGGCATCGTGCGGTCCACGCGTCCGTCGAGGACCGGCTCGCGCTCGCCGCCGCGGCATTCCCCGACGACGACGTGCGGCTCGATCCCTATCCGCGCACCGTCGAGCTGCTCCGGGCCGAGCGCTTCGACGATCCCGTCTTCGTGGTCGGCGCCGACCAGTTCCGAGCCTTTCTCGCCTGGAGCGAGCCCGCCGAGGTGCTCGAGCTGACCCGCCTGGCGGTGGCCACGCGGCCCGGCTTCTCGCGCAGCGAGCTGGAAGCCGTGCTCGGGCAGCTCGACCGGCCCGAGCGCGTCCTCTTCTTCGAGATCGAGCCGAATCCGGCCGCCTCCACCGACGTCCGGGCCCGCATCGCCGCCGGAGAGCCGCTCGACGGGCTGGTTCCGCCCGCCGTGGCGCGGCTCGTCGCGGAGCGCAAGCTTTACCGTCCGTGAACCAGGGCTACACTGCAGAAAGCAAAGCGATCCAAGGACACAGCAGACTCTGACCTCCCTCGAACAGGCCCGCCGCATCGCCGCTCTCGCCCGCGAGAAGCTGGCCGAGGACGTCGTGATCCTCGACATGCGGCCCGAGTGCTCCTTCACGGACTATTTCGTCATCGCGACCGGCCGCAACCCGCGGCAGACCGCGTCGATCTGGGACGAGGTGCACACGCGGCTGAAGCAGGACGAGCGGCTGCTGCCGCAGAGCGTCGACGGGGCACGCGAGGGTGCCTGGATCGTGGCGGACTACATCGACGTCGTCCTGCACGTCTTCACGCCGGACGCGCGCGAGTTCTATCGGCTCGAAGAGCTGTGGAGCGACGTGCCCGCGGTCGACGTCGACGTCGCCGTCGTCTAGCTAAGCCGGCCGGATCCCGCGGCGGGTGAGGAGCACGTTGCCGACCTGGGTCGGCAGCCCGCGCACGAGCTTGCCGCCGAGCCGGACGTCGACGCTGGGCGGGTCGCCGACGCGGATCCAGACCGGCCCCTTCTTCAGGCTCACGGGCAGCGTCTTGCCCTGGAGCAGCGTCCCCTCGTAGACGGTCGGCCCGCCGGCGCTGCCCGAGCGAACCCAGAGCCACGAGTTACCGCGGGACGCCACGACGACCGCCGAGCTCGGGAGTGCCGCAGCGACGTGCTTGTTGGCTTGCTTCCTGGGTCGTCGTGTGGTGTGAGGCCGTCGTGGTGGCGACGGATGTGGTCGGCGGGGTTCCCTGCTTGTCGCCCGAGGAGCTACTGAGCTGCCAGGCTGCGAGGCCCGCGACGATCGCGACGATGACGGCTACGACGATCAGCGGGCGCAGGAAGCCGACGCCGCCGAAGGGCGAGCCGCTGCGCGCGAAGCGCTCGGGGACGAGCTGCGGCTCGTCGGGGCGGGCGAAGCGGCTGTTGTACTCCTCGACGTAGAGGTTCCCGTCGAGGCCGAGGTAGTCGGCGTACGTGCGCAGGAACCCCTTCACGTACGCGTCGCCAGGCAGGAACTCCCAGCGCTCTTCCTCGAGCGCCTGGAGGTAGCGGTCGCGAATCCGGATCGCCTTCTGGACGTCGGCCGACGTGAGGTTGCGCTTCAGGCGAGCCTCGCGCAGGCTCCCCCCGATCTCGAACATGCCGCATTGTCACGGACCTCGTCCGCTCATGCGGTTGCCAGTCGCCTCCTCGCGTTGCGCGCAAGGTCGGTCAGCTCCTCGAGCGCGGTCGCGGCCTCTGCCGCGTCGCGATCGCGCAGTGTCGCGTGGGCAGACCGCCCGGCAGTGTCGACGTGGACGCTCGCGAGGCTCAGCCGCCGCTGCACGGGCCCCTGCACATGGCGGAGGCTCTGCACCTTCTCGAGCGGCACCCAACTGGTGACGCGGCGCAGCCGTCCGCTTGTCGTCGCGACGCAGGTCTCGCTTCGGCCCCAGCTCAGCGCCTGGTAGCGGAACGGGCTCTTCCAGAGGACGCGGCGCGGCGGCCGCGACAGCTCGCGCGGCCGGTCCGGCAGGAGGCGATCGACGAGCTCGACCGCGAGCGAGCGCTTGCCGACGGGAATCAGCGCGTGAAGTTGGCCGCGCTGTGCTTCACCCTCGCCCTTCCTTCGCTGTCGACCGGCGATGTCGACCTCCAGCCGGCACCAGCCGAGCGGGCGCCACAACGCCGGCTCGACAAGCCGGACGGCCTGCACGCGGCCCGGCCGGATCACCTCGGCCGTCAACGCCACGAGCCCTCCGCGCAGATGCAGGCCGTCCGGCCCTTCCGCGACGGTCAGCCTGTACTGCTGGTTGAACCGGCGCCAGACGAAGGTGACCATGGCGAGCGCCCAGACGAAGCCGCCACCACCCAGGGCGCCGCCCACGGTGTGCGGCGAGACGGTGAAGCCTGCGAGCAGGCCCGCCAGGACCACGGACGATCCACCAGTTCTCGAGCAGGATCGACGCGACGAGCGGGCCGGTCCCGACCGTCGCCAGGACGTGCTCCTCCGGCAACGGCCGTTCCAGCTCGGCGGCGGGTGCTTCGTCGTGACGCGCGCCGCGTGCCAGCGCGAGCAGCTGGTCGCGCAGCGGCTCGACCTCGTGCTCGGCGACGTAGGCGAGTCGCGCGGTCCCGCCGCTCGACCCCGCCATCCGCAACCGCAGCTCGGCAACGCGGAACAGCCGCGCCAGCCCGGGCCGGACGACGTCGATCGCCTGTACCTGCGCCAGCGGGAACCGCAGCGACTGCCGCCGCAGCAACCCGGTCTCGATCCGCAGGTCGTCGTCCTCGATCCGCCAACGCGTCACGAGCCAGGACACGAACCCCGCCAGCACGATCACGGCGATGACCGCGAATTGGGGAGTCGCGTGGCCCAGCGTGTCGCCGCCGAAGGCGATCGGGATCAGGAGGATGAAGATGGCGATCGTCGCGCGCCCGCCGCGCACCACCGGTGAGAGCGGGTGCAGGCGCTGCCAGCCCTCGGGAGTCCCAGCTTTCACAGGCCGGCCGCCTGCGCCTCGCCGAGCTCGGCCAGGCTGTCGCGGAGGCGTCCAGCCTCCTCGCGCTCCAGCCCGGGGATGCGCGCGTCCGTGGCCGCCGCCGCCGTGTGCAGGCGCACGGTGGCCAGGCCGAAGGCGCGCTCGAGCGGGCCGGCCGTGACGTCGATGAACTGCATCCGGCCGTACGGCACGACCGACAGGCGGGCGAACATCACACCGCGCCGGATGAGCAGGTCTTCCTTCCGCTCTGCGTAGCCCCAAGAGCCGAAGCGCCGTCCGACGAACCGCCACAGGAGGGCTCCGACGATGAGCGCAGCGACAGCAAAGGCATACGCCACACCCGATCCCGACAGCGCCCCGGCAACCGCGAGCGCGACGGCGACCAGCAGCGCCGGCACCCCGACCTCCAGCCGGCGCAGCGTCAACAGCTGCCGCGAGGGCGTCCGCCACTCTTCCGGTTCAACACCCACCGCGATGGACCCAGCCGGGCTCGAACCGGCGACCTTCGCGCTGCCAGCGCGACGCTCTCCCAGCTGAGCTATGGGCCCTGGGGCGGAACCAGTCTAGCGACACACCTAGCCGCCTAGACTCGAACGCATGAGCCACGAGAGCGCCGAGCTCCTGCTGCGCGGCTACCACGCATTCGTCGACGGAGATCTCGACGCCATCGAGACCATGCTGGATCCCGACGTGGAGTGGGTGGCGGCCGGCGAGTCGGAGGCGATCGTCGTCAACCGCGACCGCGTCCTCGAGGTCGTCGCCGAACGGTCCGCCGAGAACTACCACGTCGTCGTCGACCGCGCGATCGGGCTCGCCGACCGCGTGGTCGTCAGCATGCGCTTCTCGCGGATCGAGCTCGATCCGTTCGACGAGCGGCCGTTGCAGAGCCGCCGCTCGTACCTCCTCGGCCGCTGGGCGGCCGTCGTCTACATGCGCGACGGCCGGGTCGTGCGCGTGGAGGAGCACCCGCATCTCGAGGCGGCTCTCGAGGCTGCGGGACTCGAAGCTGAGTAGGTACAATCTCGATACCTACTACAGCTTGGAGTGTGAGTCCGCTTTGACCGATCTGCTGCTCGTCCCGCTCGAAGACACCGTCGTCTTCCCCGGCATGAACGTCACCCTCACCGTCGACGTGGGCGACGAGGACCGCGTCGTGCTCGTGCCGCGTCACGAGAACGAGTACGCCGCCGTCGGCACCGTCGCCGAGGTCACCGACCGCGTCCGCATTCGCGGCGGCATGCGTGCCGTCACGCTCGATGGCCTCCATCGCGCCGTAATCGGCGCGGCCCACACCGACGCGCTCGGCCGGCTTCGCGCCGAGGTCGAGGAGCGCCCAGACGAGAACCCGCCGCCCGTGCAGACGCGCGAGCTCGAGCGCGAATACCGCGCCGTCGTGGAGGAGATCCTCGACCTGCGCGGCGCCGACGACCGCGTCCGCGAGTTCCTGCGCGCGATCAGCGAGGCCGGTGCACTCGCCGACACTTGCGCCTACGCGCCCGACATCAGCTTCGCGCAGCGCGTCGAGCTGCTCGAGACGGTCGACGTCGTCGAGCGCCTGAAGCTCGCCCTGGAGCTCCAGCGGGAGCGGCTCGCCGAGCTGCAGGTTCGGGCCCGCATCCGCGACGACGTCGAGGAGGGCGCGCAGAAGCAGCAGCGCGAGTGGTTCCTCCGCCAGCAGATGAACTCGATCCGCAAGGAGCTCGGCGAGGACGAGGGCTCGGTCGTCGACGAATACCGCACGAAGATCGAAGAAGCCGGCATGCCCGAGGACGTGCGAGCGCAGGCCGAGCGCGAGCTGCGGCGCCTCGAGACGATGGGCGACGCGAGCGGCGAGGCCTCCATGATCCGCACGTACCTCGACTGGCTGATCGCCGTGCCGTGGTCGAAGCGGAGCGACGAGACGCTCGACCCGCAGGGCGCTCGCGAGGTGCTCGACGCCGACCACGCCGGCCTCGATGACGTCAAGGACCGCATCGTCGAGTACCTCGCGGTGCGCAAGCTCCGCCAGGACCGCGGCATCCCGAACGACAAACGGTCGGGCGCGATCCTGACCCTGATCGGGCCGCCCGGCACCGGCAAGACGTCGATCGGCGAGTCGGTCGCGCGGGCGCTCAACCGCGAGTTCGTGCGCATGTCGCTCGGCGGCATCCGCGACGAGGCCGAGATCCGCGGCCACCGGCGGACGTACATCGGCTCGCTGCCGGGCCGGCTCGTCCGCGCGCTGCGCGATGCCGGGACGATGAACCCGGTCATCCTTCTCGACGAGGTGGACAAGGTCGGCGCCGACTGGCGCGGCGATCCGTCCGCCGCCCTGCTCGAGGTGCTCGACCCGGCGCAGAATCACTCATTCCGCGACCACTACCTCGACGTCGAGCTCGATCTCTCCGAGGTCTTCTTCATCGCGACCGCGAACGTCGCCGACACGATCCCCGGCCCGCTGCTCGACCGGATGGAGGTCATCCGCTTCGACGGCTACACGGTCGACGAGAAGACTGCGATCGCGCGCGGCTACCTCTGGCCGCGCCAGGTCGAGCGGAACGGGCTGCGCGAGGACGAGGTCTCGATCTCGGACGACACGATCCAGCTCGTCGTCTCCGAGTACACGCGCGAGGCGGGCGTCCGGCAGCTCGAGCGTGAGCTCGGCAAGGTGCTGCGCAAGACCGCGACGCGCATCGCATCAGGCCAGGTCGAGGCTCCCGTCGAGGTCGACGTCGACGTCGTGCGGGACGCGCTCGGCCGCCAGAAGTTCTTCCAGGAGGCGGCGGACCGGACGGCGGTCCCCGGTGTCGCCACAGGTCTTGCGGTGACCGGCACGGGCGGCGACGTCCTCTTCGTCGAGGCGACCTCGATGGACGGCGCGCAACGGCGAGCTCGTCCTCACGGGCCAGCTCGGCGACGTGATGAAGGAGTCGGCGCGAATCGCGCTCTCCTACGTCCAGTCGCATGCCGAGGAGCTCGGGATCGAGCCGGACGCGTTCAAGGACAGGTCGTTCCACGTGCACGTCCCGGCGGGCGCGATCCCGAAGGACGGGCCGAGCGCCGGGATCACGATGACGACTGCGCTCGCGTCGCTCCTCTCGGACCGGGCCGTGAAGCACACGGTCGGGATGACCGGCGAGGTGACGCTGCAGGGCCGCGTGCTTCCGATCGGTGGCCTGAAGCAGAAGGTGCTCGCCGCGCATGCCGCCGGGCTCACCGACGTGATCATCCCCGAGCGGAACCGCGCCGACCTCGACGACGTGCCAGAGGACGTGCGCGAGGCCATGCGCTTCCATCCGGTGATGACGCTCGGCGAGGTGCTCGAGCTCGCGCTCGAGCCGAAGGCGAAGCCGAGCCTCCATGCGGTGTAGGGCCTGCCGGCCGCTGCCCGAGGAGGTCGCCCGGGCGGCGGACCTCCTCGGGCGGCGGTGGGCACTCGCGATCCTCTGGGCGGCGGCCGAGGCGGGCGCCGTCCGCTTCAACGAGTTCAAGCAGACGCTCGAGGGCATCCCCCCGCGGACTCTCGCGGCGCGGCTCACCGAGCTCGAGGAGGCGGGAGTGCTCGAGCGGCGGGTCTTCGACTCCCGCCCCCCGCGCGTCGAGTATCGGCTGACGGAAGCAGGTCGCCGCCTCCGCTACATGGTCGAAGCGCTGAGCGCCTTCGCGGCCTCGGCCTAGGCCGGGGCGAACGCGGCGATCTCGCGCTCGCGGGCGAGGCGTTCGAGCGCCTGCATCTCGATCTGGCGCACGCGCTCTCGCGTCAGGCCGAGGTCCCGGCCGATCATCTCCAGGGACTTCGGGTCCTGGTCGCCGTCCAGCCCGTAGCGGAGCTTGATCACCTTCTGCTCGCGGTCCGGCAGCTTCGCAACCGCGCTTCGCAGCAGGTGCTCGCTCAGTCCGACGACGACCTCCTCCTCGACATCTGCCTTGTCGGTCGCGACGATGTCTCCGAAGGCCGTCTCTCCCTCACTGCCGAGGGGCTTGTCGAGGCTCGCGACCGCCCGCGCCGCCGCGCGCACCTCGCGCACGTGCTTGACGGAGAGCTTCGCCGTCTTCGCCACCTCCTCGTCCGTCGGCGGCCGCTCGAGCTTCAGCGTCAGCTCCCGCTCGGCGCGCGCGATCTTCTGCTCGCGCTCGACGATGTGGACGGGGATCCGGATCGTGCGCGACTTGTTCGCGACCCCGCGCTGCACCGCCTGGCGTATCCACCAGGTCGCATAGGTCGAGAACTTGTAGCCGCGGCGCCAGTCGAACTTCTCGACGGCCCGGATGAGCCCGATGATCCCCTCCTGGATCAGGTCGAGCAGCGAAAGCCCGTGGCCCTGGTACTTCTTCGCGATCGAGACCACGAGGCGGAGGTTCGAGTTGATCATCCTGTCCTTCGCCTGCGGGTCGCCGCGCTCGATCAGCTTGGAGAGCTCGACCTCCTCGGCGGCGGTCAGCAGCGGGTAGCGGCCGGCCTCGTTGAGGAAGAGCTGGAGCGAGTCCGTCGTCATCGCGGCGACCGTCTCGTTCGAGAAGTGCGTCTCGGTGACGTCCGGCAGGCTGCAGTCGTCCGTGAGCTCGATCCCGCGCTCCTCGAGCTGCTCGTAGAGCGCCGCGACCTCCTCGTCGTCGAGCTCGAGCTCGGTCACCGCCTGCGTGAACGAGGAAAGGTTGACGCAGCCCGCCTCCTCGGCGTGCTCCATCAGCGCGCGAAGCTGGTCGTGAGCTCATGGCGTTGCTATGCCCCCCTCTTCGGTTCGGTAACGCGCTCGGGTTCGAGGCCGCATCCCGGGGTACACTCAAAGGCAGTGAAGGCGCCGGACACGCTCTGGGAGCTCGTCTTCCTCATGGTGATCCTCAAGATCCCCATCGCATATCTCTGCTACGTGGTTTGGTATGCGATCAAGGCACAGCCTCGGGGACGCGGGGGCCCTGCGGGGGTTCGCGTGATCCCGGACTCGCCGCCGCCGAGCCTCGACCGTCTTCGCCGGCGCTCTCGCCGCCGGCCGCCACGGCCGCACGGAGGCCCCTCCCGGGCCTACGCGCGTAGCGAGCGCGTCGCCGCTGCGCGCGCCGGTAGGATCGCCGACCGTTGAACGGCGAGGGAGAAATCCTCCACGAGGGCTCGGGTGGACGGACATCGGAGACGGTCGCCGGCTTCCTCGCCGCGATCGCCATCTTCGTCAGCCTGGTGGGGCTCGCGTGGCACCCGCTCCGCCTGATCCTGCCGTCGCTCGCGATCGCGCTCGTCGCGTCGGGCATGGGACCCGGCAAGGGGCGCCTCCAGTTTGCGGCCGTGCTCATCTGCGCCGTCTGCCTCTTCTTCGGGTTCACCATCGCGGTCGCCTTCAGCAAGCCGCTCTGGTAGCGACGCCGCCCTGCTACAACGAACGTAGACATGGGACGTCCCGACGTTGACGGGCTGAACACGGGCTACGCGGCGCTGCTCCTCGAGCAGTACCTCGACAACCCCGGCGCCGTGCCGGAGGAATGGCGCGACCTCTTCGAGAGCGAGCCCGAGGTGCTGCTGCAGCGGCATCCCGGCCTCGCGCGGCTGCTCGAGCGCGCCGCCGCCGACGGGGACGGTCACGCGACGCCGGTCGCAACGCCGCCGCCTGCCTCCGCGCCCGAACCGGCTTCGGCTCCGGCGGTCGCAGAGGAGGACAAGGAGCTCCTTGGCGGTATCGCCGCGTCGATGGCGCTCGTCAAGGCGATCCGGATGCACGGCCATCTCGCGGCACGGCTCGACCCGCTCGGCTCCGAGCCCCCCGGCGACCCGGCCCTCGAGCCCGAGCGCCTGATCCCGAAGCTGACGCCCGAGCTGCAGGCGCGCATCCCGGCCTCGCTCCTCCGCCTCCACGTGGAGGGCGACACGCTGGCAGACGCGCTGCCACGGCTGCTCGAGACCTACACCGGCTCGATCGCGTACGAGATCGAGCACATCTCGGACCACGAGGAGCGCGTCTGGCTGCGGCAGGCGATCGAGTCTGGCCGTTACCGGCGGCCGCTCTCCCGCGACGAGCGGGTGCGGCTGCTGAGGCGGCTCAGCCAGGTGGAGGGGATGGAGCGCTACCTGCGGCGCGCCTTCCTCGGGCAGAAGCAGTTCTCCGTCGAAGGTCTCGACGTGATGATCCCGATGCTCGACGAGGCGATCGAGCTCGCCGCGTCCGACGGCGCCCACGAGATCGTCCTCGGGATGGCCCATCGCGGCCGGCTCAACGTCCTCGCGCACGTCGTCGGGCGGCCGTACGAGACCATCCTGCGCGAGTTCGAGGGCGAGCGGACGATCGAGGCCGTCGTCTCGAGCGAGGAGGGCGGCAGCGGCGACGTCAAGTACCACCTCGGTGCGCAGGGGACGCGCTCGACGCCGACCGGCGACATCACGATCACGCTCGTCGCAAACCCGAGCCACCTCGAGGCCGTCGATCCGGTGGTGGAGGGAAGGGCGCGGGCGGAGCAGACGGACCGGTCCTCGCGGCAGGGCTATCACGATCCGAGCGTCGCCCTCCCCGTCCTGATCCACGGCGACGCGTCGTTCGCCGGCCAGGGCAGCGTCGCCGAGACGCTCAACCTCCAGGCTCTCGCGGGCTACTCGACGGGCGGCACGCTCCACCTGATCGCGAACAACCAGGTCGGGTTCACCACCGACCCGGAGAGCGGCCGCTCGACCCGCTACTCGAGCGACCTCGCCAAGGGCTTCGACATTCCGATCGTCCACGTCAACGCCGACGACCCCGAGGCGGCGCTCGCCTCGATCCGGCTTGCGCTCGCCTACCGCCGCCGCTTCGGCCACGACGTCGTCGTGGACCTCGTCGGCTACCGCAGGCACGGCCACAACGAGCAGGACGAAGCCGCGTACACCCAGCCGCTGCTCGCGGCCGCGATCGCGGAGCATCCCACCGCGCGCGAGCAGTTCGCCGCGCACCTCGTCGCCGAGGGCGACCTCACGCAGGAGCAGGCGGACGAGCTCGACGACGACGTCGTGACCGAGCTGCGTCAGGCACACGAGGCGCTGAAGGAGACATTCGGGCAGACCGAGCCGGCGCCGCGCACCGACACGCACATCCCGGCCGCGACCGGCGACGAGGTCGTCACGGCCGTCGCTGCCGACCGACTGCGCGCGCTCAACGAGCAGCTCCTGCGCGTCCCCGACGGCTTCACGCCGAACCCGAAGCTCATGCGCCAGCTCGAGCGGCGCCGCGAGACGCTCGAGGAAGGCGGGATCGACTGGGGACAGGCCGAGGCGCTCGCGTTCGCCTCGCTCCTCGTCGAGGGGATCCCGATCAGGCTCACCGGCCAGGACACCGAGCGCGGAACGTTCTCCCACCGGCACGACGTCCTCCACGAGGCGAGCACGGGAGCGACGTTCACGCCGCTGCAGCATCTCGACGACGCCGGCGCAGCCTTCGAGATCTACAACTCCCCGCTTTCGGAATACGCCTGCGTCGGCTTCGAGTACGGCTACGCCGCCGCGGCCCCGGAGGCGCTCGTGCTCTGGGAGGCCCAGTTCGGCGACTTCGTCAACGGCGCGCAGATCATCATCGACCAGTTCATCGCCGCCGGGCTGTCGAAGTGGCGCGAGTCGACGCGCCTGACGCTCCTCCTGCCGCACGGCTACGAGGGCAACGGGCCGGAGCACTCGAGCGCCCGACTCGAGCGCTTCCTCCAGCTCGCGGCGCAGGAGAACCTGCGGATCGCGAACTGCACGACGTCGGGCCAGTACTTCCATCTCTTGCGGCGGCAGGCGCTGGACGCGACGGCGCGGCCGCTCGTCGTCATGACCCCGAAGGGCCTGCTGCGGCTGAAACCGGCGGGCTCGACGCTCGAGGATCTGGCGAGCGGCGAGTTCCGGCCTGTGCTCGACGACGCAAGCCCGAATCGCGAGCGCGTCGAGCGGCTCGTGCTCTGCCAGGGGAAGATCTATTACGACATCGCCGGCCACGAGCAGCGCGCAAACGCGACCGGCGTCGCGGTGGCCCGGATCGAGCAGCTCTATCCATTCCCGACCGAGCGCGCGCAGGGCGTGTTCGCGCGCTACCCGAACCTCCGCGAGGTCGTGTGGGCGCAGGAGGAGCCGCAGAACATGGGCGCCTGGCGCGCAATCCGGCACCGGCTGGAGGAGACGAAGCCGGAGGGGGTGCCGCTCCTCTACGTCGGCCGGCCGTGGCGCGCGAGCCCGAGCGAGGGCTATCCGACCGCGCACCTCCGCGAGCAGGACAGAATCGTCCGCGCCGCGCTCGGGCTCTAGTTCCGGCCTGTGGCTAGCGGTGGCGGCGGCGGTCCGTGGCAGCCTTCGCCGCGCGGGACGCGAGCTTCGGGCCGTGCCTTCGGGCGAGTAGCAGGAGCTGGCGGCGCTGGGCGGGGGGAGACGCCGCCAGATGTCCCAGGCCGCGATGGTGAGGGCCCACGGGGTGGGGCGGAGCTTGCGGAACCTGGCTGCCATGCCCTGATCCTGGCAGATCGTGGCGCGCCCTTGGCTCCGGCAGGTCCCGGGCGGCGCTTTCGTGGCCCGGCGGCGTGTTCTGCGTGGCCCGGGCGGCGTGCCTTGCTCGTGGCCCGGCGGCGTGTTCTCGTGGCTCCGGGCGGCGTGCGCTTCTCCTGGCCCGGCGGCGGCTTCGCTCGCGGCTTCCGGCGAGGGCGGCTTCGACGGCACCGGCGGGCAGTGCGGCGGCCGGGAGCGGCGGCGGCGTCGCGGGATCGGGTCGCCGGAGTCGTCGTGGCGGCGGCGCAGGCGACGGGGCCGGCGCATGTTCGGCTGCGCGGCGGCCGCGCTCGGCTTCGGGCGCACGGTGGCTCGGGGCCACCGGGGCGACCGGAGCCGCGACGCAGCTCGAGAAGGCGGCGAGATCGTGTGCTCGCGGGAGCCGCGCGCGTGCCGCTCGCGCGGGATGCGTCGGCGCCTGAACGACGCTTCGGCCGGGACCAGGCCCGAGCGCGATGCCGAGCGGCGTTGGCGGCGACGCGAGCAGCCGAGGGATCAGCGCGCCGCCGGCGACGGCGATCGCGAGCAACAGCGCGGCGACCACGCGCTCCTTGCGGCTCATGTTCCTCCCCTCTCCCGCCGACAACTTCCCCAAGGGACTATCGGCAGGAGGGAGATTCGGCTTGAGATCAAGGGGGTCAAGCTGAGCAGCTTCAAGCTCAAGCTCGTGGCGTACTTCGTGCTGCTCTCGCTCGTCCCGCTGGCGGCGACGTACTGGGGGTTCAGCACCGTTGCCGGCGCCGGCGAGTCGCGCCAGGTCGACCCTGCGGCAGGAGGCGGGCTGCGCGTGGCGCTCGCGCTCTACGCGGAGCGAGCCGACCGCGCGCAGGCGCGAGGCGGAGCGGCTCGCGCGCTCCCGGCCGCTCCAGCGCGCGCTCGAGCGCCGTGACCGCCGCGCGCTGCGGGGGATCCTCGCCGGCGAGCCGTCGCTCTACGTCGTGGGCGCCGGCGGCCTCCACGTCGGCGCCGTGCCGCGCCTCGCCGCGCGATTCCCGTCGACGTCGTGACGGGCACACACCGCCTGGGCGAGGTCGTGGCGACGATTCCGCTCGACGGCGGTTTCGTCGCGCGTCTCCGGCGCGGCGCGGCCTTCGCCCCCGGCGACGTTCTCGTCCTGCTCGAGGGATCGCGGATCGTGGCGTCGTTGCCGTCGTCAGCGGACATGTCCCCGTCGCGCCGGGCGAAGCGCGACCGTCAGCCTCGGCGGCACGCGCTATCGCGCGTTCGTCGCGCCGGCGCTGCCGAGGGTGCCGGCGGCGCGGCTCGCCGTCCTGACCCGGAAGGCCGTGATCGACGCGGCCGACACGCGGACGCGCAACCGGCTCCTCGCCGGGCTGCTCGCCTGCCTGGCGCTCGTCGGCGTCGTCGCGTACATGCAGGGGCGAGCGATCGTCCGGCAACCTCGGCCGCTTCGCCGACGGCCGCCCGCGGAATCGCGCACGGCAGCCTCCAGGAGCGCGTCCCCGTTCGGGGCCGGGACGAGTTCGCAGAGCTCGGGGCTGCGCTCAACGACATGGCCGCGCAGCTCGAGGCGCGGCTCGCCGAGCTCGAGGCCGAGCGCGGGCGCGTGCGCGACGCGCTCGCCCGCTTCGGGGAGGCGCTCGCGGCGACGCACGACGCGAAGCAGCTTCTGCGCATCGTCGCCGCGACCGCTGCCGAGGCGACGTCGCGCGCGGCAGCCGGATCGTGTTGGCCGACGGCTCCGTTGTCTCGAGCGGGGACGCGGACGGCGAGGGCGAACGGCTGATCCTTCCGCTCATCGCCTCAGGCGAGCGCTTCGGGACGCTCGAGCTCGTGGGCGACTCGTTCAGCAAGGAGCAGCGGATGAACGCGGCGTCGCTCGCGGCGCACGCGGTCGTCGCGCTCGAGAACGCTCGCCTGCACGGCATGGTCGAGCGGCAGGCGCTCGTCGACGGGCTCACGGGTCTCGCGAACCGCCGCGCGGCCTCCGACGCGCTCCACGCGGAGGCGGCGCGCGCCGAGCGCCTCGAGACGCCGCTCTCGGTCGTCCTCGCCGACCTCGACGGGTTCAAGGACGTGAACGACGCGCACGGCCACGCCGTCGGCGACGACGGTCCTGCGGGCCTTCGCCGAGGTGCTGCGCGACACGCTCCGCGAGTCGGACGTCGCGGGCCGCTGGGGCGGGGAGGAGTTCCTGCTCCTGCTGCCGGGCGCCGACGAGGAGGGAGCGGCCCAGCTCGCCGAGCGCGTGCGCGTCGGCCTCGCCGCGCGCAGCATCCCGAGCGTGCCGGAGCCTCCGCGTGACCGCGAGCTTCGGCGTCGCCGAGTACGCCGGGGAGACGAACACCGAGCAGCTCGTCGCCGCCGCGGACGGTGCGCTCTACCGGGCCAAGCGCGCGGGCAAGGATCGGGTCGAGCGGGCGGCGCGGGCGGCGTTTTGACACTCTCGCGACCGGAAACCCGCTGCAATCCTCGTTATCATGCCCGCCGACGACGAGCACGACCCCACGGGAGGACACTGTATGCCGGTAGAGACACCGTCTATTTTCGCGCAGGTCATCAAGGAGCACCTCGATCTGAAGGAGCGGAACGCGCGGCTCGGCGGCACGATGCCGATCGAGCACTACACGGAGGACGGGGATCCGTTCGAGAACCATCCGCTGTTCAAGAGCGAGGAACAGGCGCGAATCGAGGAGACGATGGACGGCGTCGAGCCGGACTTCAGCGACGCGAGCCTCGAGGACGTCGGCGTCTGGCCGGGCGAGGAGCCGCT
Organism: uncultured Actinomycetes bacterium; assembly: GCA_963765795.1. Lineage (GTDB taxonomy): Bacteria > Actinomycetota > Thermoleophilia > Gaiellales > Gaiellaceae > Palsa-739. Next base: position 121,566 of record CAVXXZ010000013.1, read on the forward strand.
CGAAGAGGTAACGGCCGAGACGAGCGAGGCGACCGTGCCCGCCATCGAGGAGTCCGCCTTCTGGGGCAACGGCGGCGCGCGCGACTTCGACTGGGGCGACTAGCTAGCTCGCGGGTGCTGCGCACCCGCTCGCTGAGGCGGAACTCCGCGTCGCGAGAGCGCGGTCTCGCGACGCTCCGTGCTGAAATCTCGTTGCCCGCCGGGGCGGGCGCCTGCGGCGCGCGCCCGGGAGCGGGGAAGCCTGCGGCTAAGCCCGGCTTCGCCGAGGCTTAGCCTCCGGCCTTTCGAGCACACTTGCGACCAGCTTCAGGTCCTCGACGAACTTCGCCATCTCCTCTGGCGGGACTCGTCGTCTCGCTGGCGCAGGATGGCGCTCGGGTGGATCGTCGCCGTCACGTGCTCGGCGAGGTCGGACTCGATCCACTCGCCGCGCTGCTTCGTGACCCGGAACTGGCGGCCAAGGAGGGACTGCGCCGCGGTCGCTCCGAGGCAGACGAGCACGTCGGGGCGCACGACGGCGAGCTCCGCCTCGAGCCAGGGGCGGCACGCGGCAATCTCGCTCCAGCTCGGCTTCGCGTGGATGCGGCGCTTGCCGCGCGGCTCCCACTTGAAGTGCTTGACCGCGTTCGTCACGTAGACCGCTCGCGGTCGATGCCCGCCTGCGCGAGCGCCTCGTCGAGCACGCGGCCGGCCGGGCCGACGAACGGCGCGCCCTCCCGGTCCTCCCGGTCGCCGGGCTGCTCGCCGACGAACATCGCCGACCGAGCTGCGGCCGCCGGCGCCGAACACCGTCTGCGTCGCGTTCTCCCACAGCGGGCAGGCGCGGCAGCCGGCGGCGCCTCGCGGAGCCTCGGGAGCGACGGCCGGGCGGGGACAAGGTCGGCGGCGGAATCCGGTCATCCCGTGCGCATTCCCGCCGTTTCGCGAGGCGAAGCATCGGGCTACGTGTTCACCCGCACGAGGGATTCGTGCCCGGGGCCTCGCACCGATGCTTCGTGCGTCCGCTGCGGTCCACTTCCGGGAGCTTCGAACGTGCATCTGAACTGCGATCGATCGGGGGATCGGTGGTAGTCCGGCCCAGCCATCTGCGGCTGCTCGACGACGATGCCGCCGGGCGGCGATCCGACCCTCGTCGAGTCGTACCGGAGGCTCGCCGACGTCTTCCACGAGGTCCTCGCCGAGCAGAGCCTCGACGCGCTCCTCGTCCGCATCGCCGACACGGTCGGCGACCTGATCCGCGCTCGACACGCTGACGATCTACGAGGCGGACGAGACGAAGCACGTGCTGAAGCCGGTGCTCGTCCGCGACGTGTACGCCGACGAGATCATGAGCACGACGATCAGCTTCGCCGAGGGCATCACCGGCTGGGCGGCGCGGCATCGCGAGGCCGTGCTCGTAACCAGGCGCACCTCGACCCCCGCGTGCGCACCGTGCCCGGAACGCCGCTGGAGCCCGAGGCGCTGATCTGCATCCCGCTCATCGCGCGCGGCAGCATCAAGGGCGCGCTCAACATCTACCGCGAGGGCGAGGCCGTCGCCTTCAGCGACACGGAGTTCGAGATCGCGAAGCGGTTCGGCGACGCGGCCGCGCTCGCGCTCGACAACGCCGAGAGCCGAGCACGGCTCGAGCATCAGGCCCGCACCGACTCGCTCACCGGCCTCTTCAACCACAGCGTCTTCTACGAGCGGCTGCTGGAGTCGCTGCAGGAGTCGAGCCGCACGCACATGCCGCTCGCGGTGCTCATGCTCGACATCGACGACTTCAAGCACGTCAACGACGTCCACGGTCACGCCGTCGGCGACGAGCTGCTCCGCTTCCTCGCCGAAGCGCTGCGCGCCATCGTCCGGCCGGAGGACGTCATCTGCCGGCTCGGCGGCGAGGAGTTCGCCGTCGTCATGGACGGGTGCGGGGGCGAGACGCCGTCCGCGTGGCCGATCGGGTGCAGAGCCGGCTCGCAGCCGTCGACTTCCCGGGCATCGGCCGCATGACCGTCTCGGTCGGGCTCTCGCTCGGGCCCGAGCACGCGATGAACCCGCGCGAGCTCGCGGCGTGCGCCGAGGCGGCGATGATGACGGCGAAGGCACAGGGGAAGAACCAGGTCGTCCTCTACGCGAGGACACACGAGCGGCCCGACACCCCGGGGGTCGAGCGGGACGTCCGCTCGATCGCGCACCTGAAGATGCTGCAGAGCCTGACCGGCAAGCTCAACCGGTTGAACGACGTGCGCGAGATCGGCAACGCGATCGCGGCCGAGCTCCGGTCTCTCGTCGACTACCACAACTGTCGTGTCTTCGTCTCCGACGGCGACGACCTCATCCCGGTCGCCTTCCTCGGCGAGCTGACCTCGAGCTCGGATCCTCTCGCTCGACCTGCTCCGGAACCGTGTCGGCCAGGGATCACCGGTCGCTGCGCCGAGCTCGGCGAGTCGATCGTCGTCGCCGACGCCGCGAACTGCGAGTTCGGCCAGCAGATCGAGGGCACCGACCCGATCGAGGAGTCGCTGCTCGCGGTGCCGCTCCGTTACGGCACCCGCGTCGTGGGCGTCATCGTCGTCTCGAAGCTCGGGCTGAACCAGTTCGACGAGGACGACGTCCGGCTGCTCGAGGTGCTGGCGGGGCACGCGGCCGTCGCCGTCGAGAACGCGAGCCTCTACGAGTCGGCGCGGCGCGAGGCCGAGAGCGCGACGTCGCTGCTCGAGTTCGGCCGGGAGCTGGCGACCCTCGTCGAGCTCGACGACATCGTCGCGCGTGTGACGGCGCTCTCGGCGGAGATCCTCGGAGCCGCCAGACGTCCTTCTACCTCGAGGCGGACGGAGAGCTCCGCTGCAGGCCGAGCACGGGCACCCGACCGAGATGGGCGCGGAGCTGGCCGCGCGAACGTATCCGCTCGTGCGCTCGACGTCGATCGCGACCCGTACATCGCCGAGCCCCAGGACTACGAGCCGGTGATCGGCGAGGCGCCCGTCCCGGGCGGCCGGTACGCGATCGCGCCGTTCGAGTCGACGGCCGAGGCGGCTGCCTCGTCGCGCTCGTCGAGCGGGACGACTTCGGGAGCGCGACTGGGGCTGCTCGGCGGCCTCGCGCAGCAGGCGAAGCTCGCGATCGCGAATGCCTCGAGCTACGAGGGCCTCGAGCGGACGTTCGTCTCCACGGTCGAGGCGCTCGCCAACGCTCTCGAGGCGAACGACGAGTACACGTCGGCCCATGCGCGCTGGATCACGGATCTCTCGCTGCGCGTCGGCCGGGAGCTCGGCCTCGACGAGCGCACTCTGAAGCGCCTCGAGCTCGGCGCGCTCCTCCACGACATCGGCAAGATCGGCATCCCGAGCGACGTGCTCGCGAAGCCGGGGCGGCTGACGGCGGCAGAGCGGAAGCGCGTGCAGACGCATCCGGAGCTCGGCGAGCGGATCATCGCCCCGATCGATCGGCTCCAGGTCGTGCGGCCGATCGTCCGCCACTGTCACGAGCGCTGGGACGGCCGCGGCTACCCGGACGGCATCGCCGGCGAGGAGATCCCGCTCGAGTCGCGGATCATCTTCGTCTGCGACGCCTATCACGCGATGACGACCGACCGGCCGTACCGGCGCCGGCTCAGCCACCGCGAGGCGGTGCGCAGGCTCGTGAAGGGTGCCGGCAGCCAGTTCGATCCGAACGTAGTCGAGGTGGCCGTGCGCGTCCTCGAGCAGCCCGCGGAGCAGCTAGCCTGCGACTGCGAGCTCCGTCTCGCCGCCGTCGAGCGTGTGAGCGAGGCGGCGGAACGGGCCGTCGACCGCGAGCAGCTCGCGCTCGCTGCCGCGCTGGATGACCTGGCCGTTCTCGACGACGAGGATCTCGTCGGCGCGCCGCACCGTCGAGAGGCGGTGGGCGATGATGATCGACGTGCGGCCCTTGCAGGAGCCGGTCGAGCGCCTGCTCGATCAGCACCTCCGTCGGGCGGTCGATGTTCGAGGTAGCCTCGTCGAGAACGAGGATGCGCGGGTCGGCGAGCAGCGCCCGCGCGATCGAGATGAGCTGCCGCTCGCCCGCCGAGAGGCCCGGCGCCGCCCTCGCGCACCGCGTGCTCCAGGCCGCCCGAGAGCCGCGCCGCAACACGGTCGACGCCGACGGCGGCGGCCGCAGCCTCGACCTCCTCGTCGGTCGCGTCGGGCTTCGCGAAGCGGATGTTCGAGGCGATCGTGCCGCTGAAGAGGAACGGATCCTGGAGCACGACGCCCAGCTGGCGCCGGTACGAGCGGAGCTGGACGTCGCGCAGGTCGTGCCCGTCCACGCGCACCGCTCCCTCGTCGGGGTCGTAGTGGCGGCCGATCAGCCGTGCGAGCGTCGACTTGCCGTGGCCCGACTCGCCGACGAGCGCGAAGCAGCCGCCCGGCGCGATGTGGAACGAGACTCCCGTGCAGGACCGGGTCCTTGCCGTAGGCGAAGACGACCGAGTCGATCTCGAGGTCGCCCTCGAGGCGCGGCAGCGGCTGCGCGCCGGGCCGGTCGCGGATCTCGGGCTCCTCGTCGAGGATGCTCGCGATCTTCACCATCGCCGCGCCGGCCGACTGCAGCTGGCCGTAGACGTCGGAGAGCTCCTGCAGCGGCTGGAAGACGAGCTGCAGGAGGTAGATCGCCGTGATCAGCGTGCCGATCGTGAGCGTGTCGTTCTCGTAAGGTGCGAGCCGAAGTAGAGCGACCGTCGCCCATCGCGAGCACGCCGAGGAACTCGATCGACGGGAAGAAGACCGAGAAGATCTTCTGGACGTACGTCGACTGCGCGCGGTTCGCGTCGTTGAGCGCGTCGAACTCGGCCTGGAAGCGGCGCTCGCGGTTGAACGCCTGCACGACTGCCATGCCCGCCACCGACTCGGCGATCTGCGCGGTGACGGCGGCGATCCGGTTGCGCTGCTCGACGTTCGCCGCGTGCGAGACCCGCTGGAACCAGCGCGAGAGGATGAGCGTCGGCGGCAGGACGACGAACGCGATGAGCCCGAGGCGCCAGTCGGCGATGAGGAGCGCGGCCACCGCCGCCGGCAGGAGGATGACGTTCGAGACGAGGGTCGGCATCCCCTGCGAGAGGACGTCCGAGACCGCGTCGACGTCGCTCGTGAGGCGCGCGATGATCCAGCCGGCCTTCTGCTGCGAGAAGTAGCGCAGCGAGAGGCCCGTGAGGTGGTCGAAGAGGTCGCGCCGCAGGCCGATCACGATCGCCTGGCCGATCGTCGCGAGGCCGCGGATGAGCTTCGCCTGCAGCAGCCAGCCGGCTGCGGCGACGCCGAGGTAGATGACGACGATGACGTCAGGTGGTGCTCGTCGTGCGCGCGTGATGCCCTTGTCGATCGCGTTCCGGACGAGCAGCCAGCCGCCGGTCTGCGCGGCGGCATTGCCGGCGCCGACGAGCACCATCAGCGCGGCGAACGCTCTTGCGGCCCTCCATGTACTTCCAGAGGCGCCTCACGCGGCGATCACCTCGTCTCCGAAGAGCGCCGCGAACTCGCCCACCCGCGCGCAGCAGTTCGGCCGGCGTGCCCGACTCGACGATCCGCCCGTCGACGCAGGACGACCGCGCGGTCGGCGATCTCGACGGTCGAGAGGCGCTGCGTCGCGACGAGAACGGTGCGGCCGGCGAGCGCAGGGCGAAGCCGAGCGACGAGCCGCCGCTCGGTGAGGGTGTCCACGGCCGAGAGGGGGTCGTCGAGCACGACGACGCGCGCGCCTGTGACGAGCGCGCGCGCGAGCGCGACCCGCTGCCGCTGTCCGCCGGAGAGGTTGATGCCGCGCTCGCCGATCAGGGTGTCGTAGCCCTCGGGAAGGTTCGGCCCGAACGCGTCGACGCCGGCCGCCTCGCAGGCAGCGAGCACCTCGTCCCAGTCCGCATCCTCGCGACCGGCGGTGAGGTTCTCGCGCAGCGGCACCGAGAAGAGCACCGGCCGCTGGGTGACGAGCGCGACGTCGGCGCGCAGCTCCGCGATCGGGAGGTCGCGCGTGTCGACGCCTCCGACGAGCACGCGCCCGCCGGTGGGGTCGTAGAAGCGCGGGAGGAGATTGAGCAGCGACGTCTTGCCGGAGCCGGTCGACCCGCAGACGGCGACGATCTCGCCGGGCTCGACGACGAAGTCGAGGTCGTGCAGCACGTCCACCTCGCCGCCGTACGCGAAGCTCACGCGCTCGAAGCGGAGGCCGAGCGGCCCGCCGGCGGAAGGTGCCGCGGGCTCGTCGGCTCGGGCAGCGGCTCGATGCCGTCGAGCCAGCCGAAGCTGCGGCCGGCCGAGGCGAGCGCCCGCTGCGCCAGGTCGAGGATCCAGCCGATCGCCTCGAGCGGCCAGACGAGCTGGAGCAGGAGCGTCTCGAAGAGGACGAACTGGCCGATCGTGATGCTGGCCGTGGATGACCGCGCGGCCGCCGAAGAAGACGACGGCGGCGATCGAGAGTGCGGGCAGGTAGTAGAGGCCGGGACGTGCTGAGCCTCGACGGCGGCCTGGCGCGAGCGCGGCGGAGCGCACGCCCTCGGCCCTGTCGCCGAAGCGCTCGCGCACGTCGTCCTCGCGGCCGAACGCCTGCACCATCTCGATCCCGACCACGGCCTCGTCGGCCGCCTCGGTCACGTCTCCCTTCCGCGCCTGCACCTCGGCGCGAGATCGGCGAGACGCGACGTGCCGAAGCGGTTGGCGACGAACCCGATCGGCGGCAGCGACACGGCCGCGTAGAGGGTCAGCTGAGGGTCGACGAGGGCGAGGACGATCCCGGCCGCGATGATCATCATCACGCTCTGCATCCCCTGCACGAGCCCCCAGCCGATGAAGTAGCGGATGGGGTACAGGTCGTTCGTCGCCCGCGAGAGCACCTGGCCGGTCGCGTGCCGGTCGTAGAAGGCGCGCGGGTAGCGGAGGTACGCCTGGTAGAGGAGCTCCCGCATCCTCGCCTCGATCCGCACGCCGATCCGCGCGGTCGCGTAGCGGCGGTTGAAGTTGATGACGAACCGCAGAAGCGCGAGCCCGCCAATGGCCGCGAGGTACGGCGGCAGCAGGTCTTCGCTTGTGGGGGACGATCGCGTCGTCGATCGCCCGCTGGATGAGGATCGGGATCGCGATCGAGATCAGCGTGTAGACGAGCGAGCACGTCAGCCCGAAGACGCCGAGCTTCCACTGCTCACGCCAGAGGCGGAGCAGCCTGCGGAACGTCGGCAGCATGCCGAGGTCGGGCGGGTCGACTGAGCTCACATACGTAGACATGGCGAAACGCCCGCCGCAGCAGGCCCCCCTGGCCTGCGCGACGAGCCACCGCCGACGATAGCAGCGCCGCCGGTAGCTCTAGCGCTGTTTTTTGAGCTGCGGGTCGGCGAGCATGCTGCTGCGCTGGCGCTTCGCCGTCGCGGCCGGCTCGAGATCCGGGTCGGTCGGCGGTTGCGGCAGCGGGGTCGGCGGCGGCGGCTCGCCCTCGGGCTCGGGATCGCGGGCCGGCTCCGGCTCGCGTGGCGCCGAGCCGGTGAGCCGCGCCCGCTCCTCCTGGAGCTGCATGCGCAGCCCGGCGAGCTCCCGCTCGACCTTGCGAATCGCCTGCTCGCGCTCGTCGAGCCGCTCTCGCTCGGCCTTGGCGAGGGCGAGCTCCTGCACGGCCTGGCGCTCCCGCTTCTCGGCCTCCGCGATCGGCGTGGGCGAGCTCGTCGCGAGCGGTCGGGCCCTGCGGGCGCGGCGGGCGCGGCCGTACGCCGCCGACCCTGCCGGCCGGCGACGTCGAGGCGGAGCTGCTCGAGCTCCTTCTCGCGCGCGGCGACGCGCTGCGCGTGCTCGCGCAGCGTCCGCTTCATCTCCTCGACCTCGGCGAGCGCCTGCCTCGTAGCGGCCCCGCATGTCCAGCCCGTCGCTCACAGTGGAAGTGTGTCTTCCATTCCGGCTGGTGGCAACCACGAGTCGCGTTCAGCTCCGGTCCTCGACGGCGGCAGATGGTACTGTCGTGTGAACGGCCTCGCGGCAGCGCATCTGCCGTCCTCAAGCGCACATGAGCGGCGGAGTGGAGCGTACCGGGCTCGAGCCGGTGACCCCGGCGTTGCACCAGCCGACCTGACTCGGCGCCGAGACGAGCTCGGCTGCCGGCGAGCGGCTCGACTCGGGGCGAGTGCGCTCCGAGCCTGCTCATACTCCACAACGGCTCCGCTGGCGGGTCGATGAGCCGAAGAGCCTACGCCGCTCGCGGACGGCGCTCGAGCTGAGCAGCGCCTCCATCGTCGTCGACTCCGAGAGCAGCCGCTCACGCTCACCGGCGAACCCGGTCTCCCTCTGGATCCGTCCCGAGGGACTAACGGTTCTTCAAGGGCGGGGATGTGGCTGTCACGCCGCTCTCGCGGCTTCGGCGGCCTGAGGACGGAGCTCTGGAGGCTCGGGTTCCACTTCACATCGCCCGAGAAACGAGTAGTCGGTCCTAGGGCGCTCGTCTAAAGGAATCCTGATGCCGAGAGACTGAACTTCCCTGGGGCTGGGTATGCCCGGCGAGTGGATGGCGAAGGCCCGGACCGTAATGACCTCGCCCGGCTCGTCGGCGCCGTCGAACTCCTCCTGAGCGTCGCTGAACGAGATCGCCGCGAGATCGCCGACGAAGCCATCCTCGCTGACCTCTACGAACTACGCGAGCGTGCCTATGCGGCGATGCTCCGCCTAAGCGAGCGTTAACAACCCGCTCGACGGGCGACGAGTCACTCCGGAACACTGGCGTAGCGCGAGCGTTTGGCCTCCGTTAGCCTCCGATGAGCCTACAGGAGATGACGAGCGAGCTGTCTGGCGGACGATTCAAGTCGAACTCAGGTGAGAGCGCAGGTGACGACTCGCCAGCTGAGCCACGCAGCCACCGCGACCTCGGCGCCGAGCACGACATCGAGCCCATGTTCCGCAGAGCGGATCAGGGCATCGATGCTTCGCGCTCTTCATCGGGCGTAGACGCGTCGGCCCCGTAACGCTCATCGAGCCAGAACGTCCTGCCCGAGCCGCATCAGCCGCCGAGCGACGGCGCCTGGCGCCTCGAGCAAGGATCGACTTTCCGTCTTCGCGGCCGCCTCGGACGCGGGCGCCTCTCGCCGACAGACCCCTAGAACGAGAAAACCCGCCGTCTCCAGCGGGTTTCGAGGTGGAGCGTACCGGGATCGAACCGGTGACCTCCTGGTTGCAAACCAGGTGCTCTCCCAGCTGAGCTAACGCCCCGAGAGAGCTCCAGTGTAGAGGCCGATTCGGCGCAGAGCGCCTACGCCGCGCGCTCGAGCCGCTCCTCGACCCTCGCGCGGGCGACGATCGAATCGCGGTCGCCGAAGCGCAGACGAGCGCGGACGGCGCGATGTTCGTCCCAGAGGCGGTCGAGCTTCGCGTCGATTGCGTGGATCTCGGCTCGCACCTCGGGGTCGTGCTGGTCGGAGAGCCGGTGCCAGAGAGCGGTTCGCTCCTCGCTCAGGGTCTCGATCTCCGCATGGATCTCTTCGAGGGTTCGCATGACGGTTTCAACGCACGGCATGCCCGCGGCATTCCGGGCGAATCCTCAGCGTTAGCGGAGGAAGAGCATCGCCGCGGGCTCGCGATGCATCGAGAACGAGCAGGAGGCCGGTCGCCACGCCGAATGCGAAGCCCCCGATGTGGGCGAAGAACGCGACTCCGCCGCCGGCCTGCGGGTGCTGCAGCGAGAGGCTTCCCGTCCATGCCTGCAGCGCGATCCAGATGCCGAGGAACCAGAAGGCCGGGATCTCCCGGATGAAGAAGAAGATCAGGGTGAGCACGCGTGCGCGGGGAAGGAGGACGAAGTACGCGCCGAGGACGCCGGCGATCGCGCCGCTCGCGCCGATGTTCGGGATGCTCGCGGCGCGGACGCCCGCGAAGTCGAGCGTGACGAAGGTCTGCACGGCCATCGCGACGACGCTGGCGGCGAGGTACCAGAAGAGGAAGCCGACATGCCCGAGCGCGTCCTCGACGTTGTTGCCGAAGATCCAGAGAAAGAGCATGTTGCCGAGGATGTGCGTCCCAGCTCGCGTGCATGAACATCCCGGTGAAGACGCCCTCGTACCAAGGCAATGCATGGAACCCGGGAGGAAGGTGGCAGGGACCGTGCACCGCGCACGGGTAATAGCCGTCGCGGAACACGTGCACGTCCACGCCGGGCCGACTCAGCTCCCAGAACCAGACGAGGAAGTTCGCGACGATCAGCCCGACCGTGACGTACGGGACCGTGCGGCCTGGGACGTTGTCGCGGAGCGGAAGCATCGGGCCGCCGGCGCGGGAATCAGCCCGCGGCGAGTGCCTCGCGGACCCGGTCGCCGACGGCGGCCAGCTCGAGCGTCTCGCCCGTCACCTCGCGGAGCAGCTCGTCGGCCGTCGGCTTCTGGCCCTCCGCCCACAGCTCGCGGAGCAGCGAGCCGGCCTCGCGGCGCGAGAACCAGGCGTTGCCGAAGCGCTCCCGGAGATAGGCCCGCAGCTGTGCCTCGAAGGCCCACGCGCGGAGGTACTCCGACGCATAGAAGCCGTCGTCGATGTCGCCGAGGTAGTCGGCCGCGGCCGGCTCGACCTTCGTGGCATCGGAGAGGAGCTCCACGTACCGAGGCTGCAGCGCGGTCAGATCCTCGGCAGTGTGGAACTCGAGCTCGTACAGGAGCTTCGCGCTGTAGCGCCGGACGATCCAGAGGAGCTGCACCGCTGCTTCGGCGGCGAACTCGTACGGGCGGGGGAAGTCGAGCCGCCGCTCCAGCCACACCGGATCGGTGGTCAGGTACTCGAGCAGCATCGCCCAGCCCTCGGTGACGGAGTTGTCGCCGAGCCGCCTCTCCTCGGGGGATAGGGAAGCGTCGGTGTGGGCGAAGTGCTCGGTGTGGCCGGCCTCGTGGAAGAGGGCCCGCCAGTCGTTCGGCCCGCCCTGCGGCTGCAGCACGAGGACGACACGGCCCGGCACCTCGATCGGCGAGCAGAACGCCCGCGGATCCTTGGTCGGGCGCTCGTCGAGGTCGAGCTCGACGTTCTCCTGTGCGCGGAGGTCGATGCCGAGGTCGGCGAGGGTGCCTTCGAGGGCCGGCAGCATCCGATCGGCCGGGAATGCCGAGTCCCACTGGACGCCGCGCCACGCGCGCCCCACATCCCAGCGCCGGATCTCGCTCAGTCCGAGGCCGACGCGCGAGCGGAAGAACCGGTCGCCGGTCTCCACCCAGAGGTCTTCCGTGTCTGCGAGCAGGCGCCGGCACTGCTCCGCGAGGTCGTCGAGCGGGAAGCCGAAGCTCCGGTAGAGGTCGGCGTAGCTGTCGGCGCCGAGCCGCCGGGTCTCGCGCTGCACGACCTGCGCCGCCTGTAGCTCGAGCACGTTCAGGTGCTCGTCGGTGAGCTCGTTCCTCGCCGCCTCGACCCGCTCTCGGAGCGTCGCGGTCCTCCTCGTTCATCAGCCTCGGCTTGAGCATCCGGAACGGGATCTCCTCGCCGTCGACCGTCGCGGTCAGGGTCGCCTCGAGCTCGGCGACGCGCTCCGCCTCCTCGCTGACGAAGTTGCCGAGGTAGCCCGAGCACGCGAACTTCCACAGCTCGCGGCGGCGGCGGTTCCCGTCGACCGAGGCTCCGAGCGCGAGCGCCGTATCGAGCTGCGTCAGCCGCTCGTGCCGCTCGTAGATGGGCGCGATGTCGTACGTCTCCTTGAGGCCCGCGAAGTGGAGGTAGGACTCCTCGTCGAGCTCCGCGATGAAGCGGTCGGCGTCCGCGCTGAGCGCGTCGATCTCCCCTTGCTGGAGCGGCTCCGCCATGCGGGTTCGTAGGATAGACCCGTGCACGAGATCTCCCTCAAGACGGAGCGCAAGACGCAGCTGATCGAGATCACCGACCTCGTTCGCGACGCGCTCGGCGGAACGAACGGCGCCTCGGCGGCGCTCGTCTACGTCCCGCACACGACGGCGGGCGTGGCGATCAACGAGCGGATCGATCCCGAGCTCGTGACCGACCTCGAGAACGCGTTCCACCGCGTGGTCGGCGACGACTGGGAGTGGCGTCATGACGACGCCGACGGGCCGAACGCGCCGTCCCATGCCCGCGCCTCGCTCGCCTCGAGCCCGCAGGTGCTCATCCCTCTGCGCGACGGGAGCCTCGCGCTCGGCACGTACCAGGGTGTCTTCTTCTGCGAGTTCGACGGGCCGCGCGAGCGCAAGGTCTACGTCACCACGCTCTGACGCTACGGTGGGCGCGTGGCCGCGCCGGTGACAAAGGGAGAGGAGCTCGAGCTCGACGTCGACTCGCTCGCGTACGGCGGCAACGGCGTCGCGCGGCTCGACGGCTTCGTCGTCTTCGTGCGACGCGGGCTTCCCGGCGACCGGGTCCGGGCGCGGGTCACGAAGGTCAAGCGCAGCCACGCGGAGGCGCTCGCGACCGAGGTCTTGCGGCCGGGGCCCGAGCGAGTCGAAGCCCCGTGCGCGCACTTCCCCGCGTGCGGCGGCTGCCGCTTCCAGGATCTCGCCTACGAGGCACAGCTCGAGCAGAAGCAGATGCAGGTGCGCGACGCGCTGCAACGGCTCGCGGGCATCGCCGAGCCTCCGCTCGAGGGGATCCTTCCGTGCGAGCCGGAGATCTTCCACTACCGCAACAAGCTCGAGTACTCGTTCACCTCGACGCCCGAGGGTCCGGCGCTCGGCTTCCACCGAGCCGGTCGCTGGGACGAGGTGCTCGAGATCGAGCGCTGTTGGCTCACCGACGAGCTCGGGAACGGGATCCGCGATGCCGTCCGTGGTTGGGCGCGCGAGGAGGGGCTCGAGGCGTACTCGCAGGCCGACGGGAGTGGGTATCTCCGCCACCTCGTCGTCCGCCAGGGCCGCAACACGGGCCAGGCGCTCGTCCAGCTCGTGACCGCGCCCGGCGAGCGGTTCGAGACCGGCTACCTCGTCGACGTCCTGCGCCGCTTCCCGGAGGTGCGCTCGATCCACTGGGCCGTGAACGACACCCCTGCCGAGGTGACGAACCTGCCCACGCGGCTGCTCTGGGGCGAGGAGTGGATCGAGGAGGAACTCTGCGGGCTTCGCTTCCGCGTCCGCCCGAACGCCTTCCTCCAGACGAACACCGCGATGGCCGAGCGGCTGTACGCGCTCGCGCGCGCGGCCGCGGGGCTCACCGGTGGCGAGACCGTCTGGGATCTCTACTGCGGGATCGGGACGATCGGGCTCTCGCTCGCTCGCGACGCGCTGACGGTCTGGGGGATCGAGGTCTCGGAGGAGTCGGTCGCCTGTGCGCTCGAGAACGCCGAGCTCAACGCGATCACGAACGCGGCCTTCTTCGCCGACAACGTCGGCGAGGTGGTGGAGGAGCTGCTCGAGCGCTCCGGCCCGCCGGACGTCGTCGTCGTCGACCCGCCTCGCGCCGGGCTGGCGGGCAAGGCGCTGCGGCGGCTCGGCCGCATCGGCGCGCCGCGGCTCGTCTACGTCTCCTGCAACCCGACGACGCTCGCGGGTGACGTGAAGGCCCTACGCGAGGAGTACGGCTACGAGCTGCGGCGCGTGACGCCGGTGGACATGTTCCCGCACACGCCGCACGTCGAGTGCGTCGCGCTGCTCGAGCAGGCCTCGTAGGATCCGCGCATGTGGCCGTTCAAGCGGAAGAAGGAGTCGCCGCAGGAGATCGCCGCCGAGAAGAAGCTCGACGAGGTGACGCGCGAGGCCGCGTGGGGCGAGTTCGACAAGGAGGCCGTGAGGCCGGCTGGGCCGTTCGCGCCGCTCGGGATGACGGGCGCGAGGGGGCCGCTGCAAGGCGACCCCGACGGACGAGCACGGGCTGCGCGAGGCTCTTCACGGGGAAAAAAGACGAGCTAGGAGGACGGCCGCGGCCTGAGCGCCGCCAGAGCAGGTCGCCGTTCGCGAGCAGGAAGCCGGCCGAGACGAACGGCAGCGCCGGCAGGCCGTTGACGTCCGCCGCGTTCGCAAGCACGAGCGTCAGCGAGTACATCCCGGTCATCGCCAGCCAGGTCCAGCCTGGCCGGAGCCCCCAGCGGACGGCCGCCGCGAGGAAGAGGGCGAAGAAGAGGATGTCGGGCGGGCCGAGCCCGGCGGCGCCGCCGCCGGGTACGACGAAGGCGACGGCAAGGGCCGAGTACACGTGCGGATGGTGGTTGACGATCTCGTGCGTCGGACCGTTCGGCGCGAAGACCGAGAGTGCGTCGACGGCCGGGATGATCGCCGCGATCAGGACCACCCAGCTGAGCTGCTCGAACAGCCGCAGGAACGTCCAGCCCGCGCACGTGTAGGCGGCGAGCTTCGCGAAGTTCGAGGCGAGGTGGATGTCCGCCTTCCACGTCAGGACCGCGACGAGCCCGAAGACCGCGGCTGCCGCGGGGATCCAGCGCCACGACCACAGGGGAAGCGCGAGGTAGATGAGGCCGAGCGTCGCAGGCATCACTGCCGCCGCGACGATGGCCACGCTCGGCCAGAGCGCGACCGCGCCGAGATGTGGCGCGACGGCGTCCCACGTCACGACCGCAGCGGCGAGGACGACGAACGCCGCGACGCGGATCAGTACGGAGGTGTCTCGCTCCACCACTCGCCGAGCACCTTGAAGGCGTTCCAGAACGCCGTCTTCGCCGGCTGCTCGTCGAGCGACTGGTCGATGTCGGGCGTGACGAGCCCCTGGATCGTCGGCGTGAGCTCCTGGAGCTCGCCCTCGACCAGCGCGAGCTCGCGTGCGAGCGGGAAGCGGGCCGCGTTGAGGAAGGCGGCGGCGGGCTCGCCCATCGCGACCACGAGCTTGGGCTGGACGATGTGCAGCTCGCGCAGGAGGAAGGGCCGCGACTCCTCCTCGTCGCCACCGGCGAACTTGAGGCAGTTCGTCCCGTAGATCGCCATCGGATCGACGTGCAGGCGCTGCAGCGACTTGAGGAGCGCGTTGCCGGCGCGGCCGTAGAAGGCGACTCCCTCCTGCAGCTCCGACGCCTGCGGCGCGTACTTGAGGAGGAAGACGTCTGCGAGCGGATGGCCGGAGCCGAGCACGGGCACGCGCGCTCCTCCGGCCGCCTGCGCGAGCTCGTCACCGAGGGCGTTGCTCTCGGTGATCGCCTTTTGCAGGTATTTCTCGTAGATCTCGTCGCTCGCCACGGTCACGGGAGGGTCAGCGGATCGTCTCGAAAAAGGGCTCGAGCATGCGGGACGTTCCTTCGACGTAGTCAGACGGGTGCCTGCCTCGCGGGCAGGCTAGCGGCCGGTGGAAGATCCGCCCCTGCTCGGCCGTCGAGTGGGTATGCACACGCGCGTCGTGAAACCGAAGCACGGACCGGAGCTCGTCGTCCGTCCGCTCAGGCACGGCGACACCGCGACGGTTCAGGCCGTGTTCGAGCGGCTCGGCGATGCGTCGCGGCGGGCGCGCTTCAACGGCCTCAAGCACCGGCTGGGCGAGCAGGAGCTGCGCTGGCTCGCGACCGTGGGGCCGAACCACCACGTGCTCGTCGCCTACGTCGACGGCGATCCGCAGCCGGTGGCGATCGCTCGGCTCGTGCGCTCCGGCGCCAGCGCCGAGGTCGCATTCGAGGTCGCCGACGCCTACCAGGGCCACGGCGTCGGCTCGGCGCTCACGCAGGAGCTCGTCTCCGACGCGTGCGCTGCCGGCATCGTCGAGGTGACTGCCCTCGTCCGGAGTGACAATCCCGCGGCGCTCGCCGTCCTGCAGCGCACGCTCGGCCAGCTCGAGATCCGGCTCGAGGGCCCGGAGATGCTCGTCCGGGCACCGCTGCCCGCGGTCTGTTAGCGCACGCGCTCCTTCGCCTGCGCCACCCACTTCAGCCCCTGCAGGTAGACGAGCGACTTCGGGCGCCGTAGTACCTCAGCGTCGTGGAGCGAGACGAGGAACTCCTCGGGACCGCTGAAGCGCCGCATCCGGACGGCGCCGGTGCCGACGCCGGCGAGGACGTGCGCATCGGACCCTGCGCCCGGCGTGAGGTTGTACTTGCGCGCGAAGCGGAGGGCCTCGTCGTTGTACGCCTCGAAGAGGAGCCGCGCGTTGTAGACCTCGAATACGTCGACCTCGGCCAGGTGCCGGTGGAGGGTTGCGGGCTCCGGGATCGCGTGCATCCGGTCGAACGGATGCGGCAGGTAGACGAGCCCACCCTGAGCGCGAATGGCGGCAACGGTGTCGCCGAAGGACATGCCCCGCGGGATCTCCTCCCGCAGGAAGAGTCCGATCACCTCGCCCTGTTCGGCCGTCTTGACCTCCTCGCCGGGGATCACGACGAGCCGGCGGCCGCGGGCGCGCTCCACTGCCTCCTGGGCGCCGCCGAAGACGTTGTGGTCGGTGACCGCGATCGCGCCGAGGCCCTGTGCCTCGGCGTGGTCGAGCAGCTCGTCGACGCCGATCGAGCAATCGTGCGACCAGCTCGTGTGCAGGTGGAGGTCGGCGACGATCCAGTCACGCTCTTCGAACGGCGGGCGCGTCGTGTGGCTGCGCCGGCGCGAGGCAACCCGCTCGTAGACCTCCTCGACCCGGTCCGCGAGTGCCTCGACCGTCTGCGACTGCGCCGCCGCGAGGGTCTCCGCCGCGCGGCGGGCCCGAAAGGCTTCGTCCTCGATCATCCTCGCCGTCTCGGCAGCCGCGAGCTCTGGCTGCTCGGCACGCCCGGGCGGCGCCGCGATCGCAACCCCTGCCGTCTGGGCCTCGGCGACGAGGCGCGGGAGGCCTTCGGCGGCGGGCACGAAGATCGACGCGGCCCGCAGCAGTTCGGCGCGCGCGGCGCCGGTGCGCGCGGTGCGCACGCGCATCCTCCCGCGCAGCCGTCGCGAGACGGCCGGACGGGAGGCGGGGATGCGCGTCCGCAGGAGCACGAGCTCCCAGCTCGGGCTGCTGCGCGAGCTCGCGAACCAGCGCGCGCAGGAGCGGGCGCTCGGTCTGCCGCCACTCCATCACGACGAGCTGCTTCTTCTTCGCCGGGCGCGAACAGCTCGGGGTCGATCCCGTGCGGTACGAGCTCGTAACGGCCGGGAAAGCGGACGGCCGCCGCTTCCGCGACCTCTTCGCTCGTCGCCAGCAGCGCGTCGACGCGCGCCAGCAGCCGCTCCCGTTGCGCGCGGCCGGGCGGGTAGCCGAGCCGCTCGGGCGAGAAGAACGTCGCAGCCGTGAGCGCCGCCGAGTCGCGGAGGGCGAGGTACGAGAGGCTCGGCAATCCCGGCTCGAAGCCGTGCACGACGTCGAACCGGCCGCGGGCGAGGGCGAGCGAGAGGCTCGCGCGGACCCCGACCGGAACTCCCATCCGGCTCCGCCGGGAGATCGGCACGGCCGGGCCGATGGCGATCAGCTCCGGCGGCTCGTCGAAGGCGCCGAGCAGTGCACGCCGCCCGGCTGCGAGGTCACGGGCGCGGTTCGAGGGAGCGAGGACGGTGACTGCGTGACCGCGGTGCCGCAGCTCGTGCGCGAGCCCGTCCACGTGCTCGTTCACGTCGTGCGGCTGCGACCAGGCGAACGGCGTGACTAGCGCGATCCGCACTCTATCGAGTCTAGTGCTCGCGAGCTCGAGGAGCATCTCGTGCTGTCGGACCGCTGACCGAGCCGCCGAGCTCACGGAGGACCGCCGCCGCCGGGTCGTCCACAGGGAGGTTGAGCACGTAGACGTCCCCGAAGGTGCTGAGCGCCCGGAGCAGCGGCTCGGGCTCGCCGGCGTACTGCTGCAGCTGCGCGCTGGAGCGCACGCAGAAGAGCATCGCGCCGCTCTCGGTGACGAGCCCCCGCACGTCGTCGTAGTGGGACAGGGTGCCGTCGGCGCGCTGCCACGGCTCGTGCCGCTCGGGCAGCTGCGCCTTCGCCTCGGCAGCGGGAACCTCGCGTCCTCCGTGCTCGCCCTCGGCGGCCGGCAGCGTCCAGACCTCGACGTCCTGCACCACCTCGTAGCCGAGCTTCTCGTAGAGGGCGACTGCGCCCGTGTTCTCGACGATCACCTCGAGCCAGACCCGCTCGACGCCGCGCGACCGCGCCTCCTCGTGGACGGCGCGCATGAGCGCCTCGCCGACCCCGGCCCGCCGCGCCGGAGGCGACCACGCCGACGCCGCCGATCCACGCGTCCTGTCCGCGGACGCCGAGGTTCGCGAGGCCGACCGGCTCGCCGTCCCGATACGCGATCCGGGACGCGTCCAGGTCGAAGTCGAACTTCTCCTGCATCCAGGCGAGAGCGGCCTCGTCGATGTGCATGGGCACGAGGTAGCCCTCGTACGCCGCGGTGAAGAGCTCCGCGCGCTCGCCCACCGAGAGCGTGCGCGCAGAACGGAGCTCGAGGCTCAAGCGCGCTCGCGCAGGACGATTCCTTCGCTGGAGGAGAGCCGCGTGCGGCTCGAGCCGATCGTCACCGACCGTCCGTCGCCGCGGACGGCGAACACGTCGATGCCGCCGAGCGTGCCGAGCAGCCGCTCGGCCCGGCCGCCCGGCTCTGCGGCGGCCCAGAAGCGCTGCAGAGCGGGCGTCAGCGCGTAGCCGAGTGCGGTGAGGATGACCAGCACCACGACGAGCTTCCACGGGCCGCCGTCCTCAGCGAGGATCATCTCGGTCGACACCGCTGCCGCGATCACGGCGGCCGCCCACGTCGCCGGGCACGACGGTGCCGAGCAGCCGCGGGGAGGACACGACCAGGCGGAGCGTCGTGACGACGAGCGCCGCGAGCGTCCAGACACCAAGAACGCCTGCGACCTTCCAGTAGGCCTGGCCGGCGTCGTCCTGCCAGACGCCGCCGGTCCACACCGCGAACGTCGCGATGCCCGAGCACGACGGTGAGCCAGCCGACCGTCGGGATGACGCCGCGGTCGATGCACGCGAGGCCGGCGAGCGTGGCGGCACCGCAGACGAACGCGATGCCGCACATCTCGAGAATGTTTTCCTGCGTGGTGCCGAAACTGCCGCCGAGCACCGCTGCGATCGCCACGAGCGCGGCGACCGAGAAGAGAACCGCCGCCCCCAGCCAGAAGAGGCGGCGAATGCTCACTCCGCCGGGATCTCCTCGGCCACCCTCGCGCGGGCGTTCTCGCGGATGAACTCCTCGGTCAGCTCGTACGCCTCGTCGTCGACGATCTGCTGCGGCGGCGACTTCATGAGGTACGAGCTCGGCCCGACGAGCGCGCCGGCGACGTTGTTGTTCAGCGCGAGCTTCGCCAGCCGGACGGCGTCGATCACGATTCCCGCCGAGTTGGGCGAGTCCCAGACCTCGAGCTTGAGCTCGACGTTGAGCGGCACGTCGCCGAACGACGAGCCCTCCATCCGGATGTAGGCCCACTTGCGGTCGGTCAGCCACGGCACGTAGTCGGACGGGCCGACGTGGACGTTCCCCGCGCCGAGGTCGTAGTCCAGCATCGACGTGACCGCGTTCGTCTTGGAGATCTTCTTCGACTCCAGGCGCTCCCGCTCGAGCATGTTGAGGAAGTCGGAGTTGCCGCCGACGTTGAGCTGCATCGTCTTGTCGAGATGGACGCCGCGCTCGCGGAAGAGCGAGGTGAGGACGCGGTGCGTGATCGTCGCGCCGACCTGCGACTTGATGTCGTCGCCGATGATCGGCAGCCCCTTCTCCTCGAACCGCTTGCCCCAGTACTCCTCGCGGGCGATGAAGACGGGCATGCAGTTCACCATCGCGCAGCCGGCCTCGAGGACCTGCTCGGCGTACCACTTCGTCGCGGCCTCCGAGCCGACCGGGAGGTAGTTGACCACCACGTCGGTCTTCGTCTCCTTGAGGATCCCGACGACGTCGTCGGTCTTGCCGTGCGCCTTCTCGACGACCTGCGACAGGTACTTGCCGAGGCCGTCGTGCGTCATCCCGCGCGAGACCTTGACGCCGGTCTGCGGGACGTCCGCGAACTTGATCGTGTCGTTCGGATGCGCCCAGATCGCGTCGGCGAGATCCTCGCCGACCTTGCCCTTCACGACGTCGAAGGCGGCGGTGAACTCCACGTCCCGGACGTGGTAGCCGCCGAGGTTGACGTGCATGAGGCCGGGGACGAACTGGTCGTCCGGGGCGTCCTTGTAGTACTCGACGCCCTGGAGCAGCGAGTTGGCGCAGTTCCCGACGCCGACGAGTCGCGACGCGGACCTTGCCGTCGTCGAGCCGTGCCCTACCGTTGGTCGTTGCCACTGGTTCCTCCGGAAAGTTGCTTTCGGACATGCAGGACGCGCTGGAAGACCGTGAGCCACGCTGTCGCGGCGAGCGCGACGATTGCCCACGGCAGACCGCCCCAAGGCGCGAAGACGAGCCCGGCCGTGATGAGCACGACACGCTCGGCGCGCGAGCCCAGGCCGACGTCGCCCCTCAGTCCGAGCGCCTCGGCGCGGGCGCGCGTGTAGGAGACGAGGAAGGAGCCGACGACCGCCGCCACCGCGACCACGACCGCCCACTCCTCTCCGTGGCGGGCGAAGACGAGCGCGATCGCGGCGAGCATCGCGCCCTCGCCGACGCGGTCGGTCGTGGAGTCGATGAAGGCGCCGAACGGGGTGGACTTGCCGCCTACGCGAGCGAGCGCGCCGTCGAGGATGTCGAGCAGCGAGCCGACGACGAAGATGCCGGCGGCGAGCCAGTAGACGAGCCATGCGTTGGTCCTGTCCGCGAACGGAACGAGAACGGCGGCCGCGAGGCAGAGAGAGACCCCGGCGGCGGTGAGCACGTTCGGCGTCACGCGAGTGCGCGCAAGCCTCGTCACCGACCGGCTGGCGATGGAGCGGGCCCCGGACGTGTACCCGTGCTTGACACGCCGGAGTGAAGTCGAGTTCATCTCCATCATCGCAATCCTGCTATGGCTGACTATAGCAGGTTTGCGATGGCCGGGCCGAGCCGCGCGCAGGCGTCCGAAGAGCCGCGGCAGCCAGGCCGTGGCGAGCAGCGCCGCGACCGCCACGCC
This sequence comes from uncultured Actinomycetes bacterium, assembly GCA_963765795.1. Taxonomy (GTDB): domain Bacteria; phylum Actinomycetota; class Thermoleophilia; order Gaiellales; family Gaiellaceae; genus Palsa-739. Next base: position 142,369 of record CAVXXZ010000013.1, read on the forward strand.
GATCCCTGCGAGTACGTCGAGGACGTAGTGATTCGCCGTCGCGATGACGCAGAACCAGACCCAGACCGGCCAAAGGGCCCAGAGCGCCTTCGCCCAGATCGTCCGGGACGTGGTCACGAGGAACCAGCCGACGATCAGTGCGTCCGCCGCGTGCAGGCTCGGCATCGCGGCGTACGAGTTTCCGAGAGTCTGCAGGAGCGCGCTCGAGTGGTTTACGCCGTCGACGAATCCCTTGTCGGGGAACATCCACGGCGGCGCGGTCGGCATCAGCCAGAAGCCGAGGAGACCCACGATGTTCGCGAGCAGGATCGTGTTGCGGAACCGACTGAAGGCCTCGTGCCGGCGGAGATAGACCCAGAGCAGGGTCAGGCCGATCACGGTGAACTCCGAGTTCCAGTACGTCCAGGCCGCAGCCGTCAGCAGCGTCGACGACGAGTCGGCGATCCGCTCCACGCTCAGCTCGAAGAGGTGATGGCTCAGGTGCCGCTCGAGCGAGATCACGCGGAGGCCGTTCACGATCGCCTTGGTCGGGTCGCGGTCCGTCAGATGCCGGACAGCGAGGTACGTGAAGTAGAAGCCGAACCAGATGCTCAGCTGGAACCCGAAGTCGCGCCAACCGCGCGGAAGCACCTTCTGTCCCAGAGCGACGACCCGCTCCATGCCGTCAACTCTAAACCGTGGGGTTACAGGACGGCTAGCAAGATGTGACTAACCGCCGATGTAGGACATCTCGACCTTCGGCAACGAAGCCGTTTCCGCCGTCCGCAGCTCGGAGTAGCGGTCGGTGCGGCGTGTCCAGAGCGCGCGCAGCTGCTCGGCGAGCTCCTCGTCGGAGGCGCCGAGGCGCAGCGGCGCGCGGAGGTCGTGGCCGCGCGCGGCGAACAGGCACGTGTACAGCCGTCCCTCGGCCGAGAGCCGGGCCCGTGAGCAGCCGCCGCAGAAGGGCTGCGTGACGGACGCGACCACGCCGATCTCGCCGGCGCCGTCGACGTAGCGCCAGCGGCGCGCCGTCGCGTCCGGCCGCTCGAGGGCAACCGGCTCGAGCGGCCAGCGCTCCGAGATGCGCTGCACGATCTCCTCGGCGCTGACGACGTCCTCGAGCCGCCAGCCGTTCGTCGAGCCGACGTCCATGTACTCGATGAAGCGCAGGACGTGGCCGCTGCCGCGGAAGTGCTCGGCGAGCGCGAGGACGTCGCCGTCGTTCGCGCCGCGCTTGACGACCGCGTTGACCTTCACCGGGAGGCCTGCGGCCGCGGCCGCGTCGATCCCCTCGAGCACCCGCTGCACCGGGAAGTCGACGTCGTTCATCGCGCGGAACGCCGCGTCGTCGAGCGAGTCGAGGCTGACCGTGACGCGGCTCAGGCCGGCGGCGGCGAGGGCCTCGGCCTTCTGCGCCAGCACGGAGCCGTTCGTCGTCAGTGCGAGCTCGAGCTTGTCGCCGTCGCGGCGTGTCGATCGCTGCGAGCAGCTCCACGAGGTGCTCGACGTTGCGGCGGACGAGGGGCTCGCCGCCCGTGATGCGGACGGTGCGCACACCGAGGCCGGCGAAGATGCCGACGACGCGGGCCAGCTCTTCGAGCGTGAGCAGCTCGCGGCGCTCGAGGAACGCGTAATCGCGTCCGAAGACCTCCTTCGGCATGCAATAGACGCAGCGGAAGTTGCACCGGTCGGTGATCGAGATGCGGAGGGTCTCGAGCGGGCGCCCGAGCCGGTCGAGGAGCGGCTCCATTCCTTCAGTATGCGCGTTGTTACTCGGCCCACACGCGGGCGAGCTCGACGACCGTCGCCGCGGCGAGGCCCATGTCCTCGACGCAGATCCACTCGCGCTCGCTGTGTGCGTCGTGGCCGCCCGTGAAGATGTTCGCCGACGGCAGGCCCATTTCGGTCAGCGCTGAGCCGTCGGTGCCGCCTCGGATCGCCGTCTGCTTCGGCTCGAGGCCGACACGCCGGATCGCCTCCTCGAGGTGCGCGACGATCTGCGGGATACCGCTCGAGCGCGGCGCGCGGGTTGCGGTACTGGATGCGGTGCTCGACCTCGACCGTGCAGCGCGGCTCGGTGGCGCAGACGTCGTCCGCGAGGCCGGACAGGAAGGCGATGTGCTCGGCGAGGCGGTCGTCGTCGAAGTCGCGCACGATGAAGCGCAGCTCGACCTCGGACGAGTCGCCCTCGAGGAGCACGGGGTGAACGTATCCCTCCCGCCCCTCGGTCGTCTCGGGCGAGAGGCTGTCCTGCGGCAGGCGGGCGAGGATCTGCCCGGCGATCTTGATCGCGTTCACGAGCTCGCCACTCGCCCAGCCGGGATGGATCGCGCGCCCGTGGATGCGCATGCGGACCTGCGCGCCGGAGAACGTCTCGGTCTGCAGCTCGCCGGCGGTCGACCCGTCGACCGTGTAGGCGGCGACGGCGCCGAAGCTCTCGACCGGGAAGTGAACGACGCCGCGGCCGATCTCCTCGTCGGGGTTGAACGCGACCTTCACCGTGCCGTGCGGGATTTCCGGGTGCGCGACGAGATAGGCGGCCGCGGCCATGATCTCGGCGAGCCCGGCCTTGTCGTCTGCCCCGAGGAGCGTCGTGCCGTCGGTCGTGATCAGCTCGTGGCCGACGTGGTTCTCGAGCTCCGGCGACAGCTCCGGCTGGATCGACTGGCCCGAGTCGCCGAGCACGATCTCGCCGCCTTCATACCGCACCCGCTGCGGGGAGACTCCGGCGCCGCTCACCTCGCGCGCGGTGTCGACGTGGGCGAACAGCGCGATCGTCGGCACGTCGTGCTCCACGGTCGCCGGGAGAGTCCCGGTGACGTAGCCGTGCTCGTCCATCGTCACGTCGGCGAGGCCGACCTCCTCGAGCTCGTCGCGGAGCAGTCGCAGCAGCTCGAGCTGGCCTTCCGTGCTCGGGTACGTATCCGATTCCTCGTCGGACCGCGTGTCGATGCGGACGTAGCGGAGGAGCCGCTCGGCGGCGTCCTCTGCGAGCTCGGCGGCGAGCGTCGTCTCCGTGGACACAATCGCGCGAGTGTACGTTCGGGGAATGCGCCTGCGTCTCGTTCAGCTGTATGGCGGTCTCGTCCTCTACGGCGTCAGCTCCTCGCTGCTCGTCCTCGCCGGCCTCGGGCTCGACCCGTGGGACGTGTTCCACCAGGGGCTGTCGCGCACGTTCGGTCTCGCGATCGGGACGTGGGCGATCATCGTCGGCGTCGTCGTGCTCCTGCTCTGGATCCCGCTGCGCCAGCGGCCGGGCATCGGGACGGTGAGCAATGTCGTGCTGGTCGGCCTGACGATGAACGTCGTGCTCGGGCACGTGCACGCGCCGCACGCGATGGTGGCGCGCGTCGCCTGCCTCGTGTGCGGCGTCTTCCTCAACGGCGTTGCGACGGGCGCGTACATCGGGGCGGGGCTCGGGCCCGGGCCGCGTGACGGCCTGATGACCGGGCTCGCGGCGCGCGGCCACTCGATCCGCGTCGTCCGCACCGGTCTCGAGGTGACGGTGCTCGTGATCGGCTGGCTGCTCGGCGGCACGGTCGGCGTCGGCACCGTTCTCTACGCGCTGTCGATCGGCCCGCTCGCGCACGTGTTCATCCCGCTCTTCGCTCGTGGCCGGCCGACGCCCGAGGGTGCGCTGGAGGCCGTATAGCCGCCGTCGGGCTCGCGCTCGCTCTCGGCCCTCCTTTTCGGCGCGATGAGCGTGGCGCTGCGGATGGCGCTCGACCGGGACCCCGACGTCGCTCTCGGCACGATCGCGACCGCGGCGACCGCGCTGGTCATCGCTCTAGTCGCCGCGGCCGGCGAGGAGCCGTCGCGCGGGCTGCACCTCGACTCGGCCTGGCCGTTCCTGCTCGCCGGCCTTCTGTCGCCCGGCGCTGCGCAGATTCTCGTCACGGTCGCGATCCGCGACTCGGGCTCGTCGCGCGTCTCGATGATCTTCGGCATGGCGCCGCTCGTCTCGGTGACGATCGCGCTCCTCTTCCTCAACGAGCCCATAAGCGCGTCGCTGCTTGCGGGGGCGGTGCTCGTCGTCGCCGGGGGCGTCCTGCTCGCGCGGGAGCGCGACCGGCCGGAGCACCTGAACAGGCTCGGCCTCGTCTTCGCGTTCGCCGGCGCGACGCTGTTCGCGATCCGCGACAACCTCGTGCGCCACCTCGCGGTGGGGAAGACGGCGGTGCCGCCGGCAGTCGCGGCCGCTGCCGCGCTGCTCGGCGGGACGGTGCTCATCGCCGTCTGGGCGCGGAGAGGAGTTGGCCGCCGCTGGCTCCCCTTCGTCCCGGCCGGCCTCCTCTTCGGCGGCTCCTACGTCTCGCTCTTCGAGGCCTATTACCGCGGCCGCGTGACGGTGGTCGCGCCGCTGGTCGCAATCGAGTCGCTCGCCGGCGTCGCGCTTTCGGCGCTGCTCCTCCGCCGTTCCGAGCTCGTGGGGAAGCGGCTCGTCGTCAGCGCAGCCCTCATCGTGGCCGGCGGCGCCCTCATCGGGGCCTTTCGCTAGCGGCGCTTAGCCCATATCTGCTATAACCAGGCTTAGATTTTCTCACCAGAGGAGGCAGAAGAACACATGGCGAAGACCATCGGCATCGACCTGGGCACGACGAACTCGTGCATGGCCGTGCTCGAGGGCGGCGAGCCGACCGTCATCCCCAACGCCGAGGGCGGCCGCACGACGCCGTCCGTCGTCGCGTTCACCAAGGACGGCCAGCGGCTCGTCGGCGCTCCGGCCCGGCGGCAACAGGTCACCAACCCGCAGAACACGATCTTCTCGATCAAGCGCTTCATGGGGCGCAAGTTCGACGAGGTGACGGAGGAGATGACCATCGTCCCGTACGAGGTCGACAAGGGGCCGAACGGCGACGTGCGCGTCGAGGCGGAGGGCAAGGAGTACGCCCCGCCGGAGATCAGCGCGATGATCCTCCAGAAGCTCAAGCAGGACGCAGAGGCGTACCTCGGCGAGACCGTGACGGATGCCGTCATCACCGTCCCCGCCTACTTCAACAACGCGCAGCGCGAGGCGACCAAGGACGCCGGCAAGATCGCCGGGCTCAACGTCCTCCGCATCATCAACGAGCCGACCGCTGCGGCCCTCGCGTACGGGCTGGACAAGGAAGGCTCGGACCAGACGATCCTCGTCTTCGACCTCGGCGGCGGCACGTTCGACGTGTCGGTGCTCGAGCTCGGCGAGGGCGTGTTCGAGGTCAAGTCCACCGCCGGCGACAACCATCTCGGCGGAGACAACTTCGACAAGGCGGTCGTCGACTGGATGGCCGCGGAGTTCAAGAAGGATCAGGGCATCGACCTGACGCAGGACAAGATGGCGCTCCAGCGTCTCTACGAGGCTGCGGAGAAGGCGAAGATCGAGCTCTCGTCCACGATGACGACGCAGATCAACCTGCCCTTCATCACGGCGACCGCGGACGGCCCGAAGCACCTCGACCTGCAGCTCACGCGGGCGAAGCTCGAGGAGATCACGGCCGAGCTGCTCGCGCGGACTGTCGAGCCCACGAAGCAGGCGCTCACGGACGCCGGCCTCGACTCCTCGAAGATCGACCACGTCGTGCTCGTCGGCGGCATGACCCGCATGCCGGCCGTGCAGGAGAAGGTCAAGGAGCTGATCGGCAAGGAGCCGCACAAGGGCGTCAACCCCGACGAGGTCGTCGCCGTCGGCGCCGCGCTCCAGGCCGGCGTGCTCAAGGGCGAGGTCAAGGACATCCTCCTGCTCGACGTCACCCCGCTCTCGCTCGGGATCGAGACGAGGGGCGGCGTGATGACGAAGCTGATCGAGCGCAACACGACCATCCCCACCAAGAAGTCCGAGGTCTTCACGACCGCGGAGGACAACCAGCCCTCGGTCGAGGTGCACGTCCTCCAGGGCGAGTCGGAGATGGCGGCCTACAACAAGACGCTCGGCAAGTTCCAGCTCGTCGGGATCCCACCCGCGCCGCGCGGCATGCCGCAGATCGAGGTCACCTTCGACATCGACGCGAACGGGATCATCAACGTGTCCGCGAAGGACATGGGCACCGGCAACGTCCAGCAGATCCAGATCCAGGGTGGCTCCGGCCTCTCGGAGGACGAGGTGCAGGAGATGATCCACGACGCGGAGTCGCACGCCGAGGAGGCGCACCGGCTGCGCGAGGCGGCGGACACGAAGAACCTCGCCGAGACGCTCGCCTACCAGACCGAGCGCTCGCTCTCCGAGCACCGCGACAAGCTCGACGAGTCCGAGGCCTCGACGATCGAGGGCCGGGTCATGGAGCTGCGCCAGGCGCTCGAGAGCGACGACCTCGCCGAGATCCGCACCAAGATGGACGCGCTGCAGGAGTCCTCGCACAAGCTCGCCGAGGTGCTCTACGCCGAGGCGGCCCAGCAGGCGCAGGCGTCCGCGGGCGGCGGCGGCAACGGCGAGGCCCTCCGGCTCCGACGACGAGGTCGTCGAGGAGGGCGAGTACGAGGTCGTCGACGAGGAGGCGCCCACCTCGTGAGCGAGGAGCACGTCGAGCAGCAGGAGACGAGGACGTCGAGGAGCAGCAGCCGGAGACGAGAAGGACGACCGGCTGCTGCGGCTCGCCGCCGACTTCGAGAACTACAAGAAGCGGGCGGCGCGCGAGAGGTCAGGAGTACGTCGCGCTTGCAAACGAGCGGCTGATCGCCGAGCTGATCCCGATCCTCGACGATCTCGAGCGCGCGCTGAGCGCCGCCGAGGAGCACCAGGAGGCGCAGCTCGAGGAGGGCGTCCGGCTCGTCCACCGCTCCCTCGCGGGGCTGCTCGAGCGTCACGGCGTGAAGCCGATCGAGACGGAGGGGAAGTTCGACCCGCACGTGCACGAGGCGCTGCTCTCCCAGCCCTCCGAGGCGGAGGAGGGCTCCGGTGATCGACGTCGTCCAGAAGGGCTACAAGCTCGGCGAGCGCGTGGTGCGGCCCGCGCGGGTCGTCGTCGCCGCGCCGCGGGAGGAGTCCGAGGCCGATGCCTGAGTCCCTCTACGACACCCTCGGCGTGAAGAAGGGCGCCTCGGCCGACGAGATCAAGAAGGCGTACCGGAAGCTCGCGCGCCAGTACCACCCCGACACGAACCAGGGCGACAAGTCTGCCGAGGAGCGGTTCAAGCAGGTGCAGACCGCGTACGACGTCCTCTCCGACGCCGAAAAGCGGAAGGCCTACGACCGCTTCGGCTCGACGAACGGACGCGGCGAGCCCGGCCCCGGCGGGGTCAACGTCGACTTCGGCAACTTCGACTTCGGCGATCTCGGCGACATCTTCGGCGGGCTGTTCGGGAACCTCGGCGGCGCCGCGCGCGGCGGCCGCGGGCGTGCACGCTCGCAGCCGGTGCGCGGCGCGGACGTCGAGACCGAGGTGCGTCTCTCGTTCGAGGACTCGCTGCGCGGCGCCGAGGCGAAGGTGCCGGTCGAGCTGACCGTCGCGTGCTCGAAGTGCGGCGGCACGGGCGCGGAGCCGGGCACGGCGCCGGTCATCTGCCCGGAGTGCAACGGCCGCGGGGTCATCTCCGAGTCGCAGGGCCTGTTCGCGCTGTCGCAGCCGTGCCCACGCTGCCGCGGCAACGGCACGGTGATCGAGCAGCCGTGCTCGAAGTGCCACGGCTCGGGCCGCGAGCGGCGGCGGCGCACGTTCACCGTGAAGATCAAGCCGGGCGTCAAGAACGGCACGAAGATTCGGCTCAAGGGCAAGGGCGAGCCCGGCCAGCACGGCGGCCCGAACGGCGACCTGATCGTCGTCACGCGGGTCGAGCCGTCGCCTCTCTACGAGCGCCGCGGCGACGACCTGATCGTGCAGGTGCCCGTCTCCTTCCCGACCGCCGCGCTCGGCGGCAAGGTCGAGGTGCCGACGCCCGAGGGCCCCGTGTCCGCTCAAGATCCCCGCGGGCTCCGAGGACGGCAAGCTGCTGCGGATCAAGGGCCGCGGCGCGCCGCGCCTCAAGGGGTCCGGCAAGGGCGACGTGCTCGCCCGCGTCCGCATCGAGGTGCCGAAGCGCGTGAACAAGAAGGAGCGCGAGCTCCTCGAGGAGCTCCAGAAGGCGGTCGGCTGATGGAGACGTCGGACCGGCCGATCTACATGATCTCGGTAGCCGCCGAGCTCGTCGGCATGCATCCGCAGACGCTGCGGATGTACGAGACGAAGGGCCTCGTCCGGCCGCAGCGGACGCCGGGCGGCACGCGGCTCTACTCCGATGCCGACATCGTGCGCCTGCGGGTCATCCAGCGGCTCACCTCCGAGGTCGGGCTCAACCTCGCCGGCGTCGAGCTCGTGCTGCGGCTCGAGGACGAGCTGCGCAAGGCGCATGCGCAGGTCGAGCGCCTCCAGCGGGAGCTGCGCCGGGAGGTGCAGGACGTCCACAAGCAGTATCGCCGCGACCTCGTGCTGGTGCGCGGGGGCGTCGCTCCCGGAAAGGCGGTAACGCATGGACTTCAACAAGCTCACGATCAACGCTCAAGAGGCCGTCGCGGCGGCGCAGGAGCTCGCGCGCCGGAATGGCAATCCCGAGCTCTACCCCGAGCATCTGCTGCTCGCGCTGCTCGACCAGGAGCTGCCGCGCGAGCTCGTGACCGACGCCGAAGCGCTGCGCGCGCAGGCGGAGGCGACGCTCGCCCAGAAGCCCCGCATCGAGGGCTCGCAGCAGCAGCCGCAGGTCGGCGCGCAGTTCTCGAAGGTGCTCGACCGCGCCTTCGACGAGGCGAAGAAGCTGGAGGACGAGTACGTCGCGGCGCAGCACCTCCTGCTCGCGCTCGACGTCGTGCCGCGCGACCAGCTGCTTGCGAAGATCGCCGAGGTCACGGCCGGCCGCCGCGTCACCTCCCCCGATCCCGAGGGCACGTACCAGGCCTTGTCGAAGTTCGGCCGCGACCTGACCGAGGCGGCGGAGAGCGGGAAGCTCGACCCGGTCATCGGCCGCGACGAGGAGATCCGCCGCGTCATCCAGGTGCTCTCGCGCCGGACGAAGAACAACCCCGTCCTGATCGGCGAGCCCGGCGTCGGCAAGACCGCGATCGTCGAGGGGCTCGCGCAGCGGATCGTCGCCGGCGACGTCCCCGAGTCGCTGAAGGGGAAGCGCGTCTGGGCGCTCGACATCGGCGGCCTGCTCGCCGGCTCGAAGTACCGCGGCGAGTTCGAGGAGCGGCTGAAGGCCGTGCTCGAGGAGATCGCGAACGCCGCCGGCGAGATCATCGTCTTCATCGACGAGTTGCACACGATCGTCGGCGCCGGCGCGGCCGAGGGCGCCGTCGACGCCGCGAACATGCTCAAGCCGATGCTCGCGCGTGGCGAGCTCCGCTGCGTCGGCGCGACGACGCTCGACGAGTACCGCAAGCACATCGAGAAGGACGCCGCGCTCGAGCGGCGCTTCCAGCCGGTCTTCGTCGGCGAGCCGTCCGTCGCCGACACGATCGCGATCCTGCGCGGCCTGAAGGAGCGCTACGAGGCGCATCACAAGGTGCGGATCCGCGACGCCGCGCTCGTCGCCGCGGCCGTCCTCTCCGAGCGCTACATCGCCGACCGGCAGCTGCCGGACAAGGCGATCGACCTCGTCGACGAGGCCGCTTCCCGGCTGAAGATGGAGATCGAGTCGTCGCCGGTCGAGCTCGACGAGGCGAACCGGCGCGTGACGCAGCTCGAGATCGAGCTCGCCGCGCTGGGCGGCGAGTCGGACGAGGTCCGGGCGCCGCTCGAGGCCGAGCTCGCCGAGGCGAAGGAGCGGCGCGACGGGCTCGCCGCGCGCTGGGCGCGCGAGAAGGAGGCGCTCGACCGGATCGGCGAGATCACGCAGCAGATCGACGCGCTGCGGATGGAGGCCGAGCGGGCGGAGCGCGAGGGCAACCTCCAGCGCGTCGCCGAGATCCGCTACGGCGAGCTGCCGGCGCTCGAGAAGGAGCTCGAGGAGCGCGACTCGCAGCAGGCCGCAGGCGGGATGGTCAAGGAGGAGGTCGACGAGGACGACGTCGCCGCCGTCGTGGCGCGCTGGACCGGCATCCCCGTCGACTCGCCTGCTCGAGGGCGAGACCGAGAAGCTCGTCCAGATGGAGAACCGGCTGCACCAGCGCGTCGTCGGCCAGGACGAGGCGGTCGAGGCGGTCGCGAACGCGCTCCGCCGCGCCCGCACCGGCCTGCAGGACCCGAACCGCCCGATCGGCGTCGTTCGTCTTCCTCGGCCCGACGGGCGTGGGGAAGACCGAGCTCGCCCGGGCTCTGGCCGAGTTCATGTTCGACGACGAGCACGCGATGGTGCGGCTCGACATGAGCGAGTACCAGGAGCGGCACACGGTCGCGCGGCTGATCGGCGCGCCGCCGGGCTACGTCGGCTACGACGAGGGCGGCCAGCTCACCGAGGCGGTGCGGCGGCAGGCCGTACAGCGTGATCCTCCTCGACGAGATCGAGAAGGCGCATGCCGAGGTCTTCGACGTCCTCCTGCAGGTGCTCGACGACGGGCGCCTCACCGACGGCCAGGGCCGCACGGTCGACTTCCGCAACACCGTGCTGATCATGACCTCGAACGTCCGCTCGATCGACGCGCTGCGTGACGTCTTCCGGCCGGAGTTCCTGAACCGCATCGACGAGGTGATCGAGTTCCAGCCGCTGTCGAAGGAGCAGATCGCGGAGATCGTCGAGCTGCAGCTCGGACGCCTGCGCGAGCGGCTCGCCGAGCGGCGGATCGAGCTCGAGCTGACGGACGCGGCGAAGGAGGCGCTCGCAGAGGCGGGCTGGGATCCGGCCTACGGCGCCCGGCCGCTCAAGCGCGCGATCCAGCGTCTCGTCGAGAACCCGCTCGCGCTGCGCCTGCTCGAGGGCGACTTCGCCGACGGCGACACGATCCGCGTGGACGCCGAGGACGGCGAGATCCGCTTCGAGAAGCTCGAGGCACGGGCGGCAGCCGTCGCCTGAGGCTCGTGGCTCCGGGGCTAGGCTCCGGGAGATGCTCGTGATCGCCGCCACCGAGCGCGAGCTCGTGCTCCTCGACGGGCTCGACACGTTCTGCTGCGGGATCGGGCCGGTCGAGGCGGCGCTCCAGACCGCTCGCGCGCTCGAGCAGCGCAAGCCGGATGCCGTCGTCCACGTCGGGATCGCCGGCTCGCGGACGCTCGAGCCGCCGTCGCTCGTCCTCGGCAGCGAGGCGGTCTACTGCGACGTGATCGACCCGGCGTCCACGCTGCCGCGCGTCGAGCGCGCCCGGCCCGATGCCGCGCTGCTCGAGCGGGCGCGCGCCGCTCTGCCCGAGGCGCACGTCCTCCCGATCGCGACCTGCGGCAAGGTCGGCGGGGGAACGGACTTCGACGTCGAGGCGATGGAGGGCTTCGGCGTGCTCCGCGCCTGCGAGCTCGCCGGTGTGCCGGCCGTCGAGCTGCGTGCGATCTCCAACTCGCCGGACGAGGCCGACCGGGCGCGCTGGCGGTTCGACGACGCGTTCGCCGCGCTCGCCGACGCGCTACACCGACTCGACGTCGTCTAAGAACTCGGCGTTGCCGTGGCGCGTCGGTGCGCCGTAGGCGAGGACGAGGATCTCCTCGTCGCTCTCGTTGCGCATCTGGAGCGGCGTGCCGGGATGGACGACCACGACGCCACCCGGCTCGACGTCCACCCGCTCCCACGGCTCGCCGAGCAGCATCGTCAGCGTGCCGCGCAGCGGGACGAAGACCTCCTCCTGGTCCGGGTCGAGGTGGCGGCGGCCGCGCGTGTGCGCCGGATAGCGCCACATCCGCGCCCGCGACTCGGTCATGTTCGCGGGCTCGGTCAGCGGCGCTGCCTGGCGCGGCTCCTGACCCTCGTGGCCCGGCCGTTCCTCCCACTCGAGATCGGCATGGTGCACGACGTCCCAGCTCACAGCGCGACGATACCCTCCGCGCCGATGGCCGAGTCTCGTCCAGCGGCGCTGCCGCCCGCCGAGCGGACGATCGGGCAGCTCGTCGCGGAGTCGATCCAGTTCTACGGACACCGGTTCTGGGCGTGTCTCGCGCTCGGCGTCGCTCCCGCGGCGGTCGCGGTCCTGTTCGCGAACGTGTCGCGCGAGTGGGGGCTCATCCTCGCGCCGACCCTCTCCGGCGCACTCGTCAGCGCGACGTTCGTCTGGGCGTCCACGCTCGTGCTCGACTCCGTTCCGCCGCGGCGGCGCCTGGTCGCGGCCTGGCTACTCGGTTGGCTCGTCTTCGCGCCGGTCCCGTTCCTCGTCCTCGCCTTCGTCATCCCGGGTCTTCTCTGGCTCGCCGCCCTCGGCCTCGCCGTGCCGGTGCTCGTCGTCGAGGAGATTCCTGTGCGGGCCGCTCTCCCGCGGGCCTGGCAGCTTGCCCGCGCCGACTTCGTGCACGCAGTCGGCTCGCTCTTCACGCTCGCGGTCGTCGTCATCCTCTCGCAGTCGGTGCTCGTCTTCATCCTGCGCGGCTTCGGAGACGCCGATCGCTACACGGCGCTGTTCCTCGCCGGCGTCGTCCTGTCACCGCTTCTCTTCGTCGGCACGGCGCTGCTCTACGTCGACCAGGCGGCGCGGGTCCAGTAGGTTCCCGCCATGCCTATCTACATCCTGCTCTCGCGGCTCTCCCAGCAGGGCGTGCAGACGCTCCAGAGCAACCCGTCCCGGCTGCAGGAGGTCAATCGCGACGTCGAGGAGCTCGGGGCGAAAGTGCTCCACCAGTGGGCGACGCTCGGGGAGTTCGACTTCGTCAACGTCGTCGAGGCACCCGACACCGCGACGATCGCCAAGGTCTCGGTCGCGCTCGGGGCCCGCGGGTCGACGAAGATCCAGACGCTGCCCGCGCTGTCCATCGACGAGTTCGTCTCGACAATCCAGTAGCTAGTTTCCCTGCCCTGGCGATCTGCTGCACATGGACGTAAGCCGCTACGCGCGCTTCCTGCGGCCAGGGCATCGCGTCACCGGCGACCGCTCGCAGCAGTCGCGTCGCTGGATGCGCCCCGAGACCCGCGTTGGCTACGACTTCGCACACGCGATCGTCGACGACCACTCCCGGCTCGCCTACGTCGAGATCCACGACGACGAGAAGGCCGAGACCGTCACCGCCTTCCTCGCGCGGGCGCTGATCTTCTTCGCCGATCACGGCATCACCGCCAAGCGGCTGATGACCGACAACGGCTTCAGCTACGTCAAGAATCGCTCGCTACGCGAGCTTCTGGCCGGCCGCGGCATCCGCTACCTCACCACCGAGCCGTACAGGCCCCGCACCAACGGCAAAGTCGAACGCTTCCACCAGACCATGGCCCGCGAATGGGCCTACGGCCTCGCCTACCGCACCCATCGACACCGCAACGCCGCCCTGCCACACTGGCTCCACCACTACAACCGGACAGCTAGTCGGCGACGGCGACCCGGCGGACCGTGACGCCCCAGGCGGCGCCGGTCGCGAACAGCTCGTCGGGATCGACCTCCCCCGCCCAGCCGAGGAAGTGCGGCTCGGGATCGTCCTCCGTGCAGCCGTACACCGCCGCGTGCAGCTCCGGCGCCGGCGGCTCGTCCTTCTCGCGCGCCGCCTCCTCCGCGCGCCGTTCGGCCTCCTCGGCGGCGGGACCTTCCATGTAACCGCGAGGCATGCGGGGAGCGTAGTCCCGTACCCTCGTCGCGTGCCGCCCGCCCTCGCCGTCCACGCGCTGGAGAAGCGCTACGGGCCCGTCCACGCGCTCAGGGGCGTCGACCTCTCGGTGGAGGAGGGCGAGCTCGTGGGACTGCTCGGCCCGAACGGCGCAGGCAAGTCGACGCTGGTGAAGATCGCGGTCGGGCTCGTGCGAGCCACGCGCGGCCAGGCCGAGGTTGCGGGCGCCCGTGCCGGCAGCCGCGCCGCCCGCGCCGAGCTCGGGTACCTCGCGGAACTCTTTCGCTTTCCCGGCTGGTACACGGCGGACGAGGTCCTCACCCTTCACCAGCGGCTGACGCGCTCCGACGGCGGCGCCGCCGAGCGCGGCCGGCTGCTCGAGCGCGTCGCTCTCGATGACGCCCGCGACCGCCGGGTCGACGGCATGTCGAAAGGGATGCAGCAGCGCCTCGGGATCGCGCAGGCGCTGGTCGGCTCGCCACGCGTGCTCGTTCTCGACGAGCCGACCTCGGCGCTCGATCCCGCCGGCCGCCGGATCGTCCGCGTCCTGCTCGAGGAGCTGCGCGGACGCGGCGTGTCCGTCCTCCTCAACTCGCACCTGCTCTCCGAGATCGAGCTCGTCTGCGACCGTGTCGCGATCCTCCGCGCGGGCGAGGTCGTCTCCGCCGGGGCGCCCGCCGAGCTCTCGCGGCCGCGCGGGGTCGAGCTCGAGACCGACGAAGGGACACGGACGATCGAGGGAGCCACCCGGGAGGATGCGCCGCGGCTCGTTGCGGAAGCGGTCGCGGCGGGCAGGCAGGTGTACGGCGTCCGGGTCCTCACGTCGACGCTCGAGGACACGTATCTCGAGGCCGTGGGGGACGAGGTCTCGTGAGCGTCGTGCTGACGATCATGGGCTACGGCTTCCGCGAGGCGGTGAGGCGGAAGGTGTTCGCAGTCGTCGTGCTGCTGACCGCGGCGTTCCTCGTCCTCTTCTGGCTCGCCACGCACTACGTCTTCACGCGCCTCTCGACGATCCAGCCTCCTGCGGACGTCCACGTCGACACGCGCACCTTCGCCGGCGCCTTCCTGCTCGGGCTCGCGATGTTCGCGACGCTCTTTCTCGGCGTCGTCCTCGCAGTCTTCCTCACGCTCGGCGTCGTCTCGGGGGACGCGGAACGCGGCCTGCTCCAGCCGCTCGTGGTGCGCCCCGTTGGCCGCTCGACGCTGCTGCTCTCTCGCTTCCTCGGTGCTGCGGTCGTCTGCATCGCCTACGTGCTCGCCGTCTACGGGATCGCCCTGACGATCATCGACGTGGCCGGCAACTGGACGCCTCCGGCTCCGCTCGTGCCGGGGCTCGAGCTCGCCTTCGGCGTCGTGATCGTGATCGCGCTGTCGATCCTCGGCTCCGTCGTCCTCTCCTCGACGGCGAACGGGATCGCCGTCTTCATGCTCTTCGGAGCCGGCCTCACCGCCGGGCTGCTCGGGACGATCGGGCACGCGCTGAGCTCCCCCACGATCGAGCACGCCTCCAAGATCGCGGCGTGGGCGCTGCCGTTCGAGGCGCTCTACCAGGACGGGCTGCGCCTCATCTCGAGCAATGCGAGCGGGCTCACCGGCTTCCTCCTCCAGCTCGGGCCGTTCGGCGGCGCGTACGTCCACGGCTGGGGGATCCGTGTCTGGGCTGCCGGCTACCTCTGTGTTGCGCTCGCGCTAGCGCTGTTCCTGTTCCGCCGGCGCGATCTCTAGGACTAGCGCCACCTCGCCGGCGAGGCGCGCGTTCTGCGCGACGAGCGCCTTGTTCGCGGCCTCGGTGCGGCCGCCGCTCTCGCGGTGGAGGTGCGCGAGGACGTACGGCGTCACCGCCTGGCCGCTCACGCCTGCCGCTGCGGCGGCGGCGAGCGCCTCCTCGACGAGTGGCTCCACGTCTTCGAGTGGCTCGTCGGGCGGCCGGCCGAGCAGGAGCCCGCCACCGCCGAGCTGCCAGTGCGCCTCGGCCACCCGCGCCGCCTCCTCCGCCGACTCGACCCGCGCCGAGACGGGCGGGCCGCCGGCGGCGGCGTAGAAGAGCGGCAGCGTGTCGACCCGGAACCCGAGCACCGGGACGCCGAGCGATTCGAGCAGCTCCGCCGTCGCGGGGACGTCGAGGAGCGACTTCACGCCCGCCGAGACGACGAGCGCGGGCGTCCGCGCGAGCTGCGCGAGATCGGCCGAGACGTCCGGCGGGTCGGGGAAGCCGCGGTGGACGCCGCCGATGCCGCCGGTCGCGAGGACGCGGATCCCGACCGCGCGGGCGACGGCGAGCGTGCCTCCGACCGTCGTTGCGCCGATCGATGCCCTGGACGGCTGCGGCCGCGAGGTCGCGAGGCCCGACCTTGCGCGCGAACGGCCCGAAGCGTCCGAGCTCCTCCTCGGTCAGCCCGACGTGCACTTCGCCGTCCAGAACGCCGACGGTCGCGGGAATCGCACCTGCCGCTCGCACCTGCCGCTCCGACTCGAGCCCCACCTCCACGCCCTCGCCGGGCGGGAAGCCGTGCGCGACGAGCGTGGTCTCGAGGGCGACGACGGCGCCGCCCGCGGCGAGCGCCTCGCGCACTTCGTCGGCGACGCGGATCACGCCGAGCGCTCCATCTCCACGAAGCGGCTCTCCTCGCCGCGCCGCACCTCGTGGAAGCCGGCGCGACGGTAGGCCCGCAGCGCCCGCTCGTTCCAGCCCGCGACCCAGAGCCGGAAGGTGCGCGGCTGCCACTCCCGGCGCGCGTAGGCGAGCCCGGCCTCGATGAACGGCTGCGCCAGGCCGCGGCCGGTCAGGTCGGGGCGCATGCCCAGCCCGAGCCGCACCTCGTGTCCCTCGGGGACGAAGTTGAAGAAGCCGACGAGCTCGCCGCCGTCGTCCACGACCGCCCGCAGGTGCGTGCGCCGGGCCGGGTTCGCGAACAGCTCGACGCGCCGCGGGTCGGCCGACGTGTCGTACCACTCGTACGGGAACTCGTACCGCCACTCCGCGATCGCGGCGGCCTGCTCGTCGGTGATCGGCTGAACCTTCACGCCGTGCGCTCCATCTGGATGAACTCGTGCTCGCCCACCAGCTCGAAGTGGCGCGTCTGACGACCGACCTCCGAGAAGCCGAGTCGCTCGTAGAGCCGGATCGCGCGCCCGTTCCAGGCGGCGACGAACAGGCGGAAGGTCGCCGGGGACCACTGGCTCGTTGCGTAGTCGAGCTGGGCGCGGAGGAACGACTCACCGAGCCCGTGGCCAGTCAGCTCGGGTCTGAGCCCGATCCCGACGTCGACGACGTTGCCGTGCCGGTCGAAGTACCAGAAGGCGTCGAGGCGCTCGTCTCCCTCGGCGAGGACGGCTCGGTAATGCGCGGCGTGGGCGGGGTCGTGCATCTCTGCGGCGTCCGCCGGGTCCGACGCGAGATCGTAGAAGTCGAACGGTGGGTCGTAATGCCACGTCGCGACCTCGCTCGCGAACGTCCCATTCCACGCCTCGACCCTCACGGCAGCGACCCTACTTTCGCGACGCAGCGGGCCGCCGCCTCGAGCCCGCGCCGTGCCGCTTCCTCGAGCGAGCCACCCACCAGGAAGCCCGCGGCGAGCGCGTCGCCCGCTCCGGTGGGATCGACGACCTCGGCGTCGACGGCGGCGAAGTCGAGCTTCGCGTCCTCTGTGAAGACGGTGCAGCCGCGCGCGCCGCGCTTGAGCACGCCGACCGGCGCAGTCAGGTACGCGCCCCCCAGCAGCTCCCACTCGGCCTCGGTCGCGAAGAGGACGTCCGGCGCGAGCTCGTCGAGGAGCTCGCGGAACTGCACCGGCCCGTAGTTTCGGATCTCGGTCCAGGCCGCGACGTCGACCGAGACACGCGCACCCCGCTCGCGCGCGAGGCGAGCCGCCAGGAGTGCAGTCGCGGCGATCGGGTCCCGCAGGAGCGCGTAGCCGGAGAGGTGGAGGACGTCGCACGCGAGCCAGGCGGCGTCGAGCTCCTCCGGCGCGAACGTCGGCGCGACGCCGCGGTCGGAAGCGAGCGAACGGTCGCCGGCGTCCACGATCGAGACGACGACCCCCGTGTTGCCTTCGGCGACGGGGCCGACGAGCTCGACTCCGCGGGCGCCGAGCTCCCGCGCCAGGAGCTCGCCCGTGGGGTCGTCGCCCCGCTTGGCGATGCACCGCGCCTCGGCTCCGAGCTCGGCTGCCCAGGCGGCGACGTTGGCCGCCTGGCCTCCGGCTCCCGCCCGGTTCGAGGCGCGCACGTCGCCGCCGGAAGCGAGCGGCTCCGAGAGCAGCACGACCACGTCGAGCAGCACGTCACCCAGCGTCGCGATCCGCAAGGCACAATCGTCCCATGCAGTCGGGGAGGACGAGCGCGAGAGCGCGCGATTTTCTGCTGGGCGGGCTCGTCGGAGGGGCGGCGGCAGTTGCGGCTGCGCGCCGTCGCAGGATGGTGCGGCGGCGCCGCGAGCAGCGGCTGGAGCGTCCGGCCGGCCTCGCCGCGTTCGAGGGCGCACCGTGCTTCGAGGAGCTGCTGGAGGAGCACGCGGCGCGGACCGACAGTTGAGCCAGTTGAACCCTTCGTTTGTTTACGCACGTCGGTGAGAATGCTCACCTGATGGTCCGGCCGGTCCGCCTAGCCGCGCTGCTCGCGGTTCTTTTGCCCGTGGGCGTCGCGCTCGCCGCGCCGGGCACGGCCGCTGCGCGCCAGACTCCGCCGGGCGAGATTCGCCACGTCGTCGTCGTCGACCGGATGAGTGACGCGACCTTCGCGCTGCTCTCGAGGCGTGGTGCCGTCGGCCTGCTACGGCCGAGCTACGGGCCGACCACGAACCGCCGCCGCGCGCTCGCCGAGCTCGTGCGCGGGACAGAGGTCAACGCGCGGCTCGGCGGGGTCCCGCAGGGGAGGCCGCTGATCAACGTCAACGGCGTCGCCGAATTCAACAACTGCAAGCTGTGCATCGTCGTCCAGTTGCCGCCGCGCGGCAGGCCGATCCCGAACGACCGCCTCTATCGCATCGCGGTGATCGGCGGAGGCTTCCACGGCCTGCTCGCCTCGCCCACGACCCACATTCCCGGGCTCGTCTCCATCGTCGACATCGCGCCGACCGACTTGGGAGGGCACCCGGCGACGAGCCTTTCCTGGAAACGCTCGAAGCCGACGGCTGCGCTTGGCCAGCTGTCCCGTCTCGACCACGCGATCGGGGCGAACAACCGGCTCAAGTTCGCGGCCCTCTTCATCCTCGCGGGAGTCCTGCTCGCCCTCGCGCTGCTCGGCCTGCGCGCGGCGGTGACCGCGGTCCCTGCGGCGCTGCTCGTCAACCTCGCGCTTGGGATCGGACAGGTCTCGAACGAGGTGCTTCTCTGCGCCGCGATCTCGGCGGGGACGGCGCTCGTCGCGTTCGCGCTCGCGCGCCTCTGCCGGAGCGAGTCGGCGCTGCTCGCGCTCTACGGTGGGGTGGTCGCGCTGTACGCGTTCGTCATGGTCACGCGACCGGAGTGGCAGGCCGTGAACCCGTTCGGCCCGACGCAGAACTCGCGCTTCTGGGGGATCGGCAACCAGGTCGAGACGTTGCTGCTCGCGCCGCTCCTCGCGGGCGCGTTCCTCGCGCGACGCCGTTTCGGGATTCTCGGCTTCGCCCTGTTCGGCGTCTTCGGCCTCTTCGTCATGACGGACAACCGGCTCGGCGCCGACGGTGGTGGTGCGATCGCGCTCGGGGTCGCGCTCGCGGTGCTCGGGACGCGCCTGTTCAAGCTCGGGACGCGTGGCTTCATCGGCCTGCTCGGATCGGCGGCCTTCGCCGTGCTCTGGATCGTCACGCGCGGTCTCGCCGAGCCCGGCCCGAACCACCTGCGCAGCGCGTTCTCCGACCACGGCGCGGGATTGCTCTCGTCGCTCGAGAGCCGGTGGCCGCTCTCATATCTGCCCGCGCTACACGCGTGGCAGCTCGTAGTCCCGCTCCTGTTCGTGCTCGCGGGTGCGTTCGCGCTCGCGTGGCGCTTCGCGCGGCAGCGATCGACGCGGGATCTCCTTCTCGCCTTCGGCGTCGCGATCGTGACGTCGCTCCTCGTCAACGACTCCGCTGCCTACGAGCTGACGGGGGGAATCGCAGTCGTCGGTGCCTTCGCCCGCTTCGCGCCGGCTCCCGCACCCGCGCGCGCACCCGTTCTCGCGCCCGCGATCGCTCGTCTCCTGGCGCGCACCAGGCTCAGGCCCGAGCCAGTGCCCGTGCCGGTGCCGAGCGAGTCGCCGCCAGGCTGAGCCGACTGGTAGCGGCCTCTTCCGACAAGCTTGAAATGAGAAGCCCTGGTGGAAGACCCTGAGGCAGCGGCGCGCACGTCGCGACGTCGGCCAGAACCCTGAAGGCGCTGAGCTCAGGTCTCCGGTGGTCGTCGAGCGCTACGAGCAGTAAGCCGAGCGATCCTCGGTCAGCGCCGAGTAGCCGAAGGCGCGGCCGCGAATGAGGGGCGGCCGAACTCGTATGCCGCAGTTGCCTGGAGCTGGTGCAGTTGCCCGGGAGTAGGACACCAGTTCGATTCGAATTCACTCGTATCCGAGCCGGCGAGTCTGACGAGAGCTGAAGAGTCTCGAGCGCCTGAGATCCTGGGCACGCGGAGAGGAGGAGGGGCTGCCGCCGCTCCTGATCGTGCTGAGGGTGGTGACCGGAGTCGTCGACGGCCGAGCCTGTAATGAACGCGCTACGCGGCCCGATCGGCTGCTGATTCGACGATGAGCACGTTCCCGGCTGCGTCGATCCGGTCGGCCAGGAACCAGTCGACGACGCGCCAAGGACCCGAGCCGTCAGGCAGGTGGAGGACATCGCCGAGCCTTGGTTCGTGGACGCCGCTCACCGACCGATAGTCACCGAGGATCTCCGGCCCGTCGAACTCGCCTTTCCTGACACTCCACACCACGCCACCCACATTCGAATCGTGGCACGCGGAGGCTCACCCGAACTGAGTGAAATCTCCGTTGCCGCATCGCCCGTCGCGGGGGAATTTGTTTGTTCAAGCCACGTCGGCACTCGCTGGTACCGTCTGCCAACCCGATGCCGATCTACGAGTACCGCTGCCCGAACGGGCATCACTTCGAGCGCTTCCAGCCCATGACGGCACCGGCGCCGGAGGAGTGCGATGTCTGCGGCGCGTCCCCGCTCGAGCTCGTCCTCTACCCAATCGCGATCCACTACAAGGGCTCCGGCTTCTATACGACCGACTACGGCAAGGGGAAGGCTGCGAAGAAGGACGGCGATGGCGCCTCGTCCGGCGGCGAGGGCGGCAAGACGGAGTCGAAGCCGGCTGACAAGAAGGCCGCCGCCGGCGGCGACTCGTAGCGCGTGACTCGCGCTACTTGCCGTAGCCGGCGTTGCCGACGATGCAGCCGGGGGCGTACGGCTCGCCTCTCGGCGGGGCCTGCGGTGCCGACTGCCCGAGCACCGTGTCGATCACGCGGATGTTCTCCGAGCTCCCGATGATGTAGTCGGCACCGCCGATCGACTCTGCGGTACCGCCGAGGCGGCAATGGATCGTGTTTCCCGCCCGGAACTTCACCCAGGCGAGCTGCATGAGCTTCCACGTCGAGAGGTCGGTGGCGATCGGCTTGAGCAGCGAGCTGCCGTTGAAGGGCAGGGAGAAGAACCGCGTCGGGCTCGACAGCTTGGCCAGCGTCGCCTGCTGGACGAGCTGCTGGTCGTGCTGGCGGTCGAAGTCCGTGTACGACGGGTTGAGCTGGTTCTCGCGGACGCGCGAGAAGATCAGCGCCTGGTGCCCGGTCATGTGCGTCGGGCCCTTGTGGAAACGCCAGCCCTTCCACTGGGCGCAGCGCTGCTGGGTCTTGTACGGACAGTCGAACCGGTTCGAGAGGATGTTCTCGGGCACGTTGACCGTGATCCCGCCGACCGCGTCGATCAGCTTCTCGAACTGATTGAAATCGACGATCACGACGTGGTTGACCGGCAGGGACTTGCCCAGGAGCACGTCCAGCGTCCGGACGGCGAGCCTCGGCCCGCCGAACTGCATCGCGGCATTGATCTTCTGGAAGCCGTAGCCCGGAATGTCCACGCGCAGGTCGCGCGGGACCGAGAGGTAGTAGAGGCGGTGGTGGCCCGGGTCGGTGTGGAGGAGCGTGATCGAGTCGGCGTGCTGGTCGGTGCTCCGGCCGACGCCGCCCTTCCCGGTCGCGTGGTCGCTGCCGAGGAGGAGGATCGTCGTCGGGCTGTCGAAGAGGAGCCCCGTGTCCGGCGTGAGCGCCGGCCGCACGCTCTTCGGCAGGCGCTTGTTCGCGTCGCTGACGCCGCTCGAGACGGAGAGATAGCCCGCGATTCCCCAGATCACAGAGAGGACGAGCAGGCCGAGAATCGTGACGAGCGTCCAGCGGCGCCAGGTCCAGCCGAGCCAGAGACGGCGGCGGTGGCGCGGCGGCCGCTCGACGATCTTGCCGGCGCCACCGCCGTCGCTGCGAACGGCCCGCCGTGCCTCGCGCTCGCGCCGCTGTAGCGGCACCTTGCCTTTCGCCCGGCCGCCGCGATAGACGCGGTACGGCTTCTCCCCGGAGGCCGACATGCGGAGGATTACGGTACCCACTGTGCAGACGGGCCTGGGGTCCCCACCGGTGTACACGGGTGGCCTAAGGCCGTCTCCCGAGCGGCCCGTGGTCGGGGAGCATGCACCGGCGTGCACGGGCGGTGCCGGGAGAGTGGCCCACGAATGGCCCACAGCGAGGGGGCCGTCAAGCCCCCTCGCGTAATTTCGCGCGAGATCGCGGCACGCGCTGCCGGTGTGATCTCGACGGTCCATTCGTAATCGCTCATCGTCCCTTCTCCCCGTAGTGATCCGCCGGGCCGGGGCAGCCGAGGCGCTCCGACCAGCAGGGCGACCGAGGGCGCAGGAACAGCGCAGGCGAGATGACTCTGAGTTGGGCCAGTGTGCAGCGTTGGTATCCGCCGCTTTTCCCCATGCGCGCCGGACTTGTGATCAACTCGTGTAAGTCCGGTCGCTTTGCACCGAACGTTCCCGTTCTTCTCAAGCGAAGGAGACATGCACGCACCAAGCACCTGGCATCACGGCCTCGTCGCCGATTACTAGGCGCTCGTCAACGTCAACGCGCCCGAGCTCGACCTCTACCGGCAGCACCTCCGCAGCCCCATCCTCGACGCCGGCTGTGGCGCAGGAAGGCTGCTCGCCCCCTTGCGCGAAGCAGGCTTCGACGTTGACGGGTGCGACGCGTCCGCCGACATGGTCGAGCGCTGCCGGCAGCGGGCACCGGACGCGACGCTCTGGGTGTCGCCGTTGCATGCGCTGAAGCCGCCTCGGCGCTACGCGTCGATCGTCTGCAGCGGTGTCCTAGGCCTCGGCAGCACCCGTGAACAGGACATTCAGGCACTCACACAGCTGCACGACGCCCTCCTGCCCGGCGGCACCCTCGTCCTGGACAACGAGGAAGAGCCCTTCCGCTGGCACGTAGGGGCCTGGAGCGAGCCATCCGGCGGCGAGATCTCACTGTGCAGTCGCGTCGACGCGGTAGACACGAACGACCGCTGCGTCGGCATGACGATCCGCGCCGAAGCGCCGGACGGGCGACGCGAAGAGCACAGCTTGACCTTGCGCCAGTGGTACCGCGACGACCTCGAACCGCTCCTGCGGAACGCCGGCTTCGCAACGATCCACGTCCTCGAAGGCATCGACGAGAACACGTTGGTCTACGTAGCGACGCGCAGAAGCGATTAGCAGACAGGGCTGAAGTCCGGCAACGCTCGCCTGGGCCAGTGTTCGGCAATGACCCTGAGCTTCGAACTACGCGACGCGTTCTTCGGTCGTGCGCTGCTCGTCCGACAAGTCCTCGGCCTCGGCGAACACGTGCTCGACCAGTACGCGTAACTCGATTGAGATTCGAGCGCGCTCTTCATCCGTGAACGGTGTGTCGGACCCGGCTCCTCCGCTGAAGACACGCCGTGCGAGCCGACGGCCGAGGCCCACAGGTCGGGAACTCCGATCTCCCGCTGAAGGTAGGCGGTCCACCGCCGGGCCCCCCGTTTCTTTCGCCACCAATTGCCAGCGGTGGCGAAGCCATGGCCGCCGGCAAGAGGTCGGCGTGTAGGGAGGCTGCTAGTCGCCCACCGCCGACCTCATTGCGCTCGCTGACCACGGCGCAGGCAGCCCAGCGACTCTACGGGACGCGACCGCTGGCCTCGGCTGAAAAGAACGGCGCCCCCGCATGTCAGAGGGGCGCCGTCTGGTGAATGCGCCGGGAACGTCATCCCGTAGTGTGTATCGATGGTCATCCCGCCTCAGAGTCCGGGCATCGGGGGTTTTCCGTATCTCGAACGCCCAGAAGGGTGACCAGCCGAAGCAGCGAGCCGAACGCCTCGCGCTGACGGGCTGCCACTGGTAATCGGCGCGGGCGGCGAGCGGCGCGGGTCACCCAGGCGGGGGATTTGAACTACGCAAGATTGCGGATGCCCGGTCGCGGTCCTGCGACCACACTCCGAGCGTGCTTTCTGCCGCGACACCGATATCCACTCGTGAGCAGCAGGTGTGGTCGGAGGAAGTTGCGCGCGTGTTCGCGAAGGCGCCCGCGTTTGAGCCAGCCGTCCGCCGAGCCCTCCGCGCAACGCTGCTCGCGCTCGCCGACGATCCGTCGACCGATGAGGCGACGCGGGCAGACATCGGCGCAATGCTCTCCGCCACCGCCCCCGCCGCCTCAAGCGGCCAACAAGCGCAGCGTCGAGGGGTCCACCTAAAGAGCGTGCGGCACGACACTCGGCCGCGCTCGTCGCAACAGGCGACGTAGTAGCCCGACCGCATCGCGCTCAGTGGGCACAGAGGCTCGCCAACGCGGCGAGCGCCACTGTGACTCGGCGAGCGTCAGGAGCGTTGACTCCGTCTCGCAACACGCGGTTACCGCCGCTGCGCAGCCGGATCGGATCGCCGCTCATGTGGCCCACGGGTGGCCCACGGGGCCGCACCCGTGCCCGTGAAGGCCGCTTCCGACGCGGGCTTCCGGGTTATCGTGACCCGCTGTGCAGGCGGGGCATGCGATCGGAGTGGACCTCGGAGGCACGAAGATCCTTGCCGGGGTCGTCGCGCGCGACGGGAGCGTCGTCCGCCGGCACGAGCGGCCGACCCCGCAGGACTCGCAGGAGCACGTCCTCGCCGAGCTCGAGGCCGCCGTCGCGGAGCTCCTCGACGACTCGGTCGCCGCCGTGGGCTTCGGCGCGCCGTCTCCGATCGACCAGGAGCACGGCGTCGTCGTCCGCTGCGTCAACCTGCCGCTCGAGAACGCGCCCCTGCGCGATCGGATGCACGAGCGGTTCGGCCTCCCGGTCGGGCTCGACAACGACGCGAACGCGGCCGCGATCGGCGAGTGGCGGGCAGGCGCCGGGCGAGGCGAGGACGATCTCGTGATGCTCACGCTCGGGACGGGCGTCGGCGGCGGCGTCATCTCCGGCGGCAGCGCCGTTCCGCGGCCGGAACGGCTCGGCGCGGAGCTCGGCCACGTCGTCATCGTCCACGGCGGGCGGCCGTGCCAGGGCGCGTGCACCGGCCACGGCCATCTCGAGGCGTACGTCAGCGGCAGCGCGGCGACCGCGGCGGCGCGCGAGGCCTTCGGCCCGTCGGCCGACGCGCACCGGCTCGTGCGGCTCGCGAACGAGGGCGACGGGAAGGCGAAGGAGCTGCTCGAGGAGGTCGCCGGCTACCTCGGCTCCGGTATCGGCTCGTTCGTCAACGTCTTCGCGCCCCGGCTCGTCGTCCTCGGCGGCGGCTTCGGCGTCGCGGCCTTCGACTACCTGCGCGGGCCGGCTGAGGAGGTCGCGCGGCAGGAGGCGCTCGAGCCGATGCGCAGCGACGTTCGGCTCGCGAAGGCCGAGCTCGGAACCGCCGCCGGCCTGATCGGCGCCGCCTTCGTCGCCTTCGAGGCGCTCGACTCCGCCTGATGCCGCTCGCCGTCTGCGCGACGCCGATCGGGAACCTCGAGGACGTGACGCTGCGTGTCCTCGCCGAGCTCGCGGCCGCCGACGTCGTGCTCTGCGAGGACACGCGCCACACGCGCGTCTTGCTCGAGCGGCACGGGATCAAGGCGAGGCTTCTCTCGTACCACGAGCACAACGAGGCGAAGCGGACGGCCGAGCTCCTGCCACGGCTCGAGGCCGGGGAGAGGGTTGCGCTCGTCTCCGACGCAGGCCTGCCGGGCGTGTCCGATCCGGGCGCGCGGCTCGTGCGCGCGGCGCTCGACGCGGGCGTTGACGTGACGGTGCTGCCCGGGCCGTCTGCGGTCGAGACGGCGCTCGTTGCGTCGGGTCTGGTGGCGGAGCAGTACCGCTTCCTCGGCTTCCTCCCGCGCGGGGAGAAGAAGCTCGCGGAGCTCTGGGACGAGCTGCGCGGCTGGCCCTGGCCGGCCGTCGCGTTCGAGTCGCCGCAGCGGCTGCCCGCGACGTTGCGCTCGCTCGCGGCGGCAGATCCGGAGCGAGAGGCGGCTGTGTGCCGCGAGCTCACGAAGCGGTTCGAGGAGGTCGTGCGCGGGACGGTTGCCGAGCTCGCGGAGCGGTTCGGCGCGCCGCCGAAGGGCGAGATCACGCTCGTCCTGGGGCCGGGGGTGGCTCGTGACGACGGCGCGGAGGAGCGCGCGCTCGCCGCCGTCGCCGAGCTCGTGGCCGCTGGCATGCCGCGGCGGCAGGCGGCGGAGATCGTCTCCGGCCTCGCGGGCATCCCACGTAACCGGCTCTACAAGCAGTCGCTGTAAGCAGATTTGACAACGGAGGACGGCAGCGCTACTCTGCGCCTCTTGTTGCTCATTCTGACAACCACACGGCGGCTGGCGCTTCTTCTCTTCGTCTTCCTGGCCTGGACGCCGGCCGCGTACGCCTGGAGTCGGCCGGTGCAGGGGCCGGTCCTGCAGCCGTTCGCCTACGACGAGGCGCACCCGTACGCCTCGGGCCAGCACCGTGGCGTCGACATCGGCGCCGGCTCCGCGGGCGAGACAGTGGTCGCGCCGGCGGCCGGCACGGTCAGCTTCGCCGGGACCGTGCCCACGAACGGCAAGTCGGTCACGATCGAGACCGCGGACGGCTACTCCGTCACGCTCACGCACCTGGGCTCGATCGGCGTCGTCAAGGGCGCGGCGGTGGCCGAGCAGGACGCAATCGGCACGGTCGGGCCGAGCGGCACGCCCGAGGTGGACGGCCCGTACGTCCACCTCGGGATTCGCGTGACGGCCGATCCGAACGGCTACGTCGATCCGCTCGGTCTCCTGCCGCCGGACACGGAGAGCAGTGCGACGGAGAGCGACTCGAGCGTTTCGCAGCCGAGCTCGTCGTCGGCCGCGCCCGCGAGCAAACCGGCGCCTGCAGCGCCGAGGAAGCAGCGGGCGGCGACCTCGCGCGGATCGCGTCCTGCTGCACGGAGCCACGTCTCGACCCACCCACAGGAGCGCGTGCAAGAGCCGCGCTCGAAAGCCCGGACGAGCCGGTCGTCGCACCGGCCTGCCGTGCGAGATCGCGCTGGCGAGCAGGCGGGCTCCTCTCGGCGGCCGGTCGTCGCGCCGGTGGCGCCCAGGCCGATCGGTCTCGACGCCGGCCACGAGCTCCGGCCACCCGTGTCCCTCACGCAGCCCCGCCGCAAGCCGTCGAGCCCGCTGCCCGAGCTCGTGTGCAACGGAGCGGCGGCTGTGTTCGCGCTTGCCTTGGTGCTCGCCGCGAGCCGGAGACGGCGACGCCCGAGCGCAAGCTCCACCACGGGTGCGGAGGTTCTCCAGCTGCCGCAGCCGGCGGTGGCGCACCCGCGCGTATCACGCGCGGCGTAAGCCGCTGAGAGCCGGTCGTATGATTTCGGGCCTTCCCCGAGCCTCGGAAGGAGCTGTCGCCGGTGGCGGAAACGCCGCAGAAGATCCTCGTCGCGGTCGCGTGGCCCTACGCGAGCGGCCCGCGGCACCTCGGCCACATCGCCGGCCCCGGTGTGCCGTCGGACGCCTTCGCGCGGTATCACCGGCTCAAGGGCAACGACGTCCTCATGGTCAGCGGGACGGACGAGCACGGCACGCCGGTGATGGTTTCCGCCGACCGCGAAGGCGTGACCCCTCGTGAGCTCGCCGACCGCAACAACGCGCTGATCCTCGACGACTACGTCCGTCTCGGCATGACGTATGACTGCTTCACGCGGACGACGACCCGCAACCACTACGCCGTCGTCCAGGACATGTTCCGCACGCTGTACGAGAAGGGGTTCCTCATCGAGCAGTCGGCGCTCGGGGCGATCTCCCCTGCAACCGGCCGGACGCTCCCCGACCGCTACATCGAGGGGACCTGCCCGATCTGCGGCTACGGCGAGGCGCGAGGCGACCAGTGCGACAACTGCGGCAACCAGCTCGATCCGGTCGACCTGATCGACCCGCGCTCGGTCGTGGACGGCTCGACGCCCGAGTTCCGCGAGACGACGCACCTGTTTCTCGACCTGCCCAGGTTCCGCGAGCGGCTCGTCGAGTGGATCGAAGCGCAGACGCACTGGCGGCCCAACGTCCGCAACTTCGCGCTCAACCTCGCGCGGGAGGTGAAGCCGCGTGCGATGACCCGCGACATCGACTGGGGCGTTCCGGTTCCGGTCGAGGGCTATCCCGAGGACACGAAGCGCATCTATGTCTGGTTCGACGCGGTGATCGGCTACCTCTCCGCCACCATCGAGTGGGCGCACAACGTCGGTCGGCCCGAGGCGTGGCGCGAGTGGTGGCAGAGCCCGGACGCGCGCAGCTTCTACTTCATGGGCAAGGACAACATCGTCTTCCACACGGTCATCTGGCCCTCGATGCTGATGGGCTATGGCGACGACCTGCAGCTCCCGTACAACGTCGTCTCGAGCGAGTACCTGACCATGAGCGGCAGCAAGGCGAGCACGAGTCGCGGTCATGCAATCTGGGTCAAGGACGTCGTCGACCGCTACGAGCCTGACGCGCTGCGCTACTACCTCACCGCCGCCGGGCCCGAGACGCAGGACAGCGACTTCACGTGGGAGGAGTTCGTCCGCCGCACGAACGACGAGCTGCTCGCCAACTGGGGCAACCTCGTCAACCGGACGCTCGTGAACGCGCACCGAAACTTCGGCGCCGTCCCTGAGCCGGGCCCGCTGACGGAGGGCGACCGCGCGCTCCTCGACGCGGTCGAGCGCGCATTCGACACGGTCGGCGAGCACATCGAGAACGCCCGCTTCCGAGCTGCCTTGGCGGAGGGCATGGCGACGAGCGCGCTCGCGAACCAGTACCTCGCCGACCAGGCGCCGTGGTCGCTCGTGAAGACGGACCGCGACCGGGCCGCCACCGTGCTCTACGTCGCGCTTCGCGCGGTCGACTCACTGAAGACGCTCTTCACGCCGTTCCTCCCGTTCAGCTCGCAGGTGCTGCACGAGCTCCTCGGCTACGAGGGCTGGATCGCCGGCCCGCTCGAGCTCCGCACCGTCGAGGAGGACGACGGCTCCACGCACGAGATCCTCACCGGCGACTACGCGAGCTGGGTCGGCTCCTGGGCGCCGAGCGAGCTGCCGCCGGGTCAGACGCTGCGCGAGCCGCGGCCGCTCTTCCGCAAGCTCGACGCCGAGGAAGTCCTCGCGGCCGAGCTCCCGTGATCGACACGCACGCGCACCTCACCTCGCTCGAGGACACCGACGAGGCGATCCGGCGTGCCGCCGAGGCCGGTGTCACGCGGATCCTCACCGTCGGCACGAACACCGACGACTGCCGCCGGGCTCTTTCGCTCGCCGAGCGGCACGACGGGGTCTTCGCGATCCTCGGCATCCACCCTCACGACGCGGGCGCGGCGACCGAGGACGACCTCGCGGCGTTGCGCGAGCTGCTCGCGCATCCGAAGGCGGTCGCCGTCGGCGAGACCGGGCTCGACTGGTTCCGCGACTACGCGCCACCCGACGACCAGCGGCGGCTCTTCGCCGCCGAGCTCGAGCTCGCCGCCGAGCTCGGTAAGCCGGTCGTGATCCACACGCGCGCGGCGGACGACGACACGCTCGCCGCCCTCGCAGGCCACGCGGGAACGGTCGTCCTCCACTGCTTCTCCTCGGCGCACATGCTCCCGACCGCGCTCGAGCGGGGCTGGTACGTCTCGTTCGCCGGCAACGCCACCTTCCCAAAGGCCGTCGACCTCCGCCTCGCGGCGACGCAGGTCCCTGCGGAGCGCATCCTTGCCGAGACCGACTCGCCGTACCTTGCGCCGCAGCCCGTCCGTGGAAAGCGGAACGAGCCGGCGAACGTCGTCCACACCCTCGCCGCGCTCGCGCAGGCTCGCGGGCAGGAGCCAGCCGAGCTCGAGCGTCAGATCGAACGGAATGCAGCGGAGTGCTTCGGTCTGTGAAGAAGGAATACGGGCAGCATTTCCTGCGTGACCCGAACATCCTCGGGGTGATCGACCGGCTGGCGGAGCTGGGGCCGGACGACGTCGTGCTCGAGATCGGCCCCGGGGAGGGCGTGCTCACGCGCTACCTCGCGGAGCGCGTCCGCCACGTCCATGCGGTCGAGATCGACCGCACGCTCGAGCCGGCGCTCACCGGGCTCGCGGACAACGTCGATCTCGTCTTCGGGGACGCGCTTCAGGTCGAGCTCCCCCAGGACGCGACGAAGCTGGTCGCCAACCTCCCGTACAACGTCGCGACGCCTCTGGTCGTCGAGAGCCTCGACGGGCTGCCGAACGTCCGGCTGTGGTGCGTGATGATGCAGCGGGAGGTCGCTGAGCGGTTTTTTGCAGAGCCAGGAACAAAGCCGTACGGCGCCGTCTCGGTCCTCGTCCAGCTGGCCACGGAGCGAACCGGGTTCCACCCGGTCTCCCGCACCGTCTTCCGGCCGCAGCCGAACGTCGACTCGGCGCTCGTCGCCTTCCGGCGGACGGAGCTTCCCGCGGATTACGGCCGCGTGAAGGAGGTCGTCACGGCCGCGTTCGCGCACCGGCGCAAGACGCTGCCGAACTCGCTCGCACTCGCCGGGCTCGCGACGCGCGAGGAGGCTGCCGAAGCGCTCGCCGCGATCGGTCATCCCCCGGCGACCCGTGCCGAGGCGCTCGCCCCGGCGGAGCTCGTCGCGCTCGTGAGGGCCCTGCGGTGAGCCGAGCTCCGGCACCGGCCAAGATCAACCTCGCGCTCGTCGTCGGCCCGTTGCGCGACGACGGCAAGCACGAGGTCCTGACCGTGCTCCAGCGGATCGACCTCGTCGACCGCATCGAGCTTGCAGAGGCGCCGGAGCTCGTGGTCGACGGCTTCGCCGGCGACACGCTTGTTGGCGCGGCGCTCCGCGAGCTCGCTCGAGCCGGGGGGATCGAGGCTCGCTGGCGGGTCAAGATCGAGAAGAAGATCCCGGTCGCAGCCGGGCTCGGCGGTGGCAGCTCCGATGCGGCGACCGCACTCCGGCTCGCGAACGAGACGCTTCCCGAGCCGCTGCCGGCCGAGGATTTGCACGGCGTCGCCGCGCAAATCGGCGCCGACGTCCCGTTCTTCCTCACCGACGGCCCGCAGCTCGGCTCGGGCGACGGAAGTGAGCTGGAGCCGCTCGACCTGCCACAGGACTTCTGGGTCGTCGTCCTCCTCCCGCGCGACACGGGGAAGTCCTCCACCGCCGACGTGTACGCCGCCTTCGACACGCGCCACGGCGTGGAAGGTTTCGCCGAGCGGCGCGAAGCCCTCGTCGACGGGCTCGCCGCCGTCGAGCGCCCGCGCGACCTCGCCGCTCTGCCACCGAACGACCTCGTGAGCTCGCCGCTCGCGGAGGAGCTTCGCGCGGCGGGCGCCTTCCGTGCGGACGTCTCCGGTGCCGGGCCGGCGCTGTACGGGCTGTTCCATCACCGTCGCGACGCCGACGCCGCGAGACGCACACTCGGCCGCCTCGGCCGCACTTGGCTTGTGGCACCTGCGTGGTACGGTTGACGCGTGTTGACCGAGCCGTCGACGCAGACCGTTGAACCGGGCCGCGGCGGCTGGCTGAGGGCCCGGCGCCATCGGCTGGCGCTGTGGATCGCCGCGGGCGAGGGCGTCATCGTCGCGGTCTCCCACGACCTGACGAAGTGGACCGTCGTCGCGCTCGCGGCTCTCGCCACGCTCGTCTGGTTCCTCGGCCGGAACAGCAGCTCGAGCACCGTGCGGTCGGTCCTGTGGATCTTCATCGTTTCGCAGCTGCTTGCCGCCGTTCTCGTCCTGTTCGCCGTCTTTTTCAAATGGCTGGTGATCCTCGGTCTCATCGCCTTCGCCGTCATCGGGCTCGCGATCCTCTATTTCGACCGCCGCTAGACTTCCGTGCCCCTGGGGCGTAGCCAAGTGGTAAGGCAACGGGTTTTGGTCCCGTGATCCCAGGTTCGAATCCTGGCGCCCCAGCCACTTCTTCCTGACATGGCAGACGAGCTCGCAGCAGTCGTGATGGCCGCCGGGATCGGTACGCGCATGAAGAGCGCGACGCCGAAGCACCTGCACCCGATCCTCGGCCGGAGGATGGTCGACTGGGTCGTCGACGCGGCGCGCGGAGCCGGCGTCGAGCGGCTCGTCGTCGTGGCGTCGCCGCAGACCAGCGACCTCCTCGAGGGCGTCGAGGTCGCCGTCCAGGAGGAGCCGCTCGGGACCGGTGACGCGGTCCGCCGAGCGCGCGCTGCGCTCGAGGGCTTCGGCGGCGACGTCCTCGTCCTCAACGGCGACGTCCCGGCGCTGAGGCCCGAGACGATCAAGGCGCTCGTCGAGACGCACCGCGGCTCCGGCGCCGCCGCGACCGTCCTCTCCTTCGAGCCGGCCGACGCCGGCGCCTACGGGCGGATCGTCCGCGACAGCGAGGGCAAGCTCGCCAGGATCGTGGAGGCGGGCGACGCCTCGCCCGAGGAGCTCGCGCTGCGCGAGGTCAACTCCGGCATCTACGTCTTCCGCGCCGAAAAGCTGTGGCCGGCTCTCGAGCGCCTCGACGCGCACAACGCTCAGGGCGAGCTGTACGTGACCGACACGCTCGGCCTGCTCGTGGCCGACGGCGAGCCCTGCGCCGTGCAGCTCGCAGGCGATCCGCTCGAGGCCGAGGGCGTGAACACGCGCGCCGAGCTCGCGCTCGCCGCAGGCTCCCTCCGCGACCGGATCAACGAGGCGCACATGCTGGCCGGCGTCACGATCGTCGACCCGGCATCGACCTGGATCGAGGCCGGCGTCGAGATCGAGCCCGACGTCGTCGTCCATCCGTACACGGTGATCCGCGGCGGCGTCCGGATCGAGGGCGGCGCCGAGATCGGGCCGTTCGCCTACGTCCGGGCGGTGAGCGTGGTCGGCGAGGGCGCGAAGATCGGCACCTTCGTCGAGGTCAAGAACGCGGCCGTCGGAGCCGGCGCCAAGATCCCGCACCTCTCGTACGTCGGCGACGCCGAGGTGGGGGACGGCTCGAACGTCGCGGCCGGCAACATCACCGCCAACTTCCCGCACGAGCCGGGCGAGCCGAAAGGCAGGACGAGGATCGGCCGCAACGTCAGGACCGGCGTGGACACTGTCTTCGATGCTCCTGTCGAGATTGGCGACGACGTTTGGATTGCAGCGGGGACCGTCATCACGGAAGATGTCCCTCCCGGCTCGCTGGCCGGTTTCGCCCCGCGACAGACGACGAAGGAAGGGTGGGTCTACGAGAAGCATGGAAAGCCCGACGGCGACTGAGCTGGCCCTGCCCGGGCTCGAGGAGGCTCGCGTGGTGACGGATCCGGCCCCGGAGCACTTCATCGAGCGCGGCCCGCTGAAGCGGCTGATGGTGTTCGCCGGCCGCTCGCATCCCGATCTTGCGCAGAACATCGCCGAGAAGCTCGGCGTCGAGCTCGGCGACGTGGAGCTCGAGACGTTCTCGAACGGCGAGACGTACTGCCGCTACCTCGAGTCGATCCGCGGCGCCGACGTGTTCATCGTCCAGACGGGCGTCGGGGAGGTCGACCGCAACCTCATGGAGCTCGTCTTCATGATCCAGGCCGCGACGCTCGCGTCGGCGAAGCGGATCACGGCGGTCGTGCCGCTGTTCCCCTACGCGCGCCAGGACCGGAAGGCGAAGCCGCGCGAGCCGATCTCGGCCCGTCTCGTTGCCGACATGATCCAGCTCGCCGGCGCCGACCGCGTCCTCACGATGGACCTCCATGCCGGCCAGATCCAGGGCTTCTTCACGATCCCGGTCGACCACATGACGGCGCAGCCGCTGTTCGCGCGCCACTTCCGCGACCTCGGCCTGACCGGGCCCGGCGTCGTTTCCGTCGCTCCCGACGAGGGACGCGCGAAGGTCGCCGTCCGCTTCGCGAACATGATCGAAGGCGACTTCGCGATCATGCACAAGACGCGCCCGGCCCGCGACCAGGCGGAGATCACGGAGGTCACCGGCAAGGTCCGCGACAAGATCGCGATCGTCGGCGACGACGTGATCATGACCGGCGGCACGCTGATCGCGAACGTCCACGCGCTGCTCGCGCAGGGCGCGAAGCGAGGTGTACGTGTACGCGACGCATGGCGTCTTCTGCGGCGGCGCGCTCGCGAAGTTCCACGACGCGCCGATCGAGGGGATGGTGATCACCGACACGGTGCCGGTGAACCGGCTCGAGGCGCCGCCGAACCTCACCGTCCTCCCGGTGGCCGGCCTGCTCGCGGAGACGATCATGAACGTCTTCGCCGACGACTCCGTCTCGGCGATCTTCGGCGGCGAGAACCAGCTCTTCTAGAGATCCGGCGTGAGAGCACTTCCCTGTCGCGCTCGAAGCTGCGCAAGATCTGCACGTGTCCGTCCGGTCCCGTGCTGAGATCTTTCGGCTGAGGTGAGGACGTTCGTCATCCGAGTGGCTGTGGCGGCCGCGGCGGCCACGTTCGCGGGAGCCGGCTATGCGACTGTCGTCCCGAGCGCAGCCGCCGGCGACGCTCAGGGCACCCTCCCGCAGCAGCGCGAGCTCGCGGAGCGGTACGCACCCGACGTGCGCCTTGTCGTCGGCCGCGAAGGCTGCGGGCCGGGGCTGCATTACGTCCCGATCGACGTCGATGTCCTCTTCGGCGAGCCGACGGTTGCGCTACGTGGGCCCTGGGGGAACGACTTGATCCAGATCGCGCCGATCGCCAGGGATCTCGGCCGCGGGCTCTGGGGCTACCACCTCGACTTCCCGGGCAACGCGCTCCAGCCCGGCTGCGACTACCTGCACTGGCAGCAGCACCTCGGCGCCGAGCGGACGCCCACGACCTACGCGCACGTAGCAAGCGACCCTGCACACTCGGGCAAGCTCGCGCTCCAGTACTGGTTCTTCTACGTCTTCAACGACTGGAACAACCTGCACGAGGGCGACTGGGAGATGATCCAGCTCGTCTTCGATGCGTCGACGGCGGAGGAGGCGCTCCATCAGTCGCCGGTAGAGGTCGGCTACAGCCAGCACGAGGGTGCGGAGCGGGCCGCGTGGAACGACCCGAAGCTCGGGCGCGTCGGTACGCACCCGGTCGTTCACCCGGCCGACGGCTCGCACGCAAACTTCTACGGGGAGGGGCTGTATCTCGGCAGCTCCGCGTCGGAGGGCGTCGGTTGCGACGACACGCGGGGGCCGACCGTCGACGTACGGCCGACGGTGGTAACCATCCCCAGTGCGGGGGCCGCCGCGCGCTCCCAGTATCCGTGGATCGCGTTCGAGGGACGCTGGGGCGAGCTCCGCCCGGCGTTCTTCAACGGGCCGGAGGGTCCGAACCTCAAGGACCAGTGGACGCGCCCGATCACCTGGGCGGAGGACTGGCGGAGCCGCAGCTACACCGTGGCCGGCGGCACCGTCTTCGGGTCGGGGGCGACCGGGTTCTTCTGCGATGCGGTCGCGCGCGGCTCGCGGTCGCTCGTGCAGCTCGTGGCGAACCCGGTCGCTTTCAGCCTCGTGCTCGGCGGGCTCGTCCTCCTCACCATCTTCCTGCTCTCCCGGACGACCTGGCGCCCGGCTGCGCCGCTCCGCCTCGCCCGCCGCCGCGCGTGGGGGCAGACGCTCGCGGCGGCCGGACAGATGTACGTCGCGCGGTGGCCGCTCTTCGTCGGTCTCGGCGTCGTCTTCGTGCCGATCGGGCTGCTCGTCTCGCTCCTCCAGGCGCTGCTGCTGCACACGACGAGCGTGTTCGCCGTCGAGGTGGGGCACGGCAGCGGCGGCGTGGTGGCGTTCCTCGCGCTCGCACTCGGGACGACGCTCACGCTGCTGGGGCTCGGCTTGGTCCTGGCGGCGACCGCCAGAGCGCTGCTCGAGATCGACGCCGGAAGTCGCGTGGGACCGCTCCGCGCCTACCGGCTGTCCCTCTTGCGTGCGCCCCGGCTCTTCGGGGCGCTGCTCATCGCCGTGGTGGTCGTATCGCTGCTGGCGAGCTCGCTGTACCTCCTGCCGATCGCCGTCTGGCTCGCCGGCCGCTGGGCGCTCGTCGTCCCTGTGGTGGAGCTGGAGGACGTCCGCGCGCTCGCCGCGCTCCGCCGCAGCCGCCTCCTCGTCAGGAGGCACTGGCTGAAGGTCGCGTCCCTCGTGGTCTTTGGCGGCGGGCTCGTCCTCTTGCTCGGCCCGCTCGTCGGCGCGCTGCTCATCCTCGTGACGAGCGCGCCTTTCTGGCTTGTGAACGTGGTCGCCGGAGTGATCTACGCGCTGGCGATGCCTTTTGTCGCGCTCACGACCGCATACCTCTACTTCGATTGCCGCGTCCGAGACGAGTTGGGAGCCGAAGAGGTCGGCGACCGGCTTCCGGCCGAGATCGGGCTTTCGGGCTGATCGCGATGGCCGACGGCAGCGACGACGAACGGGCTGAAGAGCCGTCACCCGGACTCGACGAGTGGCGGCCCGGAAGGCTCGCCGTGTGGATCGAGCGAGGTCATGGCCTGCGCGCACGCGCCGAGGGCGCGCGCTCGAGCCACGTCTCCCTCGACGTCGGGTTCAGCCTCTTCGAGAACGACTCTTCGATCGGCGGAGGGCTGCTCGCCGGTGCCCTCGCCTACCGGCTCTTCGTCCTCATGCTCCCCTTAACGCTTCTGCTCGTGTCAGGCATCGGGCTCTATGCGGGTGCTGCCGACCAGAGCCCGGGCCAGGTGGCCCGCGAGACGGGCATGCACGGTCTAATCGCTTCGCAGGTGGCGGAGACCGCGTCGAGTCGTGCTCGCTGGATCGTCTTCCTCGTGATGATTCCCGCAGTCCTCTATGGGCTAGCGAAGCTCTACCGCGCCGTGGCGATCGTGCACGCGCTCGCTTGGCACCGCTCTGGACGCGGCGTCGGCGTCACCGCCTCGGGCGTCGGCCTGCTCGGCGTCGCACTCCTCGTCGATCTCGGCACCGCCGGGGTCGTCGGTTGGATCCGCCGCCACGACCAGGTCGGCGGCCTCGCCGCACTGGCCGTCTATATCGTCGTCGGCGGCGGCACATGGCTCCTCGTCTCCCACCGGCTTCCGGGTCGAGAGGCCGGCTGGCTGGCGCTGATCCCAGGCTCGCTGCTCGTCGGCGCAGGACTGCTGCTCGTCAACGTCTTCAACGTGTACATCACGACGCGCCTGGTCGAGAACCGAGCGAATACGTACGGTGTCCTCGGTGTCGCCGCTGCGTTGCTGTTTTCGCTCGTCCTCGTCGGCCGGCTCGTCGTGGTCGCTGCGGAGCTGAACGCGTCCATCTACCAGCGCACGAGGGCTCGACCGGCCGGACCCAGCGACTCCTAGCGCGGGCGGCGAAGTCCCCTCAGGCGGCCGCGTCCGCAAGCCGCCGGCGCACGAGCCGCTCGGCGGCCTCCTCGGGGGTGACGCCCTCCGCGCCGGCCTCGGCGAAGAGCGTCCGCAGCGTGTCGCCGATCCCCGCGAGCCGCTCCTCGAGCTGAGCCTCGTCCCAGCCCTCGTCCTCGAGACCGATGAGCTGGATGATGCCGCCGGCGTTGACGACATAGTCCGGCGCATAGACGATGCCTCGCTCTTGCAGCCGCTCGGCGTCCTCGGGCTCGGCGAGCTGGTTGTTGGCGCAGCCGGCGACCGCGCGGCAGACGAGGCGGGGGATCGACTCCGCGTTGAGCGTGCCACCGACCGCGCACGGCGAGTAGACGTCCACCTCGGTCTCGAGCGCGCGCTCCGGCGGCACCGTCTCGCAGCCGGTCGCCGCCGCCCGCGACTCGTCGACGTCGCTGACGAGGACGCGCGCGCCGGCGTCGGCCAGCTCGCGCGCGAGGACCGCGCCGACGGCGCCTGCGCCCTGCACCAGCACCGAGCGGCCGGCGAGGTCCGGTGAGCCGAAGGCGTGCTCGACCGTGGCCCGGATCGCGTGAAGCCCGCCGCGCGCGGTGCCGCGGCCACTGTTCCCGCCGCGGCCGGTCGTCCCGTAGACCCACGGGCACGTCTCGGCGACGACGTCGAGATCCTCCGGCGAGATGTTCATGTCGCCGGCGGTGCGGTAGCTGCCACCGAGCGAGGCGACGAGCTCGCCGTAGCGCCGGAGGAGGCGCTTGCGCGGCTCGCCCGTGGGAAGCTCCGGCACCGCGAGCACGGCCTTGCCGCCGCCGCGCGGCATCCCCGCGCCGGCCATCTTCCACGTCATCGCTCCCGAGAGGCGCATCGCGTCGGCGAGGCCGTCGGCCGGAGCGGGGTAGACGCGTAGGCGCGTGCCGCCGCCGGCCGGGCCGAGCGCGGTGGAGTGGACGCACACGAACATCCACGCTCCGCTCTCGGCGTCGCGGCGGACGACCGCGTGCTCGCCCTCCCAGCCCGCGAGGAGGCTCTCGAAGTCCATGTAGAGGACGGTATCGAAGCGGCTCTCGGCTACACTCCCCCGCCGGAATGGCCGGAGAACGGACGAAACTGGTGGTCGCGCAGCGCGAGAGGCTCGGCTCGGCCGAGTCGCGCCGTATGCGCAAGGAGGGGCTCGTGCCGGGCGTCCTCTACGGCAACGGCGAGCCGGTCGCGATCACGCATCGCCGAGCGCGAGCTCCGGCGCGCGCTCACCGGTGCGGCCGGCCTGCACTCGATCCTCGACGTCGAGATCGACGGCAAAGGACAGACGCACGCGTCGATTCTCAAGGAGTACCAGGTCCATCCCGTGCGGGGCGTTATCACGCACGTCGACCTGCAGGAGGTGCGGCTCGACAGGGCGATCCAGGCCTCGGTCTCCGTCGAGCTTCACGGCGGCGACGACGCGCCGGGCGTGCGCGAGGGCGGCGTGCTCTCCCAGCCGCTCCGCGAGGTGACGGTCGAGGCGCTGCCGCTCGAGGTGCCGGAGCATCTCGATCTCGACGTCTCGGGCATGGACATCGGCGCCACGCTCCGCATCTCCGACCTCACCGCTCCCGAAGGCGTCACGCTCCTCGACGATCCCGAGATGGTCGTCGCCACGGTCACCGCGCCGACGAAGGTCGTCGAGCCCGAGCCCACCGAGGAGGAGCTCGCCGCGCTGGAGGCGGAGGCCGAGCTGGCCGAGGGCGAGGAGGGGGCCGAGGGCGAGGCTGCGGAGGGCGCTGCCGGCGAGGCGGCGGAATCGGACGCAGACGCCTCCGGCGACCAGGGCACGACCGAGGGCTAGGTTCCTTCGGTGCGCCTCTGGCCGCGCCGCCAGCAGGCTGGAAGCGCCAGCGGCAAAGCCGCCGGCGCCCGGCCGAAGAGCGTGGGCTCGTCGCTCGACCTGCTCGTCGTCGGGCTGGGGAACCCGGGCCGTGAGTACGAGCGCAACCGTCACAACGTCGGCGCGATGGTCGTCGACGAGCTCGCGCGCCGTCACGGCGGCTCCTGGCGCTCGAAGTTCTCGGGGCGGATCGCGGAGATCCGGCTCGAGGGCCACAAGCTCGCACTCCTGAAGCCCGAGACGTACATGAACGAGTCGGGCCGCTCGGTCGGCGCGGCTGCGTCCTTCTTCAAGGTCGATCCCGACGCCGTCCTCGTCGTCCACGACGAGAGCGACCTCGAGCTCGGGCGCCTTCAGCTCAGGCTAGGCGGCGGCCTTGCGGGTCACAACGGCCTGCGCTCGATCGCGCAGCACCTGAAGACGCAGGAGTTCCTGCGGCTTCGCGTTGGTGTCGGCCGGCCCGAGCGCGGCGACCCGCGGCCGCTCGCGGACTGGGTGCTCGCGAACTTCGAGCCGCACGAGGACGCGGAAGCGCTCGTCGCGCGCGCCGCAGACGCGGTCGAGACGCTCGACGCCGAGGGCGTCGAGCACGCGCAGATCCAGGTCAACCGGCGCTAACTGACGCCGCAAGCCTCCCGATGAGTTCGGGTGCGACGAGGAGTCTCCAGTCGTGTCTAACCTCGGAAGGAGGACCATGCTCGCTCGTCTCGCACACGTCGTCTCCCGTCACCGGTGGAAGGTCATCTTCGCCTGGGTCGCCCTCACGCTCTTCGGCGCCTTCTCCGCGAGCCAGGTCTCGAAGCGCTGGTACCAGAGCTTCTCGATCCCGGGCAAGTCCGCCTACGAGGCGAACCAGCGCACGCTGAAGACGTTCGGTACCGGCGATCCGGCCTCCGGACGTCGTCGTCTTCCACACGACCGGTGACGCGACGAAGAGCGCGCGCGATCGCCGCCGCGATGCAGCGTGCGGCCGCGGCCATGCCGCGCGCCCGGACGAGCTCGTACTTCTCGACACACGACCTCATGTACGTCTCGAAGGACCGGCACACGACCTTCGAGGAGGTCTACCCGCCCGGCCCGTCGACGTTCTCGACGACGAGCGGCGCCGCAGGCCGTTCGCGCAGCCGCCGCGCGCGGGCTGCCGTCCGGGATCCAGGTCGAGGTGACCGGGCCACGACCCGCTCGAGGAGGCGAGCTCGCACGGGAGCGGTGGCAGCGGCAATGTGCTCGTCGAAGCCGTGATCGGCGGCCTCGGCGCGATCGTCATCCTTCTCTTCGTCTTCGGCACGCTGCCCGCCGTCCTGATGCCGGTCGCCGTCGCGGTGGGCGCGATCCTGAACACGTTCACGCTCGTCTGGGCGCTCACCTACATCACAAACGTCTCGATCATCGTCCAGTTCCTGATCGCGCTCGTCGGACTCGGCGTCGCGATCGACTATGCGCTGCTGATGATCTTCCGCTTCCGCGACGAGCTGCGGGAGGGAGAGGACGTCGAGACGGCGCTCGTGGAGACGATGACGCACGCCGGTCGCTCGGTCATCGTCTCGGGCTCGACCGTCGCCGTCGGTCTGCTGTCGATGGTCATCCTGCCGCTGCCGTTCATCCGCTCGATCGGCATCGGCGGGATGCTGATCCCGGCGGTCTCCGTGCTCGCCGCGATCACGCTGATGCCGGCGATGCTCGCCGTGCTAGGCGAGCGGATCAACAGCGTCCGGCTCTTGCCGAAGCGGCTCGTCGACCGCGGCCATCCGGAGGACGGCGCCTGGGGCCGCTGGGCGCGCTTCGTCCTGCGCAGGCCGTGGGCGGTGGCGGCCGTCGGGCTCGCGATCGTCGCGGTGCTCGTCGCGTACGGAGTCCAGCTCAACCCGAACGAGTCGCAGCTGAAGAACTTCCCCGGCAGCGGCACGGCCATCGCGGGGCGCGACGCTGCTCGCCGACGCCGGCTTCTCGCCCGGCGTGATGAAGCCGTTCGTGACACTCGTCGAGGACGGCGGCAACGCGCAGGCCGTCGCGGCGAAGGAGCGCGCACGTGGCCGGAATCGTCGGCGCGACGGTGCCGCCCGGTCCCGGCTGGCACCGCGGGCAGGACACGCTCGTCGAAGCCTTTCCCGCCGTCGACGGCGCGGCGCCCGGGATCCAGGGAGTGATCGACCGCGCCAACAGCGCGCTGAACGGAACGAGCGGCACGCTCGGCGGAGTGCCGGCCGTCGACCGCGACTTCGTGCACGCCGTCTACGGGAACTTCGCCTACGTCCTCGCGTTCGTCCTCGTGCTGACGCTCGTCCTTTTGACGCGGGCGTTCCGATCGATCGTGCTGGCGGTCAAGGCCGCGATCCTCAACCTCATCTCGCTCGGCGCCGACGTACGGGATCATCGTCTTCATCTTCCAGAAGGGCCACGGCTCGTCCCTCTGGAACATCACGGCGACGGGTGCCGATCACCGCCTGGATCCCGCTGATGATCTTCGCCTTCCTGTATCGGCCTCTCGATGGACTACGAGGTCTTCATGCTCAGCGCGGATGCGAGAGGCGTACGACGAGACGCACTCGACGAACCGCGCGATCGAGCTCGGCCTCGCTCGTACCGGCAAGCTCGTCACGAGCGCGGCGCTGATCCTCATGTTCGCGTTCCTCGTCCTCTCGTCGAGCCCGGGCTACGAGATCAAGGTGTTCGCGGTTGGGCTCGCGGCCGGGATCATCTTCGACGCGACTGTGATCCGGGCGCTGCTCGTGCCCGCGCTGATGCGCCTGCTCGGCGACGCGAACTGGTGGCTGCCCCACTGGACGCGGCGCGCCCTGTTCATCCGTGAGGAGCGGCGGCAGGAGCCTGCGCTAGAGGGCTGACAGCGCCGGTTCCCGCTCTGGCTCGGGGTCCGCGTCCCGG
The DNA here is from genome assembly GCA_963765795.1 of uncultured Actinomycetes bacterium. GTDB lineage: Bacteria > Actinomycetota > Thermoleophilia > Gaiellales > Gaiellaceae > Palsa-739. The sequence goes on from CAVXXZ010000013.1 coordinate 184,276, forward strand.
CGCCGCAAGCTGCGCACCTCCGGCACGAGCATGAGCACGAGGAAGTTCGGCACGCACATCAGCGTCCCGGCGAGGATGAGCGTCGCGTCGACTCCGACCGCGTTCGAGATCGGCCCGGCAAGGAGCTGGCCCGCCGGCATGAGGCAGAGCGAGAGCAACAGATCGATCGACGCGACCCGCGCGAGCCGGCCGGGCGCCACCTCCTGCTGCATCGCGGTCTCGAAGAGCGTGTTGCCCACGAGAATCGAGCCGCCGAAGACCAGCGCGCAGGCCATCACGGCGGGGAGCGGGAACGGCCGCACCAGCGCGAACGGCGGCAGCGCGCAAAGCGTCCAGATCGCAAAGGCCATCGACACCGGATGGCTCGGCCGGATCCGGTACGCGACGAAGCCGCCGAGCACCCCGCCGAATGCGGCGGAGCCGACGATCAATCCCCAGGCCGGGGCGCCGCCGAGGTGGTCGAAGGCGACGAGCGAGCCGACCACGATGTACACGCCGACTCCGAAGTTGCCCACGGCGTAACCGAGGAAGCCGGCGGTGAGCCAGCGGTGGCGCCGCACCTCCCGCCAGCCCTCCGCGAGGTCGCGCACGAAGCGTTGTGCCGCCGGCCTGGCGTACGGGCCGACGCGCATCGCCGCGACGAAGATCGCGCTGAAGAGGAAGCTCCCCGCGTCGATCGCGAACACCCAGCCGGCGCCGGCGACGGCGACGATCGCTCCCGCGAGGGCCGGGCCGAAGACGTTCGTCGTGCTGCGCGACATCGAGATCAGCGCGTTCGCCTGCTGCAGGAGGCCGGCGCTGACGGTCTGGGGGATGAGCGCCTTGGAGGCCGGGTTGAAGAAGCCGGCGGCCGTTCCGGCGATGCCCTGCAACACGGCGAGCTCCCAGACATGCGCGGTTCCCGCGAAGAGAAGGACAGCCGTGGTGCTCTGCGTGCCGAGCCGGACGAGGTCGGCGGAGATCATCACGGTCCGGCGCGGCAGGCGGTCCGCCCAGACGCCGCCGGCGAGCGTGACGGCAGCTCCGCCGAACGTGTAGCAGGCGAGAACGAGGCCGACCTCCGTCGCTCCGCCGCCGAGGTCGTGGCTCACGGCCCAGATGAGCGCGACGGGGATGAGCGAGTCGCCGACCGACGATCCAGTCCGTGCGAACCAGAGCAGCCGGAACTGCCGTTCTCTCAGCGGCCCGAAGCGACCGACCCCGCGCACGTCCTGGAATGTACGCCTCGAGGCGGCTCGTTACCATCGAAGTCGCGGAACCCGCCGGTTCCGCCCTTCGTCATGGACCGTCCGGTACTGCACGCATTCGTTCGGGAGCTCGTCGAGCACGAGCGCCTCGGCGAGCTCGCGGACGCGCTGCCGACGCGCGCACGCGTGTCGGAGTCAGCCCTGCCGCTCCTGCTTGCGACGCTCCACCAGCGCGTGGAGCGCGGTTTGGTCGTGCTCCTGCCGGAGGACGCGGACGCTCGCGACGCCGCCGAGAGCGCAGCCTGGTTCCTCGGCGACGAGGCGGTCGGCCTGCTGCCGAGCCGAGGCGTCACATGGGAGTCGGGCCTTGCGCCCCCGCCGCACCTCGTCGGCGAGCGGGCGCGGGCGCTCCACGTGCTGGCGCGCGGCGGACTCGTCTGCGCCTCGGCTAGGGCGCTCGCGGAGGGGCTGCCGCCGGCGGATGCGCGTCCCGAGCCGATCGAGCTGCGGGCGGGACTCGAGCCAGGGGTCGAGGGCTTGGCGGAGTCGCTCGCGCTCGCCGGCTACGAGCGGGTCGAGCGGGTCGACGATCGCGGCCAGCTCGCGGTGCGCGGCGGCATCGTCGACGTCTTCCCGACGACCGGCCGCGAGCCGTTCCGGGTCGAGTTCTTCGGCGACGAGATCGAGTCGGTGCGCGCGTTCTCGCCCTTCACTCAGCGCGCGCTCCATCCGGTCGCCGAGGCGACGCTGTACCCGGCGGCCGAGCGCCGAACGGACACTGTCGAACTTAGTAACAGTCTGTTACTTGCGGAGGAGGGTGAGGAGCCGGTCGCGGCCCGCGGTTCCGCACGACCTCGTGCCCCCGCTCGAGCGGCCGCCGGACCTCGTCTTCCAGCCGGACGACGTGCGCCAGGTCTGGGAGGAGGACGGCATCCGCGAGCCGCCCTCGCTGGCGGGCTCGACGGAGCTCGACCCGTTCCCACAGTCCCAGCCTTTCGCCTTCGAGGCGCAGCGGCCCGCGATCGCCGCCCGAGGCCTCGCCGAGGCCGAGAGCGAGCTCGCGGCGCTCCTGCGCTCGGGCCAGCGCGTCGTCGTCGCCTTCCCGCATCGCGGCGAGGCGCTTCGCACCCAGAACCTCCTGCGCCGGGTCGAGGCGCGCGTGCTGGAGCCTGGAGACGAGCTGCCGGAGGAGCCGGAGCTCCTCTTCGCGGTCGCGCCTGCCCGCCGCGGCTTCGTCTGGCGCGAGCTCGGCCTCGTCCTCCTGCCCGATCACCAGGTCTTCCGCCGCCGTGTGCCGCGCGAGCGCCGCCTCGGCGGACGCGCATTGCAGTCGTTCGCCGACCTCCGCACCGGCGACTACGTCGTGCACGAGGATCACGGCGTCGGCCGCCTGCTCGGGTTCGAGACGAACACGGTCGCCGGCATCACGCGCGACTACCTCCTGCTCGCCTTCCGCGGCGAGGACCGCCTCTACGTCCCGCACGAGCAGCTCGGCAAGGTCTCGCGATACGTCGGCGCCGACGCCTCGGCGCCCGCGCTCTCGAAGCTCGGCGGCAAGGCCTGGCAGACGCTCAAGTCGCGGGCGCGCGAGTCCGTCCGCGAGCTCGCCGGCGACCTGATCCAGCTCTACGCGCAGCGCCAGACCCGCGAGGGCGTCGCGTTCGACCTCTCGAGCGAGTGGCTGCCGCAGCTCGAGGCGAGCTTCCCTTATCGCGAGACGCCGGACCAGGAGGGCGCGATAGAGGCGGTGAAGGAGGACCTCGAGGCGCCGCGGCCGATGGACAGGCTCGTCTGCGGCGACGTCGGCTTCGGCAAGACCGAGGTTGCCGTGCGCGCCGCGTTCGCCGTCGCCGTCAACGGCCGCCAGGTTCTGCTCCTCGCGCCCACGACGATCCTCACCGAGCAACACTTCAACACGTTCCGCGAGCGCTTCCGCGACTTCCCGGTGCGCGTCGAGATGGTCTCGCGGTTCGTGCCGCCGAAGGAAACGAAGCGGATCCTCGCCGACTTCACCGCAGGCAAGGTCGACGTCCTCGTAGGCACGCACCGGATCCTCAGCCGCGACGTGATCCCGAAGGAGCTCGGGCTCGTGATCCTCGACGAGGAGCAGCGGTTCGGCGTCGCGCAGAAGGAGCTGCTCAAGTCGCTGAGGCTCGAGGTGGACGTGCTCACGCTGAGCGCGACGCCGATCCCGCGCACCCTGCACCTCTCGCTCGCGGGTATGCGCGACATCTCGATCATCGAGACCCCGCCGGAAGGCCGCCGGCCGATCCGGACGACCGTGGGCGAGTACGACGAGGAGCTCGTGAAGCTCGCGCTCGAGCGCGAGGGGGGCCGGGAGGGGCAGGCGTTCTTCCTCCACAACCGCGTCGAGACGATCGAGGAGCGCGCGGCGCAGCTGCAGCAGCTGTGTCCGGGGCTCCGCTTCCTCGTCGCGCACGGCCAGATGCGCGAGAAGGAGCTGGAGGAGCGGATGCACTCCTTCCTGCGCGGGGACGCCGACGTGCTCGTCTCCACCACGATCATCGAGTCGGGGATCGACATCCCGCAAGCGAACACGCTGATCGTCGAGCGCGCCGACATGCTCGGCCTCGCCCAGCTCTACCAGATCCGCGGCCGGGTCGGCCGCTCCGACGCGACCTCGTTTGCGTACCTCTTCTATCCCGACGCACGGGAGCTGACTCCCGAGGCGCGGGCGCGGCTCGCGACGCTCGCCGACCACACCGAGCTCGGCGCCGGATTCGCGATCGCGATGCGCGACCTCGAGATCCGCGGTGCGGGGGAGCTGCTCGGCGCGGAGCAGTCCGGCCACGTCGCCGCGGTCGGCTTCGAGCTCTACGTCGAGCTCCTGAACGAGGCGGTCGCCGAGCTGCAGGGCCAGAAGCGGATCGCGGCGCGGCCGGTGCGGGTCGATGCGCGCGTCGACGCCTATGTCCCCGCGACGTATGTCGATTCCGAGGCGCTCCGCATCGACGTCCACCGCCGGCTCGCGCTCGCGGAGACGGAAGACGAGCTGCGCGAGCTACAAGCGGCCCTCGAGGACCGCTACGGGCCGCTGCCTGAGCCGGTCGAGAACCTCTTCCGGATCCAGGAGGCGAAGATCAAGGTCGCGCTCCTCGGCGCCGACTACCTCGTGTTCCAGAGCGGGAAGGCGACGGTCGGTCGGCTGGTGCTCGGCTCGGGCGAGTTGCGCGAGCTCCGCGACCGCGCGAAAACGGCCGTTTACGTCTCGTCTAAGCAGGAGGTAAGTATGCGGGGGCAGGAGGAAATCGCCCAGGCCGTCGACCTTGTCGATGCTATCTTGGACGCGCGCCGAGCGGCCTGAGGCCGCCTTTCGCCGCGACGGCGCTTCCCGCGACATCGACCTCACTGGATGGAAATGAAGACTCGCCTGCCCTTCCTGCTCTTGTCTGCACTGCTGCTCGTCGCCCTGCTCGCCGCGTGTGGAGGCGGCAGCTCCGGCCCGGTGCCCGCCGACGCGATCGCCCAGGTCGATTCGACCCCGATCACGAAGGCGGACTTCACCTCACTGATGAGCGTCGCCTGCGCGCGCTACAAGGCTCAGGGACAGGCCTGCCCGAAGGTCGGCACCCCGACCTACTCCTCGCTCCGCGACTCGGCCGTCACCTTCCTCGTGCAGCAGGAGGAGCTGACGCAGGAGGCCAAGAAGCTCGGCGTGACGGTGACGCAGAAGGACATCGACAAGCAGGTCGAGCAGATCAAGAAGACGTACTACCAGGGCAGCGAGAAGAAGTTCGAGGACGCGCTGAAGAAGGACGACATCACTCGGTCCGAGCTCGAGCAGTACGAGCTGCGGCCGAACCTGCTCGGCCAGAAGTTGCAGGCCAAGGTGACGTCGGACGTCAAGGTGTCGGACGCCGCCGCGCAGAAGGACTACAACGCGAACAAGGCGACGTACGTGACGCCGAAGACGCGCGAAGTCCGGCACATCCTCGTCAACAGCAAGAGCCTCGCCGACACGATCGAGACGAAGCTCAAGAACGGCGCGAGCTTCGCGGCGCTCGCGAAGAAGTACTCGAAGGACACGGGCTCTGCCGCTCAGGGCGGCAAGCTCTGCGTCGCCCACGGCGGCACGAGCGGCGCCTGCCAGCAGACGGTCCCGCCGTTCGACAAGGCCGCGTTCTCGCTCAAGACGAACGAGCTCTCGCAGCCGGTGAAGAGCGTCTACGGCTACCACATCATCCAGGCGCTGGGCGCCGTCAAGCCCTCACACACGCAGACCTTCGCGGAGGTCAAGTCGCAGATCGAGGCGAACCTCGCGTCGCAGCAGAAGCAGACGGCCTGGCAGGCGTGGCTCGCGAAGATGGCGAAGGACTTCAAGGGCAAGGTCACGTACCAGACGGGCTACGCGCCGGCGACGACCACGACGCCGACGACGCCCGCACCGACGACGACCGGCTGAGGTGCCGGCCGCCGAAGGCGGGAACTCAGCGCCGGGCGCTGGCGGCTCTGCCGCCGGCGCTTCCAGCGAAGCCCTTAACGAGGCCCTCCTCGATCTCCAGCACCTGACGGAGCGGCTGCGCCGCGACTGCCCCTGGGACCGCGAGCAGACCGCGGCGACGATCGTCCCGCACACCGTCGAGGAGTCCTACGAGGTCGCGGACGCGGCACTCGCCGGCGACGACGAGAAGCTGCTCGACGAGCTCGGCGACCTCCTGTTCCAGGTCTACTTCCTCGCGCTCCTGCTCGAGGAGCGAGGAGCCGGCGACCTCGCGCAGGTGGCCCGCGGCGTCCACGCGAAGCTCGTGCGCCGGCATCCGCACGTCTTCGGCGACGTCGAGGCGCGGACCGCCGAGCGGGTGCGCTCGAACTGGGAGCGCATCAAGCGCGAGCAGGAGGGGCGCGAGGGCATCTTCCACGACGTCGCGGAAGCGCTACCGGGGCTCCTCTACGCGCGCAAGGTCCAGCAGCGCGCGAAGGCCGTCGGCTTCGAGTACCCGGATCTCGCCGGTGCGCTCGCCGACCTCGCCGACGAGCTGCGCGAGCTGCAGGAGGAGCCGTCGGGCGACGAGCTCGGCGACGTCCTGTTCGCAGCCGTGAACGTCGCGCGCAGGCTCGAGGTCGATCCGGAGCTCGAGGTGCGGCGGGCCGCGCAGCGTTTCCGTCGCCGGGTCGAGGTGGCCGAAGCGCTGGCAGCAGAGACAGGCGAGAACTGGAGCGAGCTGCCGCTCGAGCGCCAGGACGCGTACTTCGACCAGGCCAAGGAGAAGGAATGAGCGCGATCACCGAGGTCCACGCCCGTCAGGTCCTCGACTCCCGCGGCAACCCGACGGTCGAGGTCGAGGTGGTCGCCGGTGGACTGGGGAGAGCGATCGTCCCGTCCGGCGCCTCCACCGGCGTCCATGAGGCGGTCGAGCTCCGGGACGGGGGAAGTGCGTGGAACGGGAAGGGCGTCTCCACGGCCGTTGCGAACGTCAACGGCGAGATCGCGGCCGCGGTGGTCGGGCTCGACGCCTCGGACCAGGAAGCGGTCGACCGGCGCCTGATCGAGCTCGACGGGACGCCGAACAAGGGCCGCCTCGGCGCGAACGCCGTCCTCGGCGTCTCGCTCGCGAGCGCGAAGGCTGCGGCGGCCGACGTCGGCGTCTCGCTCTTCCGCCACCTGGGCGGCGAGGGCGCGACGACGCTGCCGGTACCGATGCTGAACGTGATCAACGGCGGCGTCCACGCCGACAACTCGATCGATCTGCAGGAGTTCATGCTCGTCCCGGCGGGAGCGGACAGCTTCTCGGACGGCTTGCGGATCGCGGCGGAGACGTACCACGAGCTGAAGAAGCTGCTCGTCGAGCGCGGGCTCTCGACCGGTGTCGGCGACGAGGGCGGCTTCGCGCCCGACCTCGAGTCGAGCGAGATCGCCATCGAGGCGATCCTCGACGCCGCCGAGCGGGCGGGCCATCGCGACCGGGTGGCGATCGCTCTCGACCCCGCCTCGAGCGAGTTCTTCTCCGACGGCCGCTATCGCTTCGAGGGGCGCGAGCTCGCCCCGGAGGAGATGGCCGGCTTCTACGGCGACCTCGCCGCGCGTTTCCCGCTCGCTTCGCTCGAGGACGGCAACGCCGAGGACGACTGGGACGGCTGGCTTGCCACGACCGAGCAGCTCGGCGACCGTCTGCAGCTGGTCGGCGACGACCTCTTCGTCACGAGTCCGGAGCGGCTGCGCCTCGGCATCGAGCGCGGAGTCGCCAACTCGATCCTGATCAAGGTCAATCAGATCGGGACGCTGACGGAGACGATCGAGGCCGTGCGGCTTGCGCACGAGAACGGCTACACGGCGGTGATGTCGCATCGGTCGGGCGAGACCGAGGACGCGACGATCGCCGACCTCGCGGTGGCGCTCGGCACCGGCCAGATCAAGACCGGCGCGCCTGCCCGGAGCGACCGCGTCGCGAAGTACAACCAGCTGCTGCGGATCGAGGAGGAGCTGGGCGAGAAGGCGGTGTACCCGGGCTGGAGCGCCTTCCCGCGCCTGCGCCGTTAGTACCCTGAGCGGTATGGCGATCGGCCGCCGGACGAAGATCGTCGCGACGCTCGGGCCTGCTTCCGACTCGCGGGAGCGCCTGCGCGCGCTGATCGAGGCGGGCGTCGACGCCGTCCGCTTCAACCTCTCGCACGGCGCGCACGAGGATCACTCCCAGCGGGCCTGGCTCGTGCGGGAGATCGCCGCCGAGGCCGGCCGCCCGGTCGCGCTCATCGCCGACCTGCAGGGGCCGAAGCTGCGCATCGGCGAGCTACCGGAGCCGGTCGTCCTCCACACCGGCGACCAGGTCAGGGTCTGCGCAGAGGAGGCTGCGTCCGACGGCGAGCTGCCGATCGCGCCCGCGGTGATCGGGGACGTGCTCAAGCCTGGGCACGAGGTGCTGATCGACGACGGGCTCGTGCGGCTGCGCGTCGACGAAGTCGAGGGCGGCCGCGCGACCTGCGCGGTGGTGGTCGGCGGGCTCGTGAGCTCGCACAAGGGCGTGAACCTGCCGGGCGTGCCGGTGCCGATTCCCTCGCTCACGCGCAAGGACGTCGCCGACCTCGACTGGGCCGTCGAGACCGGCGTGGACTTCGTCGCGCTCTCCTTCATCCGCTCGCCGGCGGACGTCCGCGACCTGCGCGCGCTGCTCACGCAGGCGGGCTCGCATGCGCACGTGATCGCGAAGATCGAGAAGGCCGAGGCGGTCGACGTCCTCGACGACGTGCTCGCCGAGACCGACGTGGTGATGGTCGCGCGCGGCGATCTCGGCGTCGAGATCGGGCCGGCGCTCGTGCCGCTCGTCCAGAAGCGGATCATCCACAAGGCGCTCGAGCGCGGGAAGCCCGTGATCACGGCGACCCAGATGCTCGAGACGATGGTGCACTCGCCCGAGCCGACGCGCGCCGAGGCGAGCGACGTCGCGAACGCCATCCTCGACGGCACCTCCGCCGTGATGCTGTCCGGCGAGACGGCCGTCGGCGAGTTCCCGGTCGAGGCGGTCGCGTACATGGACCGGATCGCGCTGGCGGTCGAGCCGAGCCTCGACTACCGGCACGAGCTGCCCGAGGCGCACGAGAGTCCGACGATCGGCCAGGCGATGTCGAACGCGGCGTGCGACATCGCCGAGGCGTTGCAGGCGAAGGCCATTCTCGTCCCCACCTTCACCGGCCGGACGGCCAACGCGGTCGCGCGGCTCCGGCCGCGGCGACCCATCGTCGCACTGACGCACGTCGACTGGGCGATGCGCCAGCTCGCACTCGAGTGGGGCGTGACGCCGTTGCGGATCTCCGAGACGAGCGACGTCGAGGAGCTGTGGCGCCTTGCGGTCGAGGCTGCGCGCGAAGCCGGCATCGTCGAGAACGGCGACAGCGTCGTGATCACGGCGGGAACGGCCGTCAACATTCCCGGCACCACGAACGTCATCAAGGTCGACGTCGTCCAGTAGCGGAGAGGACCGCAGCGGTCCGCCGGAGAACTCGGGCTGGATGGCTGCGAGGAAGAACCGCCGCCGGCACCTTGGTGGACCGGTCGCAAGGCGCTGGTTCGCGCTGGGCGCGCTCGTGCTCGTCGGGCTCCTCTACTACCGGCCTTTGCACGACTACTTCGACGCCCGCTCGCAGCAAGCAGCCCAGCTCACAGCGGTGCAGAAGCTGCAGAGGGATCGAGCCGCGCTCGAGAAGCGTCTGCGGCACGCGTCGTCGGATGCCGCTCTCGCGGCGGAGGCGCGGACGCTCGGCTACGTGCTCCCGGGTGAGCACCTGTTCATCGTCAAGGACATTCCCCAGTGGCGGCGCAGGCATCATGCAGCCCGCCATGATCACCGACGCTGATCGAGCCCTCGTAGCGCGCCAGCTGGGACGCGAGCCGCGGACGCTCCGCGGTGTCGCGGTGCGGTGCCCGTTCGGGGCTCCGGCCGTCACCGAGCAGAGCCCGTACGGGGCGGACGGCGAGCCGTTCCCGACGACGTACTACCTCACGTGCCGGCATCTCGTTGCGGCCGTGTCGCGGCTCGAGGCAGCCGGAGGCGTCGAGCGCTGGAGCGGGGCGACGCGCATGGACCCCGCGCTCGCCGCGAGCCTCGCCGCCGGCGACTGCGAGCAGCGGAGGCTGCGGCGGGAGCTCGCCCGCGACGCGACCGGCAACGACGCTGGTGCCTCGTTGGACTACGGCATCGGCGGCTCGCGCCGGGGTGGAAGCCTCAAGTGCCTCCACGCGCACGTCGCCTTCGCTCTCGCGCGTCCCGGCTACGAGCTCGGCGAGCGCATCCTCGCGGAGGTCGAGCCGCGCTGGCCCGACCGGTGCTGCTCCCAATGAGACGGACACTGTGAGTCGGGTCGAGGTCGCGCGCCAGGAGTGGGAGGAGGGAGCCCGCCGGCTCGAGGCGGCCCGCGAGGACCGGCGCAGGTACCGGCAGCTGATCGAGCTGCTCGAGCTCGTGCTCGACGAGCTGCGCAAGCGGATCGGGCAGACGTACACCCTCGCCGAGCTCGTCGCCGCCTACGGCGAGTCGGACCGCTGGGCGCGCGAAGTGCTCGAGGAACGCGCCGCGACGCCGACCTGGCCGCGCGATCTCACCGTGCTCATTGCTGCTGCATTCGACGCATATCAGCGCGGCGCTATCGATTACGAACCATGAGGATGTGCGCCTAGACGCACATCCAGGTGTAATAAGTGTGAGTTTTGGTCAAATTCCACTCATGGCCTACAGGGAGGACATCGTGCGCAGCGAGCCCGAGTGGCTGACCCTCGGCCAGGCCGCGCGCTTCCTCGGCGTCGCCCAGAGCACGATCCGGAAGTGGTCGGATCAGGGCCGCGTCCCGGCCTTCTACACGCCGGGCGGCCACCGGCGCTTCCGGCGCGGCGATCTCGAGTCGTTCCTCGCCCGCTCGGGCCCGGGCCGCCAGCAGGCAGGCCCGACCGTCCTCCTTGTCGACGACGACGAGCGGATGCGCGAGCTCGTCCGGATCGAGCTCGAGCGGGAGGGCTACGACGTGCAGGAGGCGGCGAGCGCCGACGAAGGTCTCGCCTCGATCGAGAGCCACAAGCCCGAGCTGATCCTCCTCGACGTGATGATGCCCCACGTGGACGGCTGGGAGATGCTGCGCCGGATCCAGGAACGCCACGGCGCAGGCGCGATTCCGGTCCTGATGTTCAGCGGCCAGGTGGACGAGGCGGCGAGGCGCCAGGCGGCGTCGAGCGGCGCCAGTGGCTTCGTCGGGAAGCCGTTCGACCTCGACGAGCTCGTCGACCAGGCTAAAGCGATCGTCCCCGTCTAGCTCGCGAAACCGACGCTCTCGCTCGCTGGGGAAACGGAACTCCGCCGCCGGGAGAGCTGTCCGGCCTGCGGCTAAGTCGCCGCTTCGCGGCTGTCTTACCCTCCGGCCTTTGGTGCCGTCTTGCTCGAAACCGTTAGGGAAGGTCTTCCGCAGTACGTAACAGGCCCGCGCCCAGCAGGCCGAGTGCGCCGAGCAGGCTGACGTAGAGCCCGATGCCGCGGGCGGTCGCGACGAAGTACGTGTCCGGGACGGAGATCAGCCGGATGAGGACGAAGATCACGGCGAGCGCTCCGAGCGCGATCAGGATGAGCCGGTCCGGCACGGCCGCCGGCAGCACGATCCCGGCTGCCCGGGATGCCTCGAGGATCAGCGTGGCGAGCCCGATGAAGAAGACCAGCTTGCCGAGGGCTCCGGTGTGCCAGCCGGTCACAGCCAGCGTCTGGCCGTTCGGGAGCGTGCCGGTGTACCAGTCGGTGAACGCGGAGAGCGTGAGCACGAGTCCCGAGACCCACGCGAGCCGCACTCCCCAGCTGCCGGCGACCGGGGCTGCGCGCTCCGGACGTGGCGCGCGCTCGGGTCGCGCCCGGAAGGGACGGGCTGGCTCCGGCGTTTGCACAGGCGCAGTATGGGCACAAAAGCGCACCGGCGCGCACGGGGTCGCGCCTTCTCCGAGGACGAAGGGGCGGTGCAGGACGTAGAGGTTCAGCTCGAGGGGTCCGCGAAGGGGTCGCCTGCGCCGGTCGAACTGACGCTGGACGACACCGGGCCAACCGCCGAAGGCGGGGTCTTCCCCCGCGCACCGGCGGCTTTGCCGCCGGTGTTTGCAGGACTCGTGGAGTTCGCGGTGATCGGGAACGAAGGTCTCCGGCGAGTTCCGCTGCGGTGACTGCGGCTACGGAGCAGTCGTCCAGCGGGTGCTGCCACCGTGCCCGATGTGTGGCGGCACGGTCTGGGAGATCCGGCCTCCCCGCTTCGCGGACTGACGCGGGCTGGTCGCCGGCGCGCTCCGGCCGGAATACTTCCCGGCAGTGACCGGTCTTCTCGACCTCGATCCGCAGGACGTCCGTCTCGGAGCCCCGTCGCTCGCAGCGCTCGTTCGCGCGGTCACGGCTGCGGCGGGCTCGGCGAGCGCGTCCGAAGCGCTCCGCGCGCTCGCGGAGGCCGCGCAGGCGGTCTCGGGCGCCGAGATCGCGCTCGTCCGGGCCCTCGACGACGACGGCGAGCGGCTCGAGGCGGTCGCCGTCGCAGCGCCACGGGCGCTCGCGGCCGAGCTCTACGGGACCGTGCTGCCGGCGGCGGAGCTCCCGGAAGCGCCGCTCGACGACCTGGCTCGAGCGCCTGCCGCCGTGCGCCGCGTCGCCGAGCAGACCGGCGCCACGCGCCTTCTGCTCGTGCCGGGCCGGGCGGACGGCACCGCCGTCTCGCTCGAGCTGCTGCGTTCCGGCGAGCCGTTCGCCGCCGAGCAGCGGCTCGCCGCCGAGCTCTGTGCCGCCCAGGCGGCTCTCGTCCTCCGCGCCTTCGCGGCGGACGGCGACGTCTCCTCGCTCGCGCGGCCGGCGCTCGAGCTCGCCGGCGAGGCGCTCGCGGTCGCGTTGCAGGAGGATGACGCCGCCGCCGAGGTCGTTCGCCTCGCCGCCGGCGTCGCCGGCGCGTCGGCCGCCGTCCTCTGGGAGAGCCGCGAGGACGGGCTGGTTCCGGCCGCCTCGTGGGGCATCGACGCAGGCGCCGATCTCGGAGCTGCGCGCGAGGTCGCGGAGCGCGCGCTCGCCGAGCCCGGTCCGGTCAGTGCTCATGCCGCGGGGCTGCCGCAGGATTGCGCCGTCTCGACCACCCTTCCGCTGGGACGGCCGCCGCTCGGCGTCCTCCAGCTGTTCCATCCCGCGGGCGAGGAGCCCGAGGCGGAGCAGCTCACGCGACTCGCGACGTTCGGCGTCCGCGCTGCGCACGCCCTACGCACCGGCGAGCGGGCGCGGCTGCTTGCGCTCGAGCTCGAGCGCACCCGGGCACTGCTCGAGGTAATCGTGCAGGCGACAGCGGAGCTCTCCGTCTCGCACACACTCGAGACCGCCGTCGAGCGCGTCGCCGAGCTGCTCAACGTGGACCGCGTCGCCGTCTACCTCCGGGGCGCGAGTGAGGGCGAGCTCGAAGAGGCGGCGAGTCGGGGTCTCGCCGGCCCTCACGCACGCGTCGCCGATCGCCTGCTCGACGTCGCGCTCGGGCCTTCGCGTGAGCGGACGGTGCTCGAGGTCACGGACGTCGTGGGAGACCTGCGGCTCGCGGCCGTCGCGGCGGCCGCGCGCGAGACCGGCATCGGCTCGGCGCTCGCCGTTCCTCTTGTCGCGCTCGGGGAAGTGGTGGGGCTGCTTGCCGCGTATCCGGAAGGCCGGCCGGCGGCGGGCGAGCACGAGACGGCGCTGCTGGCCGCGCTCGCCGGGCAGCTCGCGGTCGCCGTCAGGAACGCCCAGCTCCACGAGCAGGCGACCCGCCTCGGGGAGGAGCGCGAGGCGGCGCTCGCCGCCGAGCGGGCCGCGGCACGCCAGATTCGCGCGCTCTACGAGGTCTCGCGCTCCTTCGCGCAGAGCCTCCGGCTCGACGAGACGCTCGATGCGCTCGCGCGCACAGTCGTCGAGGTGCTCGATCTCGACGCGGCCGTCGTGCGGATGCCGGACGAGCGGCGCGAGCAGCTCCTGCCGCGCTCCATCTACATCCGCGACGCGGCGTTCGCGGCGCCGGTGCGCACGATCCTGAGCCAGCCGGTGCCGTTCGGCCAGCACAACGTGCAGCGGCTGTTCCGCGACCGGCGCTCCTTCCGGCTCGGCCCCGGGCGCAATCGAGGTGAGCAGTTCCTACCGGCCCTCGTTCCGTTTCTCGAGAAGGGCTGGACGGCGGCGGTCGTCCCCGTTGCCCTCCCGACCGAGGTCGTCGCCTCGCTCGGCGTCTTCTCCTTCCGCCCCGGCAACCCGCTCTCGCAGGAAACGATCGAGGCGGCGACTGCGCTCGCGACGCAGGCGGCGCTCGCGATCGACAACGCCCGGCTCTACCAGCAGCAGAAGCAGTTCGCCGACACGATGCAGCGCTCGCTGCTGCCCCGTTCTCGCCCCGTGATCGAGGGGCTCGAGGTCGGCGAGGTGTACGAGCCTTCTGCACGCGTGGAAGTCGGCGGCGACGTCTACGACTTCCTCACGCTGGAGGACGGGCGACTCGCCGTCGTGCTCGGCGACGTGACCGGCCACGGCGTCGACGCCACCGCGGACATGGCGATGGCGAAGTTCGTCTTCCGCTCCCTCGCGCGCGAGCATCCGGAGCCGTCCGACTTCCTCGCCGCCGCGAACGATGTGATCTGCAGCGAGATCGGCCCCGGCAAGTTCATCAGCATGAGCTACGTCGTCGTCGACGGCCGCAGCGGCCGGGTCGCCGCCGCGAGCGGGGGCCATCCCGCGCCGCGGATCGTCCTCCCGGACGGGTCGACGCAGCCGCTCGAGGCGCACGGCCTCGTGCTCGGGATCGACGGCGGCCAGGAGTACGCGGAGTCCCACGCCGAGCTCCCGGTCGGTGCCTCGCTCGTCCTCTACACCGACGGGGTAATCGAGGCACGCCGGGACGGCGAGCTGTACGGCGACGACCGTCTCGACGCACTGCTCGCGCAACGGCACGAGCTGCCGGCGCGCGCACTCGCGGCCGCGGTCGCGGAAGACGCGCGCGACTTCGCAGGAGGCGACCTCTCCGACGACCTCGCGGTGGTCGTCATTCGGAAGAACTGAGCCCCTGATCCACGGAGGCATACGGGCCGAAAGCTAGAATCCGAGCGGTCCGTGGCCAAGCGCGCCGGCTTCATCCTCTGCCTCGTCGTCTGCGCCCTCGGCGTGGGGGCGAGCCACGCCCGAGCCGATGCCCCACCGCCGCCTCCGCCGGTGATCGCGGACGGGGTCTTGATCGGCAGCGTCGACGTGTCCGGGATGACTGCCGAGCAGGCGACCACCGCCGTCCAGACCGCGTACTTCGCGCGTGTGGCGCTCCGCATCGGGCACCACGGCTACTCGGTGTCGCCGCATCACTTCCACATTGCGCTCGGCGGTCTCGACTCGGCGGTCCAGACGGCGCTCACGGCTCCCGCGGACACGACCGTAGCGCTCACTCCGACACTCGACGCGAAGCGTGTGGTCAAGTGGGTGAAAACCCTGGCCAGGAAGACCTATCGCGCACCGGTCGCCGGGGCCGTGATCCTCCGCCACAGCCGTCCGTTCTTCACCCATTCCCATCCGGGCCGCGCCCTGCGGCCGTTCCCGACGCGGATGAAGATCGAGCATCAGATCGTGGGCGGCACGCGCACGGTGATCGTCGCGCCGCTGCGGAAGCTCGAGGCTGCCTCGGTCAAGTCCGAGCCGGTGATCGTGATCCACCGCGGCATCAACCGCCTTTACTTCTACAACGGGGTCCACCTCGTGCGCGTCTTCCCGGTTGCCACCGGACAGCCGGCATGGCCGACGCCTCTGGGCCACTTCCAGGTCGTCGTCAAGCAGAGGAATCCGTGGTGGTTCCCACCGACCCAGGATTCCTGGGCGGCAGGCGCCAAGCCGGTCCCGCCCGGCCCCGGCAACCCGCTCGGCACGCGCTGGATGGGGTTGAGCGCGCCGGGCGTCGGCATCCACGGCACCTCCGAGCCGTGGTCGATCGGCCACTCGGAGTCGCACGGCTGCATCCGGATGCAGATCCCGTCCGCCGAGTGGCTGTTCAACCGCGTGCAGATCGGGACGCCGGTGTTCATCATCCCGTCCTAGCGACGGTCGTGGTCGGCCCTCTCAAGCTCGGGGCACAGGCGCTCGCGATGATGGGAGTGGGAATCCTCGCGTCGCTGCTCGTGTGGAAGCTGACCCACCAGACCCCGCCGCCGAAGGTCGGCGCACGTGCGCCCGCGTTCTCGCTCCAGCGCCTGACGGGCAGCGGGGATCTCTCGCTCGCGTCGCTCCGTGGGAAGACCGTCGTGCTCAACTTCTTCGCCTCGTGGTGTCACCCGTGCAAGCGGGAGGCTCCCGTGCTCGAGCAGCTGTGGAGGCGGCACCGGGGCGATCATCTCGTCGTCCTCGGAGTCGACACGGGACCGGATGCCGCCAACGACGGGCGCCGCTTCGTGCAGGCTCACGGGATCACGTACCCCGTCGTCTTCGACCCGAACGCGGACATCGCCGTCAACCGGTATGCGGTTCCTGGGCTGCCGGTGACCTACGTCCTGAACCCGCAGGGCCGCATCGTCGGCAACCCGGTGGTCGGGCCCGTGAGCGACAAGGGCTACAGCGAGGAGTTCACACGTGAGCTGAAGGCGGCGCTGAAGGCGTGACGCAGCGGCTCAAGGTCACCGCTCAGCTGATCGCGCTCGCGTGCGTCGTGGGTCTGCTCGCGCTCCTCGTCTGGTCGGTCGTCCACCAGCAGCACGCCCCGAGCGTGGGCTCGCTGGCGCCCGCGTTCACGCTGCGCCGGCTCGAGGGGCCAGGCAAGGTCTCGCTGGCCTCCTACCGGGGGAAGCCAGTCGTGCTGAACTTCTGGGCGTCGTGGTGCGAACCGTGCAAGAGCGAGGCAGCCGTGCTCCAGCGTGACTGGACGAGCTACCGCAGCCGGGGCGTCGTCTTCCTCGGCGTCGACTACCACGACCTCGACTCCGACGCGCGGCGCTTCGTGAACGCGCACGCGCTGACGTTCCCGATGCTCGCGGACGGCTCGGGCAACGTCACCAGCCGCTACGGGATCACCCAGGTGCCGGAGACGTACGTTCTCAACCGGCGGGGGCGGGTCGTCGCGCACCTCCGCGGCCCGCTCACGGATCCAGGCTTCGCCGGCGAGTTCCGGAGCGCGATCGCGAAGGCGGCGGCGTGATGCTGCGGTTCGCCGCGGTGGTGACGGCTGCGCTCGTCTTCGCGGCGCCCGCGGCGGCCTGTACGCATCCGCGTACCTCGCTGAACTACCTCCAGGGCCAGGTGATGTGCCCGACCTGCCACACGACGCTCGACATGTCCGACTCGCAGGCGGCGCAGCAGATCAAAGGGTTCATCGCGAAGAAGATCGCCGCGTGCTGGACGGCGAAGCAGATCGAGTCGGCGCTCGTCGCCAACTACGGGCAGCAGATCCTCGCGGCTCCGTCCCACAAGGGCTTCGACCTCCTCGCGTGGTGGCTGCCGATCGCCGGCGTGCTCGCGGGCGCGCTCGTCCTGGCCTTCGGCGTCTGGCGCTGGAGCCGGCGAAGGGAGCCCGAGAAGCCGGACGAGCCCGCGGGATCCGAGCTCGACGAGGAGACCGAGCGCCGCCTCGACGACGTGCTGGCACGCTTCGAGTGATGGGCGGAAGGCTCGGCATCTCGTTCGCCGCGGGCTTCGTCTCGGTCGTCCTGCCGTGCGTGCTGCCGCTCGTCCCGGGCTACCTCGCGGCGCTCTCGAGCGTCGAGGCTGGCCAGCTCGGGCAGCGCGGCACGGCGCGGCGTGTCGTCGTCTCGAGCCTGCCGTTCATCCTCGGCTTCACCGTGGTCTTCGTCGTCCTCGGGGCGGGGGCCGCGGCCGTCGGCAGCGTCCTCTCGGCGACGGCCCGTACGCAGCTCGCCGGCTTCATCCTCGTCGTGCTGGGCCTTGCGTTCATGGGTCTCTTGCCCGTGCCGGAGCGCGTGGTGGCGCCCGGGCTGCTTGTCGGCGCGCGCAGGCGCGGCTCGGGTGCGTTGCTCGGCGGGGCGTTCGCCGTCTGCGCCGCGCCGTGTATCGGCAGCGTCCTCGGCGCCGTGCTCGTCCTCGCGAGCACGAGCGGCACGGTGCTGAAGGGAACCGTCCTGCTCGCTGCGTACGCGCTGGGACTCGGAGCCGCATTCCTCGTCGCCGGTCTCGCCTTCGCCCGTGCGATGGGAGCGTTCCGCTGGCTCCGTGACCGCTACGCGCTGATCCAGGTCGCGAGCGGGATCGTGCTCGTCGCGCTCGGGCTACTCCTCTTCTTCCACCGGGAGTGGTGGCTCCAGGTCGCGGTCAACCGCCTCCTGATCGACCTCGGCCTCGCAAAGCCCTAGCTACGAGGCATGCGGGACATGTCTTTCCTAGTAACAGACTGTTACTAGGTGCTCGGCCACGCCTGGCACTTCCACGGGGGACGTGGCCGGTAAGGCCGCCGTCCAAGCAAGTAACAGACTGTTACAAGGTGAGCTGCGGCGGATCGAGGTCGAGCGAGCCCGCGGCGACGCGTGCCTGCGCCGCGGCCACTTGCGCGAGCACTCCGTCGACGTCGACGCCGCGGTGGGCCGGGGCGAACGGCGCGAGCCGCCGCGCCGCCTTCTCGAGCTGGCGCCCCGTGGCGACCGGCCGCCCGCGGCCGGCCTGGTACCAGGCGACGGCGACGTGGACGAGCCCCTGGAAGAAATCTCGCTCCTCCGCAGCCGCCGCGCGCCACGCTTCCTCGAGCTCCTCGTGCGCCTCGAAGTAGCGACCGGCGCGAATCTCCTCCAATCCGCGCTTGAACGCAGCCTCCATCGCTTCTAACCTTCCGTCGTGGCGACGATCCTGCTCTGTGGGGTCGAACTGTTCATGCGGGGGAAGCTCGATGCGCTCCTGCCTGGCCATCGTCTCATCACAGTCGACCACACGGAGGATCCGGAGCTCGTGCTCGCGGACGTCTCGCGCATCGACCCGGAGGAGGTCGCGGACACGTATCCGGACATCCCGATCGTCGGCTTCACGAACCACACCGACACCTCCGGGCTGCGCGCCGCGCACGCCGCCGGCTTCGACCGGGTGCTCGCCAAGTCGGCGCTCGGAGACCAGCTCGGCGCGGTCGTGGCGGAGCTCGCGGGCTCCCCGGAACCCTGACGGTTGGCTGCGCAGCCGCTCACGAGGGCTATCTACAGTAGGGCGCAGTGACGTACATCATCGCCGAGCCCTGCATCGACATCAAAGACCTGTCCTGCGTCGACGTCTGCCCGGTCGACTGCATCCACGAGTTCGACCGGATCCTCATCATCGATCCGGAGGAATGCATCGACTGCGGGGCCTGCGAGCCCGAGTGCCCGGTGGAGGCGATCTTTCCCGAGGACGCGCTGCCGGACAAGTGGAACGCGTTCGTCGAGATCAACTACGCCTACGACAAGGGGGCGGACGTCATCAACCCGCTCACCCAGAAGTACGCGGAAGAGAACAACGTCCAGAACGAGCCGATCGACTAAGGGCCCGCGCGCCTGGGAAGAGCGCCTGTCGTGAACCCGAAGACCCTCGATCACGTCGCCTACTGGCTCGCCGACCGCGACGCCGTCGCCGACTTCGTCGTCGGCCATCTCGGGATGCACGTGATCGACCGGACGGACGCGTTCACGCTCGTCGGCGCCGACGCGCGGCGCGGGAAGCTGACGCTCTTCGCCGCCGACGGGCCGCGGGAGCGCGGTGCGCTCGAGCACGTCGCCCTGCGCGTGGGCGACCTCGACCGCGCGCTCGCGGAGCTGCCGGACGAGCTCGAGGTCGAGCGGCGGCGCGAGGGCGAGGCGTACTTCGAGCTCGGGGAAGACGTCGCCATCGGTCTGGTGGAGGCGGACACCGACCTCGACTACGACCTCGACCACGTCGCGCTGCGCTCCGCCGATCCCCAGGCCACGGCGTCGGAGTACGGGTCGCTCGGCTTCCGCGCGGCGGCGCCCGGCCCGTCCGGGTGCCCGAGGGTCGAGGTGGGCGGCGCGTGGATCGAGTTCCAGCCGGGCGAGCCGGGAGCGCCGGAGCAGCCGCTCCTCAACCATCTCGCCGTGCTCGTCGACTCCGCGGACGAGCACGAGGCGGCCGCGCGCGACCTCGGCGTCGAGATCGACGACGTCGTCGACGCCCCGAACACGCTTGCAGTCTTCGTCTGGGGCCCGGAGCGCGTGCGGATCGAGTACGTCGAGCACAAGCCGACGTTCTCGCTCACCTAGTTGAAGGTCACGGTCGCCGGCGCGGGGATGGCGGGCCTCGTCGCAGCCGCGCGCCTGCGTGAGCTCGGGCACGAGCCGTGCGTGTTCGAGAAAGGGGCGCGGGCCGGCGGCTCCATGCTCCTCTCCTCCGGTGTCGTCTGGCGGCATCTGGAGTGGGAGCGCTTTCGCGCCGAGTGCCCCGGCGGCGACGAGCTGCTGCAGCGGCTGATCTGGGAGCGGCTCGACGACTCGCTCCGCTGGCTCGAGTCGCTCGGTGCGGAGCCGGTCTGGCGCGATACCGAGAACCCGCTCACGACCGGCCGCCGCTACGACCCGCGCGCGCTGACGCCACTCCTCGTCGCGGCCGCCGGTGACGTCGAGCTCGAGACGCCGCTGCCGGACGGTGCCGAGCCGCCGGTCCTGCTCGCGACGGGCGGCTTCCCGGGACGCCTCGCCCGCGAGCGCGGGCTGCTCCTGCGGGCGAACCCATGGAGCGAAGGGGACGGCCTCGATTTCGCGGTGGCCCGAGGCGCCGCGACGACGCCCGGCATGGACGAGTTCTACGGCCGCGTCATGCCCGCGCCGCCGGCGCGGATCCGGGAGGAGGACTTCGTCCCGCTCGCGCAGCTCTACGGGCGTGAGGCACGCGTCTTCAGCGACGACTGGCGCGAGATCACGCCGCCGCAGGTCGCGTGGCACGAGAACGACCTCGCGCAGCTCGTCGGTCCTCGCGCCTGGTACGTGGTGGAGGAGACGAACGACCGCATCGAGGCCGCGCGCGCCGCCGGTGGCACCGTCGTCGGGCGCGAAGAGGGGCTCGCCGTCCACGTAGCGGCCGCCGTGACGCACACGATCGGCGGCCTGCAGGTGGACAAGCAGGCGCGCGTCGTCGGCGTCGACGGCCTGTGGGCGGCGGGCGTAGACGCCGGCGGCGTCGCAACTGGCGGCTACGCGAGCGGCCTCGCGCAGGCGCTCGTGCTCGGCCTCGCGGCCGCGGAGTCGATCGCGGCCGGCTAGCCGGCGAGATACGCGCAGATGCGGCGGTCGCCGGGCAGCGGCGACGGGGCGAGCTTCGTCACGCGCAGCTGCTTGCCCTCGACCTCGACGCTGGAGCCGACGGACGGCGCCTCGCCGTCCTGCTCCACCAGCTCGTAGCCCGAGGGCTTCCAGACGAAGAGAAGATGCTGCTGCGCGCCGTCCCCGTTCACGCGCGGAAGACTAGTCGTCGCCGGTCGGCTGGCCGCGCAGTTCGAGGCTCATCGTCGTGCCGCCGACCTCGTGCTCGAGTGTGAGGTTCGCCCCGAGGGTGCGCGCCCGCTCGCCCATCACCTCGAGAGCCCGGCGGCGACGCTCGGTCGGCGCGTCGTCCCGGATCACGAGGCGCAGCGTGCCCGGCACGTCTGCTGTGGCTGCGACCTCGAAGCGCGACGGAGGCCCGCGCCGGATCGCTTCCTCGAGCGCCTCGCGCACGATCTGGTACAGCGCCGCCTGCGTCTGCTCGCCGAGCGAGTCGATCAGCGCGACGTCGAGCGTGACCTCGATCCGCTGCTCGCGGCCGCGGGACTGCGCGAGCGCGTCGACTGCCGCTGCGAAGCCGTGGTCGCGCAGCGCCACCGGCTCGAGGTTGAAGGAGAGCTCGCGGAGCTCGCCGACCGTCGTTCTCGTCCGGCCGAGCGCCCGGTCGAGGATCTCCCGCGCCTGCTCGTGCTCGCCGCGGCGGATCAGGTCGAGAGAGGCGTCGAGCATGAGCGCGACGCCCGAGAGCGACTGCACGGGGCCGTCGTGGAGGAAGAGCGCGATGCGCCGTCGCTCGTCCTGCTCCGCAGCGAGGACGCGCTCGGCCGGCTCACCCTCGGCGGCGACGATCGTCTCGGTCTCGGCGGGGCTGGTCGATGATTGCTTCACTAGTCGATGATCGCTTCGCACTAGTCGATGATCGCTTCGCGAAATGCAATGGCGACCGCATGCGTGCGCGTGTCGGCTTCGAGCTTGGCGAGGATGTGCCGGACGTGGCTCTTCACCGTCTCCTGGCTGATGAAGAGCTGCGTCGCGACGTCGGCGTTCGACATGCCATCGGCGAGGAGCTGCAGGATCTCGCGCTCTCGCCCCGTGAGCATGTCGTCCTTGTCACGGCCGGTCAGGAAGGCGGGCATGAGCGCCGGATCGACGTAGCCCTCGCCGCTCGCGACCTTCTCGATCGCGCGCAGCAGCGTCTCGTGCGGCGCCTCCTTCAGGACGTAGCCCTTCGCGCCCGACTCGAGGCCGCGGCTGAGCATGCTGCGCTCGCTGTACGCGGTGAAGATGAGGACGGAGCTGTCCGGCACCTTTTCCATCAGCTCCTTCGTCGCCTCGAGCCCGTCCATGCCGGGCATACGGACGTCCATGATCACGACGTTGGGCCGGCGGCGCTCGGCGAGCGCGACGGCGGCCTCGCCGTCGGCGGCCTCGCCGACGACGCGGATGTGCGGCGCCCGGCTGAGAGACAGGCGAAGCCCTTCGCGCACGACCTCGTGGTCGTCGACGATGAGGCAGGTGATCTCCTGGATCGCCACGGCCGGCAGATCATAGAACGGCGCTCCGCTGTCACATAGCGGCGATCTCGAGCTGCTCCGCGATCGCGGGCGGTTCGAGTCGCACCCGACGGCGATCGCGGATGCCATGGCTGCGGGCGAGCGTGCGCACGCGTTCACGCACGGGATCGGTGTCGCGGCGCGGAAGATAGGCGCCACGGCGGTACAGCCGCTCGTACTCGGGGAGCAGCTCGGGCCAATCGCGGTCGAGCGCGGCGAGGAAGTGCTCGCGCGTTCCCGGCCGCAGGTAGAGGAGGTTCGCCCAGATCCCGGTCGCTCCCGCCGCCCGCGCCTCGCGCACGACCTCAGCGAGCAGCTCCGGCCGGTCGCTCAGACCCGGCAGGATCGGCGCCATCCCGACCCGCGCGTCGATTCCGGCCTCCACGAGCCGCGAGAGCGCGCGGAGGCGCTGGCGCGGGGGCGCCGTGCCCGGTTCCGTGCGGCGCCAGATCTCGTGGTCGAGCGTCGGGACGGAGAAGGTGACCGAGACGTCGGCGCGGCGGGCCGCCTCGGCGAGCACGTCGACGTCGCGCACGATCAGCGGGCCCCGCGTGATGATCGAGAACGGGCTCGCTGCCTCCGCGAAGGCCTCGATGCAGGCGCGGGTGAGGCGGTAGCGGCCCTCCGCCGGCTGGTACGGATCGGTCGCTGCTCCGACCGCGACCGGCTCGCGCTGCCAGGACGGTCGCGCGAGCTCCCGCCGGAGCACGTCCGCGACGTTCGTCTTGACGCGGATGCTTGCGCCGTAGCGGTCGTCCCACGGCCGGTCGGCGCGCGCCTCGAAGGCGCGGACGTAACAGAACGTGCAGCGGTGTGCGCAGCCCATGTACGGGTTGAGCGACCAGGCGAACGGCATCCCGCGGACGCGGTTGAGGGCGCTGCGGCAGGGCTCCTCCCGGTACTCGGCGCGCACCTGCCGGAGGATAGCGAACATACGTTCGTTCCGGCGGGCCGCCGCCGACCTCGTCCCTATACTGCGGCGGGCGAGTTGGACGAGAAACCTCCTAGTACCTGCGCCCTCGAGGTGAGGGCGTGACAATTCTCTTCGAGCTGATCGGGGTCGCGATCCTGATCCTGCTCAACGCGTTCTTCGTGGCCGCGGAGTACGGCCTCGTCACGGCCCGCCGTACGCGGATCATCGAGCTCCAGCACCAGGGGGACCGCCGCGCCCGCGACGTGCTGCGGATCACCGGCGATCCGGGCCGCTTCATCGCGGCGATGCAGCTCGGCGTCACGCTCACGTCCCTGGGCATCGGCGCCCTCGGCGAGGCGACGTTGTCGCGCGAGTTCGACAAGTGGATGTCGACCTTCCTCGCCATCGTCATCGCCTACGCCATCCTCAGCTTCTTCCATGTCGTCTTCGGCGAGCTCGTGCCGAAGGGTGCGGCACTCGGCCACGCGGAGGGGACGGCGCTCTGGGTGTCGGCGCCCGTCCGCGGGTTCTTCGCCGTCTTCCGCCCGGTGATCTGGTTCCTGCGGTGGACGACCGATCGCATCCTGCAGAGCCTCGGCCTCGAGCCGCCGGGCGCCGAGCGCGAGGTGCACTCGGAAGCCGAGCTGCGGATGCTCGTCTCCCGCTCGACGCAGCAGGGGCAGATCGAGGAGGGCGAGCGGGAGATGATCGACAAGGTCTTCGTCTTCGGGGACAAGGACGTCGCCGACGTGATGGTCGCGAAGCCCGACGTGGCCGCGATCTCGGTCGACATGCCTCCGGAGGAGGTGCTTGCGGTCGTCCTCGACTCGCCGTACACCCGCTACCCGGTCTACCGCGAGTCGCTCGACGACATCGCCGGCGTGCTCCACGTGCGCGACCTGTTCAGCGCGATCCACGACCGCGGGCTGGCGGACGTCCAGCTCGAAGGACTGCTCCGCCAGGCGTACGTCGTTCCGGAGACGAAGGACCTCGCCTCGCTCCTGCAGGAATTCCGGCGGACGAACAACCACTTCGCGGTGGTGGTCGACGAGTACGGCGCGATGGTCGGGATCGCGACGCTCGAGGACCTACTCGAGGAGATCGTCGGCGAGATCGAGGACGAGTTCGACGTGCCCGAGGAGCCCGTCGAGCAGATCGGCGAGGACTCGTACCGCGTGGACGGGATGTTCTCGATCGACGAGTTCAACGAGCGCTTCGGCACCGAGCTGCCGGACGAGGACTTCCACACCGTCGCCGGCTTCGTGTTCGGCCAGCTCGGCCGCGCGCCGGAGCCGGGCGACGACGTCGAGCACGACGGGATGCGCTTCGACGTGCTCGAGGTGGAGGGCAACCGAATCGAGCGGATCGCGGTCACCTTTCTCGAGCGCCCCCAGCCGCGGGATTCCGTCACGGAGTACGTCGACGAGGACGAGGTCGAGTAGCGACCCGTGGTGGTGCCCTGGTCTCAGCTGAGGGCGAGGGGCTCGATCGCCCCGTCGGCGATCGTCCACGCGGCGAGCTCGTCGCGTGCGACCGAGTAGATGAGGTACGGCCGGCCCTGCCACAGGCCGACGTTCTCCACGTCGGTGCGTGACGGGCGCGGCGGTGCCGAGACGTGCGAGTGGACGACCGCGAGCTCGTAGCCCTCGTCCTCGAGGAACCAGAGATCGGGATCGACCTCGAGCTCGAACCGGTACGGCGACTCGGCGGCGTTGCGGCCCGGCTCGTAGCGGTCGGCGACGCGGTCGCGCAGGACGAGCAGGCCGCAGCTCTCGTTCGGCAGCTCCCGCCGCGCGTGCTCGGCGAGCGCCTCGCGCACCGGCGGCGGCACTACCACCACAGCTTGCTCTCGTCGATCTCCTCGCCCTGCCAGAAGCCGGCGGAGAGGTACTTCCAGCCGCCGTCGGCCAGCACGCAGACCACGACGCCCTCCTCGAGCTCGCCCGCGAGGCGGCGGGCGACGTGAAGGACGGCGCCGCTCGAGACTCCCGCGAAGATGCCCTCACGCTCGAGGAGCGCGTGCGCGCCCGCGACCGCCTCGTCGTTCGAGACGAGGAGCTTCCGGTCGAGCTTGGCGACGTCGAGAATCGGCGGGACGTAACCGTCGTCGAGCGAGCGCAGCCCCATGACCGGGTCGCCCGGCAGCGGCTCGGCCGCGGCCACCACGACGTCGGGGAAGCGTCTCGCGCAGCCGCTGCGCCGGCGCCCATCAGCGTCCCGCCGGTGCCGAGGCCGGCGACGAGGACGTCGACGCGGTCGAGCGCAGTCGCGATCTCGGCGCCGGTGCCGTCGTAGTGGGCGCGCGGATTCGCCTCGTTCGCGTACTGGAACGGCATGAAGTAGCGCGGCTCCCGCTCCGCGAGCTCGAGCGCGAGCCGGACGGCGCCGTTCGAGCCCTCGCTCGCCGGGCGACTCGACGATCGTCGCGCCGTACAGGCGGAGGAGCCGCCGCCGCTCCTCGGTGGCGTTCTCCGGCAGCACGCACGTCAGCGAGTAGCCCTTGAGCTTCGCGACGAGCGCGAGGGAGATGCCGGTGTTGCCCGAGGTCGGCTCGAGCAGCTCGCGACCGGGCTCGATTTCGCCCGCGGCCTCGGCTGCCTCGATCATCGCGAGCGCCACGCGGTCCTTGATCGAGCCGGTCGGGTTCTGGCCCTCGAGCTTCGCGTAGAGGCGCACCGACGGCTTCGGCGCGAGGCCCCGCAGCTCGACGAGGGGGGTGTTGCCTACGAGCTCGAGAAGGGAGCCGGCAGTGCGGAGGCTAGAGCCCACCGGCCATGGCGGGGAGAAGGATGACGGTCGAGCCGTCGTCGACCGACGTGTCGAGCCCCTCGAGCGTTCGCACGTCCTCGCCCTCGAGGTAGACGTTCACGAACGGTGCGATGTCACCGTCCTCGACGAGCTGTGGTCGCAGGCCCGGGAAGCGGGCCATGAGGTCGAAGAGCAGCTCGCGCACGGTGTCGCCCTCGGCCGGCACCTCACGCGCGCCGCCGACGTCGCCGCGCAGCATCGGCGGGATGCGGATCCGGCTCATGCGTGCGCCGGCCTTCCGCTGCAGAACTCCACGTAGTCCACGTACTCGGTGATCGTCGGGCTGAGTCGCCGCAGACCGGGCAATTCGGATCGCGCCGCAGATTCACCTCGCTGAACTCCGTCGCGAGCGCGTCGAACAGCAGCAGCCGTCCGACGAGCGGCTCGCCGATGCCGAGGCAGAGCTTGAGCGCCTCGCTCGCCTGGAGCGAGCCGACGATGCCCGGCAGGACACCGAGCACGCCGCCCTCGGCACAGCTCGGCGCGAGCTCGGGGGGCGGAGGCTGCGGGAAGAGGCAGCGGTAGCACGGGCCGTCGCCGGGCTTGAAGACCGTGGCCTGCCCCTCGAAGCGGTAAATCGAGCCGTGCACGAGCGGGATGTCGTGCCAGACGGCCGCGTCGTTGATCAGGTAGCGCGTGGGGAAGTTGTCGGCGCCGTCGATGATCACGTCCCAGCCGTCGGCGAGGATCCGCTCGACGTTCTCCGACGTGAGCCGCTCGATGTACGGCACGACCTCGACGTCGGGATTGAGCTCCTCGAGCGTGCGCTTGGCCGACTCGGCCTTCCACTCGCCGAGCCTTGACGTCGAGTGCAGCACCTGGCGCTGGAGGTTCGAGGCGTCGACCTTGTCGTCGTCGACGATGCCGAGGCGTCCGACGCCGGCCGCCGCCAGGTAGAGCGCCGACGGCGAGCCGAGCCCGCCCGCGCCGAGCAGCAGGACGCGCGAGTCGAGCAGCTTGAGCTGTCCCTCCTCGCCGACCTCCGGGATCAGGACGTGCCGGCTGTAGCGCTGCCGCTTCTCGCCGTCGAGCGTGCGCGGCAGCTCGGTCGGGAGGCCGCTGCGCTTCCAGTCGGTGTAGCCGCCGGCGAGCGAGACGACGTTCTCGTAGCCGAGCTCCTCGAGCGACTTCGCGGCGAAGGCCGAGCGGTTGCCGGCGGCGCAGTAGAGGAAGATCGGTTGGGCGCGATCGGGGGCCGCCTGCTCGATGCGCGACTCGAGGTTGCCGCGCGGGATGTGGATCGCGCCCGGAATCCGGCCCTCGGTCCATTCGTCCAGCTCGCGCACGTCGACGACGAGCGGGCGCTCGGGCGCGTCGAGCAACCCGCGCGCCTGCGTGACGTCGACCTCGTCGATCTCCGACTTGACCTGCTGCAGCAGTTCCCGATAGTTCGGCATCGCTTTCGGAAATGTAGCGACCCCGTTCCTGGCTACGCTCGGAGCGTGGCGACGGAAGCTCGCCCTCTAGCGGCAGCACGGAACCGGCGCGTCGTCGTCATCGTCGCGCTGGCCGCGCTGATTGCTGCAGCCGCCGTCGTGGGGGCGACGCTGCTCCAGACCCGCGGCGAGCAGACGACGGTTCCCGGCGCGGTGATCAAGCCGCACGCCGGGCAGCCGCCGCTCGCGCTCGACTTCGGCGTCGACACGGGCACCGAGGCGCGTGCGCTCACCCGCGCCCAGGCGCTCTACAACGCCAACCACGCCGCGCAGGCCGCCGCGGTTTTCGCCCGCTACCACTCGCTGGAGGCACAGATCGGCTCGGCCTTCGCCGCGTGGAAGCAGAATGGACTCTCGACCGTGCAGAGCCTTGCAGCTGCGCATCCGGCGAGCGGAGTCGCGCAACTCCATCTCGGCATCGCCGACTACTGGGCCGGCCGGAACGCCGACGCCGTCGCCGCCTGGGAAAAGACCGCCAAGATCGCCGCCGACTCACCGTACGGGGTCAAGGCGGAGGATCTCCTGCACCCGAAGCTGAACTTCCCAGGTCTGCCGTCCCTGCCGTACCTCGTGCTCGATTTCGGCCCAGCGCCCGCGATCGCGAAGCTGCCGGCGGCGCAGGAGCTAGCCGCGCTCGCCCGCGCCGCGGCGAAGCCCGACGCCCGGGCGAAGCTCCTGTACGGCTCGGCCCTCTGGAACCTCGAGCGCCCGGTCTCGGCCGAGCGGCAGTTCGAGGCTGCAGCGAAGCTCGCACCGCACGACCCGCTCGCGCGCACGGCCGCGGCCGTCGGCGCGTTCTCGAAGGCGAACCCGGTGAAGGCGTTCAGCCGCCTCGGACCGCTCACCGGCGTCTTCCCGCGCTCAGCGGTCGTCCGCTTCCATCTCGGCCTGCTCCTGCTCTGGAGCGGCGAGCAGCGGAAGGCGGTCGCGCAGCTCCGGCTCGCGGCGGCCGACGCGCCGCACTCTTCCTACGCGCAAGACGCGCGAAGACTCCTTTCGCGCTTGCCTGGTACTAGGTCTAAGTAAAGAAAATATGAGCCGAACGGCCTATGGCGCCGGGGTGGACCCGCATGGCACATTGCGGCATCGCCAGCGAGGGGGATGGGGAGATGGCCGTAACAGCTACGGAGGTAGGACCCTCTGTCGAGGTCTTCGAGACGGAGGAAGCACGGAACCTGCTGGAGGCGGCACAGGCCGCCGGGCGGGTCAGCGCAGAGGAAATCGCACTCGCACTCGACGAGCTAGAGCTCGAGCCGGCTCAGATCGAGGACGTCTACCGGGCGCTCGAAGAGCTGCAGGTGGAGATCGTCGACGCGCAGGCGGCGACGGAGGCGAAGCCGGAAGCGCGGCTCGACGAGACCGTCCGCGAGGTCTCGACCGACGCGCTCCAGCTCTTCCTCAAGGACATCGGCAAGGTCGAGCTGCTGACCGCCGCCGAGGAGGTCGAGCTCGCGAAGCGGATCGAGCGCGGCGACCACCGCGCGAAGCAGGAGATGGTCGAGGCGAACCTCCGCCTCGTCGTCTCGATCGCGAAGCGCTACCGCAACCAGGGGCTCCCGTTCCTCGATCTGATCCAGGAGGGAACGATCGGCCTGGTCCGCGCCGCGGAGAAGTTCGACTGGCGCAAGGGCTACAAGTTCTCGACCTACGCGACGTGGTGGATCCGCCAGGCGGTCGCCCGTGCGCTCGCCGACAAGGGGCGCACGATCCGGATGCCCGTCCACGTCGTCGAGAAGCTGAACAAGATCGTCCGCTCCGAGCGCAAGCTGCGCGGCGAGCTCTGCCGCGAGCCGGTGGCGTTCGAGATCGCGAGGGACGTCGACCTCCCGCTCGACGAGGTGGAGCAGATCCTGCGCACCTCGCAGGCGCCGGTCTCGCTCGAGAAGCCGGTCGGCGACGAGGAGGAGTCGGAGTTCGGCCACTTCCTCACCGACGAGAACGCGCCGCTGCCCGACGAGGCGGCCGACACGACGCTGCGCGAGGAGCTGCTGACCAACATCCTCGGCACGCTCTCGCACCGGGAGCGGCGGGTGCTCGAGCTCCGCTACGGGCTCGGCGGCGAGCAGCCGCGCACGCTCGACGAGGTCGGGCGCACGTTCAACGTGACGCGCGAGCGGATCCGCCAGATCGAGAACCAGAGTCTGAAGAAGCTGCGGGCACTCGGGGTCACGGACTCGCTCAGAGACGTCGCCTAGAACTCCAGCGGCACGGCCGCGCCGTCCAGCTCGAGCACGAGCTCGACCGGATGCGGCTCGGCGGGCCGGCCGAGTCGGCATCCAGCCTCGCCCGATCGGGGAGAGGATCAGAGTCCGGGCCTGCTCGCCGACAAAGGCGAGCCCGCCGGGCTCTTCGATCGACCCGTCCCACAGTTGCAGCCCGACGGCCTCGAGACCGCGGAGGAGCTCGGAAGGGTCGCCGACGATCCCGAGCTCCGAGAAGCCGACTAGCTCGTCGGCGGCGAAGTCGCCGGAGCGGCCGTTCCGGTCGAGCTGGTGGTGGGCGATCAGCTCGACGATGTTCCCGGCCGGGTCGTGGAAGTAGACGGCGCGCGCGTCCCACGCCTCGGCGTCGAAGACGTCGCCGAGCAGGTCGACCCGTTCGCGTGCCCACGCGAGCGCCGCCTCGAAGCGGTCGCCGGGGACGAGCAGTGCGAAGTGGTAGAAGGCACTGCCGTCATCGGCGCGGAAGCTCAGGCGCGTCTCGCCGACGGCGATCATCTCGCCGTCGAGCGGCAGGCCGAAGGCGTCGCCGTAGAAGCGGGTGAGCTCCGGCGGCCCGGCGAGGGTCACCTCGGCGAACCTCATCCGAGGAACTGTTCCACCGACCGTGCGATTCCCGCCGCGTCGAGCCCGTGTGCGGCCCGGTGCTCCGCTCCCGTCCCGTAGTGGCGGAACTCCGCGTTCGGGACGCCGAGGGCGAGCAGCCGGTGCGGCCGGTCGCGTAACGCGACGGCGATCTCGGACGCCGAGGTGCCGGCCTGGTACGGCTCGACGAGGACGACGTCCGTCCCGTCCCCGAGCGCGCCCCGCAGTTCGTCATGGGGGAACGGACGCACGGTTGCGATGTACGCGACCGTGACGTCACGGTCAGAGGTCGCCTCGAGGACCGAGGTCAGGGTCGGGCCGACCGCGACAACGAGCGGTGCGCCGGGGGAACCGTGCCGGAGCACCGTGAGCCAGCCGGGGTCGACTCGAGCGTGGTTCGTCTCCTCGCTCAACCGGAGGTAGGTGCGACCGTCGCCTCCGAGTGCCTGCCGAAACAGCCGGTCGGCTTCGTCCACGTGTCCGGGGACGTGGATCGTCCAGCCGGGAAGCGCCGCGACGAGCGCGACGTCCTCGGGCGCCTGGTGCGTGCGACCCTCGTGCGCTGCGTCGTACGACGCGCCGATGCTGACGAGGACGGCGCCGAGGTCGTTGTGGCCGAGGTCGAGCTTGAGCATCTCGTACGGGCGCTCGACGAGGAACGGCGTGTACGAGTGCGCGACCGGCCGGTAGCCCTCGAGCGCGAGGCCGGCCGCGACGCCGATCATCAGCTGCTCGCGTATGCCCACGTCGAAGTGACGCGGATGCTCGCCGATCGCCTCGTTCCCGATCTGCGCCGTGACGACGGCGACCCGTTCGTCCTCGTCGAGCGCCGCGCGGGCGAGGTCGTAGAAGCGTTCGCGCATCGTCGTCACTTCTTGTCCACCTCTGCGACGATGCAGCGCGGTCGCTCTCCCTCGGGATCCGGCGTGAGTGCTGCCTCGAGCTGCTCGTGGTCGCGTCCGTCGACCCGCAATGCGCGGCCCAGCCCTCGAGCATGAAGCGCCGGCGTTCGCACTCGCCGTTCCGCGCCAGCCGTGAGACGAAGAGTCGTTGTCGATCACGATCGCCGTCAGCGACGACAGCTCGATCGGCCCGCGTACTGCACCGCCTCCCAGTTCGAACCCTCTTCGAGCTCGGCGTCGCCGAGGAGGCAGAAGATCCGGCGGCCCATGAGGGCGGCACCGACCGCGACCGCGAGCCCGTGGCCGAGCGATCCGCTCGAGAACTCGGCACCGGGCACGAGGATGCGATCGGGATGGTGGCCGAGCGGCGAGTCGAAGTCGCCGAAGCCGTCGAGAAGCTCGACCGGGAGCAAGCCCTTCGCCGCGAGCACGGCGTAGTACGCAGCGGGGCCGTGGCCTTTCGAGAGGATGAAGCGGTCGTCCTCCCCGAGGACGCGGTCGTAGAGAACCCAGAGGACGTCGAGGGTCGAGAACGAGCTCCGGTCGTGCTTCTCGTCGCCGGTCAGCCGCGTGAGGAGCGCCGGCAGGTCGTCGTAGCCGAACGTCGGTGTCGTTGTGGTCGCCATGTCCCATACCGTAGAACCTCAACTATGGTTCAAGTCAAGTGGCAAGGGAACTGACCATCGGCGAGCTCTCCGCGCGCAGCGGCGTCTCGCAGTCGGCGCTCCGCTTCTACGAGCGCGAGGGGCTCATCTCGGCGCGGCGCACGGACGGCAACCAGCGGCGCTACGCGACCGTCACGCTGCGGCGCGTCGCGCTTCTGCAGGCGGGGAAGGCGGCCGGCATCCCGCTCGAGCGGATCCGGGCCGCGCTCGACGAGCTCCCCGCCGGCAAGACGCCGACGAAGCGCGACTGGGAGCGGCTCTCGCGCAGCTGGCGGCGCGAGCTCGACGAGCGCATTGCGACGCTCGAGGCGATCCGCGGCCGACTGACGACGTGCATCGGCTGCGGCTGTCTCTCGCTCCGCACCTGCGCGCTGCTCAATCCGGAGGACGAGGCGGGTTCGCTCGGCGGAGGCGCGCACTATCTCCGTAGAGTCTCTCCCCGTGGATGAGGCCTGGCGCGCCGAGCTGGCGGAGCTGATCGCGATCCCGAGCGTGAGCGCCGACCCGGCCCACCGGGAGGACGTGAAGCGCGCGGGGGAGTGGGTTTGCGAGCTCATCCGCCGCATCGGCGGCACCGCCGAGCTGACGCCGTTCGGGGAGCGCGAGCTCGTGCTCGGCGAGATCCCCGCGTCGAACGGCGACGGCAACGCGCCGACCGTCCTCGTCTACAACCACTTCGACGTCCAGCCGCCCGCGCCGCTCGAGCTGTGGGAGTCCGACCCGTTCGAGCTCGACGTCCGCGGCGAGTGGGCGTACGGGCGCGGCGTCGCCGACGACAAGGGCCAGCTCTGGCTCGTCCTCAAGGCGGCGCAGCGGCTCGTCGAGGAGGGCGCGCTGCCCGTCAACCTCCGCATCGCGTTCGACGGCGAGGAGGAGATCGGCGGCCACACGATCGCCGACTACGTCACGCAGGACGAGCGCGGTGCCGACGCCTGCGTGATCTTCGACGGCGGGATGCTGCGGCGCGACGTCCCGACGATCGAGCTCGCGACCCGCGGCCTCGTCGGCGTCGACGTCAAGGTGCGGACCGGCGACCGCGACCTGCACTCCGGGATGTACGGCGGCGCGGCGCTGAACGCGATCCATGTGCTCACGCACTGCCTCGAAGCCGTGCTCGCCGGGCCGGACGGCCGCTTGCCGGAGCCTCTGCGCGCGGGAATCGCTCCGCCGACAGCCGATGAGCTGGACGCCTGGTCGCAGCTACCGCCGGGTGCCGAGGCGATCTCGGAGGCCGGCGCCCAGCCGCTCGACGCGAAGGCCGGGGAGGAGTTCTACGTCCGCACGTGGGCCGAGCCGTCCACGGACGTGAACGGGATCATCGGCGGCAAGCCGGGCGTGCGCAACACGACTCTCAGTGTCGAGGCGTCCGCCGAGTTCTCGATCCGGCTCGCGCCGGGCCAGGACGCCGAGACGGTCGGCGCCGCCGCCGAGCGGCTGCTGCGCGAGGCCGCTCCGGAAGGGCGCCGAGCTCGAGATCTCGTGAAAGGCTCGAACCCGGGCCTCGTCCGCGCCGACGCGCCGGCCGTCCAGCTTGCGCTCGACGCGTTCGAGCAGACGCTCGGGACACGCCCGCTCCTCACGCGCGTCGGCGGCTCGATCCCGCTCATGCCCGCGCTGACCGAGAAGGGCATCGACACGATCCTCAGCGGCTTCGCGCTGCCGGAGTCGAACGTCCACTCGCCGAACGAGCGCTTCCTCGTGCCGTACTTCGCCGCCGGGATCGACACGGTCGCCGCACTGTTCAGCGCACTCGGGCGCCTGAACGCGTAGGGCTAGAGCGCGTGCGGGTGCGAGCGCCCGCACGGCAGCCACTCGTGGCCGAACTCGCGCATGGCGTCGATGATCGGCAGGAGCGACTGGCCCTTCGCCGTGAGCGAGTACTCGACCCGCGGCGGCGTCTCGGGGTAGCTCTGCCGCTCGAGGATCCCGTCGGCCTCGAGGGCGCGCAGCCGCTCGGCGAGCGTGCGCGGGCTGATGCCCTGGCACGAGCGCTCGAGCTCCGAGAAGCGGCGCGGGCCCTCCGAGAGGTCGTGGACGAGCAGCGCCGTCCACTTCGCGCCGATGATCTCGGCGGTCGCTGCGACCGCGCAGGTGCCGGCCACGTGGACAGGGTTCATC
Source organism: uncultured Actinomycetes bacterium (assembly GCA_963765795.1). Lineage (GTDB taxonomy): Bacteria > Actinomycetota > Thermoleophilia > Gaiellales > Gaiellaceae > Palsa-739. Next base: position 218,328 of record CAVXXZ010000013.1, read on the forward strand.
GTGCGAACGGCCATCGCCCCGATTGTACGCCCGCCCTGCTCGGGGCGGTATGTCTCCGGCTCAGGTCTCTGCGGTGAGTCCTTCCGCCTCGGATAGGCCCTTACCTATGCGGCGAGTGAGCGCCGGGAAGGCGAAGGTGATCACGATTCCGAGCACCGCCCAGCCCGCGATGATGAGCGGGAACAGGTCGTACGGATAGGCGGGCTTCGGCCAGACCTGCTTGTAGAACGTGTAGACGATCGCGGCGGTCGCCAGCACGAGGATGATCGCGCGCCACCGCGGCTCGCGATTCTCGAGGTGCAGGAACTTGGCCGCGCCGAACTGGATCACGAAGTACGCGACAAGCATCGAGAGCACACCGGCGGTGCCGGGATAGAAGAACGCGTTGACGGCACTCGTGCCGTTCAGCCGGAGCAAGATCGTGACCGCAAGCCCGAAGATCATCACCACGGCGAGCGCGTTCGCCGGCGAGCCCGTGCGCCTCGATGCGTCTCCGAGCCGGTGCGTGATGAACCCGTCACGGCCGAGCGCGAACAGGATGCGGGACGCGCCGGCGGCGCAGCCGAGCAAGCTCGCGAACGCGCTCAGCGTCGCGCCGAAGTTGATCGCGTCCTCCATGCCGCTGCCGACGTACGACTTCGAGAGATCGCCGAGCGGGGCGCTCGAGCCCCCGAACGCCTTGATCCCGGCCGCGTCGATGCCGAACCCGAGCGACTGCGCGAGCATGACGATTACGTAGAAGACGGCGCAGAAGCCGACGGCGCACGCGATCGCGAGCGGGATGTTGCGGCGGGGGTTGTTCGTCTCCTCGCCGAGGGCCGCAGCGCCCTCGAAGCCGCCGAAGCTGAGGAGGCCGAACACCGAGGCGAACGCGATCGCGCCAACGGGGATTCCCGAGGCCGGAATGAACGGCTTGAGCGTGAAGCTCTGGCCGTTCGGTGCCGTGCCGCCGATCACCTTCCAGAAGATGATCGCGATGAGCACGATGATCAGCGTCACCGAGATCCCTTCGAAGGAGAGCAGGGCGCGGGTCGCGATCTTCACGTCGCCGTAGGCGAGGAACCACGCGAGCCCGGCGGCGATCAACGAGACGACGATCCACTGCGGGTTGTTCCAGATGCCGGTGCTGTCGAGGAAGGCGGTGCCGAAGAGCCCGACCTCGGCGATGTTCGCGCAGATGAAGCACGAGTACGTCGCGAGCAACGCCCAGCCGGCGAAGAAGCCGAAGCGCGGTCCGAGCGTCACGCCCGCGAGCGCGTAGGTCGAGCCGGCGTGGTTGAAGAAGCTCGTCAGCCGGATGAACGAGTAGGAGATCAGCGCGATCGCGATCCCAGCGAACAGGAACGCGAGCGGCACGGCGCGGCCGACGAGCTGAGCCGGCACGGTGCCGTTCAGGGCCATCGCTGCGGTCGGGGCCATGATCCCGACCGAGATCGCGATCGCCTCCCAGAAGCGCAGCTCGCGTCGGAGGGACCCCTTGACGTACTCCTCGTGTGCGACGACAGCGTCGCTCATCGTTCCCCTCCTTCGAAGATCGATTGCGGGATGAAGCAACCCACCACCCAGTTCGGCGCATCCACGACCTCGTGGATCCGCAGGTCGCACGCGACGCTGGCGACCGCGTACGCCTCCTCCCGGCCCAGTCCGTGGTTCTCGCCGAGCCAGCCGATCGTGGCCCGGACCGCGTCGCGCGCGCACTCCATGAGGTCAGGCCCGACCCCGGTACAGACGTGGTAGCTCGATCGTTCGTGCTCTGCGATCGCCCCCGCCGGCACGTCGTACTGCGGCGCGTCCACGCGGACGTCCTTGCGCACGCTGAGCCGCAGGACGACGTCCATCGCCGTCTCGATCGCCGTCCCGCATACCTCGCCGTCTCCCTGCGCGGCGTGCGTGTCGCCGAGCGAGAAGAGCGCGCCCTGGACGCCGACCGGAAGGTAGAGCGTCGCGCCGGGGTTGAGATGCTTGGTGTCCATGTTCCCGCCCCAGCGCGACGGCGGGACGATCGAGTGCGATCCGGGCTCCGCCGGTGCGACGCCGAGCGTGCCGGGGAACGGACGGAACGGCAGCGTGATGCGATCCGAGAAGCGAACCGTGCCCTCGGTCACCTCCGAGATGCGCAGCCAGGGATCGGGAAGCTCGTCGGCGAGCAGCCCGAAGCCGGGGATGATCGCCGTCCATCCCCAGGTGGGCGGCTGGAACTCGAGCAGGTCGACCGCCAGCGTGTCTCCCGGCTCGGCGCCCTTGACGTAGACCGGGCCGCTGACGGGGTTGACCTTGGAGAAGTCGAGCGCGGCGACGGCGTCCACCGCCGAGGTCGGGCCGATCTGCTCGTCCGACGCGTCCCTGACGTGCAGGAGGATCGTCTCGCCGGACTCGATCTCGAGGGCCGGCGCGGTGGAGTTGTCCCACGCGTACGCAAAGGCGTCCGGCCGAAGCTCGTGGAGCGTGCCCGCCTGCACGTGGCGATCATTGCGAACTCTCGGCCCGTTTCGCAACCGGGATGCGTGCGGGCTAGGCCCAGGGAGGCGGGCTGTACGTCCAGCGGCCGCCGAGCATCGTCGCGACGACCTGCACCTCGTCGCAGCTCCTCGGGCTCGCAGGCGAACGGGTCGCGGTCGAGCACGACGAGGTCGGCGTAGCGGCCGGGGACGAGCGTCCCGCGGACGCGCTCGTCGTGCGAGAGCCAGGCGGGCGCGACGCAGATAGCCTGGAGCGCCTGCTCGAGCGTCAGCCGCTGGTCCTCGCGCCAGTGGTCGAGGACGGCAGCCACGACGCCCGCCCACGGCTCGAGCTCCTCGACGGGCGCGTCCGAGCCGTTTGCCAGGAGAGCGCCGGACTCCAGCAGCGAGCGGAACGAGTAGGTCCCGTCGATGCGGTCCGCCCAGAAGCGCTTCGCGAGCTGCTCGTCGGAGGGCGCGTGCGTGAACTGGACGGAGACCGTGATCCCGAGCTCGGCGAATCGCGCGACGTCCTCCGGGGCGAGGCACTGGGCGTGCTCGATCCGCTGGCGCAGGCCGCGCGGCTGCCACACGTCCCGGGAGCGTTCGAAGGCGTCGAGCGCGGCGCGGTTGGCCGCGTCCCCGATCGCGTGCACGCCGACCGGCCAGCCCGCCTCGGCGCCGTCGCGCACGATCTCCTCGAGCTCCTCGCTCGTCGTGATCACGACGCCGCTGCCGTCCGACATCCAGGCGGTCTGCGAGCCGAGCGTCCCGTCCATGAACGTCTTCAGGTAGCCGAGCCGCAGAAGTGGCGAGCCGGCTCCGCTGCGCAGGCCGATCTCGCGCAGGTCGGCGAAGCCGTTCGGCCGGCGTCGACTGCCAGACGCGGAGCGGCAGGCCGCCCTGTTGCTCGAGCCGCTGCCAGAGGCCGATCGCGCCGAGCCAGCCGTCCTTGTCGTGCAGCGCCGTGACGCCGCGCGCGGCCGCGACCTTGACCCCCTCGCGCATCGCCTCGACGTACTCCGCGGCCGGCACGTGGACGAAGCGCGCCTTGAAGCGCCAGGCCGCCTCCTCGTAGAGGATGCCGGTCGGCTCGCCGGACTCGTCCCGGACGACGACACCACCGTCGACCTCGAGGTCGCCGTCCGCGAGCCCGAGCGCGGCCGAGTTGAGCCAGAGCGCGTGGTAGTCCTTGGAGATCAGCATCGCCGGGCGGTCGCTCACGACCTCGTCGAGCGCCTGCCGCGTGGGCGGGCCGTCGGGCCAGTCGGCGTCGCGCCAACCCTGGCCGCGCAGCCAGCTCCCGGTCGGCGGCGCGGCGCGTACCCGGTCGAGCGCCTCGGCGAGCGACGCGCAGTCGTGCAGGCCGACGTCTTCCCGCGACAGCGCCCAGGTGGGGAAGTGGACGTGCGAGTCGGTGAAGCCGGGGAGCACACAGCGGCCGCCGAGGTCGACCGTCTCGGGGCTCGGCAGCGAGGTCTCGTGCACCCCGACGCCGCCGGCGATCCGCTCGCCCGCGATCCAGAGCGAGGAAACCGCGGGCAGCGACGGGTCCAGCGTCCGGATCGTGCCGTTGCGGAGGATCACGGCGCCGAGCGTAGCGCTCGGCCACGCGGCCGTCAGGCGCGCTTCGAGCCGAGCCTCGGCCCGCCGGCGCCACAGCTCCGCAAGGACGATGACGACGAGCGATCGCCAGGAGCACGACGACGGCCACCGCGATCACCTGCGGCAGCTGGCTCGGGAAGCGCAGAGCCGCGTAGAGGAAGACCGGGAACGTCTCGCGCGGCCCGACGAGGAACGAGGCGACGGCGAACTCGTCGAACGAGGTCGTGAACGCGATCATGAACGCGGAGACGATCGCCGGCAGGATCAGCGGGAGCGTCACCCACCGGAAGGTCGTGAACGGGCCGGCGCCGAGGTCATAGGCCGCCTCGCTCGAGCGAAGCGTCGATCTGCTCGAGTCGCGGCAGGAGCACGAGGATCGTGTACGGGACGGCTGATCACGACGTGGCCGATCACCACCGTTAGGATGGAGCGCAGACCCGAGCACGTGGAAGAGCAGCAACATCGAGATCCCGAGCACGACGAAGTGGGATCACGAGCGGGGTGAGCAGCAGAGCCGTCATCCGAGTCCCTTCCCGCGGAAGCCGCGCCGCGCGATCGCGACGGAGGCGAGGATCCCGAGCGCGACGGCGACGACGCTCGAGAGCACGGCGATGATCGCGCTCGCCTCGAGCGCGGCCCGCATGTCCGCCGTTCGTGAGGAACTCGTGGTACCAGCTGGAGCGTGAAGCCGCTGAGCGGGAAAGACGGCACGAGCGCGCTTGTTGAAGGAGAAGACGAGGAGGATCGCGATCGGCGCGTAGAGGAAGACGATCACGAGCGCGAAGAAGACGCGCATGAGCCGCCGGCCGTTGCGGGAGAGCGCGACGTCCATCAGGCGGCCGTGCCTCGCCCGCCCGGAGGAAGCGCACGAAGACGAGCGTCAGCGATCGCGATGACCGCGAGCAGGAAGAGCGCGAGCACCGCGCCTGTCTCCCAGTCCGGGAAGCCGGTCTGGAAGAGGTCGACGATCTGGTTCCCGTACATGTAGCCACTCGTGCCGCCCACGAGCGACGGCGTGACGAACTCGCCCACGGTCGGGATGAAGACGAAGAGGAACGCGGCGACGACCCCCGGCAGCGCTGAGCGGCAGCGTCACGCGGACGAAAGGCCTGGAGCCGGCTCGCGTAGAGGTCGCTCGCCGCCTCGAGCAGGCGCCGGTCGAGGCTCTCGAGCGTGACGAAGATCGGCAGCGCGACGAAGGGCAGCCAGACGTAGCCGAGCACGAGCATGACGGCGAAGCGGCTGTAGAGGAGGAACGAGAGCGGGTGGTCGGTGGGCCGCAGCCCCGTCCAGAAGAGGAAGCGTGTTGATCACACCCTGGCTCGCCGAGGATGACCTTCCAGGCGAGCACGCGCAGGAGGTAGCTCGTCAGGAACGGCGCGATCAGGATGAGCAGGAGGACGTACTTCCGCTTCGTACCGCTCAGCGCGAGGAAGTACGCGAGCGGGTAGGCGACCAGCGACGACGACCGCCGAGACGATCAGCGACATCTCCACGGACTTCGCGAACAGATGGAGGTAGGGCGTCCCTGCGAGAAGAGCGTACCGCCACGGCGGAGATCGTGAAGCCGTGCGGGCCGGGGAAGAGGACGAGGACGTCGACGCTGTAGGCGGCGACGATCGCGATCGGTGCGAGGAAGAAGACCGCCAGCCAGGAGACCGGCAGCCCGAGCAGCGCAGGGGTCGTGAGTCGGAGCCGGCGGCGGCGCCGAGGCGGCCACCGCCGGTTCCGAGGTCGCGGCTTCGACCGTCAGGCCGCCTTCACCTGCTCCCACAGGTGGGCGTAGTCCGCGCGGCTTCGGGATGTCGCGGTCGAGGTAGGCGTTCGGCAGCGTCACCGCCTTCGGGTTCGTGAGCTGGAGGGCCTTGAGTAGCTGCGCTCGACTGACGGCCGCGCCTCGATGTTCGCGTGCCCGTAGCCGTAGTTGTTCTCGAGCCACTGCCCCGACGCCTTCGAGCTCCAGGCGTTGACGTACGCGTGCGCGAGGTGGGGGCGCGGCGTGCCCTTCAGCAGCATGAACATGCCGACCCACGCGATCGGCTTCTCCCTCGGGTGCATGTACACGACGGGGAGCTTCTTCCTCATCTGCACCCAGTCGTTCGGCCACGCGTAGGCGATCCAGACGTCGCCCGAGCCGAATGCCTGCCAGAGGTCGGTCTCGGACGCCCAGATCAGTCCGGGCGACATGCTTCTTCTTCTTCAGGAAGTTCACCGAGCGGTCGAGCTCGGCCGTGGTCTGGTTCCAGGGGTTCTTCGCCTTGAGGTAGAGCCCGGCCATCGTGATCATCTCGAGGTCGTCGAACCAGGCGATCTTGCCCTTGTAGCGCTCGTCGAAGAGGAGGCCCCACGAGCGCGCCTTCGGGTGCACCTTGTCCTTGCGGTAGAGGATCGCGTCGAAGCCCCAGTCGTCCGGGATGCCGTACTGCTTCCCCTTGTACTGGCCCGCCTTGACCATGAACGGGTTGAGGTGCTTGAAGTTCGAGATCAGCTTCGGGTTCCAGGGCTGGACGAGGCCGCTCTTCGCGAAGTACTTCACCCAGCCGACGTAGGGCCGGAAGAGGTCGGGGTGGGCGCCGGCCTGGATCTTCGCCAGCGCGTCCGACTCGTTCGCCATGTGCGTGAACTGCGGCTTGTTGTGCGGGTACTTGTGCACGTAGGCCGCGAACATCGCCTGGCCGCCGTCGTTGCCGTAGCCGGCCCAGTCCATCACCTGCAGGCGGCCGCTCTCCTTCGTCAGATGCGCGACTGCGGCGTCGGCCGCGGCAGCAGGCCCGGCGACGACTCCCGCTCCAGCTGCGAGCGCCGCGAGCCGCAGCATGTCGGCTCGCGAGAGCCGGCGGTCGAACGGTTCACCCTCCATTGACGCCTCCTTTGGCGTTGGCGTTAGTAGCTGGGCGGACTGATCACGAACAGAACCTCGGCGGCCTCGTCGCCCGGGTTGCTCACGCGGTGCGGCGTCGAGCTCCGGTAGTTGACGCTGTCGCCGGTCGAGAGATCGAGCAGCTCGCTGCCGAGCTGCAGGTGGACACGACCCGCGAGGACGAGCAGCAGCTCCTCGGAGTCGCCGTGCGTGTACGGCTCGTCCCCCGTCGAGCCGCCGGGATCGAAGGCGGCGGCCACGACCTCGAGCGAATGAAAAGGCTTCGGCGTGAGCAGTGCCTTCCGGCCGAGGTGTCCCCACTCGAGCAGCTGGCGCTCCTCGTGTCGCAGGACGCGTGGCCCGGACTGGCGGCTCCCCGGCGAAGAGGTCGGAGATCTCGATTCCCACTGCTGCCGCCAGCCGCTGCAGCGTCGCGACGCTCGCGCTCGAGCGGCCGCGCTCGAGTTGGCTGACGAAGCTCTCGCTGACTCCGGCCGCCTCGGCGACCTCCCGCAGCGTCAGCCGTCGCAGCAGCCGGATCGCGCGCAGCCGCTCGCCGACCTCGAGGCCGCCGTCCGTCTCGACGGGCGCCGCCACGGCCGATTCAGTCAACTGAACTCGAGGTTCAGAGACATTAAGCGACTCTACGCCGCTTCGGAGAGAGGGTCAAGCGACTCGGCGCCGCGATGCTCTGTGCCGACGGTTGTGCGGTGTCAAGCTCGCTCGATGGCCACCGAGCGGGCGGTCGAGCGGAGGGTCGTAACCGTCCTCTTCGCCGACCTCGTCGGGTTCACGTCGCTGTCGGAGGAGCTCGACGCCGAGGACGTCACGCTCGTGCAGGACGCCTACTTCGACGCGGTGCGGGAGACGATCGCGCGGCACGGCGGTCAGCTGGAGAAGTCCGTCGGGGATGCGGCGATGGCCGTCTTCGGCGCGCCTCGCGTCCGCGACGACGACGCGGAGCGTGCGGTTCGCGCCGGCCTCGCGCTCGTGGCCGCGGTGCACGCGTCGGCGCAGGTCTCGGGCTCGCGCAGGGCGATCTACGGCTGCGCGTCGGCGTCGAAGAGCGGCGAGACCGTGTACGGCGAGGCGAGCGCGGACGCGGGCCGGTCACAGGCGATATGGTGAACGTCGCGGCGCGTCTACAGGCTGCGGGAGAGCCCGAGACCGTGACGATCGGCGAGGCCACCGCGCTCGCGGTCGCCGACGCGATCGAGCTGGAGCGCCTGCCGTTGCTCGAGCTCAAAGGGAAGACCGAGCCTGTCTCGGCTTGTCGGGCCGTCGGCGTCCATGGAGAACGGTGGCGGGAGCGCGCGCTCGGCGGGCTGCGGGCACCGACCCTTGGGCGCGATGTCGAGGTGGCGCACCTTGGTTCGCTGGTCGGCTCGACCGCCCGCGGTCACGGTCGTCGCCCCGCCGGGGTGGGCAAGACGCGACTGCTCGACGAGCACGCGGCTGCCGCCGCCGGCACCGCCGTCCTGCGCGCGCGCCTGCGGCCCGACGTGTTTTCGCCTTCGAGCCAGTCGTCTGGCTCATCGGCGCGGGATGCGGACCTCGGCCGAACTCGTGGCGCTTGCACGTGCGGCGGACGCGACCGAGCGCGAGAGCAGCCGTCGTCGCCGAGCTCCTCGGCGCCGTCGGCACCGAGGAACGCACATCCTGCCGCCGAGCGGGAGCAGCTTTTGACGGCCTGGCTCGAGGGTCACGACGCGATCGCGGGCGAACGCGCGGCGGTGTGGCTGGTCGAGGATGTCCGCTGGGGCTCGCCCGACCTACTCGCATTTCTCGAGCTGCGCCGGAGGCTCACGCGAGGAACGCCGGACGCCTCGTGGTGGCGAGCACACGGAAAGTCCTCCTCGACGAGCGGCCGGAGTAGGTGGGAGCCGCGAGCGACTCGACCTGCCGCTTCTCCAGCCGCGCGAGACGGAGGAGCTGGTACACGAGCTCGTCGGCGAGGCACTTCCCGAAGACCTCGTCGCCCGCGTCGCGGAGCGGTCGGCCGGCAACCGCATTTCGTCGAGGAGCTGCTGCGCACGTGGGCAGCGGTCGGGATCCTCGCCGCCGAGGAGGCCGGCTGGCGTCTCGCGGCGCCCGCCGAGGACGTGGAGCTGCCGCTGACGGTGCAGGCGATCTACGCGGCACAGCTCGACGACCTTCCGCCGCCGGCGCGCGCCGCGGCGAGGCGCGCCGCGTGGCGGGCCGCCGCTTCCCGCGCGAGGCGCTCGCGCTGTTCGAGGTGGAGGAGCCGGACGCTGCGCTCGACACGCTCGTCCGCCGGTCGCTCGTCTCCGCGTCGGAGGAGGACGTGCTGCTCGGCCCGAGCCATTCCTACAGACACGCGCTCCTCCGCGACACCGGCTACGCGAGCCTCGCGCGCGCCGAGCGGGCACGCCTGCACGTGCGGCTCGCGGATTGGCTCGCGGAGCAGGCCCGAGCAGTCGCGACCGGCGCTCGCAGAGGTCGATCGCCCGGCACTACGCAGCCGCGCTCGCGGCTGCTCCCGCGCTTGCGCGAGAGATCGGAGGCTTCGAGCGCGGCGAGCTGCAGGCGCGAGCGGCCGAGTGGTTCGAGACGGCGGCGCGCGTTGCCCTCGGCTTCGCCGCCTGGGCGAGCGCCCGCGATCTCGCCGCCCGCGCACTCGAACTCAGTGAGGAGGAAGGGCTCGGACGGGCCCGGCGTCTCCATCTGCTCGGCGAGGCGACGGCGAGCGCCGTCGGCGTCGACGAGGCGCTGCCACTGCTCGAGGAGTCCCTCGACGTCTACCGCGCCGCCGGGGCGGATGCCGCGCGAGAGGGCATCGTCGACGCCGCTTGCTCGCTCGGCCGTTTGCTGCGTGCGCAGACGCAGTTCGCCCTCACGGAGCAGCTCACCGACCGGCTCCTGCTCGAGCTCGGCGAGCGCGAGGACGTGGCGACGGCGAAGCTGCTTCGCTCCGCGGGATTGCGGTCCTCAGTGCGTGGGACGACTTCGACCGTGCCCGCGGCGACGCGGAGCGCGCCCTCACTCTCGCGCGGGACGCCGGCGACCCGGACGCCGAGCTCGAGGCGCTGCAGCTCCTGACCAACTGCACGGAGGAGGGCGACGAGCTGGAGCGACAGCGGTGGGTCGAGATCGAGTCGCTCGCGCGCGCCCGCGGCCGCTGGGAGCTCGCCGTCGGCGCAGTGCGAGCACAGGCCTCAGTCTTCATCGACGAGCCTGAACGCACGCTGTCCGAGCTCGAGCGCTCCGGAGAGCTCGCGGAGGCACGCGGTCTCGTCGACGAGGCGGCCTGGGTGGACTACGGCCGGACGGAGGCGCACCTCGCCGCCGGCAGCTGGGACGATGCGATCGCGGTCGGTCTCCGCGCGGTGGAGGCGGCCGAGGCCCGGAACGTCTTCCGAATAGCCGTCCGTACCTGGTTCGCGTTGCGGCCGATCGCGCAGGCCCGGGGCCGCGCGGATCTGATCGAGCGTGCTTTCTCGGTCTTCGAAGGGATCCGCGGCTCGAGCGACTCGCCATATGCACGCGTCATGGTCACGGCGATGGACCTGGCGTTCGCGGAGGCAGGGTTGATGCCGTCGTTCGTGCCCGAGCTCGAGCCGCGCCTCGCGTCCTTCGACCTCGGCTACGGCGATCCCAGCTGGCTTACAGCCCTGGAGGCCATCGTCGATCGTGGCTCGACGCCGGCGCTCCCGCCGAGGCCCGGATCGCGCTCGAGCGGCTGCGGGCGTCGAGCGAGGGGAAGCACGTGTCGAAGCTCGCATTCGCCTCCCACGCGCTCATGTGGTCGCGGCTCCTCCTTGCCGAGGGCGACGACGGCGGCCGCCGCCGCCGAGGCCGAGCGGGCGCTGGACACCAGGGCGCCGTGGCGGCGTCGCGAGCGCTGCGCGCGCTCGCGGCGGCGGGCGCCGCTCCGGACGACGCGCTCGCCGAGGCGGCGACGTCGAGCGCTCGCTCGGGATCGAGCCCTCCCGATAGACTCCGCGCCGTGCCCTGGGACGTCCTGAGCGACGAGCAGCGGGAGCTGCGCGACCTCGTCCGGCAGCTCGCGCGCGAGCGGATCGCGCCGCGCGCCGCCGAGATCGACACCTCCCACGAGTTCCCCTGGGACGTCGTCGAGCTGTTCCGCGAGAACGACATCTTCGGCCTGTTCTTCGCGGAGGAGCACGGAGGGCTCGGCACCGGCACGCTCCTCTCGCTGATCGCGATCGAGGAGGTGGGGAAGGTCTGCGCGACCTCGGCCCTGATCCTCGCGGTGCAGGAGCTCGGCTCGCTCGGCCTCAAGCTCGCCGGCAGCGACGAGCAGAAGGAGCGTTACCTGCCAGGTTCGCCTCGGGTGAGTGGCTGCCGGCGTACGCGCTGACCGAGTCCGGCTCGGGCTCCGACTCGGCCGCGATGCGGACGACGCGCGCGGCGCGAGGGCGACGAGTACGTCCTCGACGGCTCGAAGCGCTTCATCACGAACGCCGGCGTCGCGAGCCTCTACACCGTCTTCGCCAAGACCGACCCCGAGGCGGGCCACGACGGTATCTCGGCGTTCGTGGTCGAGGCCGACACGCCCGGGCTTCGCGGTCGCGCGGCTCGAGCCGAAGATGGGCATCTCCGGGTCGACGACCGGGGAGCTGACCTTCGACGGCTGCCGCATTCCCGCCGCGAACCTGCTCGGCGAGGAGGGCGAGGGCTTCCGGATCGCGATGCGCATCCTCGACCGCTCGCGTCCCGGCGTCGCCGCGCAGGCGCTCGGCATCGCGCAGGGCGCCACCGACTACGCGCTCGAGTACGCGAAGACGCGCGAGACGATGGGGAAGCCGATCGGCCAGCACCAGCTGATCCAGGCGAAGCTCGCCGACATGGAGACCGAGTGCGAGGCGGCGCGCGGCCTCCTCTACCGCTTCGGGCGCATGGTCGACGACGGCGTCGAGGGGCCGGAGCTGACGAAGGCCTCGGCGATGGCGAAGCTCAAGTGCGGCGACGTCGCGATGGCCGTCACGACCGACGCGGTGCAGATCCTCGGCGGTTACGGCTACATCAAGGAGTACCCGGTCGAGCGCTTCATGCGCGACGCGAAGATCACGCAGATCTACGAGGGCACGCAGGAGATCCAGCGGCTCGTGATCGCCCGCGAGATGCTCCGCGAGTCGCGCGCGTTCCTGCTCGCCGCCGTGGGCTGAGGCCAATCGCGTCCCCGCCGCCCCGGCGAAGGGACGCTCGCCCAGGCGACGGCCCGGTTGCCGTACCCTTTGGGCTCCTGTGGGACTCGACAGCGGTCTGACCGGCTCGTTGCTGCCGCCAAGGTTCGAGTCCGCGCGGCTGCTGGGTCGTGGCGGCATGGGCGCGGTGTTCCTCGCCTGGGATCGCCTGCTCTGCCGGCACGTGGCGATCAAGATCCTCGCCCCGGAGTTCGCCGGCGACTCGGTGGCGCGGGAGCGGTTCGTGCGCGAGGCGGCGCTTGCGGGCCGGCTCGGTGCGCATCCGCACATCGTCACGGCACACGAAGCGGGTGAGTGGGAGCAGCGGCCGTATGTGGCCTTCGAGTACATGCCGAACGGGAGCCTCGCCGAGCAGCTCCGGGACAAGGGCACGCCGCCACGGCCTCAGGCATTGCAGTGGCTCGCCCAGGCCGCCGCTGCCGTCGACCACGCCCACCGGGCGAAGGTCGTCCACCGTGACATCAAGCCCGCGAACCTGCTCCTCGACGCAGACGGGAATCTCAGCGTCGCCGACTTCGGTGTCTCCCGGCGAGACGGTGAAGCCACCCTCACTGCGGAAGGCGACGTCGTGGGCACGGCGGGCTACCTCGCGCCCGAGCAGGTCGACGGCCGAGGCGCAATCGCAGCGAGCGACCGGTTCGCGTTGGGCGTCGTTGCTCACCAGCTCCTGACGGGCAGGCTGCCCACGGCGGACCGCCGTGAGCTGACGGCCTCGGTCGAAGCTGTGTTCGACCGTGCGCTCGCGGACGAGCCCGAGCGTCGCTATCCGACGGCGACCGCGTCGTCGATGCGCTTCGAGCTGCGCTGGCGGCCGATCCGTCTCCGACCCTGCCCGCGCCGACGCGGCAGAGACTCCTTCCACCGCGGACGACACCCGGCGCTCGCGGGTCCCGGCGGCGCGCCCGTCGGCCGCGCGGCACAGACAGCGCGGCCGGCTCTGGCGCGTCGGCGTCGCGCTCCTCGCCGCTCTGCCGTCGCTGCGCCGGCGACCGCCGGAGGGGTCGTGCTCGGCCGAAGGCTCGCCGGTACGCAACCGCCCCGGGCGCAGCCTCGCGACCTGGTGACCCGGTGCGCGGTGTCGCCGTTCGATGCCGACGCGAACGTCGTCGTCTCCGGCGTCGGCGCCGTCCGCTCTGCCGCTCGCAGGCCGAGACGCTCTCGACGCAAGGCGACGACTGGGCCTATCGGGCCAACACGCGCCTGCTCGCGCCGGACAGCGGCGATCCGCGTGGCCTCGGCCGCATCTGCTCGCTCGCCCGGGCCGGCTGGCGGTTGCGATCTACGACGACCTCGGGCGGCAGATCGGGACCGACCTCTGCCACACGTACGCCGCCGCAGGCTGGGAGCTACGCAGCTGAGCCCGGTGAGCTAGCTCACCAGAGGTCGCCGCCGGTCAGCACGTAGACGAACGGCACGACAGGGACGATCATGAAGACGCCCCAGATGAGTTCCGCAGCCCCGATAGGTCACTGCGGCCAAGGAGGTTGATCCAGGCGAGCACGACCGCGAGCGGGTGCAGAGGCAGACGAGGACTTCGAGTAGCTTCTTGATTCGCTCCGAATCCCCAGGGACCGGCAACGGTAATCCGGTCGGTAGGCTCCCGGCCGGCATCGACTGAGCTCTTCCGGCCGGGTGAGCAGGAGCCGCTCGCGGGCGCGGAGTGGAGCGAGGAGCGCGCCGAGCAGCGATCGCCGCCATCGTCGCCGACGCGGAAGCCTCGTACGATGGCGAGCGCTGGCCGTTCCATCCCGCGGACGAGGTCGACGATGGGCCCAACGCCGTCTACCTCGGGGTGGCCGGAATGGCCCGGGCGTTGCGCGATCTCGGCTCGACCACGAACTGGGGCGATGCGGTTCTCGCGGCGTTCGAGCGGTACCGCCGCGACCCCGACGGGGGAGACGAGTGGGCGTATGCGCCAAGCTGTTCGGCGGCGAGTGCGGGATCGCCCTCGTCGGTTACCGGCTGACCGGCGACATGGCGCTCGCCGATCGCGTCCACGAGCTCGTCCTCGCCAACCTGGAGGACGAGTGGAACGAGCTGCTGTGGGGCGCGCCGGGCTCGCTCCTGGCGGCGGAGGCGATGCTCGCGTGGAGCGGCGATCAGCGGTGGGAAACGGCGTGGGACGCGCTTGCCGACCACGTGGAGGCAGCGCGCGATGCGGACGGGCTCTGGACGCAGCGGCTCGGTAGAGAGGTCGCCCGATACCTCGGCCCGGCGCACGGCTACGCAGGCAACGTCCGCGCCCTCGCGAACAGGCGGCCGGTGCGGCTCGCCGATCTGTCGCCCTACGTGCTCCGTGAGGACGGCCTGGCGAACTGGCTGCCGCGTGAGGGATCGCGGCCGGACGAGATCCGCGTGCAGTGGTGCCACGGCGCGCCCGGGATGGTCTCGGCGCTCGGCGACCTGCTCGATCTCGAGGTCGCGCTCGCCGGCGGCGAGCTGACCTGGCAGGCGGGCCCACTCGTGAAGGGCTCGAATCTCTGCCACGGCACCGCGGGCAACGCCTACGCCTTCCTCGTCCTCCACCGCCGCACCGGCGACGAGCTCTGGCTCGACCGCGCGCGGGGCCTTCGCCATGCACGCGATCGACCAGGTCGAGCGGGAGCGCGCGTCGCTCGGCCGCGGCCGTTACTCGCTGTTCACCGGCGACGTCGGCGTCGCGCTCTTCCTCCGCCATCTGCTGGACGGCGACGATCGCTTCCCCACCATGGGACCTTTCGGGGCCCCCCGCGGGCGACTAGCCTGTACAGCATGGAGGCCGGAGACCCGGGCGTGTTGACCGTCGTGTCCGGAGAATCCGAGGCCGAAGTGGTCTGCGGGCTGCTCCGGTCGGCGGGGATCAAGTGCGCCTATCAGGACACCGAGGCGATCGATTCGTCGCTCGAGGACTTCATGGCTGCCGGATCCCGCGAGGTCCTCGTGGGCGCGGCCGATCTCGAAGACGCGAAGCAGCTACTCGCCGACGCCCAGGCTGACGGACATGCGGCTCGACGGCATCCATCACATCAGCGCCATCACCGGGGACGCCCCGGGCAACCTCGACTTCTACACGCGGGTCATGGGGCTCCGGCTCGTGGCGAAGACGGTCAACCAGGACGATCCGGACGTCTACCACCTCTTCTACGCCGACGAGGAGGGAACGCCGGCTCGGGACATCACGTTCTTCGAGTACCCGAACGCGGGGCCTGGTCAGGCCGGGGAGGGGATGGTCCATACCGTGGTCTGGCGGGTCGGCTCGGCCGCCGCGCTCGAGTTCTGGGCCGAACCGGCTGAGCGCGAGGGCCACGAGGTCGAGGCCGACGGTGAGTCGCTCCGCTTTGCGAATCCCGAAGGGCTACAGCACGAGCTCGTGGTCTCGCACGTCGGCGACGAGCCGCTGGTGGCGCACCATCCCGAGATTCCGCGGGAGCTGGCGCTGCAGGGCTTCGAGGGAGTGCGCGCGTACGGACGCCCGAAGGGACGAATTCATGACCGCGCTCGGGTTCGAGCTGCAGGACGGCCGCTGGGACACGCGCGCCGAGACGCGCGGCGGCTGGATCGAGTACGCCGAGGCGCCGCTCGCGCCGGGAGTCGGCGGCGCGGGCACCGTCCACCACGTCGCCTGGGCCTCGACGATGGAGGACCACCAGGCCTGGCACGACCGCGTCGCGGAAGCCGGCGGCCACCCGACGCAGATCATCGAC
>CAVXXZ010000014.1:0-25723 GCA_963765795.1 uncultured Actinomycetes bacterium
AGCCGCTCGGCATGGGCGGGCGCCGCCGGCTCGTCGTCGTGACGGAAGTAGACGTAGACGGGCTCCTTGGCCGCGGCCACGGCGGCGGCGAACGCCTCGTCCGGCGCCTCCCGGCGGCGGAGGTAGCGGAACGGCGCCGGATGGCCGAGGTCGCCGACGCGGACGGCGCCCGCCTCGGCGAGCCGCGGCTCGATCCCGTCCCACGAGGGATGCTCGAGGTCGAACGCGAGTCGCAGCGACGGATCGAGCGAGCCGAGCAACAACTCCAGGATGCCCTCGTCGCGTCTCGACTTGAGCGAGATCCGCACCGGCCCGAGCCGGTCGCCGAGGTGCCGCACGCGCCCGTCGAACTCGGCGACGATGCCGGGCCGCTCCCCGGGAGCTTCGGGGCGAACTCGAACCCGTCGGGCACCTGCTCGGCCCAGCGCCGGAACTGCTCCTCGGCCGGCAGCCGATAGCCGGTCGTGTTCAGCTCGACTGTCGAGAAGCGCTCGGCGTAGAAGGCGAGGAAGCCGGACGGATCGAGCCCGGCCGGGTAGAAGCCGGGCCGCCAGCTCGGATACGACCAGCCGGAGGTGCCGACCGATACCCGGTTTACTGTGGGCGATCCCTTGGCCACGCTAAGAACCTCTAACAGAACGAGCACGGGCTGCCGGAACGCGCTGTGCACGCGCGCTGCCGCGTCCTCAGTCGCGTCGATAGCGCTGCTATCGACGCTCCCTGCGTCCTTGCGTCGCACGTACCCATCGCGCCCCGTCAGCGCGTGATCATTCGGCCAGAGGTTCTGGAGACGGTGACATACCCGCTGGAGCAGTACACCGAGGAGGAGCAGGCGCGGCTCGCTCCCCACTTCACGAACCTCGACCGGCCGGTCTTCGCGCTCGTCAACCTGCCGGAGACGGTCAAGGGCGCGCTGTTCGCCCGCTACTCGCGCTACGCCGGCACGCTCCGCCGTCTGTTTCTCGACGAATTCGCCGACTCACTGCCCGAGGTGCCCGTCGTCGAGCTGGGGGAGGGCGAGCGCGCCGCGAAGCTCTACGAGACGATCTTCCTCGGCTACGGCGACGACTCGGTCGCGCAGCTGGGCGGCGCGCACATCGCGTGCGAGTGGACGTCGAACCTGCTCACGAAGATCCTGCAGCGCCCGCGGCTCGCCGCCTACCTCGAGCAGTCCACGCGGTACATCGCATACGACTCTCAGCTCGACGGGTTCGGCTACCGCTACCACCGGGACCCGCGCTTCGGCCCGGCGTACGAGGCCGCGATGGACGAGCTGTTCGCCACGTACACGGCGCTCCTCACGGGTGTCTCGGCCTGGGTGGACGAGCGGTTCCCCGCTGCGGAGGGGGAGTCGCCGGCCGCGCACCGGCGAGCTGTCAAGGCGAAGGCGCTCGACCTCGTCCGCGGCGTCCTCCCGGCGGCGTCGCTCTCGCACGTCGGGATCTACGCGACCGGCCAGACCTACGAGCAGCTCGTCCTCCACCTGCTCGCGCATCCGCTCGCCGAGGCGCGTGCCTATGGCGAGATGCTGCTCGAGGAGCTGCAGGCAGTGATGCCGAGCTTCGTAACCCGCGTGCCGCGTCCGGACCGGGGCGGCCGCTGGATCGAGTACCTGCGCGAGCGGAACGAGGCCGCCGCCGCCGCGGCCTCGCGGCTCGGGCTCGACGAGCCCGGCCGCGACGGGGCCGCTGCTCCGTCGGTGCGCCTCATCCGGGCGCACGGCAGCGAGGAGGAGTTGCTCTCCGCGCTCCTGTACGAGGCCTCGACGGCAGGCGAGGAGCAGGCGCTCGCCGCGGTCGCCCGCCTGTCGCCGGCGGAACGCGCGGCGCTCGTCCGTGACCTGGTGGCCGAGCGCGAGAACCGGCGCCACCGGCCCGGGCGCGGCTTCGAGACGCTCACCTACCGCTTCGAGATCGTCTCCGACTACGGGGCCTTCCGCGATCTCCAACGCCATCGCCTGCTCACGTGCCAGTGGCAGCGGCTCTCGCCGAGCCTCGGCGCCGACGTCCCGCACGAGGTCGGGGAGGCGGGGCTCGGTCCGGAGTACACGCGCGCCCTCGAGACGTCACGCGCGGAGTACGAGCGGCTGCGCGGGGAGGGCCTGGTCGAGGAGGCGCCGTATGCGCTCTGCCTCGCCTATCGCATCCGCTACGTGCTCGAGCTCGACGCGCGCGAGGCGCTCCACCTGATCGAGCTTCGGTCGGGCCGCGAGGGGCATCCGTCCTACCGGGCCGTCGCCCTGCAGATGCGCGACGCGATCGCAGCAGTCCACCCGAGCGTCGCAGCGGCGATGACGTTCGTCGACGACTCGACCGAGCCCCGGCTCGAGAGGCTGCTCTCCGAGATGCGCCATGAGGCCCGAGCGGGACGCTGAGCTCGAGAACGAGGTCTTCGAGAACGAGAGCTTCCGCGGGCAGGATCTCTCCGGGCTCCGCACGACCGGGTGCACGTTCCGCGGCTGCGACTTCACGCTCGCCCAGATCAACGGGTCCGAGCACGCCGGGTCCGACTTCGCCAACTCGACCTTCGAGAGCGCGAACCTGTTCGGCGCCCGCTTCGCCGAATGCAGGCTCGTCGGGGCGAGCTTCGCCGGCGCGACGCTCACCGGGCTCGCCGTCGAAGGCGGCGACTGGTCCTACGTCCTGCTCCGCGGCCAGGAGCTCACCGGCCTCGAGCTACAGCGTGTCCGCCTCCGTGAGGCCGACCTCTCCGGGGCCGACCTGACGGATGCGGACCTCCGCGGCGCCGACCTCACGCGGGCGCGCCTCCACAACGCAACGCTTGCCGGCGCCGACCTGCGGGAGGCGAAACTGGACGGCGTCGACCTCTCGGCGGCTCGGATCTCGCAGGCACGCATCGACCTGGCGGGCGCCGTCCAGCTCGCGCGCTCGCTCGGGGCCGTCTTGCGACTAGGAGCTGGTCGGCTAGGCAGTTACCGGGCTCAGGACCGTCTGGCCCGGCTCGACACCGCCGCGTCCCGGCCGCGTCACGACCCAGGAGTCGCCCTTCTCGAGCGGGTACGGCGAGGTGAGCGTCACCGTTAGACCGCCGGCGGAGTTCGAGTCCCCGACGCGGAAGGCCCCGCACGTGCCCCAGCTCTGGATCTTTCCGTCCCGGAAGAGGTAGACGTCGTAGTAGATGTGCGGCGGCAGCTTCGGCAGGCCGACGACGCTGAGCGTCATGGGCCAGTTGGTGCCGTCCTGGGAGCTCCAGACCTGGAGCGTTCCCTCTGCCTGCGGCGCGAGCGACGTTCCCTTGAGGGCCTGGGCCAGCACCCGAGTGTGAGTGCTCTTTCCGCTGCGGTGGTTCCCGACGCCGTAACCGGCAAAGAAGACGACGAAGATCGCCAGGGCCGCGGCGAGGAGGAGCAACGCACGCGGCCTTGCGGCCCGCCGTGGCTTGGAGAGGGTCACTGCGAGGGTCGGCCCCGCCTCGAGCTTGTCGCTCAACTCCGGCGGCGGTCCCGCCTCGAGGAGGAGCTCGTGCACGTTCTGCAACCGCTCCCGTTCGGCGCCGCGCGGATCGGCGCCGATGAGTTCGTCCAAGCTCCGGTCGCGGTTCACGACAGCTCTCCTTCCAGCACCGACGCGAGGTGCGCGAGGGCGCTTCGCGTCCGGGTCTTCACGGTTCCGAGCGGAAGGTGGAGGTACTGCGCCACCTCGCTCTGCGACATCCCGCTCCAGTACGCGAGCTCGATCACCTCGCGCTCGCGCGGCTGGAGCTCCTCGAGGGCGCGGTGCACCCGCCACGCGACGTCAGAGTCCTCGGCCCGCTGCGCGGGGCCCGGCTCGGTGGACGCGAGCTCGGGCAGCTCGGCGTCGGCAGAGGGTCCCTTGCGGCGCAGCCGGTCGACGATCGCGTTCCGGGCGACCGTGTACAGCCAGCCGCCGGCCGCGCCGCGTTCCGGCCGGTACGTCGAGGCGGAGCGCCAAATCGCCGCGAACGCCTCCTGGACGGCGTCCTCGGCGTGGCCCCGGTCCCCGAGCCTCCGCAACGCGAGGCCGAAGACCGGCCGGACGTAGCGGCCGTAGAGGATCTCGAAGGCTTCGCGGTCGCGTTCGCCGACGCGCGCCAGCAACTCTGCGTCGGACGGAGAGTCGTCGAGTGGCTGCGGCACGGGCTCCGAGGGGACGGCGCGCAGGCGCGGCTGGGGCACGTCGATTGCAAGTTCCATATCGCCTTTGTCTTTACGCATCCGACCCTCTGCCGGATTGCCAGCACCGAGCCCGGCGCTGCGCAACCCGTCCTAGTTCTGCGACTCCGCGAAACGCCGCTCGACGTCGGGCCAGTTGACGACGTTCCACCAGGCCTCGAGGTAGGCGGGACGCTTGTTCTGGTACTTGAGGTAGTAGGCGTGCTCCCAGACGTCGATGCCGAGCAGCGGAACGTCGCTCTGCAGCACCGGCGAGTCCTGGTTCGGCGTCGAGTAGACCGCAAGGCCGGTGCCATCCCAGACGAGCCAGGTCCAGCCGCTCCCGAAGCGCTTCACACCACCGTCGTTGACCGCGGTGCGCAGCTCGTCGAAGGAGCCGAACGCGTCCTCGATCGCCGAGCGCAGCGCGCCGCCGGGCTCGCCGCCGCCGTCCGGGCTCATGATCTGCCAGAACAGCGAATGGTTCGCGTGGCCGCCGGCGTTGTTGCGGACCGCGGCCTGCTTGTCCTCGGGCAGTGCGTTCGAGGTTCGTGAGGACACTCTCGAGGGACGCGTCCGCCAGCTCCGTCCCCTCGAGCGCGGCGTTCGCGTTCGTGACGTAGGCCCCGTGGTGGAGGTCGTGGTGGATGCGCATCGTCTCGGCATCGATGTGCGGCTCGAGCGCGTCGTAGGCGTACGGCAGATCGGGCAGTTCGAAGGCCATCTCGGGGGGCTCCTTTCGGCTGCTGCGCTTCTGCATCGGAGGATATGCTCCGCGCTCGTGTCCACGCTCGTCTACAGGTTCGAGGAGATCGCCCCGCGGCCGCTGCGGCCGGAGGTGTACGAGCTCGACGGGATCTCCCGCGCGTCGGTGGAGGCGCACTACAAGCTGTACGAGGGATACGTCGCGAAGCGGAACGAGATCCTCGGCCGGCTCGCCGAGGTCGACCTCGCCGCCGCGAACCAGGTCTTCTCCGAGCTGCGGGCGCTGAAGGTCGATCTGAGCTTCGCGATCGGCGGGATCAAGAACCACGAGCTCTACTTCGGCCATCTCGGCGGAGGCGGCGGCGATCCCGAGGGCGCTTTCGGCGACCTCGTCGCGCGGCACTTCGGCTCGGCCGGAGCCTGGCGTGACGATCTCAAGGCGACGGGAATGGCCGGCCGTGGCTGGGCGTGGACGGCCTACGACTGGGACGAGGGCAGGCTCTTCAACTACGTCGGCGACGCTCAGAACACGTTCCCCATCTGGAACGCGACGCCGCTCGTCGCGCTCGACGTCTACGAGCATGCGTACTTCCTCGACTACCAGACCGACCGCGCCTCGTACATCGACGCGTTCTTCACGAATCTCGACTGGGACGTCGTGAACGGCTGGATCGAGCAGTACGGCATCCCGTCCTAGCGGGGAGGAGCCCGTTGCAGACAGCTGCGTTCGTCGCTGCCGGCTATCTGTGCGGCTCACTGACGTTCGGCTACTGGCTCGTGCGGATCTTCCGCGGCGAGGACATCCGGACAAAGGGAAGCGGCAACGTCGGCGCGACCAATGTCTGGCGCGTCTACGGGCCGAAGCTGGGGCTGCCGGCCGCGCTCCTCGACACGGCGAAGGGGTTCGCGCCGGCGTTCGCGGCGACGGTCATCGTCGGGCACGGCAGCGGGGTGCTCGCGGGCGCGGCCGCGATGCTCGGGCACTGGCGGCCGATCTTCCTCGGCTTCCAGAAGGGCGGGAAGATGGTGGCAACGGCCGGCGGCGCCTTCCTCGGGGTCGCGCCGCTCGTTGGGGCAGCGAGTGCGGGCGTGTGGATCCTCGTGTTCGCGCTGACGCGCTACGCGTCGGTTGCGTCGATGTCGGCCGCTGCCTCGCTCGCGTTCTGGGCGTGGCTGTTCGGCTACCCGTGGCCGGTGATCGCGTTCGGCGGCGCAGCGGGGCTCGGCGTCGTCTTCCTCCACCGCGCGAACATCGGGCGGCTCGCCCGGGGAGAGGAGAGCCGCTTCGAGCTGCGGCGCCGGCGGAGCGACGCTACGCGCGCAACCAGTCCTTGAGCTCGGTATGCGCGGCAGGCCCGTGGTCGCTGCCCGCTCTTCGGCCGCGCGTCGCCGGCTGTGCCGGCGACGCTTGCAGCCATCGCGAGCTCGGCACGTAGCTCGCCGATCGTGCCGTAGCGCTCGGCCACGACCTCGTGGGCGTGGATCGTCTCGAAGTTGACCTGGCGCGAGAGCACGAAGTCGTCGTCGCGGAGCCGCAGCAGCTCGTCTAGGACGCTCTTGAGCGCGACGCGCACCGAGTCCTCGACGAAGCGCGGCTGCAGGTGCGCGTGCTCGACGACGAACAGCTCGTCGGGCCGCTTGAGGAGCTCGTAGATCGGCGAGCTCATCGAGCCCTCGACGATCTCCACGAGCCGCTCGGCGTTGAGGCGCTCGCCCGTGCCGACGAGGAGCGTGCCGCGGCCGCGCTGGTTGTGGGTCGCGAGCGGGACGAGCTCGAGGATCCGCTCGACGTCGCCGTCCTCGAAGCCCGCCTCGAGCAGCCGGTCGGCGGCCGCACCGCGGACGAGGCCCTGGGCACAGGGGCAGGCATTGATCCCGGTGGCTTCGACGCCGACGACGCGCCGCACGCGCTCGCGGGAGGCGGCGGCGATCCCGATCAGCGAGACCATCTCCTGCGTCGCGAGCTTCGTCACCGGCGTTCGCCGCTCGTACGGGTAGCGCGCGGTGATCCGCACCTCAGCGAGCAGCGCCTCCTGCCGGTCGACGACGCGGCGCGCGACGTGCTCCGCGAGGTCCTCGACGAGGAACGCGTCGTCCTGCACCACCCCCTCGACCGCCTCCTCGAAGAGCTCGGGGAAGCGCGACATGTGGACGCCCTTCTGCCGCGGGTCGAGGTCGACCGTGCAGTCGATCGTGGCCGCGATGAGCTTCTCGCCGCGGCCGCGCCCGATGCGGACGGCCTTCTGGACGCCCGTCACGCCGACGCTCGAGAGGCCGAGCGCCACTTCCGGCGCCGCCGCCTGCAGATCGGGTGCGTCGATGCGTTCCATCCGGTTAGGTTAGACCCGCCTTGACCGAAGACAGCGAATTCGCCCGCCTGGTCTCCCTCGCGTGTCACGACCTGCGCACGCCGCTCGCCACCGTGCACGGCTTCGCCACCACGCTCGTGCGGGGCGGCGGCCTGGAGCCGCCTGCCGACCGATACGTCGAGATGATCGACATGGCTTCCGCTCAGCTCGCCGAGCTGATCGAGGAGCTGTCGCTCGCGGCGCGGATCGAGTCGGGTCGCTACGACCCGACACCGCGCGAGGCGGACACGCTCGAGCTGGCGCAGGCGGCGGCGGCGCGGCTCGGCGAGGAGCGCGTGCGCGTCACGGGCTCCGGGGCGGCGCTCGAGACCGACACGGACGCCGTCGAGCGTGGTCTCGCGGCGTTGTTCCAGTCGGCTCTCCGCCACGGTGGGCTCGACAACGTCGAGGTCGAGGTGGACGGCGCTGCAATCCGCCTCTCGCCGGTCACGGCGGCCTCGGCTCCGGTCGTCCTGGGCGAGGACCTGCGCGATCTCGGCGCGGCGGTTGCGGTGCGGCTCGTCAGGCGCCTCGGCGGCTCCGTCGTATTCGACGGCGAGACGCTCGAGATCCGGCTCGCCTAGCCCGCCGCGAGTGCCGGCGCCCGCCTAGGGCGGGCGGGTCTTCGGCCGGGCGTCGCCGGCTTAGCCGGCGACGCTTCCAGCCCTGGCTGCGAGTTGGTGGCACGAGCGGCAGCGCGCCTCGTACTGCTCGAGCGCTCCGACGACGATCGTGTCGCCGTCCGCGGAAGCGGGCGCGCCGTCGACGAGCCGCTGCGTCATCGTCGCCGGCCCACTGCAGCGGTGGCAGACGGCCTGCAGCTTGTCGACGAGCTCGGCGCGGCAGAGGAGCTCCGGCATCGCCGCGAACGGGAGGCCGCGGAAGTCCTGGTCGAGCCCGCACGCGATGATCCGCATCCCGCACTCGGCGAGTCCGTCGAGGACGAGCGTGATCTGCGGCGGGAAGAACTGGACCTCGTCGACTCCGACCACGTCGTAACCGTCGACCAAGCCGGGAATGTCGGCCGGGTCGTCGACGGCGACCGCGCGCATCCTCGCACCCCCATGGCTGACGACATGTCCGATGTCGTAGCGGTTGTCGATGCGGGGCTTGACGATCAGTACGCGCTGGCCTGCGATCTCCGCGCGCCGCAGGCGGCGGATCAGCTCCTCGCTCTTGCCGCTGAACATCGGGCCGCAGACGACCTCGAGCCAGCCGCCGCGATTGGGAAAGAGCCGGATCACGCGCCGACCCTACTCGGCGGACCCGACGGACTCCTTCCCGTGCTCGAACTCGTGTTGCGAGAGCCGGCGGAGGCTGACGATGCCGAGCAGCCGGCCGTCCTTCGACACCGGGAGGTGGCGAAAGTTGCGGTCGAACATCATCTTCGCCGCTTCCTCGACGGTGGTCTCCGGCTCGATCGTGATCACGCTCTCGGTCATCCACTGCCGCACCCTCGCTTCGGCGGCGCGTGCCCGCTGCGCGACGGCGCGGAGGATGTCGCGCTCGGTGACGATGCCGACCATCCGCACCATGTCCTCCATCACGACGACGGCGCCGACGCCCGCGTCCATCATCTTCTCGGCGGCCTCGCCGATGGACGCCGTCGGGTCGACGGCGAGCACGTCCCGGTTCATGACCTCCGCGACGGTTGCCATGGCCGGAGCCTAACGTAGCTTGGGAGGCGTGAGCGCACGCCTGAGAGATCTTTCACGGCGTGGCCAGGATTGGGTCGAACGGCAGAAACCGGACACGCGCACCGGCGTCGCGATCGGCGCGTGGCGCCGGTACCGCGCAGTGGACGGTCCGGTGCAGACCGCGCTCCTCTCGCTCTACATCCTCGTCGCCGTCCTTCCGGCGGTGCTCGTGATGCAGGAGTACCTCGACCCTCATCCGAACTCGCTCGCGAACTCGCTCGTCCACCACTACCGGCTCAACGCCTCCACCTCGGAGTTGATCCACAACGTGCTCGGTCAAGGTCGCTCCCACGAGCTCGGATCGGCCCTGATCGCGATCGTGAGCTCGTTGGTGTTCGGGATCGGCTTCGGCCATGTTCTCCAGCTCGTGCACGCCCGGGCCTGGGGGCTCGACCTGCCCACCGGTGTGTTCGACCAGGTGGGCTACGGCGCCGTCCTCGCCGGCATCTACGGCCTGCTCCTGCTCCTGCTGCTGCAGCTGAACGACTTCCACCCGCGCTCGACAGTTGTCAAGGCCGTCATCGGACTCGGCTGGGCCGCATTCCTGACGCTCTTCTTGACGCTGGCGCCGTGGCTGCTCACGCACAAGCAGCTTGCGCTACGAGACTTCCTCCCGGGCGCCGGCGTCACCGCGCTCGCCCTAGTCGTCCTGATGGTCGTCTCGCGCTTCGTCATGCAGTACTGGGTCGACCTGTACGCGCGTGACTATGGCGGCCTCGGCGTCGTGCTGGCCATCTATTTCTGGATCGCCTTCAGCGCGGTGGTCATCGTCGGTGCGGCGAGCCTCTCGCCCGCACTCGCCGAGCGAAGAAGGGTTCGCGCGGAGACCGCCTTACCTGAGTAGACGCGAAAGACGCCGGTCCTTGAGGACGCGACCGCCGGTCTGGCAGGTCGGGCAGTAGTAGATCGTGTGCTCCTCGAAGTCGACCTGCGCGAGCGGCGTGCCGCAGACGTGGCAGGGCTCGCCGAGGCGCCGGTGGACGCGGTAGGTCTTCTCGTCGGAGGCTCCCGCCTCGCGCAGCTCGAGGCCGCGCTCGAGCTCGGAGTCGATGGCGGCTGCGAGCCGCGCTACTTCCTCCTCGTCGAGGTCGCTCGAGAGCGCGTAGGGGGAGAGCTTCGCCGCGTGGAGGATCTCGTTCGCCCACGCCCGGCCGATGCCCGCGATCACATGCTGGTTGCGCAGCAGCGCGTGCAGTCGCCGCGACACGCCGTGGACGATCTCGCCGAGCCGCTCCGGCCCGAGCCCGAGCGCCTCCGGCCCGAGGTGCGCGAGCTCGGCCTCCGCCGCCTCGGGCGTGAGCAGCCAGACGCCGGCGCGCTTCTTCCTTGCGTTCTCCGTGAGGACGAGCTTCGAGCCGCCCTGGAACTCGATCGCGAACGCAGGCGTCTTCGGGCCTTTCTCACCGGTCTGGAGGAATTTGAGTCGGCCTGCCGTCATCAGGTGGACGAGCAGCACGAGCTCGCCGTCGTCGGTCGGGAACAGGAGGCGCTTGCCGCGCCGCTCGGCACTGCGGAAGCGACGGCCCTCGAGCGCGTCGAGCGCCGGGTCGAACGTCTTCAGCGTCGCGATGTGTGCCGGCCCCGCACTCGCGATCGGGAACGCCGACACGGGATCGTTCAGCTGGCGCCGCCACGCCTCCATCTCAGGCAGCTCGGGCATGTGCTGAAGGTAGCGCGCTAGGCGTCGGCGGCACTGGGACCGCCCAGCTCCGTGACGAGGCCGGGCTCGTGCAGCAGCGGGACGTCTTCCTGCTCGGGGAAGTCGTGCAGCGTCCTGAGCGGCGACAGCAGGATCGGGAGGATCGCGCAGAATTCGAGGCCCGCGCCGACGAAGAGCGCCGTGCGCACCCCGAACGCCGACGCGAGCGCGCCGCCCACGAGCGAACCGAGCGGGATCGTTCCCCAGACGAAGAAGCGCATCGACGCGTTCATCCGGCCCTGCAGCCGCTGCGGCGTGATCGCCTGCCGCAGGCTCACCTGCTGGATGTTGTAGACGACGATGCCGAAGCCCATGATCACGCCGCTCGCGGCGAGAAGCGGGATCGCTGCATCATGGCTGGTCGCGAGCGGGACGAGCAACGCGGCCGGGCCGGTGAGCGAAGCGCCGAGGATCGTCGCACCGTTCACGCCGAGCCGGCGGCGCAGCCGGTCCGCCGTCGCCGACCCTATGAGCCAGCCTGTCGCGCCGATCGCGCCGATCAGTCCCAGCAACGCGGGGGTCAGGTCGAGATACCGGTACGCGTAGACGAAGTACACGGCGAAGAGGACGTTCGAGGCGAAGTTCGAGCTACCCGTACAGAGCGCTTGCGGGAAGAGCAGCCGGTGTCCGACCACGTACCGAAGCCCCTCCCACAGCTCGACGAACAACCTGCGGCGCTCGGTCGCGGGCGGCGGTTCCTCGCGCTTGTGGATCGCGGCCGTGAACCCGCCCGAGACGAGGAAGCTGCACGCGTCCACGAGGAGCGCGTACGGCGCGGTGAAGAGCGCGATCAGCCCACCGGAGACGCCCGGCCCGACGATCGCGGCGCCGGAGACCGTCATCTGCAGCTTCGAATTCCCCTCGACGAGCGTCTCGCGGTCGACGAGCTCCGGCAGGTACGACTGGTACGCGACGTCGAAGAAGACCGTGTGGATCCCGACGAGGAAGCCGACGACGTAGAGCTGCGCGAGCGAAAGGTGCCCGGTCAGGTAGGCGAGCGGGATCGACGCGAGGAGCACGGCGCGCCCGAGGTCGCCGGCGATCAGGATCCAGCGCCGCCGCCATCGGTCGACCCAGACTCCTGCCGGCAGCGTGAAGAGCAGGAAGGGCAGGAACTCGACGGTGCCGAGCGCTGCGACCTGGAACGGGCTTGCCTTCAGCGTCAGGACGGCCACCGTTGGGATCGCGAGCTGGGAGACCTGCGAGCCGAACTCGCTGATCGTCTGGCCGGTCCAGAGCTTCAGGAAGTCGCGGTGCGACCAGAGGGCGCCGCGCGGCCTACGCATCCGCGGAGGAGGGCGCCGGCAGCGGTGTGCCCTCGACGAGCCCGCCCTCGAGCTCGGCCTGGGCCGGAGTGGGCTCCGCCACCGGCTCCGGCATCTCCCTGATCGAGCGGAGCGGAGAAAGGAGCACCCAGAGGAACGTCGGCGTGCCGAGAACTGCGCCTACCCAGAGCGCGGTGTGGAGCGAGGTCGCCTGAGCGAGCGCGCCGCCCGCGAGCGTTCCGAGCGGGATCGTTCCCCAGACGATCCAGCGCATCGCCGCGTTCATGCGCCCTTGCAGCCGCTCGGGCGTGATCGCCTGGCGGTAGCTGACCTGGAGGATGTTGTATGCGACGGCGCTGAACCCGAAGAGCACCTGGCCCGCCATGAGCACGGGAAGCGGGAACGATTTCGGAGCTAGTGGGTAGGCGAGCCCGCCGAACGAGAAGATCACAGCCATGAAGACGATCGCGCTGCCGACGCCGAACTTCTTCCCCAGTCGGTTCGCGAGCAGCGCTCCGGCGATCGACCCGGCCGACCCGACCGCGAACACCGCGCTCGCCGGAATCGCCGAGAGGTGCAGGACGCGGACCATGTAGAGGATCACGATCGAGAACATCAGGCCGCTGCAGAAGTTCGACGTTCCGGTGCAGCCGGCAATCGCGCGGAGATTCCGGTTGCCGACGACCCACGCAAGGCCCTCCTTCACCTGCGGCCACATGTGCGGCCGCGGCTCTGCCGCATCCTGGCGCGGGAGGTTCTCGCGGTGCTTCATTCCGGTCATGAACACGCTCGAGATCGCGAAGCTCACGGCATCGACGACGATCGCGTACGGCGCCGTGATCGCGGCGATCAGGGTTCCGGAAAGGGTCGGGCCGCCGATCTGTGCGATCGAGACGGTCAGCTGGAGCTTCGAGTTGCCGTCGATCAGGTGCTCGCGCTCGATCAGCGCCGGGAGGTACGACTGGTACGCGACGTCGAAGAAGACGGTGAAGATTCCGATCACGAACTCCAGGACGAGTAGGTGCCAGATCTGCAGGAGGCCCGCCGCCCAGAGGATCGGGATCAGCGCAAGGAGGACCGCGCGCGCGGCGTCGCCGACGATGAGGATCTGACGGCGGCGTAGCCGGTCGACCCAGACCCCGGCGGGGAGCGCGAACAGGATGAACGGCAGGAAGCCGAGCACTCCGAGAAGCGAGAATGCGAGAGGGCTGGCATGCAGTTCGACTGCGGCGAGCCAAGGGATCGCGAGCTGCGACACCTGGGAGCCGAGCTCTGAGATCGACTGGCCGGTCCAGAGCTTCAGGAAGTCGCGGTGGTGCCAGAGGGCGCCGCTCGGCCTACGCATCCTCCGTCTCCGCGGCCCAGATGCCGGCCGTCAGCGAGCTCGGGACACCGCCGGCGCGGTCCGCGGCGCGGAAGTCGTCCATCAGCTTCTTCGCACGGCGCTCGAAGCGGTCTATGTCCTTCTGCGTCAGGCGCGCGCGAACGAGGCCGAATCCGGTCACCATCGGCGCCAGATCGACCTCGCTCGCGGCTTGACGGAGGGTGACGGCAGAGATCGCCCGGCCGTCTGCGGGATCCTCGGTCTGGTAGAGGAAGAGTCGCGCCGTGCGGCCGTAGAACTTCTCCGTCAGCGCCCGCACCTTGCGAGTGCGGACGACGTGGATCAGGCCGGCCGCCTCGAGCACCTTCAGGTGGTGGCCGACGGTTCCCTTCGGCACCGTGAGCTCTTCGGAGATCTCCTGCGTCGAACGCGCCCGGTCGCGCAGCAGCTGAACCAGCTGGACGCGGAACGGATCGGCCATCGCCCGTAGTTGCGCGGGCTGGGCGACGAGCATCGTGTCCTCGGCCGCGTAGTCGTACCCGTCAATGGTCGGCACATCCCGACCATACTGGAGAAGCCGACCATTCGCAAGGCGCGTATGGTTCGCGCGCGTGAGCGAGCCGATCTTCGTCGAGGTGCGCCGCAACGGAGTCGTCGAGGCGGCGCACCGGGTTCATGCCGTCGCCGTCCGCTCGGGCGAGGTGGTCGCGGCGGCCGGCGACGCGTCACTGAAGTGCTTCATGCGCTCCTCCTCGAAGCCGCTACAGGCGCTGCCGCTCGTGCGTGCCCGGGACGACCTGCCGGACGACGAGCTCGCGATCGCCTGCGCCTCCCATCACGACACGCCGGAGCAGGTGGCCGCAGTACGCGCCCTGCTCGCGCGCGCCGAGGCGACCGAGGACGACCTCGAGCTCGGGCCGCAGGATGGACGGCCGCCGGAGCGGGTGCACAACAACTGCTCCGGCAACCATGCCGGGATGCTCGCCGTCTGCCGCGCTCGCGGCTGGCCGACGCAGGGCTACCGGCTGCCCGAGCACCCGGTCCAGCAGGCGTGCCTCGCGGGGCACGCCGAGGCGGCCGAGGTCGAGCCCGAGACGCTCGCGACGGGCACCGACGGCTGCGGCATCGTCACCTTCGAGCTCACGCTCGAGCGGATGGCGCACGCCTTCTCGCGGCTCGAATCGCTACCCGGTGGCGCGAGGGTGGCAGCCGCGATGCGGGCGCGGCCGGATCTCGTCGGCGGCCCCGACGGCGCCGACTACCTCCTCATGCGCGGAGCGCATGGCTGGCTTGCGAAGGGAGGCGCGGAGGGGTTGCTCTGCGCAGCCGGCCCGGACGGGACCGGCGTCGTCCTCAAGACGGAGGACGGCGCGAGCCGAGCCCACGCGCCCGCGCTCGCGGCGTTCCTCCGGCAGTTTGGTGTCGACCTGCCGGACCTCGCTACCCGGCCGGTCCTCAACACCCGCGGCGAGCAGGTCGGCGAGCTCGTCACCTCGTGTTGACAAGTTCTTTACGAATTGCCGAGCCGTGACTAGTATCCGGCTCGGGATTGAGGGAGGACCGGGGCCCCGGCGAGGCCGGCCGCGGTCGGTTGTAGCAACGCTGTCGTGCAACTTAGGCCGGGAGGTTTCGGGACGTGCTCACTGTCGACATCTCGCTTCCTGAAGTCGAAGAGCTCCACAAGCTCGTCGCCGAGGGGAGGGAGAAAGGCTTCCTGTCCTACGACGAGATCGCCAACGGTCTCGAGGACGTGCAGCTGACGAAGGAGCAGGCCGAGGACTTCTACACGTACCTGGTCGAGCACGGCGTCGACGTCGTCGAGGGGGAGCGGCACAAGGCGCCGCCGCACGAGCCGCCGCCGCCCGAGGACGAGAAGGTGGCCGCGGTGCCGAAGCTCGACCTCACCGTCGAGCCGTCGCTCGACTCCCTTCGCCTCTACCTGCGCGAGATCGGCAAGGTGCAGCTCCTGACGGCCGACCAGGAGGTGACGCTCGCGAAGCGGATCGAGCGCGGCGACATGAGCGCGAAGACCGCGATGATCGAGGCCAACCTCCGGCTCGTCGTCTCGATCGCCAAGGGCTACCTCGGCCGTGGGCTGTCCTTTCTCGACCTGATCCAGGAAGGCTCGCTCGGCCTCATCCGCGCGGTGGAGAAGTTCGACTACCGCAAGGGCTACAAGTTCTCGACCTACGCGACCTGGTGGATCCGGCAGGCGGTCACACGGGCGATCGCCGACAAGGCGCGCACCATCCGGATCCCCGTGCACATGGTCGAGAAGCTGAACAAGGTCGTGCACATCGAGCGGCAGCTCGTGCAGCGGCTGGGGCGCGAGCCGAGCCCGGAGGAGATCGCCGAGGAGCTCGAGATCACGACCGAGGAGGTGCGTGAGATCCTGCGCATGTCGCAGCTGCCCATCTCGCTCGAGAAGCCGATCGGCGAGGAGGAGGACTCCTCGCTCGGCGACTTCGTCGAGGACGAGGCAGCAGAGTCGCCCTACGACACGGCCCAGCTGATGCTGCGGCGCGAGGACGTCGTCAACGCGCTCAACGCCTTGCCGCGGCGCGAGCGCGAGGTGATCGAGCTCCGCTACGGGCTGCTCGGCGGCGAGCCGCGCACGCTCGAGGAGGTCGGCAGGGCCTTCGGCGTGACGCGCGAGCGGATCCGGCAGATCGAGAACAACACGCTCAAGAAGCTCGAGCACCTGCCCGAGGCGCAAGCGCTGCGGGACGCAGTCACCTAGCGGCGTCGGGGTCCCGGCTCATCCCGACGTCAGTCGCGCGCTGGAGCGGGACGAAGAGCTTGCAGTGCGGGCACTTGAAGCCGAGGTAGCGGGCAGCGCGCCCGCCCTCGATCGGCTCGCCCGCGAACGTCTTGTGGCAGTGCGGGCACTCGACCTCGAAGCTCTGCTCTTCGGTGACCCCGCTCACGGGAGGCCGTGTACCCAGCGGCGCCGGTCGCCACTCCTCGGAGCCCCGACTCCGTCCGATCGCCCTCGTACGCTCTCCGTCCGTGAACCACGGATGTGCTGCGTCGCGGGATCGCCGAGTTCGTCGGCA
This sequence comes from uncultured Actinomycetes bacterium, assembly GCA_963765795.1. GTDB lineage: Bacteria > Actinomycetota > Thermoleophilia > Gaiellales > Gaiellaceae > Palsa-739. The sequence continues at coordinate 16,227 of CAVXXZ010000014.1, forward strand.
CCTTCACGCTGATCTTCATCGGCGGCGGCGCGGGCATCGTCAGCAACTCCGACATCGTCGCGATCGGTCTTGCGAACGGCCTCGCGATCGGGATCATGGTCTCGAACCTCGGCCACATCTCCGGCGGTCACTTCAACCCCGCGATCACCCTCGGCTTCGTCGTGACGCGCCGGATCAAGCTGGGGCTCGCCGCCGCCTACTGGTTCGTGCAACTGCTCGGTGCCGTGTGTGCCGCGTTCATCCTCCGATACCTCTTCACCCAGGCCCTCGTCAAGGTGACCGCGCCGGCGCCGCACGTGACCGACGCAAAGGCGTACGTGCTCGAGGCGATCATGACGTTCTTCCTCGTCTGGGCCGTGTGGGCGACCGCTGTCGACGAGCGCGGCGCATTCAAGGCGATCGCCGGACTTGCGATCGGGCTCACGATCACCATCGACGTCTTCGTCGGCGGTCCGGTCACCGGCGCGGCGATGAACCCGGCGCGTGCGTTCGGGCCGGAGCTCGCCGGCAACACGTGGACGGGCTGGTGGATCTACTGGGTCGGGCCCGATCACGGGCGCGCTGATCGCGTCGGTCGTCTACGAGTACCTCTACCTCCGACCAGTGGCACCGCCGGTCGTCGGCACGCCCGAGTCGGGCGTCGACGAGCCCCGGCCCGGCGAGACCGCCGTTTCCTAGGAGGGTTTGCGGAAGGCCGCTCGTCGTCGGCGTGCGATGGTCGTTCGCTGACAAGGACGCAGGGAGCGCGAATAGCAGCGCTATTCGGCGACCGAGGACGCAGCTGGCGAGCAGCGTGCGCCGCCGGCCCAGCCTGACTTCGCCAAACCCTCCTAGTCCGCGAGTCGCGCCGACACGCTGACCTCGCGCCCGCGCGCTTGAGCAGCTGGGAGAACGGACAGCCGGCGTCCGCCTTCTCGACCGCCGCCTGCAGCGCGGCGTCGTCCACGCCGTCCACCCGCGCGACGATCTCGACCCGCGAGCCGACGATCTGGTGGCCCTGACCCTCGACCTCGTCCATCACGATCGTGCACGCCACGTCGAGGCGCCCCGGCGGTGTGCCCGCGGAGGTCAGCTCGCCGGCGAGGGACATCGTGAGGCAGCCGCCGTGCGCGGCGGCGAGCAGCTCCTCGGGGCTCGTCTTGCCGCCGGGGTCGCCGACCCGCGACGCGAGGGAGAAGGGCAGCCGCGCGAAGGATCCGCTCACGGCGTCGAGCGTGCCCGCGCCACGGGCGAGGTTCCCGTCCCAGCCGACATGCGCTGTGCGCTCGATGTGCGGCATCAGGAGTTGCTCACCTTTAGACCGCGGGAACGACGGCGGCGGAGCCGTCGGGGTAGTAGGCCTCGGCCGGCGAGCCGGCCGGTCGGAAGACGCCGAGTACCTGCATCTCGCCCGGGCCGTGGTTCTCGAGGCAGTGGATGAGCCGGGCGGGCAGGTGGATGCACGAGCCGGCGCTCAGGGCTGCGCTCGCGCCGTCGACATGGAAGGCGCCCTCTCCCGCGAGCACGTACACGACCTCGTCGTACTTGTGGAAGTGGTCGGGTGCGCGTCCGGGCGGGATGTAGCCGCGGAACTGCGTCACCGACTCGCAGCCGTTCTCCGGGTGCGCGAGCAGCGTGAACTCGCGTCCCGCCGTTGCCGTGCCGCGGTCGCCGCTCGCGATCACCGCGTGGCTCGCCGACGCGGGCAGCGGCTCCTCGACGAGCACGGACAGAAGCTTCAGGCCGTCGGCCGACCCGACCTGCCACGGCGTCCCGCGCGCGACGAAGACGCCGGTCCCCGGCTCGAGCGCCAGCTCGTCGCCGCCGACCGTCGCCACCCCGCTGCCCTCGAGGACGTAGAGCACCTCGTCGCGCTCGTCGTCGCGGTGCTCGTCGCCTCCTCCGTCGAGGCGGAGCAGGCGTTGCCGGAACTCGGGAACGGTGAAGAGCGGCGTGACCTCCGCGCCCGTCTCATCGGCCTGGATGCAGTAGCGCACAGGGCGAGCCTATACGGCTGTATCTCTTCCTCTGCCGCGTATGGCGGAGTAAAGTCGCGGGTCAGATTCGTTCGCCGGGAGCAAACCTCGGGCGGAGGTGAGCGTCTTACACCTGTGAGGGGCTTCTTACAAGGAGGGTATGAATGTTGAAGAAGGTTGGATTAGTCGCCGTTCTCGCGGCTCTGATCTCGGTCGTCGTTGCGACCACCGCCTGGGGCTCGGCGAAGGCGCCGGCCCGGGCGTCGGCGAGTGCGGCTGCAAATGCGAGTGTCAAGTGCGGCAAGACCCGCACGATCGGCATGGCTGCTCCGGTCACCGGGCCGGCTTCCGATATCGGAAACCAGCAGATCCGGTGGGCCAAGTACTACGTCAAGCGCTGGAACAAGAAACATGCGAACGCGCGGATCAAGATGGTCGTCGGCGACACGCAGCTTGGTGTCGATACGGCATTCGCGGTCAAGGTCGCGCAAGTCGTTCGAGTCGAACTCCAAGGTCCTGGGAGTGGTCGGCCCGGCCGGCAGCCAGGAGGTCGTGGCCTCGACGACTGCCTACAAGCCGGGCGGCCTCGGCTTCGTCTCCGGGTCTGCGACTCGCGTCACGCTCACGGACGGCCACACCGACGGCAACCGGCGCGGGTACTTCTACCGGACGGTTCCGAACGACGGCCAGCAGGGCCCGATCGGTCGCCAACTACATGACCAAGAAGCTGAAGTGGAAGAGGGTCTACGTCATCGACGACCAGGAGACGTACTCGCAGGGCCTGGCCGACGGGGTGCAGAAGATCCTCAACAACCGCGGCGTCACGACGAAGCGTGACTCGATCAGCCAGAAGGATTCGGACTTCTCGTCGGTGATCGCCAAGATCCCGATCGAACTACCAGGGCATCTACATCCCATGGCAGCTTGCTCCGCAGGCCCAGGCGTTCGGCCAGCAGCTACAGGCAGCCGGCAAGAGCCACATCAAGCTGTTCGGCTCGGACGGCCTGTTCGCTCCTGGCGTGTGGAAGATCGCCGGCTCGTACGACTCGGCGTTCCCGTACAACCCGGCGAATAAAGTCGTCAAGGCCTACGTGAAGGCGCACGGTGGCAACGGCGAGTTCTTCGGACTGCCGTCGTACGTGGCGGCGCAGGTTGTCGTTGGGGCCGTCACCCGGGCCTGCAAGGCCGGTCACGGCAAGACGACCCGAGCTGCGGTGCGGAAGCAGATCGCGAAGACGAACCTGAAGACCTCGATCCTCGGGTTCAGGGTTGCGTTCCAGAAGAGCGGCGAGATGAAGCTTCCCGCTGCCTTCGGGATCTACCAGATCCAGAAGAACGGCTCCTTCAAGCGAATCGGCTAGCAAGAAAGCCGGTCCGATTCGAGAACGACGTGCGGCCCATCCGGTGGGCCGCACGTCGCTTCTGAGAGAGTAGAAGCGACGTGGGCTCGACTTCTCGACAGGTGCTCGGCAACCTCGCCGGTCTGGGCGTACTTCTCGCGATCTGGGTCGTCTACGCCGTCTACTTCTCACCGGCCCAGGGCTGGACGTTCTTCTTCCAGCTCACGGTCAACGGGATCATCCTCGGCAGCATCTATGCGCTGATCGCGCTCGGCTATTCGCTCGTCTACGGGATCCTGAAGCTGCTCAACTTCGCGCACGGCGACGTCTACATGATCGGCTCGTTCATCGGCTTCGGCGTCCTGACGCTGCTTGGCGGGCCGCTGAGCCCGGCGATTCCGGTCGCGCTGCTCGTCCTCTGCATGTTCGTCGCGGCGATGCTCGGCTCGGGCGTGCTCGGCCTGGCGATCGAGCGCTTTGCCTACCGGCCGCTGCGCGACGCGCCCCGGATCGCGCCGCTGATCTCGGCGCTCGGGGTGGCGTTCTTCCTCGAGAACTCGGTGCTGCTCCTGTTCGGCGCGGACTACCGCAACTACGACGGTTACGACCTGATCAGCTACAACGGGATCCACCTCGGCGGCTCGGCCGGCGTATTTGTCTCGTACCTCGGCGTGCTGGTCATATCGGGAGCCCTGCTGCTGATGGTCGCCCTGATCGCACTCGTTCGCTGGTCGCGCTTCGGGAAGGCCATGCGTGCGGTCTCATTCGATCGCGAAGCAGCCGCGATGATGGGCATCGATCCCGATCGCGTAATCGCCATCACCTTTCTCGTGGGCTCGGCGCTCGGCGGCGCGGCCGGGGTGATGTTCGGCCTGGTCTACAGCCAGATCTACTACCTGGTGGGCTTCCTCGCGGGCCTGAAGGGATTCACGGCGGCTGTCGTCGGTGGCATCGGAAGCATCCCGGGAGCGATGCTCGGCGGCCTCCTGGTCGGGCTGGTCGAGTCCTGGGCGAAGGGCTACCTGAACGGCAACGTCGCCGACCTGGTCGTGTTCGGAATCCTGATCGGGGTGATGCTGATCCGGCCGAGCGGCCTGCTCGGCACCCCGGCGCTGCAGAAGGTCTAGGCGGATGGCCGACACGCCCCCACCGAATCCCGATCAGCCCACCCCGGCGAACACCGAGATCGGCGTCGACCGCTGGGTCTCGGAGGCCGACGAGCGCCGCGACCGCGGTGGGCTGGGCGGCCGGATCCAACGGCTCTGGGGAGGCCTGCCGCCCTCCGGCAAGTTGGCGCTGCTCACGCCGGCGATCTTCCTGCCGTTCCTTCCGCTCAGCGAAGCGACCATCTACAACTACGGCCTCTTCATCCTCATCTACGCGCTCCTCGCGCTCGGTCTCAACGTCGTCGTCGGCTTTGCGGGGCTGCTCGACCTCGGTTACGTCGCGTTCTTCGGCTTCGGCGCCTACGCCTACGCCTTTCTCTCGGGGACCCATCACGAGAAGGGGCACGTCTACACGCACCACTGGTCCGCCCAGTACTCGATCCTGACGGCGGTCGTGCTGTGCGCGGTGCTCGGGCTGTTCCTCGGCTCGAGCTCGAGGAGGCTGCTCGGCGACTACCTGGCCATCGTGACGCTCTTCTTCGGCCAGGCCTTCGTCGTCTTCACGAACTCCGCCGACCCGTACGGCATCACGAACGGCTCGAACGGCCTCGGCAACATCGACCCGCTCCACTTCTCCGCCTTTGGGGTGCACCTCACCATCTCGTCGACCAGGGGCTACTACTGGTTCCTGTTCGGCTGCGTGATTCTGGTGCTGATCGTCCTGCATTTGATCAGCGAGTCGCGAACGGGGCGCGCCTGGAAGGCTTCGCGCGAGGACCCCCTTGCGGCCGAGATGATGGGCATGCCGGTCAACCGGCTGAAGATCATGGCCTTCTCGTTCGGAGCGGCGATCGCAGGCCTCGCCGGGAGCGTGTTCGCCGCCGCCCAGACCGGCGCCTTCCCGCAGAACTTCGGTACCCAGGTCCTGATCCTGATCTACGCCGTCGTGATCCTCGGCGGTGCCGGCAGCCTCACCGGGATGCTCGCCGGCGCGACGGCCATCATCGTGTCCTTCCAGGTACTCGACTCAACCTCGCCGCCGAACAACGCCCGCACGCTGTTCTACCTCGGTCTGATCGTCGGGGTCGCGGTGCTGTTCAAGAAGTCGCGATTGAAGATGGTGGTCGCCGTCGTCTCTACCGTCGCGCTCGGCTTCGCAGTGCACGCGATTGCCGACGCTGTCTGGCCGCGGGGTACGAGCGGATCGGTCACATCTGGCGGCTACCTGACCGGCGCGATCAAGGACTGGGTCCTGCTCCCGACCCACCCAAACCGGCTGGCCATCTACGGCTACCTCGCCCTGATCGTCCTCGTGGTCACGATCGTGCAGCTCAAGGGCTGGTGGCGAGTGGCGGTGGTGCCCCCGACGCTCGTCCTGACCGCGTTCGTCTGGGAGAACCTCCTGATCCAGCAGCCGGCCGTCACGCGCTACGTCCTCTTCGGCGTGCTCCTGATCGCACTGATGGCGACGCGTCCACAGGGGCTCTTCGGGACGGCGAAGGTGGAGATCGCCTGATGGCGGCGTTGCTGGAGCTGAAGAACGTCTCGAAGGCGTTCGGGGGCCTCCAGGTGATCGACAACCTGGACTTCTCGGTCGCCGAGCACGAGATCGTCAGTGTGATCGGCCCGAACGGCGCCGGCAAGACGACGCTATTCAACCTTGTGACCGGCGTCTATACGCCAGACGAGGGCGAGATCTTCTTCGAGGGGCAGAGCCTGATCGGGCTGCCACCCCACAAGATCACGCGCCGCGGCGTCGCGCGAACCTTCCAAACACTTCGTCTCTTCCTGAACATGACGGTCAAGGAGAACGTCATGGCCGCCGCCTACGGGCACACGCGCGCGGGTGTGCTCCGGTCGGTGCTGCGGACGCCCGGAATGCGGCGCGAGGAGCGGGAGATCGGCAAGCTCGCCGAGGACCGCCTCGGCTTCTTCGGCCAGCGGCTGATGGGCTACCGGTGGAACCAGCCGGCCTACTCGCTCTCGTATGCGAACCGTCGCCGGCTCGAGATCGCGCGCGCGATGGCGACGAACGCCCGCCTCCTTCTGCTCGACGAGCCGGCCGCTGGGATGAACCCGGTCGAGACGCACGAGATCACCGAGCTGATCGGGAAGCTTCGTGACGAAGCGGGCTACACGATCCTCGTGATCGAGCACGACATGCACGTGGTCGAAGGCATCTCGGACCGGGTCGTCGCGCTCGACCACGGGGTCAAGATCGCCGAGGGCACGTTCGACGAGGTAGCCACCGATCCACGCGTCGTCGAGGCCTATCTCGGCACCGCTGCGACGGCGAAGAAGTGAGCGGGACGACCGGCAGCGGGAATGGCGCACCACCGGAGGCGCTCCTGCGGCTCGAGGATGTCGACACGTTCTATGGGCCCATCCACATCCTCCAGCGCCTGAACCTCGAGGTGGGGGCCGGCGAGCTTGTCTGTTTGCTCGGCGGCAACGCCTCCGGCAAGTCGACGACTCTGAAGACTGTGCTCGGCATCGTGCAGCCTCGTAACGGCAGCGTGCACTTCGACGGCGAGGACGTCACATCGCGCTCGACCAGCTATCGGATCGGCAAGGGCATTGCGATCGTCCCGGAGAACAGGCGCCTGTTCGGGCCGATGACCGTGCTCGAGAACCTCCAGATGGGCGCCTACCTGCACGGTGGCGGCACGAAGGAGGCATTCGACCGCGTCTACGAGCTCTTCCCGCTCCTCCACGACCGTCGCTCGCAGCTGGCGGGGACGCTGTCGGGCGGGGAGCAGCAGATGGTGGCAATGGGCAGGGCGCTCATGTCGCAGCCGAAGCTGCTGCTCATGGACGAGCCCTCGATGGGTCTGGCTCCGATCCTCGTCGAGCGCAACTTCGAGATCATCGAGCAGGTGCACGAGTCCGGGGTCGCGATCCTGGTCGTAGAGCAGAATGCGAACGTCTCGCTGGCGATCGCCGACCGCGGTTACGTGCTGTCGACCGGTCGCGTCGTGCTTTCGGGGGCAGCGGCAGAGCTCCGCGAGCACGAGGATCTCCGCAAGGCTTACCTCGGCAGGTAGCCCGCCCTCGCACGGCTAGATTGATCCGCATGGGTGAGGGAGAACGCGTCGCGGTCGCCACGGTGGTCGCGACCCGCAGCTCGGCCCCGCGCCCCGTCGGGTCGAAGCTCGTCGTCCGCGAGGACGGCAGCCTCTCCGGCTCGGTCTCGAACGGCTGCGTGGAGAGTGACGTCATTCTGGCCGCGCAGGAAGTGCTCGCCGGCGGGGAGCCACGCCTCGTCACGTACGGCATCACCGACGAGATGGCGTTCGGCGTGGGGCTGCCGTGCGGTGGCGAGATCGACGTGTTCGTCGAGGCGCTGCGCGACGAGGAGCACCCGGATGTGACGCTGACCGTCGTCGCCGGCCCGGTCGTCGGGACGAAGCTCCGCGACCCCGACCTCGAGCAGGCCGCGCGACGCCGTGGCCGCAGTCACGTGTTCGAGCAGGAAGGCCGGACGGTCTTCGCCGACGTGACCGTTCCTCCGCCGCGTCTCTTCGTCTACGGCGCCGCCGACACCGCCGAGGCCCTGTGCGCGGCGGCGAAGCTGCTCGGCTGGCGGACGATCGTGGCGGACGCACGGCCACGCTTTGCCACGCACGATCGGCTTCCGAGCGCGGACGAGATCCTGCTGCTGTGGCCGGACGAGGCGCTGGCGCGCGTCGCGCCCGACGCCGCGACGGCGGTCGTCGTCCTGACGCACGACGACAAGTTCGACCTCCCGCTCGTGCAGGGTGCGCTCGCGACCGAGGCGTTCTACCTCGGCTGGCTCGGCTCGCGCAGGAACCAGGAGCGGCGGCGCGGGCTGCTCCTCGACGAAGGTGTGGCCGAGGAGGAGTTGGAGCGCGTCTCGGGGCCGGCCGGGCTCGACCTCGGCGCGGCCTCGCCGGAGGAGACCGCCGTCTCCATCCTCGCCGAGATCCTTGCTGTGCGCGCCGGCCGTTCCGGCGGGCCGCTGCGAGAGGCAAGCGCCCGCATCCACGCGTAACCGGTACGCCGACCGGGATAGGATCGCAGCGATGCTGCTGCGCGAGGTCGAATACGCGAAGCCGGCGTCGGTGGCGGAGGCTTTGGAGCTGCTGGCGTCGAACGACGGCGCCCGCGCGCTTGCCGGCGGGCAAACCCTGATCAACGTCATGAAGGCCCGCGCGGCCTCGCCCGACATGCTCGTCGACCTGAACGGGCTCGAGGAGCTACGTGGGATCGAGCTCGCCGGCGACGGGACGCTCACGATCGGCGCGATGACGACCTACTCCGAGCTCATGGACTCGGCGGAGGCGAAGGCCCGGCCGATCCTCGGCGAGGTCTGCGCCACCATCGCGGACGTCCAGGTGCGCAACCGTGGCACGATCGGCGGCAACGTCTGCTCGAACGACCCGACGAACCACCTGCCGCCGCTCATGGTCGCGGTCGGCGCGCGGATGACGATCGCAGCGCCCGGCGGTGAGCGCGAGGTGCCGGCGGAGGAGTTCTTCCTCGGCGTCTATCTCACCGCGGTCGGGCTGGGCGAGCTGCTGACCAGGATCTCGATTCCTGCCGGGAAGAAGGACGGTTTCGCGGCAGTGACGCTCGGGGCGGATGGGACCTGCATCGCCAACGCCGCGGCCTCGGTGAACGGGGCCGTTCGCGTCGCGCTCGGCTGCGTCGACGCCGTTCCGGTGCTCGTCACGGCCGACGCGCCGGAGGGAGTGGCCGACGCGGTGCGCGGGGCGAATCTGATGCCGCCGTCCGACGTCCACGCCTCGAGTGAGTACCGCATCCACCTTGCCGAGGTGCTGGCGACGCGCGCAGCGCAGGCGGCGGCGTTCCGCTGATGGACGTCACGGTCACCGTCAACGGGACGACGTACGCGCGCGACGTCGAGCCGCGCAAGCTCCTCATCCATTTCCTCCGCGACGACCTCGACCTCACCGGCAGCCACATCGGCTGTGACACCGGCAACTGCGGCGCGTGCTCGGTGATCCTTGACGGCACGCTCGTCAAGAGCTGCATGCTGCTCGCCGTCCAGGCGAACGGCGCGAGCCTCGAGACCGTCGAGGGGCTCAGCGAGGGCGAGGAGCTGACGGCGTTGC
>CAVXXZ010000015.1:0-131462 GCA_963765795.1 uncultured Actinomycetes bacterium
GCCCTCTCGGTGCGCCTCCTGCTCGGGGCCTGACACGCGATCAAAGCGCGGAACCCGCTGCGGTGTTCCTCCACTCGCTCGCCATCGAGAGGAAGTGACGCTCGCCTGGGCCAGTGTTCGGGAATGACCCCTGAACGGCGGCTTCCATTTCACGCTGAAGCCATCCTTGTGGGCTAGATGTGTTCGGGAAGACCGAAGCGGCCGGGCAGCGCGGGGTCGGCGAAGAGGGTGATCTCGTCGACCTTGCTGCCGCTCAAGGTGAGCACGATCATGCCCCAGGCTGCGAGCGCAGGTAGCAGCCGAAGGCCGGCTGGCCGTTGGCGCGGGTCGGGCGTACCTGTAGCGGGGTGCCGCGGACCTCGGCGCCGTGGTCGAGGTACGCGCCGATTGCTTCGTGGCCGATGAGACTCGCGCCGGAACGGTTCGACCAGCGACGCGAACGCGCGCTCGTCACCTCCCTTGGCCCGCTCGAGATCGACGGTCATCGCGTTAATGACACCAGGTCCGTCGTAAACGGACCGCGGTCCGTTTCGCGGCATTGCGGTGTCTTTGACGTCGACACAACCGCGAATCGGAGATTGAGCTGATGCACACCACTCACCGCAAAGCGAGCGGGGCGCTCGCACGTGTGTTCGGCGTTTGGCGCACGGGCCTACCGAGGCCTGTCCTCGTTCTGCAGGGCGGGAACGCGCTCAACTTTTTCGGCACGGGACTGATCCTTCCGTTCGAGATCATCTACCTCCACGGGGTCCGCGGCTTCTCGACGGCGACCGCGGGGCTGGTGCTGGCGACGGTCATGGGCACGGCCGCACTGGTAACGCTTCCTTCGGGTGCGCTCCTCGATCGTTTCAGTGCGAAACGGCTCCTGATCGCGGGCACTGTCTTGAACGCACTCGGCTACGGGGGCTTGGCGTTTGTCGACCGCCCGTGGCAAGGCTTCGTCTGCTCGGCCGTCGGTGGTGCCGGCTTCGGATTGGTGGGAACCGCCGGCCAAGTTCTGACCTTGACCCTGGTCCCGGCGGAGCAGCGCGCCGCATCGACCGCGCTTCGACGAGTCGCAGGCAACTTCGGTCTAGGCCTCGGCGCGACGGTTGCGGGCTTCATCGTCGCGGCCTCCCATCATCACCTCCAGGCGTTCCAGAGCCTCTACCTCTTCGATGCAGTCACGTTCCTCGTCTTCGCGCTGGTTGTGCTCGTCTGGATCCCGGATCCCGGCCTCGCGGATGCTCCGTCGGCGAGCAAGGGCACATCGGGTCTCCGGACTGTTGCTCGGGATCGGCTCTTGCTCGCCTTGATCGCGGGCAACCTCGCGCTTGTGATGATCGGCGGCGCGTTCTTCTCCAACATCCTCCCGCCGTTTGCGGTGGCGCATACACCTGTCGGGTTCGTGGGGATCGGTGTCGTCAAATTCATCAACACGTTCTTCATCGTCGTAGCGCAGATACCGGCGACACGGGTGGTGGCACGAATGCGACGCACACATGCGTTGTTCGCCACCAGCGCCATATTCGCAGTCGGCCTGCTCGCGGTCCTGCTCGCAACGCTCACGCACTCGACGCTCGCCGCTACCACCGTCTTGGCCGGCGTCGCGATCCTGATCGCGATCGCTGAGTGTGGCCAGTTCATCGTGCTCGGCCCGCTAGTCGCGGAAATCGCGCCGCCGCATCTGCTCGGCCGCTACATGTCGTTCTACCAGCTCAGCTTCCTGGTCGGCGTGGCTCTCGGCCCCGCGGTCGGCGGCGTGCTGCTCGGAACGTCACCCAACACCATCTGGTGGGGCGGCGCCCTGGCACTGGCACTGACCGGAGCCGGCTTCCTTCGACTCGGAAACCGGATACCCGACCCCCTCTTGCCGACGAAATCCCCGCCGCTGCAGGCCGCGTCAGAGGCGACCTGATGCGCCGAGGGATCGCGGGGGCGGGGGTCCTCTGACCGGGCGCTCATCGCAGTGACGCAGCGCGGGAAGCCGATGTCAAGGCCGCGATGCGCGCGCAGGACACCAGGATAGGCGGGCGTCCGCTCTCCCGACGATCGTGGTAAGTCAGCCTCTGAGCTACAGACTCACCTGAATAACGGATCGCTCACACCGCCTCCTGCAAGCCATGCATCCAGATCGGTGCGGAAGAGAGGACGCTCGGCTGGGCCAGCGTCCTCTCACCTGACGCGGAGGCGCGACGGCGGGACACCTGAGGCCTCCGCTCGGCCTGTCCTGGAGCGTCTTCACCGTCCAGCGCTCAACGCCGCATGCGGCGCTACTACTGGCGCGAGTCGCCTTTGCGGACAGTCCGGCTGAGCTGGCCAGCGCCAGGACGAAGGCCGCGAACACGGAGAGTCGCTTCACGATCACCTTCTAACGCGATAACCCGGAGCGATCAAGAGAGCGGGCCGGAGCGGCGAGCCGAACGCCGGCGGACACAGAGAGGGTGCTGGAGATTGCGGCCAGCCGCTGGAGCCAGGGCTGGCACGAGGCGAACCACGAGAGCGCAACCGACGAAACTGGGACGGCGTGATGGCTGCAAGGTCATCTGGAGCGGCTGGAACTGAGAGGAGCCTGGAACGGATGAACCTGGAGGAAGCCAGAAAGATCGTGACTGACATGTGTCGCGCGCCCGAGGAGTACGCGACGGTGGGCGAGGAGACGTGGGAGCGTCTCGCGGAGACGGAGGAGCCGGTTAGTGAGTCCGAGGTGCACGACGGAATCCGGATGGAGATCACGATCTCCCCGGCGGACTGGAATACCCGGATCCGGGCGATCTTCGCCGCGCCGAAGGACGGCTCCGAGGTCAAGCTCGCGCAGGCGCTCACGGTCGTGTGGCGTGAGGAGGATGCCGAGTCTCGCGTGGACGAGGATCTCGTGCGCGGGGTCGAGCGCATCACCGGCGAGCCGGTCTTCCGCACCAACTGAGCGCAAGCGTCAACGGTAGGTCCCTCGCGTGCGCCAGTGTTCGGGACCGACCCCTGAGCCGGCGCTTGACGGGAATGCTGCCGCTGTTCCGCTCCCGCCTAGGTTTTCGCAAGCGACCCGCAGGAAACGAAGGGGCGCGTGATCCTCGGCGCGTCCACCGTTGCCATCGTTGCTATCGCCGCGGTGGTTATCGTCGCCCTGATTGTGCTTATGTACGTCGTCCCTCGCGGCGGACGACGGCGACGGCCAAAGCTTTAGACGCGTCAAGCGGTAGGAGCCTCGACTGGGCCAGTGTTCCGGAATGACCCCTGAGCGAGGTCGGGGTCTAGATTCCTGGCGTGGGAGTAGACGACCCGATTTCGGATGAGGAGCGGCCTTTCGCAGGGGATACCGCGAGTTTCTACGCGCGGTATCGTCGGGCCTATCCGGCTGAGTTCGTTAGTCGGCTCGGGGTGTTCGGTCGGGGCGGACGTGGTCGGCTGTTCGACTTGGGTTGCGGCACGGGCATCTTGTTGCTCCAGCTCGCGCCGTTCTTCGACCGAGCCGTAGGAATCGACCCGGAGCCGGACATGCTCCGCGAGGCCGAGAAGGCTACGAGAGAACAGGGCCGGGAGAATGTCGAATGGATCAGAGGCAGCTCGGCCGAGCTTCCAGCCCTTGCTCCCGCCCTTGGCGGTTTCGACCTGGTCACGATCGGCACCGCCTTCCACTACATGGACCCGCACGCCACCCTCGGCGAGCTTCAGCGAATCGCCCCTGGTGCTGCCGTCGCGGTCGTCTACAACGGATCGCCGATGTGGCTTCACCCCGATCCCTGGGCCAAAGCCCTGCGCTCCGTCCTGGAGAGCCGCCTGGGACAGCTCGGCGACACTGACTTCACCGCCGAAGCCCTTCAGACCGCCGAAGAAACGATGCGCGAGCTCGGCTACACCAAGATCGAGCACTGGGAGCGAACCGAAGTGCAAGCACTCGACCTGGACTTCGTCGTCGGACACATCCTCTCCGCCACCTCAACCGACCAGATCCCGCCCATGCAGCGAGCAGAGTTCGCGCAGCAAGTCAGCTCAGCAATCCACGCCGCGACACGGGCGGAACAACTGCTCGAGACCGTGCCTGTGCGAGCAGTCATCGGTTACACCGATTAGAGCCATCACGTGACAGGACTCTCGGCTGGGCCAGTGTTCCGGAATGACCCCTGAGGGTTGCAGGGAGATTGCGGACGGTCACCCCGTTTCCTAGGCTCTGCGGGTGAGCGGGTTACCGGCGGACTTTCCGGAGCCGCGGTATGCAAAGAGCCGCGATCTCCACATTGCGTATCGAGTTCATGGCGAAGGGCCGTTCGACGTCGTTGTCGTCCCTCCATGGTTCTGGACAATCGACACGTACGGCGTGGAGCCGGAAGAGGTTGCGGCATTTGCCGACTTGAGTTCGATCGCCCGGGTGATCGTGTTCGATAAGCGCGGCAGCGGGTCGTCAGACGGGATTGCGGGAGTGCCGACGCTCGAGGAACGGATGGACGATGTTCGCGCCGTCATGGATGCGGTGAACTCACCGCGCGCCGCGTTGGTGGGTGCGGGAACGGACGGCGGGGCGATGTCGATGTTGTTTGCCGCCACCTATCCGGAACGCGTCTTCGCGTTGGCCTTGGTCTCGGGACTCCACGCGTAGCGTGGGCGCCGGACTTCGTCTGGGGCAAGGATCCAGTGACGCACGAGCAGCAGACACACCAGGCCGTCATGAATCGTCTCCGCGGGACGATGGTCGAATTGGACGAAGAAGGCAATCCGGAGCAGAGCGAAGAGGTCGATCGAGATGCCAGTCGACACCAAGCGCGCCTAACCCGGCTTGCAGCCTCGCCGGGTTATCTCATCGCTTTTCAGCAGATGAAACTCGCGATCGACCTTCGCAACATCTTGCCGTCGATCAACGTGCCGACCCTGCTCGTGTACTCGTCGGGGCCGACTGAGCTGTGGCCGTTCGCGGAGGACGTGACGCGCTACATGCATGAGCGCTTACCCGCGTCCGAGATAGTGTCCGTCGGTGACGGAGACTGGTTAGCAGAGGCCGTACCACCGCTGAAGCAGTTCTTGCCCCAGACGTGGGCCAAAAGCACGACCACACGGGAAGAACCGCAGCGTGTCCTCGCGACCGTTCTGTTCACCGATCTCGTGGAGTCAACGAGGCGCTCGCAAGAGCTCGGGCCGCGATGGCGGGAAGTCCTGGCCCAGCACAACGCCGCGATTAGGCGCGAACTCGTCCGCTACAGCGGGCGCGAGATCGACACCGCAGGGGACGGCTTCTTCGCGTCAGGCTTCGACGGCCCCGCGCGAGCGATCCGCTGCGCCTGCGCGATTCGTAGCGCGGTCACTGACCTCGGATTGCCAATCCGCGTCGGCGTCCACACAGGCGAGTGCGATCTCGTGGACGACAAACTCTCCGGCTTGACAGTGAACATCGGTGCTCGTGTGGCCGCGCAAGCAGAAGAAGGTGAGGTTCTTGTCTCGGGAACCGTCAAAGACCTCGTCGCCGGATCCGGAATCACCTTCGAACCTCGCGGCATGCGAGAACTCAAGGGCGTCGGCGAGTGGCCCCTATACGCCGTGGTGCCAGACGAGGAGGAACACCTCGTCACATAACGGGCGGTCAGTCACTAACCCGTGGCCTGGGCCAGTGTTCCGGAATGACCCCTGAGCAATCTCGAGCTTGGCCGTCCTGGCTAGTGCAGTGCGAACCAGATCGAGCCGGTCCAGTTGGGCATGCCCGAGACGAAAGAGAGCACCAGCTCGTCGGCGTCGTTCACGGTGACCGTCCAGCAGACATACCCGGTCGCGGACTCCCCAGGAGAGAATTTGTTGGTGAGGTCCAGCGCCGGTTGCAGGCCCGGATGTGGACAGGAGTTCTGCTGCTGCGTGTAGGCGTGGCTGGCGGGGGGGTTCGAGGTGACGACCCAGCCGATGCTTCCGGGTTCCTGTTCGGAGCTGCTGGTGTTGGTCAGGGTCGCGTTTACGGCGAAGTACTCGCCGCTGGGCGACGGAGGCGAAAGCTGCACATAGAAGAGCACCGAGTTCACGCGGACGGTGAACTCGCCATTGTCGACGCTCGCGGTCGTACCGAGCGGGATCGGGTTGCCGCGCGTAAGCCCAGGCGCGGTCGGGATGAACTTCGCGGTGACGTAGACGTCGTTGGTATGGGAGTCGATGTGGGTGATCACGCACTTCCTAGTGCGCTTGCAAATCCGGTGTCTGCCCCCGTGCCGGCCACCGACGACGCGCGACTCAAACCACCCCCCGAACTTCCAGCCCTCGTAGGGCTTCTCCGTGACGACGAGGCGAGCAAGGAACTCCCTGCAAGAGCGCACTTTCGAAGCAGCCGCAAGCGTCCGGCTCGACCGGCCTTGCGGTGGTGGAAACCGACCGGCCCAGCGGGTAGATTCGATGCGTGGGTCGAGTGGTTGGCGTTGTCGTCCTCGCGATGCTCGCGGGGGCGGCGCCTGCGAAGGCCGGGCCGCCCCGCGTCACGATCTCGGCGAGCGCGACTGCCGGCGCGGCGCCGCTCAGGGTGACATTCGAGGCGCAAGGCGACGCCGCCTCATACCACTGGCAGCTCGGCAACGGCGAGACGGCGGAAGGCCCAACCGCAAGCGCGACCTACGGACCCGGTCTGTGGACCGTGACGGTGACCGCGACCGCCGTCGACGGCGAGACGGCGCAGGCGAGGGTCGCAGTGCGTTCGGTAGCGATCACGCTGCTGCCGGCGGCCGATAGTCGCTACGGGAAAGCCGCCATCTTTCGGGGGAGAGTCGTGCCGGCGCTCGCCGCCGAGCCGGTGGCGCTGTATGTGGGCGGACGCGACGTGACCACGACGCTCGCCGAGTTCGACGGCACCTTCCGGTTGCGTCTCAGGCGCGTCCGCACGCCCGGCCCGTACGAGGCCCGGACGCCGGTCGCGGCTTCGGCGCCGGTCGCGCTCCGCGTGCATCCCGTGCTGCGGGCGGCGTTCGTCGGTACGCGGGCGGTCGGCGGACGCCTGGCGCTAGCCGCGCGAGTCCGCCCCGCCGCGGCGGGCACGCTCTCGATCCGCCTCTACCGCGACGGCAGACTCGTGCGCAACGCCCGCGCCCGAGCGGCGGCCAGGCTGGTCGTGGCCACCGACCGCCCCGCCGGCTACCGCGCGGTCGTTGGCGTCGAACCTGCACAGGGTTGGCTAGGCGCGGGGCGCACCGCGCGCACCCGCGTCTGTCCTCGAGGCTCGCGCGACGCGCAAGGCGACGGCCTCACGTTCAGGTCCTACGCCGGCGCCGGCTACCAGTTCCAGCCGTTGCTGAGCTTCGCAGCGCTCAACTCGTGGGTGTCGGAGAAGCGGTGGTGCGCCGTGCGTCGGCTGGCGTCCGCCCTGGTCGCCCGCGCCGTCCGCAGCGGCGACGCGGCCTACTGGGAGTACGGCTTCTCCTTCGAGGGCGGGCCGGTGCCCTGGAGGTCGGGGTTCGCGCAGGCGGTGGCCGCGCAGGCGCTCGCCCGCGCCGGTGCGCTGCTTCAAGACCCGGCGCTCTCCGCCGCCGCGACTGCCGCGTTCCGAGGGCTCCGCGGGCCGCTGCTGATGCGACTCGCGGGGGGCGCGTGGGTCCGTGAGTATGGGTTCACCAACGAGGTGATCCTCAACGCCCAGCTTCAGTCGATCATCTCGCTCGATTCCTACGCCGCCGTCGCCGACAGTGCCCCCGTGCGCCGCCTAGCCCAGGAGCTCGCCGTCGCGGCTCGGAGGCTGCTGCCGCGCTTCGACCTCGGCTGCTGGGCTCGCTACGAGCTCGGTGGAGGCGCGGCCAGCCGCCACTACCAGAAGTACCACGTCGAGCTGCTCCGCCGGCTTGCCGCAACCCGCCCCGAGCCGATCTGGCGACGCACCTACCTGCGCTGGCGGCGGTGCCTGCGCGGCCATGGTTCCTAGAAGGCACTAGCCGCAGGGCTGTCGTGCGTGTCCTAGAGTCGGGCGTGTGATCGTGCGAGATGTGATGTCGCCGACACCGCTGAGTGTGGACGCAACGGCCACCTTGACCGAAGCGGCCGCACAGATGCACGCGCGCGGGGTGGGAGCAGCGCTCGTGATGAACGGTGAGCACCTCTCCGGGATCCTCACCGAGCGCGACATCCTCCGCGCAGTGGCGACCGGGGAGGTCGAAGGGACAAGAGTCGGTGCCTGGATGACGCACGATCCTGAGACGGTTGGCCCGGAGGAACGGCCCGGTCACGCTGCGGCGATCATGCTCCAGGGCGGCTTCCGCCACCTGCCGGTGCTCGAGGACACCACGCCGATCGGGATCGTCTCGATCCGGGACCTGATGCGGCTTGCGATCGACGACGTCAGTGGGACCACTGCGTAGTCGGTCGTTCCTGCGCCTGCCCGTCGACCTCGAGATCGACTCGCTCGTTGAAGAAGCAGATCAGGCCGCGGATCGCCCGGCCGTCGTCGTCCGGCTCCTCGTACGTCCAGGCCAGGTCCTCATGGAGCGTGTCGCCGACCCGCACGTGCCAGTACGAGGCGACGCCCTTGTACGCGCAGCGCGTCTTCTTCTCGCTCGGCTCGAGCAGATCCATCCGCACATCCTCGGCCGGGAGATAGAAGCGCGGGGGGAGGCCGGACTCGAACAGCGCGACGGCCTGCGTGCTCTCCGCCAGCGCCTCGCCGTCGACCGAGACCCGCACCGGGCGGCTCGTGCGGTAGGTATCGATGCGGTGATACGGGTCGCGCGGGTGCCCGAAGACCTGCTCGTCCTCCACGAACCACTCGTCGAGCTTCTTCCAGTAGAACGCCGCGTGCCCGACGAGGAACGCTGCCGGCGCGATTGGCTCCGGGTACGTCCACACGGCGTCCGGCTCGAAGCGGTCTCCGACCCGAAGCGAGCGGTACGACGCCTCGCCCTTGTGCGGGCACCGAGTGTGCTTGTCGCTCGGCTCGAGCAGCTCGTGCCGCAGGTCTTCCTCTGGCACGTAGTACACGGCCAGGTGCCCGGTCTCGTACAGGAGCTTCGCGCCGACGCGTGTCGAAGACGGCTTCTCCGGCGAAGAAGCCGCGCAGCCGGTGCGGCACGGGGTCGAAGTAGAGAACGGAACCCGTCGGCGGATCCGGTGTGAAGTTGAAGCGGCCCTCGGGCTCGGCGCCGAATGGCCCGCTGCCGGATGTGAGCCCCATCGCGAAACCCTGCCAGCAGCGGCTCGGGCTATGCCGGCTGGGCCAGGCGGGAGCTCAGAACGCGCTCCCACAGCTGGTCGCCGCCGACGGCGAGGCAGCCGTCCACGACGGCGTTCTCGCCCAGCGCGCTGGGCAGGACGTCGGGGACTACGGGAGACAGTCGAGCGAGCGCCGCACCGACCTCCTCGGCGAAGCCGGGTGCGCGGCCGATGCCGCCGCCGAGCACGATGAGCTCGGGGTCGACGACCGCCACGATCGCCGCCAGCGCACGGGCGACGATCGAGGCCTGCTCGGCGACGACCTCCTGCGCTCGCACGTCACCCGCCGCGGCCGCGGCGAACACGCTGCGCGCGCTACGCAATCGCGTTCCTGCCCGCCGTGCGGCTCTGACGACGGCAGCTGCGGAGGCGGCCGACTCCAGTGCGCCCCGCCGGCGTGCGTCGCGCGGATCGAGTTCGCCGTCGGCGAGCGGCAGGAACGCGATCTCGCCCGCCGCGCCATGGGCGCCGCGATGGAGCTTGCCTTCGAGGACGAGGCCCATCCCGACTCCGGTTCCGACTGAGACGAAGGCAAACGTCGACGCGTCGCGCCCGTGGCCGTGCTCGCGCTCGGCGACCGCGGCGGCGTCGACGTCGTTCTCGATCATGGTCTCGCCGCCGAGGAGGCGCCGGAGGTCGCGCAGCAGTGCGGGCCTCTCCCACCCGGGCAGGTTCGGAGCCAGCTGGAGAGCGCGGCCGCCCGGCTCCACGATCCCCGGGCTGCCGACCACCGTCTGCAGCAACGTTCCGTTGCCGTCGACGCCCGCCTCCTGCAGGAGGTCGTCCGCCAGCGCGGCAAGCTCGCGCACCCGGGCAGCGCCGCTCGAGGACCGGGCGGCCCGGCTCTGGCGGGCGCGGACGGTACCGGCGAGGTCGGTGACGGCGCCGCGCACGAACTCCCGGCCCACGTCGAGGCCCAGGACGAAGCCCGCGTCGCTGCGGATCTCGTAGAGGGACGCATTCCGCCCTCGTCCCCCCACCCGCCGGCCGGCGCGCTGCACGAGCGCGTCGCGCTCGAGGCTCGTCAGAGCGAGCGCGACGGTCGGCTTCGAAAGGCCGGACGCGCTCGCGAGATCGCCCCGGGAGACGGGCCCGTTGCTTCGCATCCGCTCGAGCAGCAGCTGCTCGTTGAGCGTGCGTATCAACCTCGGGCGTGCCGCCCCGGTCGTGGTGGTCGTCGCGGTCATCGGCTTGTCACGAGGATAAAGATAGGTTAGTTTCCTAATTCATGGAAGGCGTGCGCCTCGGGGGTACGTGCGGCGGACCGCTCAACTTGATCAAGGCCGCTCGGCGGCCAAGGAGGGATGGGAGATGAGACGAGGCCTTCTCGTCGTGCTGCTCGCTGGAGCCGTCGCGGCCGTGTGGACGGCCGTCGGCAGTGGATCAGGCGACAAAACTTCGGCCGCGACGAACCATGCGGCTGCCGGCACCTCGGTCACGATCTCGAACGAGCAGGGTGCGACCTGGACCTGTGGGTACAACCCGCTCAACGCCACGAACGTGTCGTGGTCGTTCGGCCCGATCTACGAGTCGCTCGTCTTCGTCGACGCGCTGAAGAGCGGTAAGGCGACCCCGTGGCTGGCGCAAGAAGTACGCCTGGGCGAACCACGACAAGAAGCTGACAGTTCACGATGCGGCCGGGCGTGAAGTGGTCGGACGGCAAGCCGCTCACCGCAGCGGACGTCCTCTTCACCTTCAAGCTCATGAAGAAGTACCCGGCGCCTCGACCTCCAGGCCGTGTGGTCGGTGCTGAAGAGCGTGACCCGCAAGCGGCAACAAGGTCACCTTCCAATTCAAGACCGCTGCCGTGCCGTACTTCTACTACGTCGCCGGGCAGACGCCGATCCTGCCGCAGCACATCTGGAAGTCCGTCAAGAACCCGGTGACGTACAAGGACACGCATCCGCTCGGGAGCGGTCCCTTCAAGTTTGCGTCCTGCTCACCGCAGGTCATGAAGTACACGAAGAACGGGCACTACTGGCAGAAGGGCAAGCCGAAGGTCGACACGGTCTACTACCCGGCCTACACCTCGAACGACCCGGCCAACCAGGACTTGGCCAGCGGCGCCGCCCAGTGGGGCAGTCAGTACATCCCGAACATCAATGCGTTCTACCTCTCGAAGAGCAAGGACAACCACTACTGGTTCCCGCCGGTCAGTAACGTCTCGATCTTCATCAACCTCAAGAACTCGATCCTCAAGAACGTCGCCGTCCGCCGCGCGATGGCGTACGCGGTCAACCGGGCCCGCGCGTCGAAGATCGGCGAGTACGGCTACGAGCCGCCGGCGAACCAGACCGGGATCGTGACGCCGACCTTCAAGAGCTGGCTGAACAAGGGGCTCGCGAAGAAGATCTCCTATAACCCGACGAAGGCGAAGTCGATCCTGAAGAACGCCGGGTTCAAGTTCTCGAACGGCGTCTTCCACACGAAGTCGGGCAAGCCGCTGTCGTTCACGATGATCAACATCGGTGGGTACTCCGACTGGGTCGCTTCCGCGCAGCTCGTCCAGAAGGATCTGAAAGCGATCGGGATCGAGGTAAAACCCTCGAACCTCTCCAGCACCTCCTACGACAATGACGTTTACACCGGCAAGTACGAGCTCGCGTACGACGGCAACGAGTCCGGCGGGCCGTCGCCGTACTACGAGCTGCGCCAGGAGCTCTACTCGCCGAACTCAGCCCCGATCGGCAAGAGCGCATCGTCGAACTGGGAGCGCTACTACAACAAGAACGTCGACAAGCTCATCAACCAGTACGCGGCGACGACGAGCTCGGCCAAGCAGCACTCGATCGTCAACAAGCTCGAGGCCGCGATGGTGCGGGACATTCCGATCATCCCGATCACCGAGGGCGTCGACTGGTACCAGTACAACACGAAGTCCCTGAGCGGCTGGGTCACGAAGAAGAACGCGTTCGCGAAGCCGGCAGCCTACGAGGTGCCCGACTGGGGTGTCATGCTGCTCCACCTCAAGCCGAAAGGATGAGCGCCTGAGGGAGAAATGTGCTGACATGAGGCGCGGGTCGTGAGGTTCATCCTCCGCAGGCTGGGGTTCTTCGTGATCACGCTCTGGGCGGCGGTCACGCTGAACTTCCTCATCCCGCGCCTCATGCCGGGCAACCCGGCGCTCGCGATGATGGCCCGCTACCGCGGCCACATCAATCCGCAGGCCCTGCATGCGCTCGAGATCGCCTTCGGAGTGCACGAACACCAGAGCCTGGTCAGCGAGTACTTCACCTATCTCGGCAACATCTTCCGCGGGCGATTCGGAGTCTCGCTCACCTTCTTCCCCGACGCGGTGAGCCGCGACGTCCTCCAGGCGCTGCCCTGGACGCTCGCGCTCGTCGGCGTGACGACGATCCTCGCCTTCCTGCTGGGAACGTTCATCGGTCTCCTCGCGGCCTGGAAGCGAGGCGGGTGGCTCGACGGCGCCCTGCCGCCGATCTTCGTCATCACCTCTGCGTTCCCGTACTTCTTCCTCGCGATGCTCGCGATCTGGCTCTTCGCCGTCAAGCTCGGCTGGCTGCCGCAGAGCGGCGGCTACAGCATCACGACCACGGAAGGCTGGACCTGGAACTTCGCCTACGACGCGTTCAAGCACGCGATCCTGCCGGCGATGACGATCCTCGTCACCTCGATCGGCGCCTGGATTCTGACGATGCGCAACAACACGATTTCGGTGCTCGCCGAGGACTACGTGCGGATGGCGCGCGCGAAGGGCCTGGGGCCGTGGACGGATGATGTGGACGTACGCGGGGCAGGAACGCGATCCTGCCCAACCTGACCGGCTTCGCGATGT
Source organism: uncultured Actinomycetes bacterium (assembly GCA_963765795.1). Lineage (GTDB taxonomy): Bacteria > Actinomycetota > Thermoleophilia > Gaiellales > Gaiellaceae > Palsa-739. The sequence continues at coordinate 12,926 of CAVXXZ010000015.1, forward strand.
CGCTCGGCTTCGTCGTCAGCGGCGCGATCCTCGTCGAGTACGTCTTCAACTATCCGGGCGTCGGCTGGATGTTCCTCCAGTCGGTCGAGAACCAGGACTACGCGCTCATGCAGGGCCTCTTCCTGATGATCGTCATCGCCGTGCTGACCTGCATCCTCGCCGCGGACGTGGCGACGGCGCTCCTCGATCCCCGCACGCGTGACGTGAGATGAGTACCTCCTCCCTCGGTGCGACCGACCAGCTGGCGACGCCGCCCGTCGGGCCTGCGCCGGTCGTCGCGGAGATCAGGCAGGGCCGCTGGGGCGACATCTGGCGTGCCATCAGTCGCAACCGGAAAGCGCTCGTCGGCGTGCTGGTGATGCTCCTCTTCGTCGTGCTCGCGATCTTCCCGGGGCAGATCGCGCCCTACGACGGACAGGCGGAGATCTTCACAGCCCGCGCTCGCCTCCGTCCTGGCACCACTTGTTCGGCACGACCGCCTACGGGCAGGACGTCTTCTCGCAGGTCGTCTGGGGAACGCGGCTCTCGCTCGTGATAGCGCTGGCGGTCGGAGCACTCGCCACCGGCCTCGCGGTCCTCGTCGGCGTTTCGGCGGGATACCTCGGCGGAGGCCACCGACGGGTTCCTCTCGCTCGTCACCGACGTCATCCTCGTTCTGCCGATCTTCCCGCTCATCATCGTGATCGCCGCCTACGAGAAGAACGCCGGCCTGCTCACGCTCGTCGTCGTGCTCGGCGTGCTCGGCTGGTCGTACGGCGCGCGGCAGCTCCGGTCGCAGACGCTGTCGCTGCGGAGGCGCGACTTCCTCGAGTCGGCCCTCGTGCGGGGAGAGAGGAAGTCCTACATCATCCTGCACGAGATCCTGCCGACGATGACCTCGCTCATCGTGGCGACGTTTCCTCGGCGCCGCGATCTATGCCGTCCTCACCGCGGCGGGACTTCAGTTCATCGGCCTCGGCGACCCCAATAGCCAGAGCTGGGGGACGATGCTCTACTGGGCGCAGAACAACGAGGCACTCTTCGCCGGCATGCCCCTGTGGGCGATCGCGCCCGGCGTGTGCATCGCCCTGCTCGGTGCGTCGTTCGCACTCCTCAACTACGCCTTCGACGAGATCAGCAGCCCTGCGCTGCGCGTGCGGAAGCTCGAACGGGCGCGGTTCCCCAAGGCCGAGCCGCCGGCCCCGCCGCCGGAGCCCGTGGATGGCGTCGACAAGGCTGTGCTCAAGGTCGAGAACCTGAGCGTCGCGTACGCGACCGACGGCGGGCCGATCATCGCCGTCGACCACGTCGACCTCGAGCTCGCCCGCGGGGAATTCCTCGCGATCGTCGGGGAGTCCGGCTGCGGCAAGTCGACCTTGCTCTACGCGATCGCGCGGCTGCTCGGCTCGCCGCTACCGGGCGAGATCGTCGGCGGCCGGGTTCTCTTCCAGGGCCGCGACCTGGTCCTCCTCGAGGAGCGCGAGCTGCGCCGCGTCCGCTGGCGCGACCTCTCGGTCGTGATGCAGAGCGCGATGAACGCGCTCAACCCGGTGCTGACCGTCGCGGAGCAGATGCGCGACGCGTGCGAGGCGCACTCGAACATGTCGAAGAAGGAGATCGAGGTGCGCTCGCGAGAGCTGCTGAAGCTCGTCTCGATCGATCCGGTGCACCTGCACAGCTATCCGCATCAGCTCTCGGGCGGCATGCGTCAGCGCGCGATGATCGCCATGGCGCTCCTATTCACACCCGATCTCGTGATCATGGACGAGCCGACCTCCGCGCTCGACGTCGTCGCGCAGCGCTCCCTGATGGTCCAGATCAAGGAGCTACAGGAGCAGCTCGGCTTCGCGGTCATCTTCGTGACCCACGACATGTCGCTCGTGAGCCACTTCTCCGATCGGCTGCTCGTGATGTACGCGGGCCAGGTCGCGGAGCTGTCGGAGACGAGGGAGCTGTTCGACCGGCCGCTCCACCCCTACTCGCAGGGACTGCTCGGCGCCTTTCCCTCGCTTCACGGCCCAAAGGTGCGGCTGCTTGGCATTCCCGGCTCGCCCCCCGATCTCGCGAGTCCGCCAGCGGGCTGCCGGTTCGCGCCGCGCTGCCCTCGGGTCGAGCCGCGCTGCACCGCGGCCGAGGTTCCGCTCTACTCGGTCAACGGAAGCCTCGTGCGCTGCGTCCTCCATGAGACGTGCGGAATGACGGAGATGCTCCTCCGCGCAGAGGGTCTGACCCGCCACTTCCGGGTCGGCAAGCTCATGTCCAGACAGACCCTGCATGCTGTCGACGAGGTCGACCTGACCATCGGGCGCGGCGAGATCGTCGCCTTGGTGGGAGAGAGCGGGAGCGGCAAGAGCACGATCGCGCGGCTCCTCGCGCTTGTCTACCAGCCGACCCGTGGCGAGGTGTGGTTCGAGGGACAGCCCCTGAGCCGACTGCGCGGCCGAAAGAGCAAGCTCGCCTACAGCGCCGCCGTGCCGATGGTGTTCCAGGATCCGTACAGCTCGCTCAACCCGGCATACCGGATCTCGCACGGGATCCTGCGCGGGATGAAACTTCACCGCGGGGACCTTTCCGGGGCGCAGCGGCGGGCCGAGCTGAACCGCGTGCTGGAGGCGGTTGGGCTCGTACCGGCGAGCGACGCGCGCCGTCGGTTTCCCTTCGAGCTGAGCGGCGGGCAGCGTCAGCGTGTCGGGTTCGCGCAGGCGCTCGCACTCCGGCCGAAGCTGATCGTCGCGGACGAGCCCGTCTCGATGCTCGACGTCTCGATCCGCGTCGGCGTCCTCAACCTCATGGGCGAGCTGCGCGAACAGGAGGGTGTCTCGTTCCTCTACATCACGCACGACGTCGCGAGCGCCCGCTATCTCGCCGATCGCGTCCTCGTCATGTATGCGGGCCATCTCGTCGAGGAGGGCTCGGCAGAAGACGTGCTGCAACGGCCGAAGCATCCGTACACGCAGCTGCTCGTGTCCGCCGTACCGGATCCTCGCGCCGAGCTCGGCCTGGCCGACGCACGCGACGTCGGCGAGCCGCCGAAGGTCGTCGACCCGAAGCCGGGTTGCCGCTTCCGGCAGCGCTGTCCGCTCGCGATCGCGAGGTGCGAGACCGAGACGCCGGAGCTACGGGAGCTCGGGGACGGCCGCCGCGTCGCCTGCCACGTCGCCGACTGACTCGGTCGCGCGGTCGAGCTCGCCGCGCGCGCGCTCGTAGGCGTCCGGACTCGCGCCGAACCGGTCTAGCCCGAGGAGCACTGATCCCACGATCGGCCGCGACGTCGCGACGTGGACGAGGAGCCGCGGTCCCACCTCGCGCAGTCCCGCCTCGATTCCGTCCAGCAGGCGTGCGTTGCCGGCCTGCAGCACTCCGCCTCCCAGCACGACCTCCACCTCGTCTTCGGCGAGGCCGAGGCGGTGCACCGCGGCCCGGACGAAGGCGACGACCTCCGCCGCCTGCCTATCGACGATCTCGGCGGCGACGGCGTCACTCTGGGCTGCCTCGAACACGAGCGGCGCGAGTTCGCCGAGCCTGGGCGAGGGAATCCTTCCACCGTGAATCTCACGAGCGAGCTCGACCGGCGTCGCGCAACCGAAGTGCTCCGGGACGAGTCGCTCGAGTTCGGTCTTCGGGCCGCGGCCGTCCTCGCTGCGGGCCGCCGCGGCGACTGCCGCGAGGCCGACCGCGCCCCCACCGTCCATCGCGTCGCCGCTGATCTGACCGAGCGAGGGAAAGCGCACGTGGCGCCCGTCCGGGCCGACGCCGACGCAGTTCATTCCGGATCCGCACGTGACCGCGACGCCCCAACCTCTCGCGCTTCCCGCCCGCAGGACGGCGAAGGTGTCGTTCCCGACATCGACGTCGGTGGCCCAGCCGCGTGGCTCTGCCTCGGCGGCATACGCCTCCTCCTCGTCCGGGAAGTCGAGACCGGCCAAGCGAATGACCGCGAGGTCGGCAGGGGCGCCGATCTGCGCTGCGAGCGCATCGATCACGTCGGCGCTCGCCTCCACGCCGATGTGATGCGGATGGCTGAGCGGGCCGCGGGCGAAGCCGAGCACCGTTCCGTCCTGCCGGACGAGCGCCGCATCGGTCTTCGAGCCCCCGCCGTCGACGGCGAAGACGGTCTTCAGTGGACCGCCTCGGCTACGAGCTGGTCGAGCAGGCCGTCCACGAGCTCGACCTGGCCGATCAGCGGATGCGCGAGCAGCGCCTTCCGCGCGTCCACGGGGTCGCGGCTGCGCGCGGCGCGGACCGTCAGACGCTCGTAGGCCGCGACGTGCTGGACGAGCCCCAGCAACTCGGGAGCGAGCGGCGGCTGTGGCAGCGGCTCCGGCCCTTCCCGGCCGACGCGCGCCGGCACCTCCACCACGTCGTCCGCGCTCAGGCCCTCGAGCGTCCCTTCGTTCCGGACGTCGACCTCGTGCACGGCACCGTCCCCCGTGGCGAGCGACGAGATCAGCCCCAGGGCGGCCTCGCTGTAGTACGCGCCGCCGCGCTGCATGAGGAGGTCGGGCCGCTCGTCGACGCTCGGGTCGCGGTAGAGGTCGAGGAGGTTCCGTTCGATCTCCTGCACGACCGCGGCGCGCGGCTCGCCGTCCAGCTGCTCGCGCAGGACGACGTCGTGGGCGTAGAAGTAGCGGAGGTAGTAGGACGGGACGGCGCCGAGCTCGTCGAGCAGCCGGCGCGGCAGCTCGATGTCCCCCGCGAGCTCGTCTCCGTGCTCCGCAAGCAGGTCCGGCAGCACGTCCTCGCCGTCGAGCAGCACGCGACGCACCCACGTGAGGTGGTTGAGCCCCACCTGGTCGACGACCACACGCGCAGGCTCCACGCCCAGCCAGCCGGCGAAGCGGCGCTGGAAACCGATCGCGACGTTGCAGAGACCGACGGCACGGTGGCCGCCGTCGAGGAGGGCGCGCGTCACGATGCCTACGGGGTTCGTGAAGTCGACGATCCAGGCTTCCGGCGCCCCGACCTGCCGCACCCGCTCCGCGATCTCGAGCACAACCGGGACGGTGCGCATCGCCTTCGCGAAGCCGCCCGCGCCGGTCGTCTCCTGTCCGATGCAGCCGCAGGCGAGCGGCGCCGTCTCGTCGTGCAGCCGCGCCTCCTGCCCCCCGACCCGGATCTGGATCAGGACGTAGTCGGCATCCGTGACCGCGGCGTCGAGATCGCCGGTCACCTCGAGCCGGCCCGCATAACCCTGCCGCGCAAGCATCCGTCCCGCCATGCCTCCGACGATCTCGCGCCGCCCAGGATCCACGTCCTGAAGCACGAATTCGTCGACGTCGAGGCGTGTCAGTCCGGAGACGAGCTCCGGCGTGTACGTGGATCCGCCGCCGACGACTGCGATCTTCATTCTGGTTAATCTTACTTACGAGATGACGGAAACCAAGGCCGTACCAGCTCTGCTGCGGGCGTTGAACGAGCGCACCGTGCTCGATGCCGTCCGCGCAGACGGGCCGATGTCACGCGCCGAGGTCGCGCGCAGAACCGGGATCTCGAGGCCGACGGTGTCGCTCGTGCTGCGCTCGCTGCTCGATGACGGGCTGGTGCGCGAGACGGAACACGACCCGGGCGGCCCGCACTATGGCGCCGTCTATTACGAGGCCGATCCGGAAGCGGCCGTGGTCCTCGGCGTCGACTTCGGGTCGCGTGCCGTGCGCACTGCGCTCTGCGATCTCGCCGGCAGAGTTCGCGCGAGGGAGGAGATACGCAGTCGCGGCTCCGTCGAGGAACGGATCGACGCGCTCGCGAGCTCCGTCCGTTCGCTGCTGCGCACGAGCAAGCTTCCCGGCGACCTCCTCGAGAACGCCGTGGTCGCCCTGCCCGCGGTCGTCTCCCCGACCGACGGGCGCGTCTCTTCGGCCGACCTGCCGGGCCTGGGAGCCTCCGACCTGCGCGAGCGGCTGGAGCGGGCCCTTCGCGTGCCCGTGACGCTCGAGAACGACGTCAATCTCGCGGCGGTCGCCGAGCAACGACGCGGAATCGCCCACGACGTGGCGGACTTCGCCTTCTTGCTCGTCGGCGCCGGCCTCGGGGCGGCCGTGATGCTCGACTGGAAGCTGCACCGCGGCCACAACGGGAACGCCGGCGAGCTGGACGCCGTTCGCAGCGGCCGATCCGACGACGTCGATCCCTGCGTCGCTTCCGTGTCCCAGTTCGCCGCTGATCTTGCGGCGGAGAACGAGACGAAGCTCGAGCCGCCGTTCGACGTGCAGGAGCTCTTCGCGGCGGCCGGCGCCGGTGACGCGGTTGGGGTGGCGGTCGTCGAGGAGGCAGCCCGGCGCATCGCGCTTCACGTCCTGCCGCTCGCGGCCACGCTCGATCTTCCGCTCGTCGTGCTCGGCGGCAGCGTCGGAGCCAACCCCGCGCTGCTCGAACCGGTCCGCCGTTGGCTGGCCGAGTGGTTGCCCTTCCCGGCTCCACGCGTTGAGGTCTCCGCACTTGGTGAGGCGGCGGTGATCGAAGGCGCGCTCGCCGCCGGCGTCGACGCGGCGCTCGAGCGCGTCTTCCAGCGGCGCGCCCGTCGCCGCGCTTCCTAGCTTCAGGCGGCTAGCGCTCGTTCCTCGGCGGCAGCGCTCGCCGGCGGGACCGCCGGCCGAGACGGCGGAAGTACATGACGAGCGTCCCGAGGAGGACCCACTTCGGCCAGAAGCCGCCATGCGCTCCCGAGAACGCCCAGACCAGGATGCAGACCACGTTGACGAGGGCGTACTGGAGCGCGAGCGAGCCCCAGCGGAGGTCACGTGGCCGGAGGCTCGCGGGCGGCTCGCTCCGCGGAAGCTGCCGCAGCGCGTGTTCGAGATCCCCGCGGGTGCGCGCGGTGTGCACCTCGGCGAGCCGGCTCTCGAACTCGTCGAGCGTCAGCCGTCCGCTGTCGTGGTGCTGGCGTAGCTCGTCGGCCGCGGTCGTGCGGTCTGCGTCCGCGACCAGCGTGTCGAGGCTCTCGGCCATCGGTGGAAGCCTAGAGAGGTCTTAGGCGTCGTTCAGGCGCGACACTTCGGGTCGCCCCAGCTCCGCTCCAGCGACTGCATTTGCTGCTGGACCGTCGCGTCGTAGGCACCGATGTCGTCGGCAGCCCACATCACGTCCGGCGTCACTCCCGGGCCTTCGACGGTCGCGCGGTACTTGGTGCCCTGGCCGCTCGGGTGCCCGAAATGCGGGAAGAAGCCGTAGCAGAAGTCACCGAGCGTGTGGCCTCGATGATGGGTGAGGAAACTGTTCTCGCGGTGCCAGCCCTTCCCGTAGCGGGAGTTGAAGGTGTCGACGTAGATGTTTCGCCCGTAGCTGTCGAGCGGGGCGCCGTGACCCGTGGCGGTGAAGCCGTAAACCCCCCGGCCGCGATACGTCAGCCGGCCGAAGAAGTGGCGGTACTTGCCGTACGCCCAGTTCTGGTAGAGGGTGAGCACGGGTAGCGCACCGCGCCAGTGCGAGAGGTGAAGCTCCATGGCCCCCCTCGTTCCGCCGAAGTTGGGCTTCAGTCGCACCCAGGCCTGAAGTGCCCAGTAGCTTCCGTCCGGCGCCCTGCATGCCTCGAGCAGCCAGGCGAGCGGCGGCCCGTCGTACGGGAGGCAGACGCCGCCGCCTCGGAGCCCGTAGCGGAGCCGGAACTTGACCTGCGCCCTGTGCGTGCTCGGCGCGCGCGCGTTGATCGCGCCCGAGGCGACCACGGACCGCTCCCGCCCGCCGCTGCGATAGCTCACGTGCGCGCGGCCCTGCCGGTCGATCGACAGTGTGGCCCCGGTCACGTTGCGGCCGATGATTGCGCTGCCGAAAGCCGGGGCCGGGGCAAGGGCTGCGACCAGGATCAAAGTGAGGACTGTGAGGCTTCGCCGTGAATATTCCATCGGGGCTGGTAACAAGCATCGGCCCGCGCTACCGTTCGCTCAAGTCGGATTGTCCCACGTTGCGGCCGTTGGGGCGGCGCTCAGGATGAAGTCGGAAGCAGCCCTCACGAGCACCTCCACGCCACCGAGGCGGGAAAGCAGTCGGCCCGGCAGGGTCTGGCTCATCGCCGCGCTCGTGCTGCTCGCGGCTCCGCTCGCCGTTGCCGCCTGGGGGCTTGGAGGCAATGCCGCCCAGCGCGAGCGCAACAACGCCGACTCGCGACTTACGCACAGGCTCAACTCGGCAGCGGAGGGCTATCGGAACCTGGTCGCGGACGCAGACGCCGCCGCCGCGCAGGCTCGCCAACAACCGGCAGGTGCACCACCGCCTCATCTGGAGCCTCCGTCCGAGCAAGGAGCATCCGCAGGGCCAGCTCACCCGCTGGCACGGTTCGATTCCGGCCGCGGCGGTTGTTCGCCACGTCGACTTCGTCACCAAGGGGCGCACGGTCGGCCAGGTCGTCGTCTTCTTCGCTCTGGATCGCCACCTCGTCGGCTGGCTGAAGCAGCGTGCTCAGCTGGCGGACCAGCAGGAGCTAGGGCTTGCCCGCGGTGGCAACCTCTGTCGGAGCCGAACGGACACTTCGCGTCCAGTCCGGGCCGCTGCACTCGGGTGCCGGCGACATTCGCGCGGGCGGTGGTGACTATCGGGCACTCGTCGAAAGATCTCGGCCCCACCGCGAGAGGAAGCTACGCTGGTTGCGCTGGAGCGCAGCTCCGCCATCGACTCGAAGGCGAGTTCCGCGCGCTGGCGCGTGATGGGTCTCGGCCTCGCCGTCATCGTGGCGATCCTTGCCTTTGCCTACGCGGTGTCGCCGTCGATCGCCCGAAGCCGGGTGTCGAGGCAGGAGCGCGAGCGGGCCGAGCGCGTGCTCGCGCACGTCGGTGACGGTGTCTTCCTCGTCGACCATGACGGCGTGATCCGCCTCTGGAATCCGGCGGCCGAGGCGATCACCGGCCTTCGCGCGGACGCCATCTGCGATCGCTCGGCAGAAGAGACGATTCCCGGTTGGGCGATGATCGGCGCCCGGGTTCCGGTCGCCCGACGCCCGGGTGACGTCGATGACGCGTCGAGCCCCGAGACGGTGCCCCTGGAGATCGACGGGCGGGAGATCTGGCTCTCGATCGTCGGCGTCACCCTGGGCGACGGCATCGTCTACGCGTTCCGCGACGTCACCCGCGAGCGGCGGCTCGAGGAGCTCCGTGCCCAGTTCGTCGCCACGATCTCGCACGAGCTGCGCACGCCGCTCGCCTCGTTGCACGGCGCCGCTATGACGCTGCTCGAGCGCGAGCACGACCTGAGCCCGCAGACACAGCACGAGCTGCTCGACATGATCGCCGTCCAGTCGAACCGGCTGGCCAGCCTCGTGGAGGAGATCCTCCTCGCCGGCCAGCTCGACAGCGGCTCCCTCCGCGTCGTCACGGAGCCGTTCGATGCCGAGGAGCTCGTGTGGACGGCGGCCGCGGTGGCACGCCTCCGGACCGGCGACGACACCATGATCGATGTCTCGATTCCGGCGGTGCTGCCAAAGGTGGCGGGCGACGTGGAGCGCACGCGCCAGGTGCTCGCAAACCTCCTCGACAATGCGATCAAGTACTCGCCGCAGGGCGGACGCATCGAGCTCGGCGTCGAGGCCGAGGGCGGCTACGCACGCTTCACCGTCCGCGACGAGGGGCTCGGCATCCCGCTCGGCGAGCAGAAGCGGATCTTCGAGAAGTTCTATCGCCTCGATCCGGACCACCGGCGCGGCATCGGGGGAAGCGGCCTCGGGCTCTACATCTGCCGCGAGCTCGTTCGCACGATGGGCGGCCGGATCTGGGTCGACTCCGACCCGGGAAAGGGAGCGACGTTCACGGTCGAGCTCCCGGTCGTGGACCGAGTCACCGCGCCGGCCTGAGCGCGTAGATCCGGCCGAGCCCGACGAGGTAGAGGACGCCGTTGCCGGCGACTGCGGGCGAGTACTCGCCGTCCTGCCACTCCGCGCGGAGATGGCCGGTCGTGGCGATGAGCCCGTACGTCCGACGGTCGAAGCTCGAGAAGTAGACGATGCCGTCGACGACCGAGGCGGCGCCGGAGATTGCGGCCCGGGCGTGGTACGTCCAGCGGAGCCCGCCGGTCCCACCGTTCAGCGCGTAGAAGACGTGGTCGTAGGAGCCGACCAGGACGAGGCCGTGCCACACGGCCGGTGAGGCGTAGACGTAGCTCCCCGTCCCGAAGCTCCAGAGGACGTCTCCGTGGCGGCCCGAGAACGCGTAGACGCGGCCGTCGAGCGAGCCGACGTAGACGCGCCCGGCGTTGACGGAGGCCGTGGAGTAGAAGTTGCCGTAGCCTCCGCTGCGCCAGGCCAGGCGTCCGGTGCGGGCGGCGAGCGCGAACATCTCGCCGCCGTAGTTGCCGATGTAGATCCGTCCGTAGGCGAGCGAGGGCGAAGCCTTGATCGGCGCGCCCGTGTTGAAGCGCCAGCGCAGGCGCCCGGTGCCGGCGGCGAAGGCGGAGACGTATCCGTCCTGGTCGGCGACGTAGAGGGTGCCGTTCTCGACGAGTGGTGACGACTCCGAAGGGCCGATCGCGCGGCGCCAGTGGATGTGGCCAGTCTCCGGGGAGAAGGCGATGAGCTCGCCGCCGCCTCTCGAGGCATGACACTCCGCGTTCCCGATGAAGGTTGCGAAGAGGAGGTGGCCGGCGAGCGCGGGCGATGACCAGCCGCAACGGTGGGAGGCGTAGCGCCAACGCACCCGGCCGTTCGCCGAATCGATCGAGTAGAGCCGTCCGTCGAACGCCTCTTCGAAGACGCTGCCGTAGCCGACGACAGGCGGGAACTCGAGCAGGTGGCGTCCGTGGAACGTCCAGAGCCGCCGGAACGGTGGCCGCACCCCCGGCGCCGCGGCCGCGCGCAGGCGAGCGTTGTCGGCGCCGTACGTCGGCCAGGGCAGCGCGGCACTCGGCCCCGGTGGCTTCGCCGCCGTGGTGGTCGGGACGGAGGGCGGCGGCGGCGACGCGGTCGTTGGCCGCGGCCGGGCGCTCCCGCACGAGACGAGAGCGCCGACTACGGCAATCGCTCCGACGGCCGCGAGGCTCCTAGCTATCGCTGCTCTCTCCGCTGAGATGGCTCCAGAGATTGGAGAAGAATCGTGACAGCGCGGGCCAGTGGGCACTGGCGCCGAAGTTGATGGCGCCGGCGTCGAACACCGTCGAGCGGCCGCGGGTGTAGATCGTCATCTCCGCCGGCTTGCCGGGGCCGAGCTCGTTGGGGATCTCGGCAAGGACGTGCGTGTGCGGGGGCGAGACCGCACTCGGCTCGTCCACTTCGATCCCGTAATTGCCGACGGCGCTGCCGTTGTGGAGGTGCGTGCCGTCGAACAGCCACGGCGCGGCCGCGGTGTTCACGATGCGGTACGGCCGGTTCGGGTACTTCCCCTCGTCCCAACCGGCGTACTGTGCGCCGACGAGCGCTGCCTCGGGCCGGCCGAGGTCGCGCCACCGCGTGCGGCCGGTCATCGTGTTCCCCGAGATCCTCACCTTGTAGAAGAAGTTGTTGGCCGACAGGAAGGCGATGTTGCCGCCGGCGTTCCGGTAGTGGGTGATCACGTCGAACGTGTGGGACGTGACGTACTCCTCGTGGCCGGGGAAGACGATGAGCCGGTAGCGGCTCAGCTGCCGGGCGCTCGAGAGGTGCTCGAGGTCGTCGTCGGAGAAGAAGTCCGCCCGGTAGCCGCTGTGCCAGTACCAGCGCAGGAAGCCGAGGTCGTAGCGGGAGAACTGGTCCGGCAGCCCCGCTGGGACCGGCGTCCCATTCACCCTTGAGCTGGCGAACGGATGGGTCAGGTCGATGACGTGGACGGACGAGTCGAGGTACCAGCTGTCGCCGTCCACCGCGTCGTACGCGTGCCAGGTGTTCGTCGGCTCCACAACCAGCACGGGCGCCTTCCCCAGCCGGCTCGGGCGGAGGACGAAGGGCGCGTAGTCGGTGCGTGCCCCCCAGCTCAGGCGGGCGACGTAGTCTCCGCTCGCCCAGCTCGAGCCGAGGCGGACACGCACGAGCCAGCGTCGGCTCCCCGCCGGGCGGCGCACGAGCTGCGGCGTCGTCACCGGCTTGCCGAACGTGTGCTTGTCCCAACCGGGCGCGGCTGCCGGGCCGGGCGTGCCCGAGGCGCCGGTCTGGAAGATCTGGAGCGTGGCGCGGGTCGTGTCGCCACCGCGGATCGCCAGGACGGCGACCTGGCCGGGCGCGTAGCTGCGGGCCAGGAAGCCGGCGAGCAGCGGAGATGTGCCGGCGTGACCCGGGCCGAGCACGACTCCGAAGACGATTGCGGTTGCAGCGGCGACTGCGACGCCGCAGGCGAGGCTGGCGACTGGGCGGAGGTGGTACGGCGCGATGTTCATGCCGCCACCGTGGGACGCAGTGCCAACCCCGCTCTAACGACGGGCTAACGGCCGTTAGGAGCGGTCTTGCGGGGGTGCTACAACCCTTCGAGCGTTGGTCGAATTCGCGATCTTGGGACCGCTCGAGGCTCGTGAAGATGGCGAGCCGATCCCGCTCGGCGGCCCGAAGCAACGGGCGCTGCTCGCCATGCTCCTCCTCGCGGCGGGACGAGTGGTCTCGGTCGACCGTCTCGTCGAGGCGCTGTGGGAGGGCAAACCCCCTGCCACGGCCGTCGCGTCGCTGCAGAACTTCGTCGCGCAGCTGAGGAAGGCGCTCGGCCCGGACGTGATCGAGACGCGGCCGCCGGGCTATCTCGTGCGGCTCGGCCCCGAGCAGCTCGACCTCGCGCGCGTGAGGAGCCTCGTCGACGCCGCGCGGGCGAGCGAGCCGGTGCGGCGCGCAGCGCTGCTCGACGACGCGGTCGCCCTGTGGCGCGGCGAGCCGCTGGCCGAGTTCCGCTACGAGGCCTTCGCGCGGGAGGAGATCGCGCGGCTCGAGGAGTTCCACCTCACGCTCGTCGAGGAGCGTGCCGAGGCGAAGCTTGCGATCGGAGCTCACGCGGAGGTAGTCGGTGAGCTGGAGGCGCTCGTCCGCACGCATCCGCTCCGTGAGCGGCTGCGCGCCCAGCTCATGCTCGCCCTCTACCGCTCCGGCCGGCAGGCGCAGGCGCTCGAGTCCTACCGCGAGGGCCGCGAGCTCCTCGTCGAGGAGCTGGGCGTGGAGCCCAGCCCGCTCCTGCGCGGGGTGCACGCCTCGATCCTCCGCCAGGAGACGTTCGCGGTCGACCGCGGCGCGATCCCCGAGGTCGAGCACTTCGAGGAGGTGGCCGCGGCGCTCCTCGCCGGCAAGGTGACCGTCGTGGTCGGCTCCGACTCGGAGCCGCTCGCATCCGAGCTCGCGCGGCGCTTCGGCGTCGAAGCGGTCACGCCGGAGCTCGCCCGCGTCTCCCAGGCGGTCGCCGTCCTCAACGGCGCCGGACCGCTCTACGACACGCTGCACACGCTCGTCGAGAGCGACGGGGAGCCGTCGGCCGTCCACCGGTTCCTCGCGCGGCTGCCGGCGCTGCTGCGCGAGCGCGAGACCGCGCAGCCCTTGTTGGTGACCACCGGCTACGAGCTCGCGCTCGAGCGGGCGCTCGAGGAGGTCGAGGAGCAGTACGAGACCGTCTGCTACCTCGCCGCAGGCCAGATGCGCGGCAGCTTCTGCCACATCGCGCCGACCGGGGTGGCGAACGTGATCGAGCGGCCGAACGCGTACACGGGCGAGCTCGCCCTCGACGAGCGCACGGTGCTCCTCCACCTGCAGGGACGAATCGACCGCTCCAGCGAGCGCGCCTGGGAGAGCTTCGCCGTCACCGAGGACGACTTCATCCACTACGGCGACGTCGGGCGCCGTCTGCCGGTCTCGCTCGCCGCGCGCCTGCGCCGCACCCACCTGTTGCTGCTCGGATACACCCTCTCGACCTGGACGCTGCGCGTCGTCCTCGACCGCTTCTGGGGCAGCGAGCCGCTGCCGTACCGGTCGTGGTCGGTGCACCCCGGGCCGCAGCCGCTCGAGCGGGAGTTCTGGCGGCGGCGCGACGTCGAGGTGGTCGACATGGCCCCCGCGGCCTACGTCGCGGAGCTCGAGCGCGTGCTGGAGAGGGCGCTGTGAGCGGCCTTCCTGAGAGCCCGTACAAGGGCCTCGCGTCGTTCGAGGACTCCGAGCTCGACGCGCTGCTCTTCTTCGGCCGCGAGCGCGAGATCGCCGCCGTGGCGGCGAACGTGCTCGCGAGCCGGCTCACCGTTCTCTACGGACCTAGCGGCGTCGGCAAGAGCTCGCTCCTCGGTGCCGGCGTGGCCCGCCGGCTGCGCCAGCTGAGCGGTGCACCGGTCGTCATGCACGACTCGTGGGCCGAGGATCCCACGGCTCGGCTGATCGCTTCGGTCCATGCCGAGTGCGGCGAGCTCGGCGCGACCGCGGGGCTCGTCGACACTGTGGCGGCTGTCGCGCAGCAGAGCGGGGAGCTCCATCTGCTGCTCGACAACTTCGAGGAGTACATCCTCTACCACGGTCTCGAAGGGCCACTGAGTGCGACGTTGCCAGAGCTCCTGCGCCGCCCCGGCCTGCGCGTCAACGTCCTGCTCGCGCTGCGCGACGACGCCCTCGCGGAGCTCGACGAGTTCGCCGGCCGGATTCCCGAGCTCTTCTCGAACCTGCTGCGCCTCGACCGGCTCGACCGGGAAGCGGGAAAGGCCGCCATCCTCGGCCCGCTCGCCCGCTACAGCGAGCTGGCCGGCGAGCAGTTCACGGCCGAGGACGCGCTCGTCGACGCGGTGCTCGACGAGGCGTCGACCGATTCCGGCGTCGAGGCGCCCTACCTCCAGCTCGTGCTGGAGCGTCTGTGGGAGCGCGAGCGGGAGGCCGGCTCGCGCGAGCTGCGGCTCTCGACGCTGCGCGCGATCGGCGGTGCGCGCGCAGTCGTCCGCGAGCACGTGCGAGGTGCGCTCGAGCGGTTGCCGGTCGCCGAGCAGGAGGCGGCGGCGCGGGTTGTGCGCCAGCTCGTAACGCCGTCGGGGCGCAAGGTCTCTCACGAGCCCTCCGACCTCGCCGAGTACGCCGACGTCGAAGACGCCGAGCTGCGACGGCTGCTCGAGCGGCTCGGGCGCGAGCGGATCGTGCGCGGCGTCAACGGCATGCAGGGCGCGCCGACGCGCTACGAGATCTTCCACGACGTCCTCGGGCCACCGATCCTCGCGTGGCAGGCCGAGCACCAGCTTCGCCGCGAGCAGATCCGCGCGCGCCGTCAGCATCGTCGGCTGCTCGCGATCATCGGCGCGAGCCTTGTCGCCCTGGCCGTGGTCGCCGCCGTGGCTGTATATGCCCTCGTCCAGCGGAGCGACGCGCGAACGCAGGCGCGGCATGCCCATGGCGGCGCGCTCGCCGGCCACGCGCTCGCGGACATTCCCACGAACCCGCAGGCCAGCGTCCAGCTCGCGTTGCAGGCTGCGCAGCTCTCCCCCGGACGGCAGACCGCCGACGTCCTTCGCTCGAGCCTCGCCGCGATGCGGGAGACACGGATCCTGCGGCTCGGCGGGAACATCGTCTTTGCAACGTTCGCACCGCGCGGCGATCGGCTCCTCGTCGCCAGCAGCAACGGGCAGGTGGGCCTCTACGACCGCTCCGGTCGCCTAATCCAGGCGTTGCCGCGGCAGCATCAGCTGACCGAGGCGGCCTGGAGCCCAGACGGCCGGCTCTTCGCAACGGGTGCGTTCGACGGCAGCGTCGTGGTCTGGCGGGCCGGGAGCCGCACGCCCCTTCACGTGATCGACACGACCGCGCCGGTCACCGCGCTGTCGTTCGACCGGACGACGCTGCTTGTCGCGAGCGGCACTCACGTCCGCCTCTTCGATCTCGCCAAAGTGCGCGCGAAGACCGTCCAGTTCCGAAGTGGGGTGCTTGCAGCCGTCCTCGACCCGACCGGGCACGTCTTCGCCGTTGCCACGAGGTCCAGGAAGTCGACGACCGCGGCGATCCTCAGCGCGCAGACGGGCCGCGTTGTCAGACACCTCCCGGAGAAGGGGATCCGCTCGTTCGCCTTCAGCTCTGACGGGAGGCTGCTGGCCAGCGGCAGCTACGACCTCACCGCGCAGATCTGGAACGCCCGCACCGGCAAGCTCCGCCAGGTCCTGCATCACACAGGCTACGTCCTCGCCGAGCGCTTCTCCTCCGACGGGCGCTCGCTCGTCACCTCGAGCCAGGACGGCGCCGCGTACCTCTGGACCGTTGCCACCGGCCGGAGGCAGTTGCTCCTCGTCGGCGGTCCGGGCGCCGTGGGCGCCGTCAACGCCGCCGCCTTCAGCCCGGACGGAAGCGAGATCGCCACGGCCTCCGCCGACCGGCTGGGGACGATCTACTACAGCCGGAATGGACGCGTGATCGCGTCGCTCGCCGGCCACCGCGATGCGGTCACGAGCATCGAGTTCGACCCGAGCGGACGGGCCATCGTGACCGGCTCGAGCGACGGCAGCGCGCGGCTCTGGGCAGCGCTGCCGGAGGGGACGCTCATCCCGGTCGACGAGCGCAAGCCGGCGGTGCCGGTGAAGGCTGTCTGGGCCGGGAGCCGTCTCGTCAGCGTCGCCGGTAACGAAGCACGGTTGCTCACCAGGTTGGGTCGCCTTGTGACGTCCTTGAAGCTTCCGGCGCCGATCGCTGCGGTCGCGACCAGGTCCAATCGCGTCGCTTTCCTGGACGAACGTGGCGACATCGCAACGAGCTGGAACGGCAAAGGCTTCCGTACGCCCGGCCACGCCACTGCGCTCGCCTTCGCCAGCGATGGGACGCTCTTGGTGGGCTCCGCCGACGGCTCGGTGCGTGGCTACGGACGGAGTGGAACGATCGTTCATGTCGCCGGCCCCGTCCTTGGGCTCTCGACCGGCGGTGGGCGGTTCCTCGTCCGCCTGCGAGACTCGCTTCGCATCTACACCGACGCCGGCGCGCTCGTGAGCACGATCCAAGTCGCTGCCCAGCACGCTGTTCTCTCGCCGGGCGGCCTTGGTGTCGCGACGACGACGGGCAAGGTCGCGGAGTTGTGGGACGCCTCGACCGGAAGGCATCTCCACACGCTGACGGGCCACAGGTCCCTCGTCACCGACGCGGAGTTCTCACCGAGCGGCCTCGAGCTCGTCACGGTCAGCGACGACCATACGGGACGCATCTGGAGCGTCCGCAGCGGTCATCTGCTCCGCGTCCTCGTCGGGCACTCCTTCCCGGTTCACTTCGGCAGCTTCAGCTCCGACGGCCACTGGATCGTCACCGCCAGCCAGTTCACGGCCGGCCTGTGGAACGCGGGCACGGGCCAGCTCGTCTCCTACCTCGTCGGTCACACCCAGACGCTCACGGGCGCGAGCTTCAGTCCGGCCGGGAACTGGATCCTCACCGGGAGCATGGACGGGACGGCGCGCGTCTACCAGTGCGTGATCTGCCAGCCGCTGAAGGGGCTCGAGGCGACGGCCAGGGGGCGGATCCGCGCGCTGCGCTAGCCGTTCACCGAAGGCGGAGCGCAGCGCGGCTCGTGCCGCTCGGCGAGCACGAGCAGGAGCGCGTGCAGCTGCTCACGCTGCTCGGCGTCGAGCGGCGCGAGGAACTCGTCCTCCAGCCGCCGGGCCAGCGCGCGGAGCGTCCCGAGCGTCCGCTTGCCGTCGGCGGTGATGCGGACGAGTTGCCGGCGGCGGTCGTCGGGGTCGCGCTTGCGCTCGACTAGCTTCTGCTCCTCGAGCTCGTCGAGGAGGCCGACGAGCGTGCCGCGGTCGTAGCCGAGCGCGTCGGCGATCTCCGCCTGCGTCTCGGGAGCGCTTCCCTCGAGCAGGGCAAGGATCGCGTGGTGGTACGGGTTGAGCCCGAGGCGCTCGTACTCGTCGACCGAGCGGCTCTTGGCAGCGAAGCCGAGCCGCTTCAGCAGGAAGAGGCTCGAGGCGACGAGCTCGGCGGGGAGGGTCTGGGTCTTCATATCGGTCTTCATCTCAATTCCCATCTCGTGGAATAGTGTAGCGCGGCCAAGCGTTCCTCTCATGTATAGTTGGTAGTACCAACGATTGGAGGATCTGCTTGCTTCCCACGTTTCATCCTGTTTCTTCCCGGCGGCGCTGGAGCGCACTCGCGCTCATCGTCACCGCTCAGTTCATGGTCATCCTCGACGTGGCGATCGTGAACGTCGCCCTTCCGTCGATCAAGTCCGATCTCGGGTTCTCGGCCACCGGGCTGCAGTGGGTGATCACCGCGTACGCCATCCTCTTCGGCGGAACGCTGCTGCTCGGCGGCCGCCTCGCCGACCTGCTCGGCAGACGGCGCATGTTCATTGCGGGCCTCGCGCTCTTCTCAGCGAGCTCCCTGCTGTGCGGCTTCGCCTGGTCGTCGGGCTCGCTCGTCGCCTTCCGGGCGCTGCAGGGGTTGGGAGGCGCGCTGCTTGCTCCGGCTGCGCTCTCGCTCCTGATGACGACGTTCGCCGAGGGCCGCGAGCGCAACCGCGCCCTCGGGATCTACGGCGCCGCCTCGGGTAGCGGTGCGGCCGCGGGCGTCTTGCTCGGCGGCGTGCTCACCTCCTACTTCGGCTGGTCGTGGATCTTCTTCATCAACGTCCCGGTCGGAGTCGCTGCGATCGCCCTGACGCCCTTCCTGCTGCGGGACAGCCGCGCGGACCTCCCGCACCGCCACTTCGACCTCGCCGGCGCGGCCACGGTCACGAGCGGGCTGATGCTGCTCGTCTACGCACTCACCCGCGCGACGACCGACGGCTGGAGCTCACCCGTCACGCTCGGGCTGCTCGGCGGCGCGGCGGCTCTCATCGCGGCGTTCATCGGGATCGAGTCGCGCTCGCACGCGCCGCTCCTGCCGCTGCGGATCTTCCGCCTCCGCGCACTCTCGGCCGCGAACGCGACGATGGCACTCGTCGGCGCGGTGACGTTCTCGGAGTTCTTCGTGCTCACGCTGTACGTGCAGGACGTCCTCCACTACTCGGCTGTGCAGAGCGGCGTCGCCTTCGTCGCCTTCGCATTGTCGGTCGTCGTCACCTCGAACCTCGCGCAGGCCGTGGTCGGGCGCGTGGGTGTCCGGACGACGCTGATGACTGGGCTCACGCTCGCGACGATCTCACTCGCCCTGCTGACGCGCGTGCCGGTGGACGGCCACTACTTCGCCGACCTCTTCCCGGCCTTCGTGCTCGGCGGTGCCGGGCTGGGCTTCTCCTTCGTGCCGGTCACGATCGCCAGCCTGGCGGGCGTGGAACGCGCCGACGCAGGCGTCGCCTCCGGGCTCGTGAACACGAGCCGGCAGATCGGCGGCGCCGTCGGCCTCGCCACGATCAGCACGATCGCCGCGAGCGCCGCGTCCGGCTACGCGCACGCCCACGGCCTCGCGGTGACGAGCCCGTCCGCGACGGTCAACGGCTTCCAGACCGCCTTCGTCGTCCTCGGCGGCCTCCTCGTCGCTGCGTTCGTGGTCGCCGGGGTCTTCCTCCGGCCGGCGCGCGAGCGCGTCGAGGAGGTCGAGGAGGTCGAGCTGCAGGAGGCGGCATGAGCGCGCGGGACGACCGGTCCGAGCGTCGCCAGCGCGTCGACGACCTGCTGCGCGAGATCGACGCCCAGCGTCGGCAGCAACTTCTGCTCGAGGCCGCTGGCGCCTACGCGCCGGGCCTCGAGCGGGAGTCCAGGCAGACGCGGCAGCAGCTCGCAGAGCTCGTCCGCTAGCCGTATCGTGAGCCCATGCGGGCAACGCGCCGGCACGGGTGGAAGCTCGGCCGTCCAGGCGGACTTCGGCTGCCTGCGCTCGCCGGGGCGCCGCTCGACCCCCCGGTTGTCACGTCCGTCTACTACGACGTACCGGGCGGATCGCTCGCGGCCGCAGGCATCACGCTCCGCTGCCGTACCGGACAGGGGCGCAGCGTCTGGCAGCTGACGCTCCCCGCCGACGGCTCGCATCTCGAGCTCGAGGAGGACGGACCCCCGCTGCAGCCGCCACAGGCGTTGCTGGCCCTCCTCCCAGCTCACCTGCGCCACGGGCCGCTCGAGCCCGTTGCCGAGCTCCGTAGTACGCGGCGGAGCGCTGTCGGCGAGGATCCACCTGCGCCTTCGCCCTTCGAGGAGCTACGCGGCCGTCTGCGCCACCAGCTGGCCGAGATCGAGCGTCACGACCCGGGCACACGGCTGGGCCGCGATCCCGAGAGCCTCCACGACATGCGCGTCGGCGTCCGCCGCCTGCGAGCCCTGCTTCGCGCGGGGAGGGAGCTCGTGGCGAGCGACACGCGTCGAGCTCGACGAGCGGCTGAAGGAGCTGGGCCGCATCCTCGGTGAGGTGCGCGACCTCGACGTGCTGCTCGCGCGCCTCGACGCCGAGGCCGCCAAGCTCGGCGGGGAGGACGCGAAGCGAGCAGCGTCGCTGCTCGCGGCCCTGCGCACCGAGCGCTCCGGTAGCCGGAGCCGCTTGCTCGGCGCTTTGCGGTCGGACGAGTACCTCGCCCTCCTCGACGACACCGCCCGGACGATCGACGAGCTCGAGCCGAGCGGATCCGCTGCCACCCTCGACGAGCTCACCGACAAGGCTGCTGCGAAGCTGCGCAAAGCTGTTCGCAAGCTGCCCGAGGAGCCGGCGAACGAGGAGCTGCACGCCGTGCGGAAGAAGGGCAAGCGCGCGAGGTACGCGGGCGAGCTCGCGGGCCGGGACAGGCTCGTGAAGCGGGCCAAGAAGCTGCAGGACGTCCTCGGCGAGCATCAGGACGCGGTCGTCGCCGCGGAGCGATTGCGGGAGCTCGCCGCGGGGGCGGAGCCAGAGCGGGCGCTCGTAGCCGGCCGCCTCGTGGAGCGTGAGGAGGAACGTCGACTGGAGGCGAGGGCCGAGTGGCCGAAGGCGTGGCGGAAGCTCCACAAGACGATCTGACCGTCGTCCGCGCCGCGGGCGGGCTCGTCGTCCGGGACGGCAAGGTGCTGCTCGTGCACCGTCCGAAGTACGACGACTGGAGCTTCCCCAAGGGAAAGTGCGACTAAGGCGAGTCGGATGAGGCCTGCGCCCTGCGCGAGGTCGGGGAGGAGACCGGGCTCCGCTGCGAGCTCCTGGAGGAGGTCGGCGAGACGAGCTACATCGACGGCAAGGGCCGGCCGAAGGTCGTCCGCTACTGGCGGATGCGCGCCCTGGACGGGGAGTTCGCGCCGCACGACGAGGTCGACGAGATCCGCTGGGAGACCCCGGAGCGCGCCGTGCGCGCGTCCTCAGCTGGCCGCGGGATCTGCCGCTGCTGGAGCACCTGTGACGAGCGTCCTACTGCGCCATGCCTCGGCCGGACACCGACTCGACTGGGAGCACGACGACCATCTGCGTCCCCTCGATGCGCGCGGGCGCCGCCAGTCCGCCGATCTCGTCGAGCTTCTGCGGCCGTTCGGCGTGCGCCGCATCGTCTCGAGCCCGTATGTCCGCTGCGTCCAGACGGTCGAGCCGCTGGCTGCCGCGCTCGGGCTGGAGGTGGAGCAGGACGAGCGGCTCAAAGAGGGCGCAGGAAGGCGGCCGCGGCCGAGCCTGCTGAGCGAGGACGGCGTCGTCTGCTGCACGCACGGCGACATCGTCGAGGCGCTCCTCGGCCGGGGCTTGAAGAAGGGCGCTGCGGTCGTGCTGGACGACGGCGCGGTCGTGCGCGAGATCCCGCCGCCGAAGTAGCTAGGCCGCGAGAGCGTCGAGCGACGCGAGCACGGCGCCTTCGCGGATGCCGCCGTCGCAGACGTGCAGCGCGACGCCGAGCCTCCGCTGCACCTCGGCGAGCAGGATGACCCCGGCCGGCAGGATCTCGGCGCGCGCGCGATCGACGCCGTAGCGCCTGGCGACCTCGCGCGGCGACGTCGTCTCGACGATCCGCAGCGCCTCGGCCAGCTCTGTCTCCCCGAGCTCGGCGCCGACGAGCCGCCGCGCGGCGCGGGCGCTTCCGCCGACGGCGAGAGCGGCTTCGACCGTGGGCGGGTCGAGGTGCGCGAACGCGTCCACGGCCTCGGAGCGCATGTCCGCGGCGCGAGCCGTGAGCCGAACTGAGCCGAGATCGACGGACTCGACCCAGTCGGGGTCACGGCTCGGATGCCCGATGGCGATCTCGGTCGATGCGCCGCCGATGTCGCAGACGGCGATCCGCGAGGGCAGGGCGGGGCCGCGGTGAGGATCGCGCCGCGGTAGGCGAGCGTGCCCTCTTCCTCTTTCGTGAGCACCCGAGCCTGTACCCCTGCCGCCCGCGACAGCGCTGCGACGAGCTCTGTCGGCGTTGGTCGCCTGGCGGCCGGGTGCCGTGAGGAAGACGTCGAGCGAGGCGACGCGCTTGCGCCTCGCCGCTGCTCGCCATGCCGCGGACCGCCTTCGCGGCAGCTGCGACGTGGACGGCCGAGACGGTGCCGTGCCGCTCGATCTCCTCGCCGAGCGCGAGCCGCACCTTCTGTGTCTCGAGCGGATCGAGACCCTCGGGCTCCGCGCCGGCGACGAGCAGACGTGTCGTGTTCGACCCGACGTCGATGACTCCGATTCGCATCTCCACGCATCGTAGGTCCGCGGTCGGAGGACTCCTAAACGTTCAGGTGACGGTCCGGTGACGTACTGGAGACTGTTCAGTGAGCGCGGGCGAGCGAGAGCCGCCGCCGCGCGCGCCGCATCAGCGTCTGCTGGCCGGAGCGCAGGCGTTCGTCTTTCTTCGCTTCCACGCGGTTCCAACGGCCATTCGCGTCGAGCTCGAACGAGGCCGTGGTGTCGCGCCAGAGAGCCTCGAAGGTGGAAGAGAGCTCCGCCTGGAGCGCCGTGTCCTCGATCGGAGTCACGACCTCCACGCGATGGTCGAGGTTCCGCGGCATCAGGTCGGCGCTGCCCATGAAGCAGGCGCTGCGGTCGGCGGCGTCGAAGGCGAAGAGGCGGCTGTGCTCGAGAAAACGGCCGATCACGCTGCGCACACGGATGTGTTCGCTCAGTTCCGGCACGCCCGGCCGCAAGGAGCACACTCCGCGGACGAGGAGCTCGATCTTCGCGCCCGCCGCGGACGCGGCGTAGAGCTCGTCGATCACCTGCGGGTGCGTCAGGCCGTTCACCTTGATCCGGATCCGCGCCTTCTTGCCCGCCTCGGCTGCCCCGGCGACCATCCGGATCTCCTCGATCAGCCGTTCGCGGAGCGTGAACGGCGCCACGAGCAGCTTGCGGAAGCGGCCCGGCCGCCCGAATCCGGTCAGGTGGTTGAAGAGGTCGGCGACGTCGGCGGCGATCTCCTCGTCGGCGGTGAATAGCCCGAAGTCCTCGTACGTGCGGGCGGTCACGGCGTTGTAGTTGCCGGTGCCCAGATGGACGTAGCGGCGTAGCCCGCCCGCCTCGCGGCGCACGACCAGCGTCGCCTTCGCGTGGATCTTGAGCCCGGGGAAGCCGTAGACGATGTGGACGCCGGCCTGCTCGAGCGCTCGCGACCACTCGATGTTGCGGCGTTCGTCGCCGCGCGCCTTGATCTCCACCAGACAGACGGTCTGCTTGCCGCGCTCCGAGGCGTCGATCAGCGCCGGTACGAGCGGCGTGTCGTCGCTCGTCCGGTACACGGTCGACTTGATCGCGATCACCTCGGGATCTGCCGCCGCGCGGTCGACGTACGTCTCGAAACTGGCCGCAAACGAGTCGTAGGGGTGGTGGACCAGGAGGTCGCCGGAGCGGATCGCGGCGAACTGCTCCCCGGCCGACTCCATCGTGTTCCACGGTGGCCTGGCGACCGGCACCCAAGGCTCGTTCTTGAGATCCGGCCGGTCCAACCGGTAGAGCTGGCCGAGATCGGCCAGGTCGAGCATCCCGTCGAGCGGGTAGACGAGCTCGTCGGGGACGCGCAGCCCGTGTTGGATCTGCTCCAGCATCGCCCGGGACATCGACTCCGACACCTCGAGCCGCGTCACCTCGCCGAAACGCGCGCGCAGGAGCTGAAGCTCGACGGCCTCCAGCAGGTCGTCGGCCTCGTCGGCCACCTCGAGATCGCCGTCGCGCGTCACCCGGAAGAGGGACCGCTCGAGGATCTCCATCCCCGGGAACAGCTCGGGTAGGTAGTGGGAGAGCACTTGCTCCAGCGGAACGAAGCGGCCCCTGCGGCCGCCGACGGGGAAGAAGCGAGGCAGGCCCTCCGGCACCTTGACCCTGGCGAGGCGTTCCTCGCCGGTCTCGGGGTCGGCCACGAACAGGCCGAGACTGATCGAGAGCGCGGAGATGTAGGGAAACGGCTGGCCGGGCCCGACGGCCAGCGGCGTCAATACGGGGAAGATCTCGCGCTCGAAGCGGTCGTCGAGCTCGGCGAGTTCCTCCGGCTCGAGCTCCTCGACGGTCGAGATGACGATCCGCTCTTCGGCCAGCGCCGGGCAGAGCTCGTTCTTCCACAGCTCGGCCTGGCTCGCATACAGATCGAGCACGCGCTCGCGTCCGTCGTCGAGTGTCTGCTGCGGCGTCCGGCCGTCCGGCAGGCGCCGGCTCACCCCGGCTTCGGCCTGGCCGGTCAGCCCGGCGACGCGGACCATGAAGAACTCGTCCAGCATCTCGGCCGAGACCTTGAGGAAGAAGACCCGCTCGAGCAGCGGCAGGGTCTCGTCGCGCGCCAGCTCGAGCAGGCGCGCGTCGTACTCGAGGAAGGAGAGCTCGCGATTGATCAGCCGTTCGGCGGCGGCCGCGGTGCGCTTGCGGGTGCGAGCGGTGGTAGCCACCGTCCGAGCCTACCGCCGTCCTCGCGGCGGCTGTAGGTAACGGTCCGGTGACGGTCCGGGGGTGCCTGCACGAGAAGAGGACCGGCCGGCGCCCGCTACTCGAGCAGGCGCCGGCCTGAGGTCGAG
Organism: uncultured Actinomycetes bacterium; assembly: GCA_963765795.1. Taxonomy (GTDB): domain Bacteria; phylum Actinomycetota; class Thermoleophilia; order Gaiellales; family Gaiellaceae; genus Palsa-739. The sequence continues at coordinate 37,538 of CAVXXZ010000015.1, forward strand.
CTAGCCCTCGTTCTCGCCGTGATCCTCGCAACGGACCGGTGTTAGGGCTTCAGGTGCGAGACCCAGTCGGGATCCCAGAGGCGGAAGCCGCCGAGGAAGGCGTTCTCGTTTTCACCGCGGCGGCAGCCGTCGGGCAGCTCGTCGAGCTCGTCGGCTCCGCCGCCCCCGAGGACGACCTCGTCGGGCTCCATCGCCGCCGCGAGCTGCTCGACGGCGGCGAAGACGTCCTTCGTCCACTTCCTCTTGCCTCGCTTCTTCAGCCCCCGCTCGCCCACGTAGTCCTCGAACGTCTTCTTGCGGTACGGGAGATGCCCGAGCTCGAGCGGCTCGATCACGCCGTCGACGATCATGGCCGACCCCAGCCCGGTACCGAGGCCGAGGAACAGCATGCGGCCGCCCTGGTAGCTCCCGACCGCCTGCATGACCGCGTCGTTCACGACCTGCGTCGGCTTGCCGAAGGCGGCTTCGAAGTCGAAGCCGACCCAGCCGTCGCCGAGGTTCACCGGCTCGGCGACCACCTTGCCGCCTCGGACCGGCGAGGGGATCCCGACCGAGACGCGACTCCAGCTCCAGCCGGCTGCCGCCTCGAGCGTGCCGGTGACCATCTCCTCCGGTGTGAGCGTCGGACCGGAGGCGAAGCGTCGCCGCTCGCGCCGGTTCGAGGCCAGCGCCTTGACGTGTGACCCCCCGACGTCGACGGCGAGAACGACCCGGGCCACGGCTCGAACTCTTACACGCGCGCGCTAGTCGGCGAGATCCTGGGCACGCAATTCCTCGAGCGCCTGCTCGGACTTGCCGAGCTCGAGGCCCATGCCCGTGAGGATGCGATCGGTCTTCGTGAACTGGATCTCGTCGTACTGCACGATCTGGAGGCGGTTGCCGCTCGGGTCGCGGATGTCGAAGAAGCGGCCCGGCAAGATCTCGACGCCTGCTTCCTCGAACGCGCGCCGCGCCGCCTCCTTGTCGTCGACGACGAGTCCGAAGTGCGGTTCCTCCGAGCGCGGCCCCCGCTGGAACAAGGCCAGGAACTGGTCGCCCATCCGGAGGAACGCGGCGCCGGGGATGCGGCTCACCGCCGTGGGCTGGAAGAGGTCGGTGTAGAACGCGACCGCCTCCTCGATGTCGTCGACCTGCAGCGCGACGTGGTTGATCCCGACGAGGCGTGGCTTCATGCAGCGACAAACGACAGGGGACGCGCTTGGCATGCCCGCGTCCGCCGCAGACCGATGGCGCGCGACTAGGGTCGTGCTTGTGACGAATCCCACCGATCCCTCGCTGTCCGCCTCGCAGCTGGAGCGGCTCGGCGAAGTGGGTGAGGAGCGGACGGCGGGCATCGGCGACGCGCTGTTCAGGGTCGGCGACGCGGACTATCCCTTCGTCGCGGTCCTGGAGGGTGAGGTCGCGATCCTCGACGCGGCGGGCAACGAGATCATCCGCTGCGGCCCTTCGAAGTTCCTGGGTGAGCTGAACCTGCTCTCGGGCCAGACGGCGTTCTTGACCGCGGTCGTGAAACAGCCCTTGCGCTACGTCGCGGTCGACCGGGACATTCTGCGCGGGTTGCTGTTCGAGGACAGTCAGCTCAGTGACATCCTGCTGTCGACCTTCATCGCCCGGCGCGAAGCCTTGCAGCAGGTCCAGGGAATCGGCCTCGAGATCGTGGGGCCGCGTTCGTCCGAGGCCACGATGCGGCTGCTCGAATTCACTCGGGCGAACCGCCTGCCCTACTCGTGGCAGGAGGGGTCGCCGCCCGGTGGCCAAGAGCCGCCGCTGGTGCGCCTCCCCGGCGGCGGAGAGCTGGCGCACCCGTCCAACGGCGACGTCCTCCGGGCGCTCGGCGTGGGGCGGGAGCTCGAACGTCGCGAGGAGGTCGATCTGCTCGTAGTGGGCGCAGGTCCCGCCGGGCTCGCCGCCGCCGTCTACGGCGCCTCCGAGGGGCTCGAGACGCTGGTGGTCGAGAGCACCGCTCTCGGCGGCCAGGCCGGAGCCTCCCGCCGGATCGAGAACTACCTCGGCTTCCCGGCTGGAATCACAGGCGTCGAGTTGACGAGCCGCGCTGTCTCGCAAGCGCGGAAGTTCGGGGCCCGTCCGGCGACGCCGTATCGCGCGATTGCACTCGAGCCGGGCAACGGTCGCCACGTCGTGCGTCTCGAGGAGGGGCACGAGATCGCGGCGAGAGCCGTCGTGCTCGCGACGGGCGCCGAGTACCGGCGCCTCCCGCTCGACGACCTCTCGGACTACGAGGGCACGAGCGTCTTCTATGCAGCCGGTCCGCCGGAGGCGCAGCTCTGCGGTGCCGAGAGGGTGGCCGTGGTGGGTGGGGGCAACTCCGCCGGCCAGGCTGCCGTCTGGCTTGCCCGGGGCGGCGCGCTCGTCACGCTCCTGCACCGCCGGGCCCAGCTCGGCGAGACCATGTCCGACTACCTGATCCAGGAGCTCGAGCGCTCCGGCGTTGCGGTGCGCGATCGCAGCGAGATCGCCGAGCTGCACGGCGGCGACGGGCTCCTCGAGGCGGTCACGCTCACCGACGGCACGCGACTGCCGTTCGCGTTCCTCTTTCTCTTCCTCGGCGCGCGCCCGTGCACGGAGTGGCTCGGCGACGCCGTCGCCCGGCACACGGACGGCTTCCTCCTCACCGGCGAGGCGGCCGGAGCCGCCAATCTCCTCGAGACCAGCGTCCCGGGGGTCTTCGCCGCCGGGGACGTGCGCTCGGGCTCGACGAAGCGGTGCGCGACGGCCGTCGGCGAGGGATCGATGGCCGTCCAGTTCGTGCACAAGCACCTCTCGGCGCATCCGGCGGGAGTGCGATGAGCGCGAGCGCCTGCACCCATCTCGACCAGGTCGAAGTGCGTGAGCTTCCCGCCGAGGTGGACGGCTGCGAGGACTGCCTCCGCACCGGAGGCAAGTGGCTGCACTTGCGCATCTGCCTCACGTGCGGCCACGTCGGCTGCTGCGACAGCTCGCCGAACAGGCACGCGACGGCGCACTCTCACGCGACGTCGCACCCCCTCGTCCGCTCGCTCGAGCCCGGCGAGGAGTGGAGCTGGTGCTACGACGACGAGGTCGCGCTGCTGATCGACGGGGTCAGCGGCGAGACGCGCATTCCGCCGTCGCCGCTCGGCGGCTGAGTGGACCGCCCGCCGTACACCGGGCACTGCATGTGCGGCGGCGTGCGCTTCGAGGTCACCGAGGAGCCGCTGAGCGCCGGCTACTGCCACTGCACGCGCTGCCAGCGGCGGACCGGCACCGCGGCCTCCGCGCAGGCACGGCTTGCGCCCGGCTCCTTCCGCCTGCTCGCCGGCGAGGAGCTCGTACGCGAGTACGCGCCCGAGGACGGCTGGCCGAAGTGCTTCTGCTCGGCCTGCGGCAGCGCGCTCTGGAGTAAGTACCCCGACACGGGAGAGGTCGGGAGCGTCCGGCTCGGGCTCTTCGATCCGGGTCACGGGATCCGGCCGCAGTGGCACGCGTTCGTCGACTACGCGTGTGCATGGGAGCCGATCCCCGACGACGGCCTCGAGCGCTACCCCGAAGGCAAGCCGCGCTAGCGGTATTACACGCTGATCGAGGCGTCGAGATCGCGCTGAGCGGGGTGGGACGGCCGGCCGAAGTAGAAGCCCTGGGCCTGCTGGCAGCCGAGCTTGCGCACGATCGTGTGCTGCTCGGAGGTCTCGATCCCCTCGGCGACGAGGTTGAGCTCCAGCGCATGCCCGAGGTCGATGATCCCCTTGAGCAGCACGAGGTCGCCGTCCTTGGTGCCGACTTGCGCCGTGAAGCTCCTGTCGATCTTGACGACGTCGATCGGGAACTGGCGCAGATACGAGAGTGACGCGTAGCCGGTCCCGAAGTCGTCGAGCGCGAGGACGACGCCGAGCTCCTTGATCGTCCGGAGGGTCTGGGCGACGCGCTCGTCGGACGAGAGCAGGGTGCTCTCCGTGAGCTCGAGCGTGAGAAGGCCGGGAATCAGCGCCGACGAGTCGAGCGCGCGGGTGACATGCCGCAGGAAGTCGGGATGGTGGAGCTGGCGGGCCGAGACGTTCACCGACATCTGCATCGGGCGAGCGTGCAGCTGGCACAGGCGGGTCGCTTCGGTACACGCCTCGGTGAGCACCCATTCGCCCAGGCCGACGATCAGCCCCGTCTCCTCAGCGAGCGGGATGAACTCACCGGGCGGGAGCTCCCCGGCAGTCGGATGCTCCCACCGGACGAGCGCCTCGTAGCCCATGATCCGGCTGCGCTCGAGGTCGACTACGGCCTGGTAGTCGAGTCGGAACTCACCGCGGGCAATGCCATCGCGCAGCTCGCCGATCCGCTTCGACCGGTCCAGGGCGGCGCGATCGAGGTCAGGATCGAAGAACGCGTAGCCGACATCGGGATGTGCCTTCGCCCGGTACATCGCGATGTCGGCTTCCTTGATCAGCGTTTCGTCGTGGTTGCCGAAGGCGATGCCGATGCTCGCGTTCGTGTAGAGCGTGCCTGACCCGCTGTCCATCGGCCTGCCGATCTCTTTGAGCAGCCTCTCCGCAACCCCCACGGCATGCTCGGGCGTGAGCGGCTCCGTGAGAACGACCGCGAACTCATCGCCGCCGAGGCGAGCGGCCGTGTCGCCGGGTCTGACCGACTGCTCGATCCGCTGGCCGACCTCCTTGAGCACCTCGTCGCCGAGGTCGTGACCCCACCGGTCGTTGATCGCCTTGAAGTCGTCGAGGTCGATGTAGAGCAGACCGGTCGCCTGTCCCTCCTCATGCCGGAGCTTGATCGCGTGACGGAGACGCTCGTGGAAGAAGGCCCGGTTGGCGAGGCCGGTCAGCGTGTCGTAGAGGGCCTGCTGCCGCAGCTGCAGCTCGGCCTCGCGCTCGCGCGTGATGTCGAGCAGGTAGCCCTGCAGGTAGAGCGGCTGCCCGTGGTCGTCGAGGACGATGACCCCTTCGTCGCGAAGCCAGATGATTCCGCCGCCGCGGGCGATCAGGCGGTACTCGATGCTGAGCGGCTCGTGCGTCTCATGCGTGTGCGCATGGGCGGCGAGCACGCGCTCGCGGTCGTCCTCGTGGAGCAGGCGCGCGAACAGGTCGGTGTCGGCCTTCCACTCCTCCACGCTGTAGCCGAGGAGGGGCTCGATCTGTGGGCTCGTGAAGATGTTGGAGCTGACCGCGTCGAGTGCATCGACGTAGACGACGAGCGGGAGTTGCTCGATCAGCGTGCGATAGCGGCGGCCGACCTCCCCCGGGGACAGGTCGTCGTCGCGCTCGCGGAACGGAAGCGGCGCCGCAGACACCATCACGGAATCGGTCACTTGCGGGGATGGCGCCTCCCCCGGACGGGGTATCGAACGTTGTGAGGGCGCCGCGTGGCGCCCTCACAATCGTGCTTCGTGCAGGTGCTTTCCTGCTAGCTCAGGTACCGGCCGGCACTTTCGAGGGATCCGGGACGATCCGGATGTACGGCTTCGGCTCCTCCCACTCCCCGAACAGCTCCTTCGCCTCGTCGTTCGAGACGGAGCCGGCGATGATCACGTCTTCCCCTGGCTGCCACTGGGCCGGCGTCGACACCTTGTAGTTCGCGGTGAGCTGGAGCGAGTCGATCACCCGCAGCACCTCGTCGAAGTTGCGGCCGGTCGTCATCGGATAGACGAGGATCAGCTTGATCTTCTTGTCCGGGCCGATCACGAAGACATTCCGCACGGTCTGGTTGTCGGCCGGTGTCCGCCCCTGCGCCTCGCCCTCGACGCCCGCCGGGAGCATCCCGTACAGCTTCGCGACCGTGAGATACGGGTCGCCGATGAGCGGATAGTTCGGCGCCGTGCCCTGGGTCTCCTCGATATCGCGCGCCCACTTCTCGTGGTCCTCGGCCGCATCGACGGAGAGCCCGATGATCTTGACGTTGCGCTTGTCGAATTCCGGCTTGATGCTCGCCATGTAGCCGAGCTCGGTCGTGCACACCGGCGTGAAGTCCTTCGGGTGCGAGAAGAGCACCACCCACGAGTCGCCGATCCAGTCGTGGAAGTGGATCGGCCCCTCGGTCGTCTGGGCCTCGAAGTCCGGCGCGCTGTCACCGATCGTCAGTTCCATCCCTACCTCCTTTCGGGCGACCCTACCGCCCCCGTCGACGGCGTCGCGACGACGACGCCCACTTGCGTAAAACGTCGGTAAGCCCTGGCCCCTTCCGCTTTGTGCGCTTCCACTCGGAGGTTCATGCTCTCGGCAATGAGTCCCGACCAGCGCTCCAGCCTCTTCCGCGAGGTCAACGACCGGATCTACGACCTGCTCGAGGCGGCCGACCCGGACCTTCCGGGAGAGTTCCTTTGCGAGTGCGGGCAGGACTGCGGCGAACGGGTCGAGCTCCTGCCGGCGGCGTTCGCCAGCCTGCGGGAGACCGGCCGGGACGTGCGGTCGCCGGCTTGCCACGGCGCGCGGCTCGCGGTCGGCGTTCCCGCGTTCGGCTAGCGCCCGGCTTGTCGGGCGGCCCTGGAGCGGCTCAGGTAACGACGGCCGCGAGCGGCGCGCGGTCGGGCTCGAGGCGGAGACCCGTCTCCGGATCGAAATAGTGGAAGCGCGACGGGTCGACCGCGAGTCGCAGCGGGGCGCCGGGCTTCGCCGACGTCGCCGGGTCCACCCGGGCCGTGAAGAGCGACCCCTCGACCGCCGCCAGCGTGGCGTCCTCGTCGCCTGCCGCCTCGCGCACCTCGGTCACCTCCACGCGCGGAGCTGCGACGGTGAACAGCACGTGCGTGTCCGCGCCAAGCTCCTCGACGACCTCGACCTTCACGTCGATGCGCGGTAACGACGGATCCGCGAAGGCAGCGTCCTCGAACGCCTCGGGCCGGATGCCCGCGATCACCTGGCCGTCAGGCGTCGCGTCCGTTGCGGGCAGCGGGATCGCGTAGCCGCCGAAGCGCACCTGGCCGTGGGCGAGCTCCGCTTCGACGAGATTCATCGCCGGGGAGCCGATGAACGCGGCGACGAAGAGGTTCGCCGGCCGCGCGTACAGCTCCTGTGGCGTGTCGACCTGCTGGATCCGCCCGTCGCGCATGACCGCCACGCGCTGCCCCAGCGTCATCGCCTCGATCTGGTCGTGCGTGACGTAGATCGTGGTGGTCGCCAGCCGCGCGTGGAGCGCGGCCAGTTGGGCGCGCATGCTCACGCGGAGCTTCGCGTCGAGGTTGGAGAGCGGCTCGTCCATGAGGAACGCCTTCGGCTCGCGCACGATCGCGCGTCCCATCGCGACCCGCTGGCGCTGCCCGCCCGAGAGCGCCGCGGGCTTGCGGTCGAGGAGCTGGTCGAGGCCGAGGAGCTCGGCGGCACGGGTGACTCGCTCCCCGATCTCGCGCTTGGGGGTCTTGCGCACCTTCAGCCCGTAGCCGAGGTTCTGGCGCACGGTCATGTGCGGATAGAGCGCGTAGCTCTGGAAGACCATCGCGATGTCGCGGGCGCGCGGCGGCAGGTCGGTCACGTCGCGCTCGCCGATCGAGATCGTTCCGCTCGTTACCTCCTCGAGGCCGGCGATCATCCGCAGCAGCGTCGACTTGCCGCAGCCCGACGGCCCCACGAGGACGAGGAACTCGCCGCTGCCGATCGTGAGCGAGACGCCGTCGACGGCGACCACTCCGCCGGAGAAGACCTTGCTGAGGTTGTCGAGGACGATTTCAGCCACTCAAACGATCGTGGAGTCTATACCGCATGCGCCGACAGAAAGCAATGGCATTGACCACTTCACCGACTGCCTCTATAGTCGCCTGCACGATGGAAGCGACCGGAGCCCCGGTGAAGATGACGAAGCAGAGCGCGGCGCGGCAGCAGGTGCTCGGGCTGATCGAGCGTCTCGGCGTCGGCACCGCGATCCCCTCCGAGCGGCAGCTCAGCGCAGACCTCGGCGTCTCGCGCCTGACCGTCCGCGCCGCGCTCGACGACCTCGCGCGCGAGGGCTACCTCGTGCGCCGGCGGGGCAGCGGCACCTACGTCCAGCAGCCGAAGATCTCCCAGGAGCTCACGATGACCTCGTTCAGCGAGGACATGCGCCGGCGCGGCATGGCGCCGAGCAGCACGACTCTCTCGCTCACGCGCCAGCTCGCAGGACCGCGTCTCGGCCGTTTCCTCAATGTCTCTCCGGGAGACGAGATCGTCGTCGTCAAGCGGCTTCGGCTCGCGGACGGCGTCTCGATGGCGATCGAGACGCTCCACATCCCGGCGGGCGTCGTGCCCGGCGTCGAGCCGCGGGATCTCGAGGGGTCGTTCTACGAGCTCCTGCGCACGCGCTACGGAGTCGAGATCGCCACGGCGACGCAGACGATCGAGCCGACCGTGACGAAGGAAGAGGAGTCGGCCGCGCTCGAGGTGCCGCTCCATTCGCCCGCCTTCCTCTTCGAGCGTACGAGCCGCGACGCAAGCGGTCGAACCCTCGAGTTCGTCCACTCGATCTATCGCGGCGACCGGTACCAGATCGTCTCCGAGCTGACGCACTCGTAACCCCTCTGACACCGGACCTTGACAAGAGTGGTCTGGTGTGGGAGATTCCGCGCGTGGCCGATTGGTATAGACCACTCGACGCACGGCTGGACGTTACGTGTCCTCCGGTCACAGACACTCCGGACGCTCCGCTCACGCGTCGACGTATCGAGGGAGATTTGGCATGAGATACCGGGTTCTCGCGGTGGTCGCCGCCGCGATCGCGCTCTCGGTCGTCGCCGCGACGACCGCCAAGAGCAGTAAGGCAGCGGGTCACACACTCACGGTGTGGCTCCAGGTGGATGCGCAGAACGGCTGGCCGGAGATCGTCGCCGCCGCCAACAACGCGTTCGAAAACTCGCATCCGGGCTGGAATGTCAACGTCGAGTATCAGCAGTGGACCACCCACCTGCAGAAGTTCGACGCCACGATCGCCGGCAACGACACGCCTGACGTCATCGAGATGGGGAACACCGAGATGACGAAGTACATGGCCGCCGGCGCGTTCACGAACATCACGTCGAACCAGGGGCAGTTCGACAACTCCAAGAACTGGCTCACCGGCATGAGAGCGTGGGGGACGTACAACAAGAAGTTGTACGGCGTGCCGTACTACGCCGGTTCGCGGGTGATCACTTACCGGAACGACCTCTTCAACAAGGCAGGCTTCAAGAAGCCGCCGAAGAGCCTCAACCAGTTCCAGAGCGAGCTCGTCAAAATCGGGAAGATGAAGAAGCACGTCAAGGGGTTCTCGCCCCTCTACGTCGGCGGCGAGGACTGGTACACGGCGCTCGGGTTCGTCTTCGACTACGGCGGCTCGATCGCGAAGCTCTCGCACGGAAAGTGGCATGGGACGCTGGACTCGAAGAAGTCGCTCGCCGGACTCAAGCGGTTCAAGGCCTTCTTCAGGGCCACCCAGGCGAAGAGAACGGCGACCCTCGACGCCAGCGGACTCGGCGCCGGGAACCCGTTCCCGTACACCGTCTACTCGCAGGGCCGCACGGCCGCGAACTACGGGCCGGCGTGGTACACCTGCTGCACCGGCAAGAAGTACACGAAGGTCACGAAGCAGTTCGTGATGCCGAGCCATACCAAGGGCAAGCCGATTCCTGGCTTCCTCGGCGGCTCGACCCTGGCGGTGCCGTCCCAGAGCAATTCGAAGTCGCAGGCGATCGCGTGGATGGCCGACTTCACGAGCACGGCAAGCGAGAAAGCTCTCGAGAAGAAGGGCAACATCCCGAACGCGACCACCCTGCTCGGGAACAGCGTCAACGAGCGGGCCGCCGCCCGCAGCTGGTTCGTCCCGCAGGCCAAGCACTGGGTCGACGTCGAGAACGGCAACATCATCAAGACGATGCTCGGGGAGCTTCTCACGGGCCGTTTGACCGTCAAGCAGGCCGCGCAGACAGCCAGTCACAACATCGCCCAGACCCTAAACGGGTCGTAGGTAACTCCTGAGCGGGAGCGATCCCACGCTCACCACCGCCGCCGCGATCCCCCACGGAGGATCGCGGCGGCGGCGGCTGTCCGGGCGCCGGGTCGCCGGCCGGAGCGTCCCGTACCTCCTGCTCGTCCCCGTCATCGCCGTCATCGGGGCGATCCTCGGCTACCCGATCTACAACCTCGTTCGGCTCTCGTTGCAGAAGTACGACCTGTTCGCGCTTCTGCAGCACCACGGGGAGTACGTCGGGCTGCAGAACTTCAGCAGCGTCCTGCACGACTCGGTCTTCTGGCACACGCTGCTCCGCACCGTGGTCTTCACGGTCGCGAACGTCGGCTTGACGATCCTGCTCGGCACGATGCTCGCGCTGCTCCTCGTCCGGGTCTCGACCTGGGTGCGGCTGCTTCTCACCGCCGGGCTCGTCCTCGTCTGGGCGATGCCGCCGGTCGTCGGGGTCCAGGTCTGGAGCTGGATCACGAACAGCGACAACGGCGTCCTGAACTACGTCCTCGGCCAGCTCCACGTCGGCAACTTCTTCCAGCACGACTGGTATGCGTCGCCCTTCTGGCAGCTGACGATGGTGAGCACGCTGATCGTCTGGGAGGCGCTGCCGTTCGTCGCGATCACGCTCTACGCGGCGCTTTCGCAGGTGCCGCACGAGCTCGTCGAGGCGGCGGAGATCGACGGTGCCCGCTCCTGGCGGATCTTCAAGGACGTCACGTTGCCCGTGCTCAAGCCGATCCTGCTCATCCTGACCAGCCTCTCGATCCTCTGGGACTTCGGTGTCTTCACGCAGGCGTACCTGCTGATCGGCCCGGGCCACCTCACGCCTGCGAACTACCTCATGGGCATCTACGTCTTCGAGAAGGGCTACGCGGCGACCGACTTCGGGCGCGGTGCCGCGATCTCGATCCTGATGCTCGTGACCGTCGCTGCGATGAGCGTCGTCTACGTGCGCCGGATGTTGAAGGTCGGTGAGGTGGCGTGAAACGCCGCTTCTCACGCAGGCTCGGCTGGGACGCCCTCGGACTGCTCGTTTTCGCCGTCATGGTCTTCCCCGTCTTCTGGATGGTCTCCAGTGCCTTCAAGACCGACGAGCAGGTCAGCAGCTACAACCCGACCTGGATCCCGTTGCATCCCACGCTCGAGCACTTCCGGGCAGCTCTTCACCGCCCCTACTTCTGGACCGACGTCAAGAACACGCTCATCGTCGTCGCCGTCACCGTGGGCGTCGGGCTCGTGCTCGCATTCCTCGCGGCAGTAGCGCTCGCGAAGTACCGCTTCTCCGGCCGCGCCGTCTTCATCGTGCTGCTGATCGGGATCCAGATGCTGCCGCCGATCGGGCTGGTCATCCCGCTCTACGTGCTGCTCGGCCGCTACGGCGAGGTGAACAAGCTGACCGGCGTGATCCTCGTGTACATCACCTTCGCGCTGCCGTTCGCGGTCTGGACGCTGCGCGGCTTCCTGCTCGGCATCCCCAAGGAGCTCGAGGAGGCGGCGATGGTCGACGGCTCCACCCGCCTCGGCGCCTTCGTCCGCATCTTGCTGCCGCTCATCGCGCCCGGCCTCGTCGCGACGTCGGTCTTCGTCTTCATCACGGCGTGGAACGAGTACATCTTCGCGAACATCATCCTGCACTCGAACTCGAAGCAGACGATCACGCTCTGGCTGACGAACCTCCTCGGCGGGGGACGCAACATCGACTGGGGCGTCGTGATGGCGGGGTCGACCATGATCGCGATCCCGGTCGTGATCTTCTTCCTGCTCGTGCAGCGCCGGATCGCGTTCGGCCTGACTGCCGGAGCCGTGAAGGCGTGAACTGGTCATGACCAATGACGCCGCGCGTGCCGGCTGCTCGTACTTCGGGGTCAGGATCCCGCGGCACGTGCGACGGGACATGGCCGACCTCGCCGCGCGTGGGTACACGGGCGTGCTCCACACGTTCTCGGAGAACGACTTCGCCTACTACCGCGACACGATGGCCGAGATCGTCGCGATCTCGCATGCCGCCGGCCTCAGCGTCCTGGCGAGCCCCTGGGGGCTCGGGCGCACCTTCGGCGGCGAGGCCGAGAGCCGCTGGGTCGCCTTCCATCCCGAGGAGTGCCAGGTGCTCGACGACGGCCGCCGGGTCGCCGCGGCCTGCCTCAACAGTCCCGCCTACCGCAACTTCTGCAAGGAATGGGCCGACTGGGTGCTCGAGTGCGGGGTCGACTCGGTCTTCTGGGACGAGCCGGCGTGGGTCGCCCCGGCGCACGTCGGCGTCGACGACGCCGAGCGCTGGACGTGCCGCTGCGACCGGTGCGCCGAGCGCTTCGGCGGCCCGGTTCCGGGCGAGCTCACGCCCGGAGGTGCGGCGCTTCCGCGAGGAATCGGTCGTCGACTTCCTCCGCGAGGTCACCGATCACGTTGCGGAGCGCGGCGGCTCGAACACGGTCTGCCTGCTGCCCGCGACCGAAGGCACGCAGGGCCTCGCCGACTGGAACGAGGTCGCCGCCCTCCCGGCTTTGGCGACGCTGGCGACGGATCCGTACTGGAAGCACTGGGACGAGGCGGCAGGCCCGTTCGTGCGCCGCTTCGCCCGCCTGCTGCGCGAGACGGCAGACCGTCACGGCGTCGGCGCGCAGCTCTGGGTGCCGAGCTTCGGCCTCGACCGGTCGGACATCCCGGAGCTCGAGGCGGCCGTGGCAGCGGCCCGCGAGGAAGGCGTCGACGACCTCTGGACGTGGGGGTACGAGGCCTGTCGGCACATGACCTCCCTTGCCACGCCCGACGGGGTCGCTCGTCTGGGACGCGGTGAGCGCGGCGCTCACGGCTCGGCCGCAGACCGCCACGACGGAGACTGCACGCCCCGATCTCGCCGACCTCGACCTCCGCTCGACGCGGGACCTAGTGCGGCTGCTCAACGACGAGGACGCGACGGTTCCGGCCGCGGTCGCGGAGGCGGGGGACGTGCTTGCCGCGGCGATCGACGGAATCGTCGAGCGCATGCGCCGCGGCGGCCGGCTCATCTATGCCGGAGCGGGAACGTCGGGAGCCCTCGCGGCGCTCGACGCGGCCGAATGCGGCTCCACCTTCGGCTCGCCACCTGGAGAGGTCCTCGCCGTGGTCGCCCAGGATGACGCGGACGAGGACGATCGTGCGGCGGCGACGAACGCATTGCGCGGGCTTCCCCTCCGGCCCGAGGATTGCGTCGTCGCCGTCAGCGCGAGTGGCTCCACGCCGTTCGTGCTTGCCGCGCTCGAGGTGGCGCGCGACGCAGGCGCGCTCGGCGTCGCGGTCGCGAGCGCCCGCGACAGCCAGGCGGCCGCGCTCGCCGAGCACGAGATTGCGGTCGTGGTCGGGCCCGAGGTGATCGCCGGCTCGACACGTCTGAAGGCTGGTACCGCGCAGAAGCTCGTTCTCAACACGATCTCGACCGTGACGATGATCCGGCTCGGCCGCACCTACGGCGGCCTGATGGTCGGCGTGAGCGCCCGACCAACGAGAAGCTCCGCAAGCGGGCGCGCCGCAACGTCGTGCTCGCGAGCGGCGCGTCGGAGGAGCAGGTGGACGAGGCGCTGAATGCTGCCGCCGGCGATGCGCGGGTCGCACTGGTGTCCCTGCTCGCCGGCGTCGACGCGGACGCGGCGCGCTCGCGGCTCGAGGCGTCGGACGGCTCGGTGCGGAAAGCAGCGGGCTCGTGAAGCTGGGCGTCGAAGCCGCGCTGGTGCGCGGCGAGCTCGTCCCGGGCGACGTCGACGTCGAGGACGGGCGCGTCGTGGCGGTCGGCCTCGCCCCAGGCCAGCGCGGGCGCGTCGCGATCCCGGGATTCGTCGATCTCCAGGTGAACGGCTACGGCGGGGTCGACTTCCTCTCCGCCTCGAGCGACGACTACTGCCGCGCGGGCGAGGCGCTGCTCCTCGCCGGCGTGACCGCGTATCAGCCGACGTTCATCACCTCGGCGGAGGAGACGACGATCGAGGCGCTGCGGGCGATTCCGACGGGCGCACCGGGCCCGCGGATCCTCGGCGCACACCTCGAGGGGCCGTTTCTCTCTTCCGACCGCCCAGGCACGCACCCGCTCACCCACCTGCGCGCGCCCGACGTCGCGCTGCTCGACCGGCTGCTCGACGCAGGCGTCGTCACCCAGATGACGCTCGCGCCCGAGCTGCCCGGGGCGGACGCGCTCGTCGAGCGGCTGCGCGAGCGTGGCGTCGCGGTCTCGGCGGGACACACGAACGCGACGGCTCAGGAGGCCAACCACGCCTTCGACCTCGGCGTCGGAGGCGTGACGCACGTCTTCAACGCGATGCGGCCCTTCCGCTCCCGCGATCCGGGGATCGCCGGGGCGGCGCTGACGCGCGCAGGTGTCGTGATCGGCATGGTCGTCGACGGCCATCACCTCGCCGACGAGACGGTGCGGCTCATCTGGTCGTGCGCGGCCGGCCGCGTGGCGCTCGTCACGGATGCGATTTCGGCCGCCGGGAACGGCGGCAACAGCGGCACCTTCCAGCTCGGCGACGTCGAGGTGGCGGTCGAGGACGGCGCTGCGCCGAAGCGAGAGGACGGCACGCTCGCCGGCTCGGTGCTCACGATGATCGACGCCGTCCGGAATCTCCATGCGCTCGGCGTCCCCTTCGAGCAGGCGGTGGGCGCGGCGACCGAGGTGCCGGCGCGCTTCCTCGCCCGCGGCGACGTCGGGTTTCTCGAGCCCGGGGCGCTCGCGGACGTCGTCGTGCTCGACGACCGGCTCGAGATCCAGGCCGTCCACTGTTCGGGACGGAGCGATGTCGTGGCTCGAGACTGAGCTGCGCGAGCAGCCGCAGGCGCTTGCGCGCCTGCTCGAGCGCCAGGCGGACTCGGCGCGGACAGCCGCGCGGCTCTTCCAACGGCGCGACATCCGCTACCTCCTGATCGCCTCTCGCGGCAGCTCCTCGAACGTCGCGCGCTACGCGCAGTACCTCCTCGGCCGCGCCCACCGGGTTCCGGTGATGTTCGCCACGCCGTCGCTGTACACGATCTACGGCCAGCCGCCGCGTCTGGAGGGCGCTCTCGTGATCGGGATCTCACAGTCCGGCGCCTCGCCAGACGTCGTCGCGGTGCTCGCCGAAGCCAGGGAGCAAGGACGGCCGACGCTGGCGCTCACGAACGACGGCGAGTCGCCGCTCGCCCGGACGGCCGAGGCGGTGCTGCCCCTCGAGGCCGGGCGGGAACAGGCGGTCGCCGCGACGAAGACCTACGTCAACTCGCTGGGCGCGGTCGCCATGCTCTTTGCCGAGATGGGGGACGACGCGACGGCGCGAGAGGAGCTCGCCCGGATGCCGGAGGCGCTGGCGGCGCAGATCGACCTCTCGGTTGACGAGATGCCGCCCCTCGAGGAGTACCGCGACGCCGTCGGGCTGACCGTGGTCGCGCGCGGTGTCAACTACGGCACCGGCTTCGAGATCGCCCTCAAGATCCGCGAGCTGTCGGGGCTCGTGACCGAGGCGTACTCGCCCGCCGACCTGATGCACGGCCCCATCGCGGCCATCCAGCCCGGCTGGCCGGTCGTCGTGGTCGCGCCGAGCGGCCCCGCGCGGCCGAGCGTCGAGGAGATCGTGCCGCCGCTGCGTGCACGGGGGGCGCGGCTCGTGGCGGTCTCGGACGTTCGCGCCGTCCTGCGACGCGCGCAGACCAAGCTCATGCTCGCGCCGGGCGTGCCCGAATGGCTCAGCCCGCTCACCGCCGTCGTCCCCGGGCAGGTGGCGGCCATGCGCCTGACGAAGCTCCGCGGCCTCGACCTGGACAGCCCGGTCGGCCTGCGGAAGGTGACGCTGACTCGATAGGCGAGAAATGCGAAGCGGCCGCGCCTTGGTGGCAGCGGCCGCTTCGTTGCCACAGATCGTGGCAGGCGCTGTTGCGCCTGGCTAGCTCTGAGCCTTGACGATGATGTGCAGGGCCTTCGCCGAGGTGGTCAGCGTCGCCACCAGGGTCGTATCGCCCTTCCGGTGCAGCGGAGCCTTGAACTTGAGGACTCCCTTGGCGCCGTCACTGATCGTCGTAGCGCCGTTCACGTTTGTGACCCGCGTGCTCATCGTCGTCGAGAAGGTGAGGGTCTGGTCCTTGAGTGCCCGGCCGTGGTAGTTGGAGTGGTTGACGGTGATCGAGATCGAGCCGTCAGCCGTGCTCGTCGCCCCCTGGTAGCTCGACAACGTCTCCCTTGAGGACATACATGACCCTCGGATTGGACTTGCCGCGTGTCGGGCTCGCTTTCGCGAATGCGACGCTCGTCGGAATCGCCAGCGCAACCACGAGCAAGACAATGGCTTTCTTCATCCTGTGAACTCTCCTTACTGGGGTCCGCGTTCCCTTCGCGACCAATCGTGCTCGCGGCATGTCAGATCCACCGCAATGTTCTGTAAGCGCAACGTAAAGCGGCCCCGGCCGCGCAGGGCGTCGTCCGATTTCTCGCGGGTGCTTCCGGGTAGGTGCGGTCAATCCTGTGCGTCTTCGGTTTGTCTCATTCACACCTGTCTCACATGATTTGCGCGGTCGTCGTCCGTAGGCTGCTCGGGTGAGCAAGCTCCGAGTACTCAAACGGGGCAACGCCCGGGCCCACGCGGAGGAGCTCGGGTCGCTCTTCGTCGTCTCCCTGCCGCGCTCGCTCTCGAGCCTCCTCTACGTTGCGGCGGCGCACGCGATCGGACTCGCGGAGCCCACGTGGACGAGCGACGGCGAGATCCTCAACCGCGATCGCGTGCCCCACCGACTGCAGAGCCGCAAGCAGAGCCTGGCCCCATCGGACGAGCGCTTCACCCTCCTCGGCTCGGCGCCCGACGTGTTCGCGAGCATGACGAGCTACCTCGACCAGGCCGCGCTGCGTCAGGGCTTCGCGTACAAGGACGTCGTCCAGCCGTTCGTGATCGGGGGCTGGGAGGGGCTCGGCGACTTCAAGGTGCTCAAGGTGCGCCGGAACGTGGCGGAGGTCGCCTACACGATGTTGAAGCGGCAGTGGCTCTATCCCGCGCACGCGGCGAGCCTGTTCGACGAGCATCCGTGGGCGCTCGTGGAGGGGCTCGTTCGCGCCGAGGCGGTGCTCGACGCGCTGCCCGGGGAGACGGTCGAGTACGCGGACGCCGTCCTCGACCACGGTGCGCTCGAGGCGGCGCTCAGCCGTCTCTATCCCGATGCGCCCCTGCGTGCCGCCCCGCTACATCGACCGCCGCTTCGCCTGGACGCGCCGGCGGCTCGAGGCCGAGCGGCGCGGTTCGCTCGTCTTCCGCCGGCTCGAGTGGATCGTCTCGGCGGTCCGGGAGCGCCTGCGCTTCGACGACCCGCGCGAGGAGATCGCCGAGGCTCTTCCCTAGGTCGGTTCTGCCGGTGCTCGGGCCAGGCGACGCAGCGCCGGCAGGGCGAGGAGCCCGATGACGAGCGTGGGCAGGACGATCACCCCGCGGTAGAGGAGCACCGCGGCCACGACGTGCGCGTTCGAGGCGCCGAAGCCGACGAGCGTGCCGATCATCCCCAGCTCCACGACGCCGATTCCGCCGGGGGTGAGGGGCAGCGAGCTGATCACGCGACCGATCGCCCACGCGAGGAACGCCTCGCTCGCGGGCAGGTCGGCGAACGAGATCCCCACCGCCCGCAGGGAGAGCTCGAACGCGAGGTAGGCAGTCAGCTGGTTGGCGAGCGTGGCTGCGGTCAGCCTCGGCCAGCGCCGGCGGAGCAGCACGAGCCGCTCGGCCCGCAGTCTCACGAGTGCCTCCCCGCTCCAGTCCGGCGGATCCCGGTGGAAGAGCCCGGCGACCCGTGCAGCGACGCGCGCAGCGAAGTCGCCGAGCCATTGCGCCGCTCCGGCGCTGCGCAGCGCCGCCACCGCCAGCCCCACGATGACCGCGCCGCAAGCGGCGCTCACGCCGGCGATCGCAAGCGTCGAGCTCGACAGCTCGCCGGTGGCGAAGACGAAGATCGCTCCGACGAGCGGATAGACGAGGATCATCACCTGGCTCCAGATGCCGGTCACCGCGACCGCGAAGGCAGCGTGTCCCCGGTCCACGCGCAGCCTGCGGAGGAAGCCGAACGAGATCGCCATTCCGAGCGGAGCGCCTCCGGGCAGCACGGTCGTCAGCGCCGTCGAGGCTTGCGTGAAGGCGAGCGCCGCCACGAAGCGCAGTTGCGGGAGGACCGCCTGCCACGGCAGCGCGGTGGTCGCGATGTCGAGCAGCGATGCCGCCGTGAGCGCTGCGATCCACGGCCAGGAGACGGTCCCGAGCCGGTGTGCGACGCTCCCATAGCTCGCGATGCGCGGGACGACCTCGACGAAGACCGCGGCGGCGAGCGCGACGCCGAGCGCGAAGCGGAGAACGGCCCGGCGGCTACTCCGCATGGCGCGCAGTCTAGGAATCGGACCCGCGCGCACGCGCTGCTAGCCTCACGCTCCGATGAAGGTCCTGGTCACCGGCGGCGCCGGCTTCATCGGCTCGCACCTGGCCGACCGGCTGCTCGCGGAGGGGCACGGCGTGCGGGCGCTCGACAACCTCGACCCGCAGGTCCACGGGGACGGGCAACGACCGGACTACCTCGACCCGGCCGTCGAGCTCCAGGTCGGAGACGTCCGTGACCACGAGGCCGTCGGGCGCGCGCTCGACGGCGTCGACGCCGTCTATCACTTCGCCGCCGCCGTCGGCGTGGGCCAGTCGATGTACGAGATCGAGCGGTACACGTCGGTGAATGCGATCGGCGCCGCGGTCGTCCTCGAGGAGGCCGTCCAACGGCGCGAGGCGATCCGCAAGCTCGTCGTCGCCTCGTCGATGTCGATCTACGGTGAGGGGCAGTACCGCAACCCGCGCACGGGCGAGGCGGGGATCGCGCCCGGGCTCCGGCCCGAGAGCCAGCTGGCGGAAAGGCAGTGGGACGTGCTGGACGACGACGGCGGGCCGCTCGAGCCCGAGCCGACGGCCGAGACGAAGCCTCTGCGCCCGACCTCCGTCTACGCCGTGAACAAGCGCGACCACGAGGAGCTGTTCCTCTCCGTCGGCGCGGCCTACGGCATCCCGTCCGTCGCGCTCCGCTTCTTCAACGTCTACGGCGAGCGGCAGGCGCTCTCGAATCCGTACACCGGCGTGGCGGCGATCTTCTCCTCGCGACTCCTCAACGACAACCGGCCGGTCGTGTTCGAGGACGGCCGCCAGACGCGCGACTTCATCGACGTGCGCGACCTCGTGCGCGGCTGTGCGCTCGCGCTGGACACGGACGGCGCGGACGGCAGCACCTTGAACCTCGGCACGGGCCGGGCGACGTCGATCGTCGAGGTCGCCCGCACGATCGCGGCCGGGCTCGGCAAGGAGATCGAGCCGGAGATCGTCGAGCAGTACCGCGCCGGCGACATCCGGCACTGCTTCGCCGACACGCGGTTGGCTGAGGAGCGGCTCGGGTTCCGCTCGGAGATCGCGTTCGAGGACGGGATGCGCGACCTGCTCGCCTGGCTCGAGGGGCAGGAGGCGGTGGACGCCATGGACGCCGCCCGCGAGGCGCTCGTTGCGCGCGGCCTCGCGCGTTGAGCTCCGTCCCGGACGTCTCCGTCTCCCTCGTCAACACGAACTCGCGGGAGCTCCTGCTTGCTTGCCTCGATTCGCTCCAAGCAGTTGACTCGGAGATCGTCGTCCTCGACAACGCGTCGGAGGACGGGTCGGCGGCCGCCGTCCGCGAGCGCTTCCCCGGCGTTCGCGTGATCGAGCAACGGCACCGGGCTGGCTTCGGCGCCAACCACAACACCGTGATCCGCGCCACGACGGGCCGCTACGTCTTCGTCCTCAACGAGGACACGACCAGCGAGGACTGGGGCTTCGAGCGGATGGTCGCCCACCTCGACGCGAACCCGCGGGTCGCCGCGCTCGGGCCGAGGCTCGTCTATCCCGACGGCAGGCCGCAGGCCTCGGCGTGGCGCTTCCCGTCGCCGGCGACCGCTGCGCTCGGGCTGCTCACTCTCGGCCGCGCGGGCATTCTCCAGTCGGGAGGGAGCGAGACGCGCGACGTCGACTGGGCTATGGCTGCCGCGCTCTTGCTCCGCCGTGAGGCGCTCGACGAGGTCGGCCTCTTCGACGAGGAGTTCTTCATCTACTCCGAGGAGACGGACCTGTCGCGGCGCTTGCGCCGCGCGGGATGGCGGACGCAGTACTTCCCGCAGGTCACCGTCATGCACCACGAGTCGCAGTTCAGCGCGGGAATCCCGGAGCGGCGGATCAACGAGATGTGGCGCGGGCGGCACCGGTACTGGCAAAAGCACCACTCGGCCCTAGGCGTCCGCGTCGCCGCGCTCTGCACGGGCGCGCAGTACGCGGCGCGTGCGCTGCTCAGGGTGCGCGACCGGGACTTCGCCGGCCGGATGCGGCTGCACGCGCGCGACGCCGTCCGTGTGCGTGGACCAGGCCTTCGCGAGCTCGCCGAGGAATGGAACAAGGAGCATGCCGCGCTCTAGCGCTGGCGCACGGTGTAGGGCACACTTTGCGCGAGGCCAACGGCTCAGGGAGACGCGTGACCACTGTGAAGCGAATCAGGTCGGGCAGGGCGCAAACGCTCCGTGCTTCGCGTGCACACAGACCGCCGCACCTCGTGGATGGAACGTGGCGCAGTCGCGTACACCACCGGCCGGAGCCGGGTGGCGGCGGAGGTGGGCGAGCCAGATCGGCTCCGCTCGTCCTCCTCGTCGACGACGAGCAGGCGATTCGGGCGATCTGCCGCGTCAACCTCGAAGGCGACGGGTTCTCGGTGCTCGAGGCGAAGGACGGCGCGGAGGCGCTCGCGGCGATCAGGCGTCAGCGTCCGTCACTCGTCCTGCTCGACGTGATGATGCCGGGCGTCGACGGCTGGAGCGTCGCCGCGCGGCTGGCAGCGGACGAGAGAGCGCGGGACATCCCCGTGGTCTTCCTGTCGGCTCGCGCCGCAGACGAGGATCGCCTCCGCGCCCAGGAGCTCGGCGCAGTCGGCTACGTCGTCAAGCCGTTCGACCCGCTCGAGCTCGCCGGGACCGTCCGAGACGTGCTCGAGCGCGTCGCGCGCGGCGAGCGTGACGAGCTGAACCGGGAGCTGGCGGATCCGGCATGACCGAGGGGGAGCTGCTCGCGCGCCGGCCCGACGCCCAGGGTGGCGCGGAGGAGGCCGCTTCGAGTCGTGAAGCGCTCGAGACCGCGCTGCGACTGCAGCGGGCCGCGGACGCCCTCATCTCGGCTCGGACACCGGAGGAGGTCCTCGACTCGGTTCTCACCGAGGGCGTGCGGGCTGCGGAGGCGCGCGGTGGGCTGATCGCGACACTGAGCGACGACGGTGAATGGCTCGACGTCGTCGCCTCGCGCGGCTACGACGACCGCTACATCGAGCCGTTTCGTCGCTTCCCACTGGCCGGAAACTTTCCGCTCTCCGAGGCGGTCCGCACCGGCGAGGGAGTCTTCCTCGGCTCGGAGCGCGAGCGAGACGAGCGGTATCCCGAGCTCGTCGGTCGCTCCCAGCCGGGCCACGCGCTCGTATGCCTGCCGCTCGTGGGGGAGCACGGCCCAATGGGCGGGCTCGTCTTCTCGTTTTCGAGCGACCAGGAGTTCCCGCCCGCGCGCCGGGCGCTGAAGCTCGCGCTCGCCCGTCAGGTCGCGCTCGCGCTCGAACGGGCGCACCTGTCAGTGGCCGAGCAGGCGCTGCGCGAGAGGCTTACCTTCCTCGGCGAGGCGACTGCGCTGCTCACCTCGTCGCTCGAGCTCGAGCGGACTCTCGAGAGTCTCACCCAGCTCGCGGTGCCGCTGCTCGCCGACTGGTGCGCGATCTCGATGCTCGTCGAGGAGACGGGGGAGATCGAGCAGGTCGTCGTCGCCCACCAGGATCCTGAGCGAAAGCGCTGGGCCCAGGAAATGCAGGCGCGCTCGCGCACGATCATGATCGACGACGAGTTCGACCTGACCGCCCGCGTGCTCCGCACGGCTGAGCCCGTCTTCCTCCGCGAAGTGCCGCAGGAGCTGCTCGACGAGGCGGTGGAGCGGGACCCCAACGCCGCCGAGGCGCTCGAGGAGATCTCCATCCGGAGCGCGATCACCGTGCCGCTCCGCTCGGGCGAGCGAACCCTCGGCGCCCTCACGCTCGTCTCGGAGGTCAGGGAGTTGCAGGATTCCGACTTCGAGCTCGCACAGGAGCTCGCGGCGCGGGCCGCGATCGCCGTCGAGAACGCGCGGCTCTATCGCGAGGCCGAGCGCCGGGCGGAAGCCGCGCTCGCACTGGAGTACGTCGGTGACGGCGTCGTCCTGCTCGACGAGGACGGTCGCGTGCGCTTCTGGAACGCGGCCGCCGCCGCGATCACCGGCGTCCGGGAGACCGACGCGCTCGGGCGGCGTCCGGCTGAGGTCTTGCCGACCTGGGAGGAGCTGACGCGGCTGGCGGAGCTCGCCGACGCGGCGACTCCCGAGCGCGCGCGCCCCGTGACCGTGCCGATCGAGACCGCCTCCCGCGACCGCTGGGTCGCGGTCACCGGTGTCGCCTTCGACGAGGGTGTCGTCTACGCGCTGCGGGACGTCAGCGACGAGCATGCGCTCGAGCGGGCGAGAAGCGACTTCGTCGCGACCGCCTCACACGAGCTGCGGACGCCGCTCGCCGCGGTCTACGGCGCCGCCCGCACGTTGCTGCGCACCGACATCGAGATTCCGGGCGACCAGCGCGACCGCTTCCTCGAGATCATCGTGAGCGAGACCGAGCGGCTGACGGCGATCGTCTCCCAGATCCTCCTCGCCGGCCAACTCGAGGAGGGACGCGTGGACGTGACGACCACCGCGACCGACCTGAAGCCGCTCGCCGAGAGCACGCTCGACTTGGCCCGCCTACGCGCCCCCGAGCTGATCGAGCTGCGTCTGGAGCAGGACGGCGCTCCCGCCGTCGCGCTCGCCGACGAGGACAAGCTCCGGCAGGTGCTCGTCAACCTGCTCGACAACGCGATCAAGTACTCCCCGGACGGCGGAGACGTGGTGGTCGAGCTCGAGGGCGGCAACGGCCGCGTCCGGCTGGCCGTCCGCGATCACGGGCTCGGCATCCCGCCGGGCGAGCAGGAGCGGATCTTCGAGAAGTTCTACCGGCTCGATCCTGCGCTCACCCGCGGCGTCGGCGGCAGCGGCCTCGGCCTCTTCATCTCGCGCGAGCTCGTCTCCCGGATGGGGGGCAGCCTCACGGTGCGGTCGCAGCCCGGCGAGGGGGCCGCATTCGTCGTGGATCTGCCCGCGGCTTAGGCAGATCTCACATCGCTCGGCAAACTTAGAGACGAAATGCTCGTACTGGTGGCCGACGACGACCGGGCGGTGCGCGAGGCACTCGAGCGCGCGCTGCAGCTGCACGGATACGAGGTCGCACTCGCATCCGACGGAGACACGGCACTGTCGGCCGTCGACTCGCGCACGCCCGACGCCGTCGTCCTCGACGTCATGATGCCCGGGCTCGACGGCCTCGACGTGACCCGCCGCCTGCGCCGGCAGGGGAACCGAATCCCGATCCTCCTGCTCACTGCGCGGGACGCCGTCGGCGACCGCGTCGAGGGGCTCGACGCCGGCGCCGACGACTATCTCCCGAAGCCGTACGACCTCGAGGAGCTCCTCGCGCGGCTACGCGCGCTCCTGCGCCGCTCGAAGCCGGAGGAGCCGGGCGCGGTGCTCCGCTTCGCCGATCTGAGCCTCGACCTCGGCTCGATGGACGCACGCCGCGGCGGCCGCCGCTTCGAGCTGACGACGACGGAGGCGCACCTGCTCGAGCTGTTCATGCGCAACCCGCGCCAGGTGCTGCCGCGCTCGCTCATCTACGAGCGGGTCTGGGGCTACGACTTCAGCCACTCCTCCAACGCACTCGACGTCTACGTGGGCTATCTCCGCCGGAAGACGGAGGCCGAGGACGAGCCGCGCCTGATCCACACCGTCCGCGGCACGGGCTACGTGCTGCGCGAGCCGTGACCCTTCGCGCGCGTCTGACGCTCGTCGCCGCCGGCGTCGTGGCGGTTGTCGTGGCACTTGTCTGCGCGACGACGTACTTCGTGATGCGGCACGAGCTGCGGGTTCAACTCGACAGCTCACTCAAGAAGGAGGTGCAAGCAGTTCAGGCCAACCCAGGCGCGTACACAGGCCCCGAGGACTTCGGAGGAAACGCTGTCGAGGTGATCAACGCGGCAGGCCAAGTGCAGGCGGCCAGCTACCACGTCGAACCGGACGCGCGTGTCCTTGCGCGTAGCAGCCGGCACACGCCCCGGCTTCTTTCGAGACATAACCGCGCGTAATCGCAGTCGGCGAGGTGATTCACCTCCGCGAGCGGGTCGTGCCCCAACCCGTGCTCTTCGGTCCTCCCGGCGCGGTCATCGCGTACAAGGATCTGCAGGAGACGAACCACGCCCTCGAGCGGCTGCGGTTCATTCTCATCCTCGTCTCGCTCGGCGGAATCGCCGCAGCGGCCGTGGCGGGCGCCCTCGTCTCCGGCGCGGCACTCGCTCCGGTGCGCCGGCTGACCGCGGCGGCCGAGCGGATCGCGGAGACCGGCGAGCCGAGCGAGCGCGTCCCCGAGGGCGGACACGACGAGCTCGCACGCCTTGGTGCGTCCATCAACACGATGCTCGCCTCGCTCGAGGAGTCCCTCGAGACACAGCGGCGCTTCGTCGCGGATGCCTCGCACGAGCTGCGCACGCCGTTGACGAGCCTGCAGACGAATATCGACGTCCTGCGCGGCGACATCGCGCTCGAGCCGGAGCAGCGCCGGCACCTGCTCGACGACCTCCACCGCGAGTCGCAGGAGATGCGCGGTCTCATCGCGGGCCTGCTCGAGCTCGCCCAGGGCCGCGCGCAGACCGAGAAGGAGGAGTTCCAGCTCGACGAGGTCGTGGAGGACGTTGTCGAGAGGGCTCGCACGCGGTTCCCGGACGTCTCGTGGCAGACCGACGGCCTGGAGCCGACCGTCGTCGACGGTTACCGCGACCGGATGGAGCGTGCAGTCTGGAATCTGCTCGAGAACGCAGGCAAGTGGAGCGGCGACGGTGGCTCGGTCGAGGTCTCGCTCGTCGGCGGCGAGCTGCAGGTGCGCGACCACGGGCCGGGATTCGCAGAAGAGGACCGGCCCCTCGTCTTCGACCGCTTCTACCGCTCGGCCGCGGCCCGCTCGATGCCGGGTTCAGGGCTCGGCCTCGCGATCGTCCGCGAGGTGGCCGAGGCGCACGGCGGCAC
This sequence comes from uncultured Actinomycetes bacterium, assembly GCA_963765795.1. Lineage (GTDB taxonomy): Bacteria > Actinomycetota > Thermoleophilia > Gaiellales > Gaiellaceae > Palsa-739. The sequence goes on from CAVXXZ010000015.1 coordinate 62,590, forward strand.
CGTGGAGGCCGAGAACGCCCAGGACGGCGGCGCGCTCGTGCGGCTGAGCCTCGACGGAGCTGCGCGCCCTGGAGCGGGCGCGAAGTCTTAACGCAGCTCTTAGGCCGTTTTCATCTCGTCGTGATTCGATTCATGCTGCATCGAACCCCTCCCGGCTCGCCCGCTTCGGCGGGCCGCGGCCAGCCCGGTCCGGCGTCTTCCCGGATCCCCTGCGGTGAAGGCGCCGGACTGAGCGGCTTGTGAGGAGCACGAGGGACTGCCTCGCAGCCGCTCTCGGGATCCCGGTCGAAGAAGCGCGCGCGCCGCTCCGGGTCGCGCCAGAGGCGGTTCTGCTCTTCGGAGGCCGCCATGTGGTTCGGCACGACGTCGAGGATCGTGCCGAGCCCGCCCGCGTCGGCTGCCTCGCAGAGCGCGCGCAGCTCCTCCTCGCCGCCGAGCGCGGTGGAGACGCGGCTCGCGCCTGCAGGACCGGGGAGAGGTAGAGGTGGGAGACGCCGAGATCGCGGAGGTACGGGAGGACGACCTCGCGCACCCGGCGGAAGCCGAGCTCGGGCGTGAGCTGGACGCGATACGTGCAGCGAAGGTCGGCCACGAAGCGTGCTTACCCGCGATGCGGGTTCAGACTCGCCGGAGCAGCACGAGCGAGTGCTCCTGCACCGCGACGAGAGCGCGGGCGCCGAGCGGCTCCTGCGGCGCGTCGCCCGTCGCGAGCTCGACCTGCCAGCGCGAGCCGAAGCGCCGCGTCGGCAGCGTGAACACCACCGGCTCCGAGTGCGCGTTGAAGACGAGCAGGAACGTATCGCCGTAGAGCGGCTCGCCGTGCGCCGTCCGTTCGCGGATCTCCCGGCCGTTGAGGAAGACGCCGAGCGTCCGCGTCTCGCTCGTCCAGTCTCGCTGCGTCATCCGCCGTCCGTCCGGCCGGAACCACCACGCGTCCGGCAGTCCGCTCTCGCCGGCTTTGCCGGTGAGGAAGGCCGTGTGCCGGAAGACCGGATGCTCCCGCCGCAGCGCGATCACCCGGCGCGCGAACTCCAGCAGCTCGCCGTCCGCGCTCTCCCAGTCGAACCACGAGATCTCGTTGTCCTGACACCACGCGTTGTTGTTGCCGCCCTGCGTCCGCCCGAGCTCGTCGCCGCCGAGCAGCATCGGCACGCCCTGCGAGAGCAGCAGTGTCGCGAGGAAGTTCCGCTGCTGCCGCGCCCGCAGCGCGAGCACGGCCGGGTCCTCGGTCGGCCCCTCGGCGCCGAGGTTCCACGAGCGGTTGTCGTCGGTGCCGTCGCGGTTCTCCTCGAGGTTCGCCTCGTTGTGCTTCTCGTTGTACGAGACGAGGTCGCGCAGCGTGAACCCGTCGTGGGCGGTGACGAAGTTGATCGAGGCGAACGGGTCGCGGCTCTCCTCGTACAGGTCGGAGGAGCCCGTGAAGCGCTGCGCGAACTCGCCCACGTTGCCCTGGCCACGCCAGAAGTCGCGCACCGAGTCGCGGTACTTCCCGTTCCACTCGGCCCAGAGCACGGGGAAGTTGCCGACCTGGTAGCCGCCCGGCCCGACGTCCCACGGCTCGGCGATCAGCTTCACCTGCGAGAGGACCGGGTCCTGGTGGATGATGTCGAAGAAGGCCGAGAGCCGGTCGACGTCGTAGAACTCGCGCGCGAGCGCCGACGCGAGGTCGAAGCGAAAGCCGTCGACGTGGCACTCGAGTACCCAGTAGCGGAGCGAGTCCATGATCAGCCGCAGCACCGACGGGTGCATGGGGTTGAGCGAGTTGCCGGTCCCCGTGAAGTCCATGTAGAAGCGCGGCTCGTCCGGCATGAGCCGGTAGTAGCTGCGGTTGTCGAGACCGCGGAAGGAGAGCATCGGCCCGAGGTGGTTCCCCTCGGCCGTGTGGTTGTAGACGACGTCGAGGATCACCTCGATGCCGGCCCCGTGCAGTGCCTTCACCATCCCCTTGAACTCGGGCACCTGCTCGCCGCCCGTGCCGGTGGCCGCATAGAGCGCGTGCGGCGCGAGGTAGCCGATGGAGGAATAGCCCCAGTAGTTGGACAGCGCGCGGTCGTGGAGGAACCCCTCGTCGGCGATGTGGTGGATCGGCAGCAGCTCGACCGCCGTCACGCCGAGGTCGCGGAAGTACGCGAGCGCGGGCGCGGAGGCGAGGCCCGCGTACGTGCCGCGCAGGTCGTCCCGGATCTCGGGGTGCCGCTGGGTGAACCCCTTCACGTGCGTCTCGTAGATCACGGTGTCGTTCCACGCGGTTTCCGGCAGTCGGTCGTCCTCCCAGTCGAAGGAGTTGTCGACCACGACGCACTTGGGGATCGCGTCGGCGTCGTCCTCGTCGTCGAGCTCCAGATCGGCGTCCTCGGCCGGGCTCGGCACGTACGGGAGGACGTTCGCCCGGTCCCACTCGACCGGCCCCTCGATCGCCTTCGCGTACGGGTCGATCAGGAGCTTGTTCGGGTTGAAGCGGTGCCCGCTCCGTGGGTCGTACGGCCCGTGGGCGCGGTAGCCGTAGCGCTGCCCGGGGCCGATGCCCGGGAGGTAGCAGTGCCAGTTGTGCGCGGTCACGTCGTGCAGCTCGACCCGCGTCTCGCGGTCGCCGTCGAACAGGCACAGCTCGACACGCTCGGCGTGCTCGGAGAAGAGCGAGAAGTTCGTCCCTTCGCCGTCCCACGTCGCGCCCAGCGGGAACGGCCGTCCCGGCCAGACCTTCATCCGCGAGAGAATTCCACGCGCCGGTCGCCGAAGTCGGCGACGAGCGTCGCGTCGCCGCGCCGGAGCCGCAGCACCCTGGCCTCCTCGTCCGCCTCCGCCTCGAGCTCGCGGGGCAGATCGCGGCGCAGGGCGAGCAGCTCGCGGTAGAGCGCGTCCGGCTCGCTCGGGTGGAGCTTCGAGCGGAGGAACGTCTCGAGCGCCTGCGGATCTGGCACCTCCTCGCCGGAGAACGAGGCGAAGTCGGAAAACTCGCGACGCCGTCCCTCACGTGTCGCCTTCGCGATGGCCGGATCGATGTGGTCGGTGAAGAACTGGAACGGTGCGGTCTCGAGCCACTCCTCGCCCATGAAGAGCAGCGGGGTGCACGGGGAGAAGAGCGTGACGGCAGCGGCGACGCGCAGCGCGTCCTCCGGCAGGCGGTCGCCGAACGCCCGGTTGCCGACCTGGTCGTGGTTCTGGGCGCAGACGACGAGGCGGCGGGGGTCGTGGGCGCAGCCGGCGAGATCCTCGGCGAGCGCGGCGACGGAGCCGTAGTCCGCGTAGTAGCCCTCGCGCTCGCCTGTGAGCAGGACGTGCAGCTCGTGATGCGAGCGGTCGGCCCACTGCGCGTCGTGGCCCCACTCGTCGATCGGCCGCCAGTCGCCGACTTCAATCTCCGAGATGACGAGCGCATCTCCGACGCGCCGCTTCAGCTCGGCACAGACGTGGAGCGGCGAGTCGTCGAAGATCGCGTGTGTGGCGTCGAGCCGCAGACCGTCGACGTGGAAGTCGCGCACCCACTGCTCGGCGTTCTGGATCGCCCACTCGCGCACGCCGCGCTGCGCGTAGTCGAGGGCGTCGCCCCAGAACGTCTCGTGCCGGTCGGTGAAGTACGGCCCGAACGCGCGCAAGGCCTCGTCGCCCGGCCCGACGTGGTTGTAGACGACGTCGAGGATCACGCCGAGCCCCTCGGCGTGTGCCGCGTCGACGAGGCGCGCGAGGCCGTGCGGCCCGCCGTACGCAGGGTGGACGGCGTACGTGTAGAGGCCGTCGTAGCCCCAGCCGTGCTCGCCGGGGAAGGTCGCGACCGGCAACAGCTCGATCGCGGTCACGCCGAGCTCGCGCAGGCCGCGCAGGCGCGGGACGACGCCGTCGAAACTCCCCTCCTCGCTGAACGTCCCGACGTGCAGCTCGTAGAGCACGAGGCCGTCCAGCGCGACACCGTCCCAGCCGCCGTCGCTCCACTCGAAAGCGGTGGTGTCGAGGACGCGCGACGGTCCGGTCACCCCCTCCGGCTGCCAGCGCGAGCACGGGTCCGGCCACGCTTGGCCGTCGACGGCGAGGAGATAGTCGTCGCCGGTGAAGCGGCCGAACCAGCACTCGCCGTCTGGCTCGAGCTCGACGTCCTCGTCCGTCCGAACGCGGACGGAACCGGCGCCGGGCGCCCACACGCACACCTCGACCGTGCCGTCGCCGCACGGCACGGCTCCCAGTCGACGCATCGGGCGCTACTCCGGGAGCAGCCAGACGGCGGCGAGCGGCGGCAGCGTCAGGGTCGCCGAGAACGGCTGCTCGTGCCACGGCACCGCCTCGGCCTCGACGCCGCCGAGGTTGCCGACGCCGCTGCCGCCGTAGAAGGCCGAGTCGGTGTTCAGCACCTCGCGCCAGCGGCAGCACACGGGCATCCCGACGCGGTAGTCGTGGCGCGGCACCGGCGAGAGGTTGAGGACGCAGACGAGCGGCGGCGCGTCGCCCTCGCCGACCCGCGCGAAGGCGAGGACGTTGTTCGCGGCGTCGTTCGCCTCGAGCCAGCGGAAGCCGGCCGGGTCGAAGTCGAGCTCCCAGAGCGCCGGGGTGGAGCGGTAGGTGTGGTTGAGGTCGCGGACGAGCGCCTGGATCCCCTCGTGCTCGGCGTTCTCGAGCAGGTTCCAGTGGAGCGAGCCCTCCGCGTTCCACTCCTCCCACTCGCCGAGCTCGCCGCCCATGAACAGGAGCTTCTTGCCGGGGTGCGCCCACATGTAGGCGTAGAGCGCGCGGAGGTTCGCGAACTTCTGCCAGCGGTCGCCGGGCATCTTGTCGAGCAGCGACCGCTTGCCGTGCACGACCTCGTCGTGCGAGAGCGGCAGGACGAAGTTCTCGCTGAAGGCGTACATGAGCGAGAACGTCAGCGTGTGGTGGTGGAAGTGGCGGTAGACCGAGTCCTTCTGGAAGTAGGTGAGCGTGTCGTTCATCCAGCCCATGTTCCACTTGAAGCCGAAGCCGAGCCCGCCCGAGGTACGTCGGCCGTGAGACGCCGGGCCAGGCGGTCGACTCCTCGGCCGCCGAGACGATCCCCTCCTCGCGCCCGTACAGCGTCTCGTTCATCTCCTTGAGGAAGGAGACGGAGTCGAGATCCTCGTTGCCGCCGAACATGTTCGGCACCCACTCGCCGGCCTTGCGCGAGTAGTCGAGGTAGAGCATCGAGGCGACGGCGTCGACGCGGATCCCGTCGGCGTGGTGCTCGCGCAGCCAGTAGAGCGCGTTCGCGAGCAGGAAGTTCCGCACCTCCGTCCGCCCGAGGTTGAAGACGAGCGTGCCCCAGTCGGGGTGCGCGCCGCGGCGCGGGTCGGAGTGCTCGTACAGGTGTGTCCCGTCGAAGGTGGCGAGCGCCCAGTCGTCACGCGGGAAGTGGGCGGGTACCCAGTCGAGGATCACGCCGATGCCCCGCTGGTGGAGGCGGTCGACGAGGTGGCGGAAGTCGTCGGGCGTCCCGAAGCGCGAGGTCGGCGCGTAGTAGCCGGTCACCTGGTAGCCCCAGGAGCCGGAGAACGGATGCTCCATCACCGGCAGCAGCTCGACGTGCGTGAATCCGAGATCGGAGACGTAGTCGGCGAGCTCGTCGGCGAGCTCGCGGTAGCTCAGCGGGCGGTTGCCCTCGAGTGGGTTGCGCCGCCAAGAGCCGAGATGCACCTCGTAGACCGACATCGGCCCGCGCAGCGGGTCGGCGGCTGCGCGGCGCTCGAGCCACTCCTCGTCGCGCCAGACGTGCTTCGCCTCCCAGACGACCGACGAGTTCGCCGGCGGCACCTCGGTGTGGAAGGCGAGCGGGTCGCTCTTCAGCCGCAACCGGCCGTCGTGCGTCCGGATCTCGAACTTGTACTTCGTCCCCTCGTCGACGCCCGGGACGAACAGCTCCCAGATCCCGGACGCGCCGAGCGAGCGCATCGGGTGCAGGCGCCCGTCCCAGGAGTTGAAGTCGCCGACGACCGAGACCGAGCGCGCGTTCGGCGCCCAGACGGCGAAGGCGGTGCCCGCCACGCCGTCGAGCTCGCGGACGTGCGCGCCGAGCCGCTCGTAGAGGTGCTCGTGCCGGCCCTCCATCGCGAGGTGGAGGTCGAGCTCGCCGAGGGTCGGCAGGAACGAGTACGGGTCGCGGACGGTGAACGTGTTCCCGTCCGGATACTCGACCTCGAGCTCGTACTCGAGCGGCAGCCGCGCCTTCGGCAGCAGCGCCTCCCACAGGCCGGCCGGATCCTTGAGCTCGGCTTCGATCTCTGCTCGCAGGCTGGACGCGCACCGCCTGCGCCTCGGGCCGCAGCGTGCGCACGACGACGCCGCCCTCGGCCTCGTGGGCGCCGAGAACGCCGTGGGGATTGGCGCCGAGATCGACGCGTCACAGGGCTTCCGCGGCCTGGTGCATGAGCCGCTCGATACCCGCGACCGGGATTCCAACCCAGTCCGGGCGGTTGTCGAGCTCGTAGCGGAGCTCGTAGACCGCCTTCTCGAGCTCGAACACGGCCAGAATGCGCTCGATCGCCGCGTCGCCGGGCGGCAGCAGCGTCGCGTCGACCGTCTCGAGATAGCTCTCGAGGAACCGCGCGCGCGCCCGCTCCTCCCAGTCCTCGGGCACGTCGGCGTCGCGCGTGAGCTCGGCGGCCGTCGCCGCGTAGGCGAAGGAGCGGAGCATGCCGGCGACGTCCCGCAGCGGCGAGCGCTTACGGCGGCGCTCCACCAGCGTCCGCGCGGGCTCGCCCTCGAAGTCGAGGATGATCCAGTCGTTCCTGCTCCAGAGCGTCTGCCCGAGGTGGTAGTCGCCGTGGGTGCGGATCACACGGCCGCTCGAGCCGGCATGGGTCAGGAGCCGCAGCTGCTCGCGCACCTCCTCGCCGCGGCCGAGGATCGGCGCGAGGCGCTCGTCGTCCTCGGGCAGCGAGAGGAAGACCCGCGCGATCTCCTCGTCCACCGTCGCGGTGAGGAGCCCGAGCGACTCGACGCTCGGCTCCTCGGGCGCGAAGGCGAGGTCGGTCGGATCCGCGCCGAGCGCGCTGTGCATGTTCGCCGTCACTTCGCCGAGCCTCCCCAGCCGGTCGAGGAAGCTCTCGGGCGCCGACGCGATCTCGCCGAGCGCGAGCTCCCAGCCGCCGACGGCACCGGCGACGTACTCCTGCAGCAGCCCGAGCGTCGCCGTCAGCGGGCCGCCGGAGTACGCGTACCAGCCCCCGAGCGCCGGGATGTTGCGGAAGCCCTGCTCGCTGAGGAAGCGCAGCATCTCGAGCTCCGGGTTGATCCCGGGCTCGACGCGGCGGAAGACCTTGAGGATCAGCGCGTCGTCGAACACGACGGAGCTGTTCGACTGCTCGGAGGAGACGAGACGCGCGGCGCCGAGCTCTCGGCCGAGCGCGGAGAAGTCCTCAGCCGGGCGGAACTCGGCCACACCCTCCCTGCCCTGCAGCGTGACGCCGGCCCGCATCGCGCTCAGGATCTCGCGCGCGATCCCCGCGTCCTCCGCGAGCCCGTCGAATTGCTCGCCCTCGTCGCCGCCCGAGACGAGGAGCTGGTAGATGTCGTGCGCGCCCGTGTCGAAGCGCATCTCGACGAGGGCGAGCGACAGCTGCGGCTCGGCCTGCCGGATCGTGATGGTGTCGAGTACCTCGGAGTGTGAGACCGTCCGCGACTTCGCGCCGTACCAGCGCTGCCTGGTGACGTACTCGATCAACGACCGCTCGTCCATCTCACTCCACCTGCTCTTCCTGCCTGAGCTGGAACCAGAAGAACCCGCGCGGCGCGAGCGTCAGGAGGTAGGGCAGCTCGCCGATCGGCGGGAACGCCGTTCGGCCCGACATCTCCACAGGGACCATACCGGCGTACTTGCGGAGGTCGAGCTGCACGGCCTGCGCCGAGCGGGCGAGGTTGTGCACGCACAGGACTATGTCGTCCTCCCATTTCCGGATGTGGGAGAAGATGCGCGTGTTGTCGCCGGGAAGCGGCTCGTAGGTGCCGAGCCCGAACACGGGATGCTCCTTGCGCAGCGCGATGAAGCGCTGCATCCAGCGCAGGAGCGAGTTGGGCGTGCGCAGCTGCGCCTCGACGTTGACCGCCTGGAAGCCGTAGACGGGATCCATCAGCGGCTGGAGGTAGAGCTGCGCCCAGTCGGCGCGCGAGAAGCCGGCGTTGCGGTCGCCCGACCACTGCATCGGCGTGCGCACGCCGTCCCGGTCGCCGATGTACACGTTGTCGCCCATGCCGATCTCGTCCCCGTAATAGAGGACGGGTGAACCAGGCAGCGAGAAGAGGATCGCGTGCAGCAGCTCGGCCTCGTCGCGGCCGGCGTCGAGGAGCGGTGCGAGGCGTCGGCGGATGCCGAGATTGAGCTTCATCCGCGGGTCCTTCGCGTACTCCTCGTACATGTAGTCCCGCTCCTCGTCGGTGACCATCTCGAGGGTCAGCTCGTCGTGGTTGCGCAGGAAGAGGCCCCACTGGCAGTTGTCGGGGATCTTCGGCGTCCGGTCGAGGATCTCGTAGATCGGCGTCGCGTCCTCCCGCCGCAGCGCCATGAACATCCGCGGCATGACGGGGAAGTGGAAGCACATCTGGCACTCGTCGCCGTCGCCGAAGTAGTCGACGACGTCTTCCGGCCACTGGTTGGCCTCCGCGAGGAGCAGCCGGTCGGGGTAGCGCGCGTCGACCTCGGCGCGGACGCGCTTCAGGTACTCGTGCGACTCGGGGAGGTTCTCGCCGTTCGTCCCCTCGCGCTCGAAGAGATAGGGCACGGCGTCGAGCCGGAAGCCGTCGATGCCGAGGTCGAGCCAGAAGCGCAGCACCTCGAGCATCGCCTCCTGCACTTCCGGGTTGTCGTAGTTGAGGTCGGGCTGGTGGTGGAAGAAGCGGTGCCAGTAGTACTCGCCCCGGAGCTGGTCGAGCGTCCAGTTGGAGGGCTCCGAGTCGATGAAGATGACGCGCGCCTCGGGATAGCGCTCGTCCGTCTCCGACCACACGTACCAGTCGCCCTTGGCGCCGGCGGGATCCGACCGCGACTCCACGAACCACGGGTGGTCGGCGGAGGTGTGGTTCATGACGAGGTCGGCGATCACGCGCAGGCCGCGCTGGTGCGCCTGCTCGACGAACTCGCGGAAGTCCTCGACCGACCCGTAATCCGGGTGGAGGGAGAAGAAGTTCGAAATGTCGTAACCGCCATCGCGCAGCGGCGACTCGTACATGGGCAATAGCCAGAGGCAGTCGACGCCGAGCCACTCGAGGTAGTCGAGCTTGTCGATCAGGCCGCGGAAGTCGCCTGAGCCGTCGTCGTTGCCGTCGAAGAAGCCACGGATGTGGATCTCGTAGAAGACCGCCCGCTTGAACCACAGCGGATCCCGTTCGAACCATTGCTCGGACATCAGCCGCCGATCCTAAGCACGTGGCTCTGGCCGGGGCCGAGCTTGACGTAGTTGCGGCCGATCCGCCACGTCCACTTCTCGTCCGAGAGGAGGTCGCGCACCGGGTAGGCCGGCGGCAGCCCGGTCGAGACGGGCACGACGCAGACACCGACCTGCGTCGCCGCGGGGTCGAGGTTGACGACGGTCACGACGGTGTTCTCCCCCCGACGCTTCAGGAAGGCGAAGAGCCGCTCGTTCTCCGTCTCGAGAATGGTGAGCGGATCGAGCCACTGCAGCGCCGGGTTCTCGCGCCGCGCGGCGTTGAGCTTCGCGACGAGCGGCAGCAACGGGCCGTCGAGCTTCCGCCGCTTCAGCTCGTACTTCTCGGAGTTGAGGTACTCCTCCGAGCCCGGCCGCACGGGCACGTTCTCGCAGTGCTCGAAGCCGGAGTAGATGCCGTAGGAGGGAGAGAGCGTCGCCGCGAGCACGAGGCGCGCCTCGAAGGCCGGGCGGCCGCCCGCCTGGAGGTACTCGTGGAGGATGTCCGGCGTGTTCGCGAAGCAGTTCGGCCGGTAGAACTCGCGCCACTCGAGCAGCTGGCCGAGGAACTCGAGCAGCTCCCAGCGGGTGTTCTTCCACGTGAAGTACGTGTAGCTCTGCGCGAAGCCGGCCTTGGCGAGCCCCGTCATCGGCGCCGGCCGCGTGAAGGCCTCGGAGAGGAAGATCACGTCCGGGTGCTCACGGCGCACCTCCCCGATCAGCCACTCCCAGAACGGCAGCGGCTTCGTGTGCGGGTTGTCGACGCGGAAGACGGTGATGCCGCAACCGACCCAGTGCAGGACGACGTCGAGCAGCGCCTGCCAGAGGCCGCGCCAGTCCTCGCTCCCGAAGTCGACGTTGTAGATGTCCTGGTACCGCTTCGGCGGGTTCTCGGCGTACTTCAGCGTCCCGTCGGGGCGGCGGTGGAACCACTCGGGATGCTCCTTCAGCCACGGGTGGTCGGGCGAGCACTGGATCGCAAAGTCGAGCGCGATCTCGATCCCGAGCTTCTTCGCGTCGGCGACGAGGGCGCGGAGCTCCTTCTCGGTGCCGAGCGACGGGTCGATCGCGTCGTGCCCGCCCTCCTTGGCGCCGATCGCCCAGGGGCTGCCGACGTCGCCGGGCTCCGCCGTCTCGGAGTTGTTCCGGCCCTTGCGGTTCGTGCGTCCGATCGGGTGGATCGGCGGCAGGTAGAGGACGTCGAAGCCGAGCTCGGCGAAGCGCGGCAGGAGCTTGCGAACTCCGGCGAAGCCGCCCCACGAGCGCGGGAAGAGCTCGTACCACGAGCCGAAGCGGCCGAGCACGCGGTCGACGTCCACCGAGTACGTCGCCGACCACGCCTTCTCGGAGCGCGTGCCTGCCGGGGCGGCGAGCGCCTTCTCGACGGTCAGCTCCTCGTCGCCGAGCAGCACCGCTCCCTCCGACAGCTCGCTGGCGAGGTCGGCCTGGCCCGCCGCGACCTTGCGGCGCAGCTCCTCCTGGAACGAGGCGACGCGATCGACCCAGGCCTCGATCCGGAAGCTCCAGAGTCCCGGTCGGTCGACCTCGAACGAGCCGGCCCAGACGTCGTTGCCGAGCGGTTCGAGCGGCGACTCGCTCCAGCGGGTCGCGTCCGGGCCCTTGTGGCGAACCGCCGCGCCGAGCGTCTCGTGGCCGTCGCGAAAGATCCGGGCGGTGACCTCGACCGTGTCTCCGACGGTGCGCTTGATCGGGTAGCGGCCGCAGTCGACCTGCGGCGACACCTCCTGGATCTGGATCCGCGCGGGGCTCGTCTTCGGGATCGCCACCCCCGGAGTCTCACTGATGAGGAAGGATCAAAACGTGGAGCTCCCTCGCTCGGCAGGCGTCCTCCTCCATCCGACCTCGCTCCCGTCCGGGAAGCTGGACCGGGATGCGTACCGCTTCGTCGACTGGCTCGAGGCGGCAGGCCAGTCGTGGTGGCAGGTCCTGCCGCTCGGGCCGCCCGACGAGTTCGGCTCGCCTTACAGGTCGCCGTCGGCCTTCGCGGCGTCGCCGCAGCTCCTGGCCCGGCCGGGCGCGCGGGTGACGGCCGGCGAGGTGGAGGACTTCGTCGCGCGCCATCCCGTTCTGGACCGGCGGCTGGGCGCGCTTCGCCGGCGCGGAGGCGCTCGCCGACCAGGTGCGCTTCGAGCGGGAGTGGGGGAAGCTGCGGGCCTACGCGGCCGAGCGCGGCGTCCGCCTGATCGGCGACGTGCCGATCTACGTCTCCGACAGGCGGCGCCGATCACGACTGCTGGCCGGAGCTGTTCGCCCGCGGCGAGGTCGCCGGCGCGCCGCCCGACGCGCTGAGCGCGACCGGCCAGCGCTGGGGGAACCCGCTGTACGACTGGCCCGTCCACCGCGCGACCGGCTTCCACTGGTGGCGCGAGCGTTTCCGGCGCACGTTCGAGCTCGTCGACCTCTGCCGCATCGACCACTTCCGCGGCTTCGTCTCCTACTGGGCGATTCCGGCGCGGAACTCGACGGCGAAGAGCGGACACTGGCGGCCGGGACCCGGCGCCGAGCTCTTCCGCGCGGTCGAGCGCGAGCTCGGCGACCTGCCGCTGATCGCCGAGGATCTCGGCCACATCACGCCGCCGGTCTACGCGGTTGCGCGACGAGCTCGGGCTGCCGGGGATGGTCGTGCTCCTCTGGGCGTTCCGCCGCGCGCGAGCGCAACCCGCACGCGCCCGGCGAACTATCGCGCGCAACTCGGTCGCGTACACGAGCACGCACGACACCGACACCGCCGCCGGCTGGTTCTCGAGCCTTCGCCCGCGCGAGCGCGCCGCCACCGGCCTCGATCCGCACGAGCCGCACTGGGGGCTGATCGAGCTCGCCTACGCCTCCCGCGCCGACGCTCGCGATCGTCCCGGCGCAGGACGTGCTCGGCCTTGGCAGCGAGGCGCGGATGAACCGTCCGGGCCGGACGGACGGGAACTGGCGCTGGCGGCTCGAGCGAGGCGCGCTGACGCCGGCGCTGGCACGACGCCTGCGCGGCCTCGCCGAGCAGCACGATCGGGCCCGGGGTTAGCGCGTCTTCAGCGCCAGAGGGGCCGCACCAGAGGATCGCTGACGCGTTCCACGTGGGAAACGACCCAGGAGACGAGGCGTGGAAGGAGTCGCACGACCACACCTGCGGCGAGCAGTCCGATGACGAGCCCCATGGCGACGTCGCTCGGGTAGTGCGCTCCGATGAACAGCCGTCCGACCGCGATGGTGGTCGCGACCACGAGGAAGATCACGCCGGCGACGGGATCGAATGCGAGCACCGCGAACGCGATCGCGTACGACACGCTCGAGTGATCGCTCGGGAACGACGCATCCGTGGTGCTCGACCACGGGTGGCTGATGTGGTGGGTCGTGTAGGGCCGCGGTCGTGCCCAGGCCTGGTGGATCGCGAAGGCGACGGCGTAGGCGAGCGCGGCGGAGGCGAAGCCGCTCCCGCAGGCGAGCTTCCACTTACGGTCGCCTCCCGGGCGGCTGAAGAACCAGAGGGCAGCCGTCATCACGACCATCAGCGGGATGCTCACCTTCTCGATGTCGCTGAAGAGCGTCCCGACCCAGTGATGGTGGAGAGAGACGTCGTAGATTGGTTTGTAGAGGCGCCAGTCCACGGAGCCCAGAGTCCTAGCGGACGGGATGTGAGGCGTCGGTGAACTCGCGGAACTCGGCCGTCAGTAGGTACGCCGTTTGCTCACCGACGTCCACGGCGCGGTCGCCGATCCGCTCGATCGTCCGCGCCACGACGACCATCCGCAGGCCCCACTCGCGAAACTCCTCCTCGGCCATCACGTCCACCAGCCGCTCGACGAAGCGGCGGTTCGCGCGGTCGATCAGCTCGTCGAGCTCGACCAGGCTCTCGGCTCCGGCGAGGTCGCGGCGGCTGAAGGAGTCCATGGCCACGCGCAGCATCTCCTCCGCGCGCTCGCCCATCTCCGTCAGCGTCTCGACCAGCGCCGGATCCGGCTCGACGTCCGAGACGAGCCGCGACAGCTTCGCGATCGTGACGCAGCCGTCGGCGCTCCGCTCGAGGAGGAGGTCGATGTGGAGCATCGCCAGCAGCAGCCGCAGGTCGCGGGCGACCGGCGTCTGCAGGGCCAGTAGAGACTGGATCTGGTGCTCGATGGCGAGGTAGTGGCGGTCGACCTCGTCGTCGAACGCGATCACCTCGTCGGCGAGCTCCCTATCGCGCTCCTCGAGCGCCCGCATCGCACCGTGGACCGCGCTGACGACGCGCTGCCCCATCTCCTGGAGCTGTGCCTCCGTCTGCTCGAGCGCCGCGTCGATCGACATCGCGAGCCAGCGTACTACCTGGCCTCAGGCCGGGCGCCAGGGCTTGTCACCACTTCGTCTCCATCTCGCAACGGGCGCGTATCCCACCCTCCGCGGGCACCGCCGTACGTTGCCTGCGAACCCCTCAGGAGGAGGAGAGCCAGATGCCGAGAGACGGCAAGTTCGTTCGCATCACCCTCGTCGTTGCCGTGGCTGCGGCGGTCGCAGCCCTTGCGGTGGCCACGGCTGGTACGGCGTCCGCCAAGAGCACCAGCGCAAATGTCAACGGTGCGGGCAGCACCTTCGTCGCCCCGCTCGTGTCGAAGTGGCAGGGCCCGGTCCAGCAGCAGCTCGGCCTCCAGCTCAACTACAGCCCGGTCGGCTCCGGCGGCGGCGTCTCCGCCATCACCAACAAGCAGGTGGACTTCGGCGCGAGCGACGCGCCGCTCTCGCAGTTCAACCCGACCTGCTCCAGTTGCGTGCAGATCCCCTGGGCGCTCGCGGCAACCGGCGTGATGTACAACCTGCCCGGTTACCCGAACCTGAACATGAGCGGGTCGGTCCTGGCGCAGATCTACATGGGCAAGATCACGAAGTGGAACGCCAAGGCGATCAAGAAGCTCAACCCGAAGAGGAACAATCTTCCCAGCACGTCGATCACGGTCGTGCACCGCTCCGACAGCTCGGGCACGACGTTCAACTTCACCGACTACCTCTCGCACACGTCGCACGCGTGGAAGTCACAGGTCGGCACGGGCACGGCGGTCGACTGGCCGACCGGTGAGGGCGAGAAGGGCAGCTCCGGGGTTTCCGGCGCGGTCCGGACGACCACTGGCGCGATCGGTTACGCCGACGTCTACTACGCCGTGCACAACCACTTCGGTCTGTTCAAGATGAAGAACCGTTCCGGCAACTTCGTCCGGGTGAGGGCGAAGGCGATCCTCTCGGCTGCCGCACTCGACACGCACCCCGCCAAGGACGGCTCGCTCTCGATCGTCAATCCGCCCAAGAGCAAGAGGTACTCGAATGCCTACCCGATCTGCACCTACACGTACGTGGACGTGCAGAAGCAATCGGCGAACGCCGCCAACATCAAGAAGCTCATCAGCTGGGCGATCACGAAGGGACAGAAGTACGGCCCGGCGATCATGTTCGAGCCGCTTCCGCAGGCGGTCAGGGCTTTCGACAAGAAGCAGATCAAGAAGATCCACTCGTAGTAGGAGAGAACCGCGAGCGATCGTGACCTCTCTCGACGTAGCCACCGACGCGGCCCGCCGCCCCTTCCCGGGGCGGCGGGCGCGTCTGGGCGATCTCCTGCTGCAGGGCGCTGCCGGGATCGCCGCCCTCGGGGCATTCGTGCTCGTCGGGCTGATCCTCTGGAAGGTGATCCAGGGAGCGCGGCTCGCGCTCTCGACCTTCGGGCTCGGCTTCGTCTGGCACCTAAAGTGGGATCAGGTCCACCACATATTCGGGGCGGGCAGCCTCCTCTACGGGACCGTGGTGACCTCGGTCGGCGCGCTGCTAATCGCCACGCCGATCGCGATCGGCATCGCGCTCTTCCTCAGCGAGCTGGCCCCGCGCGGAATCCGCGGACCGGTCACCGCGCTCGTCGAGACGCTGGCCGCGATTCCCAGCGTCGTGATCGGGCTCTGGGGGGTTCTCGTCCTCGCCCCGATCCTGCGCGACCACGTCGACCCCGCTCTCCACTCTGCGCTCGGCTTCATCCCGCTCTTCGGGCCGCCGGGGACTTACGGCTCCAACGTCTTCACCGCGATCGTCGTGCTGACGATCATGATCCTGCCGATCATCGCGAGCATCTCGCGCGAGCTCTTCCAAGCCGTGCCGGTGGAACTGAAGGAGGGGGCGCTCGGCCTCGGCACGACACGCTGGGAGATGATCCGCGGCGTCGTCCTCCCGTACACGCGGGGTGGCGTCGGCGCCGCGATGATCCTCGGCTTCGGCCGGGCCATCGGCGAGGCGATTGCCGTTGCATTGGTGATCGGGGCGGTCTACGGCATCAGCGTGAACTTCTTCAACCCCGGCTACACGCTGGCCGCGACCATCGCCAACAACTATCAGGGCGCGTCTTCCGGGCTCGAGCTCTCGGCGCTCATCGGCTGCGCGCTCATCCTGCTCGTCTTCTCGATCCTCGTGAACCTGCTCGCGCAGCTCATCGTGCGGCGCTCGGCGCGACGCCTCGGGGGACTCCGGTGAGCGCGGCAGATCTGAGCGCTTTGCGGCGGCCCAACGATCGGCTCTGGAGGCGGCGGGTCGTCAACCGTTTGATGGAGCTGCTCGCCTGGCTCGCAGCCGCGGCGGCCGTCTTCATGCTCGGCGTCGTGGTGTGGTCTGTGGCCAAACGGGGTGCGAGCGCGCTGAGCCTCGACTTCTTCACGAAACCGTATGTCGGGCAGTTCGCCGCCCCCGGGGTTCATCAGGGTCTCGCGGATGCCTTCGTCGGTACGTTCGTCGTCGTCGGCCTGGCCACGCTGATGGCGCTGCCCTTCGGGATCCTGATCGCCATCTACGTGAACGAGTACGCGCCGAGGGCGATCAAGAGCGCCGTCAACCTGACGCTCGACGTCCTCGCCGGCGTGCCGGCGATCGTGATCGGGTTCTTCGTCTTCGGCCTGATCGTGGTCTCCTACGGCCAGAGCGCCTACGCGGGCGCATTCGCGCTCGCCGTGATCATGCTGCCGTTCGTCGCCCGCGCGACGATCGAGGTGCTCGTGCTCGTGCCGAACTCGCTGCGCGAGGCGGCGCTCGGCGTCGGGGCGCCGCGCTGGCGCGCCACGCTCGGGATCGTGCTCCCGCAGACGATCGGAGGCGTGCTCACCGGCGCGACGCTCGCAGTCGCGCGCGTCGCGGGTGAGACGGCGCCGCTGCTCTTCACCTGCTCGCTCGTCCAGGCGGGAACGCACGCGAACCCTTCCCAGCCTCTAAGGACGGTTCCGGTCTCGATCTTCGAGCTTGTCGAGCAGGGCGATCCGACAAGCAACGCCATGGCCTGGGCGGCGGCGCTCGTCCTGATCCTGTTCATCCTCTTTGCGAGCCTCGGAGCGCGCTGGCTCGCCACTCGTAGCCGTCGCAAGCTCGCGCGGGCGTTCAGGTGAACAGCCCGCTGAAGGGAGAACCCGTGTCCGTGTCGAGTACGATCGAGCCCGCCGTGCGCGTCGAGCCGAAGCGTCAGCCGCTGCCGCCACGCGAGCGGCTCCAACAGGTCTTCGACATCCAGGACCTGACCGCGATCTACGGCACCAAGCCGGCTTTCAAGGACGTGTCGATGGGGGTCTACAGGAACCTCGTCACCGCGGTCATCGGGCCGTCGGGCTGCGGCAAGACCACCTTCATCCGCTGCCTCAACCGGATGAACGACCTCGTCCCGAGCTTCCGCCAGACGGGGACGATCCGCTACCACGGCCAGGACATCGCGGCCAGGGACGTCGACCCGGTGGCGGTGCGCCGCACGATCGGCATGGTCTTCCAGCGGCCGAACCCGTTCCCGAAGTCGATCCACGACAACGTTGCCTGGGGCCTGAAGGTGCTCGGGATGAAGGACAACCTCGCCGAGCGCGTCGAGCGCGCGCTCACGCAGGCGGCGCTCTGGGACGAGGTGAAGGACCGGTTGAAGGCGAGCGCACTCGGGCTCTCGGGCGGGCAGCAGCAGCGCCTCTGCATCGCACGTGCCATCGCTGTCGAGCCGGACGTCGTCCTCATGGACGAGCCGGCCTCGGCGCTCGATCCCATTGCGACCCAGAAGATCGAGCAGCTCCTGCAGGAGCTCAAGAGCGAGTACTCGTTCGTGATCGTCACGCACAACATGCAGCAGGCGGCCCGCGTTGCCGACATGACCGCCTTCTTCTCGATCTCGCGCGGCGAAGAGGGCGAGCGCTGGGGCGAGCTGATCGAGTACGACGAGACCGAGAAGATCTTCACGGCTCCGTCCGACAAGCGGACGGAGGACTACGTCACCGGCCGCTTCGGCTAAGTCCCGGACCTGTCTTTTCTAGGAGAGATTGGCGAAACGAGGTTTCAGATGGACGCTCGGAGCGCGTCCGCCGCGGCTTGCAGGCGCGCACTGACCTCGGCTAGTTCTCGCGCCGCGAGATCAATACGTTCTTGTTGTACTTCGGTGCGTTCTCGTTGCTGGTCAGCGCGCTCTTGCTGATTCTCAGCGCGCTTGTAAAGCGTCCGGACCCGCTCCTCCATCTCCGCCACCGTCCGCGTAAGCTTGGCCAGCTGACCAGCGACAAGCGCTATGTCCTCCTCGGCTGTCACTTCGCCTGGGAGTCTAAGGTCGCGAACAGCCGAATTACGCGACGGCAGCGAGTCGGCGATGTCCGTTCGCGCCACTGTCCAAGTAAGTAACAGACCGTTACTTGGTCACTCAGCTCCGGGGAAAGCGGGCGCGGATCTCGAGCCCACGGCCGGGCTCGCTCGTTGCCTCCACCTCGCCGCCTGCGGATGTGACGACGTGCTTCACGATCGCGAGGCCGAGGCCTGTGCCGCGGCTCGTGCGGGCCTGGTCGCCCCGGTAGAAGCGCTCGAAGAGGCGCGGCAGGTCGGCGGAGTCGACGCCCTTCCCGTCGTCCGAGACCGTGAGCACCGGCCCCTCGGCCGGATTCGTCAGCTCGACGGTGCAGGTGCTTCCCTGCCCGGCGTAGCGGATCGCGTTCGCGAGCAGGTTCTCGAGCACGACGCGCAGCATCCGCGGCCGCAGCGGCAGTTCGACGCGGCCGTCGGCCCGGACCTCGAGCGAGATCTCCGCGTGATTCGCGCGCTCGGCGAACGACGCGACTATCTCCTCCACGATCGGCTTCGCCTGTGTGTGACCGAGGGCGACGACCTCACGGCCCGTCTCGAGCTCGCCGAGGAAGAGCACGTCGTCGATCAGCTCGCGCGCCTGCTCGACCTCCTGCCGCGCCTGCTCCATCAGCTCAGCCGACGTCCGAGCCGGGTAGCGTCGCGCTCTCGAGCAGCACCAGCAGCCGCGCGAGCGGTGTGCGCAGCTCATGCGAGACGGCCGCGGTGAAACCGGCCCGCAGCTCCTGGTAGGCGGGCAGCTCGGGCGGCGATTCGAGGAAGAGAACGAGGAGATCGGGCTGAGCTGCGGCCTGCTCCTCGCTGAGCCGGCGGCCCGGCGCGGCGTCGCCGAGCGCGCGCATCGCTGCGTCATTGACCGCCACGATTCTGCGCTCGCTATCGAGGACGACGATCGGCTCGCGGCTGCCCCCTACGATGGCCTTCACGCGCTCCTCGTTCACCACTTCTCCACCATCCGTCTACCCTTCGCCAACGGGGCCGCAGCCGATAATGGACGCAAGCATGCCCAAGGTTCTCATCGTCGAGGACGACGAGGTGATCGCGCAGGGGATGGCGCGGCATCTCGGCGCAGCCGGCTTCGACCCCGTCTCGGTCGGCAACGGCACGCAGGGGCTGGCGCGGCTCCGCTACGAGAAGCCGGACGTCTGCGTGCTCGACCTGATGCTCCCCGGCGTCGACGGCTGGAAGCTGATCGAGACCGCCCGGAACGAGGGAATCGGCACGCCGATCGTCGTCGTCTCCGCCCGCGGGACCGAGCACGACCGCGTGCACGCGCTCGAGATCGGGGCCGACGATTACCTCGTGAAGCCGTTCTCGATGAAGGAGCTCGTGGCGCGCGTGCGTGCAGCGTCGCGGCGGGCGATGCGCCGGGAGGAGACACCTCGCGGCGAGCCGATCGAGATCGAGGAGCTGCGGATCGACCCGCTCGAGGTGCAGGCCTACGTCGACGACCGCAGCGCCGAGCTGACGCCGACGGAGTTCCGCCTCCTCTACCAGCTCGCGCTCGACCGCGGCCGCGTCGTCACCCGCGACGAGCTGCTGCAGAAGCTCTGGGGCCGGCGCGAGTCGCATCGCGACCGGACCGTGGACGTCTTCGTGCGCCGCCTGCGCGAGAAGGTCGACCGGCAGGCGTCCACTCACACGTTCATCCAGACGCGCTACGGCGTCGGCTACCGGCTGGAGCCGGTTCCCAAGGCGGCAAACGCCGCTGCGGCCACGTAGCGAGTCCGACACCACCGCGTCACCGGATTTAGGCCCACCCGAGCCCGCTCGCTCCGCACGATCTCGGCATGAAGTTCGCCGTCGTCGCCCATCGGCGCAGCGCAACGAACGAGGCGCTCGTCGCCGCGGCGCGCGCCTGGGGTCTCGACTCCGAGCTGCTCGACCCGCACACGGCGCTGACGTCCCTCGAGCCGGGGGACGTCGCGCTGGCCAGGCTCGACGTGCGGGAGGGCCTCGACGGCATCGAGCGCGGCACCGGCGAGCTCGAAGCGGCTCGCGGCCGGCGGCGTGGACGTGCGGAATCCTCCCGGTGCGCTCGTCGTCGCCCACGACAAGCTGCTGACCGCCCGCGCGCTTCGGCTCGCCGGCCTGCCGCATCCGCACACCACCCTCCTCAGCCCGGCGCTCCCCACGCCCGTCCCCGAGCTTCCCGTCGTGCTCAAGCCGCGGTTCGGCAGCTGGGGACGCGACGTCGAGCGGTGCACGACTTCGGACGAGCTGGACGCGGCGCTCGTCCGGCTGCAGCGGAAGCCGTGGTTCCGCGAGCACGGCGCGCTCGCGCAGGAGCTCGTCGAGCCGAGAGGCTCAAGGCTGGAAGCATCGGCGGCGGAGCCGCCGATGCCCGGCCAGAAGACCGATGCGGCCGCGGGCGGCCGCATCTGGGACCTGCGACTCGTCGTCGCGGGCGGCCGCGTCGTCGGCGCCGCATGCCGGATCGCGCGGAGCGGCGAGTGGCGGACGAACGCCGCTCTCGGCGCGCAGGTCGAGCCGGTCGAGCCGCCGCCGCTCGCCCGGGCCCTGGCGCTCGCCGCGGCGCAGGCTGCGCGCGCCGACCTCGTGGGAGTCGATCTCCTGCCGACCTCGAACGGCGGCTTCGTCGTACTCGAGCTGAACGGGGCGGTCGACTTTCGCCCTGTCTACGCGCCGCTGCGCGACGTGTTCTCCGAGACCGTGGCCGCGCTGCTCGAAGACGGCGTGCGCCAGCCCGAGCTCGCCGCGGCTTCACTCTGACTCGTACGGCTGCGAGCTCCAGGCCGGTCTCGACCTCGCGGCGCCCGCCGGCCTCATAGGCGACGTCGACCGTCTCGTGCTTGCGGTACGTGCCGGCGATCCCGAGCCACATCGACGCCCAGCGCCAGAAGCCGAGGCGGCCCTCCTGGGCGAGCGGGCGCGGGAAGACGAGCGACCGTCCCTCCAGCTGGAAGTCGCGTCCCGGCACCTGGCGGACGCCGCCGACGTAGACCTCGAACACGGGCGGCACGTGCTCCGGCAGTTCGATCCGCGTGCGCTGGGGCACGTTCATAGAATGCCCGTCGGGTGCGCTGCAAGCTGCTGTCCGTCGTTTTCGCCGTGCTTGTCGCGCTCGCGACGGCCGGCGCCGCCGCAGCCGGGAACGGAGGCTTCACCCCGGTCACGCCGGCATCGCCGAACGCGGTTCACACCCAGCACGCGTACTACCTCATCCTCGGCTTCACGGCCGCGATCTTCGTCCTCGTCGAGGGGTTGCTCGTCGTCTTCGTCGTGAAGTACCGGAGCCGCGGCCGCTCTCGCGCGGTGGAGGGCGCCCAGGTGTACGGGCACACTCGGCTCGAGCTGATCTGGACGGCGTTCCCGGTCGTGATCCTCGCGATCATCGCCGCCTTCGTCTTCTACGAGCTCCCGAGCATCCGCTCCGCGCCGGCCGCAGCCGAGCCGATCCACATCACGGTCGAGGGCCACCAGTACTACTGGCAGTTCGACTACACCGACTCCCCGGATCACGCCCGCTCGATCGGGAACGCTCCACGTCCCCGTGGGCTCGGTCGTCGACCTCAAGGTCGTGTCGCCGGACGTCATCCACAGCTGGTGGGTCCCGGCGCTCGGCGGCAAGATCCAGGCGATCCCGGGCCGGGTCAACCACTTCTGGTTCCGGGCGGACTCGCCCGGCAGCTACGACGGCCAGTGCGCTCAGCTCTGCGGCGTCTTCCACGCCTCCATGCGCGCGACTGTCGAGGCCGGCTCCCGGCAGCAGTACCAGCACTACCTCGCGACCTGGCAGGAGACGATCGGCAAGCAGCTCTGGAACGGCGTCTGCTGCGACCTGCCACGGGAACCTCGGGCAGGGCGGCTACGGGCCGCCGATCGCCAACAACTCGGTGCTCGTCCAGAAGTCGTCGCTCGAGAGCATCCTCCGCGACGGCGTCACCGGCTCGCTAGGGACGATGCCGCCGGTCGGGGACACCTGGACGGAGGCAGAGATCAACCACCTCGTCTATTACGCCAAGAGGCACATCTACAAGGCTCAGCCCGCGGGAGCGACGAGTGGCGGCTAGGTCGGAAGCGGCCTACCCGGTCGGCTGGAAGAGCGGCCGCGTCGCGAGCTGGCTCGTCACGGTCGACCACAAGCGGATCGGGATCCTGTACATCGCGACCTCGCTCGTGTGGTTCGTCGCGGGCGGGATCCTCGCGCTCCTCATGCGCACACAGCTCGCGACGCCGAGCGAGGCGTTCCTGACGAAGAACTCGTACAACGAGGTCATGACGATGCACGGCACGACGATGATCTTCCTCGTCGTCATCCCGATCCTCGCCGGCTTCGCCAACTTCCTCGTGCCGCTGATGATCGGAGCCCGCGACATGGCGTTCCCGCGCCTGAACGCGCTCTCGTACTGGCTCTTCCTGCTCGGCGGCATCGTGCTCTGGCTGAGCTGGTTCGCGAAGGGCGGCGCGGCCCACGCCGGCTGGTGGTCGTACCCGACGCTCTCGGAGAACCTCCCCTTCGCGAGCCCCGGCCACGGCCAGGACTACTGGATCCTCAGCATCCACATCCTGACGCTGTCCTCGCTGCTGGGGGCGATCAACTTCATCGTCACGATCCACAACATGCGGGCCCCCGGCATGACCTGGATGCGCATGCCGCTCTTCGTCTGGGCGATCGAGACCTACGCGATCCTCCTGCTCCTCGCGCTGCCGGCGCTCTCGGCGGGCGTGACGCTGCTCCTGCTCGACCGCACGGTCGGGACGCACTTCTTCATCCCGTCGCAGGGCGGGAACATCGTGCTCTACCAGCACATGTTCTGGTTCTTCGGGCACCCCGAGGTCTACATCATGGTTCTGCCCGTCTTCGGGATGATCTCGGAGATCCTGCCGGTCTTCTCGCGCAAGCCGATCTTCGGCTACAAGGCAATCGCGTTCTCGACGATCGCGATCGGGTTCTTCTCGATGCTCGTGTGGGCCCACCACATGTTCACGACCGGGCTGCCAGTCGGGCTCGACTCGTTCTTCATGCTCTCGTCGATGGTGATCGCGGTCCCGACCGGGATCAAGATCTTCAACTGGCTCGCGACGACCTGGCGCGGCAACCTCATCTTCGACACGCCGATGCTGTTCGCGCTCGGCTTCATCGCGCTCTTCACGATGGGCGGCCTGTCGGGGATCTTCCTCGCCGCGTTCCCGGTCGACTGGCAGCTGAACGACTCGTACTACGTCGTCGCCCACTTCCACTACGTCCTGTTCGGCGGCTCGGCCTTCGGCTTCTTCGGCGGCCTCTACTACTGGTGGCCGAAGATGTTCGGTCGTATGCTCGACGAGCGCCTTGGCAAGTGGCATTTCTGGTTGCTGTTCGTGGGGTTCAACCTCACCTTCCTGCCGCAGCACATGCTCGGGCTGCTCGGGATGGTGCGGCGGATCTACACGTACCACCAGGGTGGGCTCTGGGAGGCGTACAACCTCATCTCGTCGATCGGGTCCGGCGTGATGGCGCTGGCGACGCTCGTCTTCCTGGTCAACGTCTGGCGGACGAACGTCTTCCGCAAGGGCGTCCGCGCGGGTAACGATCCGTGGCTCGCCGACACGCTGGAGTGGTACACGACCTCGCCGCCGCCGGCGCACAATTTCGACAGCGTCCCCTACGTGACGAGCGCGCGGCCGCTGCGCGACTCTGCGGCGGCGCCTCGCGGAGCAGCCGCAGTGAGGACCGAGCTCGCACCGGGGCCCTGGCTGCGTCTGTCGGCGCTTGTCGCTGCGGGCGGAACCCTTCTTGCGGTCGTCTCCGGCGCGGAGGGCCTGGGGACGGCGCACCGGCTGTTGGCGGCGCTCGTGGCTCCGCCGCTCGCCGCGCTCGTGGTCTCGGCCTGGTGCGCGCACCGGCGGCTCGTGCCGGCGGCACTTGCGGCCTCGGCGCTCTTCGCCGCTGCCGCGGCGGTTCCCGGGCCGCACGCGCACTCCGGGCTCGCGGCCTTCGCGCTGGCGGCGCTCGTGATCGTCGTCGCCGAGAGCTTCCGGGGCGAGCGGGTTCCGTGGGGGGCGTGGCGCGACTACGTGGCGCTCACGAAGCCGCGGATCATGTCGCTCCTGCTGATCACCGGCTTCTGCGGGATGATCGCCGGCGCGCGCGGCTGGCCGGGGACGGGGCTCGCGGTCTCCGCCATGGTCGGGCTAGCGCTCGCCTGCGGCGGCGCATCGGCGCTCAACCACGTGCTCGACCGCGACATCGACCCCCTGATGGGGAAGCGGACGCGCTCGCGTCCGGTCGCCTCGGGCCGCGTCCCGCCGAGTCGCGCCTTCGAGTTCGGGCTCGCGCTGCTGGCGTTCTCCTTCGTCCTGCTCGCGAGCGCGGTGAACGTTCTCACCGCTGTCCTCGCCCTGGTCGGCGGTCTGTTCTACGTCATCGTCTACACGCGCTGGCTGAAGCGGTCGACTTCGCAGAACATCGTGATCGGCGGAGCCGCCGGCGCCGTGCCGCCCCTCGTGGGCTGGGCCGCCGCGACCGGGCACGTCGGAATCGCGGCGCTGCTCCTCTTCGCGATCGTCTTCATCTGGACGCCGCCGCACTTCTGGGCTCTCGCCCTGCTGCTCAAGGACAACTACGCGAACGCGCGCGTGCCGATGTTGCCGGTCGTGCGCGGCGACCGGGCCACGGCGCGCCAGATCGTCCTCTACTCGCTCGTGCTGGTGGCGGCGACGCTCCTGCCGTGGGGCTGGGGAGGCGCCGGGCCGTTGTACGTCGTCTGCGCTTTGGCGCTCGGTGCCGTCTTCGTCTGGCTCGCCGAGCGCTTGCGGCGCGACACGACGCCGCGCAGCGCGATGCTCCTCTTCCACTACTCGCTCCTGTACCTCGCGCTGCTCTTCGCGGCGCTGGCCGTCGACGCGGTGGTCTGATGGATCCCGAGCTCGCGCGCCGAAACGTCCGCCTCGGCTGGCTGCTGTTCGGCGTCTTCGTGCTGCTCTTCGCCGGCTGCGTCGGGGTCGCGTTCCTGTACCTCCACTTCCAGTAGTGGAAGGGATCTGGCTGGCGCGCCTGGACGAGGCCGGGCGCGGGCGAGCCGGTGGCGGTCAAGGACCTGCTGGACACGGCGGGACTGACGACGACGTACGGCTCCGCGCTGTTCGCCGACCATGTTCCGGCCGTCAGCGCGGACGCGGTGCGGCTGATCGAGGCCGCCGGTTTCGCCGTAGCCGGGAAGACGAACCTGCACGAGTTCGCGTACGGGATCTCGTCGCAGAACGAGCACTATGGCACCGTGCCGAACCCGGTGGCTCCGGGACGGCTGGCGGGCGGCTCGAGCGGGGGCTCGGCCGCCGCCATCGCCGCGGGTGACGTCGAGCTCGCGCTCGGCACTGACTCCGCGGGGTCGATCCGGATCCCTGCGGCGTGGTGCGGGATCGTCGGGTTCAAGCCGACGCACGGGCTCGTCTCGGTCGAGGGCTGCTTCCCGCTCGCGCCGACGCTACGACATCGTCGGGCCCGATGGCGTCCTCGGTCGAGGGGTGCGAGCGGCTGATGCGGGCGCTCGCGCCGGGCTTCGAGCCGGTCGAGCTCGAGTCGCTGGAGGAGCTCGAGGTGGGCATCGCGTGGCTCGACCAGGCGGAGCCGCTCGTGCGGCAGCGCGTGGACGAGGTCGCGGCGCTCTTCCCGCGTCGGCGCGAGCTCGCGCTGCCGCTCGCGCCCGCCAACCGGGCCGACTTCATGCGCGAGGTGGCGGACGTCCACCGCGCGCTCTTCCCGGGCAACGAGGAGCTGTACGGCGAGAACGTCCGCGGCAAGGTCGAGCGCTGCCTGCAGGTACGCGACGAGGAGGCCGCCGCGGCCGAGCGTGAGCGCGCCGACTACTTCGAGCGCGTCGCGGAGGCCGTGGGCGAGCTCGACCTGCTCGTGACACCGACCGTCCCGTTCGTCGCACCGCCCGCAGAGGTCGACGAGCTCGAGATCCGAGCGGCGGCGATCTCGCTCACGTACCCGATCAGCTCGCTCGGCTGGCCGGCGCTCGCGCTCCCGTGCGGCCAGGCAGACGACGGCCTGCCCGCCTCGGTCCAGCTCGCCGCTCCGGCGGGGGAAGACGCCCGCGTCCTCGCCGCCGGCCGCCTGCTCGAATCGCTGCTGGCGGGGCTCGACCGGACCCCTCTTTCCTAGTAACAGACTGTTACTTGGGAGGTGCGCGGTCACGAAGCCGTGGCGCCGGCGGTGCGAGGAAGTGGAGGAGGATTGCGTCAGGTGGCCTCACCCGAAATGCCACCTGCAGCGCGACAGTCGAGACAGGCTTGCGGCCCTGCCGGCGAAGGCGCCGAGCCGTGTGGACGAGGACCCTCACTTGCTCGTAACTCGGCCTGTAGAGCCCCATTTGGGCCGCAGCGCGTCCGACGCAGCGGTTCATCTCGGCGATGGGAACGGCTCGCCGCGACTGCCGTTCGATCTCGTCGAGGAGCCGTCGTGGGATGCGAGGAGCGAAGGAGAGCACGCCGCCACATTCGCGTGGCAGGCGTCACGGAACGGTCAGGGCTTCGTGCCGGAACGGCACAGTGAAAGCTTGTAACAGTCTGTTACAAGGAACGGTTCGCTGCGGTGTCCCGCCTACGGGCCTGAAGCGGTGGCGGCGAGCACGGCAGCCTCGTAGACCGGATCGGGAGTGAAGCGCTCGAGCTCGTCGGAGAGGACGTCGCTCGGCGTCGGCGGGTCGCCGGGAGGAAGCGGCACCGCCTCGCCGTCGAGCGCCACGCCCTCGAGCCTCTCCGCGGGATCGTGCTCGAGCGCGATCTCGTCCCGGCCGAGCCGCGAGCGCAGCCAGCCGCACAGGAGCCACGCCTGCGCCGCCGTCCCGCGGACGCGCACGGTCCGCACCTCCGCAATCCCCGGCCACATCGTCGCCAGGTGCGAGCGCCAGCGCGACGTTCTCGCCCAGGCGATGTCCGAGGCGGCGCAGCTGTGGAAAGAGCTCCGCCAGCTGCCGGTACGAGTCGGGCACGTCGTCCCACTCGGTCGAGTCGACGATCAGCCGGTCGGTCACCCCGACCAGTTGCTCGAGCTCCGGCGCGTCCCAGGGCGGCTCGCCGCGCCAGCGCAAGAAGACCGGCAGGTCCGAGATGAGGAGCGGCTCGACGATGCTCGCGGGCGCTTTCGCGCGCGAACCCCGCAGCGTGAGCTCGACCACCTCGGTCACGAGGCCGCGGTCGGTGTCCGGAACCTCCCACCGCTCGACCTCTGCGCGCGCGTCGATCCGGTTGTCGTCCGCATTCGGCTCCGGGAAGAGGAGGATCGTCCGCGAGGGGTGCAGCTCGGCCATTCCGGCCAGTGCGGCGCGAGCCTGCTCCCTCCACCCGTAGGGCACCCACGCGATATGCGTCATCACCGACGTGCGCATGCTCTCTGCCTCGTCCGCAGCCTTCGCCCGCAGCCGGGCGAGCGCGGTGTCGACGTCGCCGAGGCAGACGTCCTCGCCGAGCCAGCTCAGCTCGTTCACGGAAGTCGCCACGACCGCCCGTCCCGTTGCATGAGCTCGTCGGCGGTGGGCGGGCCCCACGAGCCCGCGGGGTAGTTCGGGAAGGCCGGGTTGTCGCGCTGCCAGCCGGCGATGATCGCGTCGACGAGCTTCCACTGCTCCTCGACCTCGTCCGTGCGGGTGAACAGCGTCGAGTCGCCGAGCATCGTGTCGAGAATCAGGCGCTCGTACGCCTCGGGCATCCCGGTGCGGAACGCGCCGCCGTAGAGAAAGTCCATATGCACGGTGCGGATCGTCATCCCCTGCCCCGGCACCTTCGCGCCGATCGCGAGGGAGACGCCCTCGTCTGGTTGAACATGGACGACGAGGACGTTCGGCCGCAAACCCTCGGCGGCCGCCTCCTCGAACGGTGGGTGCGGCGCGGCCTTGAACTGGATCGCGATCGTCGTCTCGTGCCGCGCGAGGCGCTTGCCCATGCGCACGTAGAACGGCGTGTCGGCCCAGCGCCAGTTGTCGATGTAGAGCTTCGCGGCGACGAACGTCTCGGTCACGGAATCCGGCGCGACGCCGTCCTCCTCGCGATACGCGCCGACCTCCTCGCCCTCGACGAAGCCGCGCCCGTACTGGCCACGAACCACCGACCTCGGCGCCGGCGTGTGCAGCGCGCGCAGCACCTTCACCTTCTCGTTGTGCACCGAGTCGGAGGTGAAGTCGATCGGCGGCTCCATCGCCGTCATCGCGAGCAGCTGCAGGAGGTGGTTCTGGAAGATGTCGCGGATCGCGCCGGCATGCTCGTAGTAGCCGGCGCGGGCCTCGATCCCGATCGACTCGGCGACCGTGATCTGGACGTGGTCGACGAACTGGCGATTCCAGATCGGCTCGAAGATCCCGTTCGCGAAGCGGAGCGCGAGCATGTTCTGGACCGTCTCCTTGCCGAGGTAGTGGTCGATCCGGAAGATCTCGTCCTCGCGGAAGTACTCGAACAGCGAGGCCGTCAGTTGCTCTGCCGAGGCGAGGTCGTGGCCGAACGGCTTCTCGACGACGAGCCGCGTCCAGCCCCGTTCGTCGCGTCGCTTGCCGAGCGCCTCGACGATGGTGGCGAAGGCCGGGGGCGGCACGGCGAGGTAGAAGACGCGATTGCCGCCGAGCTGCTCCTTCTCGTCGAGCTTCTCGACGAGGTCATGGAGCTTGTCCTCGCCGCCCGAGTCTGCGAAGTCGGCGGTGACCCAGTGGAGCTGCGCGGCGAGCTCGTCCCAGGTGTCCTGCCGGAACGGGTCGCGCGCGTGCTGCTTGACGGCGTCTTGCATGTCCTGCCGGAACGCGTCGTCGTCGCCGTCGGTGCGCGCGACGCCGACGATCGCGAAGCGCGGCGGCAGCAGCCGGCGAACGGCCAGCGCGTAGAGCGCGGGCATGATCTTCTTGTGCGTCAGGTCGCCGGAGGCGCCGAAGATGACGAGCGCGCAGGGATCCGGCGTCCGGCGTAAGGCGAGGCCCTCGGCGAGCGGGTTTTCCTCCTGCTTCGGCGCGGTGGCGGTCACTGTTCCGGGCTCTTCTCGAGGTGGCCGCCGAAGCCCTTGCGCATTGCGGAAAGGACGCGGTCGCCGAAGTCCGCCTCGCCGCGGGAGGCGAACCGGTTGAACAGCGAGGCGGCGAGCACCGGCGTGGGAACGCCCTCCTCGACCGCGGCCTGCACCGTCCACCGGCCCTCCCCCGAGTCGCTCACGTGGCCGGCGTACTCGTCGAGCTCAGGCGTCTCGTGCAGCGCCTCCGCGGTCAGGTCGAGCAGCCATGAGGCGATCACGGAGCCGCGGCGCCACAGCTCGGTGACAGCGGCGATGTCGAGGTCGTACTTGTAGAGGTCGGGGTCGCGCAGCGGCGTCGTCTCGGCGTCGGTCTCCTGCGCGTGCTTGCCGATGTTGGCGTGCTTGAGGACGTTCAGGCCCTCGGCATACGCCTGCATCAGCCCGTACTCGATGCCGTTGTGGACCATCTTCACGAAGTGACCCGCGCCGGGAGGGCCGCAGTGGAGCCAGCCCTGCTCCTCGGGCGATGCGTCGCCCTTGCGGCCGGGCGTGCGGACGGCGGCGTCGACTCCCGGGGCGAGCGCCTCCAGCACCGGCGTGAGCCGGCCGACGGCCTCGTCGTCGCCGCCGACCATCAGGCAGTAGCCGCGCTCGCGGCCCCAGACGCCACCGCTGACGCCGACGTCCACGTAGTGGATGCCCTTGCCGCTGAGCTCGCCCGAGCGGCGCAGGTCGTCGACGTAGTACGAGTTGCCGCCGTCGATGATCGTGTCGTCCTCCGCCAGGTGCGGCGCGAGCTCGCCCACGACGGAGTCGACGATCCCCGCCGGCACCATCAGCCAGACGGAGCGGGGCGTGTCGAGCTGCTGCACGAGCTCTTCGAGCGAGCCCGCCGTACGCGCGTCGACCTTGCGGGTCGAACGTCTTGAGATCGTGACCGGCCGCGCGCAGGCGCTCCGTCATGTTCGCGCCCATCCGGCCGAGGCCGACCATCCCGAGTTGCACTAGAGATCCTCCAATCTCGACTCTGCGCGACGCGCCGGCCGCGCTCCTTCAGCGTCTCGAGGTCGCCCGCCGCCTGCGCGCGGATCAGCCGCCGGAAGCCGAAGGGCTTGCCGGGGATGGGGAGCTCGTCGCCCGGGTCGTCGATCACCTGGAGGAAGAGGCCCGTGTTCGGGCCGCCCTTGTGCAGCTGGCCTGTCGAGTGCATGTAGCGCGGTCCGTAGCCGTGCGTCACGACCAGGTTGCTTCGGCTCCGCACGTCCGCGATCAAGCGGTCGAGCTTCGCCTCCGCGTCCGGGCCCGGCTCGACGAACGCCTGGATGCAGAAGTAGTCGCCGTCCTGCGCCTGGGCGAGCAGCTCCTCGATCGAGCCCTCCGGCTCGAGCTCGGGCTCCTTCCCGGTCGCGAGCACCTCGTTCGTCTTGTCCTTCGCCGCCTGGACGTCGGGCTGGTCGAAGGGATTGATCTCGAGGTATGTGCCGGCGACCGCGATCGCGAACTCCCAGCGGAAGAACTCCGCGCCGAGCGCGTACGGATCGGGCAGCTCGGGCTCGGCGGCCTGCCGGTCGGCCCCTTCCGGCGACTCGCCCGGCGCGGGCACGAGCCCCTTCCCGTGCTTCCCTGTCGACTCGGCAATGAGCTGCTCTGCCCAGAGCCCGAAGTCTCCCGGCGCGTCGCCGATGCAGATCTTGTCGCGGAAGTCGCTGCCATCCCTCGCCGAACTGCCGGTCCCGAGCTCGTAGCCCGGATTGCCCTCGCCGGAGCGGCATGCCTCGCGCATCTCCTGCGCCCGTTCGAGCAGGCGCGAGGCATCGACGCCCATCAGCACGGCCGGCACGATCCCGAACGGCGAGAGCGCCGAGTAGCGGCCGCCGATCGACGGCTCGCCCGCGAAGACCGCCCGGAAGCCGCGCTCGCGGGCGAGGTGCTCGAGCTCCGACCCCGGATCGGTGACGGCGCAGAACAGCTGCGCGTGCTTGCGGCTCTTCTCCCAGAAGTAGTCGGTATGCGACCTCGTCTCGAGGGTCGACCCGGACTTCGAGGAGGAGACGAACAGCGTCCGCTGGAGGTCGAGCTTCTCCTCGAGCGCGCGGATCGCGCGGGGATGCGTCGTGTCGAGGACGTGGAACCGGTCGACCTCGAAGCTGCGTCGCAGCACCTCCGGCGCGAGCGACGACCCGCCCATCCCGCACAGCACGACGTCGTCGACCTCCTCGTGCAGAGACTCGGCGAAGCGGCGGATGCCCTCGAGCCCCTCCTGGACGTGTAGGGGCTCGTCGAGCCAGCCGAGCCACTTCCCCTCGTCGCTGCCGGTCCACGTCGTGGCATCCCGCTCCCAGATGCCCTCGATCAGGCGCTCGCGGTTCACCGCTATGCGGTCACGGCCTCGCACTTGGCGCGCACGCCGTCGAGGAGCTCGGCGAACGAGTCGGAGAACTTCTGCACGCCCTCCTTCTCGAGCGTCAGCACGACGTCGTCGTAGTCGATCCCGACCGCCGCGAGCTGCTCGAGGAGTTGATGCGCCTCGTCGACTCCGTCGAGCACCGTGTCGCCGCGCACCTCGCCGTGATCCTGGAAGGCCTGGATCGTCTCCTCCGGCATCGTGTTCACCGTGTGCGGGCCGATCAGCTCCTCGACATAGAGGACGTCGCGGTACTCCGGGTTCTTCGTCGAAGTGGAGGCCCACAAGCAGCGCTGCGGCAGCGCGCCCTTCGCCTCGAGCGCCTCCCAGCGCGGGCCCGAGAAGGCCTTGAGGTAGTTCTCGTACGCGATCTTCGCGTTCGCGATCGCGAGCTTGCCGCGGAGCGCGAGCGCCTCGTCGGAGCCGATCGCCTCCAGGCGCTTGTCGGTCTCGGTGTCCACGCGTGAGACGAAGAAGCTCGCGACCGAGCGCACCTTCGTCGCGTCGCCGCCGCCCTCGACGAACCGCTCGAGCCCGCGGAGGTAGGCCTCCATCGACTCGCTGTGCATCTCCAACGAGAACAGCAGCGTGACGTTGATGCTGCGGCCGGCCGCGATGCAGTCCTCGATCGCCTGCAGGCCCGGCTTCGTGCCGGGGATCTTCACGTAGAGGTTCGGCCGGTCGATCCACTCGTGCAGGCGGATCGCCTCGTCGTACGTCGCCTTCGTGTCGTAGGCGAGGTTCGGGTCGACCTCGATCGACACGTAGCCGTCCTGCGCGTTCTGCTCGTGCACGGGCGCGAGCAGGTCGAGCGCCGACTCGACGTCGTGCACGGCGAGGTGGAGGAAGATCTCCTTCGCATCGCCTTCGTGCTCGAGCTCTTTCAGCTGCTCGTCGTAGGCGCTGCCCTGCGAGAGCGCCTTCTGGAAGATCGTGGGGTTCGAGGTCACGCCGACGACGGCGTCCTCTTTCATCATCCGCTTCAGCTCGCCGGTCTCGAGCAGGTCGCGCGAGAGGTAGTCGATCCAGACCGACTGCCCGCGCGCGCTCAGCTGGTGGAGTCTCGATTCAGCCATTCCGCATCCCTTCTTCCATGCGTCGGATCTTCTCCAGTCTGGCGACGTAACGCTCTCCTCCGTCGAACCGTGCCGCGAGAAACGTGCGCACGAGGTCCGCGGCGAGGCTCGGCCCCACGACTTCCGAGCCGAGGCAGAGGACGTTCATGTCGTCGTGCTCGACGCCCTGGTGCGCGGAATAGACGTCGTGACAGATCGCTGCCCGGATTCCGGC
The DNA here is from genome assembly GCA_963765795.1 of uncultured Actinomycetes bacterium. Lineage (GTDB taxonomy): Bacteria > Actinomycetota > Thermoleophilia > Gaiellales > Gaiellaceae > Palsa-739. The sequence goes on from CAVXXZ010000015.1 coordinate 95,177, forward strand.
GATCTTGCACGCGGCGACCGAGGCGCCTACACCGGAGCCGCAGACGAGGACGCCGCGCTCGGCCTGGCCGTCCTTGAGCGAAGCGCCGAGCTCGGCTGCCTTGTCCGGGTAGTCGATGCGCACGGCGTCGGTGTCTGTGCCGAGGTCGACGACCTCGTGCCCCTCCTCGCGCAGCGTCTCGAGGATCTTGTCCCGGAGATGGACTCCGCGGTGGTCGAACGCCACGGCAACTTTCACGCGCGGGACCGTACATAGAATCGACACCAGTTTCCGTCTCCGGCGAAGGGAGAGGTCGTAGCGATGAACGACGTCGAGCTCTGGCGCGAGCTGGGACAGCAGCTGCGGGTCGATGCGATCCGGCCGGCGGCGAAGGCCGGCTCCGGCCATCCCACCTCGGCGCATGTCCGCAGCCGACCTGATGGCCGTGCTCATGGCGAAGTACCTGCGTTACGACTTCGACAACCCGCACGACCCCCACAACGACCGGCTCGTCTTCTCGAAGGGCCACGCCTCGACGCTGATGTACGCGATGTTCCGCGCCGCCGGCGCGATCTCGGAGGAGGAGCTGCTGACCTACCGGCAGTTCGACTCGATCTTCGAGGGCCATCCGACGCCGCGGATCCCGTGGGTCGACGTCGCGACCGGCTCGCTCGGACAGGGCCTCCCCTACGCGGTCGGTATGGCGATCGCCGGCAAGCGGCTCGACCGGCTCCCGTTCCGCGTCTGGACGCTCTGTGGCGACAGCGAGATCGCCGAAGGCTCGCAGTGGGAGGCGCTCGAGCACGCCGCGTTCTACGAGCTCGACAACCTCGTGGCGATCCTCGACGTGAACCGGCTCGGCCAGCGCGGCGAGACGATGCACGGCTGGGATCTCGACTCGTACGCGAGCCGCGCGCGGGCGTTCGGCTGCCACACGATCGAGATCGACGGCCACGACGTCGAGGCGATCGACCGCGCCTACGCCGAGGCGATCGACACCGCGGGACAGCCCGTCGTGATCGTCGCGAAGACGATCAAGGGCAAGGGCGATCCCGACGTCGAGGACAAGAACGGCTTCCACGGCAAGGCGCTCGACCACTCCGAGGAGGTGATCGCGACGCTCGGCGGCGTCCGCAACCTCAAGGTCGACGTGGCTAAGCCCGAGACGGGCGCCTCGAAGCACGAGTTCCCGGGCGGCACGCTCGAGCTGCCGCGCTACGAGCTCGGCGACGAGGTGGCGACACGGAAGGCGTACGGCGACGCGCTGGCCGCGCTCGGCAAGGCGCGCGGCGACGTCGTCGCGCTCGACGGCGAGGTCTCGAACTCCACGTTCGCCGACGAGTTCCGTGACGCAATCCCGGAGCGCTACTTCGAGATGTACATCGCCGAGCAGCAGATGGTCGCGACTGCGGTCGGGATGCAGGTGCTCGGCTGGCGCCCCTTCGCCTCGACCTTCGCGGCGTTCCTCTCGCGCGCCTACGACTTCATCCGCATGTCGGCGATCAGCCGCGCGAGCTACTGCCTGTGCGGCTCGCACGCCGGCGTCTCGATCGGCGAGGACGGGCCGTCACAGATGGCGCTCGAGGACATCGCCTCGCTGCGCGCCGTCCACGGCTCGACCGTGCTGCACCCCTGCGACGCGAACCAGACCGCGAAGCTCGTGGAGCGCATGGCCGACACCGAGGGAATCGTCGTATCTGCGCACGCTGCGCCCGAACACGCCCGTCATCTACGGACCGGACGAGGAGTTCGAGATCGGCGGCTCGAGGACGGTGCGCCAGGGCGACGACGTCGCGATCGTCGGCGCAGGGATCACCGTCCACGAGGCGCTCAAGGCGGCGGACACGCTCGCGCAGGAGGGAATCGAGGCGCGGGTGATCGACCTCTACTCGATCAAGCCGCTCGACGCCGAGACGCTGCGCTCGCTCACGTGCCCGATCGTCACCGCGGAGGACCACTGGGCCGAGGGCGGGCTCGGCGAAGCCGTGCTGTCGGCGCTGGGCGACTCGGACGAGCGCCCGCCGGTCGTTCGGCTCGCGGTGACCGAGATGCCGCACTCGGGCAAGCCGGCCGAGCTGCTCGCCGAGGCGGGCATCGACGCCGACGGGATCGCGGCCGCCGCGCGCAGCCTCGTGCGGGATCAGGTCAGCGCTTCGTAGAGCTTCTGCTGCTGCGCGCGCGCCGTGCGGTACGCCTCGGCGCGGTCCGCGCGCGGCTCGACCACCTCGGCAATCGGCGCGGCGGCGACCTCGTGCCCGAGGTGCTCGAGTGCGAGCACCGCCGCGCCGCGGAGCGATGCCTCCGGCACGCCCGAGACGTGGATCGGCCGTGCGAGCGCGTCGGCCATGATCTGGATCCAGTCGCGGTCGCGCAGGAGCCCGGCTCCCGTCGCGACGACTTCGCGCACGTCCGGCAGCAGGTCGGCGATCGCGGCGAAGCGGAACGCGACGCCTTCGTAGGCGGCCTGGCGCAGGTCGAGCGGCGTCGTCTCCAGGGTGAGCCCGTGGACCGCGCCACGCGCGTGCGGGTTCCAGCCCGTCGAGCGCTCGCCGCCGAGGAAGGGCAGGAAGACGAGCCCGTGGTCGCTCGGATCGCGCTCCGCGAGCGAGCCCGACGCGTCGCCGAGCGTCCGCTCGAGCCACTCGTGGAGGTTGCCGCCGTCCGAGAGCGCGCCGCCCTCGACGACGCGGCGCTCATCGGCGAGATAGAGGAAGAGGCCCGGCTTCGGCTGCGGCCGTTCGCTCTTGTAGAGGACGCGGAACGCGCCCGAGGTGCCGACCATGAGCGCGGCACGGTCGCGCGTCACGCAGCCGGCGCCCGCGTTGGAGCACGCGGCGTCGTTCCAGAGCGGCACGTCCGCGATCCGCGGCAGCCGCTCGCGGTCGAGTCCGAGCGTGGAGAGCAGCTCCTCGTCCCAGTCGTGGGTCGTGAGGTCGAGCAAGCCACTCGTGGATGCCATCCCGAGGCTCGTCTCAGCCGCGCGGCGCAGATAGTCGGCGAAGGAGACGAACCAGGTCGCCCGGCGGAAGGTCTCGGGCTCCGTCTCGGCCAGCCACGCGAGCTTCGCCGGCCAGAAGGAGGGGTGGAGGAACGCGCCGGTGCGCGCATGAGTCGCCTCGGCGTCGAGCCGCTGCGCAAGCCGTTTCGCCGCGTCGGCGCTACGCGTGTCGCGCCAGCCGAGGATCGGCGTGAGCGCGTTCCAGCCCGCGTCGACGGCGACGAGGCTGTGCGCGAAACAGGAGGTCGCGTCCGGCTCCTCGTCCCCGAGCACGCGCCGGACGGCTGCCGCGACCTCGGCTGGATCGTCGGACTCGTATCCCTCCTGCCGCAGCCCGCCGGCTGGCCCGGCGCGCTCGTCGAACTGCTGGGCGCGCACCGAGGAGGAGCCGATGTCGAGCGCGAGCACGCTCATTCCTACAGGAGCGCGAGCCCTTCGGCGAGCCAGCTCCGCGCGCGGTCGACGTTCGGTCCGCTCGGCGCGAGCCGCACCGTGTCGAGCTGGAGCTCGGTCATGATCGCCAGCGCCCGGCGCGGGTCGGGCTCGGTCAGCGCCTCCTCGATCCGTCCTGCAAGACGGTCGGGCTTGACCGCGAGCGGCTCGAGGCGGGCCGCCAGCCGCTTGGTCGTCGGTTGCCAGGTGCGATTCAGGGCGTAGACGATGGTGAGCGTCCGGGTCGCGGCATCCACGAGCCACTCGAGTAGCTGCAGCCGGTCGCCGGGCCGGAGGATCGTCAACAGCCCCGCCGGCGTAAAGCCGCCCCAGCGTTCCGCTGCGTCCTCGATGCGCTGCGCCGCGAGGTCCTCGGGGAACTCGCGAAGCCGCTCCCGCCAGCGCGCGAGCAGACCGCCGGTACGCAGCGGGATCCCGTTCGCGATCGCCTCCGCGGTCGCACCGGAGTCGAAGTGCTCCTCCGCGTGATCTCGCGACCACCAGATCGTCTCGACCGGCTGGGCGTCGAGATAGCCGGAAACGCGTCGCGTCGGCGTCGCCGGGTCGCCCCAGCTGTCCCGCTCCTCCAGTCCGGCGCGGCGCGCGAGCTCGAACGCCTCCTCCAGGGAGACTTGCTCCTCCGTCACGACGAGCATCTCGATGTCCGAGATGTCGTCGGCGACGCCGCGCGAGACGCTGCCCGTCAGAACGACCTCGATCACCTCGGGCGGGAAGGCGTCTGCGACGCGCTGCGCGAGCGCCCGCAGCTCCTCGCTCTTGGCCGTCGGCATGCCACCGAACCTAACCGCCCATCGGCATTGGAACGCCCATCAGCCGGAGTAGGCGAAGGTCGCGCCGTAGCCGCAGGTGCCGCTGTAATCGAACGCGAGCGGCCCGTCGTCCACCCGAAGCTCGTCGGCGACGAGCTCCTCGCCGTCCCGGTCGTAGCCCGGGATCACGCACGCGACGGCTGCGTCGCCGGAATAGCGATCGCGGATCCGGACGATGACGTGGTCGCGGATGCGGAGCCACTGGCGGCGGCGCGTGTGGTCGAGCTCGATCGCGACCACTCGCACGTCGAGCAGGTGGCTGGCCTTCCACGCCCACGGGAAGTGCGTGAGCGCATCGCCTCCGAGCCGGCCGGTGTAGATCGCCTCCAGCGCCGCCTGCTGCTCCTCGCTCGCGCGCTCGTCCAGGTAGAGGAGCCACATCCAGGGCGAGCCCGGCTCGTCGTCGTCATAGCGGACAGCCAGCGCGACCGCCAGACCTGCCAGGTCCGTTCCGGCGGCGTCCCCTTCTTCGATCAGCCACGAGAGGACGCCCGTGCAGATGCCGTGGGTCGAGCGGCCGCCGGCGACCCCGTCGATGCGGCGGCAGGGACAGATCGCGTCGCAGTTGCACGACTCGAAGTAGCTGCCTCGAATATGCCACGCCGTAGCCACTGCCACACGCCGAATCTACAGTGGCCCAGCCATGGCGGTCGTCATCGCATCCAATCTGCGCAAGGAGCTCGCGGGCACCGTCCTCTTCGACGGCGTCTCGTTCTCCGTCGAGCGCCGCGACCGCGTCGCGCTCTCCGGGCCCAACGGCGCCGGCAAGACGACGCTGCTCCGGATCCTCGCCGGCGAGACCGAGAAGCACGGCGGCGAGCTCGCATTCGCCAAGGGGACGCGGGTGGCGCTGCACGACCAGCGGCCGCCGCTCGAGCAGGAGCTGACATTGCGCGAGTATGTGCTCGCGGGCGCGCGCGACCTCGTTGCGCTGGAGGAGGAGCTCCGGCGGCTCGAGCAGACGATGGCGGAGGGCGACCACGCGCAGGCGACTCTCAACCGCTACGCCGAGGCGCAGGCACGGCTCGAGCACGCGGGCGGCTACGCCTGGCGCGACCGCGCGGCCTCGGTCGTGCGCGGGCTTGGCTTCGCGGAGGAGGATCTCGACCGTCCGCTGAGGACGTTCTCCGGCGGCGAGCTGACGCGCGCCTCGCTCGCCCGCGCGCTCGGCGGCGACCCCGATCTGCTCCTGCTCGACGAGCCCACAAACCACCTCGACGTCGCGAATCTCGAGTGGCTCGAGCGCGAGCTCGCTTCGCTCGACGCGGCGGTGATCCTCGTCGCCCACGACCGCTGGTTCCTCGAGGCGGTCACGACGGCGACGCTCGAGCTCGAAGCCGGCCGGGGGACGTTCTTCCCCGGCCCGTGGCATGCCTGGCGGCGTGAGAAGGCGGCGCGGATGCTGCACGCGCAGAAGGAGGTCGAGCGTGCCCAGGCCGACATCGCGCGGCTCGAGCGGTTCGTCGAGCGGTTCCGCTACAAGAAGAGCAAGGCGAAGCAGGCACAGGCGAAGCTGACGCACATCGACCGGCTCGAGCAGGAGCGCTCAGCAGCCGCCGGCGAGGTTGCGCTTCTCTCGCGGCGCACCCGCGGCCTCGGCTTCGAGTTCCTCAAGCCCGCGCGCAGCGGCCGGACCGTCGTCGAGGCGGACGGGCTGGACGTGTCCGTGGCAAGTAACAGGCTGTTACTGAGTCAGATCTCGTTCGCGCTCGAGCGCGCGGAGCACGTGGCCCTCGTCGGCCCGAACGGCTCCGGCAAGACCACGCTGCTGGAAAGGCTGGTGCGCGGGGACACCGGCGTAGGCTCGACGGAGCCGGGAGCGGGAAAAATCCGGATCGGCCACGGCGTCCGGATCGGTTACTTCTCGCAGCAGGAGATGGAGCTCGACACGCGCGGCTCGGTTCTCCAGTGCGTCCAGTCGATGACGGGACTCTCGCGGCCCGACGCCCAGAACCTTCTCGGCCGCTTTCTCTTCTCCGGCTGGGACGCGCACGAGAAGCCGGTCTCCGTGCTCTCGGGCGGCGAGCGACGGCGTCTCGCGCTCGCGGTCACGGTCGCCTCCGGTGCGAACTTCCTCGTCCTCGACGAGCCCACGAACCACCTCGATCTCGAGAGCCGCGAGGCGCTCGAGGCGGCGCTCGACGCGTTCCCCGGCACCGTGCTGCTCGTCTCCCACGACCGTGCGCTCCTCGACGCGATCGCCGAACGCACACTGGCGATCGAGGACAGGGAGCTGCGCGCATACGACGGCGGGTGGGCCGAGCTCCTGCGTGTACGCGAGGAGCGGGAGGCCCGCGCGAAGCCCGAGCCGCCGGCCGAGCGCGCGAAGCCGGTCGCGAAGCCGCAGGCCTCGAAGCCGAAGCCGCGGCGCCCGTCCGCGCTCGCGCTGATCGAGGCGGAGATCGCCGTGCGCGAGGCGGAGGTGACGGAGCTCGAGAAGAAGCTCGCGGAGGACTGGACGGACGTCGACGTGCTCGCCGCGCACAAGCGCAGCCGCGATGCGCTCACCGCGCTCCTCGAGCGCTGGGAGCAGCTCTTCGAGCAGGCGCAGGCGTAGGGATTCCGGGATACCCTGACGCAGTGGGCCGGATCGGGGTTCTCATGCTCGTCGTGGCTGCGGCTGTCGCCATCGCGGCTGTCGCGCTCGCGTCGACCCGATCGCCGAAGCAGCTGCGCGCCGCGATGCTCGGAGCGGCGTCAGCCCGCCACTCCGTCCACTACGTGAGCACGAGCTCGGCCGTCGGCCACTTCATCCGGATCGTCTCCGACGTCGGCCCCGGTCGAGGAATCCAGCGAATCACGGTCAAGAGCGGCGGCCACTCGGGTCCCGCGACCGTGCGGATCGTCGGTGGGTCGGGGTACATACGAGGGAACGCGTTCACGCTGCACAACTACTTCCCGTTCTCGCAGGCGCAAGCAAAGCGTTACGCCGGAGAGTGGATCTCGATCCCGACGTCGAGCGGCGCGTATGCGGTCGTGGCCGCGGATGCCACGTTCGCGTCCTTCGTCGGCGATCTCCTGCCGAGCAAGCAACTCCAGGTCGTGCGGGCGACGATCGCCGGCAAGCGATGTTTGGGAGTCCGCGGCACCGTCCGCCAGGCCGGACTCGAGCTCACCGAGACCGTGTACGCCCCGGCCCGCGGCACGCCGTTGCCCTTCGAGGAGAAGGCTGTCGCAGCGCGCGTCCGGGGCACCAGCGTGGCGCGGCTGAGCCGCTGGAACGAGCCGGTTCACGTCGCGGCCCCGGCGAACGCTGTGCCGATCTCGACCGTCGCCGGGCACTAGCCGGCCGTCCGAGACCTTAGGCCCAGAAGCGCTCGAACGCGGAGTCGAGCGGCACCGCCGTCACTTCCTTCAGGAGACCGTCCGCGATCCGGATGACGAGCGCCTGCTCGACGTCGAGGTCGATCCCGTTGCGGCTGCCGGTCGCGCGGTAGATCGCGACGGCCCAGTGGTCGTCGGCGAAGACCGTGTGGAGTTGGCTCTTGTAGGTGCCGCCGGTCTCGAGCCCGGTGCGGCGGAGGAACTCGACGACGGCGCGGCGGCCGCGGTACTCGCCGCTCATCGCGGTTTGGCCCGGCACCCGCCAGACGATCTCGCGCGCGAAGGCGGCGGAGACCGCCATTGCGTCGTTGCCGAAGGCGGCGAAGACGCGCCGGACGAGAGCGGCGTTGGGGTGCTCGCCGCTCACGTTTCGCCGGCGAGGGTCGCGACGACGGCCTCCGCGATCACCCTGAGCGGCCGACCCGACGCCTGGCTCGCCTTGCGCAGCCGCGCGAACGCATCCTGTTCGCTCAGCTGCTCCTTCTCCATCAGGAGCCCCTTCGCGCGTTCGATCACCTTGCGCGCAGCGAGCGCGTCGGACAGGGACTCCGCCTCAGCCCGCACCGCCTGCAGCTCGTCGTGCCTGGCGCGTGCAGCGACGATCGCCGGTAGGAGGTCCTGCTCGCGGAACGGCTTCACGAGGTAGCCGAAGACGCCGGCCTCGACCGCGCGCGAGACGAGCTCCTCCTGGCCGTAGGCCGTCAGCATCACGATCGGGATCGGCCGCTCCTCGAGGATTCGCCGCGCCGCCTCGATCCCGTCGAGTTTCGGCATCTTCACGTCGAGCACCGCGAGATCCGGCTGCTCGGAACGCGCGAGGTCGATCGCCTCCTCGCCGTCCTTCGCCTCGGCGCACACCTCGAAGCCGGCGTGCTCGAGCAGCGCGCGCAGGTCGAGCCGGATGATCGTCTCGTCCTCGGCGATCAGGATCCGCATGACGGCGGGACCTTACGCGGCGTCCTCCACGTACTAGAGCCGATGCGGGAGGACTTCGAACGAGACGGCTTCGTGATCGTGCCGGGAGCGCTTCGCACCAAGGAGCTGCAGCGGCTGGAGGCTGCCGTCGATCGCGTCTGGGAGACGGAAGCAGGATCGGCCGGACCGTTCCACCGGCTCGCGTTCGCCGGGCTCGACGACGCGTTCCTCGAGCTCGTCGACCATCCGCGCTGCCTGCCGCTCGTGTCCGACATCCTCGGTTCGAACATCTACGTCTACCACTGCCACTTGGACGTCCATCCGCCCGAGCGGAGCGCCGAGCAGCGCTGGCGCTGGCACCAGGACGGCGGCCGCCAGAACGTCGAGCTCGAGTCTCCCCGGCCGCGGCTCTCGGTCAAGGTCGCGTACTTCCTCACCGACGTGCCGACTGCCGAGCACGGCGCGCTCAGGGTCTTTCCCGGCAGTCACTGGCGGGACACGCTGGCCCGCGACCGCGAGCCCGCGGGCGCGACACCGGTGCTCGTCGAGGCGGGCAGTGCTGTGATCTTCGATCGCCGGCTCTGGCACGCCCGGGGCGACAATGTCTCCGACCGGGCGCGGAAGGTCCTCTTCTACGGCTACACGCACCGCTGGATCCGGCCGCGCGACGAGCTCAGCCTCGACCCGGACCGGCTCGCCCGCCTCACGCCGGTGCGCCGACAACTGCTCGGCTTCGCAGACGACACCAGCGACTACTGGTTTCCGGCCGACACGGCGTTGCGCAGTCGGATGCCGCTGTAGCCGAGGCTCGACCCGATCACCTGATCCCAGAAGCCGAGCAGATCGTCCTCGGTGCGCAGCTCGATCTTCGCGGCCTCGTGGCGGGCGACGAGGTCCCCGAGCTCGACCAGCTCGAGCGGCTCGACCGGTTCGGCGGAGATCCAAAAGCGATCGTCGTCCTCCACGAACGTCTCCTCCGGCATGCGGTAGGCAACGACGCGCTGCGTTCGCATCCGCCCGAGCCAGACGGGCTCGACGACATGGACTTGCCGGGCGCGGTCGCCGCCGAGGAAACGGTCGACGTCGGGTTCGGTGGTCTCGGACTCGGCCCAGAACGTCGCGCGCGGGCAGTCGCGCGGAAACCAGTAGAGCGGGAGCAGCCGCGTCGCGATCGCCCAGACTTTGCCGTCGCGCGGCTCGAAGCGGCGGATCGAGTCTTCCTCGCTGACGTGCCACAGCGCGTGCGGCCCTTCGCCCGTATACGGCGGCGGAGGCTCTCTCACGGCAGTGACCGGAGGAGCGCCGCGGGCTCGGGCCAGAAGAGGAGCTCGGCGGCTTCCTCGCGCCGCAGCCATCGGTACTCGACGTGCTCCTCGTTCAGCTGCGGCTCCCATGCCGGCTCGACGTCGACCAGGAACGCCTCGACGTGCACGCGCGAGCCGGGCTCCTCCTCCCACGACTCGCGCACGTACGCGAACTCGCCGAGCGGCTGGAGCTCGCCCGCCTGCAGCCCGGTCTCCTCGTGCAGCTCCCGCAGCGCGGCGACGTGGAACGCCTCGCCCGGCTCGACAGCCCCTGCGATCGTGTGCCAGTAGCCGCCGCTCTCGGGCGAGCGATGCGCGACGAGGAACTCGTCGCCGCGGCGGACGTGGATCAAAACCTCCGACCACTCGCTCACGCCGGGAAGACCACCTCGGCGCGTGCGCCGGTGAAGGCGAAGCTGCCCTGCAGCTCGTCGGCGACGAGCGCGCGGACGATCGAGAGCCCCGTGCCGCTCGGCGCGCCGTCTGCGCCGGCTCCCTCGTCGGCGATGGCGAGAACGACGTCGCCGTCGCGGCGCGTAAGCTCGATCCGCACCGTGCCGGCGCCGTGCTCGAGCGCGTTCTGGAGGAGCTCTGAGAAGACGAGGGCGAGCGCGGTCGCGCGGTTGCCGGCCAGCGAGACCGGCTCGAGCTGTGCCTGGACGTCGCGCCCGGCCCCTATCCCCTGCACCAGCGTCGCGCGGAGGCGGTCGACCAGCTCCGCCAGCTCGACGTCCTCCTCGCGCTGCTCGGTCAGCGACTCGTGCACGGCGGCGATGGCGAGGATCCGGTTGACGGAGTGCTCGAGCGCCTCACGCGGATCGACTCCTTCGGCGTGGGCCTGCAGGCGCAGGAGCGAGGCGACGGTCTGAAGGTTGTTCTTGACGCGGTGGTGGATCTCCTGGGCGAGGACGCCGCGCATCACCGCGCGGCCGTGCTCGAGCGCGACGGCGGCGTGGTGGGCGATCGCCTCGAGCAGCGCCCGCTCCTCGTCGGTGAACGGCGTGTCGCGGTCGGCCACGAGCTGGCCGATCTCGCGCCGCTTCCAGCGCAGCGGCGTGCGGACGGCGTAGGCGCCGGCGCGGCCCTCCGGCCAGGCGATCTTGCCGTCCTCGAGCACGAGCGCCGCGCCCGTCGCATGCACCGCGCCCATCGTCGTCTTGACGATCGCCTCGAGCGACTCCTCCAGGTAGAGGGACTCCGAGACGGCCTCGGAGATGCGGGCGAGCGCCTCGAGCTCGGCGACCCGCCGCTGCGCCTCGGCGTAGAGCTGTGCGTGGACGATCGACTGGGCGACCTGGCCCGCGATCGCCTGCAGCAGCTCGATCTCGTCGGAGCGGAACTCGCGCGGCTCACGGGTGCGGACGTTGAGGGCGCCGGCCAGCTGCTCGCGCGCGAGAATCGGGACGGCGAGGATCGACTCGAACTCCGACTCCGGCAGGTTCGGGAACTCCTTCCAGCGCGGGTCGAGGTCGGCGTTCGCCGCGATCGCGACGGGCTGCCGCTCGGCCGCGGCCGTGCCTGTGATCCCGTCCCCGGGGCGCATCCGCGGCCGGCGCGACATCGCGTCGATCGGCGTGCCGTGCGTCGCACGGAGGACCAGCTCGTCTGCCTGCCCGTCGTAGAGGTAGACGAAGCACGCGTCGGCGCGGAGCGCAGCGGCGACCTCGTTCGCTACCAGATGCAGCACCTCCTCGAGGTCGAGCGTGGAGTTGACCGCAGCGATGGTCTCGGTGAGCAGCCGCAGGTGGCGATCGGTCGTCTCCACGCGCCTAATCGTAGGAGCGTCGCCTAGCGAGGGACGTAGAAGAGCCCGGCGATGCCGAGGCCGAACAGAGCGAGGGCGAGCAGCGAGTCCGGCCCGAGCCGGAAGCGTGTGTGCATCGGCCGGCTGATCACGCCGAAGCCGTAGACCGCGGTCAGCGCGACGCCGAGCGCCGCGAGCCACGCGTTGAGTGGCCCGGCCGACGGGAGGACGGGCGTCCCGGCGACGAGGTCGGCCACGAGGAAGAGACAGACCTGGAAGGCGTTTCCGCCGAAGATGTCGCCCATCGCGAGCGCGTGGTCGCCGAGCCTCACCGCCGCGATCCCGGATGAGATCTCCGGCAACGCCGTCGCCCCTGCGAGGATCGTCGCCCCGAAGATCACGCCGTTGACCCCGAGCCGGTCGGCAAGGACGTTGCCGCTCTCCTCGAGGGCGACGCCGGCGGCGAGGGTGACGAGGCACGCCAGCCCGAAGATCGTCGCCACCATGCGGTCGACGCGCCGGCATAGGGATGCGGCTGCTCCGGATGCCGCTTCTCCGCTCGTCTCCGACCCGGCCGGCTGCCCGGCATCGAGATGCTCCAGCGCGGATCCTTGGCTGCCCGGTTGATCCCGTAGACGCCGACGACCCAGATGATCACGATCCCGAGGGAGGCAGGGCTCACCCGCCCGAAGATCGCCGTCGACGGCTTGAGCAGCGCCCCCATCTCCACGCCGGCCACCACGAGGATGACGAGCAGCCCCTCGAGCACCGGCGTCAGCCTTCCCACGAGATACGTGAGCGGGCGCGACGGCCCGACGGCGAAGTCGCAGACGAGCAGCACCATCGTCTGCATCGCGATGCCGCCGATCAGGTTCCCGGCGGCGAGTGCGAGGTTGCCCGAGGCCGCGGCCGAGATCGTGATCGCGAGCTCCGGCAGCGATCCGGCGAGCGCGAGCAGGATCAGCCCGCCGAGCTCGTCGCCCAGCCCGAGTCGCGCGTCGAGTGCATCGGTCGTCTTCGAGAGCAAGACGCCCGCAGCCCAGGTCGCGGCCGAGGCAGCGAGGAAGATCAGGACGAGGAGAGGCGAGCCGAGCCCGGCCACACCGAAACGATGCGGGCGGCGGCGGACGGAGCAGCTCCGCCCGCCGCCGCCCTACTTCAGGTCGAGCCGCTCAGTCCTCGCGATGCCGGTCCGCCGCGAGCGTCGCGAGCTCACCCTCGCCGACGAGCTCCGACGGAATCACGACGAAACGAATAGGCGTGAGCGCACGCAGCGTCGCGGTGCGGACTCCGCCCTCGAGCAATGCGCGCTCGCCGACCATCGTCCCTGGCCCCATCTCGGCGACCTGCTCGCCGTCGACCTCGACCCCGAGGACGCCGTCGAGGAGGAGGTAGAGCGTGTCTCCCTCCGTGCCCTGTGTGACGAGCACCTCGCCTTCGCCGAGCTTCTTCTTGGCGAGCTTCTCGTCACCCGAGAGGAGCGACCGCGACAGCTCGCGCTCGAGCGCGGTCTCCGCCTCGGCGACGACGGCCGGCGACTCCTCGTCGCCCCAGGGCGTGTTGTCGCCGTGCGACTCGCGGTACCACGTCTTGAAGTCGACGGTGCCGCTCTTCTGGACCAGGTTGCCGTCGTGGTCGTAGATCCAGTGACGCGGGAACGGGCTCGCGCCGACGAGCTCGTGCTCGATGCGGCCGTCCGCGTGCAGGGTGAGGGCGAGGGTCGTCCACGCCGTGGCCGACTGGATCCGGAACAACGGCCCGCCCTTGACCCGCCGCGGGGCCGGGAAGCCCGCGCGTCCGCCGACGGTCTGCACGAACCGGACGCTGTCTGCGGAGATCTCCGGATCGGCGCGGAGAACCTCGAACGGCACCCCCGGCACGACGATCGCCTTGGGCCCGAGGCGGAACGTCGTCGAGCCGACGAGGCCGCCTCCCTGGTAGCCGAGACCGACGATCGCGCCGTCCTCGACCTCGATCCATGCCTTCAGCTCGTTCGCCTCGCGGAAGCGGTCGGCGTCCCGGAGCCGCTCCAGGTCGCCCCGAGCGAGCTGGTCGGGCGGCGGCTCGTCGTAGTGGCCGACCCCGAGCTCGAACGGCAGCTTCGGCATCCCCTCGATCGCCTCGGACGGAATCCACGAGATCGCGGTGACGGATCCTTCGATGCGCATCTTGTACCTCCCTGTAGGCCTTCGATCTAAGCGCGGGAGGCGCCGAGATTCAAGCGGGCCGCGGCGGACGCACCGCCGCGGCCCGGTCCGGCCGACCTACAGAACGGCCAGGTACTTCTTCATCTCCCAGTCGGTGAGCTGGACGCGGTACTCGTCCCACTCCTTGCGCTTCAGCTCGACGTAGCGGTCGAAGATGTGCTTGCCGAGTGCCTTGCGCATGAGCTCCGACTGCGAGAACTCGTCGATCGCCTCGCCGAGCGTCTCGGGCAGGGAGACGATGCCGCGCTCGCGCCGCTGCTCGGCCGTGAGGTGGTACAGGTTCGTCTCCATCGGGTCGGGCAGCTCGTAGCCCTGCTCGATCCCCTCGAGCCCCGCGTGCAGGAGCGCCGCGAACGTGAGGTACGGGTTGCACGCCGGGTCCGGGCAACGGATCTCGGCCCGCGTCGCCTGCTCGGAGCCCGGCTTGTAGAGCGGGATCCGGATCAGCGCGGAGCGGTTCCGCTGCGACCACGCGACGTAGACCGGCGCCTCGAAGCCCGGCACGAGCCGCTTGTACGAGTTGACCCACTGGGCGAAGACCGCCGACAGCTCGCGCGCATGCCGGAGCTGGCCGGCGATGAACGCCTTCGCCGTGTCGGAGAGGTGCCACTTGTCGTCCTCGTCGAAGAACGTGTTGTGGCCGTCGGTGAAGAGCGACATGTGCGTGTGCATGCCCGACCCGTTCTCGCCGAAGAGCGGCTTCGGCATGAAGGTCGCGTGGTAGCCGTGCTGCTTCGCGACCTCCTTGACGACGAGGCGGTACGTGAGCATGTAGTCGGCCATGTCGAGCGCGCCCGCGTAGCGGATGTCGATCTCGTGCTGCGAGGGGCCGACCTCGTGATGGTGGTACTCGACCGGGATGCCCATCTGCTCGAGCGCGCGGATCGTGTCGCGGCGGACGCCGGTGGCCGCGTCGAGCGTCGTCTGTGCGAAGTAGCCGCCCTCGTCGAGCGTCTCCGTGCCCTTCTCGTCCTTGAACAGGAAGTACTCGGCCTCCGGGCCGACGTTGAAGGTGTCGAAGCCCATCGCCTCCATCCGCTCGAGCGCGCGCCGGAGCGCGTAGCGCGGGTCGCCGAGGTACGGCTCGCCGTCCGGCGTGACGACGTCGCAGATCATCCGCGCCGTCTGGCCGTCGGGCAGCACCCGGAATGTCTCGGGATCGGGGATCGCGACCATGTCCGACTCCTCGATCGCGTTGAAGCCGGTGATCGACGAACCGTCGAAACCCATCCCGTCGTCGAGCGCTCCCTCGACCTCGCTGAGCGTGATGGCGAAGCTCTTCAGATGCCCCTCGAGATCGGTGAACCAGAGGAGCACGTCCTCGATGCCGCGGGACTCGATCTCCGCGAGCACCTCCTTGCGCGTACCCGGGTCGGATGTCGCCCGGTTCCTGCTCTCCACGTAGGCCATTCTCCCTCCTGACTGTGTTTCCTCAAAACACGAAAAGCCCCGGCAGCCACCCTTGTGTGGCCGCCGAGGCTCCGTCGCCTCGCAAATGTCGTCCCGGATTTTACACGTCGTCCGGACGGAACGGAAGCTACCCTCGGGGCGTCCTGGCTCGCACGGTCCTAGCCCTCTCTGCCCTCGTCGCTGCGGTTGCGTTCGCGTCGGCGCCGCACGCGGCGCCTTCCCCGGGCCCGCAGTACGTCGCTCCGGCCCGCTCCGGCGCGCTCTTCCTCGTCAGCGGCCACGGCTACGGGCACGGTGTCGGGATGGGGCAGTGGGGCGCCCAGGGCTACGCGCAGCAGGGCTACACGTACGACCAGATCCTTGCCGCGTACTACCCGGGCACGACGCTCGGCCAGACGAACGCGAGCTCGATCCGCGTCCTGCTCGCGAACGGGAAGAAGCAGCTGACCATCTCGTCGAAGAAGCAGATCACGGTCGAGGACGGCGACGGCGTCGACCACACGCTGGCCGCGGGCAATACGACGATCACGCCCGCGCTCAAGCTCGCGGTCGACGGTGGGTCGGCGCAGGCGCTCGATCCCCCGCTCACGTTCTCGCCCGCGTCCGGGTCTACGCTCACGCTCGGCCGCCGTTACCGGGGCCGGATCGTCGTCGACGTGCCGAACAAGAAGCTCCGCGCGATCAACGTCCTGGGGCTGCAGCAGTACCTCTACGGGGTCGTCCCGGCGGAGATGCCGTCCGCCTGGCTCCCGGCCGCACTTCAGGCGCAAGCCGTCGCCGCCCGCTCCTTTGCCCTCGCGAGCCGAAGGGCCGGCGCGCCTTTCGACGTCTACGCCGGCGGGGTCAGCCAGGCCTATCTCGGCGTCTCTGCCGAGACGTCGGCCGGGAAGCGGGCCGTGAACGAGTCGGCCGGCGAGGTACTCCTCTACAACGGCGGCGTGGCCGACACGCTCTTCTCCTCCAGCACCGGCGGCTGGACGGAGTCTGCGGCCGACGCGTTCGGCACCTCGGGCCGGCCGTATCTCGTCTCGGTCCGCGATCCCTACGACACGATCTCCCCTTACCACGACTGGGGACCGGTGCCGGTCACTGGGAAGACGCTCGGGAGCGCGGTGGGCGTGGTCGGTCGCGTCGTCGACGCGACCGTGAAGCGCAACTCGTCGCGCCGCGTGAAGACGCTCAAGGTCACGTCGCTCTCGCACGGCTCGCAGCTCACGGCCACCGTGGGCGGATCCGCCGATCAGGTCGGCGCTCGGCCTCCGCTCGACCTGGTTCAGCGTGGGCGTCCTCTCGCTGCGGCCGCCTTCCCCGAATCCTGCCGTCGCACCGGGCACGAGGGTCACGTTGGCGGGCCTTGTGCGCGGGGTCCGCGGCGTCGTCGTCCAGAGATCCACGGCCGGGACGCCGTGGACGCAGTTCCGGACGATCGCCACGACCGGCGCCTTCCGCTTCTCCGTCAAGCCGAAGTTGACGACCAGGTACCGGCTGGCAACCACAAATGACGCAGCCGCGCCCGTGCGGATCCGCGTACAGGCGCTACCGTGAGGTAGTGCACAAGCTGCGGATCGCGCTGGTCGGCGCGGTAGGGGCTGCGCTGGTCGCGACCTCCTCTGCTGCAGCCTTCACGCCGACGAACGCCTACTACGACAAGCAGTGGTACCTCAGTCGGGACAACGCGTTCGACGCCTGGGACACGCCCCCGCCGCTCGACCCCGTGAAGGTCGCGATCATCGACTCCGGCGTCGACTGCTCGCTGCCCGATCTCAAGGATCAGATCGCCAAGACGAAGAGCTTCGTCGGCGGTAGCGCATGCGACGACCACCAGGGGCACGGCACGATCGTCGCCGGTGAGATCGCCGGGGCCCTGAACACGGCAGGTGTCGTCGGTATCGCCTACTCGTCCCAGTTGCTCGTGGCCAAGGTGGTCGCCGACGACGGCACCATCCCGCTCAAGGCCGAGGCGGCCGGCATCCGCTGGGCCGTCAAGCACGGGGCGCGGGTCGTCAACCTCAGCTTCGGCGCCGTCCGGGACCCGGAAAATCCCGATCTGGACTCGTACTCGAAGGTCGAGGCCCAAGCGGTGGCCTACGCCGTGAGGAAGGGTGCGGTGGTCGTGGCCGCGGTCGGGAACGCGGACGAGGCGTATACGACGCCGTGGCCGTACGCGAGCTGGCCGGCGGCGCTGCCCCACGTGATCGGCGTGGGCGCTCTGACCCGCTCCGGCAACGTTCCCGACTTCTCGGACCAGGACCTGCGCTTCGTCGACCTCGCCGCACCGGGCGTCGGCATCTTCTCCACCTTCCCGAGGGCCCTGACGAACGCTCAGCCGAATTGCAGCCCGCAGGGCTACACCGACTGTGCGATCGGCGACTACCGCCATCCCGAGGGCACCTCGTTCGCGGCGCCGCAGGTCGCTGCGGCCGCGGCCGTCCTGTTCGGCGTCGACTCGTCGCTCACGAGCAGCCAGGTGACGAGGATCCTCGAGCGGCACGCGGACGACGTCGATGCCGCGAGCGGCTGCGACGAGTGTCCGGTGGGACGCGACAAGCTCAGCGGCTGGGGCGGCCTCGACGTGACCAAGGCGGTCGACTTCCTGCACTCGGGCAATCCTCTGCCGCCTTCCGACCGTCTCGAGCCGAACGACAGCCCCAAGCAGGCGCGCAAGCTGTGGGGCAGGCGGCCGGCCTTCGACGCGACGCTCGACTTCTGGGACGACCCCGTCGACGACTACCGCGTGCATCTGGCGCGTGGCGAGCGGCTGCATGTGCGGTTCGCCGCTCGGTGGTCGAACGCGAAGGTCGGCCTGACCCTGTGGCGGCCGCGAACGAAGTCGGTGCATGGGGTGAAGAGAGTGGCCGGGACTAGCGCGTCCCGGGAAGACACAGCGGCTCTCGTACCGGGCTCCGCACACGGGCTGGTACGAAGTCCGGCTGCGCATCGAGCATCCGGGCGGCGGCCGCTACGCGCTGGACCTCACGAAGAGCGGCTAGTCCTAGGTCCTACTGGTTCTCGAGCAGCTCGTCCTGGAGCACGCCCCGCATCACGCGCGCGGGGTTGCCCACCACGAGCATCCGGCGCTCGACGTCCTTCGTCACGACCGCGCCTGCCCCGACGAACGCGTCCTCTCCGATCTCGACGCCGGGGAGGAGGATCGCGCCGCCTCCGATCCGGGCGCCTCGGCGGATCGTCGGCCCCTTGATCAGCTCGTGCCGCCGCTCGGTGCGGCCCATGAAGTTGTCGTTCGTCGTCACGACGCACGGCGCGATGAAGACGTGCTCTTCGAGTGTCGAGTAGGCGGTGATGTACGCCTCGGCCTGGATCTTCGTCATCGCCCCGATCGTCGTGTCGTTCTCCACGAGCGAGCCGCGCCCGATCACGACGTCGTCGCCGACGACGACCCGCTCGCGCACGCACGACTGATCGCCGAGGATCACGCGCGCCCCGACCTTCGCGCCGGCGAAGACCACCGCGCCGGTGGAGACGATCGTCCCGTCGCCGATCTCGGTGGGCTCGAGCGGGTCTCGTTTGGCAGTCGAGCGCGGCGAGAGCGCCGGCTGCTTGCCGACGACCGCGTGCTCGAGCACCTTCACGCCGTCGCCGAGCTTCGTCCCCGGATAGACGATGGCGGTTTCGTGGATCTCGGGCTCAATCGCCATGCAGGCTCTCCGGTCAGGAGCTCGAGCGCGCGCACGACCTCGAGGCCGTCGCGCATCTCGCGCCCGTCCCAGCCCTCCTGCACGAGCCGCACGAAGTGCGCGCATTCGAGCCTCAGCGGCTCGGCGTTCGACAGCTTGGGGCTGAAGGTGTCGCCCGTGCGCGTCCGCCACTCGCCGTACGTCTCGGACGGCTGCTCCGGCGCCTTGTCGTACACGGTGATCTTGTGCTCGAGCTCCATGTCGTCGAAGACGGCCATCTTGTCGCGCCCCACGACCGTGAGGCGCCGCATCTTGTGCGGGTCGAGCCAGGACAGGTGCATGTGCGCAATCTTCCCGGACGCGAAGCGCAGGTAGCAGAAGACGACGTCCTCGACGCCCTCGTTGAGGAAGGCGTGGCCGTGGGCCGCGGCCTCGACGATCTCCTCCTGGATCAGGTACTGGATCACCGAGAGGTCGTGGACGCCGAGCGACCAGAGCGCGTTCTCGTCCTTGCGGATCTTGCCGAGGTTCTGGCGGTTGCCGTAGACGACGAGCACCTCGCCGAGCTCCCCGTCGTCGATCAGCTCCTTCAGCTTCTGCACGGCCGGGTGGTAGAGGAGGAGATGGCCCGGCATGAGGACGAGCCCGCGCGTCTCGGCGAGCCCGATCAGCTCCTCCATCTCGGCGGTCCGCATCGCCGGCGGCTTCTCGACGAAGACGTGCTTGCCGGCCTCGAGCGCCGCGCGCGCGAGCGGGTAGTGCGTCGGGACGGGGGTCGCGATCACGACGGCGTCGACATCGTCCGCGGCGAGCAGCTCGTCGAAGTCGCCCGTCACCTTCGCGTCGGGGTAGCGCTCCGCGAACTCGGCGCGTCGCTCCTCGCTCGCATCGCAGAGCCAGCGCAGCTCGGTCAGGTCGTCGAAGTTGCGCGCGAGGTTGCGGCCCCAGTAGCCCAGCCCGGCCTGGCCGACGCGAAGGGTCCCGCTCACAGCTTGAAGACGTGCTCCGCCGCGCTGCCCTTGGCGCCGGTCGCGTTGCGGAGGTCGACGACGAGCGGCGCGTCGTCCACGAGCGCCTCGTAGTCGAGGGAGGAGTGGTCGGTGACGATGACGACGCAGTCGTACTTGCCGGGCTCGTACGAGACCGCTGAGAGCTCGACGCCCTGCTCGTCGATCCGGGGGACGTGCGGGTCGTGGTACGAGACCTCGGCTCCCGCGTTCTGCAGCAGCGAGATGAGCTTCAGCGCCGGCGACTCGCGCAGGTCGCCGATGTCCGGCTTGTACGCCACGCCGAGCACGAGGATCCGCGAGCCCTTCATCGCGCGCTGCGCGTGGTGGTTGAGCGCCTGCGAGACGAGCGAGCGGCAGAAGTACGGCATCTCCTCGTTCACCTTGCCGGCGAGCTCGACGAACTCCGTGTAGAAGCCGAACTCGCGCGCCTTCCACGAGAGGTAGAAGGGATCGACGGGGATGCAGTGGCCGCCGAGGCCCGGGCCGGGGCTGAAGCGCATGTAGCCGAACGGCTTGGTCGCGGCGGCGTCGACGACCTCCCAGATGTCGATCCCCATCCGGTCGCAGAGGATGGCGAGCTCGTTGACGAGCGCGATGTTGACCGAGCGGAAGATGTTCTCGAGCAGCTTCGTCAGCTCGGCCGCCTCCGGGCTCGTGAGCTCGTGCACCGTGTCGACCGCGCGCCGGTAGAGGTCGGCGGCCCGGCGCGTGCACTCGGGCGTGATCCCGCCGAGCACCTTCGGCGTCGTCTTCGCCGTCCAGTCCTCGCGGCCGGGGTCGACGCGCTCCGGCGACATGGCGAGGAAGAAGCCCTCGCCCACGCGCAGGCCGCTTCCCTCCTCGAGGATCGGCTGGAGCAGCTCGCGCGTCGTCCCCGGCCAGGTGGTCGACTCGAGCACCACGAGCTGGCCCTCGCGCAGCACTCCGGCGAGGCGGCGTGCGGCGTCCTCGACGATCGAGAGGTCGGGCTCCCGCTGGCGCGAGAGCGGGGTCGGCAGCGCGATGAGGACGGCGTCCGCCTCGCGGAGCTCGTCGTAGCTCGTCGTCGCGTGGACGAGGCCGCGCTCGACGAGAGGCGCGAGCCGGTCGCTCGGGACGTCGGTGATGTGCGACTCGCCGCTGTTGAGGGCGGCGACGACGTCCTCGAGGACGTCGACGAGCGAGGACGCGGCAGCCGCGCCTCGGCGAACGTGGCCGCGAGGGGCACGCCGACGTAGCCGGCGCCGACGACGGCGACGTCGTAGTGTGGGCCCTCAGCCACGGTCGGCAAGGCTAGCTGCGACCCGTTCCGCAGCGTGCCCGTCTCCGTAGAGCGGCGGCCGCTCGTCGGGCATGCGAGCCGCCGCGACGGCGGCCGCGAGCTTGTCCGGATCGTCGTCCACCAGGACGTTCGCGCCGAGCTCGACGGTGTCCACCCACTCCGTCGAAGGCCTCGCAGTCACGCAGGGAACGCCGTACCAGTACGCCTCCTTCTGCAGCCCGCCCGAGTCGGTGACGAGCACGCGCGCCTGCGAGACGAGCGCGGCCATGTCGAGGTAGCCGACCGGCGCGAGCACCTCGACGTTCGGCGGCACCTCTCCAAGGGCCGCGCGCGTCCGCGGGTGAGCGGGGAAGACGACCCGCTCGCCGATCCGTCCGAGGCCGTCGACGATCCGCGCCAGCCGCTCCGGCCGGACGTTCGCCTCGCGGTGGATCGTCGCGACGACGTAGCCGCCCGGCTCGAGACCGTGCTCGGAGAGGATCCGCGAGCGCTCCCGCGCGATCGGCGCGAGCGCGAAGCAGGCGTCGGCCATCACGTCGCCGACGACGTCGATGCGTCCCTCGACGCCCTCCGCGAGCAGCGTCTCGCGCGACCGCTCGTCGGGGCAGAGGAGGAGCGCGGCCGCGGCGTCGACCGCGATCCGGTTGTGCTCCTCCGGCATCGACAGGTCGCCGCTGCGCAGCCCCGCCTCGACATGCGCGACCGGGACGCCGGCATCGCCCGACGCCTCGGCGCCCGCGCGCGTCGAGTTCGTGTCGCCGAAGACGAGCGTCCAGTCGGGCCGCTCCTGCGCGAGCGCCGCGGCGATCGCGGGCCGCATCGTCTCGGCGTCGGCGGTGTGGAGGTCGAGCCGGTAGCGAGGCTCGGGCAGCCCGAGCTCCGCGTAGAAGACGTCGGAGAGCTCCGGATCCCAGTGCTGGCCGGTGTGGAGGCCGACCTCCTCGATGCCGGCCTCGCGCAGCGCGGCGCTGACCGGACCGGACTTGATGAACTGCGGTCGGTTCCCGACAACGGAGAGGACCTTCACCGGAGCGAGGCTACAATGGCCCGCCGCTCTGTTCGATATTGGGGGCCGTTAGCTCAGCTGGTAGAGCAGGGGACTCTTAATCCCAAGGTCGCAGGTTCGATCCCTGCACGGCCCATCAGATCTAGCGGCTGAGCAGCTCGATGAGGCGGGCGCGCTGCCGCTCGGAGAGCCCGCCGATGGTCTTGGACGGGCTGACGCCGGCGACGGTCAGCAGCCGGCCCGCTTTGACCGGGCCGATCTTCGGCACCGCGACGAGCAGGTCGAACACCTCGGCGCTGGCGAGGTAGTCGGCGCGGGTGGCCAGGACCAGCTCGAGGCGGACCTTGTCCGCACGCAGATCCTGCTTCAGTTTCGCCCGCAGCCCGCGAACCTGGTTCGCCTGGCTGAGCGCGCTCATCCGGCGCTCCGACAAGCGGGTCGAGGCGACAGACACTTAGCTGCCGTCTGGCATGTGCTCCAGCCAGAGTGCGTCGAGCGTCGCAGGCAAAACGTCGCGCTTGTCGAGGGTCGCAGCCGCTCCGGCTGCCCGCGCGACATCGCCCATGCCGTCCAGTTCGGCGGAGATCACGATCACGACCGTCCGTGGCTCGTCCCGGCGGATGATGCGGGTCGTCTCGATTCCGTCCATGCCCGGCATGTTGAGATCGACCAGGACGAGATCCGGTTGAAGCTCTGGAAGGAGCCGGATCGCCTCCTCGCCCGACCCGACGGCGCCGACGAGGCGCAACCCAGCGGTGTCCGAGATGACGGAGGCAGCGACACGCAAGAAGACGTCGCTGTCGTCGACCGCGAGCACCCGCCCGCGCACATCTACCAGGCGCCGGTTGAGGAGGTTCCTGCGAGCCCGCAGCAGTTCGTCGGCGCTCGGCGCCGAGGGCGCCTCGGCGTCCTCGGCAGAGTCCTCTGTGCTGCTCCAGTCTCTTGCGCGCATGGCAGAACCCCGCTGTCGCGATTAGATAGGCGACCAAGGACTCATCGCCGGCCCAGTGGACCGGCCGCGCACCCAAAATCTCAGACCAGCAGCGCCAACACCGCTAGGCCATGCCGGCTCCGCAGCAGAGAATCTATCAACCTTGCCAAGAAACTGCTACCAATCTTGAGGAGGAACAGATATCCTCGAAGGGCGGTTACGACGCCCGCCGGGTAGCTCCCTCTTCGCTCCTCATTCCTCCCGGGTGCTCAGCCTCCGAGGAGCAAGAGAAGGCGAGCACCCCACCATGGCATTCGAGCTCGGCGAACGCGGCCCCCGCGCCACCGCCATCTCCAACGCGATGACCAGGCTCCACCGAGAGCACTACGGTCGCGGCCCCGACGCCGTCCGCACCATCCTCGGCGAAGACCACGTCATCTGCTTCCTCGAGGACATCTACACCCCGGCCGAACGCACGCTCGTCGAGGCAGGCGAACTCGAGGCCGTCCGCGGGTCGCGACACGCCTTCCAGCGAGCGATGGAATCCCGCTTCGTCGACGCCGTCGAAGGAACGACCGGCCGCACGGTGCGGGCGTTCCTCTCGCAAACCCACATCGCACCCGACATCTCCTGCGAAGTCTTCGTCCTCGAGCCCAACGGCAGCGAACCTGCCGAGCGCGGCGAAGCCTGACTTGCCATACTCGCGCTCGTGGGTGAGGTCGATCCCCTAGGCACGCGCAGGGACGCCCTCGACGCGTTCCTCGACCAGAAGGTCGAAGAGGGTTACGAGATCGAGACTCGCACCGACACCCACGCGATCATCTCGCGACGCCCGAAAGGTCTCAAACGCTTCACGAGCGGCGCAGACCCCGGACGCTACGTGGTCGAAGTCGACGAAGATGGAAGTGCGACGATGCGTCCGGCAGAGCCGCGACGCACATGAAGCCACACTTGAGCCGTCAGAGAGTGCTGGACATCCCGGGCCACGGCTGACAGGCTCCCGGACCCACGAGGAGGTCGACAAGGACAAGAACACGAAGAAGAGCATGGAAAAGAAGCCGGCTCAAAAGACGCTGAAAGAGAAGCGGCAAGCCAAGAGGGCGAAGCACTAGCAGGAACGCCTCACCTTCCTCGCCCCGATCCTGGCCTTTCCGCCGCAGATCGTGCAGACTGCGACGAGCAGCGAAGACGAGCGGACTTGGGGGGCTGAGCAACGAGCAGCGAGACTGAGCCGCTCGCGACCACTGCGGAGAGTCTCGACGACGCCATCCGTCGGCTCGTCGTCGAGCGCTCGCACGACCTCGTCACCCTCTGCGACCTGACGGGTGCGATCGTCTACGCCTCGCCGTCCTGGGCGCATCTCGGCTGGAAGCCGGCCGACCTCGCCGGCGTGTCGGTGCTCGAGCTGATCCATCACGAGGACCGGCGTCTCGCCACGGAGGCGTGGAACGAGGTCGCCGACGGAACGGACGTCGACGCCGTCACGGTGAGGCTCCGCCGCGAGAGCGGAAGCTACGCGTGGTTCGAGGTCAACGGAACGGCGGTTCGCGAGGAGGACGGCGAGCTTCGCTTCATGCTCGGCACCGCGCGCGATGTGAGCGAGCGCGAGGAGCTGCGCTCGCGGCTGCGCGACCTCGACGCCGTCTACCGCTTCGCCGACGCCGTCGCCGGCGCGCCGGCGCTCGACGAGGTGCTCGAGGCGGCTCTCGACGCGCTGCTCGAGGCAACCGGCGCCGACCGCGCCTCGGTGCTGCTCGCGGACGAAGAGGGAGTGCTCCGCTTCCGCGCCTGGCGGGGGCTGTCCGACCGCTACCGCGCGTACACCGAGGGCCGCACGCCGTGGCCGGCCGACGTGTCGGACCCGCAACCGGTCCTCGTCGAGGACGTCGCCGGCGCGGGCTACGAGCCGGCGCTCGAGCGCGTCATGCGCAAGGAGGGAGTCGCAGCCCTCGCGTTCGTCCCGCTGGTCCGCGGTGGAGCGTCAGCTCGGCAGATTCGTGCTCTATCGCGACGCGCCGCACGACTGGAGCGACCGCGAGGTGCTCCTCTCGCGCACGATCGCGAACCACCTCGCTTCCGTCATCGAGCGAACTCAGGCACAGCACGAGGCCGAGAGCTCGCGCGCGCGGCTTGCGCTCCTGCTCGAAGCGACCGAGCAGCTGACCCAGACGCTCGACTACGAGGAGCTGCTCCGGCAGGTGCCGCAGCTCGTCGTCCCGCGCATCGCCGACGGCTGCCACGTCTACCTCGCGCGCAACGAGGAGACCGAGCTCGTCCGCGTCGCGCACGCCCACGTGGAGCCGCGCCTCTCCGCTCTCCTCGACAAGATCGACGCCGTCTACGACATCGGGGCTCACCCGCGCATCCCCGTCGTCCAGGTCTTCCGCACCGGCAAGCCGATCCACCGGCCGGCACTGAAGCGGCCGCTGAAGAAGGTCGCACGACCGGGCGAAGAGGAGCTCGTCCGCATGGAGTCGCGCTCGCTGATCGTCGTCCCGCTCGAGACGGGTGGCAAGCGGCTCGGCGTGCTCGCGGTCACCTCGGCCGAGCCCGGCCGGCACGGCGACGAGGACTTCGTGCTCGTCTCGGAGCTCGCGCGCCGCGTCTCCCTCGCCCTCGACCTCGTCGACCTCCACCGGCGGGCGCAGGACTCGCTCGCGCAGCTGCAGGCGGTGATCGCGCAGCTGCCGCTCGGCGTCGCCATCACCGACGCCGATCACCGCATCGTCCTGCTGAACGACGAGGTCGAGCGCGTCTGGGGCGAACCGGTCGCCGTCGGCTCCGACCACCGGGGGCCCGGGACCGAAGGCTGGCCGCTCGAGCGCGCGCTCGAGACCGGTGAGGTGACGATCGGCGAGCGACGCGAAGTCGAGCGGGAGGATGGAACGCGCACCCTCGAGATCAGCGCCGCGCCGGTGCGCGACGCCGACGGCGCGATCGTCTCCGCGGTCGCGATCCTCGCCGACGTCACGCGTCGCAGCCGCGCGGAGGAGAACCTCCGCTTCCTCGCCAAGGCGAACGAGCTGCTCGTCGCGAGCCTCGACTGGGAACGGACGCTCGCTGCGATCGCGGAGCTCGCGGTTCCCGCGCTCGCCGGCTATCTCGTGATCGACCTGCTCGACGACGAGGACGAGCTCCACTGGGTCGTCGCCGTCCATGCGGATCCGGAGAAGACCGAGCTCGTGCGGGAGCTGCGCGGGCAGTATCCGCCGACGGTCTCGACGCACCCGATCCAGGTCGTCCTCCGAACCGGGAAAGCCGCTGCTGCTGCCGGATCTCCAGGCGGAGGCCGAGGCAATGTCGCACGACGCGAAGCACGCGCGCGCGATCCGGCGGATCGCGAACACCTCCGGCCTCGTCGCGCCGCTCATCGCGCGCGGGCGGACGCTCGGCACGATCAGCCTCGGCACCATCGAGGGCCAGCCGCGCTTCGACGAGTCGGACCTCGCGATGGGGATGGAGCTCGCGCGGCGGATCTCGCTCGCGCTCGACAACGCCCGCCTCTTCTCCGAGGCCCAGGAGCGCGCGCACGCCGCCGAGGCACTCGAGTACGTCGACGACGGCGTCATCCTCGTCGACGAGGCGGGCATCGTCCGGCTCTGGAACCCGACCGCCGCGATCAGCCTCCGCCGGCCCGCGGTCGAGGCCGTCGGCCGGCCGATCGCCGAGCTGCTCGGCGACTGGCAGTCGCTGCAATCCCGGATCCCGGTCGCCTCCGAGCCGCAGGCGGGCGGGGCTTCTCGCCAGCAGACGCTGCCGGTGGAAGTGCAGGGCGAGGAGCGGTGGCTATCGATCTCCGCCGTCCGCTTCCCGGCCGGCACGGTGTACGCGTTCCGCGACGTCACCGACGAGCGGGCCGTGGAGCAGATGAAGACGGACTTCGTCTCGACCGTGTCGCACGAGCTCCGCACTCCGCTCGCCGCGATCTACGGCGCCGCGATGACGCTCCGGCGCCGCGACGTTGCGGTCGAGGAGGCGCAGCGCGACAGGTTGCTCGAGGTCGTCTCGAGCGAGGCCGACCGGCTCGCGCGCATCGTGAACGACATCCTCTGGGCGAGCCGGCTCGAGTCGGGCCGCATGAGCATCGCGATCGAGCGGTGTGACGCAGCAGCGATCGCCGTCGAGGTCGTGGACGTGCTGCGGTCGCGCGCGCCGGAGGGGATCGAGGTCGCCGTGCGCAAGGCGCGCGGGCTGCCCCAGGTCGCCGCCGATCCGGACAAGCTACGCCAGATCCTCACGAACCTGATCGACAACGCGATCAAGTACTCGCCCGACGGAGGCCGCGTCGAGGTCGAGCTCGGCCGCAGCGGCGGGCGCGTCCGCTTCCGCGTCACCGACGAGGGGCTCGGCATCCCACCCGCGGAGCAGGACCGCATCTTCGAGAAGTTCTTCCGCCTCGACCCGAACCTGACGCGCGGCGTCGGCGGCACCGGTCTCGGCCTCTACATCTCGAGGGAGCTGGTGACGCGCATGAACGGCCGCATCTGGGTCGACTCCGACGGCCGCACGGGAAGCTCCTTCGTCCTCGAGCTTCCGATCGCCTGAGCCCCTACAAGCGGAAACGGCCGGTAGCAGGTACCGGCCGTGTCCGATTCAGGCGTGTCGGCGTCTAGTAGCCGGGGCCGCCGGGGGGTCCTGCCGGGCCCTCGTCGTAATACGTCCGGCGACGGTTGAAGTAGCCGGGGCCGGCCCACGAGGACCAGAAGATCAGGGACAACAGGATTCCGACGATGCCGACGATCAACAGGATCCAGCCGATCGTGTGGATGTCGACGCCGTTGACGGTCGTGTTCACGGCGAAGGCGAGCACGGCGCCTACGGCCGCCAGAATTAGTCCTACTCCGAGACCCATGCTTTCCTCCTTTTGGCGGGGTCCGGAAGGGAAACGGACGAGGGCCGGTTCGAGGTTCGGTCAGTTTCGCTTTCGTCTAGGCTCCGACGCGGATGCGCAAGGGCTCCATCGTCGCGCTCTTGGGGCTGGCAGTGATCGCGGGCGGGGTCGCCACTGCCGTCGCGCTCGTGCCGACCTGGCTGCCGAAGGACGCCTCCCGCGAGGCGGGTCGCATCGACTTCACGTTCTGGTTCGTGATCGCGATCTGCATCGCGATCTTCGCGATCGTCGCCGCGGTGATGATCTACGCGGTCATCCGTTTCCGGGTCCAGGAGGACGACTTCGAGGACGGGCCTCCGATTCACGGGCACACGGGGCTCGAGATCACGTGGACGGCGATTCCCTTCGTCCTCGTCACCGCCATCGCGATCGTGAGCGCGATCGTCCTCTCGCGGAACGATGCCGAGGCAGGGAACACCCTCCGCATCAACGCGACCGCGCAGCAATTCATCTGGACGTTCGGCTACCCCGACGCGCACGACGCGACGAGCCCGGTCCTGCGGCTTCCCGAGGGTCGCTCGGTCGAGCTCGACATGCGTTCGCTCGACGTCATCCACGCCTTCTTCGTGCCCGAGTTCCGGACGAACGAGGACATCGTCCCGGGTCTCGTCACGACCGTCCACATCACGCCCGACCGGCTCGGCACGTTCCCGCTCATCTGCAACGAGCTCTGCGGCCTCGGCCACTCGCTCATGCGCAGCCAGGCGATCGTGATGAAGCCCGCCGCGTTCGACGCCTGGCTCAAGCAGCAGAGGAAGTCGGCCGCGCCGGCCCCGGCGTCCACAACGGGCACCACGTCGACCTCGACGACCCCCTCGTCGTCCTCGGCGGCCGGCCTATCCGTCTTCAACGCGAACGGCTGCTCGAGCTGCCACACGCTGAGCGCCGCCAACGCGACGGGCAAGGTCGGGCCGGATCTCGACAAGCTCGTCTCGTACGCGCAGCAGGCGAAGCAGCCGCTCGCCGCATTCGTCCACCAGTCGATCGTCGACCCGAACGCGTACGTGGAGTCCGGCTACCCGAAAAGCGTCATGCCGGAGACGTTCGGGCAGTCTCTCTCGAAGACGCAGCTCGACGCCCTCGTGACGTTCCTCGTCCAGTCCGCCCAGAAGAAGAAGGGATGATCGAAGCGTGACGACGACCGCAACCGCGCACGACCTCCACCACGCCCCGAGCCCGACCAGCGGTGGGTGGCGGCGGCACCTCCTCGGTGCCGGGTGGGTTCGCGCGTTCTGGATGACTCTTCTGTTTGCCGGCTTCGGCTTCGGGCTCGTCGTCCTCGTCCGCTGGGCCGCGGACTGGCAACCGATCATCGACACGCAGCCGCTCGTCCTCGTTTCGGCGCTCGTCTCGGCGCCGATCGGCTTCCTCGCCGGCATCGGCGCCTTCGACTACTGGGCGTACTACGCGCTCGGCTACCCGAGTCGGCCCGAGGACCACTCGGGCCACGGCGCGCAGAGCTGGCGCGACTACTTCCGGGTCAACACCGACCACAAGGTGATCGGCGTCCAGTACCTCGTCACGACCATGTTCTTCTTCCTCGCCGGCGGCCTGCTCGCCCTGCTCGTCCGCGCCGAGTTGGCGAAGCCGGGCACCCAGTACTTCGACCCGCAGACCTACAACGGGCTCTTCTCGGTGCACGCGTCGCTGATGATCTTCCTCTTCATCATCCCGGCCTTCGCGGGCCTGGCGAACTTCGTGGTGCCGCTCATGCTCGGCGCTGCGGACATGGCCTTCCCGCGCCTGAACGCGCTCTCGTTCTGGCTGCTCCCGATCGCCGGGGTCATGATGCTCAGCTCGTTCATCGTCGGTGCCTTCGCCGGCGGCTGGACGGGCTACGCGCCGCTCAACTCCGACCACCAGCCGCTCGGCGCGATCTTCTTCAACCAGGGAGTCCAGTGGGCAGGGGCGTCGTCGATCATGACCGCGCTCAACTTCCTCGTCACCATCATCACGATGCGGGCGCCGGGGATGACGTTCTGGCGGCTGCCGCTACTGGTCTGGGCGAACTTCACGACCTCGCTGCTCGTCGTGATCGCGACGCCGTTCATCGCCGGCTCGCAGTTCTTCTCGATGTTCGACCACGTGATGCACACGGCCTTCTTCAACCCGGTGGGGGGTGGTTACCCCCTTGGGTACCAGCACATCTTCTGGTTCTACTCGCACCCGGCCGTCTACATCATGATGCTGCCCGGCTTCGGGATCATGAGCGAGGTCATAGCCGTCTTCAGCCGGAAGCCGATCTTCGGCTACCGGCTGATGGCGCTGTCGCTGATGGCGATCGTCGTCCTCGGCTTCTCGGTCTGGGCGCACCACATGTTCACGAGCGGGATGTCGTCGTGGATCCGCGTGCCGATGATGGTCACGACCCTCCTGATCGCCGTGCCGACCGGGATCAAGATCTTCAGCTGGCTCGCGACGATGTGGGAGGGAAAGCTTCACCTCCGCACGCCGATGCTGTTCGCGCTCGGCTTCCTCTCGATGTTCGTGATCGGCGGGCTCTCGGGCGTGATGCTCGGCGCCGTCCCGATCGACATCCACGTCACGGACACGTACTTCATCGTGGCGCACATCCACTACGTGCTCTTCGGCGGCTCGGTGTTCACGATCTTCGCCGGGATCTACTACTGGTTCCCGAAGATGACCGGCCGGATGTACGACGAGCGCCTCGGCAAGCTCCACTTCTGGCTCACCTTCATCGGCTTCAACCTCACCTTCTTCCCGATGCACATCCTCGGGACGGAGGGGATGATCCGCCGGGTCGCCGACTACCCGCCGCGGTTCGAGAGCCTCAACATGTTCATCTCGCTCGCGTCGTTCGGGCTGGGCGCCTCGGTGATCGTGTTCCTCTACAACATGATCACGAGCTGGCGGTTCGGCGAGATCGCGCCCGCCAACCCGTGGCGCGCCATGACGCTCGAGTGGCAGGTCACGTCGCCGCCGCCGACCTTCAACTTCGACGAGATCCCGCAGGTCGTCGGCTCGCCGTACGAGTACGGCGTCCCCGGCGCGCAGCACGCCATCCTCGCGCCGTCCAAGGCTCGCGAGATGGAGGAGGTGCCGGTGTGACGCACGTGCTCGTGGTCGCGAACGAGACCGTCGACGCGAAGACGCTGCGAGAGGCGCTCGCAGCCCGCGGCGACGACCTCCACGTGACCGTCGTCTCGCCGGTGAACGAGCCGCAGCGGGGCTACGTCGTCTACGCCGACTCGCGCCGCGCGTCGTCGGGGCGCCGGCTCGCGCGGGCGCTCGACCACCTGCGCGAGGCCGGGATCCCGGCCGACGGCTACGTCGTCGAGGCGGATCCTGCCGCTGCCGTTCGCGACGCGCTCGCGCAGCTCGAGCCGCCCGTCGACGAGATCCTCGTCTCGACCCATCCCGAGGAGAAGTCGGGCTGGCTGCGCCGCGGCGTCCTCGACCGGATCCGCTCCGGCCGCAGGCTCCGTGCCCGTGGAGCACCTCGTCGCGAGCGGCGACGGGCCGGAACAGAAGAACGTCCTCGTGATCGCGAACGAGACCGTCGTGGGCGAGCCGCTGCTGGCGAAGATCCGCGAGCGCGCCAAGGCCGGGCCGGCGAGCTTCCTCATCGTCTCGCCGCAGAGCGACCCGACGGCGGGCGAGCATCCCGAGGCCGAGCGGCGGCTGAGGCGCGCGCTCGCCCAGCTGCGCGGCGAGGGGATCGACGCGCACGGCCAGGTCGCGCATCCCGACCCGTTCGCCGCGGCGATGGAGGCCGTGCACGACGAGCGCGTCGACGAGATCGTCGTCTCGACGTTCGAGCCGCTCAGCTCCGGCTGGCTGCGCGAGGACCTCGTCGAGCGGCTGCGCAACGAGACGGGCCTGCCGGTCGAGCACGTCGTCGTGGACATGGCGGAGGTTCCGGCATAGCCACCTACTCCCACGCCGAGCCGGTCGGGCACGACGACCACGAGCATCACGGCCCTCCGATCCCGCACTACAGCTCGCGGATCAGGCCCGAGACCCTCGGGATGTACCTCTTCATCGCGTCGGAGATCATGCTCTTCGGCTCGTTCTTCACGGCCTACTTCTTCGTCCGGATCGTCAACGGGGTGCCGTGGCCGACGCCGCCCTACGAGCTGCCGGTCTTCGTCGCGGCGATCAACACCTTCATCCTCATGACGTCGAGCGCGACGATGCACTGGGCGACGGTGTCGATCAAGCGCGGCAACGTCTGGGGGATGCGGGCGGGGCTGCTGCTCACGTTCCTGATGGGCCTCGCCTTCCTGACCTCGCAGCTCTACGAGTACATGCGGGTCGGCTTCAACACGAGTGACGGCGCCTTCCCGACCATCTTCTTCTGCCTCACGGGCCTGCACGGCTCCCACGTGTTCATCGGCCTCTCGCTCCTCGCCTTCATGACGATTCGCGCCTGGCGCGGCCATTTCTCGGCCGAGCACCATCACGGCGTCGAGATCGCGGGGATCTACTGGCACTTCGTCGACGTGATGTGGATCGTCGTCTTCACGACGGTCTACATCCTCTGACCCGGGGGTAAGAGCGGGAGATGCGCAACCCGCTCCGCAGCGAGGCCGAGGCCTACCGCCTGCTCTGGATCGTGATCGCCGGTGCCGCGGTGATCATCGTGGCCGCATTCATCAACACGTGGCTCGGCGTCGCCGCCGCCGTGATCGCCTTCGGCGCGCTCGGCTGGTGGCTGATGCAGGCGCCCGTGCCGGGGGCGCACGAGCCTCCGCCCGTCGTCACCTCGGGCACGCCGCCGGGCACCCACCGCGTGCTCGTCGTCGCGCCGCCCGGGACGGAGACGGTGAGCGTGCCGGACGGTGCCGAGGTGCTCGTCGTCGTGCCGGCGCTTGCGTCGTCGACCGAGGCGCTCACCGGTGCCGTAGACGACCGCCGTCACGATGCCGAGGCGACCGCGGCCGCGCTCGAGTCCCGCCTGCCCGGCGCGCGGGCCGAGGTCGGAGCGGACGACCCGGCCCTTGCGGTCGAGGACGCACTGCGCGTCTTCGGTGCCGACGAGGTGCTCGTGGCCGGTGACGACGGGATGCTGGAAGCGATCCGCGAGCGGGTCGCGCTTCCCGTCAGCCGCGCCTAGGCCCGGCTACTTTCCGGCGGAGGAGGAGACGTACTTTGCGACGGCCTGGATCTGGGCCGGGCTCAGCTTCCCCTTGAACGCCGGCATGACGGCGCCGCCGTTCGTCACCTGCCGGACGACGATGTCCATGGCCGGCTTGAGCTGGTCGAGGTTCGGGCCCGTCGTCCCCGTCGCACCTGCGGCGGCGAGGGTGTGGCAGCCGGCGCACCCCGCGCCCTTGAAGATGGCCGCGCCGTCCGTGCCGAGGCTCGCGAAACCGCCGCCTGTGGTGTACCCGCTCTGGCCCGCGACCGAGGCGACGTAGGCGGCGACGTCGAGCGCGTCCTGCCCTTGAGGATGTTCGCCGGCATCGGGGTCTGCGGCGTGAGCCGGCCTTCTTGACCGTCGTGTAGGTGGCGATCGGCCCGGAGCCGAGCCGGATCTGGTCGAGGACGACGTTCTCGATCACGCTCTGCGGGTAGCCCTCCTGGACGTCGGCCGCGAACGCGTTGTCGAGGTTCGGGCCGATGTTCCCGCTCGTGCCGGCCGCCGAGAGCGTGTGGCACGTCCCGCAGCTCGTCGTGAAGAGCTGCTGGCCGGACTGCGTGTCGGGCTGCTGCCCGCCGGCGTTCGCCGCGCCGCCGTAGCCGCAACCGGCGGCGAGCAACGCCGCCGCCGCGAGCCCCGCCCCCAGGGCCCCGACCCGGTACGCCCGCTTCAACCTTGGGGGACTCCCAGCGCCGACACGGCCTCCTCGCGCGTGGGATAGATCGTGAAGACCTTGTCGAGACCGGTGATCTCGAAGATCTTCGTGATGTTGCGGTCGCTGCAGACGAGTGATAGCTGGCCGTCGTTCGTGCGCAGCCGCTTGACGCCGCCGACGAGGACGCCCAACGTGGTCGAGTCGATGAACGTCGTCCCGCTGAAGTCGACGACGACCTCCTTGCCCCCCTGCCCGATCACCTCGAGCAGCTGCTGCTTGAACTCGGGCGCCGTGTAGAGGTCGACCTCGCCGGTGAGTGAGATCACATACGCGTCGCCGCTGAGCTGCTCGGTCTTGATGTCGAAGTTCATGCGCTAGATCCCCCGAAGTCGGTCGCCGGCCCGGCGGGCCGCTCGAGGTGAGTCTATCCGCGCGGCCGAAGCCGCAATCTTCTACCGGCTAGCCGCCGCTGCCCGACTGGACCGTCGGGGTGCTCTGCTGCTGGAGCGCCTTGATCTGCTGCTCGATCTGCTTCTTCTGCGGAGCGTTCGGATCGACCCGCAGGTAGCGCTTCCACGCGTTGATGGTGACCTTGATGTTGCCGGCGTTTTGCGCTGCCGTCGCGAGCTGCTGCAGGTAGGACGTGTTCCTGGGACGGATCTTCGACGCCGTCTGGTAGTGGGTGACGGCGTCCCCGTACGCGCCCGTTGCCTTCTGATAGAGCAGCGACGTCCGGGCGGACGCGTCCTGCGAGGCCCCCTGGTAGGTCGGGTTCTGGCCCACCGCCGAGCCGAGGATGCCGCCGGGCAGGAACGGCGCGCTCGGATCCGCGGTCTGCGCTGCCTGCTGTGCGTTCTGGTACTGCGTCGCGAACTGTGTTCCCCTGCGACATCTCGAGGCCGGCGAGCGTTGCCCACGTGGCCGCGTCCTTCTTCTTGATCACGAGATAGCTCTTGAGCGCTTCGGTCGCGTTCTTGAGGTCGCCCTTCTGCTCGTACGCGAGGGCGAGGTCCTGGTAGCCCTTCACGGGATCCTTCTTGATCTCGTCCTGAGCCTTCGAGATGGAGCTGCCGCCGCTGCCGCCGAAGAGGCCGGTGTAGAGCTGGACTCAGCCCGCCGCCGTTGCCGGAACCGACTCCCACGAGGACGAAGCTGAACACGAAGACGACCGCGAGCAGCGGCGTACACCCACTTCTGATGGCGCCGCATCCGGACGAAGAAGAGATCCTGGTTCGGATTGCCGCCGCCGCTGTGCCGCCGCCGTCCGCGCGCGCGCGTCTTCGCCGGCTGGGCGGCCTTCGCCTTCGCCTGCTGCTTCGCCTTGACCGCTGCCCTGGCCATCAGCCGCCCAGGGTAGCCGAGGCAGGCGCGCCTCTCGCCTGGCGCCGCTCGACGAGAACCGCGAGCCAGATCGAAGCCTCGAAGAGGATCCACATCGGCAGAAGCTCGAGGAACGTCGTGACGGGATCCGGGCCGGGCAGCGCTAGCGCTATCGCCGCCGTGATCAGGTAGCCCATCCGCCGATGCTTGCGCAGGGTCCTCGAGCTGAGAACGCCCAGAGAGACGAGCCCGCTCACGACGAGCGGCGTCTGGAAGACGAGCACCACTCCGACGAGCACGGTCACGACGAAGCTGTAGTACGAGGACGCGCGAATCAGCTGGTGGAACTGCGCGTCGTCGTAGTTCGTGAGGAAGTGAACGGCGCGCGGCAGGAGGACCCAGTAGCCGAAAGCCACGCCTGCCGCCGCGAGGAAGACGGCGCAGGCGGAGAGGACGAGCACCTTGCGTTCCGCCGAGGGGTCAAAGGCCGGCGCGAAGAAGAGCCAGAGCTGCCAGAGGACGATCGGCAACGCCAGCACGAAGCCGGCGTAGATGCTGACCATGATGGTGATCGTGAACGGCTCCGTCACTCCGAGCGTCACGGGCGGCTTGTGGTCGGCCGGCAGCGGGCGGTTCAGCCAGTCAAGAAGGTGCGTGTGGAAGAAGTAGGCGAAGATCGACCCGACGGCGATCGCGCCGAGCATGACGAAGAGCCGGCCGCGCAGCTCCTCGAGGTGCTCGCCGAGTGTCGCCTCCTCGGCGTGGCCGAGACGGCGCGGAAGCCTCGCCATGTCCTTGCTAGACGGTCTCGCGCTCGGCCGGCGGCGTTGCCGTCGTCGCCGTTGCCGTCGTCTCCGTCGGCTCGGCGGGCGGAAGTTCCGGCTGCGCGACGTCGTCGTCCGAGGAGTTGCCCGTTACGGCGTCCTTGAACTCGCGCATCCCGTGTCCGAGCGACTTGCCGATCTCCGGCAGCCGCTTGCCGCCGAAGAGGAGCAGCGCGATCAAGAGAAGCAGGACAATGTGCCAGGGAGTCTGGAAGTACCCCATGAGTTCTACGAGAGTAGCGCGTTTCGCTCAGCGTTTGCGAGGACTGGACCCACGTCACCGGGCGTCTCGCTACGCTGAACTCATGGCATTGCTGAAGTTGGAGAACCTGCACGTCGCGCTCGAGGACGGCACCGAGATCGTCAAGGGCGTCGATCTCGAGGTCGACCTGAACGAGGTGCACGCGGTCATGGGGCCGAACGGCTCCGGCAAATCGACCCTCGCCTACGCGCTGATGGGCCACCCGGCCTACGAGATCACCGAGGGACGCCTTTTCTTCGACGGC
>CAVXXZ010000016.1:0-33090 GCA_963765795.1 uncultured Actinomycetes bacterium
AGCTCGAGAGCGGCTGCGCGACCTTGCAGTTGTCGCGGTAGATCGCGATCGCCTTGACGCCGAGCTTCCACGCGTCGACGTAGAGGGCCATCACGTCCTCGACCGTGGCCTCTTCCGGCATGTTCACCGTCTTCGAGATTGCGCCGGAGATGAACGGCTGGACGGCGCGCATCATCCGGACGTGACCGAGGTAATGGATCGCGCGCTCGCCCACGGCACAGTCGAAGACCGGGTAGTGCTCGGTCTTCACGTACGGGGCGCCGACCATGCCGTTCCGCTCGTCGACGAAGGCGACAGCCTCCTCGACCTCGCGGGGCGCGTATCCCATCCGCTCGAGCGCCATCGGGACGGTCTTGTTGACGATCGTGATCTCGCCGCCGCCGACGAGCTTCTTCGACTTGACGAGCGAGAAGTCGGGCTCGACGCCCGTCGTGTCGCAATCCATCATGAAGCTGATCGTCCCGGTCGGCGCGAGCACGGTCGCCTGCGCGTTCCGGTAGCCGTGGATCTCGCCGAGGTCGAGCGCGTCGTCCCACGCCTTGCGGCAGCAGCCGAGCAGGTCGGCCGGCACGGAGTCGGCGTGCTCGATGTTGCCGACGGCTGCGCGGTGCTTAGCGATCACGCCGATCATCGGCGCCCGGTTGACCTGGTAGCCGTCGAACGCCCCCATCCGAGCGGCGATCTCCGCCGACTTGCGATAGGCGCGGCCGGTCATGAGGCCGGTGATGGCCGCGGCGTACGCGCGGCCCTCGTCGGAGTCGTACGGGAGCCCGCGCGCCATCAGGAGCGCGCCGAGGTTCGCGTAGCCGAGCCCGAGCTGGCGGAACCGCTTCGCGTTCCGCCCGATCTCGGGCGTCGGATAGGACGAGTAGCCGACGAGGATCTCCTGCGCGAGGAAGACGACGTCGACCGCGTGCTCGAACGCCTCGACATCGAGTTCGCCGTCCTCCCGCCGGAACTTCATCAGGTTGAGCGAGGCGAGGTTGCACGCCGAGTCGTCGATCGACATGTACTCCGAGCAGGGGTTCGAGGCGTTGATCCGGCCCGTGTTCGGGAGCGTGTGCCACGAGTTGATCGTCGTGTCGTACTGGACGCCCGGGTCGGCGCATTCCCACGCCGCCTCCGCGATCTGGCGCAGCAGGTCGCGTGCGTCCTTCGTCTCGAGGACGGTGCCGTCGGTGCGGGCGGTGAGGTTGAACTCGTCGCCCTTCGCCGCCGCCTCCATGAACGCGTCGCTGACACGGACGGAGTTGTTCGCGTTCTGGTACTGGATCGAGGCCCAGTCGGCGAGTCGAGCGACATGTCGTAGCCGGCCGGCTCGAGGACGCGCGCCTTGCGCTCCTCCTTGGCCTTGCACCAGATGAACTCCTCGACGTCGGGGTGGTCGACGTCGAGGACGACCATTTTCGCCGCGCGCCGCGTCTTGCCGCCCGACTTGATCGTGCCGGCGGACGCGTCGGCGCCGCGCATGAACGAGACCGGCCCGGAGGCGTCGCCGCCCTTCGAGAGCTGCTCCTTCGACGAGCGCAGGCGGGAGAGGTTGACGCCCGAGCCGGAGCCGCCGCGGAAGATGACGCCCTCGCGGCGGATCCAGTCGAGGATCGATTCCATCGAGTCCTCAATCGAGAGGATGAAGCAGGCCGAGCATGGGGCGAGGCCTCGAAGCCGACGTTGAACCAGACGGGCTGTTGAACGAGGCGTACTGGTTGACGAGGATCGCCTGGAGCTCGGCCTCGAACGTCTCGGCCTCGTCGGTGTCGGCGAAGTAGCCGCCCTCCTTGCCCCAGTCGACGGCAGTGTCGACGACGCGGCCGATCATCTGCTTGACGCTCGACTCGCGCTGCGGCAAGGAGAGGCGGCCGCGGAAGTACTTCTGCGCGACGATGTTCGTCGCGGTCTGCGACCAGAACTTCGGGAACTCGACGCCGCGCTGCTCGAAAGCAGGGCCGTCGCGGCCGGGGATGATCGCGTCGCGCGTCTCCCACTCGATCTCGTCGAACGGATCGCGGCCGGGGATCGTGAAGAAGCGCTTCACGCCGAGCCGGGCGCCCTCCTCGACGACCGTGTTCACGACCTCTTCGGCCGCCGTTTCGCTGCCCTGAATCTGCTCGACGCTTGCCATCTTCCCCTCCCGAACTGTAGTCGCCGACTGCCTCTCGACCGCACCGCCGGGCACGCGAATCCTCGCCGGAGCTCGAGAGCGGCTGCGCGACCTTGCAGTTGTCGCGGTAGATCGCGATCGCCTTGACGCCGAGCTTCCACGCGTCGACGTAGAGGTCCATCACGTCCTCGACCGTGGCCTCCTCCGGCATGTTCACCGTCTTCGAGATCGCGCCGGAGATGAATGGCTGGACGGCACCCATCATCTTCACGTGGCCGAGGTAGTGGATGGCGCGCTCGCCGACCGCGCAGTCGAAGATCGGGTAGTGCTCGGTCTTCACCTTCGGTGCGCCGACGATCGAGTTTCGCTCGTCGATGAACGCATCGATCTCGTCGATCTCCGCCGGCGCGTAGCCGAGTCGCTCGAGCGCCATCGGCACGGTCTTGTTGACGATCGTGATCTCGCCGCCGCCGACGAGCTTCTTCGACTTGACGAGCGAGAAGTCCGGCTCCACGCCGGTCGTGTCGCAATCCATCATGAAGCTGATCGTCCCGGTCGGCGCGAGGACGGTCGCCTGCGCGTTCCGGTAGCCGTGGATCTCGCCGAGGTCGAGCGCGTCGTCCCACGCCTTGCGGCAATGGCCGAGCAGGTCGGCCGGGACGGAGTCGGCGTGCTCGATGTTGCCGACCGCCGCCCGGTGCTTGGCGATCACGCCGATCATCGGCGCCCGGTTGGCCTGGTAGCCGTCGAACGAACCCATCCGCGCGGCGATCTCCGCCGACTTGCGGTAGGCGCGACCCGTCATGAGGCCGGTGATCGCCGCCGCGTACGCGCGTCCCTCGTCGGAGTCGTACGGCAGCCCGCGCGCCATCAGCAGGGCGCCGAGGTTCGCGTAGCCGAGCCCGAGCTGGCGGAACCGCTTCGCGTTCCGCCCGATCTCCGGCGTCGGATAGGACGAGTAGCCGACGAGGATCTCCTGCGCGAGGAAGACGACGTCGACCGCGTGCTCGAACGCCTCGACGTCGAGCTCGCCGTCCTCCCGCCGGAACTTCATCATGTTGAGCGAGGCGAGGTTGCAGGCCGAGTCGTCGATCGACATGTACTCCGAGCACGGGTTCGACGCGTTGATCCGGCTCGTGTTCGGGAGCGTGTGCCACGAGTTGATCGTCGTGTCGTACTGGACGCCCGGATCGGCGCACTCCCAGGCCGCCTCCGCGATCTGGTGCAACAGGTCGCGCGCGTCCTTCGTCTCGAGGACGGTGCCGTCGGTGCGTCCGGTGAGGTTGAACTCCTCGCCCTTCGTCGCTGCCTCCATGAAGGCGTCGCTGACGCGGACGGAGTTGTTCGCGTTCTGGTACTGGATCGAGGCCCAGTCGGCCGAGTCGAGCGACATGTCGTAGCCGGCCTGCTCGAGGACGCGCGCCTTGCGCTCCTCCTTGGCCTTGCACCAGATGAACTCCTCGACGTCGGGATGGTCGACGTCGAGGACGACCATCTTCGCCGCGCGCCGGGTCTTGCCGCCGGACTTGATCGTGCCGGCGGACGCGTCGGCGCCGCGCATGAAGGAGACAGGCCCTGAGGCGTAGCCGCCCTTGGAGAGCTGCTCCTTCGACGAGCGGAGTCGAGAGAGATTGACGCCCGAGCCCGAGCCGCCGCGGAAGATGACGCCCTCGCGCCGGATCCAGTCGAGGATCGACTCCATCGAGTCGTCGATCGAGAGGATGAAGCAGGCCGAGCACTGCGGAGTCGCCTCGAAGCCGACGTTGAACCAGACCGGGCTGTTGAAGGAGGCGTACTGGTTGACGAGGATCGCCTTCAGCTCGGCCTCGAAGCTCTCGGCCTCGTCCGTGTCGGCGAAGTAGCCGCCCTCCTTGCCCCAGGCGACGACGGTGTCGACGACGCGGCCGACCATCTGCTTCACGCTCGCCTCGCGCTCCGGCGAGGAGAGGCGGCCGCGGAAGTACTTCTGCGCGACGATGTTCGTCGCGGTCTGCGACCAGAACTTCGGGAACTCGACGCCGCGCTGCTCGAACGCAGGGCCGTCGCGGCCGGGGATGATCGCGTCGCGCGTCTCCCACTCGATCTCGTCGAACGGATCGCGGCCGGGGATCGTGAAGAAGCGCTTCACGCCGAGCCGGGCGCCCTCCTCGACGACCGTGTTCACGACCTCTTCGGCCGCCGTTTCGCTGCCCTGAATCTGCTCGACGCTTGCCATCTTCCCCTCCCGAACTGTAGTCGCCGACTGCCTCTCGACCGCACCGCCGGGCACGCGAATCCTCCGACGGGGAACGGGACCGTAGACCCCGCATCGGACGGAACCGAAAAGGGGGTTTTCGGGCTAGTTGGCGCCGAGGATCAGGATAAGGGGAACGTGCGCGTACGCGGGTGCGACCCGGCCGTCCAGCGTCGCGACAGCCCGGATCCCGGCGTCCTTTGCGAGGCGCCCAGCCTCTCGTTGCCAGCCCGACCTGAACAGGACGACCGAACGCGCGTAGTCGAGCTGCGGCGCGTCGGACGGGATGGCGTGGCGGTAGCCGCGGGCGAGGATGGCCGTCGCCGTGGTGCCTGCCGCGCCCGAGACCCCGTTGCCGTTGAGGACGAGAACCGAGATCCGGGAGCGCGGTCGCAGCGGGGGGAGTGCCGGCGCCTGCCGGGCCTGACGGGAACCTGGCTCCGCGCCGGTCGCTGCCGGCCGGTCGACCAGGGCGACGACGCTTCCTGCCCCGAGCGCGAGGACGCTCGCGGCGAGCGCGAGCGTGCGCCAGGGGAAGGGGCGGTCGAGTGGGTGGGCGTGCTCCACGGACCGTCACGGTTCGCCTTGCGGGCGGCCGCTCCTCCTGCCGGAGCCGTATCGTTGCCGCCGCGGTGTTCGTGACCTTCGAGGGAGCCGACGGCTCGGGGAAGTCGACGCAGGCGGAGCTCCTGCGCGCGGCGCTGGCCGGCGAAGGGCGGGACGTCGTCCTCACGCGCGAGCCGGGCGGCACGGAGCTCGGCGAGGCCGTGCGCACGCTCGTCCTCAACGGCCCGGCGATGGGGGCGTGGGCCGAAGCGGCGCTCTTCGCCGCGTCGCGCGCCGAGCACGTGGAGGAGGTGATCCGCCCTGCGCTCGAGCGCGGCGCGGACGTCGTCTGCGACCGCTACGTCGACTCCTCGCTCGCCTACCAGGGGCTCGCGCGTGGGCTCGGAGTCGACGCCGTGCTGCAGCTCAACCTCGATGTGACGGGCGGGCTGCTTCCCGACGTGACCTTTCTCCTCCTCATCGACCCCGGCGTGGCGACCGGCCGCCACGTCGAGCCCGACCGGCTGGAACGGGAGGGAACGGAGCTCCAGTCGAAGGTCGACGCCGCCTACCGCGAGCTGGCCGAGCGCTTCCCGGAGAGAATCGTCACCATCGACGCGACCGGAGAGCCCGAGGCGATTGCGAGGGAGGTACGTGAGCGGCTTCGAGACCGTTCCTGAGCAGCACGAGGCGAAGCGCCTGCTCGCGGCGGCGCTGCAAGAGGGGCCGGCGCACGCCTATCTCTTCCACGGCCCGGCCGGCGTCGGCAAGCGGGAGCTCGCGCGGCGCTTCGCGGCGGAGCTGCTCGGCGACCACGCGCGGGTCGAGCGCGGCAGTCATCCCGACCTCTACCTCCTCGAGCCGCTCGGCGAGCAGATCCGGATCGACGACGTCCGCGAGCTGCGCCGCGACCTGCACATGCGCCCGTTCGAGGGCGAGCGGCGCGTCTACCTCGTGTTCGGCGCCGACTCGCTGAACGAGGACGCCGCGGACGCGCTCCTCAAAGACCTCGAGGAGCCGCCGCCGTACGCCGTCGTCGTCCTCGTCGCCGAGCGGCTCGGCCCGCTGCCCGAGACGATTCGCTCCCGCTGCCAGCTCGTTCCGTTCCGGCGTCTCTCGGAGCCCGCGGTGCGGCAGGCGATCCGCGAGCACGCGCCAGAGCTCGGCGAGGAGGAGCTGACGACGCTCGCCCGTGTCGCCGGCGGACGCCTCGGCCGCGCGCTCCAGCTGCTCGACCCGGCCGCGGCCCAACGGCGCGAGGCTCTGATCGGCGTGGCGCGGGCGGTCTACGCGGACCCCGCGTTCGAGCCGGCCGACGGCGCCGAGGCGCTGCTCGCCGGCATCGCCGAGCGCGGGGCGGAGGCGAAGTCGGCCGCCGAGGTGCAGGTG
Source organism: uncultured Actinomycetes bacterium (assembly GCA_963765795.1). Lineage (GTDB taxonomy): Bacteria > Actinomycetota > Thermoleophilia > Gaiellales > Gaiellaceae > Palsa-739. The sequence goes on from CAVXXZ010000016.1 coordinate 6,270, forward strand.
GAGTCCCTCGAGCTGACCGGGAGGGAGGCGGAGCAGCGCATCCGGCGCGCCCAGCGCGGCGCCGAGCGGGAGGAGCTGCTCGCACTGCTCGAGGAGCTCGAGTCCTGGTACCGCGACCTCGTCGTGGTAGCCGCGGGCGCCGAGGCGGCGGCGGTCCACGTCGACCGACTCGACGAGTTGCGGACGGACGCCACCCTCGAGCGGATGCACGCCGCCGAGGAAGCCTGTGAGCTCGTGCGTGCGGCCTGGCGGGAGGCCGAGGAGCTCCAGGTCTCGACGCCGCTCGCGCTCGAGGCGCTGCTGATCCGCCTACGCGCGGAGCTCGGAGCAACCGCCGCAGTCACATAGAGACGAAGGGCCGGGATCGCTCCCGGCCCTTCGCGATGTCTCTGACCTCTCTGCTGTTCTGCCAAGCCCTAGGCGGCGAAGACGAGCTCGTCGCCGAGCGCGAGCTGGAGCCGCGCGAGGGCATCGCTCTCGAGCTGCCGGACGCGCTCCCGCGTCAGGCCGAGCTCCTTGCCGATCGTCTCGAGCGAGGCGGGCTCGGATTCGAAGCCGAAGCGAAGCTCGATGATGCGCCGCTGCCGCTCGGGCAGGTCCGCGACCGCGCGCTGGACGCGCTGCCGGCGGACCGACTCGACCGCCTCGTCGGCGGGATCGGCCGTCGACTCGTCGGCGAACAGGTCGCCGAGCTCCGAGTCGCCGTCCGAGCCGAGTCCCTGGTTCAGGGAGACCGAGTCGACCGCGTCGAGTGCCTCGACGACGTGCTCGAGCTTGAGCCGCGTCGCCTGGGCGAGCTCCTCCGCCGTCGCCTCCCGGCCCAGCTTGGCCTGCAGCTCGGCCGAGGCGCGGTTGAGCTTGATGCGGCGCTCCTGGACGTGCACCGGGATGCGGATCGTCTTCGACTGGTTCGCGACCGCGCGCTGGCAGGCCTGACGGATCCACCAGGTCGCGTAGGTCGAGAACTTGTAGCCCTTGCGCCAGTCGAACTTCTCCGCTGCGCGGTTGAGGCCGATGACGCCCTCCTGGATCAGGTCGAGGAGAGGCACGTCGTGGCCCTGGTAGCGCTTCGCGATCGAGACGACCAGGCGCAGGTTGGAGTTGATCATCTTCTCCTTCGCTGCGAGGTCGCCGCGCTCGATGCGCTTCGCGAGCGCAACCTCGTCCGCGGCCGTGAGCAGCTTGTGACGGCCCGCTGCGTCCATGAAGAGCTGCAGCGGGTCGAGCGTGCCCGTGACCGGTGCGGCTGCGACCGGGCGCGTCTCCTCCGGCGTCTCCTCGCGCACGACGACGTCGCGCTCTTCGAGCGCGGCGCGGAGACCGGTGACGTCGTCGTCGGTCAGTTCGTGTTCGTCGGCGAGAGCCTGAATGTCCTTCTCCTCGACGAAACCGCGCTCGGCGGCCTCCTCGAGCAGGCGCTCGACAGGCGAGAGGTCGTGCAGATGAATCGTGTCGCTCAGTGTTGTTCCTTTCGGTCGTAAGGGGCTGCCGGATTCCGGCGCCCCGGGCGGCGTGATACTCGGCTAACTAGTGCGGCGTCGCCACCCGTACGAGTTATAGAACGGCGTTGCACCGAAGTCCATTCCCAAACGAGGTGTTTTTCTATTTCCGTACAAAGTCTCATTCCCTGCTTATGCAGGAAAAATTCAGCGTTCGACGGCGCGGCCCGAGACTTCGTCGAGACCGATGCGGAGGACGACGACGTTCGGGCCGAGCGGCCGCGGCTCGGCAACGCGGCCCGCGGTGCGTGCGAAGCGCTCGCGCATGAGGGCGAGCGCGGGCTCGATCGCGTCGCCGCCGAGCTCCTCGTAGGTGCCGTGGGCGATCACGCTCCGCCAGCTTCCCTTCCCGTCGGCGTCGTACTCGTCCACCTCGACGCAGACACGCGGGTTCTCGCGCAGCATGGCGGTCTTGCGGCCCTCGGTCGTCACCGCGACCACCGCGCCGTCGTCGTAGGCGTAGATGAGCGGCACGACGTACGTGATTCCGTCGGCGTGACAGCCGAGCCGTGCGATCCGCTGGGCGCGCAGAAACTCCTCGATCTCGCCGCGTGAGAGCTCGCGCGGGATCCCTCTGCCGCCGTCGGGATCTGCCATCCGCCTGAGCGTAGGCCATACTGAAATGGTCGTGTTGCGCAGGTGGTTTCTGACGGTGGCCTGTCTCGGACTCGTCGTCGCGATAGCCGCAGTCGCGGCGCTGTTGGCCTGGCCGGGCGTCGGCGTCGCCGCGTCGACCAGCGGTCTCGCGGGCATCTCATTGCCCGGGTTCTCGGGGCACATCGAGCGGGTGTCGGTGAGAGGCCCCGACGGAAAGCCGGTGCCGGTCGAGTTGCGCGGCGGCACCGTCTGGCCGCGCGTTCGGCTCACTCCCGGTGAGCGCCTGACCGTCACGGTCAAGGTCCGCCGGCCGAGCTGGGTCTCCTGGCTCGTCGGCGGGCAGGAGAAGCGGACGATGACGGTCGTCACGCCGGCGGCACACATTCGCTCGACGCTGCTGAGGCCGAAACGCGGCACCCCCGTGACGGTCAGCTTCGCCGAGCCGGTGAGCCGGGTCGCGATCGGGGGCGGACGGCTGCAGAGACTGGAAGGCGCCCGGAGCGTCGTGCCTCTCGGCGTCCGCGCCTCGGGCCGCGCGACTGCGGGAACGACGACGGTGGCGGCCGCGGTTCGGCCCTGGGAGCGGCTCTCGAAGCCCGCGCACGTCTCGTGGTTCGTCCCCGGCTCCCGGACGAGCGTCGTCGCCGAGCCGGCCGCCGGTAGCCGCGTCAGCTCCTCTCGCTCCGCTGACGCTGACGTTCGCCCGGCCGGTCGCCTCCGTGCTCGGCTCTCGGCTGCCGCGATTCGAGCCCGCCATGCCCGGCCACTGGCAGCAGGTGGACTCCCACAGGCTCACCTTCCGACCCACGGGGCTCGGCTTCGGTCTCGGCGGCATCGTGCGCGTGCGGGTTCCCGGGGGGTCACTCGCCTGGAAGGTGGCGGGAGGCTCGACGCTGCGGCTGCAGGAGCTCCTCGCCCGGCTCGGCTATCTCCCGGTCAGGTGGCGGATGCCGATGCCAGCTCGCCTTCGACGCCCGCCGCCGAGGTGGCCGCCGCTCTCTCGGCGCCGCGCGGCACCTTCTCGTGGCGCTACCCGGGGACGCCGCTCTCGCTGCGCACCCTCTGGCGTCCTGGTAGCTGGAACGTCGTGACCCAGGGCGCGGTGATGCGCTTCGAAAACGTGCACGGCATGGCCACCGACGGAGTGGCCGGCCCGCAGGTCTGGAGAGCACTGCTGCACGACGACCTCGCCGGCCGACGGTCCGATGCCGGCTACAACTACGTCTTCGTCCACGAGTCGATCCCGCAGTCGCTCAGCCTCTGGCACAACGGCCGCGTGATCCTCACCTCGCCCGGCAACACCGGCATCGCGTCGGCGCCGACGGCGCAGGGGACGTGGCCGGTGTTCGAGCACATCTCGGTCGGGACGATGAGCGGTACCAATCCCGACGGCACGCACTACCACGATCCGGGAATCCGCTGGATCAGCTACTTCCACGGCGGCGACGCGCTCCACGCGTTCCCGCGCGCCTCGTTCGGGACCCCGCAGAGCCTCGGCTGCGTCGAGCTGCCGGACGCGGCGGCCGCCGAGGTCTGGCCCTACACGCCCATCGGGACGCTCGTAACGATCGAGTCCTGACTGTCACGTGCCGGTAAACCGCGGCCCGGAGAACCGCAGGTGCGGCGCAGGTACGGCAGAATCGGTTTGCGTGGTGAGTGTGAGGGCTCTCACCGGGCTCTTGTTCGCCGCCGCAGCGCTTCTCGTCGTGACGGGTGCTGCCGGGGCGTCCAAGCCCGTTCCCGGCGAGCGTGCAGCGCTGGCTGCGGTGAAGCACGCGGTCAAGTCGGGCCGGTTGAGCCGGGCCGCTGCCGTGACGGACCGACACGAGATCGCACGAGCGGTGCACCTCGCGCGGGCGCTGCCGGCAGGGCGGCGGGTCCACGTGGAGGTCGCGCTCGAGCAGGTCGGGGCGCTGGGAAAGAATCTGACGAGGCCACGCGCGCTGGCCGTGTTCGGGCAACTGGCGGCCAACGACGACTACTTCGCGCACCACCGTGCGCCCCGACCCGGAACTGACATCACCGGTCCGGATGGGATCGTCTACCGCTACTTCTCGGGCAGGTGCTTCGAATTCCATCCGCTTGCCGACGTCTCCGCCCTCAATGCGCGCGTCACTGCCAAGGACGTGGACGGCGCGAAGCGGTTGGCTGATGCGCTCGCCGCCCGCGCGGTCCCCCGGCGCGGGGGCGGAGTCGGCTGGGAGTACTACTTCCCGTTCGGGGGCCGGCCGCCCTGGGTGTCCGGGATGGCGCAGGCCGTTGGCGCGCAGGCGTTCGCGCGCGCCGCGTCACTGGTGAGCGACGAGTCGGCCGCCCTGTTGGACGAAGCCACGCGCGCGTTTCGGGCCGTCCCGCGCCTGACGACCAACGTCGCCGCCGGCCCCTGGATCCGGCTCTATTCCTTCAGCAGGAACCCGGTCCTGAACGCGCAGTTGCAGTCCGTGGTCTCGCTCGAGAGCTACGCGGCGGCGACAAGCGACGCTGCGGCGACGACGCTCGCTTCGCGCATGGAGCAAGCGGCGGCGGCGACCCTGTCGCGCTTCGACACCGGCTACTGGACGGACTACTCCCTCGCCGGGAACCCGTCGCCGCTCTCCTACCAGAAGTTCGTAATCCAGCTCCTGCACAAGCTGGCGCCGGCCGACCCGCGCTTTGCGCGGGCCGCCGACCGCTTTGCGACCTATCTGCGGCAGCCGCCGGCCTTCAAGCTTGCGAACGCGCCCGCCGGCGTGCTGCGCTTCTGGCTCTCCAAGCCGGCGTCGGTGAGCGCTCGGACCCCGACCGGACGCTCCATCCGGCTGAGCCTCGACGGCGGCTGGCATATGTTCCGCTGGCGCGAACCGAAGCGCGACGGCTTCTACCGGGTCACCGTGACGGCCGTCGACTACGCAGGTAACCGCGCCTCGTTCGCTGCTCTACCGACTGTCCACGCCCCGAAGTTGGCACATCCGTCGAGCAGGGCTGCCCGGCGCTCGGGAGCCGGCGGCACGGCCGACACGTCGCCGTTTGTGGCCGGTGCCGGAATCGACGACTCCCGCCAAGGGGCTCTGGCGGGCCCGTTGGGATTGGGCCTCGTCCGCATGACAGTCGCGTGGCAGCCCGGCCAGAAGGCGCCGGACCCGGCGGCCGTCGAGTCGCTCCAGGGCGTGCCGTCAGGGGTCGGGCTCGTGGTCGACCTCGGCGCCGCCGAGCTGCCCACGGGCAATGCGGGGCGCACGGCGCTGTCGGACTATGCAGCTTCGCTCGCCCGGCAGACACCGGCGCTGCGCGCCCTCGTCCTCGCACCCGCTCCGACGCGCTCGATCGCGGCACCCTATGCCGATGCCCTCGCCGCCGCTCGGACGGGCGTCAGGTCGGTGAGGACGGACGTCGCGGTCGGGCCGCGTCTCGACGGCTCGACAGAGAAGCCGCAGCTCACGACGATCGCGCTCGCGCGCGAGCTCGCACAGGACGGCGCTCAGCCCGACCTCGTCTCCTTCCTCCCGGCACCCGTCCCGGGCGCCGGGACCTGGTCCGTCGGCGAGGTCGGAAGCCTGGAGTCGGCGCTCGCGAAAGGGCTGGGAAAGGCGCCACCCGTCCTGCTCGACGCACTCCCCACGTCGACGACCGTGCCGTCCGCCGAGCTGGGCGCATACACCGGCGGGTCGCCGCCGCAGGAGGGAGCGGTCGACCCGGCGACGCAGGCGTCGAGCTATGCGGCGGCGGTCGAGGCAGCGTCCTGCATGCCAGGCGTCAGTGGGGTGCTCCTCGACCGGCTCGTGGATGAAGGCGCCACGCCCGAGCCCGCGACCGGGCTCTACTACGCAAGCGGCGACCCCAAGCCGTCGGCGGGTGCCGTCAAGCACGCGATCCGTGCGGCCGAGCGCGGAGCCGTGGTCTGTCCAGGACTCGCGGCCCGTGTCACGCCGACCACCCTCACGTTTCCGGAGCAGCTCTCGAGCTCGTCCGCTGCGTCGGTCCGCCTCGGTTGCGACCGCGACTGCCTCTACCTCATCACGCTCGACCGCGCCAACGGCAAGCCGGTCGTCGCGAGCCGCGGCACGCTCAACGGCGCTGCGGCGAAGACGATCACGCTGCCCAAGCGGACGCTGCATCGCGGCGAGTACCGCGTCGACGTGCGGCTCGTCAGCCGCGTCAACCCAAGCGACGTCACACGCCGGCGGAGCCCGCCGCTGAGCATCGGCTAACGACGCCTGGAGGCGCACCGGGACCGGGCTAGACTGGGCTCCCCGCCGACGTAGCTCAGCTGGTAGAGCACATCACTCGTAATGATGGGGTCGGGAGTTCGAGTCTCCCCGTCGGCTTCTTCAGTACGTGGTGCAGCTCTTGGCCAGGTAGCCCGTGATCTTGTCCGGGCTCCACTTGAAGAAGGCGAGCGGCCGACCTCTCGCATCGCCCTTGCGGACGGCGAACAGCGCCCGCTGCGGTGTGCCCCCAGTCATCGTGATCCGGAAGTGGACGAGCACGCGCTCGACACGCGTCGGGCACTTGCCATTGAGGTGCCCCATGAAGTGGGTCGTCACCGTCTGAGAGAGGGCGAGCCCGGCCGGCTTGAGCGCGACCCGGCGTGAAGACGGACGGCAGACCGACTTGTCGACCTTCAGGCTGTTCTTCACATCCTTGAACACGACCTGATAGGCGTGGTCGTTCGCCGTGGTCACGCTCGCGAGCCCGGGCTCCGCTCCCCCGGACGCCGTGGGTGGGAGCCGAACCTGCGTCCCGAAGTAGAAGGGATCTGACGCCATACGCGGCACGAATAGGTCTTGTCCACAACTTGCGCGCCTGCGCGCGCCCGAGTGGCGCTCGCGCGTGCCGTGTACGCGGTCGCCGTGGCGGCTACCGCAGCGGCTGCCGCGACGATGACGATCCGACTCCAAGACGACTGCATTACGCCGAAATTGTGACAGACGATGGTCCGAGGTTCGAGTCCCCGCGTCGGCTTCGAGGGCTTGACCCGGCCGAGCGGAGCGCGAGGCTAGGCCTCCGCGGCGCGCGGTCTCGGGCTGCGGCACGAGCGGGATGTCGTCGACCAGCGTGATCGTCTGCGTCTCCGCCGTCAGCGCTGCGTCGAGATCCGCCTGGGACGGCGCGATCGCGGACGCGCAATACGGACAGACCTGCCAGAGCGGCTCGAGCGGGATCGGGTCGCCGATGCGGCGCCGGGCGTCCCTGTTCACCCACAAGGCGAGACCGAGCCAGAAGACGACGGGGAAGAAGATCGCGACGTTCCGGGCGACGACGAATCCGGTGGAGTAAGAGAGGTCGTGGAGGGTCCTGGCGGACGAGTAGAGGGGAAACTCGATCACGGCCGAGAGGGTGCCCAGGCCTTCGACGCGCAAACGCTGCGGCGGCTTTCGGTTTCTCGGACCGCCGTATGCAGCACAATGTCCGAGGAGTGGCAGGCGATAACGGTCGTAACGGGAACGGGAGAGGGCCGCAGCGGCGACAGCCGTCGCGCGTCGACCTCGAGTTCGAGCGCATGCTCCTGGCGCGGCACGGCCGGCTGCGCCGCCGGAGCCGCAAGCGCCGCAGCATCCTGCTCGTCGGCGTGCTGCTCCTCGCCTCGATCGTCGCGCTCCTGCTCGCCACCGTCGCCTTCACGGGCCAGCAGCTTCTGCTCTCGCAGTGCAACCTTTCCGACCTCCGCCCGCTCGCGCTCGGCGAGAACTCGTTCCTCTACACCGACAACATGCAGCGGCTCGGGGTCGTGCCGTCGGCGACGAACCGGCAGCAAGCTGCCGCTCTCGAAGATCTCGCCGTCGCTGCCCGAGGCCACGGTGGCGATCGAGGACGCGCGCTTCTGGCAGCACGGCGCTCTCGACTACCAGGGCATCCTCCGCGCGCTCTACCAGAACCTCTCGAAGGGCCACATCGTCCAGGGCGGGTCGACGATCACCCAGGAGCTCGTGCGCAACCTCTACATCGGCAACCCGCAACGGACGCTGTCGCGCAAGGTCAAGGAGGCCTGCCTCGCCACGAAGTTCTTCGAGAAGAACACGCGCAAGCAGATCCTCACCGACTACCTCAACGAGGTCTTCTACGGCAGGCACGCGTACGGCGCGCAGGCGGCGGCGCGGACGTACTTCTCCAAGCCCGCCTCGAAGCTGACGCTCGTGCAGGCGGCGCTGCTCGCCGGCCTGCCCCAGGCGCCGACGGTGTACGACCCGCTCAGGAATCCGCACGCCGCGCTGGCCCGCCGGAACGAGGTGCTGCACGCGATGTGGAAGAACCACTACATCAGCAAGTCCGAGCTGCGGTCGGCGACGCGGAGGAAGCTCCAGCTCAGGCCCGGTCACCTCTACTCGGAGCTGCACCAGCCGAACTTCTTCGGCTGGGCGACGCAGCAGCTCGGGAGCCGCCTCGGCCACCGGCAGGTGGAGCTCGGCGGTCTCACAGGTCAAGACGACGCTCAACATGCGCCTGCAGGGGCTCGCGCTCCACGCGGTCAGCTCGGTCCTGCACACCCCGACCGACCCTGCCGCGGCGATCGTGTCCATCGACCCGAAGACCGGTGCCGTGAAAGCGATGGTCGACTACCTGCCGAGCGGGCAGAAGATGCAGTTCAACCTCGCGACCCAGGCCCACCGGTCGACGGGCAGCTCCTTCAAGCCGATCACGCTCGCCACGGCGCTGAGCGAGGGCGCCTCGCTCTCCTCCCGTTCTACGGCCCGCCCGAGCTCAACATCATCACGGACCGGAGTGCGCGACGGACAACGGGCCCTGGGACGTCCACAACTTCGCCGACGAGGCGGCAGGCACGATGAACCTTCTCGACGCGACGGCGAACTCGGTGAACACGATCTTCGCCCAGCTCATCGCCGAAGGTCGGGGTGAGGAACGTCAGGCGATGGCGCGCAACCTCGGGATCACCGAGCCGGTCGGGAGCACGTACTTCAGGCAGGCGTGCGCGATCACGCTCGGCTCGGTCGGGTTCACGCCGCTCGAGATGACCGACGTGTACGCGACCTTCGCCTCCGGCGGCGTCCACCACACCCCGCAGGCGTTCGAGACGGTCCGCGCGGCCGAACGGGAAGGTGATCGACAGGCTGAGCACGAAGGGGAGGCGAGTCCTCAGCCCGAACGTCGCCGCCCAGCTCACATACGCCCTGCAGGGCGTGGTCCAGCACGGCACCGGGCACAGCAGCCGCACTCGGGGCTCGGCCGGTGGCCGGCAAGACCGGGACCGCCGAGAACTTCCAGGACGCCTGGTTCTGCGGCTACGTACCCCAGCTCGCCACCTGCGTCTGGGTCGGCTACCCGAAGGGCGAGATCTCGCTCTACAACGTCGAGGGCGTCGGACAGGTCGCCGGCGGGACGCTGCCCGCCGCGATCTGGCACGCCTACATGAGCGGGGCCGTCGGGAGCCTGCCGGTCGAGAACTTCCCGACGCCGGACCTCAACGTAGGCTCGATCATCAGCGGCAGCGGCACTTACGGCTACTCGGGCTACTCCTCGCCGTAGGGCTCGACGGGTGACATTCCGCGCGGCGCGGGGCATGACGGCGCCGTGGCTCCATATCCACTGAACCGGCTGGACGATCTCGTCGGCGAGACGATCGAGCGGCTCATCCGCGCCCACCACGCTCGGCGGCTGCGGCGCTACGGCAGCGGTGCGGCGATCGACCCGCCGTCCGACGGCGGCTGGGCCGGCACGGCGTCGTGCGCGCCGCGCTCGGGTTGCCGCGTCGAGCCGTTCCTGGACGGGGCCGAGGCGCTGCCGCGGATCGCGGACGCGATCCGCTCGGCACGCTCGCACGTCCACCTCGCCGGCTGGCACTTCGACGCGTCCTTCCGGCTCGAGGAAGAAGGGCCGACGCTGCGCGAGCTGCTGGCCGAGACGGCGGAGCGAGTCGACGTGCGTGTTCTTGCCTGGGCGGGCGCGCCGCTGCCGCTCTTCCACCCGGATCGCGGCGAGGTGCGGCAGGCGTGCGAGCAGCTCGCCGGCGGCACGCGCATCTCGATGGCGCTCGACGCGCGAGAGCGCCCGTTCCACTGCCACCACGAGAAGCTCGTCGTCGTCGACGACGAGACGGCGTTCGTGGGCGGGATCGACCTGACCGCCCTGGCCGGTGACCGGCTGGACTCGAACGACCACCCGCGCCGCGAAGGGCTCGGCTGGCACGACACCGCGCTGCGGCTCGAGGGTCCGGTCGTCGCCGACGTCGCGCGGCACTTCCACACTCGCTGGCATGCGATCGGCCCCGACGGGCTGCCGGAGCCCGGCGGGCCGCCGGCCGTCGAGGGTGGAATCGAGACCCAGTTCGTGCGGACGGTGCCCGCGGGGCTGTACGAGCCCTTGCGGGACGGCGAGTGGTCGATCCTCGAGAGCTACCTCCGCGCGCTGCGGGCTGCGGAGCGGCTCGTGTACCTCGAGAGCCAGTTCCTCTGGTCGCCGGAGGTCACCTTCGTGCTCGCCGAGAAGCTGCGCCGGCCGCCGTGCGACGACTTCCGGGTGATCGCGCTGCTCCCGTCGGAGCCGAACAACGGCGCCGACGACAGTCGCGGGCAGGTCGGGGTCCTGATCAACGCCGACAAGGAGTGCGACGACACCACCCGCTTCCTCGCCTGCACGCTCTACCAGCCCGGTCCGGGCGGCAACCCGGTCTACGTCCACTCGAAGGCGGCGATCGTCGACGACGCCTGGCTCACGGTCGGCTCGGCGAACCTCAACGAGCACTCGCTCTTCAACGACACGGAGTGCAACGTCGTCGTTCGCGATCCCGCGCTCGTGCGGGAGGTCCGGCTGAGGCTCTGGGAGGAGCATCTCGAGCGGCCGCGCGGGGAGATCGACGGCGACCCCGCGCGGGTGTTCGACGAGCTGTGGAAGCCCCTCGCCGAGGAGCGGCTCGAGCGGCGGAAACGCGACGGCTGGGCCGACGGGAAGCTGACGCTGCTGCCTCACGTCTCCCGCCGCAGCGAGGCGCTCTGGGGGCCCTTGAACGGCTTGTTCGTCGACGGCTAGCGCGCTAGCCGGACTTGCAGGGCCGCCCGCCGAATCGCGTGGCGAGGGCGGGCTCCGCCGATTCGAGCGCGTCGAAGCAGTCCTGGCAGAGCGCGACCGCGCTCTTCGCCTGGCGGATGAGCAGCCCGCGCTCGTCCGGCGGCAGGGTGCCGATCGTGAGCAGGAAGCGGTTCAGCTCCTGCTCGAGCCTTCGCGGACCCACCTCGTGCACCGTCTTCAGCGGCAGCTCGAGGCGGTGCATCTGAACGATCATCCGCTTCGCCCGCCGGATCGCGCGGCGCTGCTTTGCCGAGAGCGTGCACTTCGGCGTTTGCGGTCGCCGTCCGCGTCGTCGTCTGGGGATTCGACCCGCCGCCGCCGCAGCCCGCCGCGGTCGCGAGGACGGCGGCGAGCACCGCGATCGCTACTGCCTTCCCGATCAGATCTGCCAGGCCCCCTCGTGGATCAGCGGGATCCGCCGGCCGCGGGCGTCGAAGCCGGTCGCCTCGAGCTCCGGGCCGCCGATCATGACGTCGAGGTGGATGGTAGAGCGGTTCAACCCGCGTGCCGGCGTTTCCGAACGCGTGCCGCCGAAACCGCTGCCGAATGCGATGTGCGCCGCAGCGTTCTCGTCGAGCAGGGTGTTGTAGTAGATGCGGCCGGTCTCACCGATGCGCGAGGAGGCGTCGACGAGCGCAACCTCGCCGAGCCGCCGCCCCATCCGGTCGGTGTCGATGAAGCCGGCGACGAAGTCACGGTCGTCGTCGGAGTCGGCCTCGAGCCGGACGAGCCGTCCTTTCGAGAACTCCCCGCGGAGCCCGTGGATCAGACGGCCGCGGAAGGAGAGCGGGAAGGTGCACTGGAACGTCCCGCTCGTCTGGCGCGGGTCCGGGCTCGTGAAGACCTCCTCGGTCGGCATGTTCGAGGCGAGCTTCCGACCGTCGGTGAGCGTCTCGAAGCCACCGAGCCAGCGCGTGCCTTCGACGAAGCCGAGATCGAGCTCCGTGCCCGGCCCGCGCAGCTCGAGGCGCGCGAGGCCGAGCTTCGTCAGCCGCGCCGAGCGGCGGCTGAGCGTGCGCAGGTGCTCGCGCCAGCCGGTGGTTCCCTTCCCGTCGCCGTCTGCAAGGCGGCAGAAGCGCAGCAGGTCGGCGGCGAGGCGCCGCTTCGCCTCGAGCGGCTCGAAGTCCGGGTAGACCTGGCCGGCCCAGTGGTTGGTCGGCCAGCCCGCGATGATCCAGCGCGACTGCATGTTCAGCTGCGCGCGGCGCAGGAAGCCCAGCTGCTTGGCCCGCCGGGAGTAGTCGGTGGCGATCCGCGCGGGTGGCACGTCGTCGAGGTAACCGACCTCCCCCTCGCCGGCTATGTGGGCGAGAGCGCCGTGCGGGCGTGACGCCTCCCGCAGCTGCCGACGTGACCACGGCGACAGCGCGCCGAGCGCGTCGTCGCTCCCGTGCAACAGCCGCGCGCGCATCACGAGCGGGTCGATGGTGACCACGTCGACGAAGCGCGCGCCCGCGCGGTAGGCCGACTCGGCCACGGCGACGAGCAGCTCCCGATGCTCCGGCTGGCCCTGGACGACGAGCGTGTCGCCCTTCTCGATGCCGAGGGACGCACGCACGATCGCGTCGGCGTAGCGCTCGAGCGACTCGGGCGGCAGCAGCGGTTCGCGCACCATGGGTAAGGCGTGTCCGGGCGGTCGAGGCGTGTAACTCGGGTCAGCGAGCCGCTTCGAGCGCCTCCGCGACCGTGTCGTGGACGAGGAAGTGGCGGTCGAGGCCCGAGACCTCGAGGGCGCGGCGCGTCTCGAGACCGGGCGCGGCGAGGCGGAAGCCGCTGCGGTCGGCCATCCGCGAACGTGCCTCGATCAGCACGCCGAGCGCCGTCGAGTCGATGAAGGTGACCTCCTCGAGGTCGACGACGAGCACCTTCGGCTCGCCGGCGCAGGCCTCGAGCAGCGCGCCGCGCACCTCCTCGGCGTTGTAGAGGTCGAGCTCGCCCGCGAGCGAGAGGACGACAGCGTCGTCGCGGCGGTCGACTCCGGTCACCGCCGATTCGCGTCCTCCGGACGCTCCGGCGTCGGTCAAGATCTTCTCCTCCTCCCCCAACTTGTCCGCGGCGGCGGCCCGCCCGCGCCGCCATTCAAGCAAGAATGGTCGCGTGGAGCTCGCCGAGATCGCAGCCCGCGCCGCCGGCGAGAACTTCCCCGTCGGCTCGGTTCTCTTCCCGCGCTCACTGCGCCCGCACATCCGCGCTCTCTATTGCTACGCGCGGCTCGTCGACGAGCTCGGCGACGCCTACGAGGGCGACCGGCTCGCGGCGCTCGACGAGCTCGAGCGGGAGGTCGACGCAGCTTTCGCGGGCCAGGCGACGTGGCCGGTCTTGAGGAACGTGCAGCCGACGATTGGCGAGTTCGAGCTGCCGCGCGAGCCGTTCCTGCGGCTGATCGAGGCGAATCGCATGGACCAGCGGGTGAGCGAGTACGCGACCTGGGCGGACCTGAAGCAGTATTGCGTCCACTCGGCCGATCCATGCGGGCGCCTCGTGCTCGGCGTCCTCCGCAAGTTGGACGAGCCCGAGCTCGTCGGGGCGAGCGACTCTGTCTGCACCGGCCTCCAGCTCGTGAACTTCCTGCAGGACGTGCCACGCGACCTCGAGCTCGGGCGCATCTACCTGCCGGCCGACGACCGGCGCACCTTCGGCGATCCGCCGCTCGACCGGCCGACGGAGGAGCTACGCGGGCTGCTCCGGTTCGAGGCGCAGCGCGCCGTGGACCTCCTCGCCGCAGGCGAGGTCCTGCGCGAGCGGATCGGCGGGCGGCTCGGCCGGGCAGTCGCGCTCTTCTCCCGCGGTGGGCTGGCCGCGCTCGACGCACTCGAATCGGCCGGCTGGGACATCTTCAGCGGCCGGCCGCGGCCGTCGCGTGCCCGCCTCGCGCGCGAGGCCGCAATCGTCCTCGTGCGATGAGCGTCGAGGAGGCGTACGCAGAGGTCGGCCGCATCACGCGGCGCGAGGCGAAGAACTTCGCCTACGGGATCATGGTGCTGCCGCGCGCGAAGCGGCAGGCTATCGCCGCGATCTACGCCTTCGCGCGCACGGTGGACGACGTCGCCGACGGCGACCTGCCGCCGGAGGAGAAGCGCGCCCGGCTCGAGGAGCTTCGCGTGGCGCTCGGCGGGGATCCGGCGGTTCCGGTGTTCGTGGCGCTGCGCGACGCGCGGGAGCGCTTCGGCATCCCGCTCGAGGCCGCTCGAGGCGCTGATCGACGGCGGCCTGCAGGACCTCGAGCAGTCCACCTACCGCGATTTCGCCGACCTGCGCGGCTACTGCGAGAAGGTCGCGGGCGCGGTCGGGCTTGCGTGCGTGCCGATCTACGGCTCCGACGACACCGAGCACGCGATGACGCTCGGGATCGCGCTCCAGCTGATCAACATCATCCGCGACGTCGACGAGGACCGGCGGCTCGGCCGGGTCTATCTCCCGCAGGACGAGCTCACCGCGTTCGGTGTCGAGGAGTTGGCTCCGTCGCCGCAGTTTCGGGAGCTGATGGCGTTCGAGGCCGAACGGGCGCGCGCGTATCTCGCCGAGGGGCTGCGCCTGCTCGACTCGCTCGACCGACGCAGCGCGCTCTGCGTCGGCACCTTCGCCGGTCTGTACCGCGAGACGCTCGACCGGATCGAGGCGGGCGGCTTCGACGTCTTCGGCGAGAAGACGCGGCTCTCGGCTCCGCGCAAGCTCGCTGTCGTGGCGCGAGGGCTGCTGCCGTGAAGGTCGCGGTGGTCGGCGGCGGCCTCGCCGGGCTCGCCGCGGCGCTCGACCTCGTGGACGCAGGTCATGCGGTGACGGTGTACGAGGCGCGGCCGACGCTCGGCGGCGCAGTCCAGACGTTGCCGGAGCGCGAGGGCGATCCGGAGCCGCCACCCGACAACGGGCAGCACATCGCGCTCGGCTGCTTCACCGAGTACGTGCGCTTCCTCGAGCGGGTCGGCGAAGGCGGCTCGTTCCTGCGCACCCGGCTCGCGCTGCCCGTGCTCGACGAGCACGGGGTGGTCGCGTCGATCGAGCCGAGCCTTCCCGCAATTCTCCGGTACCGGCACCTGTCGCTGCGGGATCGGTTCCGACTCCCGGTCACCACACTGCGACTGCGCTCTGCGCAGTCGCATCCGAACGAGACCTTCGGACAGCTGCTCAGGCGACTGGGCGAAACCGACAGATCAATCAACTGGTTCTGGGATGTGTTCGTGCGGCCGGCGCTCAACCTCCGCTGCGACGAGGTCGACGCCGAGGCGGGCCTCTTCACGGTCCGCACCGCGCTGCTCGGCCCGCGCACGAACAGCGACCTGATCCTCCCGACGAGGCCGCTCGGGCAGATGCACGGCGACGCAGCTGGAGCTGCGCTCGAGGCCGCCGGCGCGACGGTGCATAGCGAGGCGCGGGTCGCGTCGCTCGACGAGCTCGACGCCGAAGCGGTCGTCGTCGCAGTACCGCCGCGCGAGAGCGCGCGCCTGCTCGGGGAGCCGGAACCGGAGCTCGAGGACTCGCCGATCGTGAGCGTCCACCTCTGGTTCGCCCGGCCGCTGCTCGAGCAGCCGCTCGCCGCGCTGCTCGGCTCGGATGCGCACTGGGTCTTCGACCGCGGCGCGCTCACCGGCAGCCGGCCCGAGCGGGGGCAGTACCTCACGGTCGTCTCGAGCGGCGTGCCCGAGCTGCTCGACGTACGCGGTCGCGAGCTGGTGGAGCGGATCGCCGGGCAGCTCACGGAGCGGCTCGGCCAGGCCGAGCTGCTCTGGTCGCGCGTGAGCCGCGAGCCCTACGCGACGGTCGCGCTGCGTCCGGGCGTTCGGCGACCGGGAGTCGAGACCTCCCGGCCCAACGTCGCCCGCGCAGGCACGTGGACCGACACCGGCTGGCCGGCGACGATGGAGAGCGCGATCCGAAGCGGCCGCCGGGCGGCTCAGCACATCTTGAGCAGCACTTCCGCCAGAGTTACTGCTTGACGATGGCTGCCACCGCCGAACTGACGCGCCTGGACCAGGCGATCGACCGTGGTACTCGCCGCCTGCTCGAGCTACAGCGGCCGGACGGGATCTGGGTCGGCGAGCTCGAGTCGAACGTGACGATGACGGCGCAGCACCTCTTCTGGCACCACTACCTCGACCTCCGCACGCCGGAGCTCGACCGACGGATCGCGAACGAGCTCCTCGCGAGGAGGCGCGACGACGGGACGTGGGCGATCTGGTTCGAGGGGCCGCCGGACCTCTCCACCTCGATCGAGGCGTACGTCGCTTGCCGGCTCGCCGGGGTCGACCCGGGGCCACGCACGCTGGCCTTCATCCAGCGCGAGGGGGGAATCCCGAAGAGCCGGCTGTTCACGAAGTGCTTCATGGCGCTGCTCGGCCAGTGGCCGTGGCAGCGGATGGCACCGATCCCGCCCGAGCTCGTCCTCCTGCGGCCGGGGTCGCCCTTTTCCATCTACGACTTCTCCTGCTGGGCGCGGCAGACGTTCGTTGCGCTCGCGGTCGCGCAGTCGCTGCGTCCCGTACGTCCGGCAGATGTCGATCTGACGGCGATCGGCGCGAGGCCGGGCCAGACGAAGTCGCCGCGGCGGCCGAACGCAGTCCGCCGCCGCGCACTCGCGGTCGCCGAGCGGTGGATCCGCGAGCGACAGGAGGCGGACGGCTCCTGGGGCGGGATCCAGCCGCCGTGGGTGTGGGGGATCATCGCCCTCGCCGCGCTCGGCAACGGGCTCGACGACCCGGTGCTCGGCAAGGCGGTCGAGGGCTGGCAGGGATTCATGGTCGAGGACGGCGAGCGGCTCCGGCCCGAGGCGTGCCAGTCGCCGGTCTGGGACACCGGGCTCGCCCTGCTGGCGCTGCGTGCCTGCGGTGTGTCCGACGACCACCCGCAGCTCGTCCGCGCCGGCGAGTACCTCCTCGCACAGGAAGTGCACGTCAAGGGCGACTGGGCGATTCGCAGGCCGGACCTCGCGCCCGGCGGCTGGGCCTTCGAGTACGAAAACGTCAACTACCCCGACGTCGACGACACGGCTGTCCTGCCGGTCGCCCTCCACGGCATGGGCATCGGCGAGGAGGACGCGATCGCGCGCGGTCTCGACTGGCTCGTCGGAATGCAGTCGCGGGGCGGAGGCTGGGGCTCGTTCGACGTGGACAACGATGCGAGGTGGCTGTACAAGATCCCGTTCTGCGACTTCGGCAAGGTGACCGACGAGCCGACCGCCGACGTCACTGCCCATTCGCTGGAAGCGCTCGGAACGCTCGGCGTCCACCGCGACGCAGCCGAGCGCGGCGTCGAGTGGCTGCTGTCGGAGCAGGAGGAGGACGGCTCCTGGTTCGGTCGCTGGGGCGTGAACCACATCTACGGCACCGGCGCCGCGCTACCCGGGCTCGAGGCCTGCGGCATCCCGCACGACCACCCCTCCATGCGCCGCGCCGTCGCCTGGCTCGACTCCGTCCAGCAGGAGAGCGGCGGCTTCGGCGAGGACATCCGCTCCTACGCCGATCCTGCGTGGCGTGGCCGGGCCGAGTTCACGACGGCGTCGCAGACGGCCTGGGCGCTCCTTGCCTACGTGGCCGCAGGAAACGCTGAAGATTCGAGCTGTCGGCGGGCGGCAGACTATCTCTGCGCTGCGCAGCGCACGGATGGTGACTGGCATGAGGAGCATTTCACCGGCACGGGATTCCCCCTCGACTTCATGATTCGGTATCACCTCTACCGCATCACGTTCCCTCTACTCGCACTCGGACGACTGAGAGAAAGGTTGGCTGGATGAAGTTCCCCCTTGCATCGACGGTCTCGATCGGCAAGTACGTCGCCGCGCAGCAGCGGAAGGGCGAGCGCTATCCGCTCGTGCTCATGCTCGAGCCGACCCTCGCGTGCAACATCGCCTGCATCGGCTGCGGGAAGATCCGCGAGTACGAGTCGAATCGCGCGCGGCTGTCGGTCGAGGAATGCGTCGACGCGGCCGTCCAGTGCCCGGCTCCCGTCGTCTCGATCTGCGGCGGCGAGCCCCTCGTCTACAAGGGGATCGACGAGGTCGTCACGCAGGTGCTCGACTTCGGCAAGACGATCGAGCTCTGCACGAACGCGCTGCGGCTCGAGCAGTGCCTCGACTGGTTCGAGCCGTCGAACCGGCTGACCTTCGTCATCCATCTCGACGGGATGCGCGAGATCCACGACTACGTCTGCGACTACCCGGGCCTCTGGGACATCGCCATCGACGCGATCAAGACCGCGCGCGGTGCCGGCTTCCGGGTCACCACCAACACGACGATCTTCAAGGAGACCGAGGTCGGCGACGTGGTCGAGATGATGCGCTACCTCACCGACGAGGTGGGCATCGACGGGATGATGATCGCGCCCGGGTACCAGTACTCCCAGATCGACCCGGCGCTGACGATGACGCGCGACGAGCACGAGGAGAAGTTCCGCGTGATTCGCGCCGCCACGAAGGAGCACGGCTACCGCTGGATCGCGTCGCCGATCTACCAGGACTTCCTCACCGGGCAGCGCGAGCTCACCTGCGCGCCGTGGGGCTCGATCACGCGCAACCCGTACGGCTGGAAGGGTCCCGTGCTACCTGCTGACCGACGGCATCTTCCCGACGTACGAGGCGCTGCTCGAGGGGATGGAGTGGGAGGCGTACGGCCCCGGCAACGACCCGCGCTGCGAGCACTGCGGCATCCACTGCGGGTTCGAGCCGTCGGCGGCGTACGAGGCCTCGAGCAGCCTGAAAGAGACCGTGCGGAGTCTCGCGTGGACGCTGACGGGCTGACATTTGCCGTGGCGACGACTGCGGAGGAGCGCGTGGCGAAGCGCCTCGGCCTGAACACCGTGCGCGTGGGCGTCTGCGTCGCGAACGGCGTCCCGGAGGGGAGCCTCGTCTCGTTCGGGCTCGCCGGGTCGCTCGGCGAGCTGCAAATCGGCGACGTCCTCGACGCGACGCGCGTGGTCGACGAGACCGGCGCGACGCTCTGGGAGGGACCGGGCCTCGGCGTCCGCGGGGCGCGCGGCGGCGTCGTTCTCGGTGGCGACGTCCTCGTCCACGATGCAACCGAGCGCGAGCGCCTGCGCCAGGCGAGCGGCGCCGACGCCGTAGACATGGAGAGCGGCGTCCTCGCGCGCAGCGGCCGCCTCGCCGGCGTCGTCCGCGCGATCTCCGACGACGCGGGCAGCACGGTCGCGGGAGTGGACACGACGGTGCACGCCGACGGCCGCACGAACGTCGCCGGCCTCCTTCGCTGGGTCTTCGCTCGCCGCGGCGGCGCGATTCGCTCGATGCGCGACGCGGTCCGGGCGCTGCACGCGCTCGAGCAGGCGGTGGCTACGTGAGAGGCCGCGTCCTCCTGGCCGCGCCGCGCTCGTTCTGCGCCGGTGTCGACCGAGCGATCGAGATCGTCGAACGGCTGCTCGAGCAGTACGGCCCGCCGGTCTACGTCCGCCACCAGATCGTCCACAACGAGCACGTCGTGCGCCGGCTCGAGAAGCTCGGCGCCGTCTTCGTCGAGGACGAGGGCGAGATCCCGGAGGGCGAGATCTGCGTCCTCTCGGCGCACGGCGTCGCGCCCGCCGTGAAGGAGAACGCTGAGCGGCGCGGCCTGCGGGTCGTCGACGCGACCTGCCCGCTCGTGAACAAGGTGCACGCCGAGGCGCGGCGCTACGCCGACAGCGGCCATCTCGTGGCGCTCGTCGGCCACAAGAATCACGTGGAGGTGATCGGGACGCTCGGCGAGCGGCCGGACTCCACGGTCGTGATCGAGTCGCCCGAGCAGGCAAAGGAGCTCGACACCGAGAAGCCCGTCGCAGTGATCACGCAGACGACGCTGTCCCTCGACGACGTTGCTCCGATCGTGGACGCGCTCGAGGACCACCTCGGCACACTGCGGCGGCCGGACGCCGACGACATCTGCTACGCGACGCAGAACCGCCAGGACGCGGTGAAGGCGATGGTCTCGCAGGGCGCGACGCTCGTGCTCGTGATCGGCTCGGAGACGAGCTCGAACGCGCAACGGCTCGTCGAGGTCGCGCAGGCCGCAGGCGCGCAGGCGACGCTCGTCGACGGCGAGAGCGCGCTCGACGAGGAGCTGTTGAACGGACACGAGACGATCGGCCTCACGGCCGGCGCGTCGACGCCCGAGGAGCTCGTGCGGGCGACCGCGGCGCGGCTCGCCGAGGTCGGCTACGCCTTGCCGCAGGAAATCGAGGTCGCGAAGGAGGACGTCCACTTCAGGCTGCCCAAGGAGGTCGCACAGGCATGACGACCGTCGAAGTCCCCTACTCGATCGCCGCGGCCCTCCCGTCGCTGTCGGTGATGGACATCACGAACGACGTCTCGCGCGAGGTCGCCGAGTCGGGCGTCAGCTCGGGCATCGCCTACCTCCACAGCGCGAGCACGCTCTCGCTCGTCCGCGTGCAGGAGCGCGAGACGGGTTTCTTCGAGGACCTCGAGCAGCTGCTCGAGCGCGTCGTGCCCGGGAAGCTGCGCTCACGCGAGCGCCTGCTCGCGTTCCTCCTCGGTCCGCGCTCGGAGCAGGTGCCGTTCACCGACGGGGCTCTCTGCCTCGGCCAGTGGCAGCGGATCCTCCTCTTCTCGCTCGACGCGCAGCACCGTCCTGACTGGACGCTCACGCTCGTCGGGTAGGTAGCGAGTACCGTCAGGACTGCGATGCTGGTCCTGAGCCGCCGCGAAGTGGAGGAGCTGCTCGATCTCGACGCACTCCTCGACGCGCTCGCGGCCGCGCATGCGGAGCTCTCGGCCGGCGACGGCGTCGCTCGTGCCGCGCGTCGGCGCGTTCGCCGCGGACGGCATCCTCGGCGCGATGGTCGGCTACGCGCCCTCCGCCGGCCTCGGCTGCAAGCTCGTCACGCTCTTCCCGGAGAACCGCGACCGGCCGACGCACCAGGCGGCCATCGCGCTCTTCGACCCGGCGACGGGGACGCCGGTGGCGCTCATGGACGGGACGTACATCACCGCGATGCGCACCGCCGCGGCGGCCGCGCTCGCGACCCGCCTGCTCGCGCGGCCGGACGCGCGCGTCCTCGCCATCCTCGGCACCGGCGTGCAGTCACGCTCGGCGCAGGAGATGTTCCCCCGCGCGCGCGACTTCGCCGAGGTGCGGGTCGCCGGGCGCGGCGAGTTCGAGGACGCGGTCCGCGGCGCCGACGTCGTGCACGCCACCACCGCCGCGCAGGAGCCGGTCGTCCGCTTCGAGTGGCTGAGCCCGGGGACGCACGTGAGCTCGGTCGGCTCGAGCCTCGGCGGAGGCTCCGAGCTCGATCCCGCGATCGTCGAGCAGGCCGACGTCGTCGTCGTGGAGCAGCGCGACTCGGCATTCGCGCCGCTCCCAGCCGGCGCGCCGGAGCTCGAGCCGCGCGGCCGCGACGGGGTCGTCGAGCTCGGCGAGATCATCGCCGGGACGGCTGTCGGGCGCAGCTCCGGGGAGCAGATCACGCTGTACAAGTCGGTCGGCGTCGCCGTCCAGGACCTCGCCGCCGCGGCGCTGGTGCTCGCGGCCGCGCGGGAACGCGGCACCGGCCAGGAGATCGAGCTGGAGGAGATTCACGCATGAGCAGCAGCGAGTTCAAGCCGGGCCTCGAGGGCGTCGTGGCGGTCGAGACCGAGATCATGGAGCCCGACCGCGAGGGCGGCACGCTGCGCTACCGCGGCGTGGACGTCGAGCCGCTGATCGGCGAGTACCCCTACGAGAACATCTGGGGCCTCCTCGTCGACGACGACATCCACTCTCGCATGCCGCTTCCCGAGCCCTTCGACCCCGTGGGCATCACCGGGCGCGCGCCGGCCGATCTCCAGGCGCAAACCGCGCGGCTGTCCGGGCTGTGGGGGCTCGGGCAAGCTGAACGAGATCTCCGACGACCAGGCCCGCGAGGACCTCGGCCGCATCTCCGGCCAGATGATGTCGATCGTCGCCCGATCGGCGCGGCTGGCTGACGGGCACGAGGACGAGGTTCCCGCCAGGAGACCGTCGAACAGGGTCAGACGGCGGCGGAGAGGTTCCTGCTGCAGTGGCGTGGCCACGCCGATCACAAGGCGGTCAAGGCGATCGACACGTACTGGATCTGCACGGCCGAGCACGGCGTGAACGCGTCCACGTTCACCGCGCGCGTCGTCGCCTCGACCGGGGCGGACTGCGGTGCGGCGCTCTCGGCGGCGGTCGGCGCCCTCTCCGGCCCGCTGCACGGTGGCGCGCCCGCGTACGTCAAGCCGATGCTGGAGGAGGTCAGCGCGATGGGCGACCCGGAGAAGTGGGTGCGCGACACGCTCGACGCGGGCAAGCGGATCATGGGCTTCGGCCACCGCGTCTATCGCGCAGAGGATCCCCGCTCGCGGATCCTGAAGCGGACCGCCCGTGAGCTCGGGTCGCCGCAGATCGAGATCGCCGAGCGGCTCGAGGAGGCGGCGCTGGCCGAGCTCGAGCGGCGCAAGCCGGACCGTCCGCTGAAGACGAACGTCGAGTACTACTCGGCCCTCGTCCTCGACATCGCCGAGGTCCCGCCGCCGCTCGCCCCCGCGATGTTCGCCTGCTCCCGGGTGGCCGGCTGGTCCGCGCACATCCTCGAGCAGAAGCGGACGGGTCGCCTCTTCCGTCCCTCTGCGCGCTACGTCGGGCCCGGCCTGCGCACGCTGCAGGAGGTCTAGGCTCTCGTTGTGAGACGGCTCGCACTTGTGGTCGTTGTCGGGCTCGCGCTTACTGCGTGCGGCTCCTCCTCGTCGACGACCGGAGACGCGGCGGCGAAGGCGCAGATCAAGAGCGCCTACGAGAAGTTCTTCTCGGGCCAGTCGTCGGTCTCCGAGCGTGCGGCCGTGCTCCAGAACGGGTCGAGGTTCAAGCCCGTCATCCAGGCCTTCGCAAGCAACCCACTCGCAAAGAACGTCAACGTCACGGTTTCCTCCGTGACGCTTCAAGGCGCGGACAAGGCGAGGGTGGTCTACACGGTCAAGCTCGGCTCGGCGGGGCTCCCGAAGCAGAACGGAACCGCGGTGCGCCAGAGCGGCACCTGGAAGGTCGGGTACGCACTGCAGGAGGCCTAGGCTGTCGTTGTGAGACGGCTCGCACTCGTGGTTGTCGCCGGGCTCGCGCTCGCCGGCTGCGGCGGGTCGAGCGGCACGACGACCACCGACACGACCGCCGCGGCGCGCGCTCAGATCAAGAGCGCGTACATCAAGTTCTTCTCGGGCAAGACGCCGGTCTCCGATCGTGTTGCCGTGCTCCAGAACGGTTCGAAGTTCAAGGGGCTCGTCACGAGCTTTGCGAACAACCCGCTCGCGAAGAACGTGAACGTGACGGTCTCCTCGGTGACCATCGAGGGCGGGGACAAGGCGAAGGTCGTCTACACGGTGAAGCTCGGCGGCGCGGGGCTCCCGAAGCAGACCGGAACCGCGGTGTTGGAGAACGGCACCTGGAAGGTCGGGTACGCGAGCCTCTGCAGGCTCGTCGCGCTCCAGGGCAGCACTCCGTCCGCCTGCAAGCCGTAACGTCTTCCGCGTGAGCCCGGTCGCGCTGTTCCGGCAGCGTCACTCGCGAGGAGCCGCCCTGGCGGCCCTCTGCGCGATCCTCTTCCTCACCTTCCTCGACAACACGATCGTCAGCGTCGCGCTCGCCGACATCCAGACGTCGCTCAGCGCCAGCGTCAGCGACCTGCAGTGGATCGTCGACGGCTACATGCTCACGTTCGCGGCGCTGATGCTCACCGGCGGGACGCTCGGCGACCTGTTCGGGAGGAAGAAGGTGATGCTCGCCGGCGTCGTCATCTTCTGCGCCGGCTCCGTCGTTGCGGCGGTTGCGCCTACCTCGGGCATCCTCATCGCCGGCCGGCTCGTGATGGGCGTCGGCGCGGCGGCCTCCGAGCCGGGGACGCTCTCGCTCATCCGGCACATCTACCCGGAGCGGGCGGAGCGGGCCCGCGCTCTGGGCGTGTGGGCGGCCGTCTCGGGGCTCGCGCTCGCCCTCGGCCCGGTGATCGGCGGCGTGCTGGCGGACGGGCCCGGCTGGCGCAGCATCTTCTGGTTCGGCTTCGGGTTCGGCGCGCTCTCGCTCGCGGTCGCCGCCGTCACGCTGACCGAGAGCAAGGATCCCGAGGGACGGAAGCTCGACGTGCCGGGTCTCGTCACCGGGCGCCTGTGCGATCACTGCAGCGACGTTCGCCGTGATCGACGGCGAGAACCGCGGCTACGGGACCTGGTGGATCGACGGGCTCTTCGTCCTCTCCGCCGTCCTCGTCGTCGCGTTCGTCCTCGATCGAGCGGCGCGTCGCCGGACCCGGTCGCTGAAGCTCGAGTTCTTCCGCAATCCGACCTTCACGGCCGCGAACGTCGTCGCCTTCGCCACGAACCTCTCGGTCTTCTCGGTCTTCTTCTTCACCGCGCTCTACCTGCAGCTGATCTCGAACTTCACCGGCAACCAGATCGCGCTCGTCTTCACCTCGCTGGCGGTCGCGATGATCGTGGCCGGGCTCGCGGCCGGCCGCTGGACCGCGCGCGTGGGGCCGAAGGTGCCGATGGTGGTCGGCTGCGGCCTCGCCGGGCTCGGGCTCCTGCTCGTCGACCGGCAGCTCACGGCGACGACGAGCATCGGCGCGCTCGCGTGGCCGCTCGCGATCGCAGGAGTCGGCTTCGGGATCGCGCTCGTCACGATGACCGCCTCCGTGCTCGCCATCGTCCCGGCCGAGCAGTCGGGCATGGCCGCCTCGACCGTGAACACCAGCCGGGAGCTCGGCGGCGTCTTCGGCGTCGCCGTGCTCGGCGCGGTGGTCAATGCCCAGCTCACGAGCGGTCTCAACGAAAAGCTCGTCAGGCTTCACATCCCGCTCCTCTACCGCAATGTCGTGATCCAGTTCGTGACGACCGGCGGCAACATCACGGACGCCGAGAACAGCCCCGGAGTGAAGGGGCACGAGAAGCTCATCGCCAGGGTGCTCGTCGCAGCCGAGGACTCGGCCGGTCACGGCGTCCACCTCGCGCTCCAGATCGCGGCCGGGATCGTCCTCGCTGCCGGCGTCGTCGCAGCCTTCGCGGCGCGGCATAGGGTTGCGCGTGTGGAGGGGGTGGAGCTCTGATGCCGCGGGCGGTGCTGATCGGAGGCACGGGCCTGATCGGCCGTGCCGCCGCGCGTGCGCTGGCGGAGGACGGCTGGGACGTGGTCGCCGTGTCGCGCTCGGGCACGCTGCCCGAAGGCCTCGCGGAGCTCGGCGTCGAGTCGGTCGTGGCCGACCGGGCCGACGACACGCAGCTGCGGGCCGCGCTCGGGTCCGGCGCCGACGTCCTCTACGACAGCGTGGCCATGCATCGCGAGCACGGCGAGCAGCTGAACCGCCTCGACGGTCTCGTCGGCTCGCTGGTCGTCATCTCGACCGGGTCGGTCTACGCCGACGACGCGGGCCGCGCGCTCGACGGCGAGGGCGGTGAGCCTCCGGTTCTGCCCGTTCCGATCCCCGAGACCCAACGCACGGCGGAGCCCGGCGACGCCACCTACTCGACGCAGAAGGCCGAGCTCGAGCAGACGCTGCTCCAAGGTCCCCTGCCCGCGACTCTCGTCCGTGCCTGCGCCATTCACGGGCCGGGGGCGAAGAACCCGCGCGAGCTCTTCTTCGTCAAGCGCGCCCTCGACGGGCGGCGCAGGGTCGCGCTCGCGTGGAAGGGTGAGAGCCGCTTCCACACGACTTCGGTGGCGAATCTCGCCGAGCTGATCCGGCTGGCTGCGTTCCAGCCGGGCGACCGCGTACTCAACTGCGGCGATCCCGATCCGCCGACGACGCTCGAGATCTGCGAGACGATCGGAGGAGTGCTCGACCACGAGTTCGAGCCGGTCCTGCTTCCGGACGGCGCCTTCGGCAACCCGTGGGCGGTGCCGCATCCGTTCGTCGTCTCGATGGAGGCAGCGGAGCGCGAGCTCGGCTACCGGCCGGTGACGACGTACCCCGAGGCGGTGAAGGAGACGTGCGCCTGGCTCGTCGGTGAGCTCGAGCGCGGCCGTAGCTGGGAGGGCTCGTATATCGAGTCGTCGCTCGACTACGCGGCCGAGGACGAAGTGCTCGCGTCGCGGCCGTGATCGACCCCGCCGAGTATCGCGACCGCTTCCCGATCCTCGGGACCTGCACGTACCTCATCAACCACTCGCTCGCCGCGATGCCGGCGGCGGCCGAGGACAACCTCCGCGAGTACGCGCGCATCTGGCGCGAGCGCGGTATCCGCGCCTGGGCTGAAGGCTGGTGGGACATGCCGGTCACGGTCGGCGACCAGCTCGGGCGGATCCTCGGCGCGCCGCCTGGCTCGATCGTCATGCACCAGAACGTGACGGTCGCCGAGGCGATCGTCCTCTCCTGCTTCACGCGGAACGGCGCGCGGAACCGGATCGTCTACGAGGAGGCGAACTTCCCGTCGGTGCGCTACCTGTACCAGGCGCAGCCGGAGCTCGAGGTCGTCGCGGTCTCCGACGACGCGGCGGTCGTGGCTGCGATCGACGAGCGGACGCTGCTCGTCCCGATCAGCCATGTCCTGTTCAAGAACGGCGAGATCCAGGACGTCGGGCCGATCGTCCGCCGCGCGCGGGAGGCCGGTGCGTACGTGGTGCTCGACTGCTACCAGTCGGCGGGCGTCGTGCCCTTCGACCTGACGGAGCTCGGCGTGGACTTCGCCGTCGGCGGCAGCGTCAAGTGGCTCTGCGGCGGACCGGGGGCCGGCTGGCTCTACGTGCGGCCGGACGTGGCGGAGCGGCTCGAGCCCACGCTCGTCGGCTGGCAGGGACACGCCCGGC
>CAVXXZ010000017.1:0-88213 GCA_963765795.1 uncultured Actinomycetes bacterium
GACTCCGACACGTAATAGGTGCCGGTATCGACCGGGTTCTGGCCGGTCGTCAACGGCGCCGCCCCAGCAGCACCCGTCAACTGCGAGTCAGTCTCACTCCCACCGAGCGAAGTGCCGATATTCAGCGTCGCTCTGACCCGCCGTACCCGACCAGACCTTCGTCAACTCGATCGTGCCCCGGTTGCGGGTGTTGGTGAAGGTGCAGATGACGTGATCACCGCTCCCCACCGAGACGCCATTGCTGCCGTCCGGCGACACAGCCGCTCCGAACCATCCTTGATCCCGTTGTTCGCCGTACCGCCGCCGGCCCCGTTGTCGTTGAAGCAGGCCAGCGAGCTCGGCAGCAATCGGCCAACCCACCCGACTCCGACACGTAATAGGTGCCGGTATCGACCGGGTTCTGGCCGGTCGTCAATGGCGCCGCCCCAGCAGCACCCGTCAACTGCGAGTCAGTCTGGCTCCCACCGATCGAAGTGCCGATATTCAGCGTCGTCTGACCCGCCGTACCCGACCAGACCTTCGTCAACTCGATCGTGCCCCGGTTGCGGGTGTTGGTGAAGGTGCAGATGACGTGATCACCGTCCACCAGACGCCATTGCTGCCGTCCGGCGACACAGCCGGCTCCGAACCATCCTTGATCCCGTTGTTCGCCGTACCGCCGCCGGCCCCGTTGTCGTTGAAGCAGGCGAGCCAGTTCGAGTAATTGGCCAACCCACCCGACTCCGACACGTAATAGGTGCCGGTATCGACCGGGTTCTGGCCGGTCGTCAACGGCGCCGCCCCAGCAGCACCCGTCAACTGCGAGTCAGTCTGACTCCCACCCGCAGCAGTACCGATATTCAGCGTCGTCTGACCCGCCGTACCCGACCAGACCTTCGTCAACTCGATCGTGCCCCGGTTGCGGGTGTTGGTGAAGGTGCAGATGACGTGATCACCGCTCCCCACCGAGACGCCATTGCTGCCGTCCGGCGACACAGCCGGCTCCGAACCATCCTTGATCCCGTTGTTCGCCGTACCGCCGCCGGCCCCGTTGTCGTTGAAGCAGGCCAGCGAGCTCGAGTAATTGGCCAACCCACCCGACTCCGACACGTAATAGGTGCCGGTATCGACCGGGTTCTGGCCGGTCGTCAACGGCGCCGCCCCAGCAAGCACCCGTCAACTGCGAGTCAGTCTCGCTCCCACCGATCGAAGTGCCGATATTCAGCGTCGTCTGACCTCGCCGTACCCGACCAGACCTTCGTCAACTCGATCGTGCCCCGGTTGCGGGTGTTGGTGATCGTGCACACGACGTCATCACTCGTCCCCACGGAGACGCCATTGTGCGGTCCCGCGATCACAGTGGCTTCGCCGCCATCCTTGATGCCGTTGTTCGCGGTACCGCCGCCGGCGCCGTTGTCGTTGAAGCAGGTGAGCGAGCCTGAGTAGTTGGCGAACCCACCGGACTCCGACAGGTAAAAGTCGCCGGTATCCACGGGGGTCTGGCCGGTCGTCAACGGCGCGGCCCCAGCTGCACCCGTGAACTGCGAGTCAGTCTGACTCCCACCCGCAGCAGTGCCGATATTCAGCGTCGTCTGACCACGCCGTACCCGACCAGACCTTCTTCAACTCGATCGGCCCGGTTGCGGGTGTTGGTGGAGCAGATGACGTCATCGCCGTGCCCACCGAGACGCCATTGTGGCGTCCCGCGACACAGTCGGCTCCGCCGTCCTTGATCCCGTTGTTGGCGGTGCCGCCGCCGGCGCCGTTGTCGTTGAAGCAGGCCAGCGCGCTGTCGTAGTTGGTCAGGCCGCCGGTCTCGGAGACGAAGTAGGTGTTTGCGTTCGACGGTCTTCTGACCCGTCGTGAGCGGGGCGGCGCCGTTGGCGCCCGTTTGCTGGCTCGCCGTCCCGTTGCCGCCGGCCGAGGTGCCGATCTGCAGGGTGGTCTGCCCGCGCCTGTGCCGACCCAGGCCTTCTTCAACTCGATCGTGCCCTGCTGGCGGGTGTTGGTGAAGGTGCAGATGATGTGGTCGCCCGAGTTGACGGGCACGCTGTTGTTGGCGCCCGGGTTGACGGTCGGCTCGCTGCCGTCCTTGATCCCGTTGTTGGCGGTGCCGCCGCCGGCGCCGTTGTCGTTGAAGCAGGCCAGCGCGCTGTCGTAGTTGGTCAGGCCGCCGGTCTCGGAGACGAAGTAGGTGTTTGCGTATGACGGTCTTCTGGCCGGTCGTCAGCGGGGCGGTGCCGTTGGCGCCCGTTTGCTGGCGCGTCTGGCGTCCGCCGCCGGCCGAGGTGCCGATCTGCAGGGTGGTCTGGCCGGCGCGTGCCGACCCAGGCCTTCTTCAACTCGATCGTCCCCTGCTGGCTGGTGTTGGTGAAGGTGCAGATGACGTGGTCGCCCGATCCGGCCGTGACGCCGTTACTGCCGTCCGGACTGAGAGCGGGCTCGGTGCCGTCCTTGATCCCGTTGTTGGCGATCCCGCCGCCGGCGCCGTTGTCGTTGAAGCACGACAACGCGCTGGTGTAGCCCGTCAGGCCGCCCGACTCCGAGAAGTAGTAAGTGCTTGGATCGACGGTCTTCTGGCCGGTCGTCAACGGCGCCGCCCCAGCAGCACCCGTCAACTGCGAGTCAGTCTCGCTCCCACCGATCGAAGTGCCGATATTCAGCGTCGTCTGACCCGCCGTACCCGACCAGACCTTCGTCAACTCAATCGTGCCCCGGTTGCGGGTGTTGGTGAAGGTGCAGATGACGTGATCACCGCTCCCCACCGAGACGCCATTGCTGCCGTCCGGCGACACAGCCGGCTCCAAACCATCCTTGATCCCGTTGTTCGCCGTACCGCCGCCGGCCCCGTTGTCGTTGAAGCAGGCCAGCGAGCTCGAGTAATTGGCCAACCCACCCGACTCCGACACGTAATAGGTGCCGGTATCGACCGGGTTCTGGCCGGTCGTCAACGGCGCCGCCCCAGCAGCACCCGTCAACTGCGAGTCAGTCTCGCTCCCACCGAATCGAAGTGCCGATATTCAGCGTCGTCTGACCCGCCGTACCCGACCAGACCTTCGTCAACTCGATCGTGCCCCGGTTGCGGGTGTTGGTGAAGGTGCAGATGACGTGATCACCGCTCCCCACCGAGACGCCATTGCTGCCGTCCGGCGACACAGCCGGCTCCGAACCATCCTTGATCCCGTTGTTCGCCGTACCGCCGCCGGCCCCGTTGTCGTTGAAGCAGGCCAGCGAGCTCGAGTAATTGGCCAACCCACCCGACTCCGACACGTAATAGGTGCCGGTATCGACCGGGTTCTGGCCGGTCGTCAACGGCGCTGTCTCTACCGTCAACTGCGAGTCAGTCTCGCTCCCACCGATCGAAGTGCCGATATTCAGCGTCGTCTGACCCGCCGTACCCGACCAGACCTTCGTCAACTCGATCGTGCCCCGGTTGCGGGTGTTGGTGAAGGTGCAGATGACGTGATCACCGCTCCCCACCGAGACGCCATTGCTGCCGTCCGGCGACACAGCCGGCTCCGAACCATCCTTGATCCCGTTGTTCGCCGTACCGCCGCCGGCCCCGTTGTCGTTGAAGCAGGCCAGCGAGCTCGAGTAATTGGCCAACCCACCCGACTCCGACACGTAATAGGTGCCGGTATCGACCGGGTTCTGGCCGGTCGTCAACGGCGCCGCCCCAGCAGCACCCGTCAACTGCGAGTCAGTCTCGCTCCCACCCGCAGCAGTACCGATATTCAGCGTCGTCTGACCCGCCGTACCCGACCAGACCTTCGTCAACTCGATCGTGCCCCGGTTGCGGGTGTTGGTGAAGGTGCAGATGACGTGATCACCGCTCCCCACCGAGACGCCATTGCTGCCGTCCGGCGACACAGCCGGCTCCGAACCATCCTTGATCCCGTTGTTCGCCGTACCGCCGCCGGCCCCGTTGTCGTTGAAGCAGGCCAGCGAGCTCGAGTAATTGGCCAACCCACCCGACTCCGACACGTAATAGGTGCCGGTATCGACCGGGTTCTGGCCGGTCGTCAACGGCGCCGCCCCAGCAGCACCCGTCAACTGCGAGTCAGTCTGACTCCCACCCGAACAAGTACCGATATTCAGCGTCGTCTGACCCGCCGTACCCGACCAGACCTTCGTCAACTCGATCGTGCCCCGGTTGCGGGTGTTGGTGAAGGTGCAGATGACGTGATCACCGCTCCCCACCGAGACGCCATTGCTGCCGTCCGGCGACACAGCCGGCTCCGAACCATCCTTGATCCCGTTGTTCGCCGTACCGCCGCCGGCCCCGTTGTCGTTGAAGCAGGCCAGCGAGCTCGAGTAATTGGCCAACCCACCCGACTCCGACACGTAATAGGTGCCGGTATCGACCGGGTTCTGGCCGGTCGTCAACGGCGCCGCCCCAGCAGCACCCGTCAACTGCGAGTCAGTCTCGACTCCCACCGAGCGAGTGCCGATATTCAGCGTCGTCTGACCCGCCGTACCCGACCAGACCTTCGTCAACTCGATCGTGCCCCGGTTGCGGGTGTTGGTGAAGGTGCAGATGACGTGATCACCGCTCCCCACCGAGACGCCATTGCTGCCGTCCGGCGACACAGCCGGCTCCGAACCATCCTTGATCCCGTTGTTCGCCGTACCGCCGCCGGCCCCGTTGTCGTTGAAGCAGGCCAGCGAGCTCGAGTAATTGGCCAACCCACCCGACTCCGACACGTAATAGGTGCCGGTATCGACCGGGTTCTGGCCGGTCGTCAACGGCGCCGCCCCAGCAGCACCCGTCAACTGCGAGTCAGTCTGACTCCCACCCGCAGCAGTACCGATATTCAGCGTCGTCTGACCCGCCGTACCCGACCAGACCTTCGTCAACTCGATCGTGCCGGTCTGCCTCGTGTTTGTATAGAGGCATGCAACGAGGTCACCCTCGTTGAGGCCAATGGTCGCTGTTCTCGTGGCCAGGCTGGTGCTCGCGGTGGACGGGTGAGAGGGATCGACCGGCGTCACGTTGCAGGTCAGCCCGGTGAGGTCCCAGCCTGCGGTGACACCCTCCGTGACCGTCTTCGTATTGAAGCTCGTGATATTGGCGATGTCCTCGAGGTTCGAGAGCGTTGGGTCGGAGTCGTCGTCGAGCGCGAAGCTCCCCGGAGAGGTGAGCGGCGGAACGAGGTTGGTGGTGGTGAAGCCGAAGTCCTGCGCGTCGTTCGGCTGCGCGTCCTTCGTGATCTTGATCTCCGCCGGGAAGGTCACCGCGGCGCTCTGCAGTTGGTGGTCCTGGCTCCCGCCCGAGCCATCGAGGTTGTCGAGGCCGACGTGGTATGGCGAGCCGCTGATGGCCACGGCTGAGTTCGAGAAGCCCCAGTCCAACCGCGTCCCAACGTGAGCACCCCAAGCGATCACTGGGTTTGCCTGAGAGGTGGTGAAGGTGAGCGTGATGCTCGTGGTGCTGTCGCCGCTGTAGCTCCCACTCAGGCTGAACGCGCTCGCAGCAGAGATCGCGCACCCGAAGCAAGAGAAGGTCGCGTGCTGGACGGGTGTGACACCCGCACCCGTGACGTTCGGGTCATCGGGCGTAACGACGAAGTCGGTCGGCGTCGAGCAAGGCGTGACGTCGGCGCAGGCGTCGGCGTCCGTGACCGTCCGCTTGTAGCTCGTCAGGTAGTCGAAGGCATGCTTGCCGCCCTTGGTCGTGTCCCAGTTGACCGTGATGTGGTGGACGGCCGAAGTATCGAGGCCCGAGAGGCGCATGCGGAACGGCACCGAGTCGCCCTCGAAGTAATGCGCCTTCGACGAGACGAGGTCCCCGTTCGCCCAGTTCGCCCGGTTGGTCGCGTTGACGTTGTTGCACGACTCAGGAGAGGCGGCGGTTCCATTCTGGCAGCTGTCGAGGTTCGCGTTGCTATCTGTGAAGCTCGTCGACGCCGTGATTGTCGACGGGCCAACCTGCTGGGTCGCGACGACCGAGTACTCCGCGACGAACGACGAAGGAAGGCTGAAGGTATCCGTGATGCTGCCGCCAGAATCCGGGGCGACATCGGCCGTGTGTTGCCAGGTGTATCCACCGGCGTCGTCGACGAAAATAGTGCACAGTCGGGCCGCCGTGTCCCAGTCGGAGCCTGAGAGCTTGACCAGCGAGCCCGCCGTGTAGTCGGCCTGGTCGCTGCTGATCGTCGGCTGGAGGGTGCCGAAGCCTGCGGAGGGGAACAGGGCGAACACCAAGCCGACGGCGAGGGCCGCGAGGATCATGGCCCAGGTGGAGCGAAGTTTCAGACGACCGTTCCTGCTGGTCGCACCGCCATCGTTCGCACGTGTCGGTGTGGACGTACGTCCTGTTAGGAACCGCCGCATCGTCTCTCCTCCTCGTTGGCCACAGAAAGTTGGTGGGTCGCCGCAGACACCAACTTCCAGCCTGAGCCGCGCGCGACCTAACTACAAGGCGCTAAACAGACGGAGGCGCTCGGGCTTCCCAGCGCTTTGCAGAGGCCGAAACCTGCGCCGCGATGTGCGCTACGAAGCTCACAGCGCGAGCTCCACCTTGGTTCCCGCTCCGCGCCGCGAGTCGATGCGCCAGCTTCCCTCCGAGTCGCACCTTCCGACCCGAGATAGGAGAAGGCCCGAGGCAATGCCCCGGGCCTTCCCTTCTACCGCTCGAGCGGTTCCTATGGATCGACCGTGATCGTGCAGGTAACGGTCTGAGGATACGTACCCGACCTTCCCGTGTACGTGCTCGACGTGTCCCAAGGTGGAATCACAATGGGTGGCGTCGTCGAGTCCGGGGGCTCCAGCGGGCTGCAGCTGATCGTGGCGCTCGTCTCACCCGATCCGCCGTCCCGGAAGTTGACCTGGAGGTCATAGAGCGGTGGGTCGGTGAAGACGGCCGACTGGGCCGTGGTGGGCTTGCTAGCGCCACAGTTGGTGCCGTCGGCGGCCGTTGCCGTGCCGTCAACCGCAGTCCCCGAACCGTAGCCGGCCGGAGGTGTGGTCTCGGTGACCGTGTACTCGCCGAGCGCCAGGCCCGAGATGCACACGGAGCCGATCGTGTTGTCCTCGTCATTGGCGCCGTTGTCGGTCACCGACACGTCGTAGCCGCCGGGACCCGTGACGTGGAAGACCGCCCCGTCCGCGCTGACCAGCGGGTGTCCGGTCTTGGTGCTCTCCTTGAGGATCTGGATGGCGGCGCACTGGACGTTGACGTCGCCGTGGTCGGAGTTGTTGGTGAGCGTCGTGCTGTCCTCGTTGGTGCGCCGACGTGCTCGCCGTGTTCACGATGTCGCCAGTGGTGCCGTCGAGCGTGCAGTCGCCGGCACTCGTCGTCGCCTTGACCTTGACGGTCCGCGAGGCACCCGAGGTGAGAGCGCCGTACGGACAGCTGAGGACCTCGGACCCGACCGCGCCGGTGATGGTGCACAGGCTGGTCGCATCCGTGTCGATGGTCCAGTCGAGCGAGGTTCCGGCGGGCAGGTTGTCGGTCGTGGTGACAGAGGTCGCCGTCCCCGGCCCGTTGTTCGTTGTGACGATCGTGAACACGGCATCGCTCCCCGCGTTAACCGTCCCGGGCCCGGTGGCCTCGCTGTCGGGGGTCTTCACGACTTGGACGTCCGGGCATTGGACGTTGACGTCGCCGTGGTCGGAGTTGTTGGTGAGCGTCGTGCTCGACTCGTTGGTCGCCGACGTGCTCGCCGTGTTCTCGATGTCGCCAGTGGCGCCGTCGAGCGTGCAGTCGCCGGCACTCGTCGCCGCCTTGACGATGACGGTCCGCGAGGCACCCGAGGCGAGAGCGCCGTACGGACAGCTGAGGACCTGGGACCCGTCCGCGCCGGTGATGCCACACAGGCCGGTCGTATCCGTGTCGATGGTCCAGTGGAGCGAGGTTCCGGCGGGCAGGTTGTCGGTCGTGGTGACAGCGGTCGCCGTCCCCGGCCCGTTGTTCGTTGTGACGATCGTGAACACGGCATTGCTGCCGGCGGTGACCGTCCCGGCCCCGGTGGCCTCGCTGTCGGGGGTCTTCACGACTTGGACGTCCGGGCACTGGACGTTGACGTCGCCGTGGTCGGAGTTGTTGGTGAGCGTCGTGCTCGACTCGTTGGTCGCCGATGTGCTCGCCGTGTTCTCGATGTCGCCAGTGGTGCCGTTGAGCGTGCAGTCGCCGGCACTCGTCGCCGCCTTGACGATGACGGTCCGCGAGGCACCCGAGGTGAGAGCGCCGTACGGACAGCTGAGGACCTGGGACCCGTCCGCGCCGGTGATGCCACACAGGCCGGTCGTATCCGTGTCGATGCTCCAGTGGAGCGAGGTTCCGGCGGGCAGGTTGTCGGTCGTGGTGACAGCGGTCGCCGTCCCCGGTCCGAGGTTGGACGTGACGATCGTGAACACGGCATTGCTGCCGGCGGTGACCGTCCCTGCCCCGGTGGCCTCGCTGTCGGGGGTCTTCACGACTTGGACGTCCGGGCACTGGACGGTGACGTCGGCCGTGCTCGAGCCGCCGCCGTCGTTGCCAGTGCTTACCATCGCCGTGTTCTCCACGAGCGCGCAGTCCGCCCCGGTCGTCGGCGACGTGATGTGGATCGGGCCGATGCTCGCCCCGGCGGCGAGGGTGGCGAACGTGCAGTTGAGGGTCTGAGCGCCCACGCTGCCCGTGATCGAGCAGCCGGAGAACGCCGGGCTCAGCGACCAGTTGAGGTCGCTCCCCGCGCCCGCCGGGAGCGGGTCACTGATGACGACGCCCGTCGCGTCCGCCACGCCGGTGTTCGACACGGTGATGTCGAACCCGATGTTGGTGCCGGCGCTGACCGGGCCGACCGGGTTGGCCGTCTTGACGATGCTGACGTTCGGGACCTTCCGGACCTTCCACTCCTCGAAGCCACCGTCAGAGGCGTAGTTTCCTGTTCCAAAGTTGCCGGCCGTGCCGGTGGTCGTACCCCACTTGCTGTAGAGCACGAAGTAGGTGTTGCTGTCCCACGTGTGGCCGGCGGTCGGGATCAGGTAGCGCAGGTCCCCGCGACCCGACCCCTGGTTCACGTCATTGATCAGGATGTTGCCGTTGAACTGGTATTCCTTCGTGGCGCCCGAAGCCGCTGGAAAGCCGCTTGGGTCGACGAAGCCCACGAGGTTCGGGTTGGTCGTGAACCAGAGCTCGACGACGTTCAGCGAGATGCGCTTGGCCGTGTTGTTCTCGTTGATGTCGTTGAACAGCTCCCAGCAGGTAGCCGTCCCCGGGCCGGTGCCGTCACAGTCGACGACCGGGATGGCGTTCACCTTGATCGCATGCGTCCAGGTGCCTGACTTCGTATCGAACGCGACGGCGCCGTTCGTGTTGTAGCCCTTCTCTACTGGCCCTCCCTGAAGACGCACGAACGGGTCGAAGATGCCCGTCCCGGACGACTGATTGTTGGCCGAGCTGCCGATGTACTCGACACTCGCAGTCCCCACGGACTTGAGCCCAGATGACGTGTTCTTGTCCGGAACTGTGACGTCGGCCGTCCCAGAATCGGAGACGAGGGCCAGCGCGCCGGAGATGAAGAACACCCCCGCCCCGACCGTGACCACGAGACACAAGAACAGGAACCAGCGTCTGCGCCGGCTTCCTGTCGGTCCTATCACTTTCCTTGCCATGTGATTTGCACCTCTCCTCCCCCCTGGGAGGCGGCGAGCCGCCGCATCGCGCGACTCGGACGCCGTCCACAGCCGCCGTGGACAAGTTCAGGGTCGCGCGGACCGCGACCCGCTACAAGGGATGGCGAGGAAGGAGAGCGCTTGTGCTTCGCAGCGCCCCTTCGCAGGCCGATCGCGTCCGAGATCAGCCGTTCGAGGCTTCGTGGAAGAACGCGACCGCCTCGCGGCGGTCCGCGACTCCGAGCTTCTGAACGACCGCCGAGATGTGCGCGCGTACCCCGCTCGGCTTGAGCTGCAGCCGCTTTGCGATGTCACGCGTCGAGAGTCCTTCCGCAAGACCGGCGAGTACGTCCCACTCTCGGCTCGTGAGGCGCGGTCCGAATTCCGTCCCGACCTCGGTCGTGCGGAAGCGCGGGTCATTGGAATGGAACTGCATGACCATGCGAGCGACGAGCGCGGGGGGAATTGCCGCCTTTCCTTCGGCGACCTCGCGCAGCGCCTGTGGCAGGTGGTTCTCGAAGTCGATGTCCTTGACGAGGTAGCTCACGGCGCCGGCTCGCAGCGCGCGGAAGAGGTCCCCGTCCTCGTCCGAGACCGTGAGCATCACGACCTTCGTCGTCGGCAGGCGGGCGGCGATCTCCCAGGCCGCGGCGACCCCGCCGCCCGGCATGCGGACGTCGAGCAGGCAGATGTCGGGTCTCGTCTCGAGCGCCTGCTGCACCGCGCGGGCCGCGTCCGCCGCTTCCGCGCACACGACCAGGCCGCCCTCTGTCAGCGCACGGCACACGTCGTCGCGGGTGGGTGCGTGGTCGTCCGCAACGAGTACACGGAGTGGCCCGGCCTGCTGCTCTGCAATGTGCGCCATGAAGCTCATAGCTCGAGCTCCACTCGGGTTCCGACTCCGCGGCGCGAGTCGACGCGCAGCTTCCCTCCGAGCGCCTCGGCGCGGTCCTTCATCGTGACGAGCCCGAATCCGCTCCGTGGTTGCTCCTCGTCGAAGCCGGATCCGTCGTCCTCGACTCCGAGCCGCATCCCGGCGTCGGCGCGCTCGAGATAGATCCGCAGCACCTCGGCGCCGCTGTGCTGTGCGGCGTTCGCCACGGCCTCGGACGCGATTCGGACGACCGCCTCCCTTTCCCGTGGGGACAGCGTGATCCCGCTTGCGAGCTCCATGTCGACGGATGCGCCGTAGCGTTGGGCCGCTTCCTGCACGGCCTCGGCGAGTGCCTTGTCCAATGGCTCGTCGGGCCTCGCCGCGAGCGCACCGACCACGCGCCGCGACTCCTCCTGCGCGCGGGCGACGCCGCGCTGGATCCGATCGACGAGCTGCGGCTCGGCGCCGTGCTCGCGGAGGAGCCGGACGTTCCGGGCGAGGAAGGAGATCTCCTGGGCAAGTCCGTCGTGCACATCGCGGGCGAGCCGGCGTCGTTCCTCGAGGGACGCGGCGGCGATGACGCTCGTCCAGTAGGACGCGATCTCGCGAGCAGCTCCTATGAGCAGGGCGAGGTAGAAGCCGAGCCGGAACACATCACCGGTATAGACCCAGCTCGAAAGCGCCGCCGGATGGAAGTAGTAGTTGACGTGGCTGGCGGCGGAGAGGATGAAGGCGATCGCGAGCCAGCCGCTCAGCTCGTCGTTGGTGAGACGGTGGCGCCGCGCGTAGCCGAGTGCCGCCAGGATGTACAGCAGCGTGAGCCCGAGTTGCAAACCGGCGACCAGGCTCGGATGAGCGTCTCTCGACGAGACGGACAATTCGAGGCCACTGGGCAGCAGGCCCGGGAACATGAACACCGGAGCAGACCCGGCCAGGGCGAGCGCCAGCGCGCTGCCGTAGACCACGAGCGGCCACCGTCGGCCTACCGTGAGCCGGCGCCGCGGTAGAAGCGCCGCCACGCAAATGAAGAGCGCCGCGACCAACGCCGTGAACAACATGCTCCACACAGAGGGGCGGTTGGGCGGCAAGCCGAAGACGGCCGGAAGCGCTGCGAAGGCGAAGTTCCAGAGCGCGAGCAGAGACAGGCCCGCCGACAGGATCAGCTCGTCGAGAAAGCCCGTGCGCCAGAAGCGGCCGAGGAGGAGGAAGGCACCAGCCGCGGCGGCGATTGCGGCCGTCGTCTCGAGCGCAACGTGCAGCGCGGGGGCCTTATACGCGAAGTTGAGACTCGCTACGAGGACGAGCGCAATAGTCGCGCCGGCAGAACCGAGCGCGCAGCCAACCGCAAGCCTTCGCAGGCGCAGCACGACAACCTCACATTCACTCATTTCGAGGGGGAAGGGGCCAGTCTTTTGGGCTGGACCGGACTGCCGGTTCGGCTACGCGTGAACCAGACGCAGATTGCACTCGACTGCCGGAGGGCCACTCCCAGCCGATCGGCCGACGCAGATACGGCGCGCGCGGGCCAGTGTGAGGTGGTGGCGATCCGCGCAACGCGTCGGCTGCTCGAGAACCAGTTCGTCCGCTTCTGCACGGTCGGGGCCTCGGGCTACGCCGTCAACCTCGCCGTGTACGCGGCGCTGCTCGAGGTCGGTCTGCACTACCTCGCGGCCGCCGCGATCGCCTTCCTCGTAGCCGCTGCGAGCAACTATCTCTGGAACCGCACGTGGACGTTCCGCACCTCCGACGCCCCTGTCCTCCGCCAGGGCGCGCGGGCCTTCGTCGTCTCTGCGCTTTCGCTCGGGGCGAACCAGCTCTTCCTGTTCGTGTTCGTCACCGCGGGCGCCGGACATCTCGCCGCTCAAGCCGTCGCGATCGTCCTCGCAACGCCGTTCAGCTTCGCGGCGAACAAGCTGTGGGCCTTTGCCGCGGAGCCACCCGCCGGCGAGCTGCAGCCAGTGGCGCTTCGTGCCACTCGGCGCGACTCCTGACGCGCCGCCGCCCGAGGCGGAATCAGCGGCACAACGGCGAAGTACGGAGATTCGCCGTGAACATCCACCAGCTCGCACCGGACGAGCCGCTCTCACCCGAGCTCGTGCTCGTCTTCTCGCCGGAGCTACGCGCCCAGGTTCTCGCCGGCCTCGGGCTCCCGGTCTGGCCGACGCCGCAACGGGTCGAGGCCCCAGGGCCTGAGGTCGGCGAGCCGTTCGCACGATCCCTCGGCGGGATGCTCGTCGCGCGCGTCGGGCAGCTCGCGCTGGTCTTTGTCGTGGTCACGACTCTCGTCCTCGCGATGTCATTCGTCGCGCACGCGACGCGGTGAGAGCCGCCGCAAGCGCGGCCAATCGATAAGGCGGCAGAGCCTGGTCCTTCGGGCCGGTCGGAGTCTCGTACCGGGAGCTACAGAGAAGAGGTATGGAAGCCCGTCTGACTCCCGGGCGCCTCCTCATGGGCGTCGCAGCGCTCGTGGCCCTCGTCGCGGTGACGAGCGGCTGCGGTGGCGGGACCGACGCGCAGGCGGCAGCGCAGACGGACCCGAAGCTCGTCGCCTACTCGAACTCCCTCCTCAGCTTCAGCCACCCGGCTGCGTGGAAGGCATATCCGTTCCGCTGGGCCGGCGAGCTCCACTTCCGCCCGATGGTGTACCTGAGCACGCAGCCCGTTCAGGATCCGTGTTCGACCAAGGGAAACACGACGTCTTGCGGCTTCCCTGTCAAGCAGCTCGAGCCGGGCGGCGTCCTCGTCACCTGGAACGCGAGCACACCGCCTGCGATGGCGCTCGGGCCGGGCTCGCGAATCCGGGTCGACGGCCGCGAGGCCAGGCGCGTGGACACGGCAGGCGGGATGTGCCGCAGCATCGGCGCCGACCGGACGATCGACGTCCTGATCGCGACGAGGCCCTTGCCCTCCACGCCCACCCAGTTCACGGCATGTCTCCGCGGGCCGGGCCTGGCGCAAGAAGAGAAGAGTGTCGAGGCGCTGCTCGCCTCCACGAAGTTCGCCTCGCAGTAACTCGCAGGCTCTCGAACGAAGGTCCTGGCCGGACTAGACCTTGGTCGGGGCTGGAATGCCGTTCAGGCGTCGAAACCGACATCAGACGCGGACAGATGCACGGCATCCACAGACGGTGATGTCTCCTCGGACCCGGCGGGTCAGGACGTGTCACAAGAACTCGGTGCCGTGCACGGCCCGCGGCTCTATCCGGAACGGCTACCTCCCGTCGAACCAGCGATAGATCGGTAACTCCGGGTTCGCCCCTGGCTTGGAGACGAGCGCAGGCTCCGGTTCGGGCTCGGCCATCGGCTCCGTATCCTCTGCGGCCGCTCTCTCGAGCTCGAGCTGGGCACGACGTGCCTGTTCCGCGGCAGCCTCGCGTTCGAGCCGAGCCTCCGCCGCGCGGCGCGCCTCCTCCTCCGCCTCGGCGGCTCGCCGGGCTTGCTCCTCGGCAGCGCGACGTTCCTGCTCCTCGGCCTCCGCAGCGCGGCGCGCCTGCTCCTCGGCCTCGGCCGCTCGCCGGGCTTCCTCCTCGGCAGCGCGACGTTCCCGCTCCTCGGCAGCTTTGCGTTCGAGCTCCGCCTGGGCGGCGCGACGTGCCTCCTCGGCCTCCGCAGCGCGGCGCGCCTGCTCCTCGGCCTCGGCCGCTCGCCGGGCTTCCTCCTCGGCAGCACGGCGTGCC
Organism: uncultured Actinomycetes bacterium; assembly: GCA_963765795.1. Taxonomy (GTDB): domain Bacteria; phylum Actinomycetota; class Thermoleophilia; order Gaiellales; family Gaiellaceae; genus Palsa-739. The sequence continues at coordinate 14,127 of CAVXXZ010000017.1, forward strand.
TGCTCCTCGGCAGCTTTGCGCTCGAGCTCCGCCTGGGCGGCGCGACGTGCCTCCTCGGCCTCCGCAGCGCGGCGCGCCTGCTCCTCGGCCTCGGCCGCTCGCCGGGCTTCCTCCTCGGCAGCGCGACGTTCCCGCTCCTCGGCAGCTTTGCGTTCGAGCTCCGCCTGGGCGGCGCGATGCGCCTCCTCGGCCTCCGCTGCTAGACGGGCCCGCTCCTCTGCCTCCGCACGACGCGCTTCCTCCTCGGCAACACGGCGTGCCTGCTCCTCAGCGGCCTTGCGTCGGCGCTCAGCCTCCGCGGCGCGGCGTGCCTCCTCCTCGGCCTCCGCCGCTCGCCGGGCTTGCTCCTCGGCAGCGCGGCGCGCCTGCTCCTCGGCCTCAGCGGCACGACGCGCCTCCGCCTCGGCGGCTTTGCGTTCGAGCTCGGCCTCCGCGTCGCCGCGTGCTTGTTCTTCGGCCTCCCGCGCGGCGGTTGCTGCGGCGAGTTGCTCGCGGCTTTGCGCCTCCTCGGCGTCGATGGTGTAGCGCTCGGCAAGAGCCTTCCGCTCCTCCGGAAGCTCCTGAATCCCGTCCGTAGATCGCCGTTTCCACATCATCGTCCGACGATCGGATTATCTCCTAGAACGCCGCAAGCGTGACCCCCGAACGGGGTTGATTCCACTATGCGAACGGCGACCACCATCGTCTCACTCCTTTGCCCTCGTTTGCCCGACGGGAGGGGCTACATCGGGGGTCGGCGCGAATCTAGGCTCCGGCCATGCCGGACGCCGTCGTCGTTGGCTCAGGTCCGAACGGGCTCACCGCGGCGATCGTGTTGGCGCAGGCGGGGCTCAGCGTTCGCGTCCTCGAGGCCGCGGACACCGTGGGCGGCGGCGCACGCTCGGCCGAGCTGACGCTGCCTGGATTCGTCCACGACGTCTGTTCGGCGATCCACCCTCTCGGAGTCGCCTCTCCGTTCTTCCGCACGCTGCCACTCGCTGACTACGGCGTCGAGTGGATCGAGCCGCCGGCGGCGCTCGCCCACCCGTTCGACGACGGCACTGCGGCCCTGCTCGAGCGCTCGCCGGATGCGGCCGCGCTCGGTCTCGGCGAGGACGACGGCCGGTGGCGGCGAGTCTTCGAGCCCCTCGCCGGCAATGCCGAGCCGCTGCTCGAGGACCTGCTCGCGCCGCTGCACCTTCCCGCGCACCCGCTCGCGCTGGCCCGCTTCGGCGTGGGAGCAGCGCTGCCGGCGACGCTGCTCGCCCGGCTGGCCTTCCGCGGGACGAAGGCGCGCGGCGTCTTCGCGGGACTCTCCGCCCACTCGATGCTCCGGCTCGACCGCTCGCCGAGCGCGGCCTTCGGGCTGATGCTGGGGCTGCTCGCGCACGCCGTCGGCTGGCCGTTCCCGCGAGGCGGCTCGCAGCGCCTCGCCGACGCCCTCGGCTCCTACCTGCGCTCGCTCGGCGGCGAGATCGAGACGGGACGGAGGGTCGACTCGCTCGCCGAGCTCGGCGAGACCCGTCTCGTGCTCCTCGACGTGACGACGCGCGGCCTGCTCGACCTGGCCGGCGACCGCCTCCCCACGTTCTATCGCCGCCGGCTGGAGCGCTACCGCTACGGGCCGGGCGTGTTCAAGCTCGACTGGGCGCTCGACGGGCCGATCCCCTGGCGGGCGGAGGAATGCGCACGTGCCGGGACCGTCCACCTCGGAGCGACGCTGGAGGAGATCGCGGCGTCGGAGGCGGCGCCGTGGCGCGGGGAGATCGCGGAGCGGCCATACGTGCTGCTCGCCCAGCAGAGCCTCTTCGACGCGACGCGTGCGCCGGCCGGGCGGCACACGGCCTGGGCGTACTGCCACGTCCCAAACGGCTCGAGCGTCGACATGACAGAGCGGATCGAAGCGCAAGTCGAGCGCTTCGCGCCCGGCTTCCGCGAGCGGATCCTCGCGCGCTCGGCGCTCGGCCCGGCGGCGATGGAGCGCTACAACGAGAACTACGTGGGCGGCGACATCAACGGCGGCGCCGCGACCCTAGGGCAGCTCTTCACCCGTCCCGTCGCGCGAGTCTCTCCGTACACGACGCCGCTGCCGGGCGTCTTCCTCTGTTCTTCCTCGACGCCGCCGGGCGGCGGCGTGCACGGGATGTGCGGCTTCCACGCCGCCCGCGCCGCGCTGCGTCACCCTTCGGGCGACTCCCACGCGAACTGACCGGCGGGTCCGAGCGGCTCTTCCTCGGCCTCACGGACGATCGACGTCCGGAGCGGCTTCTCCCGGAGGAACCACGAGAGGACGAACGGCACGAGCGCCAGAACCATCCCGAAGAGGAACACACCGCTGAGCGAGTGGGCGAACGCGTGAAGGACCTCGTCATGGATCCTCGGCGGCAGCTGATCGATCTGCGTCGGGTTGAGCTGGACGCCGCTGCCGAGGTGTGCTGTGACGCGTCGCGGCAGGCCGGCGAGCTGGTCCGAGAGCCGCGTGGCGAAGATCGTCCCGAAGAGCGCGACTCCGAACGCGCCGCCCATGCTGCGGAAGAACGTCGCTGATGCGGTCGCGACCCCGATGTCCTGCGGCCGGGCGTCGTTCTGGACCGCGAGCACCAGCACCTGCATGACCAGGCCTAGCCCCACTCCGACGACGACCATGTACGCGGAGGCGACCCAGGGCGGGGTGTCGACGCCGAGCAGCGAGAGCAGGAACATGCCGACCACGAGAATCGCGGTGCCGGCGATCGGGAACGGCCGGTAGCGGCCGATGCGGCTGATGGCACGGCCGGAGAGGATCGCCGAGCCAAGCAGCCCTGCCATGAGCGGGATCGTCCGGAGGCCCGAGCTCTGGGCGCTCACGCCGTAGACAATCTGCAGGAAGAGTGGGATGAAGATGATCGCGCCGAACATCGCCATCCCGATCGTGAAGCCCATCGCATTCGCGACGCTGAAGATGCGCGAGCGGAAGAGCTGGAGCGGCAGGATCGGCTCGGCCGCACGGCGCTCCTGCCAGACGAAGGCCGCAAGGAGGGCCACGCCCACGATGCCGAGCCCGATGATCTCGTTCGAGCCCCAGGCGTACTCGGTGCCGCCCCAGGTGGCGAGCAGGATCAGCGCGCCGACTCCGCCGCTGAGGAGCGTCGCGCCGAGGTAGTCGATGCGGTGCTGCCTGTGCGGCGTGTGCAGGTGGAGGCGCGTGCTCACGATCACGACCGCGAGCGCGCCGATGGGCACGTTCACGTAGAAGACCCAGCGCCACGAGAAGCTGGTGACGAGGAAGCCGCCGAGCAGCGGGCCGGCTACCGACGCGACCGCGAAGACGGAGCCGATCAGGCCCATGTAGCGACCGCGCTCGCGCGGCGGGACGATGTCGGCGATGATCGCCTGCGCGCCGACCATGAGCCCGCCGGCGCCGATCCCCTGCAGCGCGCGGAAGCCGATCAGCTCGGACATCGACTGCGACAGCCCCGCGAGCATCGAGCCGGCGAGGAAGATCAGGATCGCCACGAGGAAGACGGGCTTGCGCCCGTACATGTCGCCGAGCTTGCCGTAGATCGGTGTCGAGACCGTCGAGGCGAGCAGGTACGAGGTGACGACCCAGGAGAGATGGTTGAGCCCGCCGAGGTCCCCGACGATGGTCGGCAGCGCAACCGAGACGATCGTCTGATCGAGCGCGGCGAGGAACATGCCGAGCATCAGCGCGATGAACACGGTGCGCAGCGCCGCGCCGGTCAACCTCCCGTTCTCCACCATCTACCGAGGGTACGCGCCCGTGCTGACTCTCAGTCTCAGACGGCCCGTTCGACGATGAGGAGGTTCTCCGACGAGTCGACGTGGTCGGTCAGCATCCAGTCGACGACGCGCCACCGCCCCGAGCCGTCGGGCAGCTCGAGGATCTCGCCGATCTTCGGCTCACGTACGGGATGGGTGGAGCGGTAGCCGGCGGCGAGCTCCGGTGCGTCGAGCTCACCGGCCTTGCCTTCGCGGATGCTCCAGACGACACGGGCCACGGAATCATGTTCGCACGCGGCGCCTAACCCGTCGTGAGGGATTTCCTCCACCGCTCATGAGACGTTCGGCGAGTGCAATCACCCGTATCGGGGCTTGTGTCCGACCGCCGGACGAAATAGCTTCCGAGCCTCTTGTCGTCCTACAAGGAGATGTGATGAAAAGGCGCTATCTCTGCGGCGCCCTCGTGGGGGTCCTCGCCACAGTCGGGACTCTGACGACTTCCTGGGCGGCCTCGGCCGCTCCAGCAGCAAGCAACCACCTACAGGCGAAGACGTCAGTCATGCGTCCGCTCGGCTTCAAGTCCCAGAAGCCGGCTAGGCCGACTCGAACGAGCAACCTCGCCTACCGAGGCGGCGTGGGCGGGATCGGCGTCGAGACGCGCGCCGAAGGTCTACCTCGTGCTCTGGGGCTCGCAGTGGAACAGCAACGACCCGTCGGGCGAAGAGTCGCTCCTCGCGAGCTTCTTCGGCAAGGCCGGCGGGAGCTCCTGGCTGGCCAGCGTCACGCAGTACTGCCAGGGCGTGGCGAGCGGAACGGTCTTCTGTAACGGAGCCGGGACGCGCGGCCGGCGGCGGCGTCTCCTTCTCGTCGAGCACGTCGGTCTGGTACGACAACGCCTCGACCGCACCATCCTCGCCGAGTCAGTCGCAGCTCGCGAGCGAGGCAATCCGCGCGGCCCAGCACTTCGGGAACACGGCGGCGGGCTCGAACAACACGACGCAGTACGTGGTCGCGACCGCCACGCACAACAACGCTTCCGGCTTCGGGACGCAGTACTGCGCGTGGCACAGCTCGACGTCGTCGTCCTACGGCAACATCGCGTACACGAATCTGCCGTACATCACGGACGCCGGCTCCGCGTGCGGGGCGAACTTCAACGGCCTCGGGACCAAGGCAGGCATCACGATCGTCGAGGGCCACGAGATGGCCGAGACGATCACCGACCAGTACCCGAACGGAGGCTGGCTCGACCGCAACGGCGAGGAGAACGGCGACCTGTGCGCCTGGATCCAGTCCGGCCAGGGCGCGTCGGCGAGCGTCAACCTGAACGGCACGAACTACCCCGTCCAGTCGCTGTGGAGCAACGCCTTCAACGGCAACAGGGGCGGCTGCGTCCTTTCATATCCGTAAGCAGATCGCTCGGGCGCCGGCCACCGCGGTCGGCGCCCGGCCGCTTCCGCTGACTCGCCGCCCAGCGACGTAAAGTCTGTGACGTGGACACCACCGTGAACCTCCCCGTCGACGTAGCGGCGCGCCCCACCAGTGCCAAGATCGAGCGGCTCCTGCAGGAGATCGAGGCGCTGATCGCCGACGACGAGGCCGCCGACCGGCAGATCACCGGCGGCTGGAGGACCTTCGCGGACATTCTCGCGGCGGGGCACATCCACACCTGGGACGCCTACAGCGTCGACCTCTCCACGGACGCCGAGAGCTTCCGGCAGCTGTCGCGCCAGTCAGCAGGAGGCCGTGAAGCGGGTCTTCGGCACGATCTACCGCGCGGAATCGATCGTCGACGACTGGATGGGCCGGATCGTCGCGGCGCTGCCGCGGGAGCCGGAGTACGAGTCGATGCGGGCCGCCCTCATGACGCAGGAGCACGACGAGCGCATGCACCGCGGCAGCCTCCTCCGGGTCGCGACCGAGGTGCTCGGCATCGACGCCGCCGACGCGGACCGGGTGGCGCGGAAGTACAACAACTTCGTCGCCGAGGTCCTGTTCGATCAGTTCGAGGTGCAGATGCAGCGCCTGCTGCGGCCGAACCGCCCCATCGAGGACGTCTACACCGCGATCTTCATCTACGGCGTGCTGAGCGAGGACGTCGTCGCGAACAGCGACGTCGTGATCCGCCGGGCCAAGGGCAACGCGCTCTACGACATCTACGACCTGCCGGGGATGAAGGAGGGGCAGACGAACGTCCGCCGCGACGAGGGCCGCCACGTCCGCATCGCCGTCCTCGCGACGCACCGCTTCCTCGAGGAGTTCGAGGGCGCCGCGGAGAGGCTGCTCGCGATCAGCACCTACTACATGGAGCTCGCCGACCGCATGGTGCGGCGGGCCAAGGCGTCGCGCGGGCTGATCGACGCGCACCTCGCCGAGTCGTACGGGCCCGACGTCGACTCGCTCTACTACTACGTCATGAACATGAAGCGGCTCGCGGTGCGGCTCGACGAGCTCGGGCTCCGCGAGGGCGTGCTCGAGGTGAAGCGCCGCGTCGACGCCGCGATCGCGGAGCTGAGCGGCGAGGACGGCGAGCCGATCGTCGAGACGCCGAACCGGCTCGTGCGGCTCGTCGGGCCGAAGATGCTCCGCCTCGCCGGGGCCTCGCGGCTAACTCTCTAGCACGCGCTCGTAGCACTCGACGAGCCGCCGGGCGCACAGCGGCCACGCGTACTCGCTCATCGCGCGCTCGCGCGCAGCGCGACCTCGCTCGATCCGCGCGGGCTCGTCCGCGAGCAGCGCCTCGATCGTCTCGGCGAGCGCGGCCGCGTCGCCGGGCGGGACGAGGGCCCCGGTCTCCTCGGTGACGACCTCGCGGTAGCCCGGGATGTCGGAGGCGACGACCGGCGTGGCGCACGCGAAGGCGCGCGTGATCGTCATGCCGAAGCTCTCGTTGCCGAGCGACGGCGCAACGAGCAGCTTCGCCGCCGCGAGCTCTTGCGTGAGCGTCTCGTCCTCGACGAAGCCCAGGATGTCGATCCCCTCCTCCGGCAGGCGAAGCCGGGAGAGCAGCAGACGCACGGCCAGAGGGATCGGCGCCGAGCACCCGGAGGCGGATCCCGCTGCCGCGGAGGCGGGGCCAGGCCCGGAGCAGCACCGGCAGTCCCTTGCGTTGGTCGTGGCGGCCGGCGAAGACGATGCGGTCGGCGCGGTCGCCCGGATCGATCCCCTCAGGGATCTCGACACCGTTCGGGATCACCTCGTAGTGACCCGGCGCGTAGACGGCGGCGGCGAGGCGCGCCTGCTCCGAGACGGCGACGCGCAGGTCGATCCGGTCGAGCAGGAAGCCCCAGAGCGGCTCGGCGAACCGGCGCCAGGACGAGGCTCCGGCTGCGTGGAACGTCGCGACCGCGGGCCCGTCCCAGAGGGCGAGCGCGGCCGGGCTGAGCATCGGCGCGAGCGGCTCGTGCACGTGGATGAGGTCGAAGCGCTCGCGCGCGAGCGCACGGCGCAACTGCGGAACCGCGTGACGGGCTCAGCACGAGGTTCGAGAGCGCGCCGTTGCCGGGCACGACCACCGAGCGGCCGAGCGGGATCACGCCGGGCGGCGGCGGACCCGGCCGTCCCTGCCGCGGGTGGAGGATGCGGCTGAAGGAGCCGGGCGGGTCGTTTCCGATCAGCAGGCGGGTCTCGATCCCGGCCGCCTCGAGCGCGCGACGCTGCGCGTCGGCGTGGTCGACGACGCCGCCGCCGAACGACCAGGAGTACGGGACGACGATACCGACCTTCATCCGGGGCGAGGCTACCGGCGTCGTGCGAGCAGCAAGCCGACGACCGTCCCCGCGAGCAGGAGCTGCCTCTCGACCGAGATCCCGACGCCGTGGCGGCCACCGCCACGGTGGAAGACCTTCTCGCCGCGCACGCGGAGCCACGGCACGATGTGCTCCAGGTCGGGCATCGACGCGGCTGCCCCGCCGAGCACGGCGGGGTCGAGCGGGCCGCGCCGCGCGGCGAGCAGCGCGAGCGCGACGAGGCCGCTGCCGATCTCGAAACTCCGGTCGGGGATGTCCTCGTGCGGCACGCGATCGCCGGCGACGTGCAGCGGCGGGCCCAGCAGCAGCGCGAGCGGCCGCGAGCGGACGACGGCTCCCAGCGCCGCGCCCGTCGCGACGTGCAGCGAGACGATCACGTTCTGATCATCGCTTATGGTCCCCGGCGATGGGCCTCACTGACTGGTTCAAGCGCCTGTTCTCGCCGGCCCCGGCCCCGGTAGCGACGAGGATCCGGCGACGCTGCGCGCCGAGTACGGCGAGGGCGGACTATCCGGGCTCGCGCGTCTCGAGGACGCCAAGGCGCGAGAGGACGCCCTCGAGGCCGACGAACCGCCGTCCGATCCAGCTCCTTAGGCAGCTCCTGCGTTAGCGTTCCGCGTGGTGTGCCGGGAAGGCTGGTCGGCGTCACCCCATGACGCCCGCAGCCGCCATCCCCGTCTTCCTCGTCTCGATCGGCGTGATGCTCGCCGCCTCCGCGGTGTTCGCGCGGCGGCTCGACCACATCGGCCTGCGACTCGGCCTGCCCGAGGCCATCCTCGGCCTCCTCACGGCGCTCGCGGCCGATGCGCCCGAGCTCGCGTCCGCAGTTACCGCGCTCGTCGCGAGCCGGCACGAGATCGCAGTGGGGGTCGTCGTCGGGGCGAGCGCCTTCAACCTCGCGGCGATGCTGGGGCTGAGCGCCGTCGTCACCGCGCGGATCCGCGCGCGTCACGAGACGCTCGAGCTCGAGAGCTTCGTCGGTCTCTGGATGATCGGCATGGCCATCGCGATCGCCACCGGCGTGCTCGGCAGCACGACCGGAATGGTGCTCGTCGCCGTCGTGGCGGTGCCGTACGTCGTGCTCCTCGTCGCGGGGCCGCGGATCACGCGACGGCTCCGGCTCGGCCGCGAGGAGTCGCGCTTCGTCGAGCGGAGCTTCGGGGAACCGCACCGCCGTGTGCAGCCACTCGACTCCAGGCGCGAGGCAGCGCAGCTCGTGGGCGTCCTGCTCGCCGCCCTCTGCCTGATCGTCGCCGGCAGCGTCGGCGCCGTGCGGGCGGCGACCGAGCTCGCCGACCGGTGGTCACTGCCGCAGGCGCTCGTCGGCGTCATCGGCCTTGCGATCCTCACCGCCCTCCCGAACGCGTGGACGGGCGTGCGCTTCGGCCTGCAGCACCGCGGCTCGGCCCTGATGAGCGAGACCCTGAACTCGAACTCGATCAACGTCGTCGCCGGCGTCGCGATCCCGGCGGCGCTCGGGAGCCTCACTGCCTTCTCCGGCCTCGACGTCTTCGGCCTCGCGTGGCTCTTCGGGATGACGGTGGCTGCGCTCGTCCTGTTCGTGAAGCGAGGCGGTGCCGGCCGAGCGCGCCGGCGCGTTCCTCATCGCCCTCTACGCCGTGTTCGTGCGGTCAGTCGCGGTAGCAGATCGAGGGGTGAGCAGCGGTAAGCATCCCGTAAAGGTCCCGAGCGAAGCTCGCCGATGCCCGGATACGCTCCAGGAGAGGCTTAGGGGGGAACGAAAGTGGTCGTCGGTGGGAAGACGGATCGGAATAACACTCGTGGCTGTGCTGGCGACGAGCGTCTTGGTGGCGTCTCTCGCGGGCGCCGCACGGGCCGCGGAGACGTCGTTCAACCACTCGCGGACGATCCTGTTCAACGGGGAGCCGACCTTCCCGCTCGTGCTCTCGCCCGGACCGCCGCTGGGCGCGTCGACTCCCTGGGGCACGAACGGCCTCGCCGAGACGGCGGCAGCCGGTGTGAACGTGTACCGGACCGGAACCGGCGCGACCTGGGCGCCTAACGACATCCAGTCGGCCATCGACTGGGACCGCGCGGCGGCGGCCCTCCACGTCTACACGTGGCCGAACCTCGGCGGCTACTCGCTTGCGACCCCCGGCTCGTCGGAGGACGAGGGGCTCGCGCAGGTGGTCGTGCGCGCTCACGAACGACCCGAGCGGCAGCGCGATCGCCTTCTGGAAGGGCCGTGACGAGCCGTGGTGGGGCGGCATCGCTCCGACCGCCCTCCAGTTCGCCTACTGCCGCGTCACCTCTCGCGGCAGTCCTTCCTGGTGCGCCGGCGAGGCCCCGCTCGACCCCAGCCGGCTCTGGGTGACCATCGAGGCTCCCCGCGGGACGGTCGCCGACCTCGCCCCGTACTCCGGCGTCACCGACGTCCACGGCGTCGACATCTACCCGGTGTCCCTCGCCCATCCGGACCCGGACCTGCATGCCGTCGGCAGTGGACGGCAACGCTCGACTCGATCTCGCCCCAATCACCGGTCTGGACGACCATCCAGATCTGCGCCAGCGGCAGCGTCGACAAGTCGACCGGCAACTACGTCGTCCCCACCTACCAGCAAGAGCGGTACATGGCCTACGACGCGATCCTGAACGGGGCCAAGGCGCTCACCTTCTTCGGCGGCAACAACTCGGGCTGCTTCAGCGCCGGCGACGCCACGTACGGCTGGAACTGGAGCTTCTGGCAGAGCGTCCTCCAGCCCGTCGTGCAGCAGCTCTCGGCCTCCAGCCCGATCGCCCCCGCGCTCGTGAATGCCGCGAAGGCCCCCCGAGTCACGACGGGCGGCACGGGCACCGAGACGCTGGTGCGGCAGGGGACCTCCGTCGACGACCTGTGGCTGATCGCGGCCCGCACCGGCGCCGGCACGAGGACGGTGGCGTTCAAGGGCCTCCCGCGCTGGGCGCATCGGGCCAGCGTCTACACCGAGAATCGCACGGTCCAAGCTTCGGGCGGATCCTTCAGCGACCGCTTCTCCCAGTGGGACGTCCACGTCTACCACTTCGTCGAGGCGCTCAGCCTGTTCAAGGTGGCGCCCACCAGAGCGGCGGTCGGCGCTCACGTGACGCTCCACGGCAAGGGTCTCGCCGCGGCGAAGAGCGTGAGCTTCGGCGGCGTCAAGGCCGCTTCAAGATCGTCGCCGACAGCAAGCTCGTGGCCACCGTTCCCCCGAAGGCGAAGAGCGGGCCGGTCGCCGTCACCTCCGCCCTCAAGCAGGTGCGGACAAGAGGCACGTTCCGCGTCGTCCCGAGCGCGAAGACGAAGCGCCCGCATCACCGCCGCTAGTGCTTCTTGGTGACCTGCCCGAAGGCGGGGACGTACCAGTGGCCGCCGTTGAGGTCTGCGCCTGCCCGTCGCCTGGCCGGGCTTCGAGTCGCCGACGTACGGGAGAGCGGCCAGCGGTTGTACGTGACGACGCGGCCGTCCGAGGCCGAGCAGCTTCTGCTTCGCGGCGCCGCCCGCTGTGGGCTTCTGTCCCTTCTTCACCTTCAGGGGCGGCCAGGCCGCGCGCACGAGCCCTTGCAGGTCACCTTCTTCCGGTGGTCGGGCACGAACATGTAGAGCGTCCGGCCCTTGCTGTTGACGAGGACGGTCCCCGAGCTTCTTGAGCTTCTTCGTCTGCACCGTCGCCGCCCTCGTGGCGTGCCGAGCCGCCGCCCTGGAGCTGGCCGACCGGCCCAGCCGTGCCCGATCGCGCACGGTCGCGGCGAGGACAGCGAGGAGCCCAATCCGAGCGGAGTGCTCGCGTGACTCGCCGTCACTCTACCTGCGAAGGCGCAGCGTTTCCCCCGGAAAGGCCGAAGCGGCGGGCAAGCCCGCCGCTTCAATACTCCGCCGCAGAGTTGTTGCCGTCAGCCCCGAGCGGGAGTCCTGCCGATCATCTCGCGCCTTGGTCCTGCCGGGCCTCCCCCTTTCGGGGGATCTGCGGAAAGTCGGGATCTCAGGCGGTGCGCGAGGCCGGGACGAGCGAGAGCTGCGGCCTGGCCTGCGACTCCTGGTAGAGCAGCCGCTCCACCTCCTCGGCCGGCGCCGGGCGACCGAAGAGATAGCCCTGGCCGAAGCGGCAGCCCATCTGCCGCAGGCGCTCGGCCTGGGCGGGATGCTCGATCCCCTCGGCCACCGCCGCAAGGCCCAGCGAGTCGCCGAGCCGCAGGATCGCGTCGACGAACGCCTCGTCCGCGCCTTCGCCGACGAGCTTGTCGACGAACGGCTTCGGGATCTTCAGCGACTCGATCGGGAACTCGGCGAGACGGCTCAGCGACGAGTAGCCGGTGCCGAAGTCGTCGATCGAGAGGCCGACTCCGAGCTCGCGCAAACGGCGCATCGCGACGAGCGCGCCGTCGCTGCCCTGGATGACGCCCGACTCGGTCACCTCGATCACGATCCGGCTCGGGTCGACGCCGTAGCCCTTCAGCGCCTCGGCGAGCGTGTCGACGAGCCGCTCGTTGGTCAGCTCCGCCGCCGCGAGGTTGAGCCAGATGCTCAGCTTCTCCGGCCAGCGGCGGGCGGCTTCGAGAGCCTGGTGGAGGACGAGGCGCCCGAGCTCGATCGTCAACCCCGTCTCCTCGGCAACCGGTAGGAAGTCCGCGGCGCTGAGGAGGCCGCGCGTCGGGTGCGGCCAGCGTGCGAGCACCTCGACGCCCTCGATCTCTCCGTCCGCCAACCGCACCACCGGCTGGTAGTGGACGAGGATCTCGCGGCGCTCGATGGCCGCCTCGAGGTCGAGGCCGAGCTGCCGCTGGGCGCGAAGCTTCTCGTGCAGGTCCGCCTCGTACAGCGTGTAGGAGCGCTCGGCCCGCTTGACGCTGTACATCGCGATGTCCGCATTGCGGATGAGGTCTTCGCCGCTCGTGATGCCGGCAGCGCCGACCGCGATGCCGACGCTCACGTGGCAGGCGACGTCGCCGCAACCGAGCGTGTACGTCCCGTCGATCGAGTCCAGCATGCGCCGGGCCACGGAGACGGCCGTCTCCGCGTCGGCGTCGCGGACGAGCACCGCGAACTCGTCGCCGCCGAGCCGAGCGGCGAGATCCTGGACACGGATTGCGCCGGACAGTCGGTGCGAGAACTCGGTGAGGAGCTCATCGCCTGCGCTGTGGCCCCACGTGTCGTTGACCGTCTTGAAGCGGTCGAGGTCGAGGTAGAGAACGGCCGAGGTCCCGGCGCTGCGCTGAAGCTCGGCGTCCACCGCTTCGAGCAGGTGTGGCCGGTTGGGAAGGCCGGTGAGCGCGTCGTGGTACGCCTGGTGGCGGAGCTGCTCCTTGAGCTGCGTCACTTCCGCGAGCGAGTGTTCGAGCCGGCCGTTCTCGAGCAGGATGCTCGCATGGCCGGCGAAGGTCACGAGCAGCTCGACGTCGGCCTCGTCGAACGTGCTGACGTCGCCGAGGCGCTCGCCGACGACGAGCAATCCGAACGTGCGGTCCTCGCCGCGTAGCGGCGCGACGATCGCGTCCTCGAGCCCGCGCGACTGCAGGAAGGCGTCGAATGCATGGATGGCGCGCCGCCGCGTGAGCAGCGTCGCCGAGCCGATCGAGGCGACCTCGGAAAAGGCGGCCGCGTCCCCCGGCGAGAACCGCTCCTCCGGGTGCATCAGCAGCTCGCCCTCCGCACCGCTGACGCTGCGCAGCGGGCCTCCCTCGTCCGACGGCGGAAGCAGGAGGATCTCGGCATACTCGGCGCGGAGCAAGCGCCGGGCAGCGACGAGAAGCTGCCCGACCGCGAGGCCGAACTCGGGCGCACCCTGTGTCGCGCGCATCGACTCGTAGAGGAACTCCACGTGCTCCCGCTGCTCGCGCTGCTCCATGTAGCCGCGGAAGGCGGCGACGGTGGCGAGAACCGGGACGACGAGCAAGAGGACCGCGAGCGGCTGAACCTCGAGCAGAGTCACGACCGCGAGGCCGAGTGATGCGGTCGCCAGGGCGCCGAGCGTGGAGGTGATGAGCGTGCGTCCGAGCTGCGGTGCCTGGAAGCGCTCCTCGGCGATCGCGATCACCGCCGAGACGAGCAGGATCCCGACGACGTGAGCAACGGCGCACGCGAGCAGGACGAGGACCCACAGATGTGGCGCCGAGTCGGTCGGCGAGGCCAGCGAGCGAAAGACCAGCAGCGCGACGCCGCTGCAGAGCGGCAGCTCGGCGAGATTGAAGGCGAACTTGGCGAGCTGGCGCAGCTGGCTCCTGCGCCTGTTGACGACCAGTGCGATGAACGTGCCGGCGAGCTGCCCGTACAGCAGCGCGGAGGGCGCTGCGAGCAGGAGGCCCAGGGTGAGCCCGATCTCGGTCAGCGACAACGTGTGCGCTTGCTTGCGGAACTGGAGATGGACGACGAGGACCTCGGCGAGGTAGAAGGCGAGCGCGAGCCAGTACCAGGTGAGGACGGGCGTGAGCCCGAACGCCGGGGCATCGAGGCCGTGGATCGCGACCACCCAGACGAGCACGCACGCAAGCGCGAGAACGGCGTTGAACGCCCAGACGCGCCGCGGCGCGCGAAGAGACTCGCGCACAGACGCGCCGAGCGGGCGCAAGACCTCGCTCGGCGCGCGGCGCGAGACGGTGAAGGGCCGGATCGAGATCACCGGCCCCTCCCGCTACTGATCAGCCCCAGCTCGCTCCGGGACATCTGTTACCTGTCGAGTTGTTCATCGGCCCCAGCTCGCTCCGAGCCATCCATTACCCGACCAACTCGAGCCGCTCCAACTCGAGCCGCTCCAGCTCGAGCCGCTCCACGAGCTGCCCGACCAGCTGGAACCGCTCCACGAGCTACCGCTCCAGGAGCTACCCGACCAGCTCGAGCCGCTCCACGAGCTGCCCGACCAGCTGGAACCGCTCCACGAGCTACCGCTCCAGGAACTGCCCGACCAGCTCGAACCGTTCCAGTTGCCGCCCGACCAGCTCGAGCCGGCGGCCTCGAGCGCCGCCATGGCCGCCGAGTTGAATGGCTGTCCGAAGATGTCCTGCTCGCCCTGGAGCAAGACGCCGTTCGTCGAGAGGTGGTCGCTACCGCGCGACGCCTCGAGGCTGCCTGTCCCGATAGACGGCGCGTTGTACTGCTGAGAAGCGAAGACCGAGGGAACCGACGCGCCCAGAAGCTTGTTCATGTCGAGCTCGCCGCACCCCTGCTGCTTCCAGTTGTACGAGGACAGCTTGCCGCAGCTCGAGGTCAGCATCGCCTTCACCTGGTCCGGCGTCAGCTGCGGGTAGCGCTGCAGCAGATCGGCGGCTGCACCGGAGACGAACGCGGCCGCCTCCGACGTCCCGCTGCCGCGGAAGTAGCGGTCGCTCAGGGCGCCGGCCGGGTTGTTCTGGTCGATGTAGGAGCCGGGGACGCGGACACCCTGCATGTGCGTTCCCGGGGCGATCAGGTCTGGTGCGCGGCAACTGCTGCTGCAGCTCGCCGAGCTCCCCGAGTAGGGGGCGACCTGGTCGTCCCACGGCGCCGCGGTTCCCATGGTGTCGGCTGCGCCGACCGCGAGGATCTGCGGGTCGTAGCCCGGGTCCGCGAGGCCCTGGGCGCTCGCGCCGGTCTGATAGCCGGAGTTCCCGGCCGCTGCAACGACCACGATGCCTGCCTTCCAGGCCTGCTCGACAGCGTACGCCAGCGGGTCGATTCCGTACGCCTGGGTCGAGTTCGTGCCGTACGAGAGGTTGATGACCCGAATGTTCATCCCGTTGTCGCGGCGATGCTGTACGACCCAGTCGATCGCGGCGATCACCTGGGTCACGTCGGTGCCGCCGTCCGCCACGCCGACCTTGAGGGAGACAACGCGCGCGTCGGGAGCGACGCCGCGGTAGCCACCCGGCTGGCCGTCGTTGCCGGCGACCAAGCCGGCCATGAACGTTCCGTGGCCGTTCGTATCGAGGTGCTGCAGGTTCTGGTTCTGCGACTCGAGCGACAAGTCCGGCCCGTGAATCACCTTGCCGGATGCGTTCAGTCCCGGTACCGACGCAACGCCCGTGTCGATGACTGCGACGTCGACGCCTTTCCCGGTGTAACCGGCGTTCCACCATGCCTGCACGCCGTCACCGGCCGTGATGTTCTGCATCGAGTACGGATCGCTCGTCGGGTCGTAAGCCGACGAGCCCCACGAGGCGCCCGGATGGCCCAGCCCGAACAGGAGAGCCATTCCCACGGCGAGAAGACCCACCTGCCACGTCTTGACACGAGAAGCGTCGCGCTTGGTGAGGGATGCCCTCACGTGTACCTCCTTGTCGCGACCGCCCTGTTGCCGCAGAACGTGCCGCCGTAGCCGCCAATCAGTCGCCGGAACGTAGACCGACATCGGAAGGCGATCCTCCCGCAGAAGGGGGAGCTCTTTCGCTCGAACGAGGGATTCTTGAACGCGGGGGATCGTGCCGACAGCACGGGCCGCGGAACCGCGGCGCCGCATACGATCGTTCGGCCGTGAGTTCCGTCCTCGACTCGACGCCGCCGCAGTTCACGGCGGAAGACGCTGCGCGGATCGCGGCCGAACTGTTCGGCGTCCACGGAACCGCGTCTGCGCTCGGCAGCGAGCGCGATCAGGCGTTCCTGCTGGAGACCGGAGTGCTCAAGATCTCGAATCCCCGCGAGGACGGGGCCGTGCTCGACCTCGAGGACGCCGCAATCGCCCACATTGCGGCCGTCGATCCGGACCTGCCCGTGGCCCGCCCGCTCGCGCCACGAGCGACGTTCGACGGCCACCAGGTGCGCCTGTTCGAGCGGCGGTACGGCCACAAGGCGGGGCCTGAGCTCGACGACGCCGCCGTGCGCGAGATCGCAGCCGTCCACGCCCGCCTCTGCCTGGCGCTGCGTTCGTTCTTCCACGCGGCCGCCGGGCGAGAGCTGCTCTGGAACCTCCGGGACGCGCCGCGGCTGCGTCCGCTGCTCGAGGAGATCGCCGACCCCGCAAGCCGGGCGCTCGTCGCTCGCATGCTCGACCGCTACGAGGAGCGCGTGCTGCCGCAGTGGGACCATCTGCGCGGCCAGGTCGTGCACGGCGACTTCAACCTCGACAACCTCCTGGTCGACGAGCGAGGTCGGGTCACCGGGATCTTCGACTTCGGCGACTGCTGCTACACGGCGCTCGCCGCCGATCTCGCCGTCGCGCTCGCGTCACTCCTGCGCGGGCGGCCGACCGAGGACGCGTTCCGGGTCGCCAGAATCGCGCTGGACGGCTTCGCGTCCCGTTTGCCGCTCGAGCCGCTCGAGCTCGAGCTGCTGGGCGACCTCGTCGGCGCGCGCCTCGCCGCGATCGTCTCGATCAGCGCGTGGCGCTCGCGGCGCTACCCCGAGAACGCGGCCTACATCGAGGCCTGGGACGACGACTCCTGGCGCCTGCTCGAGCTGCTCGACGAGCTTGCCCCGGAAGACGTTGCACGCGAGCTCGGTGCGCGACGCGGCTCGACGGCGACCCCGGAGCTCGTGCGCCGTCGGCAGGAGGCGCTCGGCGCGCTCCTGACACCGCTCACGTACGCGCGGCCGGTGCACGCGGTCCGCGCCGAGGGAGTCTGGATCTACGAGCCCGACGGGCACCCGCTCCTCGACGCTTACAACAACGTCCCCGTCGTGGGGCACTGTCATCCGCGGGTGACGGAAGCGGTCGTCCGCCAGACCCGCCTGAGCGCGACCAACGCGAGGTACCTCGCCGAACCGCTGATCGAGCTCGCCGAGCGTCTGCTCGCCACGTTCCCGCCGGAGGCGGCGCTCGACACCGTGCTGCTCGTCAACTCCGGTAGCGAGGCGAACGACCTCGCCTGGCGTCTCGCAGCCGAAGCGACCGGAGGCGATGGGGCACTCGTGACGGAGAACGCCTACCACGGAGTCACCGCGGCGACGTCCCGGCTCTCGCCGGAGGACTGGCCCGCGGCGCGACCGCCGGCCCACGTCGCCCGCATCGAGCCGCCGGGCAGCGGCGGAGATCTCGCCACCGACCTCGACGCTGCGCTGGCCGGGCTCGACGGCCGTCTCGCCGCGACCTTCCTCGACGGGGCTCTGATGAGCGACGGGATCTACGTGCCCGAGACCTCCCAGCTCCAGCTGCTCGTGGAGCGCACACACGCAGCCGGAGGCCTCTACGTCGCGGACGAGGTGCAGGCGGGCCACGGCCGGTTCGGGCCAGAATTGTGGTCGTTCGCGCGCGACGGCATCGCACCCGACATCGTGACGCTCGGCAAGCCGATGGGCAACGGCTATCCCGTGGCCGCGGTCGTGACGCGGCGCGAGCTCGCCGAGCGGTTTCCGTACGCGGGCCGGACGTTCTCGACGTTCGGCGGGAACCCGGTCGCTGCGAGCGCGGCGCTCGCCGTGCTCGACGTGCTCGAGGACGAGCGGCTGCCGGACCGCGCCGCGAGCGTCGGCGAGGGCCTGCGCGCAGCGATCTCGAGCCTCGGCAAGAGAGAGGTCGTCGAGGTGCGAGGCCGCGGCCTCCTCGCCGGCGTTCAGCTCTCGAGTGGGGAGCTGGCCGCCCGGGTCACCGAGGAGCTACGCGAGGCCGGGATCCTCGTCGGACTTACGGGGAAGAGCGAGGACGTGCTCAAGATCCGGCCGCCGCTGGTGTTCACAGACGAGCACTCGGAGCTGCTCGTCGCTGCGCTCGACCGAATTCTCGCCCGGAAATCCTGACGGTCTGGCCACGAAGTCGTATCGTCCCGCCAAATGGCCGTCGAGCAGACAGACGCGCAACTCGTCTCCCGTTGCCGGGCCGGAGACCCCGAGGCCTGGAACGAGTTCGTCGAGCGCTTTTCGCGCTACGTCTACGCGATCTGCGGGCGTGGCTTCCGCCTGGCACAGCACGACGCGGAAGACGTCTTCCAGGAGGTCTTCGCCCGCGCGTTCGAGAGGCTGTCCGAGCTGCGGAGCGACGACGCCGTCCGGCCCTGGCTCGCCATGCTCACACGCAGGCTCTGCATCGACCGGCTGCGCCTGATCGCCCGCGACAATCCCTCCGACGCCGAGCTCGATGAGGCGGCGGTCGACGACGTCCTCGGCCAGCTCGACGAGGCAATGGCGGTGCGTGTCGCACTCGACAAGGTGGGCGACCCGTGCCGGGAGATCCTCGACAGCTTCTTCTGCCGTGACGAGAGCTACCGGACGATCGGCGACAGGCTCGATATCCCCGCCGGAACGATCGCCAGCCGGATCTCGCGCTGTCTCGACAAGGTTCGTGCCGAACTCGATGGAAGGAGTCGGGCCTCTCGCCCGTCATGAGAGAGATGAACGGTTTTGACGAGGAACAGATCGGCCGGCTGCTACGCCTCCTTCCGCCTGCACCCGAGGGATGGGTGCGCGCGGCGCAGGAGCTGCCGGCTGCGCGGGCGACGCTCGATGAGCTCGTCGCGCGTGCGGAACAAGACGCCGCGTTCCGGCTCCAGCTCCGGGCCGACCTCGAGCGTGCGGTTGCCGCCGCCGGTTACGAGCCCTCGCCGTTCATCGTTTCCCGGCTGCGCCGGCTCCTCGAGGAGGTCTGACCCACGCGGGCCTGCGCCGGTTGAGACACTTCCGCGGTGCTCACCGGTCTTCCCCTTCCCGCGCTGCTCGAGGAGCTGGCAGCGCCGCGCGAAGTTCCAGGCGCCGGCTCGGCGCTTGCGGCTGCCCTCGCGGCGGCCGCGGCGGTCGTGCAGATGGCCGCGCGGCTCTCTCCGGGCAGCTGGCCTGACGCGGCGGGGGTAGCGGCCCAGGCCGAGGCTCTGCGCGAGCGCGCGGTGCAGCTCGTCGACGAGGACGCGGAGGCCTACCGGCTGGCGCTCGAGGCGCGCGCGGCCGCCGACGAGGCGGCGAAGCCGGAGCAACGAGACTGGACGCTCGGGCAGATCACTGCCGCAGCCGCCGAGCCGCCCCTCGCGCTCGTCCGGCTGGGTGCCGACCTGACGGAGCTCTGCGCCGCGGCGGCCGGGCGGGTGGAGCCGCGTGTCCATGCCGATGTCGCGGCGGCGGCCGCGCTCGCGGCGGCTGTTGCTCGTGGGGCGCGGGCGCTCGTGGCGGCGAACCTCACCGCGCTGGCGGGCGACCCGCGGGTGGAAGAGGCCGATCGCCTCGTCGCCGCCGCCGAAGCGGCAGCCAGATCGCTGTCGCTGTAGAGACGCTCTGACGCGAAAAGGGCCCGACCGGAGCCGGGCCCTTTCGCGTGACGGGTCAGGAACTCGCTTGCTGGGCTATTCCATCCGGAGGTTCGAGGCCCTCTGGACGTGCGCCTCGACCTCGGAATCGTCTTCCTCGGCCGGCTCGTCGTTGACGCTGACCTCCTCGATGCGGTGGCCTTCGACCTCGGCTTCGTGGTCCTTGCGCTGCTCGTCCGACATTTCGTGCTCCTCCTTTGGCCTGTGTCAGGCGCTCTCACTTCCTAGACGTGCGGTGAAGCGGAGATCTTCCGTCCCTTTCAGACACTCGGAGAACCGAAAGGGCCCGGCGTTCGCCGGGCCCTTTCAAAGATCGTTCCGCCTCTCTCAGCTGGTCTTCTGGACGTGGCCCTCGACCTCGTCGTCCGGCTCCTCGTTCAGGCTGACACGCTGGCCGCTGACACGCTGGCCGTGAGCCTCGACCTCGTCGCCCGGCTCCTCGTTCAGGCTGACACGCTGGCCGCTGACACGCTGGCCGTGAGCCTCGACCTCGTCGCCCGGCTCGTCGTTCAGGCTGACACGCTGGCCGCTGACACGCTGGCCATGAGCCTCGACCTCGGCCTCGTCGCCCGGCTCGTCGTTCGCGCTGACACGCTGGCCGCTGACACGCTGGCCGTGAGCCTCGACCTCGGTCTCCTCGTTGCGCTGCTCCTCGGACATTGCTCCTCCTTTTAGAAGCTCTTTGCGCCCCGTCTTTGGCGCTTCAACTCTCTAGACGTGCGTGGGGGCACGAATCTTCCCACCGACCCTTCAAATTCGCAACCGCGCCTGCGATCCTGCGTCCCGTGACGGGCTATGCGGCTTCACTGCGTGCTTTAGCGCAGGTTTTCTCGAACCCACGGGTGCGCAACGTCCAGATTGCGGACGTCGGCTCGACGCTCGGGACGTGGGCGTACGGCGTCGCCCTGCCCGTTTACGCCTTCCACGCAGGCGGGGCGCGCGCGATCGGGCTGTTGTTCTTCGCACGCTTCGTGCTCGCCGCGCTTGCTGCCCCGTGGCTCGGTCTCCTCGCCGACCGCTGGTCGCGGCGGCAGCTGATGCTGACCGCCGACATCGTCCGCACCGGGATCTTCGCCGCCATAACGGCGGTTGCGGTCGGGGGAGGGAGCGCATACATCGTCTACGCGCTCGCCATCACCTCGACGATCATCTCCGGCGCGTATCCCCCGGCCCAGGCAGCGCTGATGCCGACGCTCGTGAATTCGCCGGAGGAGCTGACGGCGGCGAACGTCGTGGGCAACACCATCAACAGCGTCGGGATGTTCGCCGGACCGGCCATCGCCGGAGTCCTGCTCGCGCTCAGCGGCCCGGCAGCTGCATTCGCGCTCAACGGTGCGCTCTTCGTCTGGTCGGCGATCTTCATCGCCCAGGTGCCGCGCGACGAGCGGCCGAAGCACACCGAGCGGCCGCGCCTCCTGCCCGAGCTCACGGCCGGCTTCAAAGCGGTACTCGGCAAGCCCGCGCTTCGGGTCGTGGTCGGGCTTACGGCGGCGGTGACATTCGTCGACGGAGCGCTCGAAGTCCTGCTCGTCGTGCTCGCGCTGAACGTGCTGGAGAGCGGCAACGCCAGCCTGGGCTGGTTGAACACCGCCATCGGCATCGGCAGCATCGGGGGCGCGTTCTTCGCCGCCGCCTTCGTGACCCGCCGCCGGCTCGCAGGAGGCTTCGCGCTGGGGATCCTGCTCTCATCCGTCCCGCTCGCCCTCACAGCAGCGGTCTCCAGCCTCCCGCCGGCGATCGTCCTGGTCGGAGCCCTGGGTGTCGGCTCGATCCTCGTCCAGGTCAACAGCGTCACGCTGCTGCAGCGCTCGACCGACAACGAGGTGCTCGGTCGCGTCTTCGCCGTGCTCGAGAGCCTCATCCTGGGAGCCCTCGCGATCGGCTCTCTCGTCACACCGGGCCTCGTGAGCTGGCTCGGGTCGCGCGGCGCTCTCATCGCGGTGGGCGCGTCCGCTCCCATCCTGCTCCTTCCGCTCTGGCCGGCTCTCCGGCGAGTCGACGCCGAGGCCGTGATCGCGGAGGAGCCGCTGGAGCTGCTGCGGAGGATCGAGATCTTCGCGGAGCTGCCGGAGACAGTGCTCGAGCGCCTCGCGGCGGGCGCCACTTCGGTCTCGGTCGCGGCCAACGGCGTCGTCGTCTCGCGCGGCGAAGCCGGCAACCACTTTTACGCAATCGAGAGCGGTAAGGCCGCGGTGGAGCTCGACGACGGCACGACCCGTGAGCTCGGGCCCGGTGATTTCTTCGGGGAGATCGCGCTTCTGCGCGACGTGCCCCGGACGGCCACCGTGCGAGCGCTCGAACCGCTCCAGCTCTTCGCGGTGGAGAGGGAGGAGTTCATCGCGGCCGTGACCGGGCACGACCCCTCCCTCGCCGTCGCCGAGAACGTCGTGACCTCGCGGCTTCCGGCGGGTGCGCTGCCGGGTTAGCGCGTCTGGGCGAGCAGCCTGTCGAGGGCGGCGAGCAACTCGAAGGCGGTGTCCCGCTCGTCCTCCTCGAGCCGCGCCGCCACCCGTGCCAGCGGGGCAAGGCGGCCTTCGCCCGGAGAGTCGGCGCGCGCCCGGCGGCCCGCTGCAGCAGGTCGAGCGCAATCGCGGCCTGGTTCGCGAACAGGCCGAGCAGGTCGACCTCCGAGAGCCTCAGCTTCGTCTCGGCCGGCCGGTCGAGCACCGAGAGCACGCCGAGCGCGCGCTCTTCGACGAGCAGCGGTACGGCCATCATGCTCTTCGGCACGTAGCCCGTCGACTCGGCAGCGGAGCGCGACCAGCGGGTGTCCGAGCTCAGGTCGTCGACCACCAGAGGCTCGCCGGTCGTGAGCACCCAGCCCGCGAGGCCGGTACCGGCCGGGAACCGCATCCCGATCAGGTCGCCCTCTCCCTCGCCCGCCACGGCCTCGAAGACGAGCTCGTCCGCTTCCTCGTCGAGGAGGAAGACAGATGCCGCCTTGGCACCGAAGATCGCGCGGGCCACCTCCACGGTCGCCTGCAGGAGCGCGCGGTGCGCCTCGTCCGCGCCGAGCACGCCGGCGGCGACGGCCGCTTCGAGATCACTCATGCTGCCTCCTTCGCGTTCGAGGCCGTCTGGTAGAGGACGCTCTTGAGCTGGAACGGCGTCAGGTCGGGATGC
The DNA here is from genome assembly GCA_963765795.1 of uncultured Actinomycetes bacterium. GTDB lineage: Bacteria > Actinomycetota > Thermoleophilia > Gaiellales > Gaiellaceae > Palsa-739. Next base: position 36,809 of record CAVXXZ010000017.1, read on the forward strand.
TTGCCGAGGATGAGCGCGCAGATGCCGGCGATGTGCGGCGTGGCGAAGCTGTTGCCGGTGGCGCGCAACGTGCCGCCGTCCAGCCACGCGAGATCGAGGTCGAGGCCGCGCCCGAAGAACTCGACCGGCGGCGTGGGGTTGTAGTAGAAGGTCAACGGGTCGGTCTCCTCGTGACTCCCGACGGAGATGACGCTCGCGAAGCGCCACGGGAAGCTCTCCACGGGCATGTTGTGGGCCGAGGCGACGAGGAGGACACGCTTGAAGTAGGCGCGGTCGGCGAGCTCGTGGAGCCGCTCCACGTACTTCGTCCGCGTCGTCGAGAGGCTCATGTTCACGACCTGGAACTCCTGCTCGATCGCCCACGCCAGTCCGCGCAGCATCGTCTCGCCGCCGCCCTTGTAGCCGGCGCCGAGGACGCGGACGCTCGTCAGCTCGGCGTCGGGAGCGAGCGAGCGCACGACCCCGGCGCAGGCCGTTCCGTGCCCGCAGAGGTCGCCCTCGTCGTCTTCGACGACCTGCAGCTCGCCCTCCTCGTCGCGCAGGACCGCGACCGAGTGGTCGACGCGGCCGACGAGCGGATGGTCATGCTCGATGCCGCTGTCGAGGATGCAGACCCGGACGCCGGCGCCGGTCGAGCCGCCCCACGCCCACTCCCGCGTCACCTGGTCGGGCAGCGTCACCGGCACGCGGATCCGGTCGACGGCCTCCGCCGGCAGGCTCCAGGCCGGGAGGTCCTCCTCTTCGGCGTGCTCGTGGAGTTCGATCGCCGCGCTCATCGCACGTCGATCATCGCAAGATCTGCACCGGAGTCCCAAGTGGAACGGTGCGCATCAGATAGCGAACGTCGGCCTCGGTCGCGTGCAGGCAGCCGGCCGACACCGCCGAGCCCTGTCCCGAACCGGCGTGGATCGCGACGTAGTACGTGATGCGCGTGTTCCAGCCGGGCGGAAGATGCGGCTGGCGCGCCGTCAGCGCGAGGATGCAGCAGCCGTAGGCCGGGCCGAAGGGACCGGTCACCTTCTCGGCGACGGCGAAGCGGCCCGTAGGGGTCGGTGAGCCGGGCGCGCCGATCCCGACCGGGATCGTCCGCACGAGCCGGCCGTCTCGCAGCACGTAGAGCTCACGCCGCGAGAGCGAGGCGCGGAGCGTCCACTGGACCGGCTGGACCGAGACGTCGCGACCGAACTCGACCCAGCCGTGGTGGCCGTTCGGCAGCGCCTCGGCCGTCACCTCGACCCAGCGGCCGCGGACGCCCACACGCCGAACACGAGCGGGCCGCCGAGCGGGCCGCGCGGGCCGAGTCGAACGAGAGCGCGGACCGGGTCGGCCCGGAGGACGACGCTGGCGTGAAGCGGCCTTGCGACAAGCGCCGCTGTCGCACCGTTGGGCGGCGCAGCCGCATGAGAAGTGGCCACGATCGCGGCCGCGAGGTAGGCGATCAAGGCGCTGGCCATCCTGTACTGCCGCGTCAGTACCGGGACGCCGCACCCTTTCCCTCATGCCGGCCGACGGATCGCCGCAGTACTGCGCCACGGTCTTGAAGTACTCAGCGGTGTGTGCCGCAGCCAGGCCGCGAGGTTGCGCGCCTGGTCGGCGGGGCTCGTCCCGGCCGCCGGCGGCGCCACGGCGTGCGGCGTCGAACGGGGGTCGGCGATGCGTGTCCGCCGCCGTTGCTCGAGCGACCGCCGCGACGAGGCCGGCGACCGCGGCTGCGACGAGGACCGCGACCGCCGCCAGACGCCGCGCCACCACCGCGTCCGGGGCCGGTCGGGTCGCACGAGGATCTCGGTGGCGCGCTGCGCGGAACGGGCGGCAGGGACAGCGTCTCCGCTTCGGAGGCGACGGGAGCGAGCAGCCGCGCGAGCGCCGCGGCGGAGGCGGGCCTATCCTCGGGCCGGGAGATAGGCACGCCGCCACCGCCGCGACGAGCTCCGGCGGGGCATCGGGAACGCCTGCGGCCAGATCGGGAGGCTGGAAACCATCCACCGCTCCGAGCTCGGCCAGCGAGCCGACCGTTCGCGCGGGCTCCCCGGTGAGCAACTCGTAGAGCACGGCACCGACGGCGTAGATGTCCGCCGCGGCGGTGACCTGCTGGCCGCGAGCCTGCTCGGGAGCGAGGTAGCCGGCGGTGCCGAGCACCGTGCCGGCAAGAGTGAGCCGCGTTCCCGGCCGACGGCGATGCCGAAGTCGCCGAGCTGGAGCACACCGTCCGTGCCGAGCAAGAGATTCTGCGGCTTCACGTCGCGGTGGACGAGACCGCGGCGTGAGCGGCAGCGAGGCCCGCGCACATCTGCACGCCGAGCCTCGCGGCCTCGGCCGGCGGCAACCTCCCGCGCCGCGCGAGGAGCTCGGCGAGCGTCTCGCCTTCGACGTACTCCATGGCGATGAACGGGCGGCCCTCGTCCTCTCCCACGTCGAAGACGCGCACGACGTTCGGGTGCGAGAGCCTGGCCGCAAGGCGTGCCTCACGAAGGAAGCGCCGCCCCAATCCTCGTCCCGGGCGAGGTTCTCGGCGAGCCGCTTCAGCGCGACCGGCCGGTCGAGCTCGACGTCGTGGGCGAGGTCGACCGTCGCCATCGCTCCGTGCCCGAGAGGCCGGACGAGCTCGTAGCGCCCGGCGACACGCGTCACGCGCTCACTTGCCGTCCCCGCTTGTCGACGGCCGGGCCGTGGTGGCCGTCTCGGCGGCTCGGACTTGCGCTTCGGTTCCTCCGGCGGCTTGGGCTGCACGGCACAGTCCCGCGGCGTGCACTGCTGACGCGGCGGCGAGCGCGTTCACGCCGGCGAGGAGCGGAGAACGTAGCCGCGGCGGCAACTTCGTCTTCGACCCACGACGTCCGCGCGAAGCGCGGCGGCGAGGTGCATCGCCCGGCAGTCGTCCCCGGCCGCGGCGGCGGTTGCGATGGCCGAGGCCTGGGTCTCCCACTCTCGCGCCAGCGCCGGGGAACCCCGTCAGCGGCGGAGCCCTTGGCGGCATTGCCGCACCGGCTGCGACGGCCACGAGAAGGCCGCCGCGGAAAGGTCCTCGGCACTTGCACCATCTACCCGTCATCCGGTCCGAACTAGCCTTCGCAAAGAAGCCCACGATTCGTTAATATCGTGTTAATGCCGATGCTTCATGGCTGCGCGTTTCCGGGGTGTCGACCTTCACGCTGAGCACGTACTGCGTCGAGCACGAGCTACTCGTGCGCGCCGTCAAGGATCCGAGCGCACCCATGCGACGGATGCCTCGCTCGCAGCCGATACCGCCCTCACCGCAGACGCCGCGCTGACCGCAGCGACGCCCGAAGCGGCTGCGTCCTAAACGATCTCGGTAGGCGCGTCGGCGGGGAGGGCGTCCACTGAGACGTCGAGAGGCTTGACGATCTCGGCGAAGTGGCAGGCGGTCGGATGGCCGGTTCCGCGATCCACGAGCTCGGGCTCCTGCTCGGCGCAGATCGCCTGCGCCTTCCAGCAACGCGTGCGGAAGCGGCAGCCCGACGGCGGGTTGGCCGGGCTCGGCACGTCGCCCTCCAGCACGATCCGCCCGCGCTTCCCGCGCTGACCCGGCTCCTCGATCGGCACCGCCGAGAGAAGCGCCTGCGTGTACGGGTGCGACGGGCGCTCGTAGATGTCGTGCTTCGTGCCGATCTCGACGACCTTGCCGAGATACATCACCGCGACGCGGTCGGACACGTGCCGCACGACCGAGAGATCGTGCGCCACGAAGATGTAGGTGAGGCCGAAGTCGCGCTGCAGCGACTCGAGCAGGTTGACCACCTGCGCGCGGATCGAGACGTCGAGGGCCGATACGGGCTCGTCGAGGATGATCAGCTGCGGATTGAGCGCGAGCGCGCGCGCGACGCCGATCCGCTGCCGCTGTCCACCGGAGAACTCGTGCGGGAAGCGGTTCGCGTGCTCCGGCGAGAGGCCGACGACGCGCAGCAGCTCGTCCACGCGCGCGCGGCCGCCTGTCGCCGCGGGAGCGATGGTGGATCACGAGCGGCTCGCTGACGATGTCGCGAACGGTCATGCGCGGGTTGAGCGACGCGTACGGGTCCTGGAAGACGATCTGCATCTCGCGGCGAACATCGCGCATCTCCCGGCGCGACAGGTTCGTGATGTCACGGCCGTTGAAGACGATCTTGCCCGACGTGGGGTCCGTCAGCTTGATCAGCGTGCGCGAGAGAGTCGTCTTGCCACAGCCGGACTCACCGACCAGCCCGAGCGTCTCCCCGGCCTGGATCGACAGGTCGACGCCGTCGACGGCATGGATATGCCCGACCGTGCGCTTGAGGATCCCGGCGCGGATCGGGAAGTACTTGACGAGCTTCTCCACGCGCAGGATCTCGTCACCCGTCTCGGCCCGTTCGTGGACGCTCGCGGCGGCCTCGGCACTCACGCGACTGCCTCCGAGAACTTGGACTTACGACCGATCAGCTCTTCCGAGAAGTGACACGCGCTCTGGTGCGCGGAGCCCTCGACCGGAGCGAGCGGCGGGTTCTCCTGCCGGCAGCGCTCGCGTGCGAGGAAGCAGCGAGGGTGAAACGGACAGCCGGGCGGCAGGTTGATCAGCGAGGGCGGCGCACCGGTGATGGGCTCGAGCCACTCCTCGTCCCCGGTCAGCTTCGGCAAGCTGTTCATCAGACCGATCGTGTAGGGGTGCCGTGGCGACCGGAAGATCGCCTCGACGTCCCCGACTCGACGATGTGTCCCGCGTACATCACGAGGACGCGGTCGCACATCTCCGCCACGATCCCCAGGTCGTGGGTGATCAGGATGGTCGCGGCTTCGGTCTCATGCTGCACCCGCTTCAGCACCTCGAGGACCTGCGCCTGGATCGTCACGTCGAGCGCCGTGGTCGGCTCGTCGGCGATCAGGAGCGACGGCGAGTTGGCAATCCCCATCGCGATCATCGCGCGCTGGCGCATGCCGCCGGAGAACTCGTGCGGGAACTGCGTGTACCGCGTCTCGGGATTCGGGACGCCGACGAGCCTCAGCAGCTCGATGATCCTCTGCTTCACCTCGTGATCCTTCTTGTCCGGATAATGCGTCTTGATCGCCTCGCCGAGCTGGCGGCCGACGGTGAGGACGGGGTTGAGCGAGGTCATCGGGTCCTGGAAGACCATCGCGACCTCGTTGCCGCGAACCTTGCGCAGCTCCTTCTTCTTCAGCCTGAGCAGGTCGCGGCCCTTGAACATCGCCGTGCCGCTGGCGATCCTCCCGGGCGGCATGGGAATCAGGCCGAGCAGCGCTAGAGTCGAAACGCTCTTGCCGGAGCCGGACTCGCCCACGATCCCGAGGATCTCGCCGGGGAAGAGATCGTACGAGACGCCGTCCACGGCATGGACGACTCCGTCCTCGGTCTTGAACTCCACGACGAGGTCCTTGATCGAAAGGATCGGCTCAGGCACGTACCCTCCGCTGCTGCGGGTCGAGTGCGTCCCGGAGACCGTCGCCGACGAAGTTCACACAGAGCACGATCAGGACGATCAACAGGCCCGGGAAGATCGTCAGCCACCACTGCACGGGATAGTTCTGGCCGTTGGCGACGAGTGCCCCGAGTGACGCGGTCGGCGGCTGGATGCCGAAGCCGAGGAAGGAGAGCGCAGCCTCCGTCAGGATCGCCGTTCCCACGGCCAGTGTGCCGTTGACGATGACCGGCCCGAGCGTGTTCGGGAGGATGTGCCGGAACATGATCCGAGCGTCGCCGGCTCCCGACGCCTTCGCGGCCTCCACGTACTCCTTCTCGCGCAGGGAGAGGAAGACTCCGCGCACGACGCGGGCGATGCCCGTCCAGAAGAAGGCGGCGAGGATGATGGAGATGGTCCACTGGCTCCCACCGCCGAGCAGCGCCGTGACAGCGAGCAGGATGGCGAGCGCGGGCAACGTCAACACGAGGTCGGTGATGCGCATGAGCAGGTTGTCGAGCAAGCCGCCGAAGTAGCCGGCGACCGCACCGACGATCAGGCCGAAGATCGACGAGACGACCGCGACGAAGACACCGACCTCGAGCGAGGTGCGGATCCCATAGATCACGCGGCTGAACTCGTCGGCTCCGATGCCGTCGGTGCCGAAGTAGTGCTTGTCGACCGTCGTCGGCGGATGCAGGATGTTGTTCAGGTCGATCGCGGCGTACGAGTACGGCGCAACGAAGTTCGCGAAGATGCCGGCGCCGAAGATGATGATCAGCCCGACCAGCCCGGCCACCGCGAGGCGGTGACGGAAGAAGCGCATGCGCGCGTACGACCACTGGCTGCGGACCTTGAGCTCGAGGCCGGCCGCGGCGGTGTCGTCGACGCCGGGGTCCGATCCCGACCGCAGTGTCGATTCCCCCATCGGGAGCGAGCGGCTGACCGCCTGCCACCGTGGGCGCGGTCGGTACGAGCCCCGAGCTGCCGTCGGGCCGAGTGAACTCAGTCATAGCGGATGCGCGGGTCGAGGAAGCCGTACGCGATGTCGGCGATCAGATTGAACAGGATGATGATCACCGCGGTGACGAGCAGGTAGGCCATGACTTCATAGGTGTCGCCCTGCCCGAGCGCCAGCACGAAGTAATGGCCCATGCCGTCGAGGGTGAAGACGGTCTCGGTCACGATCGCGCCGCCGAGCAGGCCACCGATGTTGAGGGCGGCGACGGTCGTGAGCGGGATCAGCGCGTTGCGGAAGACGTGGCGCATGACCACCTTCCGCTCCCTCACGCCCTTTGCACGCGCGGTACGCACGTAGTCGCTGTTGATCACGTCGAGCATCGACGCGCGCATGTAGCGGCTGTAGAGCGCGAAGCTGACGACAAACAGCGTGATCACCGGCAGCACGAGATGCTGCAGCCGGTCGACCGACCAGGCCGGCCCCCCGGGCACGGTGTTCAGACCCGACGTGTAGACGATCCGGACGTGCCAGTGGTTGTAGACGTCGACGAAGAGAATCTGCAGAACCAGCGCGAGCCAGAAGACCGGCATCGCAAAGCCGAGGAAGCTGAGCGACGTGAACGAGTAATCGAAGAGCGAGTACTGGCGAATCGCCGAGTAGATGCCCACGGCGACCCCGATGATGATGGCGAGCGACTCGGCGATGATGATGAGCTGCGCCGTGTGGCCCATCGTCCGCGTGATGTCCGGCCAGATCGGCTTCAGCGTGATGAGGGACTTGCCGAGCTTGTCCGTGAAGATGGCCTCGACCCAGTAGAAGTAGCGCACGACCACCGGCTTGTCGAGGTGGTTCTGGTGAATGAGCAGCTGGAGCAGATGCGGGCGAGCCGCGGGTTCGCCCGCGCCGAGACAGCGGGTTTCCAGCGTACGAGACGAAGAGGAAGCTGAAGAACGTGGAGAAGAACAGCACCGGGATGCTGTAGGGCACCCGTCTGGCGATGAAGGTGAGCATCGGATTCCTTCTCGTAGGTTGAAAGAGCCCGGATCCGCGCCCGCCGGTGGCGGGCGCGGATCCGGTTACTACGTTCCTACTTGCTGCAGAGAGGCTAAATAGCTTAGCCGCTCCACTTCCAGCTCTCAGCGTTCCAGGGCGGACCCACGCTCGTCGGGTTGTCGGAAGCCGACATGCCCTTGATCTTGTTCTTGTAGAAGAGGAACAGGGGCGGGCGTACAGCGGGATGATCGCCACGTTGCTCGAGACGAGCTTCGCCGCGGCCTGGTAGTCGCCGTCCGCTTCTTCGCGTTGAGCTCATGGTCGCCCTTCTTCATGAGCTTGTCGACCTTCTTGTTGCAGTAGTTCTTGTAGTTCGACCACCGGTGGTCTTGCCAACGCACTGGTAGATGGCGTCCCAGCCGGACGGGTCAGGTGAACCGGTGAACGCGTACTCCGCCAGGTCGAAGGCACCCGTCGGCAGCAGGTTCGTGAAGAAGTCCGGCTGCGCGTTGTAGCAGTGGGTGTCGAGCTTGATGCCGATGGCCTTCTCCTGCTGGATGAACGCAGGGATGGCGACGTTGCAGCGTGCCGGAGCGGTGGTCGAGTAGAAGTTGATCTCGGCCTTGTGGCCGCCACACGTCCAGTAGCTGTTGTTGCCGCTGGACGGCTTGCCCGGTCCACCCTTGCAACCGTGCTTCTTCAGCAGAGCGATCGCCTGCGCCGGCTTGAAGTTGTACTTCCCGAAGTACTGGTACTTCTTCGCGGTCGCCAGCTTGCCGATCGTGTAGAACGGGTTGTTCAGCGGCTTGATGGTGTTCGCGGGCAGGACGCCGTCGTAGACGCGTTGATCACGGGCCGCCGGTTCATCCCATCGCAAGCGCCTGATCGAACCAGCTCTTCTTCAGGAGGTAGGCACCGTTCGCCGTATGAGTTCCCCCTGCGGCACTCTTGGCGGGCCCGAACTCGACGTCCACGTGCTCCTGCGTGAAGCCGGGGACGACTGTGCGCGACGCCGCTCTTGTGGAGGAGGGCGGCCATCGACGTGATCGGCTGACCCGGATAGATCGCGTCGACCTCGCCGGCACTCATCGCGTTGATCTCGGACGCCTCGTCGGTGTAGAGCTGCCGAGATCGTCGTGACAGCCGGCTTCTTGCCGTACCACTTGCTGTTGGCTTGAGGATCAGGCCTGCGCCGGCGTCCAGCTCGAGAGGTAGTACGGGCCATCCGAGATCGGCTTCTTGTCGGGATACCGCAGACGCAGTCGGGCCAGAACGTGTTGAACGGCTGGCTCCCGAGCGCCTTCTTCGGGTAGATGTAGCCGAACAGGTCCTTGTAGTCGGCGAACGGCTTCTTCCAGAAGAAGGTGACCTGCTTCTTGCCGTGCACCTTGGCCCGCGTGATCTGGTCGTAGCCGACGGTGGAAGCAACGTTGTTGCCCGGCTTGACGAACTGCTTCCAGGTGTAGATGTAGTCGGCGGCGGTCACCGGGAACGGCTTGTGGCCGATCCAGTTCCAGTTCGCGTCCTTGCGAATCGTGATCGAGAGCGACTTCTTGGTGGCCTTGACCTTCGACGCGAGGTCGAGGATGTACTTGCCCTTGTTGGTGATGGTGTAGTTGCCGCGGATGACGGGCGTATCGGCGAAGTGGCGGCGCAGGCGCCGGTGGAGTCCTGGTTAGCGAGGTTGAATCCGGCGGCGTCCTGCTCCATGGCGAAAACCATAGTCTTCTTCGCCTCGCGGGCAGCGGGTGTGCGCGGGACGCTCGCGACCCCTTCGGAACGAGGACTTCGCGACAGGCTGCGAGCTCGTGGTCGTCCTCATGGCGGCAGCGGAGCTCGCCAGTCCGAGCACGGCTACTACAGCCGCTGCCGCGAGGAACCAGACCCTTCTATGCATTGCGTTCCCTCCGTTAGGTGTGCGCCCGGAGCCCTCGACGGCGGCGCCAACTCGCTCCGACACTCGATGAGCGTCCGTCACTGCCCTAAGACGACGGTTGCTAGCTTAGTTAGCGCCTGGGCAGAAAGTCGGGGTCCCGTCCCAAAGACGGTCTCGTTGAGCCAACTTGCCCGGGAACTACGGCTAGAGGACGCGGAAGGGGCCCTGCACCACGGCGCCGGCCGAACCGCGTCGGCAGGCTATTGAGACCGAGCCGCTGCACCTCGAGGCCCGTGACCGCCGGCGCGCTCACCTGCGGCGAGACATCGCTGGAACGGACGGGCGGGCTGGGCCGACCCCGAGGGAGTGCGAGGCGCCGAGCACGGCCACGAGGCTCGCCGCAGCGGCGGCTACGAGCGCCATGGGCGCCGATCCAGCTGCGCCGGCGCCGCGGCAGCCGAAGCCGATCGCCGGCTCCGCCAGCTGGGCGTCCCGCAGCCGGTGCGTCAGGCCCTGAACCGCCTCCGCCCACGCGGAGCAGGCAGGGCAGACCGAAACGTGCATCTCGAGGGGGTCGAGCTCGTGCTCCGGCAGCTCACCGTCGAGCTGAGCGGAAATGGACTCGCGCACGCGAGCACAATCTGTCGCCGAAAACGACACCTTCTCCTCAGATCTTCTGACGGGACGTTGTTAGGAAAGTTAGCCGCGCTCGGCTGTAAGGCCGGCGAACCAGTCGAGCGCCTCGGGATTTGCGAGCGAGTCGCGGCTCGCCACCTCGTCGGGCGGCGCCCCCATCAGGAGGCGCTTCACCGGCACCTCGAGGATCTTCCCCGAGAGGGTGCGCGGGATCTCGGGAGCTGCGAGCACGGCGTCGGGAACGTGGCGTGGCGAGCAGTCGTCGCGGATCCGGCGGCGGATCTCCGCTTCGAGCCCGTCGTCGAGGATGGCGCCGTCGCGCAGGACGACGAACAGCGTCATGCGGCTTCCCTCCCCGTCCGGGACGTCGACGACGAGCGCGTCGAGAACCTCGTCGAGCGCGAGGACGCTGCGATACAGCTCGCTCGTCCCCATCCGCACGCCGCCCCGGTTGATCGTCGCGTCGGAGCGGCCGGTGATGATCGCGGTGCCGCGCTCGGTGATCTCGATCCAGTCGCCGTGGCGCCAGACACCGGGAAACGTGGCGAAGTAGCTCTCGCGGTAGCGCGACCCGTCCTCGTCGCCCCAGAGGTAGAGAGGCATGGACGGCATGGGCTCGGTGATGACGAGCTCGCCGACCTCGCCCACCAGCGGGCGCCCGTCCTCGCTCCACGCCTCGACCTTCGCGCCGAGCGCCCGCGCCTGCAGCTCGCCGCGGTAGACCGGGAGCGTGGGGACTCCGCCGACGAAGGCCGTGCAGACGTCGGTGCCGCCGGAGGTGGAGAAGAGCCAGACGTCCTCGCCGAGCCGGTCGCGCACCCAGTCGAAGCCCTCCGGGGCGAGCGGCGAGCCGGTCGAGCCGACGCTGTCCAGGCGGGAGAGGTCGCGGCCGGCGCGCGGCTCCACGTCCGCCTTCTGGCAGGCGGCGATGTAGCCGGCGCTCGTGCCGAACGACGTGATGCCCGCCGCGTCGGCGAGATCCCAGAGCGTCCCGAGGTCCGGGTACGCCGGGTTCCCGTCGAAGAGGACGATCGACGCTTCCGAGAGCAGGCCGCCGACGAGGAAGTTCCACATCATCCAGCCGGTCGTCGTGAACCAGAAGAGCCGGTCGCCGGCCTGCGCGTCGAGGTGGAGGCGGAGCTTCTTCAGGTGCTCGAGCAGGATTCCGCCCTGGCCGTGGACGATCGCCTTCGGCAGGCCGGTCGTGCCCGAGCTGTAGAGCACCCAGAGCGGATGGTCGAAGGGGAGCTGCGCGAACTCGAGCTCGGCCGGCGGCAGCTCCCAGTCTCCGCCGGCGAGGTACGGGAGGACGAGCGTCCGCTGCGAGCGTCGGCAGCGCGCGCTGGAGCGCCGCGATCGTTCGCTCCGGTCGAAGTCCTTGCCGCCGTAGCGGTAGCCGTCGACCGTGAGCAGCACCTTCGGCTCGATCTGGGCGAAGCGGTCGACGACGCTGCGGACGCCGAACTCCGGCGCGCAGCTCGACCAGGTCGCGCCGATGCTCGCGCAGCCGAGGAAGGCGGCGACCGTCTCGGGGACGTTCGGGAGATAGGCGGCGACGCGGTCGCCTGCCACGACGCCGGCTTCGCGTAGCGCGCCCGCGACGGCGCCGGCGCGCGCCCGCAGCTCTCCCCACGTCCACTCGCCCAGCGGCCGCAGCTCGGACGCATGGCGGATCGCGACGTCGCCGTCGGGTCGGCCGCGGAAGACGTGCTCCGCGTAGCTGAGCCGCGCGCCTGGGAACCACTCGGCTCCCGGCATCTCGCGCGTGGTGAGCACGCGCTCGTACGGCTCGCTCGCGTCGACCTCGAAGAACTCCCAGATCGACGCCCAGAAGTCCTCGAGCTCGTCGACCGACCACTGCCACAGCGTCGCCGTAGTCGCCGAGCGCCAAGCCGCGCGTCTCGTTGAGCCATTCCCGGTAGCGCGTGATCGTCGCGGACGCGATCCGCTCCGGGCTCGGCGTCCAGACGATCGGCGGCGCCTCCTCCGACACGCCGGCGATGCTACTCGCGAGGAAGCCTTAAGATCGGGCACGCAAACGTGCGGTACCTGCTACCGGCCTCGCATGGAAATGCGGCGCCGTTCACTCCACCAGAAGCCGTGACGGCTCCGTGCGGTAGCGGCCACCGGGCGTCAGCGGCGGGCAGTCTCGAGCGGCGGCGTCGGCTCGCCGTCGGCGTCGGCGATTCCGGAGAGAACGTCGCGAATCGCCTCGAGAGAGCTGTGGCGCGGCTCCCAGCCCAGCTCTTCGCGCGCTCGTGTCGTGTCCATGATCGGGACGGTGAGACCCATGTCGAGCCAGCCGGGCGGCGTCGGTTGCAGGCGGAGTTGCCAGCTCGCGGTCATCGCCTTCCGTGCGACCGCCGGTGCGAGTGGGAGAACACGGGCACCGAGTGCTCTGGCGAGCGTCTGCGCATCGAGCACCGGCTCCGCCGCAACGTTGAAGGGCCCACGCGCGTCGCCGACGACCGCGAGCCGGTACGCCTCGGCGACGTCCCGTGTGTGGACGGCCTGGAAGCGGAGACCGTCGATGTCCGGAACGACGGCAAGGGCACCGCGCCGCGCGAGCGCTCGCGGAAAGAGGGGCCCGAGGAAGTAGCGGCGCTGCTCCTCACCGGAGCTGCGCTTGAAGATCAGGCCCGGCCGGAGGCGGACCACGCGCGTTTCGGGCCGCTCGGCCTGGAAGTGGTCGAGGAGCCGCTCGACCTCCGCCTTGTGACGTGCATAGAAGCTCGTCGGTGTCCCGTCGGTCGGCCAGCTCTCGTCCACTGCTCGATCCTTCGGGCCGGGCGAGTACGCCCGACCGAGGACGCGTAGACGAGCGCCGGCACGCCTGCCTCGGCGACCGCGCGGAAGACCCGTTCGCTGCCGTCGACGTTCGTGCGCCGGAGCGCCGCGAGATCGTGAGACGGCTGGATCGCCCAGGCGAGGTGGACGACGCAGTCCGCGCCGCGAAAGTGCGGGACGAGGTCGTCGTGCTCGATGTTCGCCGCCCGCCATTCGGTCTCGTGGAAGTTGCGGAACGGGAGGCGCCGGGCGAGCCCGACGATCTCGTCGACGTGGTCGTCCGTGGACAGCGCGCGCAGGAGGCTCGTCCCGACGTTGCCGCTCGCTCCGGTGACGACGATGCGCACTACTGCTTCCGCGCGATCGCGCGTGCGAGCTCGCGCTTCGACATCCTGGAGCGGCCCTCGACGCCGAGCCGGCGGGCGCGCTCGTACAGCTCTTCCTTCGTGTTCTGCTCGACGTCGACGCCGCCGAAGGTCTCCCCTTCGCCGCGGCGCTTCTGGGCCGTCGTCTTCTCGGAACGCGGGTCGCTCGGCCCGGGCTCGTCCTTCGGCACCCAGCGGCCGCCGCGCTTCTCGTGCGTGTGCTTGAGCGACGCCATCGCCGTCCGGTGCGCCCGCTCGCCTTCGCCATACTGCTCGACCGCGGCGTCGTGCGTCTTCGCGAACGTCCGCTGCGCCTTCGCACCCGACCGCTTCAGCGTGCCCGGCAGCTCGGAGCGCCTGACCTCATTGCCCTTTGCCATCTTCGGCACGACTGCCTCCTCAGGGCTGTAGGACGACCTTGAACGAGCCGTTCTCCTTTTTCTGGAACTGCTCGTACGCGGCGGGAGCCTCGGACAGCGGCACGTGGTGGCTCGCGAACGAGTCGGTGCGCAGCGGGTCACCGTCGAGCAGCAACGGCAGGATCTCCGGCACCCAGTGCAACACGTTGGCCTGGCCCATCCGGATCTGCACCTGCTTGTCGAACAGCACCCGCAACGGCAGCGGATCCGCCATGCCGCCGTAGACGCCCGAGATGGAGATCGTGCCGCCGCGCCGGACCAGCTCGATCGCGAGGTGGAGCGCGTGGAGCCGGTCGATGCTCGCGGTCTCCATCAGCTTGCGTTGCAGCACATCGGGCAGGAGCCCGGTCGCCTGCTGCATCGCTTTCGCCACCGGCGCGCCGTGGGCTTCCATCCCGACCGCGTCGAGGACGGAGTCGGGGCCGCGGCCATCGGTCGTCTCCCGCACGACGTCGACGAGATCGTCCTCGTGCTCGAGCAGGTCGTAGACCTCGACGCCGTGCGAGCGAGCACGCTCGAGCCGGTCGGGGACGAGGTCGACGGCGAGCACGCGGTAGCCGCGGTGCTGCGCGATTCGCGTGCGCCATCTCGCCGATCGGGCCGAGCCCGAGCACGAGGAGCGTGCCGCCGTCCGGCACGTCCGCGTACTCGACGCCCTGCCACGCGGTCGGCAGCACGTCGGAGAGGAAGAGGAAACGGTCGTCCGGCGGCCCGTCGGGCACCTTGATCGGGAGCGTGTTGCCGAACGGCACCCGCAGGTACTCCGCCTGGCCACCCGGCACCTCGCCGTAGAGGACCGTGTAGCCGAAGAGAGCCGCGCCGGTGCCGTGCTCGCGTTGCTGGGTCGTCTCGCATTGGGAGTGCAGGCCCTGCGAGCACATCCAGCAGGAGCCGCACGAGATGTTGAACGGGACGACGACGCGGTCGCCCTGCGAGAGCGCGGTGACTTCCGGCCCGGTCTCTTCGACGACTCCCATCGGCTCGTGGCCGAGCACGTTGCCGGCGTTGAGGTACGGCGTCATGACCTCGTAGAGGTGAAGGTCGGAGCCGCAGACCGCGGAAGAGGTGATCCGGACAACGACGTCGTCGGGCTCGCGGATGCCCGGGTCGGGGACCTCCTCGACCCGGACATCGCGCTTGCCGTGCCAGGCGACTGCCTTCACTACCTGGTGGCCTGCTGGTTGAGCCCGGCCTTGAACATGCCGCCCGTCGCGATCTTCGTCAGGAGCTTGTCGGCCTGCGACTCCTCGTCGAGGGTCTGGTCCATCAGATCCTTGATCCCGTCGAAGCCGCAGTCGTCGGCGAGCTGTCGAGCGGTTCCGTAGGCGGCGATCTCGTAGTGCTCGACGCGCTGGGCCGCTGCGATGAGCGCTGCGTCCTTGGCGGTCGGATCGCCTTCCATGCCGATCATCTCCTCGCCCTCGGCGATGAGGCCCTGCATGCCCTTGCAGACCTCGGTCGGGCTCGAGACGCCGATCTCGCCGAGTGCCTCCTTGACGCGCTTCAGATGATCGTGCGTCTCCTCGAGATGGTGCTCGAATGCCTGCCGGAGCTCGTCGTGGTTCGCTGCCTGCGCCATCTTCGGCAGCGCGGCGGTCAGCTGCGTCTCGGCGCTGTGCAGATCCTCGAGCTGCTCCTGCAGGACGTCCTTCAGCGAATTGAACCCCATTGTGTCTTCTCCTTTTCGATTCGTATTTCCTCATTGGGGTTCCGCGCTTGCCGAACTGCAAACCGGCCCTCGGAAGTAAGGTGGAGAGGTGGCCGAAGAGACGCTGACGATCCGGGACAACCGCACGGGAACCGAGGTGGAGATCCCGATTTCGGACGGCACGATCAACGCCACCGACCTCCGCCAGCTCGGGCTGATGTCGTACGACCCGGCCTTCCTCAACACCGCCTCGACCCGCAGCGGGATCACGTACATCGACGGCGACGCCGGCATCCTGCGCTACCGCGGCTACCCGATCGAGCAGCTCGCCGAGCACGCGAGCTTCCTCGAGACGGCGTGGCTCCTGTTCGAAGGCGAGCTGCCCACTCGCGAGGAGCTCGGGGCGTGGGAGGAGGAGGTTCGCCTCCACACGTACGTGCACACGAACGTGATGCAGTTCCTCGACGGCTTCCGCCACGACGCGCACCCGATGGGGATGCTGCTCGGCGCCGTCGCCGCGCTCTCGACGTTCTATCCGGACGCGAAGGAGATCGGGGACGAGGAGAGCCGTCGTCTGCAGCGCGTGCGGCTGATCGCGAAGTTCCCCACCATCGCTGCCTGGGTGTTCCGGCACAGCCGCGGCCTGCCGTACGTCTTCCCGCGCAACGACCTCGACTACATCGGCAACTTCGTGAACATGACGTTCGAGATCGGCGGCGTCCACGAGCCCAATCCCGTGCTGCAGCGGGCGCTCGAGATCCTGCTCGTCCTGCACGCCGACCATGAGCAGAACGCCTCGACGAACGCGGTGCGCGGCGTCGGCTCGACGCAGGTCGATCCGTTCTCGGCCGTGTCCGCCGGGGTCGCGGCGCTGTACGGGCCGCTCCACGGCGGCGCGAACGAGCAGGTGCTGCGGATGCTCGACGAGATCGGGGACGTGAAGAACGTCCCGGCCTTCATCGAGGGCGTGAAGAACCACGAGCGCCTGCTCATGGGCTTCGGGCACCGCGTCTACAAGAACTACGACCCGCGCGCGAAGCTGATCAAGCGCGTCGCCGACGACGTGTTCGCGCAGACCGGGGTCGATCCGAAGCTCGAGATCGCGCTCGAGCTGGAGCGGATCGCGCTCGAGGACGACTACTTCGTCTCGCGCAAGCTCTACCCGAACGTCGACTTCTACTCGGGGATCATCTACCGGGCGATGGGCTACCCGACCGACTACTTCACCGTGCTGTTCGCGCTCGGGCGGCTGCCGGGCTGGCTCGCGCAGTGGGAGGAGATGCTCTCCGACCCCGAGCAGAAGATCGCGCGGCCGCGACAGATCTACACGGGTTACGACGAGCGCGACTTCGTGGCGCTCGCGAGCCGCTAGGAGGGTTCCGCGAAATTCACCGTTTGCGCACGGAGACTGGCCCAGGTGCTTGCGGCGTCTGGTCGTTATCCCAAGCTGAGCCAACCTGTACCCGAAGGGGGCCTTCAGGTGAGATGACCTGGTCCAGACGAGTGCGGTGAGGAGGACATCGCGGCGCCCTCGACGTCGCGCGAATCGCAGCTCAGTCCTGCTGCGCGCGAGCACGGAGAAAAGGTCCCGGCCGAGGTTGTCGGACGCTTCGGGAAGATCAGGCGTAGCAGCGCTGAGCTGGCCAGTGTTGCGGAGTGACCCCTCGTGCGTGACGACTCACGCGCGGCGGTGGAAGCCAGCGATCTCGATTGCGCAGCGCGGCGGTATCTCGACCCGGGGGGCGGCGCAGCGGGTTCGCTCCCTTGGGGGCGTCTTCATTGGCGCGTCTACCAGTGGGGCCGCACGACACCGCCGCCGTCGCACATCCCGCCAAGAAGCGATGCCAACAGGACCGCGAGAAGCAGCAACCATATGAGCCGTGTCTTGGTCAAGTCGCGCCTCCTTCCATGCGCGTTCACGTGCTGCGAACGCCCTCTCAACTAAGCCGCAAGGAATGCACGCAACGCATCCCCCAACGGGTGAGATCGTCGCTGCTTGGGCAGCGATGACGCTGGGCCCGCGATTAGCACTCGGCTGGCCAGCGTTGAGGCATGACCCGTGAGACCCTAAGCAGCCGGGTGGAGGATGGAGTACGGGAGGAGGAATGTCCGAGGGGGCGCCGGTTCGGCGCCCCCTCGGCTGTGTTACTCGTTCTAGCCCTCTACGAGATTAAGGGGTTACGAGTGACTCGCTCCGCACGCAGCCACCCGCGCCGTCGGTGTTGAACCAGTCGGCGTTGCTGAACTCCTCCTGAGTGATGTAGTGGTGGCCGTTGATCGTCTGGTTGTAGAGCATCCCGGGGGTGCCGAACAGGTCGGAGAACGAGCCATCGCCACCCGCCCCCGATCCCGCGCCGTACACGTAGGCGCAATCGTCACCGTTCTCCCTGCCGCTAGCGTCGAACCAGCCGTTGTACGTGTTCGGATCGGTGATCGACTCCATGATCTCGTGGCTGAGCGGACTGATCTCGACGTCGGCGTCCTTGTCCACCTGGTCGCCCAGGTAGTTCGGCGACTCGATCGTCCCATGGCCGCCCCCGTCGCTGCCGCACGTGAACCCCACAGGCGACTGGTAGATCGGGTACGGCATGTTCGCGTACACCGTGCCGGAAACCGGATAGTTCGGACCGAACATGGTGTGGTAGGCGCAGTAGCCCGCGCTCGGGTAGTGGGTCAGCGTGCAGACGTTCTTCTTGTTCGCCGTCGATCCGGCGTAGAAGCACGACGCGACGTGCTTCGGCGTGAGCATCACGTACTCGTTGTTGTAGCCGCTCGGCAGGTTGTTGGCGGTGATGACCTTCTGGATCTCCGCCGTTATCTGGGCGTCGTCCAGACAGGCGGTGTAGCCGGAGCCGTCCGCGTAGATATTGCTCGTGTCCAGCTTGCCCACGCTGCAGCCTTGGCCCTTGGGGAGCAGATCGTGGTCGCGGATCGGAGTGCCCGCCACGATGTTGTAGCCGTTGCTCCCGTTGCTGCCCGGATACTCGATCGCCGTCGAGTAGACGTTGTCGTCACTCCCGCTGGCGGCGGCGACATCCGCCAGGTACTGGTTGATGAGGTTCCTGTAGCGGCTGGGGTTGTAATACAAAGGTGACCCGTTAGGACTGTTCGGCTCCCAGTAGATCGGGGTGATGGTGATCGGATGAGCGGGATCATTTGCCATCACGGGCCCGCCGCCCCAGAGCAGAGGCGGAGCGGCGCCGAGCCTGCTGGTCGGGTCACACGCGGGGCCTGAAATGGCCTGCGCGTGCACGATGCCGCTGAACCGGCCCATCTTCCCCGGCTGAGACGCACAGGCGCCGGCTTTCGCGGTTCCCCCCGCAGCCGACCCTGTCGCGGTCACCACGCCCGCCACCGCCATGCCCGCGGCGAGCAGTAAGAACAACCTTCTCATCGGTCCTCCCCCTTCTCGGTTTACTTACAAGGAAGGAACCTAGCGTTCACAAATAGATATTGCAAACAACCTTTGCGCTTGGGGGAAGTACTACGGCCCTGGCGCTTGCGGGAGCGCGCGGAAGCTGAAGTGGACTTCTTTGCGCTCGGAGTCCGCGGTCTCCGGCGGCTTGCGCAGCGGCTCGATCGAATCGAGCACGGTGCTCACGAGCTGCCGCACTTCGCTCGCAGTCGCCCATATTCGGAAGTTGCCAATCCACTGCGAGTCCTGCCACTCGAGCGACAGGCCGTAGCGGATCTCCATCCAGCGGCCCAGCGCCTGCTCGTCCTGACCGACGATGATGCCCTCGATCTGCGCGTGCACCGCCTGCAGCTCGGCCCGCTCACGGTCGGAGGACCCGGGGGGAACCGAGTTCGGAATAAACGTGCGCTCCTCAGTGCGCTGCCACCACCGCTCGCGCGCATTCCGTTGCTCCGCCTCCTCAACCATCCCGGCGCGATGCAGAGCGCGCAGGTGATAGCTCGTCGCGCCACTCGATTCGCCAAGCCGGCGCCCCAGCTGCGACGCCGTCGCAGGACCCTCGGAATGGAGAACCTCCAACAACTGCAGCCGCAGCGGATGGGCGAGGGCGCGCAGCTGCGCGACGTCCATAGGCCGTACGGGAAACATCTCAGGAGCCATCCCCCGGAAGCCTACGTCCCTCCGTCAGCGGCGGAGCTGCACCTTTCCCTCGTCGCCCGCCGGGGCGGAGGTGTGCTCGTGGGCGATCTTCCAGACGCCGTCGGGGTCCTTCCGGAGTACCCACGTGAGGCGGTTGTTCATCGAGCGCAACTCCTCGCCCTCCTGCGAGACCGCCCGGAACGTCGTGAACGCGCTCACCGCGGCGACGTCCTCCCCAACCTGCGTCCGGACCTCGTCGAACCCGACCTCGACCACCTCGTCGTCCGGCAGCGAGCCGAACCACTCCGCCACCGTCCCGCGCAGTGCGTCCTTGCCGTCGTACGACCAGACGCTCCAGAGATCGAAGGTACGGACGTCGTCGGCATAGAGGCCCACGAACGCATCGACGTCCTTCGCGCGCACGGCGGCTGCGTAACTGTCGAGCAACTGCTCCATCGATCACTCCTTCGTAGCTGTCGAGCTCAGGACTCGAGGACGGGTCGAAATTCATCGGAAAGCGCTCTGCGTTCGTCGGCGGCCATGGGCGCGGCAAGGGCGGCGAGCGCCGGCCCGAGCTGAGCCGGACGGCGTGGGCCGATGACGACGGAGACGCGCTCGTCCGCGAGCAGCCACGCCAGCGCGAGCGTGGCCGGGTCCCCCCGGCGCTCGAGCGCCTCGAGCGCGTCGTAGACGGCCGCGTTGCGCAAGTGCTCGTACGGGGCCGAGCGCAGGGTCATCCGCGAGCCTTCGGGCGCCGGCGCGTCGCGCCGGTACTTCCCCGTCAGCCAGCCACCCATCAGCGGGGAGTGCACCTGGAACCAGAGACCATGCTCTGCGCAGAGCGGCAGCACCTCGTCCTCCGCCTCGCGGTCGAGCAAGGAGTACGAGTCCTGGACGGCCGCGAAGGCGCCGGCCTCCAGCGCCTGGCGCAGCTGGGCGCCGTCGACGTTGCTCAGGCCGTAAGCGCCGATCTTCCCGGCGGCTACGAGCTCCTCGAAGACGCCGGCGAGCTCGACTGCCCCGATGTCGTCGTCCCAGGCGTGCGCGAGATAGAGGTCGACGCGTTCGACGCCGAGCCGGCCGAGGCTGGCGTCGATCTGCCTCCGCACACGGTCCGGCGCCAGCCCGTGATCCTCGCCTTCGGCCATCGGGTTGAAGGTCTTGGTCGTGATCCGCAGTCCGTCGGGGCGGCGCGAGCGGACCCACTCGCCGATGTAGGTCTCGCTGCGGCCACCGCCGTACGCGTCGGCGGTGTCGAACCACGTGATGCCGGCCTCCCAGGCCGCGTCCATGAGCTCGAGCGCCTGCTCCAGCGACTCGCCCTTCTCGAAGAAGGCGGGGGCCGAGCCGATGCCGCCGAAATTTCCACAACCGAGGATGACGCGGGGGTAGGCTCGGTCCATGGCTGCGACCCTATTGGACGTCGAAGCGGTTCGGTCCCGCTTCACGTCGCTGCGCGACGGCGGCTTCGTCTTCCTCGACGCGCCCGGCGGCTCGCAGGTGCCGGACGAGGTCGGGGACGCGATCGCGCGCGCGCTGCGCGAGGCGAGCGCCAACATCGGCGCGACCTACGAGACGAGCAAGCGCGTCGAGCAGATCCTCGCGACCGCGCGCGAGGACGCCGCCCGCTTCTTCGCCTGCTCGTCCGACGACGTGATCTTCGGGACGAACATGACGTGGCTCGACTTCGCGCTCTCGCGGACCGCGGCGCGTGACTGGAAGGAGGGCGACCGGATCCTCGTCTCACGGCTCGACCACGACGGCGGCGTCGCGCCGTGGGTCGAGCTCGCCGCCGACCGCGGCTTCGAATTGGAGTGGGTGGACGTGACCGAGGATCTGCGCCTCGACTACGACGACCTCGCGAACCGGCTCGACGAGCGCGTGCGCGTCGTCGCCTGCGTCGGCTCGTCGAACGCAATCGGGACGATCGTCGACGTCGCGCGCGTGTCGGAATTGGCGCACGAGGCGGGCGCGCTCTGCTGGGTGGACGCGGTGCAGTACGCCGCGCACGTGCCGACCGACGTGCAGGCGCTCGGCTGCGACGTCTTCATCGCGTCCGCGTACAAGTTCTGCGGGCCGCATCTCGGGGTCGCGTACGGCCGGCACGACCTGCTCGAGTCGTGGCGGCCGTACAAGGCGCGCCCGGCCGCGACGGAGCCCGTAGGCCGCCGCTTCGAGGTCGGCACGGCACCGTACGAGCTCCTCGCCGGATTCTCCGCGACGCTCGCGTACCTCGACTCGATCGGCGGCATGCAGGCGATCGCGGCCTACGAGCGCGAGCTCGGCCAGCGCTTCCTCGACGGCCTGCCCGACGGCGCGACGGTCTACGGGCTGCAGACGATGGACGGTCGGGTGCCCACGTTCCTCGTCAATCTCGAGGGCGTCGACGCCGTCGATGCAGTGAAGCGCCTCTCCGACGAGGGCTTCGGCGTCTGGGCGCACGACAACTGGTACTCGCTCGGGCTGCGGGAGAAGCTCCCGTACCCGGACAGCGCGATCCGCGTCGGCCTCATCCACTACAACACCGTGGACGAGATCGACCGGTTCAACGCGGCTCTCGCGCGGCTCTAGTAGCGTTGCGAACATATGTTCGTGCTGCATGCGGACGCAGACGCGTTCTTCGCGTCGGTCGAGCAGCGGGACGACCCGCGGCTCCGCGGCCGGCCGGTCATCGTCGGCGGCGGCGTCGTCCTGGCGGCGAGCTACGAGGCGAAGGCGTACGGGATCCGCACCGCCATGGGTGGGCGGCAGGCTCGCCGGCTGTGCCCCGACGCGATCATCATCCGGCCGCGCCATGAGGCGTACACCGAGGCGAGCCGCGCGATGTTCGCCATCTTCGAGGACACGTCGCCCGTCGTCGAGGGGCTGTCGATCGACGAGGCCTTCCTCGACGTGCGCGGGATGGAGCGCCTCGCGGGGACGCCGGTCGAGATCGCGGTGCGCTTCCGAGCTGCGGTGCGCGAGCGGGTCGGGCTGCCCGTCACCGTGGGCGTCGCGCGGACAAGTTCCTCGGCGAAAGTGGCGAGCAGCATCGCGAAACCCGACGGCCTGATCGCCGTGCCCCCCCGACCGCGAGCTCGCGTTCCTCCATCCGCTGCCGGTCGAGTGCGTCTGGGGCGTCGGCCCGGCGACGGCGCGGCGCCTGCAAGCCTGGAACGTGCGGACGGTCGGCGAGCTCGCCGCGCTCTCGGAATCGACGCTCGTCGCGATGCTCGGCCGGGCGGTCGGCCGTCAGCTCAGCGCCCTCGCGCACAACCGCGACTTCCGGCGCGTCGAGCCCGGCAAGCGCCGTGGCTCCATCGGCTCGCAGCGCGCGCTCGGGCGCGGGCGGCACTCGGCCGAGTCGATCGACGCGAGCCTGGTCGCGATCGTCGACCGGATCACGCGACGGATGCGCACCGCGCGGCGGGTCGGACGGACGGTGGTGCTCCGCCTCCGTTTCGGCGACTTCGAGCGCGCGACGCGATCACACACGCTTCCGTTCGCAACCGCCAACACGCAGGCGATCCTCGTCACGGCGCGCGCGCTCCTCGCGACGGCAACACCGCTGATCGAACGACGTGGGATCACGCTCATCGGCTGCTCGGTCGCCATGCTCGAGGCGGAGCGGCCGCGTCAGCTCCTGCTCGGGCCGCAGGAGTCGCTCGATGCCGCCGTCGACGCCATTCGCGACCGCTACGGCAGCGCAGCGATCACGCGCGCGGTGCTGCTCGGCCGCGACCCCGGCTTCTCTATGCCGTTGCTGCCGGACTGAGGATTCCGGCGTAGACGTCGGGGTCGATGTTGCCGCCCGACACGATGCAGACACAGCGGTCATCCCGGCGCAACGCCGCTGCGAGCGCGAGAGCTCCTGCCCCCTCCGCGACGACATGGGCGCGCGAGGCGAGCAGCCGAACTGCCTCTTCGGCCTCCGAGAGCGGCACGGCGACCGCCTCGTCGACCAGCTCTCGCGCCTGCTCCCACATCCCCGGCAGCAAGGCTCGGCCGCCGGCACCGTCCACCCACGAGGGGTGGAACTCGATCTCACGGGGCTCACCGGCCGCGAACGCCGCGGCGAGGGGCGCGCCGGTCGCCGGCTCGGCCGTGACGACGCGCACCTCCGGCCGCAGCGCCTTCAACGCGCTCGCGATGCCCGTCGTGAGCCCGCCGCCGCCCAGGGGACGATCACGGTGTCGAACTCGGGCGCGTCCTCGGCGAGCTCGAGCCCGATGGTGCCGTTGCCCGCCATCACCGCCTCCTCCGCGGCGGGAGCGACGAACAGCCCGTCGACCCCCTCCCGTCCACGGTCGACCATGGCCTGCCACCACTCCTCGTGCGTGACCGGGACGAGCTCGGCGCCGAGCGCCTCGATGCGGTCGAGCTTCGCGCGCGGGGCGTCGGCCGGGACGATCACCCGCGCCGGGACGCCTGCTTCCCGCGCCGCCCAGGCAAGACCCTGCGCCATGTTGCCGGCGCTCGCGGTGACGACTCCGTTCGCAAGCTCATTCGCCGAAGCCGCGCGAATCGCGGAGAAGGCGCCGCGCAGCTTGAACGAGCCGATGGGGTGTAGGCACTCGAGCTTGAGCAGGATCCGGTCGTCCGTCCCGAACGGCACGAGCGGCGTGCGGAGGACGTCGTCGCCGATCCGCTCGCGCGCCCGGCGAATCTCCTCGAGCGGGATCATCGGCCGGTACCAGTTACCTTCACGAGACTGTGACGGCGCGGAGCCGCTCTGCAACTGGGAGCGTGCACTTTTGTGACGAAGACTCCGGGACTCCGTACAGGTACCTGGTACCGGTCGTCGTCCGACTCTTTGGCGAGCTCGGTCAGGTCGGTGCGCACTGTCCACAGCTCGGGGAACATCTTGTGCTTGATCAGGCCGGCGAGTAGCTCGACCGGCGTGCCCTGAGTCCCGACCACGTCCTCTCCGATCACACGGCCGACCATCTTCACGTGGCGGAAGCGCCAGACGCCTACCTGCTCGTCCCAGTCGATCAGCGCCTCGGCGAGCTGGTACAGGTCCTCGTGGTCCCGGCCCTGCGTGTAGACCTGGAGCAGCGACAGCCCCCGCTCGCGGCGCAGCGCGTCGAAGACGGCGTAGAGGCCGGGCGAGACCTGCCGGATCCCGCGGAACCCGGGCGAGTCGAAGCCCGAGCCGTGGCCGAGCACGCGACGCACCT
Organism: uncultured Actinomycetes bacterium; assembly: GCA_963765795.1. Taxonomy (GTDB): domain Bacteria; phylum Actinomycetota; class Thermoleophilia; order Gaiellales; family Gaiellaceae; genus Palsa-739. The sequence continues at coordinate 61,097 of CAVXXZ010000017.1, forward strand.
CCTGGTACTCCCACGGCGACATCAGCTCGAGGTGCTCGAGGAACGTGACGACGTAGCGAATCGCGTGGTTCGCGCGCCTCAGCAGCCGCAGCGCGCCGGCGACGTCGCGGGCCTCGATCAGCCGCGTCGCCTCCTCCACCTCCATCCACGCATGCTTCAGCCACAGCTCCGACGACTGGTGGACGGTCTGGAAGAGGAGCTCGTCGCGGTGCACCCACTCGTCGGGACCCTTCTGGAGCGCGAGGAGCTCGTCGGTGCGGAGGTAGCGCTCGTAGTCGCTCGCGCCCCCGCCGGGCAGGATCGGCTGGAATTCCTCCTCGTTGCCGTGCGGCGCTTCCACGTCGACGAGCCTACTAGCAGGCGAAGGCGAGGTGCTTGCTCGCCACCGCCTCGCCCGGATTGACGACGTAGTGGACACCACGCGTGAGCTGGACTCAAGCGTTGCTGTCGGCCGCGATGACGAAGACCGAGTCGTTCACCGGGTCCCAGCCGGGATGCCGGGGATCGACCGGCGTCGGCGTGAGGAAGTAATTGCCGCCGCTCTGCAAGAGCAACGTGAAACCGTTGTAGCTGTAGGGTAGGCGCCCTCGGGAACTTCTTGACCATGATCGAAGCGCACTTGCCATGTGCCTCGCCCTGCACTACTCCCCCGCCGGGGCCGAGCGGGCGGATGTCCAGGTTCTCCTTGCTGAAGATCGCCACGGAGGGACGAACCATGATGTCGCGCGCGAGTTGCCTCGCCTCCGCGCGCCCGCGGTTGTCCGCGTAGTCGGACGTCGCCCAGAAGAGGCTCACGAGAGCGACAGCAATGGCGACGAAGACAGCCGCCCCGAGCGCGTGCCGGCTCACCGACCGGCTCCGCGCTAGTGCGTAGACCAGGAGCGAGACTCCAATCGCGGGGCCGAGCGCCTGCAGGTAGTCGTAGTCGTGCGCCAGCGGTTCCCCGGCGAGCAGGGCGATGCCGAGGATGAGCGCGCACAGGCCGGCCACCACGGCGATCGGCGTGAGGTCGATTCGCTCGAAGCGGTCGCCGGCGAACGCGTGCAGGAACACGGCGCCGAAGGCGACGAGCAGCAAAACGGTGATAGGGACGAAAAGGGCGTCCACGCTGCGGAGGACGTAGTCGTTCGTCGTGAAACCGAGCGCGCTCGGGTCGATGCCGAAGTAGCCCGCGAACGCCGCCTCGCGGCGGTAGCCGAAGTAGTAGGCGAGTGCAGTGATCAGCGTCACCGGCGCGACGACGGCGACGATGAGGCCAGCGACGCGGCGTCCCTGGCTACCGACCAGCGAGGTGGCGGCCTCGGTCTCAGGAGCTTCCGGCATCGCTACCAGACCTTCATCTCGAGGCCCGCGAGCGGGACGCCGCCGTCCTCGGTCACCAGCCACGTGTCCTGCATGTAGAGGCACTCCACGCCCGTCCGCGGCGATCGCGTGCGGATGCATCGAGAAGACCATGTTCGCCGCGAGCTCGGTCTCGATGCCCTCGCCGATCCGCGGATGCTCGATCATCGTCATCCCGATCGAGTGGCCCGTCACGTGGCCGAGGTGGTAGCCGCGCTGCGTGAAGCCGGCCGAGACGGCGCGGTGGACGTCGTGCGCGGTCGCTCCCGCGCGCAGGGCCGTCTGCGCGACCTCGTAGTACTCCTCGTACGCCTCGAGCATCCGTTGCACCTCGTCGCTCGGCGTGCCGAGCGCGCGCGAGACCTCGACCCAATGGCCGCCCGGCCCGGCGATCTCGAGCGACGGGATCGTGAACTCGCCGAAGACCGTGTCGTCGCGCGCGATTGCGAACTCGGCGCCGACGAGCACCATGTTCATCGTCAGCCGTCCACAGCCGCGCTCGACGAAGAGCTCCTCGGCCGGTGCGAGCACCTCGGCGGCGCTGCGGCCCGGCGCCCAGGCCTCGCGGAAGGCGTGGAAGCCCGCGACGTTGATCTCGACGCTGTCGCGTACCGACTCGAGCTCGGCCTCGGACTTGACCGCGCGGGCCAGGTCGAACTGCTCGTCCCACGGCACGAGCTCGGCGGCGTCGGCGAGCGCCGCGTAGTCGCGCACCGTCAGCACGTAGTCGAGCCCGTAGACGCCGACCCGCTGCCCGCGCAGGCGGTCGGCCAGCCACTCCCCCGGCCGGTCGGCGAAGACCTGGTCGGCGATCTGGGAGTCGCCGTGCTCGCCGACGTAGCGCGCCTCGGCCGGGAAGACGATCGCGGGCTCGCCCTCGCGCGGCACGAGGACGTAGGCGTAGCGGTGGACGATCTGGAAGTCCGAGAGATACGTGACGGCGCCCTCGAAGCCCGTGTACTCGGAGCCGCAGACGAGCGCCGCGTCGAGCCCGTCCCGCTCGAGCGCCTCGCGCACTCGCGCGTGCCGGGCGGTCAGCTCTGCGTCCACGAAGCCTCCACTCCTTTCACGAGCGCCTGGATCGCGGCGTTGAGCGGCGTCGGCACGCCGTGCTCGCCGCCGAAGCGGACGATGCCGCCGTTGAGGTAGTCGACCTCGGTCTGCCGCCGCGCCTCGACGTCCTGGAGCATCGACGCCTTGTGGTCGTAGGCGACCTCCGGCCTGGCCGCGTGGTCGATCAGCTCCTCGGGATCGGCGTCGAGCTCGATGCCCTGCGCCGCCGCGACGGCCTTCCCCTCGTCGACCAGGCCGGTGACGAGCGCCCGCAGGTCGGGCCGCTCGCAGACGCGGCCGTGGGTGAGGCCGGTAAGCGCGCCGATCGGGTTCGTGGACGCGTTGAAGATGACCTTGCGCCACTGCGGCCCGCGCGCGTCCTCGACCGCGTTCGCAGGCATCCCGGCGCGCGTGCACGCGTCGGCGAGCCGCTCGACCTCGGCGAGCGGCGTCCGCTCGTCGTACGGGCCGAACGTCGTGTCGCCTTGCACGTCCCATTGCACGTGACCGGGCTCGAGCAGCTTGCCGGCGGGGAAGGTCGTGCCGCGGATCACGCGCTCGACATGCCCGGCGATCGTCTCCTCGTTGCCGAGCCCGTTCTGGACCGTTGCGACACAGCCCTCTGCGAAGGCGTGCGCGGTCGCAGCGATCGCCGACTCGGTGTGCATCGCCTTCGTCGCCACGATGCCGAAGTCGCACGGCGGGACCTCGGCCGCGTCGCTCGTCGCGCGTGGCCGCCCACGACGTTGCCGGCGCCGGAGAGCCGCAGGCCGTCCGCGGTTGATCGCGGCCGCGTGCAGCTCGTTCAGGTCGAACGCCCAGACCTCGACGTCGTCGAGCAGGGACAGGTTCGCCGCGAACAGCGACCCGACCGCCCCACAACCCACGACCGCAATCCTCACTCCGAGTAGCTCGCCTCCCTCGCCTTGACGAGCCTATAGAGCGCCGTCTGGAGGGGCACCGCGCACGCCACAGCGCTCGGCCTCGCGCACGAGCGCGCCGTTGATCAGCTCGACCTCGGTCGGCCGCCGCGCCTCGACGTCCTCGAGCATCGAGGGGAAGTGCCGGTGGCCGCGCTGCGTCGCGAGGACGTTCATCTCCCACGGGTCGTCGTGCAGCTCGACGCCGGCTGCGGCGGCAACCGCCTTCCCTTCGTCGACGAGGTCGCGGACGAGGTGGCCGAGGTCGGAGAGCTCCGCGGTCTGCGCGAAGTGGAAGTCGTGCGGGAGTCCCGTCAGCGCAGCGACGCCGTTCACCGTCGCGTTGAAGATCAGCTTCGACCACTGCGCCGGTCGCAGGTCGGGGAACGCCTCCGCCTTCAGCCCGCCCGCCTCGATCAGCTCCGCGACGCGGCGCGCGTCGGCCTCCGTCGTGCCGCGGTAGGGGCCGATCCAGGTCGCGGTGTCGAGGACGTACTCGACGTGCGCGTCGCCGTGGCGGGTGCCGCTCATGAACGTGACGGCGGAGAGGAGCGGCCACTCGCCGTGCGCCGCCACGATCTCCTCGGCGCCGAGCCCGTTCTGGATCGTCATCACGGTCGCGCCCGCGAGCGCCCTTCGAGCTGCGCCGCGAGCGGCTCCAGGTCGGTGCTCTTGCAGGCGAGGATTGCGAGCTCGGCGTCGGCGGGCAGCGCGGCGGGGTCGGCGGTCGCGTCGAGCCGCGCCGTGAAGTCGCTGCGCCCGGAGACGCGGAGCCCCTGCTCGCGCAACGCGGCGGCGTGCTCCTCCCGCCGCGTCAGCACGGTGACGTCGGCGACCTGCGCGAGGTGCGCCGCGAGAAGAGAGCCGATCGAGCCGGCGCCGGCTACGACGACCTTCGTCACGCCTCGACCGCGACCGCTCCGGTCTCGCGCTGGATCACCGGGACGACGTGCTCGGCGAAAAGCTCCTGCGCCTTGATCGCCTTCCAGTGCTCGACGCCACCGGGGTTCGTCGTGATCGCGATCTCGGTCAGCCCCTCGCAGACCTCGATCGTCTCGCGGATCCGCTGGATCACGTCATCCGGCGTGCCGACCCAGACGATGTCGCCGGCGACCATCTCGTCGTACGGCGTCGCCGCGAGCTTCTCCATGATCCCGGACGCGTAGAAGCCGTAGCCGGCGGCGTTGAGCGCGTCGACCGGCGGCACCGGATAGTCGGTCAGCGGCGACGCGTTGCCCTCGAGGAAGCCGCGCATGTGCTGCTCCGCCTCGCGCCGCGCGAGGTCGCGGTCGTCGTCGATGTAGCAGGCGTGGATCCAGATGATGTCCGGCGTCGTCCCGTACTCCGCGCACTTCGCGCGATAGAGGTCGAGCTGCTCCTTCGAGCGCGACGTACGGCAGGAGCGGCGGCACCGCGACGGCCCAGCCGTGCTTCGCCGCGAGGTCGTACGTGCGGTCGGACGTGCCCCCGAGCACGACGCGGAACTTGTGGCCGCTGAACGGGATCACCTGGCTGTCCTTCACGTTCCAGTACTCGCCCTCGAAGCTCACGACGTCGTTGTGCAGCGCCTCGACGAAGAGGTCGAGCGCCTCCTCGTAGCGCGGCCGCGCGGTCTCGTCGAGCGGCAGCCCCGCGGGCAGCGGGATCCAGCCGTGGCCGCGTCCGACGCCGAACTCGTAGCGGCCGCCGGTGAGCAGCGAGAACTCGTGGACCTTGGCCGCGAGGACGAGCGGGTTGTGGTACGGGAGGACGTGGAGCATCGTCCGGAAGTTGATCCGGCGCGTGCGCGCGGCGGCCATCCCGAACAGCCCGAACGGGTTCGCCGAGGCCGAGAACTTCGGGAAGAAGAAGTGCTCGATCGCGGCGTAGGCGTCGTAGCCGAGCCGGTCGGCGTTCTCGATCTGCTCGAGCACCTCGCCGTAGAGCCGGTCGTACGACTTCCCCGGCCAGCTCTGAACCTCGGTGTAGATGCTGAACCTCATGTCGTGGCCCTCGCTTTCTCGAGGTCGGCCACGGGGCGCCGCCGCCGTGGCAGGGAGAACTCGCGGCTGCCGGTGATGCCGCTCGGCCGCAGGATGAGCACGACCGCCATCAGCACGCCGAGCACGATCTCGGCCGTCCCGGCCGGGACCTTCAGGTGCCACCCGAAGACGTCGACGGTGTTCATCGCGGCCGGGAAGAAGGAGTAGATGCCGTTGACGCGCGAGCGCGCCGACGACCGCGCCGAGCAGGCTCCCGGAGCCGCCGACGACGAGCATCGCGAGCGTGATGAACGTGAGATCGAGATACAGGCCGTTCGCCGCCAGCGGCTGCAGGTGGACGTAGAGTCCGCCGGCGAAGCCCGCGAGCGCGCCGGCGAGCGTGAAGGCGAGCAGCCGCTGCCGGTAGATCGAGATCCCGGCGGCTGCTGCCGCCGCCGGGTCCTCACGGGTCGCCCGCAGCATCCGGCCGAAGCGGGTGCGCTGGTAGGCATAGGCCACGGCGATGCAGATGAGGCCGCCGATCGCCGCCTGCCAGATCCCGGTCGTCGCGGGAACCGAGAGAAGTCGTTCAGGGCCGGGCCGATCTTCGTCTCGTAGTTGAGCACGTTGTTCGTGATCTCGAGCACGGCGAACGTCGCGATACCGGCGGCGAGGCCCGAGAGCCGCATCAGCGGCAGACCGACAGCGAACGCGAAAACGCCGCCGACCGCGGCGGCGAGCGCGAGCGATGCGACGTTGCCGACGCTGTGGTGACGAGGAAATGGGAGAGGCCCGGCATGGCGACGAGCTTCTGCTCCTTCGGCACGGTGAGCACGCCGGCGGTCCACGCTCCGACGGCGACGAAGCTGATCTGCCCGAACGAGAGGACGCCCGAGTTGCCGATGAAGACGTAGAGCCCGACGACGATTGCGACGTTGATCAGCGTGTGGACGAAGTACGTCTGGAGGTAGATCGAGACCGCGAGCCCGAGCAGCGCGGTCGCCAGGACGAGCAGGGCCGGGACCAGAACCTCCGGTAGCCGGCGGGCGAGCTCATACGCGCTCTACGCGCCCCGCCGCGGGTGAAGAGCCCGTTCGGCCGCAGGAGCAGCACGACGATCACGGCCGCGAAGAGGAAGCTCGGCAGGTACTGGCTCTGGTCCGGCGGCAGCACCCCGCCGAGGATCCCGTAGGCGAAGCCGATCGAGAAGCCGCCGAGCGTGGCCGGGATCGGCCGGTTCATCCCGCCGACGACCACGCCGGCGAGCACGAAGATCGTGTCCGGAGGCCGAACGTGCTACGTGATCTGTGATCTGCTCCACGGAGAGCATCACGGCGGCGACGGCCGCGAGGAGCCCGGAGATCGATCACCGCGCCGGTGATCACGCGGTTCGCGCGGACGCCGAGCATCCGCGCCGTGCGGAAGTCCATCGAGGCGGCTCGCATGTGCAGCCCGAGCGACGTCCGCGTGAGCAGGAGCTGGAGCATGGCAAGGCAGCGGCCGCGGTGGCGATCGCGATGATCGCGATCTTCCGGATCTCCACGCCGAAGATGTCCCAGGGCGCTTGAGCTGCGCGAGCGAGCCGGCGGTCTTCGGCAGCGGGCCGAAGGCGATCAGGGCGACGTTCTGGAGGAGGAACGCGACGGCGAACGTCGCCACGAGCATCACCGCGGGCGAGTGCCTCCGCAGCGGCCTGAAGACGAGCCGGTCCATCAGGACCGAGAGCGCCAGCACGACGCCGAAGCAGAAAAGGATCGACTCCCAGTTCGGCAGGTTCCATTGCGACGCCGTAGGCGAGCGCGAAGGCGCCGGCCATCATCAGCTGGCCGTAGGCGAAGTTGACGAGGCGGAGCACGCCGAAGACGAGGCCGATGCCCACTGCCATGAGCGCGTAGATGCTCGCCGAGCGCCAGCGCATCCGCGAACGATCGGCCACGAGAGGTTGAGGAACGCGAGCGTCATGCGAGGTAGGCGGCAACGAGCCGGTCGGTGTCGCCCGCGTCCTCCGGGCCGAGGGTGAGGCGAAGCTCGCCGTTGGCGAGCACGTAGGAGCGGTCGGCGAGGGCGACGGTTCGCTGGGCCCGCTGCTCGACGAGGAGGACTGCGAGGCCGGCTTCCCTGATCTGCGCCAGCGCCTCGAAGACGACGTCGACGATCTTCGGCGCCAGCCCGAGCGAGGGCTCGTCGAGCAGCAGGACATCGGGATCGGCGGCGAGCGCACGCCCGATCGCCAGCTGCTGCTGCTGGCCGCCCGACAGCGCGCCGGCGTGCCGCGAGCGGAACTCGCGCAGGACCGGAAAGAGCTCGTAGGCTCGCGCCAGCCCGGCGCCGTTCCTGCGCTTGCCGCCGGCCCGCGAGCCCGAGGCGAAGGTTCTCCTCGACGGTGAGCTCGCCGAAGATGCGGCGGCCTTCGGGCACGAGCGCGATGCCGCGCCGCGCCACGTCCTCCGGCCGCCGCCCGACGAGCGAGCGTCCGTCGAACAGCACGTCGCCGCCCACGATCGGGGCCGAGCCCATGATCGCGTGCAACGTCGACGACTTCCCGGCGCCGTTCGGCCCGATCAGGCCGACGATCTGGCCGCGGCCTCACCTCGAGCGACAGCCCGCGGACGGCATCGACCGCTCCGTACCGGACCGAGAGCTTCTCGACGGCCAGTGCTTTCATGCGTGCTCCTCGGCCGCCGCGCTCTCGCCGAGGTAGGCGGCGGCAACGCCGAGGTGGGCGCGGATCTCGTCCGGCGTGCCCTCCGCAAGGGTCGTCCCCTGGTCGAGCACGTGGATCCGCTCGCACACGTCGAGCACGAGCGCGACGTTGTGGTCGACGAGCAGGACACCGGCGCCCCGGTCGCGGACGGCGTTGACCGCGGCGGCGAAGCGCGGTATCTCCGCCTCGGGCAGGCCCGCCGCCGGTTCGTCCATGAGCACGAAGCGCGGCTCCGTCGGCGAGCGCCCGCGCGACGCCGAGCCCCCGCTCGTCGCCGTGCGAGAGGTCCGACGCCGGGCGGTCGGCGTAGCCGGCGAGGCCGAGCAGCTCGAGCAGCTCGTTCGTCCGGCGCGCCGCCTCGCGGCCCGACGCGCCGACGCCGAGCGCCGACACCTCGACATTCTCGCGCACCGTCAGACCGCGGAAGGCGTGGCTGTGCTGGAAGGTCCGGGCGAGCCCGTGCCTGCCGCGGCGGTGCGCCGACCAGCCCGTCACGTCGCGGTCCTCCATCAGCACGCGGCCCTCCGTCGGGCGGTCGAAGCCGCTGAGGACGTTGACGAGCGTCGACTTGCCGGCCCCGTTCGGCCCGATCAGGCCGACGACCTCCCCTGGCTGCAGCTCGAGCGAGACGTCGCGCAAAGCCTCTACGCCCGCGAAGGAACGCGAGACGGAGGAGGCCCGGAGCGATGCCCCGGGCCTCCGCGTCTGCTGGGCGTCCGCCGCCAAGCCCTACGAGTCCGGGCTGTGCGGGACCTTCTTCGCCCGGATCAGGCCCTTCTGGATCGGCTTGTTGTTGTTGATCTCGATCACGCGGTACTGGCGACCGAAGACCGAGTGCAGCCGCTTCGAGAAGCTGACCTTGCCCGAGAGCGTCTTGACGTTGTGGAACTTCTGCATCACGGCCGCGAGCTTGGAGCCGACGAGCGAGCCGTTGGCCCGCTTGATCGCTGTGACGACGCCGTCGATCGCCGCCGGCCCGGTGATGAAGCCGCCGGTCGCGGCCTTGAACCTGCTTCGCGAGCTTGTTCACGGCCGGGGTTCGGGTCGTGGCCGAACGCGTTCGCGTAGGTCACGAACCAGTAGTTCGTCACCTTCGGGTTGAGGCCGCCGACCCAGTACGTCCCGTCACCGGCCCACGAGTTGAGGATCGGCGTCTTGTTCCCGGCCGTCCGCATGCCGGTGATGAAGGGCCCGAGCGACTTGAACGCGCCCGCCGTCGACAGTGACGACGACTGCGGCCTTGTGGGCGTTGACCCCGGTGACGGCGTTCTGGACGTCGTTGCCGCCGTACTGGGCGTCCCGGTACGTCGTCTCGAATTTGATCTTGCCGCCGAGCTGCTTGAACCGCGCCTTGAAGGCGCTCACGACCGCCTTGAAGTAGACGATCGCGGTGTCCTTCGCGAGGTCGGCCGTCTTCCAGCCGTGATTCCACGCGAACTGCGCCATCGCGGAGCCCTCGTCCTGCGCGACGTTGCCGAAGCTGAACGCGAGCTTGCCCTTGGAGCCGAACCGCTTCGGTCCCATCTGGTCGGTGCCGATGCACGGCGCGATCGTGAGCAGGCCTTGGTTGATCGCATCCTGCACGACTGGAGCCGCGAGATCGACGTCGCACGTCGTGAAGATGATCTTCGCGCCCTCGCTGATCAGCTTGTCGGCGCAGGCCTTCGACGCGGTCGGATCGTCCTTCTGCGTGTCGCACGTCTTGAGCACGATCTTGCGGCCGAGCACGTTCTTCTTGTTGACCTTCTTGAGCTCGATCTGCGCCGCGGCGAGCGCGGGCAGGTCGAACGGACCCATCGGACCCTGTCGAGTCGTCGTGGGCCCAGCCGATGACGATCGGCTTCTTCGCCGCCGCCGAATGTGTGCGAGCCGCGCGCGGCCGCGGCGAAGACGAGCGCCGCAGCGGCAACGATCACGAGTGCCCAGCGCCCCCTGTTTCCTGCCCTCATGTTTCTCCTCTCCGGCCCGCGGCTTCTGCCGGGACCCTCCTTTTCGACCAGCAGTTGACGAAAGCGTCGCGACCCCGGCGCGCAAGCTCGGCGGCGTCGAGATCCCAGAGCGAATCGGGATACGCGCTGCCGAAGCTGCCGTTGTCGGAGAAGATCTCGAGGTCGTAGAACCCGTCCCAGCCGGCGCCCTCGAGCGCGCCGAGGATCGCGGGCAGGTCGGCCACGCCGTCACCGGGGAGGACGCGATCGGCCCAGCCGCGGGTCGGCTCGCGCCAGTCGTTCACGTGCACGCCGGCGATGAGGTGCGCGTGGCGCGGGATCTCGTCGAGCACATCTGTCGAGTTCCATAGGTGCCAGACGTCGAATTGGATTCCGACGGCGTCGCTGCCGACCTCGTCCACGAACTCGGCGGCGTCGCCGAGCGTGTTCAGGATCGACCAGCTCTCGATCCCCTCCAGCTGGAACGGCTCGACGGCGAGCCGCAAGCCGAGCCGCTCCGCCTCGCGCGCGATCTCGCGGACGCCGCGGACCGCGGTCTCACGGTCACCGGGGCCGGTGAAGCAGACGATCGCGGCCGGCGCGTACGGCGCGAGGACCTCGAGCGAGCGCAGCAGCGTGTCCACCCGCTCGCGGACGGTGTCGGGGCCCGGCAGCAGCGGCAGCGGATGCACCGACGGGACTGCGGGAACGGCATTCGCCGAGCCGAGCCCGCTCGCCTCGAACTGCTCGAGCGAGCCGTCGTCGAGCTTGATCTCCCAGACGCCGATCCCGTCGACGCCGGCCTCCGTGTAGGCGCGCAGGTCGTCGTCGAAGCTCGCGGCGAGCGTGCTCACCTGCGAGATCGAGAACCGCGGCGGGTGCGGCGTGCTCCTCTGACAAGCGTGAACGGGATGGTGACACGGGAGGCGCGTCCTGATCAAGACGTGGACGCACCACCCCAGCGACCCGCGACGGAGCGGGCGCGCGCGACCGCGCGCTGCGTGAGCGGAGGCTCGAGCAGCTTGCGCGCGACGATCGTCCCGGAGCCGGCGCCGAGACCGGGGCCGGGCCAGGTGCTCGCGCCGATCTGCCACAGCCGCTCGACCGGCGTCGTGTGTCCCGGGCTGCTACCGAAGGGACGCCAGAGGAAGTTCTGGTCGAGCGCGAGCGAGCCGCCGTACGGGTCGCCGTGCCGCAGGTTGACGTTCGCCCGCTGCAGGTCGTGCGGGCCGAGCGCGACGCGCTTCAGGATCGAGGACTCGAGGTTGGGGATGTGACGCGAGAGTCGTGCCTGGATCCGGTCGGCGTACCGCTCCCGGAGCTCGTCCGTCCACTCGCCGTTACCGACGTAGGGCACGGACGAAGCGTGACCCTTGATCCGCCACGGCAGCTCCTGCAGCTGGATCCAGAGCAGGCCGCGACCCTCGGGCGCCCGCGACGGGTCGAGCGTCAGCGGCTGGCCGACCACGATCGTCGCCTCGTCCGGCAGCAGCCCGCGCTCCGCCTCGTTCACGGCGCGCGAGACCCCGTCGAGGCCCGGCGTGACGTGGACGATCGCCGTACGCGCGAGGCGCTCGTCGCCGTCCCAGCGCGGCGGCTCCGAGAGCGCGTAGTGGATCTGCATCTCCGAGCGCCCGTAGCGGAAGCGCCGCGCACCTTCCGCGACCGGCGCGGGCACGTCGGCGTCCGCAAGCAGGCGCTCGTGGAGCTGCGTGGGGGTCACGCTCGCGACGACGGCTCGCTCGGCCTCGATCGTCTCGCCGTCGGTGAGCTTGACGCCGACGGCGCGGCCGGAGCGCACGAGCACTCTCTCGACGTCGCGGTCGGTCTCGCAGACGCCGCCGTGGTCGCGGATCAGCTGCACGAGCGCGTCGGCGAGCTTCGCGCCGCCGCCGCGCGGCACGGGCATCCCGCCCTCCTGCACCGCAACCGCGATCACCTGCGTCATGAAGCCGGACGTCGCCTGGTCGGGCCCGAGACCGGTGTGGAGCACCCACGGCGCGAGCACGCCGTGCGCGCGCTCCGAGGCGAAGGTCGTCTCGAGCCAGTCGCGGCTCGACTGCAGGACCTCGCCGAGGAAGGCGACCGCGCCCGCACGGCCGAGCCGCCGCACGGCCTTCGCGGCGAGCGCGAGCCCGGCCGGCGACCACAGCTCGGTGCCGAGGACGCCGAACGCGAGATCGGCGTTGGGGAAGAAGCCCTCGAGCACGTCCGGCCACTCCGGCCCGAGCTCCTCCGCGTTTCCCTCCGCCGTGCGCAGGAGGAAGGCCGCGCCTCCGTCCGGAAACGCCGTCGCCGTCGGCAGCTCGGTGTTGAGGTACTCGAGCCCGTGCGCCGCGAGCTCGTCGCCGAGCTCGGCGTGCGCCCCGCCGCCGACCCAGAGCGGGTGCCAGGCGCTGAACACGTCATGGAGGAACCCCGGCTCGGTCAGCTCCTCGGTCTTGATCGCGCCGCCGAACCAGTCGTTGCGCTCGAGCACGCAGACCCGCCAGTCCGCGCGCGCGAGCAGCGCCGCGCAGGCGAGCGAGTTGACGCCGCTGCCGACGATGACCGCGTCGTAGTCAGCCACCCGCGAGCTCCCGCAGCTCGTCGTCGGTGACGAGCCCGCCCTTGCGCGTCCCGAGCTCCTTCACCTGCGCGAGCAGCTCGGGCCACCGCTCCTCGGGCACGTCGAGGCCGAGCTCCTCGACCTTGATCCGGATCGAGTCGAGCCCGCTCTTCTTGCCGAGCACGATCGCGCGCTCGGCGCCGACGAGCTCGGAGGAGTACGGCTCGATGGACGGCGGATCGTGGAACTGCGAGGCGACCGCGCCCGACTCGCGCCGGAACAGCGTCTCGCCCGTGAGCGGCTTCCACGGCGCGAGGCCGTAGCCCGACAGCTCCTGCACGCGCGCGGCCGCCTCGCGGATCCGGTCGAAGCGGAGGCCGGTCTCGACGCCGTAGAGCGCGCGCAGCGCGATGGCGATCTCGCCGAGGTCGGCGTTCCCGGCGCGCTCGCCCATCCCGTTGATCGTGCCGTGGATCCAGGTCGCGCCCGCCCGCACGGCGGCGACCGCGGAGGCGGTGGCGAGCCCGAAGTCGTCGTGGCCGTGGAAGTGGACGGGCACGCCGTCGACGTACTGCAGGGTCGCGCCGACGAGGTCCGCCACGGCCTCGGGCGAGGCGATCCCGAGCGTGTCGACGACGGCGACCTCCTTCGCACCCGCCTCGACCGCGGTCTCGTAGACCTGGCGGTAGAAGTCCGGCTCGGCGCGGGTCGAGTCGACGCCGAAGAAGGCGGCGCGGATGCCGTGCTCGTCGGCGAAGCGCATCGCGCTCGCGATTCGCTCGAGCATCTTGCTCGCGCGAGACGCCGATCGCCTCGAGCTTGAGGTCGGAGATCGGCGACTCGATCACCGAGGCCTCGACGCCGAGCTCGACCAGGAGCTCGAGGTCGGCCGGGCACGGCGCGCGAGAAGCCCCAGACCTCCGCGTTCAGCCCGGCGCCGGCGATCAGCTCGACGGCCCGCCGGTCGTCCTCCGACACGCGCGGGAAGCCCGCCTCGATCCGCCTGATCCCGAGCCCGTCGAGCAGCCGCGCGATCTCGAGCTTCTCCTCGGGCGAGAGGACGACGCCGACCGTCTGCTCGCCGTCGCGCAGCGTCGTGTCGTACAGGCCGACCTCGCCGCGGATCGCGTAGCGGTCGTTCAGCGTGCCCGTCCAGATCAGGTCGGACATCGCACCACTCCGTCCGGGAACGAGGAGAGCTTCTCGACGCCGTCGCTCGTGACGAGGAAGTTGTCCTCGACGCGGAGCCCGCCGCCTCCGGCCCAGTACGCGCCCGGCTCGACCGCGAGCACCATCCCCTCCTCGAACTCGCCGCCGCCGGCCTGGTGGGGATACGGCGGCTCGTGCGCCCGCGCGCCGACGCCGTGGCAGATCGGATGCGTCGGCTGGCCCGCGTACCCGGCGTCGTGCAGCTGCTCGCGCACTTGCCGGTCGAGCTCGGCCATCGGCGCCCCGGGCCGGATGTGCTCGAGCGCGCCGTCGTAGACGTCCATGAGCGTGGTCTCGAGCTCCACGTACTCGGGTTTCAGCTCGCCCACCACGAGGTTCTTCGTGTGGTCGGCCCAGTAGCCGTCGGCGCACACCCAGATCTCGAACAGCACGGGCTCGCCCTCGACGACGGGCAGATCTCCCGTCGCCGTGAACGTCTTGATCCCGCGGCCCGCCCACACGAGCGAGAACGGGAGCGCGAGCTCGACCTTGCCGTGGTAGCCCGTCCCCTCGCCGTGCACGAAGCCCTGCCAGAGCGCGGCGACCTGCGCCTCCCTCATCCCCGGGCGAAGCAGCTCGCGGACATGGTCCATCGCCGCCGCCGCGAGCTCGTTCGCCAGCCGCAGGCGCTCGAGCTCCTGCTCGGTCTTGATTGCGCGTGCCCGGACGAGGAGCGGCGTTGCGTCTGCAGCCTCCGCGAACGCATCGAACCACGCGGCGGTGAAGGTCGTGGGCTCGCCGACCATGCGGTCCGAGGCCTGCGTGCCGAGCGAGAGCTCGAGCCCGACGCGCTCGTAATCGCGTGCGACCTCGACGGCCGCGTCGAGCGTCCGCGCAAACGGCGGGCGCGGATCCTCGGGGTCGTAGCCGCGAATCAGCCGCACGTCGTCCGTCCAGGCCGTGCGCGCGGCGTCCTCCTCCGACGCCTCGATCGTGATCAGCACCGGCTCGCCCTCGCGCGGGAAGACGCAGGCGTCGTAGCCCTTCATGCCCCAGAAGCTCGTGAGGTAGAGGACGTTGTCGGGCGCGCGGACGACCAGCGCGTCGAGCTCGGCCTCCGCCATGAGCTCGCGGACGCGGTCGAGCTTTGCGTCGTCGCGCGTCCAGGCCATCATGTCGCCCCAGGGGCGGATGCGAGGCGGCGCCGGCTCACCGTGGCCGTCCTCCCACGAGACGACCGGGTTGCGCAGCACGCCGATCCGCTCGATCTCGGCCTCGACCACGTCGCCGGGCTTGAGGTAGAGCCGCTTGCGCTCCTCCTCCGACTTGAAGCCCGCGACGCCGGCGACGGTGCCGGTGGAGAGGACGTCGCCTGCGCTGTAGCCGAGCGCCGAGAAGTTGCTCAGGATCTCGGGGATCGTCACGCTCATGTGGCTCGTGTTGGACTCCTGCCGCTGTTCGCCGTTCACGCGCAGCTCCATCGCGAGGTCGTGAGGATCGGGGATCTCGTCGGGCGTCACGATCCACGGCCCGAGCGGGCAGAAGGTGTCGATCGCCTTGCAGAAGCTGAACACGCCCGAGCGCATCTCGCCGCGCTGGATGTCGCGCGCCGTGATGTCGTTGAAGATGACGTAGCCGCCGATGTAGTCCTCTGCCTCGTCCGGGGAGAACCACTTGCCGGCCTTCTTGAGGACGACCGCGAGCTCGAGCTCGTAGTCGAGCTCCTCGGTCAGATGCTCGGGATAGACGATTGGCTCGTCCGGCCCGATGATCGCGTCGACGTTCTGGAAGAAGTTGATCCACGGCGCGATCCGGTGCGTCCAGTCGACGTTCTTCGACTCCTCCTCGTGCTCCCGGAAGTTGCCCGCGGTGTGGAAGAACTTCTTCGGGACGATCGGCGCACGGAGCTTCGCCTCGGCCAGCGGCGTCCGCTCGCCGGTCTCGTCCGCGCCGCCGCGCTCGAACCACTCGCGCATCGTCGGCACGTCGAGCCGCACGATCTCCTCGCCGTCGACGTGGCCGACCTTCCCGTCGTCGTAGGTGACGAGCTTCATCGCCGGCCGCAGCCCACTTGCTCGTACGCGTCCCGGATCCAGCCGGCGAACTCCTCGTCGATCGACGAGACGCGGAAGTGGTGGACGAAGAGATCCTTCTGGTACGGCGACACGTTCCGGATTCGCGGATCCTCGACTCGGTAGGTCACGTCGAAGTAGCCGACGAGCTCGTCGCCCTTCGGCCGCGCACCGGCGAACCCGCGCCGCGGGCCTTTGAACGTCACGGTCGTCTTCGCGACCGAGAGCGAGTGCTCGCCGCAGGCGGCGACAAGGTCGGCAAACCGGTGCCAGAGGTCGCGGCCTTGCTCGCTGCCGGCCTCGAGGTGCCGCTCGACGGTCCACTCAGGCGAGGCCACAGACCTCCATCGCGACCCGCGCATAGACCTCGGCCGTCTTGACGAGCGCGTCGATCTCGAGGTTCTCGCCCAGCTCGACGTCCATCAGCCCGGTCGAGGTGCCGTAGTTGACGGTCGGCACGCCGTAGCGCGTGAGTGCGGACGCGTCGCTGAACCAGCGCGTCACGTCACGCGCCGGCCGCTCGCCCCAGACCTCGGCGTGCGCGGCGTCGATCGCTGCCACGAGCTCGTGCCCCTCCTCGATCTCCGCCCCGGGCGCGGTGACGAAGACCTCCCCCTCGACCGCGTAGTCGGGGAAGCGCTCGGCGAGCCCGCGCACCATGTCGAGCACCTCGCGGCGCGCAACCGCCATCTCCTTGGTGGGCGGCACGCGGACGTCGAGGAAGAGGTCGGTGTGGTGCGGCGTGCGCGAGGCGCGCCAGCCGAAGCCGCCCTCGATCGCGCCGACGTTGACGATCGCCTTCGCGCCCTGGTACGCGTTCGCGGGGTCGTCCTCCCACGCCGGGACCCACTCGAGCACGGCGTCGAGCACCTCACGCGCGCGCAGGATCGAGTTGCGGTCGCGCCGCCCCTCGCTGAAGGCCGTGTGGATGAAGTCGCCGTGCACGCGGATCCGCAGCCAGAGCGCGCCGAAGTGGCCGAGCACGACCTTGCCCTCGGTCGGCTCGCCGAGCAGGCACATGTCCGCGACGCCGCCGTGCGAGACGAGATAGCGCGTGCCGGCCGCGTAGCCGCGGTACTGGCGCCCCTGCTCCTCTCCCTGCTGCGTCTTCTCGATCTCTCCGCAGACGGCCGCGATCAGGACGTCCCCACGCAGCCGCACGCCGGCGTCCTGCAGCGCGCGCACGGCCTCGACATAGCAGGCGACCGCGCCCTTCATGTTCGAGATGCCGAGCCCGTAGAGCCTGCCGTCCCGCTCGAAAGCCTGCGGCTGGAAGCCGGGGACGTCGCGGAGCCACGGCTCGCGGCCGGAGTACGAGGTGTCGAGATGTCCGTTGAACATGAGGGACTTGCCGCCGCCGGCGCCGGGCCAGGTGCCGAGCGCGTTCGCGCGTCCCTCCTCGACCTGCTGCCACTGCACCTGCAGGCCGAGCGACTCGTAGAGCTCGACCATCAGGCGCGCCGCCGGCTCCTCGTCGCCGGTGAAGCTCGGCACGTCGACCAGCCGGGAGGCGGTCTCGACGAGCCTGTCGCGGTCGACCTTCATGAGCGGAAGTGCGGCAGCACCTGCTCGCCGAAGAGCCGGATCTGGTCGTGCCGATTCTCGCCCCAGAGCTCCAGCATCACGTGCGTGCAGCCGGCGTCGCGGTACTCCTCGATCGCCTCGATGCAGTCGGACGGGGTGCCCGCGATCGGGCGGCACTTGTCGAGGAGCGCGTCCGAGACCTCGGCCTTCGCCGCGAGGCGCCCGCCCTGCTCCATCGCCTCGGCCACGGGCCGGATCTCGTCCTGCTCGATCCCGGCGAGCTCGAGCAGCGTGTCGGCTGCGCCCTGGATGTTCTGCACCTTGTTCGCGAGGTACATGCCCGCGATCTCGCGCGCGCCGTCGCGGCCCGCGTCGCGGTCGCAACTCGTGGATCGAGGCGACGACCGTGCAGCCGACGTCGATCTCGCCGCCGACGTTCTCGCGCGTGTAGCGGACGAATCCGGGCGTCGTGATCGAGGGCGTGAGGCAGCCGTCGGCGATCTCGCCCGCGAGCTGCTGCATCTTCGGCGCGGTCGCGGCGACGTAGACAGGCGGCACCTCGCGCGGCGCGTGCGCGTCGGGCGCGAGCGCGGGAACGTCCGCGCTCCACGTGTCGCCGTCGTAATCGAACCGCTCGCCCGAGAGGACGCCGCGCGCGATCGTCACGGCATCGCGCATCGGCCCGAGGGTCTTCTTCGTCTGCGTCTTCGTGTTGTTGAGGAAGATCTTCGACGTCCCGAAGCCGAGGATGAACCGCCCCGGGCCGGCCGCCTCCTGCACGACCCGGGCGTCCATCGCCGCCTGGACGGGATGGCGCGTCGAGGCGGCGATGATCCCCCAGCCGATCGTGAGGCGCTCCGTCTCGCGGGCCATCAGCGCACCGACGCCGGTCGAGGAGCGCGCCTCCATCCCGTGCTTGCGCCACCACGGATACGCCTCGGCCAGCCAGATCGTGTCCATCCCGGCCTCGTCCATCGCGCGCGCCGACGCGAGCATCTCGTCGAGCGGCTCCATCGTGAGCTGCATGACGCCGATGCGGAACGGGACGGCCACGCGGCTCAGTCTTCGGTCGAAGTCGTCGGCCCCTCGGGGTCCGGCTCGTACGCCTGGGGCGACCCGGGGCTGATCCCCTCCTCGGCGCCGTGCGTCGCCGGCTCGCCACCGTCCGCGAGCGCCTCCTGAACCTGCGCGTCGAGCGCGCCGAGGACGTGCTGCACCTGCTGGTTCACGATCGGCTGGAGGACGCGCTGGCCCATCGAGCCGACCGGGCCGAGGATCTTCACCTCGGCGCTCCACGCCATCGCGGTGCCGCCCTCGTCCGCGTCGGAGAGCGTGAACGATGTCTCCATGTTCATCATCGCGCCGACGCCGTTGCCCTTGACCGCGAGCTTCGCGAAATCCGGCTCCCGCTCCTCGATCTTCTCCATGTCGACCTTCATCTTCATGCAGCCGAGGCCGAGCGGGATCTTGACGTTCGCCGTCCAGTGCCGGTCGTCGTGGACGTCGAAGCTCTCGACGCCCGGCATCGTCTTCGCCATCGACTCGGGGTCGTTCAGCACCTGCCACACCGTCGCGCGGGGCGCGTCGAAGGTGCGCTCGCCGGAGACGTTCACGCCTGCTCCTGCAGCAGCCGCCAGACGCGCTGGTACGGGTTGTGGCTGTCGGTCACGACCTGCCCGGTCGCGTCCTGGATCGCGGCGCAGATCGCGTGGATCCCGGCGCCGCCGCCCTCGCCCATGCCCTTCGTGCCGAGCGGCGTGAACGGCGACGGGCTCTCGATCGCGCCGGTCGCGAGCGGCGGCATGTCGAGCGCGTGCGGGCACGTGGTAGTCGTAGAAGTTGGGCGTCAGCAGGTTCCCGTCCTCGTCGTACTCGTAGGTCTCGTGGACGGCGGCACCGAGCGCCTGCGCCGTCGCGCCCATCACCTGGCCCTCGACGATCTGCGGGTTGATCCGCTTGCCGCAGTCGTCGACGGCGGCGTAGTCGACGATCTCGTACGCGCCTGTCTCGGGGTCGACCTCGACGACCGCGACGTGCACCTGCGCCGCATAGGTGAGCGTGAGATTGCCGAACTTCCGCTCGACGTCCGGCACCTCGAACGGCGGCCGGTAGACGTAGCGGCAGTTGAGCGTGACGTCGAGGTCCTCCGGCAGCCCGGCGTTGTTCGCGTTGACGATCGCGCCGCAGGCCATGAACGGGAGGAACGCGTCGGGGCTCTCCTTGATCCGGACGCCGCCGTCCGCGAGCTCGAGCCCCTCCGGAGGAACCCCGCCGAAGACGGCGCCCGCGAGCTTCTTGATCTCCGCCGCGAGCATGTCGGTCGCGCCCTTGACCGCGCCGAGGCCGGTGACCGCGAACTGGCTCGCGTACGTGCCCGAGAAGCCGGCGTGCGAGTTCCAGTAGCTGTCGTGGCCGGCGCGCACGTGCACGTCGTCGACCGAGCAGTTGAGGATGTCGGCGACGACCTGCGCCGCGGTCGTCTCGTGCCCCTGCCCCTGCGGCGTCGTGCCGAGCGTGACGACGATCTCGCCGAAGATGTCGAGCTTGACCGTCGCGACCTCGTTGTTGCCCGAGAACTGGAGCTCGGGGTTGATGAGCCGCGACTGACCGAAGTTGTTCGTGCCCGAGTCGAGGGTGGAGCCGATCCCGACGCCGAGCCGCTTGCCCCGCGCCTCTGCCGCCGCCCGCTTCCCCGGAATCGAGTCGTAGTCGATGAGCTCGAGCGCGAGGTCGAGCATCCCCGCGTAGTCGCCGGAGTCGTAGACGCAGCCGTTCGGCGTCTCGTACGGCATGTCCTCGGCACGGATGTAGTTCCGCTTCCGCACCTCGACCGGGTCGAGGCCGAGCTCGCGCGCGACGATGTCGATCACGCGCTCGGTGAACCAGAGGTGCTGCATGCGCGAGTAGCCGCGGTTCGGCGAGACGGGCGCCTTGTTCGTCGCGACCTGCGTGAACTCGAGCTCGATGTGGCGCCAGCGGTACATCCCCGGCGTGACCTGCGCCCAGATCACGCCGCCGAGCGGCTCGTAGCGGAGCCACGCACCGGCGTCGTCGAGCGCCTTGGTGCGGAAGCCGAGCAGCGTCCCGTCGTTCTTGACCGCGACCTCGGTGTCCTGGAACCAGCGCTCGTTGCCGTGCGACATCGAGAGGTGGAAGTCGGTGCGCCACTCCGTCCACTGCACCGGCCGGTTGAGCTTGCGCGCGAGCAGGCAGCAGACGACGAGCTGCGGATGCGACGTGATCTTGTTGCCGAAGCCGCCGCCGATGTCCTGCGTGACGAAGCGGAGCTTGTCGAGCCCCACCTTCATCGCCGGCCCCATCATGATCGCGGCGAAGCCGGGGAACTGGTTGTTCGTGTGGATCGTCCACTGCCCGACGCCGCGGTTGTACTCGACGAGCGCGCCGTCGCACTCGAGCGGGGTCGAGTTGAAGCGGTGGAAGTGGAGCTCCGGGATCTTGATCACGCGGTCGGCCTCGGCGAAGGCTGAGTCGAGGTCGCCCCAGGAGTAGAGGCCCGTCCACATGAGGTTCCCGCCGGCGTCGTCGTGGAGCACGGGCGTCTCGGATTCCTGCGCCTTGCGGGCGTCGACGACCGCCGGCAGCGGCTCGTAGTCGACCTCGACGAGCTCGGAGGCGTCGCGCGCGAGCTCGCGCGTCTCGGCCACGACGGCAACGACCGGCTCGCCGGCGTAGCGCACCTTGCCCGACGGCGAGCGAGAAGTCCTTGATGTTCGCGCCGGGCACGCTCGAGATCTGGAAGAAGGGATCGGTGAGCGCCGCGACCTCCTCGCCGGTCAGCGTCCCGTAGACGCCGTCGATCGCCTCGGCCGCCGAGACGTCGACGCGGGTGATGTGCGCGTGCGCGTACGGGCTGCGCACGAAGTGGAGGTAGCCCATCCCGTGCCGCTTGACGTCGTCGACGAAGACGCCCTCGCCCTGCAGGAGGCGCTTGTCCTCCTTGCGCCGGACGCTCTGGCCGCCCCAGCCCTTCTGGACCTCGACCGGTGCCGGCGCGAGCGTTCGTCTCGGTCACTTGGCCACCGACTTCACCGCTTCGAAGATGTTCCAGTAGCCGGTGCAGCGGCAGATGTTGCCCTGCAGCGCCTTCTTGATCTCGTCCTCGGACGGGCTCGGGTTCTCGCGCAGCAGCGCAGTAGCGCTCATGAGCATCCCCGGCGTGCAGTAGCCGCACTGCAGGGCGTGGTGCTCGTTGAAGGCCTGCTGCAACGCCGTCAGCTCCTCGCCCTCGCTGAGCCCCTCGACGGTCTCGAGGCTCGCGCCGTTCGCCTGGACGGCGAGCAGCATGCAGCTCTTGACGAGCGTGCCGTCGAGGATCACCGAGCACGCGCCGCAGTTGCCGGTGTCACAGCCGATGTGGCTGCCGGTGAGGTCGAGGTCGTCGCGGAGGAAATGGATGAGGAGCTTGCGCGGCTCGACGTCGCGCTCGTACGTCGTCCCGTTGACGGTGACCGTGACGTCCATCAGCGGACCGCCGCCTCCTGCGCCGCGCGCGTCGCCAGCACCTCGGCAAGGTGGATGCGGTACTCACTCGAGGCGTGGACGTCGGACGGCGGCATCAGGTTCGCCCCGCGCACCGCGTCGGCCACTCCCTCCGGCGCGTCGGCCGTGACGAGCACCGGAACGGCGTCGACGCAGCCGAGCGCGACCCGAACGGCCCCGTTCACCCTGGCCGCGGCGTTGGCGATGCAGGTCCCGTCCGCCCCGAGCGTCACCGCCGCGAAACCGTCCTTCTTCCCGGCAGGAATCGAGATCCTGGTCAGCAGCTCGCCCAGCCCGACCGCGGTGAGATAGACGCCGAGGAAGAACTCCTCCGCCGGCACCTCGCGCTCACCGCCGGCGCGCTGCGATCGTCATCCGCGCGCCGACCGCGACCATGAGCGGCGGCAGGTGGTTCGTCGGGTCGTTCGAGCAGACGTTGCCGCCGATCGTGCCGCGGTTGCGCACCTGGACGTCCGCGATGGTGGCGCAGACCTCGCCGAGGATCGGCCGGGCCTTCGCCTCCGCCGAGCCCATGAGCTCGGAGTAGGTCGTCATCGCGCCGATCGTGAGCGTCCCGTCGCCGGCGAGCTCGATCCCACGCAGCTCCTCGAGCCCGTTCAGGTCGACGAGCATGTCGGGCGAGGCCGCGCGCGCCTTCATGACGTTGATCAGCGTTTGCCCGCCGGCAAGCGCGCGGGCGCCGTCGTTCGACGCCAGCAGCTCCAAAGCCTCCGCCACCGACGCCGGCTTCGCGTATTCGACCTCGCGCAGCAGCATCGCAGCGATCCTATCCCGGTCGGCGTACCGGTTACGCGTGGATGCGGGTGCTTGCCTCTCGCAGCGGCCCGCCGGAACGGCCGGCGCGCACAGCAAGGATCTCGGCGAGGATGGAGACGGCGGTCTCCTCCGGCGAGGCCGCGCCGAGGTCGAGCCCGGCCGGCCCCGAGACGCGCTCCAGCTCCTCCTCGGCCACACCTTCGTCGAGGAGCAGCCCGCGCCGCCGCTCCTGGTTCCTGCGCGAGCCGAGCCAGCCGAGATAGAACGCCTCGGTCGCGAGCGCACCCTGCACGAGCGGGAGGTCGAACTTGTCGTCGTGGGTCAGGACGACGACCGCGGTCGCCGCGTCGGGCAGCGACGTGCGCCAGCGCCTCGTCCGGCCACAGCAGCAGGATCTCGTCCGCGCTCGGAAGCCGCTCGGGCGTGGCAAAGCGTGGCCGCGCGTCCGCCACGATCGTCCGCCAGCCGAGCAGCTTCGCCGCCGCGCACAGGGCCTCGGCGGTGTCGGCGGCGCCGTAGACGAAGAGACGCGGCGGAGGAACGGTCACGTCGGCGAAGACCGTCCGGCCTTCCTGCTCGAACACGTGACTGCGGCCACGGCGCCGCGCGGCCTGCTCGAGGTCGGGGTCGTGGAGCTTCGTCCCGACGTCCGGGCCGGCGACGACGGTCAGCGTCACATCCGGCTGCTCCTCGTCGCGCAGCGCCTCGACGAACACGTCGATCTCGCCACCGCACGGCAGCCCCACGCCGAACGCCATCTCGTCGGTGATGCCGTACGTGACGAGGCGTGGCTCCCCGCCGGCGAGCACCTCCTGCGCGGCCAGGATGACGTCACTCTCGACGCAGCCGTTCGAGACCGAGCCGGAGAGGCTGCCGTCCTCGCGGACGACGAGCTTCGACCCGACCGGGCGCGGGGCCGAGCTGCGGGTCGCGACCACCGTGGCGACCGCGACGCGTTCTCCCTCACCCATGCGGATCAATCTAGCCGTGCGAGGGCGGGCTACCTGCCGAGGTAGGCCTTGCGGAGATCCTCGTGCTCGCGGAGCTCGGCCGCGGGCCCCCGAGAGCACGACGCGACCGGTCGACAGCACGTAGCCGCGGTCGGCGATCGCCAGCGAGACGTTCGCATTCTGCTCGACGACCAGGATCGCGACGCCCGGACTCGTGCACCTGCTCGATGATCTCGAAGTTGCGCTCGACGAGGATCGGAGCCAGACCCATCGAGGGCTCGTCCATGAGCAGCAGCTTCGGCTGCGACATCAGCGCGCCTGCCCATGGCCACCATCTGCTGCTCCCCGCCCGACAGCGTGCCCGCCAGCTGCGAGCGACGGTCGTGGAGGAGCGGGAAGAGCGTCGTAGACGCGGTCGAATGCCTCCTTCGTGCCGCCACCGTGCAGGTAGGCGCCCATCTCGAGGTTCTCGAGCACGGTCATCGGCCCGAACAGCCGCCGGTTCTCCGGGACGATCGCGATGCCCTTGCCGATCCGGTAGCTCGTCGAGCGCGAGGTGACGTCCTCGCCGTCGAAGTGCACGCTGCCGTTACGCGGCTGCACGATCCCGAGCACAGTCTTCAGCGTCGTCGACTTGCCGGAGGCGTTGCCGCCGAGCAAACAGACAAGCTCGCCGGCCCCCACCTCGAGGTTCAGGCCCTGGAGGATGTGGATGGGCCCGTAGAACGTGTCGACATCCTCGAGCCGCAGGAGCGCCTCCGGTGGTGCGCCATTCCCGCTGCCGGTCGTCCCGCTCACTTCGTCGCCGTCGCGCCGTGCCGAGGTACGCCTCGACGACGCGTGGGTCGGTGGCTACCTCGTCGAACGTGCCCTCGGCGATCTTGACGCCGTGGTCGAGCGCAACGACGCGGTCGGAGATGCCCTCGACGACGTGCATGTCGTGCTCGATCACGAGGATCGTGTAGCCCGCTTCGTCACGAAGCTTCCCGATCAGCTCGGTGATCTCGTGCGTCTCGACCGGGTTCATCCCAGCGGCCGGCTCGTCGAGCAGAAGGAGGCGGGCGTTCGTCGCCATCGCGCGCGCGATCTCGAGCCGGCGACGGTTCGCATACGAGAGCGAGTAGGCCGGCTGGTTCCACCGGTAGCCCATCAGCCGCTGGCCGAAGAAGCCGAGGCGTTCCTCGGCGAGCTTGCCGATCTCCCGCTCCTCGCGCCGCATTCCGGGCGTCCGCAGCACCGACCGGAGCACACCCGCGCGCGTGTGCCCGTAGGCGGCGGCCATGACGTTCTCCTTGACCGTCATGTTCAGGAAGAGACGAAGTGTTTGGAAGGTTCGCGCGACGCCGCGTCGCGTGATCTTGTGGGGTGGCAGCCCGATCAGGCTCTGCCCGTCGAAGAAGATCTCGCCCTCGTCGGGCGTATAGACGCCGGTCACAAGGTTGAACAGCGTCGTCTTGCCGGCGCCGTTCGGGCCGATCACACTGACGATCTCGTGCTCGGCGACCGAGAAGTCCAGGTTGTCGATCACCTGGAGGCCCCCAAACGCCTTCGAGACGTTCTTCAGCTCCAGCAACGCCGCCATCAGGCGATCTCCACTTTCGCCGTCCCGAAGAGCCCCTGTGGCCGCGTCGCCATCAGTGCGATCAGGAGCACGCCGAAGAGGACGTAGCGCGTGACGGCCGGCTGCTGGATCAGGAGGTTCTCCCAGACGAACGCGGTCAGGACGAGCGTCGGGGGCACCACGGCCACTCGCCACCAGCCCTTGAGCTGCACGATCGTGACCACGAGGACGATCAGGGCGAGGTAGCCGTAGATGGCCAGCCGGTTTGGGTGGGTCGGGAGCAGGACCCAGTGCTTGATCGCGCCGGTCAGGTAGCCGCCAGATGTGACCGATCCGCTCGTACCCCGCGGCCAGACAGCGTCGGCAATCGCGTGCACTGCGAAGCCGAGCGCGACGGTAGAGACGACGGCGACCACCATCTTCAATCGCGACTTCTTGAACAGCGCCGCGACCCCGACGATCAGACCGAGGTAGAACAGCGTGCGGGCGTTGTTCGGCGGCGAGGTCGAGTCGAGTACCTGGAAGGACACGATGATGGCCGTCGCGCCGGCGAGCATCCCGGTGAGGCTGCCGGCACCGCCGAGGATCACGACGGCGTAGATCAGGATCAGGACCTGGGTACCGAAGTTCTGCGGGAAGGCGCCAGTCTGTGCGGCGGCGAACACGCTCCCGGCGAGGCCCGCGATCGCCGCTCCGAACGAGAAGGCCATGATCTTCAGCCGGTTGACCGGCATGCCCATCATCTCGGCCGCCAGGGGGTCCTCGCGCGAGGCCTTCCAGGCGCGCCCCGTTCGCGACTCGCTGATCAAGTGCAGGACGATCAGCACCAGAATCACGCAGCCGAACAGGAACCAGTAGTAGCCCCTGGTCGACGAGACGGTGAGGTGCACCCCAAAGGCGGAGAAATGGAGCGGGTCGATGTTGCCGAGGCCGTTCGAGCCGTTCGTGATGCCGTACGGGTCGGCGGAGTTCGTGAAGACAACGAAGGCCTGGCCGAAGAAGAGCGTCACGATGGCCAGGTAGTCACCGAGCAGCCTCCTCGAGCTCGAGCCGAGGAACAGCCCGAGCACCGCGCACAGCACGACCGCCGTCAGGATCGAGTACTGGGCGACCAGTGGTGCGTGTAGACGTGCCCCTTCTCGTGATGGGTCCCCGAGAGAAATGCGTAGGCGTAGGCGCCGAAGCCGAAGAACGCGACGTAACCGAGGTCGAGCAGCCCCGCAAAGCCGACGACGACGTTGAGACCGAGCGCGAGGAGCGCGTAGATGAGGATGAAGAGGCCGTAGTTGTAGATGGTCGCTTCGCTGAGCGGAAGGAACGGCAGGAAGATCGCCGGCGTGAGCAGCGCCAACTTGCCGGAGGGCGGCAGGCCTCCCCAGAGCCGCTGGATCCGGCCGCCCAGCCCACCGCGGTCGCGGCGCTCGTCGGCCTCCGACACCCAGCGGTCGACGCCGATCTCGGTGTTCGCCGGGGTGGGCTGATCGGGATTCGGTGGGGGCGTGTCGGCCATCCGCCTAGACCTTCTGCAGCGCCGGGGTGCCGAGCAGGCCGCTCGGCCGGATCAGCATCACCCCGATCAGGATTCCGAACACGACCAGGTCGGCGACGTTGCCGTTCAGGTAGCCCTTCGCCCAGGACTCGACCAGCCCAACCAGGAGGCCGCCGAGCATCGCTCCCGGGATGCTTCCGATGCCACCGACGACAGCCGCCGTGAATCCCTTCAGGCCCGCGAGGAAGCCCACCAGGTAGTAGATCTGGCTGTAGACCAGGCCGAACATCACCCCGGCCGCGCCGCCGAGCGCCGAGCCCACGAGAAAGGTGATGGCGATTACGCGATCGGGATCGATGCCCATCATCGCGGCTGCTTCGCGATCGAATGAGACCGCACGCATGGCCTTCCCGAAGCGCGACCAGCGAACGAGTGCGATCAGGGCGACCATCAGCAGCAGGGCTCCCGATATGACCAGCACGCCGAGGTACGAGACAAATACGCCGGCCGAGCCGCCGAGGTGGATCCCGTTGTAGCTGATCAGGTCGTAGCCGTCGTAGTTGCGGTAGTCCGCGCCGAACAGGAGCAGCACCGAGTTCTCGAGGAAGAACGCCACCCCGAGCGCCGAGATCAGCGGCGC
>CAVXXZ010000018.1:0-32988 GCA_963765795.1 uncultured Actinomycetes bacterium
GACGCCACAACTTGCGCTCGGCTGACGATGGACGACGGGGAGGCCGTCCTGTGCGGACGGCCTCCCTTGCCAAAGCGGCGTTACGACATCGGTGCGGGCGCCGCCTTCGGCGCGGCAACCTCCGACCTCGCGGCCAGGAAGAGCGCCACCGAAGCGACGGCGACCCACAGCAGCCAAAGCAGCATCGTGAAGAAGATGACCGAGAGGATCGCAGCCACGCCGGCGACGTAGCCGAACCAGCTGACCCAGCGCGGCAGGATCGCGTAGCGCCGCACGGCGATCGCGGTGGCGAAGATGAGCGCCGCCATCGCCGCTCCGCCGGTCACGACCATGATGTACGTGGCGTCGTTCGCCGCGTGGATCACGCCGCTGTAGACCTGGTGCTGGTAGGTGTCGTCGCTCATCGTTTTGACGCCGTCGGCGAGAGCGATCCCGGCCATTGCGACTGCGATGTAAACCGTTCCGCCCACGAGCACGAGGGTCGAGAGGAACGTTCCCTCCTCGGGCGTCGCCTGCTCGCTCAGGCGGATGCGCTCGCGCAGCGCAGCGACGAACCAGATCAGCGCGAAGAGGCCGAGCCCCAACAGGATCCAGCCGATGTTGATGTGGGCGCGATGGCTCCCACTCTGGTAATAGGCGGTCATCTTCGCCGGCGACGAGTCGCTCGGCCCATCGAAGATCAGCAACGATCCCACCACCGCCAGCACCACGAACACAAGGCCACTCAGGCTCGACCAGAGCCGCAAGCCACGACTTGCCATTCCTACTCCTCCTATAGATGAATGCCCGACCCGGCTCCCCGCCCTTGCGAGGAGCGCCGCCGGATTGTGCATCGCAAGGCGCTGCTTGTCTAGATGGGCCGTGCAGGGATCGAACCTGCGACCTTGGGATCAAGAGCGGATCGCAACGGTTCGGAGTCTTACGACAGCTCGGAAGAAGGCGTGGTTGAGCGGAATCGACTCGGGTGATCTCGGTCCACCGCCCTTCCCTTTCCGCCGCCGCGGGTCTACGATCTGCGCTGAGCCGGAGACGTGGTTTGCGGCGCCACAAAAGGAGGCCCGTGACCACAGGTTCAGAGGTGTCGATCGGGGTCGTGATCGGCGGCCGGGTACGGCTGCATCGCGACGCGCTCGCGGACGCCCTCGGGCGTACGAACGACATGCGGGTGCTGGCGGCCGGCCGCACACGGGACGAGGTTCGATCGGCGGTCGAGCGGCTGCAGCCGGACGTCGTGGTCGTCGACCTCGACAATCGCAGCGGTCTCGACGTCGTGGGCGAGCTCGTCGCCCGCGGCGCGCCGGTGGTCGGCGTGCTGTCGTCCGACGAGGACGAGGATCTCGTCGCGCTCGCGGAGCTGGGGCTCGCCGGGTTCGTCCAGCAAGAGGATTCCGCAGAAGACCTGACCGAGGCGGTCCGCGCTGCAGCACGGGGCGAGGTCCGTTGCTCCCCGCGAACGGCGGCCGTGCTCCTCCGGCACATCGCGAAGCTGGCGGCTGACCGCGAGAACGGCCACCACCTGGACGCGGCCCTGCTGACGCGACGTGAGCGCGAGGTCGTCGGGCTGATGGAGGCCGGGCTCTCCAACAAGCAGATCGCGGCGGAGCTCCACATCGAGCTTCCGACGGTCAAGCACCACGTGCACCACATCCTCGAGAAGCTCCACGCGTCGCGCCGTAGCGAGGCCGTCGCCCGCGCGCGCGCGGGCGGCTTGCTCGACGGGTAGCAGTCCCCGGAAGCACTCCCTCGTTCCCCGACTCGGGCCGGAGGATGGATCCCTGCGGGTCGATCCAAGATGCTCCCTGCGGTCCATGGTCGACAACGCCTGCTGCGGTTGACGATAGGCGCACGTTCCGGAGGAAGCCATAGGAGGAAAGCCATGAAGCCTGGCCTTTTCAGAGTCGTGCCTCGAGGCCGCCGGGCCGCCTTGCCGCTGGCCGTCTGCCTGTTGGCACTCGCTGTCATCGGCGTCGCCGCGGCCGCCGCGCCGCCGGCCGTGACCGACGTCAACCCGGCCTCGTCGAACGCGGTCCCCTTCGGCGGCCGCATCGAGGCGCTGAGCGTCAGCCCCGTCGACGCACAGGACGTCTACGCCGCGAGCGAGCTAGGAGGAGTCTTCCACTCGACCGACGGCGGCCACCACTGGTCACACGTTGACGCCGTCCCCATGTTCGCGACGCGCGACGTCGAGTTTGCGCCCAGCGACGCAAGCCTCATCATCGCCAGCGGCAGCTACGACGGCCGCGTTACGAGCAAGGGAGGCATCTGGCGCTCGACCGACGGCGGCGCGACGTGGACGAACGTAGACAACCTCGTCGCGGGCTGTGGCGGCGACTTCAGCGCGTACAAGATCGCGATCGCCCCGACCGGCGCTCCCGGCAGCATCAAGGTCTGGGTCGGCACGGACTGCGGGCTCGCCTACAGCGCCAACTCCGGCCAGACGTGGAGCCACTTCTCGCCGAACGGCCTCGCCGGCCGCGTCTGGGACGTGCAGGCGCGAGACCTCGGCGGCGGCACCTTCCAGGTCGACGTGTGCGGCGACAACGGTTACCGACGATCGACGAACGGGGGCGCGACCGGCGCCGCCTTCACGGCCGGCACGAACCCGATCCCTGCCGGGGGCTTCATGCCCTGCAGCCTGGCCACCTCACCGCAGGACCCGAACACCGTCTACATGTCCTTCTTCTCGGGCCTTACCCCGCCGCCCGGGCCTCAGTTCTGCGTGCCGAAGATCGTCGAGTCGGACGACGGCGGCACGACCTGGCCGAACACCGAGCAACCTAGTCAGAACAACTGCCGCAACCCGTGGATCGTGACCCACCCGGACATCCAGAACGACCCGAACCGTTTCGACGTCTACATCGGCGACGGCGTGGCCATGCTTCACCAGCGCTGCGACAGCACCGCGACGCCACGCTGTAGTACGTCGTCGGGCTCCTGGGCAAACGCGCTCGCGGGACAGCACACCGATCCGACCGACATCGTCTTCGACACCGCGATCCCGAACGGGTGTCCGATCCTCTACTCAGGCGACGGCGGCATCTTCAGCACGAACGTCGCCCCGGCCTCGTGCGCCTCGAGCTTCGGCTGGGACGACGCGAACTTCGGCAACCACGGCTGGGACATCCGCGGCTTCGCGGGAACCGTGAACGCGGGCTCCACCGACCTCTACTTTGGAACGCAGGACAACGGCATCTACTACACGGGCGACGGCGGGGCGACGTACACGCGCCAGGGGCCGGACGTGTACGACGTCTTCGCCGACCACAACGCGCCGGCGCGCGTGCTGTGGCGGAGCTGCTTCGGCTGCGGCTGGAACATCTCCAATCCGGGGGTCACCGGCACTGGCGGCTTCTCGGTGCCGCCCGGAAACGACCCGGCAAACTCCTTCCTCGCTACTCAGTTCGGGCCGCGGAGCTACGCGTTCATGACCGACGACGGCGCGAGCCCGGACAACTGGACGTTCTACGTGACGACGAATGAGGGAGGCTCGTGGGCCCAGATGGGCAACATCCCCGCGGGGGCGCAGCCTCGCGGACCGCTCGTGGCCTCGGGCCCGGCCGCCTCGCCGACGTTCTACTTCAAGCTGAACACCGGCCCGGGCGGTGCAAGCGAGATCTACAGCCTCAGCGGGCCGTTCAACAACACCGCGGCCCTGACGAAGCGGAACAACGGCCTGACGTCACCCTCGACGTTCGCCGTCGACCCCGGGGATCCCCAGCTGCTGTACGCCTACGACACCGGCGGGGGCGGCAAGGTCATGCGCACCATCAACGGCGGCCAGTCGTGGACGGAGGACACCGGGGTGAAGCCGCTGCTCACCCACAACGGGGAGTTCCGCATGAACAGCGCGCTCGGTGGGATCGTCACCGCCATCGCCTTCGACGGCAACTCGGACACGCTGATGATGGGGACGCAGACGGCGGGGATCGTGCAATCGCCCGACAACGGCGCCTCATGGCTCTTCGTGCGCGGCTCGGACGCGCTGCCGCGGATCAACGGCTTCTTCTTCGACGAGCGGATCGGCAAGATCTACGTCGCCACTCGCGGGCGCGGCATGTGGCGGATCGACCCGCCGAGCGCCGACCTGTCGATCACCAAGACGGACTCGCCCGACCCGGTGATCGCCGGCAACGAGCTCTACTACACGCTGACCGTCCACAACGGCGGGCCGGACACCGCCAGCGCGATCACGGTCAAGGACACGCTTCCGGCCCAGGTCGACTACGTCACGAGCACGAACTCGACGTGCTCGGCCGTCGGCCAGGTCGTCACGTGCGCCGTTCCGGACCTTGCGAGCGGGGCGAGCTACAGCTTCCAGATCAAGGTCGCGGTGAAGACGAACGCGGCCGCGGGAGGACCGACGACGATCTTCAACACGACGTCGGTGTCCTCGAGCGAGACGCTCGACCCCGACGCGAGCAACAACTCGGTGACGGAGGCGACGATCGTCGAGGACCTCGCCGACGTCGGCGTGACGAAGCTGTGCAAGCCCGACACGAGCCCGAGCGCGGACCAGCCGATCATCTGCACGATCTACGTCGACAACAGCGGTCCGTCGGACGCCCGCGGCGTGACCCTGACCGACGTGATCCTCGGCTCCTCGCCGTTCACCGTCTCGGGCATCTCGACGAGCCAGGGCTCCTGCGGGCCGGTTAGCGGCGCGGGCACCGCGAGCCAGCAGTTCGTCTGCAACCTCGGCGTCCTACCGGCGGCCACGACCTCGCAGAGCGGCAGGGCGACGATCACGTACACCGTCCGGTCGAGCGAGGGCCAGGACATCAACAACCGCGCGACCGTGCGCAGCGACACGCCGGACCCGAACCCGGACAACAACCAATCCGTCGTGACGCTGACCGTCTCGTCGGTGGCCGACCTCTCGCTCACCAAGACCGGCCCGGCCTCAGTCGTGGCCGGCACGCCGATCACCTGGTCGCTGACGCTCTCGAACTCGGGCCCCTCCACGGCGCGAAACGTCGTCGTAACGGACGTGGTGCCAGCCGGGGTCGTGATCACGTCCGTCAGCGGGAGCGGCGGCGCCTCGTGTACGACCGGCGTTCCGGGGGACCCGTTCCAGCCGACCGTCTGCGGCTACGGCTCGCTCGCATCGGGCGCGTCGAGGACGATGACGATCAACGCGACGGTCAACTCTGGGACGACGGGCTCGCTGGAGAACGACGCGCGCGTCTTGAGCGACACGTTCGACCCGAGCAACGCGAACAACCTCGCTCACTCGCTGACGACCGTGACGCTCAGCGCCGACCTCGCCGTCGGGATCACGTCCGACCCGACGCCCGCGCAGGGTTACAAGCCGTCGTCGCTGATCCACTACCGGATCACCGTCGACAACCTCGGACCCTCGGACGCCTACGGCGTCACGCTTACAGTGGCACTGCCGCCGGCGAAGCAGGGTTACTACGTGAGCAACGACGGCGGCTGCACGCCGTCGAGCACGACGCTCACCTGCCCGATCGGCACCTTCGCCGCCAACGCGCCGACGAAGACGATCTTCGTCGACTGGTTCGTCCAGGGGGCAAAGGGGCCGGTGACGACGACGGCCACGGTCGGGTCGACGGCGAATCCGCCGACGCCTGACCCGTTCGCCGCGAACAACACCGCGTCCGTGACGGTCGACAAGAAGTGAGCCCACGAGCCCCGGGGCCGTTGCCTTCGCGCGGCGGCCCCGGGGCTACAGTGGTGGCTGAGGTGCAGCGTTCCCGGATCGTGCTCGCGGCGCTCGCCCTCGGGTACGCGGGGGCGGCGCCCGCTGCGGCCGCAGGCGCCGCGGCGATCAGCGTCGATCCCGCGAGCGGTCCCCCGGGGCAGCTCGTGACCGTTCGCGGGACCGGCTTCTGCGCATCGGGCGGCTGCGGGCGCGTCCGGATCCAGGTCTCGACCGTCGTGGTGGCCGACGGGATCCGGGTCTCGCAGGGCGGATCGTTTACGCGCACGCGGGTGCGGATTCCGGGCGGGGTCACACCTGGGGATGTCGCCGTGATCGCGTCTCAGCGACTGGGGACCGGGCGCCTGCGCGAGACACTCGGAACGTTCGAGGTCCTCGTGGTCGGCAGCCCGGGACACACGAGGACGACGACGACCGAGACGACGTCCGAGAGTGGGCCGACGCGGCCGCCGGGCACGACGTCCGGCACCGGAACCAAAGGACGCCGAACGACGCCGACCAAGACGAAGAGAACCGAGACGAATGCCGCGGCTCACGCGGGAGACGACGGGGGGTGGGGCGGGCTGTGGTGGCTGCTGGCGGCCGGCGCGCTTGGGCTCGCGGCTGTCGGCGCGGCGCTGCTGCTCCGCGCGCGGCGCGGCCGGTGACTGCATCTCGCAACGGCTGGCGAGCGTGCTGCCGGGCGTGACCCTCGTCCGCGTACTCGAGGTCGCGCCCACGGGGAGGCCGCTGGCTAGCCGCGTCACGCGCACCGACCGCGTCGCACATGCACCGCCAGGTACGAAAGGAGACCGCGGCGCAGCGGGCGGCGTGGCCTGGCGGTCATCTCGATGCTGCTCGATGCCCTCTCCGGGAGGATGGAACCACTGGTGCCCCGCGAGATGAGACCGTCCCGTGGCCACTCATGGCCCAAGTGCATTATGGATCCACGCGGTAAGGCTTAGGTTCAGAGGCAAAAAGACCCTGCAAATGAGCTAGTTCGAGGCGGCCGGTGGCGAAGCATCGCGACACCCGGATCGGCCTGTCACGCCGGAGGTCGCGCCGGGACAGTTCTCCAGGGTCCAGTTCCGGATCGGGTTTCCACCTCCGACCTTGGGATTAGGGCGCGGCGCCAGGCGAATCGATTCGCAGGAGCTTCACGATGGGCCGGGCAGGGATCGAACCTGCGACCTTCGGATTAAAAGTCCGCTGCTCTACCAACTGAGCTACCGGCCCGCGGGGCTCCGGGCGAGCGTAGCGCCGCGCCGTAGGATCTGCCTCGTGGCGCCGTATCCGTACGAGACGGAGTTTCCCTCGCTCGACCTCGACCGGCCGGAGGACGGGATCCTGCGGCTGACGCTGCGCGGCGCCCGGGCGGCTCAACGCGGTGAGCGAGGCGCAGCACGGCGACCTCGCGCGCGTCTGGCAGGCGATCGGGCAGGACGAGGAGACGCGCGCCGTCCTCGTCCGCGGCGCCGACGGCGCGTTCAGTTCCGGCGGCGACCTCGACCTCGTGCTCGCGATCGCCGACGACCCCGACACTCGGCAACGCGTCTTCCACGAGGCCCGCGACCTCGTCTACAACATGCTCCGCTGCCCGACGCCGATCGTCTCCGCGATCACCGGCCCCGCCGTCGGTGCCGGCCTCGTCGTGGGACTGCTCGCGGACGTCTCCCTCGCAAGCCCGCAGGCGCGGATCGTCGACGGCCACACGAAGCTCGGCGTCGCGGCCGGTGACCACGCGGCGATCGTCTGGCCGCTCCTGTGCGGGATGGCGAAGGCGAAGTACCACCTGCTGCTGTGCGAGGAGGTCGACGGCGCCGAGGCAGAGCGCATCGGGCTCGTCTCGCTCTGCGTGCCCGAGGATGAGCTCGAGGAGCGGGCGCTCGAGATCGCGCGGCGGCTCGCAGCCGGCTCGCAGTCCGCGATCTCCCACACGAAGGTCGCGCTCAACGAGTGGCTGCTCAGGGCGGGGCCGATCTTCGACGCCTCGCTCGAGCTCGAGTTCCTGGACATGACCGGCCCGGACGTGCGCGAGGGCGTCGCGGCCGTGCGCGAGAAACGACCGCCGAGGTTCTCGT
Source organism: uncultured Actinomycetes bacterium (assembly GCA_963765795.1). GTDB lineage: Bacteria > Actinomycetota > Thermoleophilia > Gaiellales > Gaiellaceae > Palsa-739. The sequence continues at coordinate 7,741 of CAVXXZ010000018.1, forward strand.
GATGGACGAGGCTCAGCTGCGCAACGTGCTGGGCGGTGAGCCGGCGAAGCTCATCCGCGAGAAGATCGCGGACCGGCTCAACCCGCTCACGCGGCAGTTCGTCGAGCGGTCGCCGTTCGTCGTCGTCGCCTCGGGACGTCCGGACGGCGGTCTCGACGTCTCGCCGCGCGGCGACCCGGCCGGCTTCGTTCGCATCCTCGACGAGCGGACTCTTCTCCTCCCGGACCGCCCCGGGAACAAGCTCGCCGACACGCTCACGAACCTCCTCGCCGACGACCGGATCGCGCTGCTCTTCCTCATCCCGGGCGTCAACGACACCTTCCGGGTCAACGGCCGGGCGCGGATCGTCGACGACGCCGAGTTGCTCGCCGAGAGCGAGGTCGAGGGGAAGGTGCCGCAGCTCGGCATCCTCGTCGAGGTCGAGGAGGCGTACACGCAATGCCCGAAGGCGTTCCTCCGCTCGGAGCTCTGGAACCCCGAGCGGCACATCGACCGCTCCGAGCTGCCGAGCCAGGGAGAGATCCTCCGCGCGATCGCCGATCCGGAGCTCGACATCGAGGAGTACGACGAAGCGCGCAACGGGCGATACCGGCGGCGCGAAGGCTTCTACTAGGTTCCGCGCTCCCAGGCGTCGAGCAGCTGCTCCACGTTGCGCCGCTGGTCGTCGCTGAACTCGAAGCCGGCGAGGAGACGGCGCGCCTCGGCGACGTCGTCGTTCTCGACCGCGGCCTCGAGATGCTCGCGCATCGGGATCGGCTGTCGCAGCTGTCGCCGCAGCCAACGGAGGAGGCTCACCTGAGCGGCTTCCACGCGCTCAGTCTCGCAGGCAGAGCCCTTGCGCTACCGATCGGCGGCGCGGAGGACGATCTCCGCAGCCTGCTCGGTCGAGAGGAGATCGGTGTTTACCACCAGGTCGTAGTCGGTCGGAGCCTCGGAATCGACCGAGTAGAAGCGCTTGAGATAGTTGCGCCGGCCGGCGTCGGAGTCCTTGATCGTGCGTCCGGCCCGTGCCTCGTCGAGCTGCTCCGCCGTGGCGACTCGCTTCTGCCTGGTCGCCGGTGAGGCCGTCACGAACACGCGCAACATGTGCGGTCCCGGGTCGAGCAGATGTGAGGCGGCGTGAGCGACGATCACGACCTTGCCGCGTGCGGCCGTCTGGGCAACGGTCTCGCGGATCAACGCTCGGACGTCCTCGGGCCGTACGACTTCGACCGCGGCCGTCGTCCCCAGCGTCCAGGCGTCCCCGCCTCCTTGGGCGAGCGTATCGAGCAGGCGCCCCACGTACGACTTGCGGCGCTCCTCGTCGGCGATTTCTCCCGGCTCGAGGCCCCCCGCGGCGGCAGCTCGGGCGACGATGTCCTCGTCGACGTAGAGATAGCCGAGCCGCTCCGCGACCTGTTTCCCGACCTCGTCTCCGCCCGAGCCGGTCGTATGCGAGACACACACAACGCTGCACGCCACGGCACGACGCTAGAGCCCGGCACCCATCGAAGTCAAATGCAAGTCGAGGGTCGAACTTTGCGGTCGAACGCGGTACGTTGGTGCGGGGGGACGTGCACGTTCGCTCACCCGGGAGGGCAAGAGATGACCGCGTTCCGCCGTTTGGCCCCGCTGCTGGCCCTGGCCGGCTTCCTTTCGCTTCTCGTCGCCGTTACAGGCTCGGGCTCGCCGGCGCCGTTGCAGATCGCGGTGGAGGGACCGCAGACCGGCTCGCAGGCGCCGAACGGTCTGGACCAGCTGCGCGGCGTCCGGCTCGCGGTGAGTCAGCTGAATGCGCACGGCGGACTCTGGAACGGCCGCAAGGTGGCGATCATCCAGGCCGACGACAAGGCCGAGGCCTCGCGCGGGAAAGCCGTGGCGCGCCACGTGATCGCAAGAGGGATCCGGTTCGTCATCGGCCCCTACAACTCGTCGGTGGGCCTTGCGAATCTCTCGATCTACCGACGCCACCACGTCCTGCCCCTGTGGATGACCTCGGAGGACAAGACGGGCGGTAGCGGCGCGACCGTGCAGCCGATGAACTCGCAGATCGCGCCGATCGAGGCGCGGTACGTCGAGAAGCTTCACGCCAAGAAGGTCGCGATGCTCGTCGACGACACCGCGAACGGCGCTTTCACGAAGGGAATGGCGACTCGCCTGCGCGCGGCGCTGCAGAAGGCCGGTGCCTCGGTGGACTGGATCTCGATCAAGGAGACGACCGCCAAGGGGCTGCCGAGTACCTACTACGCGGACGAGGTCTCGAAGGCGCTCGGGACGAAGCCCGACCTGGTCTACGTGAGCACGTACTTCCCCGAGGGAGTGCGGATCGCGAAGGCGCTTGCCGCGGCCGGCGCGAATCCGCCGTGCCTGATGGGCCTCGCGAACGTCGACAACGCCTTCGTGGCCCAGACCACGCTGAGCCAGGCGCAGCGCTGCGACTTCAGCGGCGTACCCGCGGCGACCGAGATGCCGTCCGCCAAGACGTATGTCGGCCAGTACCGAGCCGCGTTCGGCAAGAAGCCGAGCGTCTGGGGCTCGTTCACGTACGACTCGGCGCGAATCCTGTTCAGGGCGATCAATCGGGCGAAGAGCTTCGACTTCGCGAAGGTCGAGCGCGCGCTCCGCCGGACGAAGGGCTACCACGGCGCCACCGGGACGATCGCGATCAACTCGAAGACGGGCTACCGCAAGCTCGTTCCGGTCAGCATCCTCCGTGTGAACAAGCACAAGAGGTTCGTGCTCGCGAAGTAACGCAAAGTGGGCGGTGCAGGGCTCGAACCTGCGACCTACGGCGTGTAAAGCCGTTGCTCTCCCAGCTGAGCTAACCGCCCGCGCCCGCGAACGGTACGCTAGCGCTCGTCGAGCTTCAGGGCGGCGGAGTTGATGCAGTAGCGGAGCCCGGTCGGGTTCGGGCCGTCCGGGAAGACGTGCCCGAGGTGGCCGCCGCAGCTCGCGCACAGCACCTCGGTACGCACCATGCCGAAGGTCGCGTCGGTCTCCTCCTCGACGGCATCGTCGCCCGCCGGGGCCGAGAAGGCGGGCCAGCCGCAGCCGGAGTCGTACTTCGCATCGGAGTCGAACAGCTCGACGCCGCAGCCGGCGCAGCGGTACGTGCCGGGCTCGAAGACGTGGTCGTACTCCCCGCTGAACGGCGCCTCGGTCCCCTTGTCGCGAAGGACCCGATACTCCTCGGGCGTCAGCTCCTCGCGCCACTCCTGCTCGGTCTTCTCGACCTTTGCCACGAGATCAGCCTAGTCGGACTAGGTGCCCCCAACGGGATTCGAACCCGTGCTACGGCCTTGAAAGGGCCGCGACCTGGACCGCTAGTCGATGGGGGCCAGGACGGCCCTCAGGCTACCGGGCGTCGCGGCGACGACGTCAATTCGAAGCCCACCCTGCTCACGTCACCAGCGAACCGGCTCTGCCGCAAGCGAGTCAACCTCGCCGTGCTGGTCGACAGAGACCACATACCGCTGTTCCGCAAGCCCGCGCACGAACAAGTGCAGGACGAAGTACAACCGATGCCGGCGGACGATCACGGCTTGAGCGCCGCTCCTCGTCTCGACCCGGAAGCCCTGCGCGACCCGCCGCGCGATGTACGAATCGAGCGCCGCCGAGCGCACATCGCCTGTTCCCGCAGTCACCTTGCGGGCGCACCAGTGCGCGTGGCGTCCGTCAAGCCTGCGCGAGCCATGACTCGATCTCGTCCAGAGTCATGTCGTTTCTCTCGTCGATCTGCTTGTGCGCTGCGTTGATCAGGGCGTACCCGTAGGCCGAGTGGCGGAGCTCGATCCCTTGTGCGCGTGCCTGCCGCTGCAGGCTCTTGTGTCGCAGCTTGTCGGTTTTCGCCTCGTTCGCCCCGTGCCAGTCCTCCTGGGGTATGGCGGCCAGCGCTCTGCGGATGCGGGGAACACCACCGTCCTCGCGGGGACCGGTACTCACCGAATCCACTCCGCTGCTGCGGGCGTCGCGGTGTCTTCCTCGGGAGTGGGGACGTCGCTGCCGTCGTCGGCTGCGGGCGCATCACCCGCTGCGCGTGCTGCCTTCTTGGCCTGCTTGCGCTCGCGCTTTTCCTTGACTGCGAGCTCGCGTGCCCGTTTGGCATGCGTCTGTTGCTTCTTAGCCGCCATCCGCCGGCTCCCTTCCTGTAGTCGAGCGGCAGCTGCAGCGTCGGCGACGCCACAGCTGACACGCTCGCGAATCAGGCGGACGCCAGCGTGACGTTCGTCGCCTGCGGCCCCTTCTGGCCCTGCTCGGGCTCGAACTGCACCTTTGCGTTCTCGGCGAGCGTCTTGTAGCCCTCGCCGACGATCGCGCTGTGGTGGACGAACAGGTCCTCGCCGCCGTCCTCGGGAGTGATGAAGCCATACCCCTTGTCAGCGTTGAACCACTTCACGGTTCCGGTTGCCATAGATGAAACACCTCCTCTGCGCCTCAGGAACGGGCAGAGGAAGCGCACCGCGCGCCACCTGGTACTCGCTCAAGTAGTGAACCGAGCGTAGCAGCATCCATCCGGCAGGACTACCCGCCGAGGCTTGGGCTAACTGCTCAACTCAGCCAGGGAGCAAGCTCTCGCTCTAGGTCACGACAGCCGCGCGGAGCCGCAATCCGCTTCTGAAGGCGTCGGCCCTCCACGACGCACAGCGTCGGCACCGTCTCGGCGCCGAACCGCTCCGCCAGATCCGGATGCTCGTCCACCGAGACCCGCACCAGCTCGAACGTCTCGTGGTTACGCCGACGCTGCAACACCTGCGCGACAAAACCCTCCACTCGCCGACAGCGACCAGATCGAGGCGAGTAGAAGAAGACGAGCTTCGGCTTCGGTTGGTCGCGATCGTGTTCAGCGAGGATCGGTATTGGCGGCGAGGCTGCTCGATGGTCATCGAACTCGAGCAGCTTGAGGCTCACAGTTGCGTGGCACTCGATATCCGGGCACTCGCAAAAGAATTCGAACGTGTCCGTCTCGACACCCCCGGGCGCCAGCTCGCGGATCGAGTCGTTGACCTCTCGGAACGCTGCTTGCGGGTTCATCGCGGTTCGCTCCCGTTCGCTATAATCCCCGACTCCAAATGCGCGATAATAAATACACGATCGTAGAGTCGTATGTCAAGTCCTGAACGAACAAGGTCCTGGACCTTCCTCACCAACCACGCCCAGGTCCTCCTCTGCCTCGCCGACACACACGACATCCGACTCCGCGACGTCGCCGAGCGCATCGGCATCACCGAACGCGCAACCCAACGCATCGTCGCCGACCTGGTCGAAGCCGGGTACGTCAAGACAATCCGCGTCGGACGACGCAACCACTACACCGTCGACCGCGAACACGCCATGCGCCACACCGCCCAGATCGGCCACGAAATCGGCGTCCTGCTGACAGCACTCAGCACCGACTCGGTCTGACTGTCACTGTCGTCCCGGGACAGGGGCGACCGCGAGCGCGTCTGGAGGATCACGAACCGTTTTGACATGCTTGGGGACAATGTCGGTCTCGGCCAACGAGATCGCAACCGGCGGCCAGGTTGCGCATCGTCCCTGGCCACGCGTGGAGCGACGGGAGCGGACTCTTCGCTTCATGCTCGAGATCGGTCTGCTCGCCGCGCTCTACTACGGCTCGGCGAAGCTCGGCTACGAGCTCGGGTTCTCCGGTCCCGTGGCCGCGATCGTCTGGCTGCCCGTGGGGGTCGGTATCGCCTACCTCTACCTGCGCGGGCTCGCGTTCTGGCCAGGGGTGCTCCTCGGCGACCTCCTCGCCAACGACTACATGAAGCTCCCGGTCGGGACCGCGCTCGCGCAAACGGTCGGAAATGTCCTGGAAGTCGTCCTCGCCGCCTACCTCCTGCGGCGCGCGGCCAAGTCCGGGTATCTGCTGGGCCGGGTCGACGGCCTCGTGCGCCTCTTGCCGCCTCTGGCGCTGGCGACGATGGTGAGCGCAACCGTGGGGACGCTGGCGTCGCGGGTGGGCGGTGTGGTCAGTTCGGACGCGTTCTGGACCGTGTGGCACACGTGGTGGCTGGGCGACGCCTGCGGCGCTCTCGTCGTCGTGCCGTTCGCCCTCGCCTGGTCGCGACCGCGAAGCAGGCTCTCTCGCGCGCGTGCTGCCGAGCTCGTCCTGATGCTCGCGACGACCGGCGCGCTGACGGCGGTCGCGTTCTCCAGCCCGAAGGCGCTCGAGTACCTGGCCTTTCCGGGCTTGATCTGGGCCGGCCTTCGCTTCGGGCAGCGCGGTGCGACTCTCGCGCTCGCGCTCGTCACCGGAGTGGCGATCTGGAGTGTGAGGAACGCCGACGGCCCGTTCCACTTCCACTCGATCACGCACAGCATCCTCTCCACTCAACTGTTCATCGCTGTCGCGACGGTGACTGCGCTGTGCGTCGCAGCGATCGTCTCCGAGCGCGAGCGATTCGCCTACGGCTTGGAGGAGTCGCAGACAGCGCTGGTGCGGGCAGCCGACAGCGAGCGCCATCGAATCGAACGCGATCTGCACGACGGCGCGCAGCAGCGGTTGGTTGCGCTGCTCATCCGTCTCCGTGTTGCCGAGGATCAGCTCCCGCAGGAGCCCGGCCGCGCGGCCCAGGTGCTGGCCGACGCCGAGACCGAGTTGAAGATCGCACTCGAGGAGCTGCGAGAGCTGGCCCACGGCACCCATCCGGCCCTGCTCACAGATCTCGGTCTCGCGGCGGCTATCCGCAGTACCGCCGCGCGTGCCGGCCAACGCATAAGCCTCGTGGAGCTACCCACTGCCTCCGTCGACGCAGGTGCCGAGACGACTGCGTACTACGTGTTCCTCGAAGCCGTCACGAACGCACAGAAGCATGCGCCGCATGCGATGGTCAGCGTCCGCGTCTACACGACGAGGCGCGCGCTCACCATCGAGGTGAGCGACGACGGCCCCGGTGGTGCGGACGAGAGTTCCGGCGGCGGGCTCAACGGCCTGCGCGAGCGGGTCGAAGCTGCAGGAGGCACGTTCCGCCTCCAGAGCAGCGAGGGAAAGGGAACGAGGCTGACGGCTGTGCTCCCGTTGTGATTCGCGTCCTCGTCGTGGACGACAGCGTCTCGTTCCTCGCCGCCGCAACGGAGGTGGTCGTCGCGTCCGAGGGCTTCGAGCTCGAAGGGATCGCGGCCACCGGGGAGGAGGGAGTCGAGCTCGCGCGCCTGCGGCAGCCGGATCTCGCCCTTGTCGACCTCAACATGCCCGGCATCGACGGGAGGGAGACTGCCGCGCGCTTGGCGGCGGAGAGCCCGGGGACGGTGATCGTCCTGATGACGGCTACGCCCGGCCACACAGGGCGGCCCAACGGGGTGTTCGACAAGCGCGACCTGTCGCCGGCCGCGCTCGCGGAGATCTGGGCCCGCGCGCAGACGTCAAGCGGTCCTTAGACCTAGCGCCGGATCGGCGGGGGCGCGAGATTGCCGCTATGGTGGTCGGTGCGCGTAGGCCTTGCGCGGAAGCCGCTGGGGCTCGACCAGATTCATCCTCTTCGTCTGTCACATTTGGCCTGGGTGCGTCAAGGAGACGCGCGGGTTCGCGTTTCCACCCTGTTTGGTGACGAAGGAGTTTTATGCCTAATTGGGCATTCGTTAGTGACGTCCCGATCAGTCGGGACCAGTACGACAAGCTCGACGCAGAGCTCGGCAGCAACAAGCCGGAAGGTCTGATCGTGCACGCTGCCGGTGAGTCCGGCTCGGGCATTCGGATCATCGACGTCTGGGAGTCGAAGCAGCAGTTCGAGCTATTCCAGTCGGAGCGGCTCGGCCCGGCGATGCGCAAGGTTGGCATCGAGACGCCCGGCAACGGTGACGGGGCTCACAGGTATGCAGGAGATGTCGGTCCACAGCCTCCGCAAGTAAGAGGGCGCCGCAGCTACGTGGGTGGCGTGCTGAAGAGCACCGGCGGCGTGGGAGTGGATGCGCCGCCGGCACGCTCGCGAGTCACGGCTACGACGGCGTTGCGCGGAACGGTGCCGCGGAGGCGTACGGTCGTGCTTTCGCCGCCCGGGAACAGGCCCGCCGGCCTCGGTGCGCCGCCCTTGGGGATCACCCAGGCTTCGTAGGTCTTCCCGCGGGGGGCGGCCGAAAGGCCGGAGATGTGAAGCGTGGCGGTCCGGTTCGGGCCGAGCACGACGGAGGCCGTGACCGTCGTCGCGGCTCGACTGGCTCAGGGAGACAGCCAGGCCGACCGCGATGCAGGCCGCCGCCGCTGCGGCGACTGCGAGCCCTCGCGCGACCCAACGGCGCCGCAGGAGCGGGACGACGTTCGTCCGCTCCGCCGCTGCCGCGTCGAGGATCGACGCGCGCAGCCGCGCGGGCGGAGCGGGCGCGACCGTGGCGAACGACAGAGCTGTCGCGGTCTCGTTGAGCTCGGCGAGCTGCTCGCGGCACTCCTCGCACTGGCTCAGGTGCCGCTCGTAGGCCTCGGCCTCGTCCGGGGCGAGCGCGTCGAGCGCGTACGCGGCGGTCAGGTCGTGGGCGTCCATGACGTCTCCGTTCCCGGTTCCCCGAGCAGCTCACGCATGCGCGAGAGCCCCCCGAACATCCGGCTTTTGATGGTACCGAGCGGCTGGCCGAGCCTCTCGGCGAGCTCCGACTGGCTGAACCCTCCGTAGTACGCGAGCTCGAGCGCCTCACGCTGCGCGTCGGGAAGGTGGCGGAGCGCGGCCTGCACGCGCTCGCGCTGCAGGCGCAGGAACGCGTCCTCCTCCACGCCGCCCTCGACTGCGGGCTCGGCGGCCAGGTCGAGCGAGTCTGCGCGCCGCCGCTGCTCGCGCCGGACGGCGTCGACCGCCCGCCGGTGCACGAGCGTGAGGATCCACGTGCTCGCCTTGCCGCGCTCGGGCATGAAGCGGGAGGCGGTTCGCCAGACGGTGAGGAACGCCTCCTGCACCGCGTCCTCGGCGAGCGCCTGGTCGCGCAGGACGCGCAAGGCGAGCCCGTACGCGGTGCGGCCGTAGCGGTCGTACAGCTCCGCGAGCGCCGATTGCTCCGACCTGGCGGCCAGGGCGACGAGCGCTTCGTCGGAGAGGTGGGCGAGCTGCCGGTTCACAGCCTCCGATATTCGCTCGCCGAGCCTGCGCGGTTCAAGCCGATCGAACCGAGCCATCGAACCGATTGGGGGACTCGCGCGAATGAGCGCCGACCGCACTTGGACGGCGGCCGGAGCCGCCGGGAAGGAGAGGGCAATGGAACGCCTGAGTAGGCGCTCGTTCGTCAAGATCGCCGGCGCGGCCACCGGCGCAGCGGCACTCGCCTCGGCGCCCCCGATCGCGCGCGCTGCGATGGGTGAGGAGGAGGGCTCAGCCGACCGAGGCCACGGCCGGCGTGCCGGAGGAGCCGGTCGTCGCATACGTCCGCGACGCCCGGCGCGGCGAGGTGACCGTCACCTCCGGCACCGCCGAGCACACGTATCGCGACCGCCAGCTCGTCCAGCGCCTGCTGCGCCATGCCAGCAGAAGTGGGGCGAGGAAGGGAGTGAGCTAGATGTCCTCCCACCGCGAAGCTCCCGGCATCAGCCAGGACCCGGTTGCCGACAACGCCGACGTCTACGCGTTCGTCAGCCCGGACGACCCGACGATGGTCACGATCCTCAGCAACTTCGTGCCCCTCCAGGGCCCGGCCGGCGGGCCGAACTTCTTCGAGTTCGGGGACGACGTCCTCTACTCGATCTTCATCGACAACGACGGCGACGCGCTGCCGGACATCACGTACCAGTTCCGGTTCCGGACCACGCTGCAGAACGAGGAGACGTTCCTCTACAACACCGGGCCGATCACCTCGCTCACCGATCCCAACTGGAACAAGCGACAGCTCTACGACGTCTCCGTCATCCGCGAGCACGGCCACAACAACGGGAAGAAGCAGCACCACGAGCAGGACGGCAAGGGCAAGGCCATCGGCGCCAACCTCGCGTGCCCGCCGTGCAACATCGGCCCGCGCTCGACGCCGAACTACGACGCCCTTGCGGCGGCGGCCGTGCATCACCTGCCGTCCGGCGAGACGGTCTTCGCCGGCCAGCGGAACGACGGCTTCTTCGTCGACCTGGGCTCGGTCTTCGACCTCGCCGCCCTCCGCCCGTTCCAGAACCTCCATCTGATCCCGACGGGCGCAGCGCCGGGCGTCGACCCGCTGAAGGACCTGAACATCCACACGATCGCCATCAAGGTGCCGATCTCGATGCTGACCAGGGACGGCTCCACGCCGAGCGACCCGATGAGCGCGAAGGCCGTCCTGGGCATCTGGAGCGGCGCGAGCCGGCGCAAGGTGCAAGTCCGCGACGACAACGGGAAGGCGCCGAAGGGGAGCGGGCCGTGGGTGCAGGTCTCGCGCCTCGGCAACCCGCTCTTCAACGAGGTGATCGTCCACATCGGCGACAAGGACCGCTGGAACGCCGTCGATCCCATCGACGACGCCGGCGAGTTCGAGTCATACGTCAACCAGCCGGAGCTCGCGAGGCTCCTGCCGGTCCTCTATCCCGGCGTGTTCCCGAACCTCGCGGGGTACACGAAGGACCGGGCGGACCTTCACGCGATCCTGCTCACGGGGATTCCGGCCGGAGTCGTCCCCGGGTTCCAGAACTTCACGGGGCCGAGACCGGCGGACATGCTGCGGCTGAACGTCGCGATCCCGCCGACGCCGGCCGCAAGCGCGAACCCGATCGGCCTGGTCGCAGGCGACCCGGCGGGCTTCCCGAACGGCAGGCGGGTGTTCGACGACATCGTCGCGATCGAGCTGAAGGCAGTGGCCGGCGCGACGATCCCGCTCGTCGACCCGAGCTACACGCCGGACGGTGCGGCTGCGTTGCTCCGCGACGGCACCGCACCGGGCGCGGGCCGCTACCAGGACACGTTCCCGTATCTGGGGACGCCCCACGACGGATACCACACGCCTTCGTCGTGACCCCGAACCCGCACCACTCCACGGACCCCCGGCCCGAGCACGTGATGCTCGATCTCGGGCCGGGGGCCGGGGCCCTCGTCCTCCACACCGATGCGGACCTGCACGGCGTGGAGATCGAGATCAGCCCTGCCGGGCGGGACGAAGAGCGCTCCCACAAGCAGGTCCACGAGCGGCCGGTCGCCGGCCGCTCGCTCTACGGAGCCGTGTTCGACTCGCTGCCCGCCGGCGAATACACGCTCTGGCTCGACGACCGGCCGCTGCGGCGTCACGTCGCCGTCGCGGGCGCGGCCGTCACCGACATCTCGATCAAGGAGGAACACGAATGATCGGCTTGACCAGTCCCACGCACCTGCGCTCTGCTGCTCCTGATCGCGCTCTGCCTCTTCGGCGCCAAGCGGCTGCCGGAGATCGGACGCTCGCTCGGGAGCGGAATGCGTGAGTTCAAGGACTCCGTCACGCACCAGGCCCTGCCCGAGACGACCGAGACCGAGAAGACCGACTGATGCGACCCCACCGGCTCCCTCGCGAAGAGGAGGCGACGCTCGTCGAGCACCTCGAGGAGCTGCGCGGGCGGATCCTCGTGTCGCTCGCGGCGGTCGGGGTGGCGACCGCCGTCGCGTTCGCCTTCCACGACCACATACTCGTGTGGCTCGCGCGTCCGTTGCCGCCCGAGCACCGCCAGCTGGCGGCGTTCGGCGTGACCGAGCCGTTCTCGGTCTCGGTCGCCGTGAGCCTGTACGCCGGGCTCCTCTTCGCGTTGCCGGTGATCCTCTCGCAGCTGTGGTCTTTCCTGGCTCCGGCGCTCGACCCTGCGGCCGAGCGCCGGATTCTCCTCCTCGCCGTCTTCGGCCTCGTACTGGGGGCGGCGGGTCTCGCCTTCGGCTACGGGGTCCTGCTCCCGCGCGCCGTGCACTGGCTCACGAACTACGACACGACGCACTTCCGGATCCTGATCCGGGCGAGCAGCTACTACTCGTTCGTCGTCTCGGTGCTGCTCGGCGTCGTCTGCGTCTTCGAGACGCCGCTGGTGGTGCTTGCGCTCGTCAACCTCGGCGTGCTCTCGTCGGCCGGCCTGCGCCGGAACCGCCGGAAGGGCTACTTCATCGTCTCGGTGTTGGCGCTTGCGCTCCCCGGTCCCGATCCCGTGACGACGCTGCTCGAGCTGCTGCCGATGTGGGCGCTCTTCGAGGGCTCGATCTGGCTCGCCGTCTACGCCGAGCGGCGCGCCGCGAAGATGGCGGTCGCCGGAGCGCCGGCATGACGCGCGCCGAGTGGACGCGGCTCGGCGGCTTCTCGGGCGGGGTCGTGCTCCTGCACGTGCTCGGCTTCGGGTTGTTCCTCTACTACTCCCCTCACTATCCGGCGCTGGCGGGTCTCGCCGCGCTCGCGTACACGTTCGGGCTGCGGCACGCGTTCGACGCCGACCACATCGCAGCGATCGACAACACGACACGAAAGCTGCTGCAGGACGGGAAGCGCCCGCTGGGCACAGGCTTCTTCTTCTCGCTCGGGCACTCGACGATCGTCTTCTCCCTCACGGCCGGGTTGGCCATCGCCGCAGGGACGGTGCACTCCAGCATCCCGACGCTGCAGGCCTACGGGTCGACGATCGGCGCCTCCGTCTCGGGCACGTTCCTGCTCTTGATCGGAGCGCTCAACCTGCTCGTGCTGCTCGAGATCGTCGGCGTCTTCCGGAGCATGCGGCGCGGCCAGTACGACGAAGAGAGTCTCGAGCGCGCATTGGCCAACCAGGGCTTCCTCGCGCGCTTCCTGCTCAAGCGGTTCGGGAGCGGGATCGACGCGACCTGGAAGATGTACCCGCTCGGCGTGCTGTTCGGGCTCGGCTTCGACACGGCGACCGAGATCGGGCTGCTCGCGCTCGCCGCCGGCGTCGCGACGCACCAGGTCCCGTTCCTGGCGGTGATCTCGCTGCCGCTGATCTTCGCCGCCGGGATGAGCCTGATGGACACCGCCGACGGGGCCTTCATGAGCCACGCGTACGGCTGGGCGTTCTCGAGCCCGGTGCGCAAGGTCTACTACAACATCAGCGTGACGAGCCTCTCGGTCGCCGTCGCCTGGCTCGTCGGCGCGATCGAGCTCCTGCAGGTGCTCGCCGCGAAGCTCGAGCTGCACGGAGGCTTCTGGACGCTCCTCGCGAGCCTCGACCTCGGCCGCCTCGGCTACGTCGTCGTCGGGCTCTTCGCCACGACCTGGCTGTGCTCGCTGACGCTCTGGAAGACCAGGCGGTACGAGCAGCGCTGGGGTGCGCTGCTCGAACGAACCTAGGCCGGCCGCAGGGGCAGTAGCAGCGGGCGCCGCGGCTGCTGGCGGAAGTCGAAGTCCTTCGTGAGGTCGCCGAGGATGTGCGCGTTCTCACGGACGTCGGGACGAGGGTCCGGCCGCCCGTCTGTCCGCGGGTCGATACGCCGGCCGCCGAGGAAGTCGTCCTCGATGAACTTCAGGTAGGCGTCGAAGCTCAACGTCTGGTGGTCGACGAAGCCCCGTCGCGCATACGGGCTGATCACGAGCCCCGGCACGCGCAGCCCGTAGCCGTTGGCGTCGACGACCGGCGGCTCGACGTGGTCGTAGAAACCGCCCCAGTCGTCCCAGGCCAGGAAGATCGCCGAGCTCTTCCACTCCGGCCCCCTCATCACGGCATTCACGAGCCTCGTCACCCACGCCTGGCCCTGGCCGATCGGCGCGCCGGGATGGTTGCTGTCGGCCCAGTCGGGCGTGACCCAGGACACGTTGGGCAGGGTGCCGTCCGCCGCCGCGGAGTAGAAGTCGGAGAGCGGGGCCTGCGAGAGGGGGCGCTCGTGATCCTGGCGGACGTCGGTGAAGTCCGCGAGCGGGTTCCACATCCTCGGCGTCCTCGATCCTCTGATGCGCACGTAGCACGTGATCGGGCCCGTGCGGCAGTCGGGCGGCGCGCCTTTCTCCACGTACGACGCCCAGGCGACGCGGTGCTTGTGGAGGAGGTAGGTGAGGTCGGTCCAGCCGTAGAGCGGCCCGTGGGGATAGCGGCGCAGCGGCGCGGCCGGCCCCCCGTTCCTCGTGGCGAGATTGCTGGTGCAGGTGCTCGCCTTGTACGGGTTGCGGCACTGCGCCGACCAGCCGGAGACGAGCCAGAGGTGCGCAGGCAGGCTCCAGCCCCAGTTCGGCTCGAACATGTGGTCCTGGAGGACGAAGTTCCGCGCGTACGCCCAGTAGTTCGGGATCTGCGCCTCGTCGTGGTAGCTCATGACGTTCGGGCGGCGGAGGTGCGCGCAGGCCGAGCTGTGCCGATGGCGGCGGCAGTCGCGGATGAGCGCGTGGTCGGTGACGCGGATGAAGCCGTCCATGCGGCCGCCGTTGACGTCCGCCTTGCCGGCGAGCGGGCCGTGCGCGCCGCCGGAGTCGTTCGCGCCGCTCGGTTCGAGGAACGGGCGCACGCACTGGCCGACGCCGTTCGGCACGCACACCGTCGGCACGCCGTTCTTCATCGGGATCCCGTCGGCGTGCGGGTAGGTGCCGAAGAAGGAGTCGAAGGAGCGGTTCTCCTCCATGATCACGACCACGTGGCAGATCTTGTGGATGCCGCGGTGCGAAGCAGGACAGCGAACGCCCGACGACGAGCCGCAACCAGCCGCCGCAGCGGCGGCGAGCAGGAGCAGGGCGACGGTGATGGCGCGTCTTTTCAGAGCTCCGAAGCTCTAGCTGAACGGCGGGTGAAGCGGGAGTAGCAGTGGCGGCCGGGGCTTCTGGTCGAAATCGAAGTCGTGGGCCATGTTGCCGAGGATCTTGACGTTCTCGCGCACGTCCGGTCGCGAGTCCGGCCGGCCGTCGGTGCGCGGATTCAGTCGCCGGCCGTGCAGGAAGTCGTCCTCGATGAACTTGAGGTAGGCGTCGGAGCTGAGGACCTGGTGGTCGACGTAGCCCTGTCTGGCGTACGGGCTGATCACGAGAGAGGGCACCCGGATTCCGTAGCCCTCGCCGTCGACGCGCCGTGGCTTGACGTGGTCGTAGAAGCCGCCCCAGTCGTCCCAGGCGAGGAAGATCGCGGTCGACTTCCAGTCGGGTCCCTGCATGATCGTGTTGATGAGGCGGGTGACCCAGGTCTGGCCGGCGGTCACGAGCGAAGGAGGATGCTCGCTGACGCCCTGCGACGGTGTGATCCACGTGACCGCCGCGAGCGTGCCCTTGCGCGCGGCGCGGTAAAAGTTCCCGAGCGGCTGGATGTTGCCGAGCTGGTGGTCCTGCTGCACGGTGTCGAAGCGCGGCAGCGGGTTCCAGATGCCCGGGGTCGACGCGCCCTGGGGCACGTCTTTGCAGAACATCTGGTTGTCGGTGCAGTCGGGCTGGCTGCCGTTCGCGACGTAGTAGCGCCAGCTCACGTGGTGGCGGTGCAGGAGGTACGTCAGATCCGTCCACGGATAGTCGAGCTTCTGGCCGTGGCCCGTGGCTCCGAACGGCGCCTTCAAGGCCGGCTTGCAGCTCATGGGGTCGTGGTGCTTCGAGCAGCGCGCCGACCAGCCGGACACCATCGAGAGATGGGCCGGGAGGCTCCACGAGTTGACCGCCTCGAACATGTGGTCCTGGAGGACGAAGTTGCGCGCGTAGTCCCAGTAGTTCGGGATCTCGTGCCAGTCGTGATAGCCCATCACGTCGGGAGCCGAGGGCGTGAGCGAGCAGCCGGGGTTGTCGGTGGCGTGACACGCGAGGAAGCGCCCTCATCCGGGCTTGCCGCTGGAAGCCGTCCATCTTCCCGTGATCGATGTCGCGCACCGCGTCGATCGTGTCGTGCGGGCCGCCTGCGTTGCGATCGGAGGTGTCGTGGTACGGCTTGACGCAGACGTGCGTCTTCGGGTCGGGGTTGCAGACGGTCGGCACGCCGTCCTTCATCGGGATCCCGTCGGCGCCGGGGAACGTGCCGAAGTAGGAGTCGAAGGAGCGGTTCTCCTGCATGACGATCACGACGTGGCGGATCTTGTGGATCCCCCGCGAGAGCGGCCGCGCGCGCCTCGTGTCGATGGCCCGGAAGCTCGGCCGACCCGAGCAGCACGCCCAGGAGGAAGACGCCCGCAAGGGCGACGACGAGGAGCCGCTTCAAAGCGGACGCAGCCTAGACCGTGTTGCGTTAGAGCGAAATGAGAGCGGCTAGAGGAACATGACCCAGCTGCGGGTCGCGCCGCACGAGCAGTCCTTGTGCTTGGCGGAGCAGCTGCGGCAGTCCCAGTACTCCCACCAGATCCACTTCAGATGCTGGATCTCCAGCGCCATCAGGGCGAGAATCCACAGGAGGATCGCGGTCCGCGACACCCCCTCACGGTCGCAAAGGAACGGGCGGCCCGCAATGGGCCGCCCGACTCATTCCTGAGGCGCTTTGGGCCTACAACCGTGCGCCGCTGCGGCCGAAGCCGCCGGTGAACAGGCTGATCAGCCAGATCAGCGCGACGATCGCGGCGATGATGAACAGCCAGTGGACGACAAAGCCGACACCGAACAGGATCAGCGCCAGGATCGCGAGCACAATGAGTAGCATCTTCACCCTCCTCCCGTTTGAGCGGGGGTTCATTTCCGGTTCGGCTTTGAGAACGGCAAAGTCCCGGGCACGGTTACGCACGTACCCTCGTTCCGTATGAACGACGAGTTCACAGCGGACGAGCGGGCGCGGGCCTGCGCCTACCACCGGCCGCTCTATCTCGCCCTCCTCGTGGACGTGGCGCTCGCCGCGGGCCTGCTCGCGGCGCTGGCGTGGAGCTCGCTCGGGGACTGGCTCTTCTCCCCGCTGACGTCGCTCTCGCCGGTGGCCGCCGCAGCGGCGTACGCGGCCCTGGTAACAGCGTTCTCGAGCGTAATCCGGGCACCGCTCGCGTTCTGGCGCGGCTGGTTGCGCGAACGGCGGTGGGGCTTCTCCACGCAGGGTGTCGGCGGCTGGCTGGGCGATCGCGCCAAGGGCCTCGCCGTGTCGCTCGTGCTGGGAGCGGGGGCATGGGCCGCGGCCGTCGCGCTGGCGCGGGCGCTGCCGGGCTGGTGGGCGTTGCCGGCCGGCGCGGCCCTCGCGCTGGCCGTGCTCCTGCTCTCGTTCGTCGCGCCCGTCGTCCTCGAGCCGCTCTTCAACCGCTTCCGGCCGCTGGACGACGAGGCGCTCGCGGCGAGCCTCCGCGTGCTCTCGCAGCGCGCCGGCGTCCCGGTGCGAGAGGTGCTCGTCGCCGACGCGAGCCGCCGCACGACGAAGGTCAACGCCTACGTGTCCGGCATCGGCCGCACGCGCCGCGTCGTCGTCTTCGACACGCTGCTGGAGGCGGCCGACCCGGCGGCGGTGGAGGTCGTCGTCGCGCACGAGCTGGGGCATCGCCGCGATGGGCACGTCGCGAAGTTCACGCTGCTCGCGATGGCCGGCGCCGCTGGTGCCGTCCTGGTCCTCTGGGCGGTGCTGGGGACGCGGGTGGGAGACCCGCGCACGTTGCCGGAGGCGCTGCTGCTGCTTCTCGCCCTCGAGCTCGTCGCCCTCGCTCCGGGCGCGTGGCTTTCGCGCCGCTTCGAGCGCGCTGCCGACCGTTGCTCGCTCGAGCTCACGGAGCAACCGGCGGCGTTCGCGCGCGCCCACCTGGAGCTCGCGCGGCGCAACCTCTCCGACCTCGAGCCGCCTCGCCTCGTCTACCTCCTCCTCTTCAGCCATCCGACGGCACCGGAGCGACTCGCGGTCGGCCGGGCGTGGCGCGCGGCGCATCCGTAAGCGCTTGACTGTCGCAGCGCATTCTTTGTTGCCAGCGTCGGCGAATCCGTTCTACGCTGTCACGACGCGGTTTGAGGGAGCCGCGTGGTGAAGCCGTGACCGGTCGTGACGAGAAGCAAGAGTCTGTTGAGCGTGACCTCCTGCTCGAGGTCAATGCTCACGTGCACGAGGCCGCCCGCCGCTTCGAGGACGTCCTGCCCGGGCAGGAGCGCTGGGACTTCACGTGCGAGTGCGGCGCACCCGTGTGCCGCTTCACCGTGTCGCTGACCCTGGCCGAGTACGAGGCACTGCGCGTGGGCGGGCCGCCCGGTGCTTGCGCCGGGGCACGAGTAGCGCGCAATAAAGTCAGGGGCCATGACTGCGCTCGACCTGAGCGGCAAGCGGGCGATCGTGACCGGCGCCTCGTCCGGCATCGGCAGGGCGACGGCGGCCGCGCTCGCAGCCGCCGGCGTGCGCGTCGCGGGCGGCGCGCGGCGGGTCGAGCGGCTCGAGACGGAGGTCGCGCTCGAGCTCGACGTCACCGACGCCGCGAGCTGCAGCCGCTTCGTCGGGGAGGCGGTCGAGCATCTCGGCGGCCTCGACATCCTCGTCAACAACGCCGGCCTCGCGCTGGGTCGCGCGCCGTTCGACGAGTCGAGCGAGGAGGACGAGGCGGCCGTCTTCGCCGTCAACGTGACCGGGCTCGTCCGGATGACGCGGCTCTGCCTGCCGCACTTCGGCGACTGGGGTCACATCGTCAACATGGGCTCGGTCGCGGGCCGCCAGGCGTACGAGAACGGTGCGACGTACGTCGCGGCGAAGTTCGCCGAGCGCGGCTTCACCTACGCGCTGCGGGAGGATCTCCTCGGCCGGCCGATCCGCATCACGACCGTCGATCCGGGCCTCACCGAGACGGAGTTCTCCCTCGTCCGATTCAAGGGCGACGAGGAGAGGGCCGCGGCGGTCTATCGCGGCGTCGACCCGCTGCGGCCGGAGGACATCGCCGAGTGCATCCTCTTCGCGCTCACCCGACCGTGGCACGTGAACGTGGACGAGATCGTCGTCAAGGCGCGCACGCAGTCCTCGGGCGGGCGCATCCTGCGCGACGAATGAGCTTGGCGCGTCGTCATCGTGACGCGCATCTCCCCGGTGCTCGCCGGCTTCGACGCCGTCGTCCGCGCCGCAGGGCACGAGCCGGTCGCGCTCATGTCGATGCGCGACCACGACGGCCGCTACGGCAACCTCCCCGACATTGGCGAGCTCGTGACTAGCGCCGCGCCCGAGCTCGACGTCCTCCTGCCGGCGCGCCGGAGCTCGATCGCGCCCCTGCTGACCTCGGTCGAGCCCGACCTCGTCGTCTGCATGGGCTTCCCGTGGAAGATCCCGCCCGCCGCGCTGGCGGTGCCGCGGCTCGGCTGGCTCAACGGCCACCCGTCGGTGTTGCCGAGGCACCGGGGCCCGCTGCCGGTTGCGTGGGCGATCCGCGAGGGCGACGAGGAGATCGGGATCACGTTCCACCGGATGGACGCCGACCTCGACACCGGGCCGATCCTCGCGCAGCGGCGGTATCCCCTCGGCGAGCTGCAGCCGCCGGACACGTTCTATCCGGAGCTCGGCCAGGTCGTCGGCGAGGCCCTCGCCGAGGCGCTCGAACGGCTGGCGGCGGGTGACGAGGGGACGCCGCAGGAGGAGGGCGGCAGCTACGAATCCTTCTTCGCCGAGGAAGACGTCTGGCTCGACCTCGCCCGCCCGGCGGCCGAGGTGCACCGGCTCGCCTGGGCCTGGCTCTATGCGATGTCGGCCGGCGGAACGCGCGGCGCGCTGCTCGAGCTCGACGGCAAGCCGGTGCGCGTGCTCGCCACCTCGTTGACCGAGGTCGACGGCGCCCGGCGGCTCGAGTGCGGCGACGGGCCGCTCTGGGTCGTCGAGACGGAAGAGCTCAGCGAGGAAGAGGCCAGCTCGACCAGCGGTGCGGCTCCATCCACGCAGTGACGCGGCGCGCGTCCCTGCTGTGGAACGGCTCGCCGTAGTAGCGGATGGAAAGCCGGTCGATGCCGGCGAGATCCGGGTCGTCCTCGATCGAGACGACGCGCCCGAGCAGCGTGATCTGCGCGTACCAGCTGTCCTCGCCGAGGACGGTGAGGGCGACGGCCGGGTTCTGGCGCATGTAGCGGAGGCGCAGGCGGCTCTCGTCCATGTTGAGGAGGACGCGGCCGTCCTCCCAGTCGTACCAGGTGGCGGCGGTGTGCGGCTCGCCGGTCGGGCTCACCGTCGCGACGACCGCCGGGTTCGGCCGGGCAAGGAACGCGTCGACCTCGGGCGGGACAGGCACGGGCGGCATGAGCGCCGAGCCTACTTACTGAGCAGCCACCGGCACTGCGTCGGTCTCGACGTCGAGACCGACCTCGCGCACGGCGCGGAGCCGGACGACAAAGAGCGTGCTCACGACGACCCAGCAGGCGGCCAGCACCAGGGTCGTCTTGATCCCGATCACCATCGAGACCGGCCCCGCGAGCGCATACCCGGCCGGGAGGAAGACCATCGCGCCCATCCAGCCGTACGACGCGACGCGTGCGAGCTTCTCCGGCGGGATCGACCGTTGCAGCGTTGTGTCCCAGATCACCGAGCCGAGCGCGAATGCGAAGCCGGAGCCGGCGGCGGCAATGGTCAGCAGGAACGTCTCGGGGTGGAACGCGAGGATGAGGTTCTGCACCGCCGTGACCATCAGGAGGAAGCCGGCCGTCACCATGGGGCGTCGCGGGCGCCAGCGCAGTCCCGCCATGCCGCCGACCAGCGCGCCGACTCCCTCGCCCACGACGACGAACGTCCACGAGCGCGCGCCGTCCATGGAGTGCTTCGCGACGTATGGCCCGAGCACGAAGAACGGCGCATACGTGATGAGGAAGTAGAACGAGATCCAAAGGACGAGCACCCAGACCCAGGTCTGCTCCACGAAGGCGCTCCACCCCTCGCGGAGCTCGCGCAGGAAACCCGCCCCGGCCCGGGCGATCGACACGACGTCGATGCGGGAGAGGAGCAAGGCGCTCGTTGCGTACGTGCCCGCGTCGACGAGCAGCGCCGCCCCGGTGCCGACGAGGACGACGATCGAGCCGCCGATCGCCCCGCCGAGCGGGAACGCCGCGTAGCGGGCGATCGCCAGCAGCCCGTTCGCCTGCTGGAGCTCATCCTCCGGCACGACCTCCCGCGTGAGGCCGTACGACGCCGGCGAGTAGAAGGCGACCGCCGCACCGCCGCACGCCTGGAGCGCGATCAGATGCCAGACCTCGGCGTGGCCGGAGATGAGGAGCGCGCCCATCGCCGTGCGGACGACGGCGCTGGCGACGTCGGAGCCGACCATGACCACCCGCCGCGGCACCCGGTCGCCGACCACGCCGCCGAAGGCGAGCATCGCGACCTGCGCGAGCGTCCACGCGGCGAAGCTCAGTCCGACCGCGGTGGCGCCGCCGCCGTTGTCGAGAACCGCGAAGGCGACCGCGATCGGCGCGAGGTACGTCCCGACGTACGAGATCGCGCGCGCGGCGAAGAGCAGCCGGAAGGCGGGGAGGCGGAGCGGACCCGTCATGGCTCGGATCGTGACGCGCTAGGACTCGGTTGACAAGCGCGCGACCCGCTTCTCGGCCCAGCGCGCGAGGCCGCGGTACGACTGCCAGAGCGGCATCGCGAAGTCGTAGGTCGGTGCGTCCTCGCGCGAGTCGGTGAGCTGGGCGTGCGCGTACTCGACGAACTCCTCTTCCGTCGCGCCGCCCTCGACCGACTCGGCCCAGTCGAGCAGGTTGAGCCGCAGCTCGGTGAGGTGACGTCCGACGTCTTCGGCGACGCCGAAGTGGATGAGCGCGAGCCGCTCGGGAGCGCGGCGCTCGATCTCGTCGAGCGTGTCCTCCCACGCCTCGACGTCGACCTCGGGCGGCGGCGTCGGCGGCATGACGAAGCGCCCGGGCAGGACGCGCACGCCGCACGCATCACCGGCGTAGAGGGTCCCGTCGGGGTCGAGGTAGCAGACGTGATGGGAGGCGTGGCCCGGCGCGGGGAAGCAGTCGAGGCCGAGCACGCGGTCCCCGACCGTGTGGACGTTCTCCTGCGGCACCGGCGCCAGCTCGCCCCAGAGCGAGTCGAACGTGTCGCCGTAGAGCCGGCGCGCGCTCTTCTCCAGCCGGGACGGGTCGACGAGGTGCGGTGCGCCGATCGCCGAGACGTGCACCTGCAGCGCCGGGTGCTCGCGCACGAGCGTCCCGGCCGCGCCGGCGTGGTCGAGGTGGATGTGGCTGAGCAGCAGATGCCGGACGTCGGTCAGCGCGAGGCCGCGGTCGGCGAGGCCCGCCTTCAGCGCGTCGATCGTCGTCGAGGGGCCGCAGTCGAACAGCGCCGGCCCGTCGTCGGTGT
This sequence comes from uncultured Actinomycetes bacterium, assembly GCA_963765795.1. GTDB lineage: Bacteria > Actinomycetota > Thermoleophilia > Gaiellales > Gaiellaceae > Palsa-739. Next base: position 29,711 of record CAVXXZ010000018.1, read on the forward strand.
CGAGCAGGTAGCTCGCGATGATCCGCTCGCGGCCGAGGTGATGGAGGTCGATGGGCTCCGGGGACATCCGCGAGGATCCTAAGCGGCGATCATCCTCAGGGGATGATGTCCCGCCCGGGCTGCCGGCCCTATGGTTGCCGCATGTGGTGGGGAATTGGCGGCGGCTTGGCGATCCTGTATCTCGTGCTGCTGATCGTGCTCGGCATCAGCTGTCTGCGGAAGGGGCACTGGGTCATGTTCATCGTCGGGTTCTTCCTGCCCCTCTTCTGGATCATCGGGGCGATCATCCCGCCGGTACGACCGCAGACAATCTGAGGCGGTCTAGGCGCGCTGGCGAGCGGCGGCGAGGATCTTCTCCGCCGCGTCGCGGTTGCCCCAGCCGCGCGTCTCCGTGCGCTTCGACGGCTCGAGGTCCTTGTAGCGCTGGAAGAAGTGCTCGATCTCGTCGCGCAGCTCCGCTGCGACGTCGTCGATGTCCTGGATCCGCTCGAACGCCGGGTCGCCGTCGGGGACCGCGAGCAGCTTCTCGTCGGGCCCCTTCTCGTCCTCCATATGGAAGACGCCGATCGTGCGCACCCGGATCCGGCAGCCGGGGAACGTCGGGTCGGAGACGAGCACGAGCGCGTCGAGCGGGTCGGCGTCCTCGGCGAGCGTCCCCTCGACGTAGCCGTAGTCGGCCGGATACGTCATCGCGGTGAAGAGGCGCCGGTCGAGCACGATGCCGCCGAGCTCCTTGTCCCACTCGTACTTGTTGCGCGAGCCCGACGGGATCTCGACGAAGACGACGGCTTCGCTGCTCATGCCCGTGCCGCGGCAGGGACGAGCGCGTTCTCGAGGTCGTCCATCAGATCGTGGGCCGACTCGATCCCGACCGAGAGGCGAACGAGGTTCGGCGGCGCGGCGAAGGGCGCGTCGGCCGTGGCGGCGTGCGTCATCCGCGCCGGCACCTCGATCAGGCTCTCGACGCCGCCGAGCGACTCCGCGAGCCGGAAGAGGTGCGTCCGTCCGGCGATCGCCGCCGCCTCCTCCGGCGACTCGGCGAGGAACGAGACCATGCCGCCGAAGTCGCGCATCTGGCGCGCCGCGATCGCGTGGCCGGGATGCGACGGGAGCCCCGGATAGAAGACGCGCTCGACCCGCGGGTGCCGCTCGAGCACCGCGGCGACCTCCATCGCGTTCAGGCAGTGCTGCCGCATCCGCAGCGCGAGCGTCTTGATCCCGCGCAGCACGAGCCAGCTGTCGAACGGCCCCGGCACGGCGCCGAGCGACTTCTGGAGGAAGCGCAGGCGCTCGGCCACGGTCGGGTCGTTCGTCGCCGCAAAGCCGCCGACGACGTCGGAGTGGCCGCCGAGGTACTTCGTCGTCGAGTGGACGACGACGTCGGCGCCGAGCTCCAGCGGCCGCTGCAGATACGGCGTCGCGAACGTGTTGTCGACGACGAGGAGCGCGCCGGCCGCGTGCGCCGCCTCCGCGGCGGCGGCGATGTCCACGACGTTGAGCAGCGGGTTGGACGGCGTCTCGATCCAGACCATCCGCGTCGAGTCGTCGAGGTGCTCGGCGAGGTTCGGGAACTCATCGGCCGGCAGGTAGTGGAACCGGTAGCCCTTCGGCTCGTAGACCTGCGACGTCATCCGGTAGACGCCGCCGTAGACGTCGGCGATGAGGACGACGCGGTCGCCCGGGTTGAGAAGGTGCATGAGCGTCGTCGTCGCGCCGAGGCCGGAGGAGTAGGCGACGCCGTGCTCGGCCGACTCGAGCGAGGCGAGCGCCGTCTCGAGCGCGTGCCGGGTCGGGTTGGCGACGCGCGAGTAGTCGTAGCCCTTGTGCTCCCCGACCGCGTCCTGGACGTACGTCGACGTCTGGTAGATCGGCGTGATGATCGCCCCGGTCGCGGGATCCGGCTCCTGGCCGACGTGGATGGCGCGGGTCTCGAAGTCCATCAGGTCGATGCTAACCAGCGTTCGAGGTCGTCCAGAGGCTCCGCCAGGTCGAGCTTCTTCTGGCCGGGCTCCCACCAGACTCCCTTGACGTCGAGCCGGCGGGTCTTCCGGTCGAAGACAGGCTCGATCCGGCCGACGAGGCGGTCGCCGTGGAGGATGGGGAGGACGTAGTAGCCGTACTCGCGCTTCGCCGCCGGCACGTACATCTCGAGCCGGTAGAAGAAGTTCCAGAGCGCCTCGGTGCGGGCGCGGTCGTGGACGAGCCGGTCGAAGGGAGAGAGGAACGTGACGCGCTCGGGAATCGGGCCGTCCTCGGCCTCCGGATGCGCCACGAGCCGGCCGCGCTCGAGCCGCACGCCGAGCGCGCGGAAGCGCTTCTCGTCGTAGAGCCTTCGCGCCTTTGCGAGCGGCAGGGTCTCGGTCTCGGGGTACCAGCGCTCGGCGAGATCCCACACGCGTTGCTTGCCTCGTCGGCCGACGACCGCCACTTGGCCGCGAGCGGCGAGGAGCTCGAGCATCAGGCCCATCTGGCGCTGGCCCCACCAGCGGTGGTCCTCACGCCGGTGGCTGGGCGCATCCGCGATCTCGCGTGAGAGGAGCGGCCCGCGCTCGCGCAGCTCCTTCAGGACGTGGCGGCGGTAAGCGGCACGCGCCTTGATCCACTCGATGATCCGGCGGTCGAGCGGCCGGTCGCGGCGGCGCATGAAGGCCTTCAGCATCGGCAGGTCCTCGCTCGGGTAGAGGAAGGCGCGCCACTCGACGAGCTTCCGCTCCTGCCAGAGCAGCCGGTCGAGCTCGGCGGTGTCGAACGCGCCGAGCCGGCTCCAGAGGACGAGGTGCTGCGGCGGCGCGACGCTGGAGATCGGGTCGAGCTGGAGGAAGCCGAGGCGGCGCACGGTGTCGAGCACTCCGCGTGCGGCGCCATCGAGGCCTTGCGCGCGGACGGCGATGCGCCGCGCCTCCTCGATCCGACACTCACGCATGCCGCACCTCCTCGAGCCCGAGCACGCGCGCGAGCCGGGCCGCTGCGCGCTCGAGCTTCGCCGTGACGTTTCCGCGCACGCGCGGCTCGGGGTGGAAGCGGCGCACATGCAGCACGCCCTCGGCGCGGTCGGCTTTGAGGTCGGCACGGCCGACGATCCGGTCGCCGGCAAGCAGCGGCAGCACGTAGTAGCCGTACGCGCGCTCATGCTCGCGCTTGTAGACCTCGATCACGTGGCGGAAGCCGAAAAGCCGCTCGAGCAGTGGGCGATCCCAGAGCAGGTTGTCGAAGGGGCAAAGCAGGACGGGCGGCGCGGGGTCGCCGCCGAGCTCCGCCTCGGCGTCGACGTAGAACGG
>CAVXXZ010000019.1:0-310426 GCA_963765795.1 uncultured Actinomycetes bacterium
CGCCGCCGCACTGCCCAGTAGCAGGACGTTGGCGAGGATGGCCCCGGCGGCGGCGGCCGCGACGACGATCGCGATGAGGAGCTTTCCCCTCACGCCGCTTCCACTCTGGCGATCGCGATCGCGCCCATCGGGCATGAGTCGCACGCCTCTTGCACAGCTTCATCTTCGCTCATGGCGGTACGGAGGACGGCGAGCCCGTCGTCTCCGAGCTCGAAGACCTCGGGGGCGATCGCCTCGCAGACGCCGTGTCCGTTGCAGAGCGAACGGTCGATCGAGATCCGGTACATCACAGGCTCCTTTCGGGTACGGGACGTGTGGGACGGCCGAGCGCCCGCCAGGCGGTGGCGAAGGCGACCGCGCCGACCGCCCCGAGGTAGAAGTCGTGCGCCCACGGCTGCGACGAGTCGGTTCCGGAGGCGAAGCCGTGGACGGTGGCGAGGAGGAAGACGAGGTACGTCGCCCAGTGGAGGCGGCGCCAGTTTCGAGGGCCGATCCTCTTTCGCAGGGCGAATGAGACGTAGATCAGCGCCATCAGCTCCGCCGCGACCACGCCTACGGCCACCGCCGCGGCGCGGTACGGAGACGCGCCCGGGACGATCAGGCCGGCGAGCGGCATGTGCAACGTCTTGTCGAGCATCAGCGTCCCGCCGTGCAGCACGAGCATCCCGAGGCCGAGCAGCGCGAGGAACCGGTGCACGTCCATCGTCGGCGCGGGCTTGAGCGCGCGTCCGAACGGCTTGGACTTCAGCGTCAGCCCGGCGAGGACGGACGCCGTGAGCAGGCCGTAGGCGGTCAGGCCGCTCGCCCGGGCGAGCAGCCAGAACGTGGGATCCGTCTTCACGACGTCCTCGTGACGACGTGGGCGGCCGGCAGGTTCACGACCTGCACGGGCGCCGCGGCCGCAACCGGAGCGGCCACCTGGGCCGCCGCGGCAGCTGACGCCCGGGCTGCGGCAGCGGACGCCGCAGCTCTCGCCGCGTTGACGCGCGCGATCAGCGCTCGGCGGGCCTTCAACCGGACGCGGTACCTCGCCCAGCGCACGCCAACGACCTTCTGGACGAGCTTGGCCTCATGCTGGAGCTGCGCCTGGCGGATGGTGAGCGTGCGCAGGCGCGGATCGGCGCCTGCGGTGGCCCACGGACGAGCAGCGACGACCGCCCAGGCGAGGAAGAAGACCACGAGCGCGAGAGCGATCGCGTACAGGCGGCCGTGGTGGCTAGTCATCGCCGCCTCCGCCTCCTCCGCCGTCGGACTCATGCGAGCCGTCGTCACCGTGGTGGGTGTGGACGACCGTCACCACGGGTGGGGGCCGGTTGTAGACGATCCGAGGCGCCGGCTGTGGAGCCGGCGCCGCTGCCGGCGCCGCTGCCGATGCCACGGCCGGGGCCGGCTTCGGGACAGGAGGTAGAGCCGGTGGCTTTGCCTTGAGCTCCTTCTGGAGCTTCGCGGCATAGGACGCGAGCTGTTTCGTGCGGGCCGCGACTGCCGCGTCGTTCGTGTGCCGCGCGGCGCGGCCGAGGCCGGTCGTCCGCGTCACCGCGACTGCGCCGAGAATGGTGGCGCCGGCGACGAGGAGTGCGAAGAGGGTGAGGTGCGCCTTGTTCATGTCACCGACCGTAGGCCGCTCCGGGTGAGGCCGGGGAGAGGTGTCGGCGAAGCTTCCGACAAGCCGCAGTAAAGGTTCGGCTAAGTGCGGATGCCGGGCGACAGGGGCGCCACGACACTTGGAATGTGCACATCATGGTCGTCGAAGACGAGGACGCAATCGCCGACCCGCTCGTGGCCGGGCTCAAGCGGGAGGGCTACGACGTCTCGCGCGTCGCCACGGGCGAAGGCGCCCTCGAAGCCTCGCCTGCGGACCTTGTCCTGCTCGATCTGCGCCTGCCGGACATCGACGGCCTCGACGTCTGCCGGCAACTCCGCGAGCGCTCGCGCGTCCCGATCATCGTCCTGACGGCTCGCGGGGAGGAGACCGATCGCGTCGTGGGCCTCGAGCTCGGCGCTGACGATTACGTCGTCAAGCCGTACGGACTGCGCGAGCTGATCGCCCGGATCCGCGCGGTCATGCGGCGCGCGGCGGCGCTCGGCGGGGCGGACGGCCCCTTGCGGGCCGGTGAGCTCGAGGTCGACGAGCGCTCCCGCCGCGCGACCCTCGCCGGGCGCGAGCTCGAGCTGACACCGAAGGAGTTCGAGCTGCTCGCGGCGCTCGCGCGCGATCCCGGCGCCGCCCTGAGCCGGCAGCGGCTGCTGGCCGAGGTCTGGCAGACGAGCTGGTACGGCTCCTCGAAGACGATCGACGTCCACGTCGCCGCGCTGCGGCGCAAGCTCGGCGACCCGGGCTGGATCGAGACCGTGCGCGGCGTCGGCTTCCGGCTGCACGTGCCGTGACCAGGCGGCTGCTGCTCGGTTACCTCGGGGTAACGCTGTTCGTCCTGCTCGCCCTCGAGGTGCCGCTCGGCGTGCAGAACCAGCGCACGGAACGCCGGAACCTGACGGCCAACGTCTCGCACGACGCGACGGTGCTCGCGGCCGACGCCGAGGACGCCGTCCAGGCACCCACGCGGAAGCAGCTGAACGCGCTCGCCGCCATCGCTGCCGACTACGGGAGCCGGACCGGCGCACGGGTCGTGATCGTCGATCGGCGAGGCTACGCCCTGGTCGACACGAGCGCGCGAGTTCGCGGCAGCGAGAGCTTTGCCTCGCGCCCCGAGATCGCAGGCGCCCTCGCCGGCAAGTACCCGCGCGGCGTGCGCGACTCGAAGACCCTCCACGAGCGCCTGCTCTATGTTGCGGTGCCGATCGCCTCGGGCGGCAAGGTGCACGGCGCGGTGCGGATCACGCATCCGTTCTCAGCGGTCGACGCGCGCATCCTCCGCTACTGGCTCATCCTCGGGTTGATCGGTGTAGTGGTCCTGGCGGGAGCCGCGGTGGTCGGTCTCGGCCTCGCCCGCTTCGTGACGCGGCCGCTGCACAGCCTGGAGGAGGCGGCGGCCGCAGTGGGGGAGGGAGATCTCGAAGCTCGGGCGCCCGAACGGGAGGGCCCGCCGGAGGTGCGCTCGCTCGCCGCCGCCTTCAACGAGACGGTCGCGAAGCTCTCACGGCTTCTGCGTTCGCAAGGCGAGTTCGTCGCCGACGCCTCCCACGAGCTCCGGACTCCATTGACCGCGCTCCGGCTCCGGCTCGAGAGCCTGCCGTCGAGCCGCGACCGCGATGCGGCGCTGCACGAGGCCGATCGCCTGCGGGATCTCGTCGACGGCCTGCTCACGCTGGCGCGGGCGGACGCAGGCAGCGAAGCGTCCGCACGCGTGGACGCGACGGCGCTCATGCGCGAGCGCGTCGAGGCGTGGCTGCCGCTGGCTGACGAGCACCGCGTCGCGGTCGTCGCACAGCTCGACGGGCCGTTGCCGGTGCGCGCCGCACCGGGACGCCTCGCCCAGGTTCTCGACAATCTCCTCGCCAACGCGCTCGAGGCGTCGCCGGACGGCGGGACCGTCACGGTGTCCGCTCGTGCAGCGTCGCCCTGGGTCGAGTTGCACCTCTGCGACGACGGCCCCGGCCTCAGCTCGGAGCAGCGCAAGCGCGCCTTCGACCGCTTCTGGCGCGCCGGATCCGGAGCGGGCGGCTCGGGGCTCGGGCTCGCGATCGTCAAGCAGCTCGTCGCCGCCGACGAGGGCGAGGTCGAGCTCGCCGAGGCGGCGGGCGGCGGCGTCGACGCCGTGGTCCGCCTGCGTCCTGCCTGAACCTTTACCGAAGCTTGCCCGCGCGCTCGCCCGCCGTTTGCCGCGGATGCCTTAGAACGCAGGCATGAACGCAAAGCGCCCCATACTCGCACTGGCAGCCGTTCTCACTGCGACCGTCATCACCGGCGGCGCCGCCATCGCAGGGCTCGCCCATCGGCCCGCTCCGCCGGCGGCTCCCGTCGCAGTGGTGCAGCACGCACCCGCGCCCGCCACGCAGTCGTGGGACGAGGGAGGTGACTGATCATGCAACGCATCTGGGTAGTCGTACTCTCGGTCTGGGCGATGCTCGCGATCGTCGCCGTGCTCGCCTGGTCGTCCCGCCCGATGGCGTCTCCGCCGCCATCCTCGGCGCAGGCCGTGAAGGTCGTGAAGGGCCCCGGCGGGAAGCAACACCTCGTTGTTCTGAAGACGCCGGCGCACGCCACGACCGCGACGTCGGGGGTGGTGCACGGATGAGCGCCCTCCATCGCACCGAATGGCGCGCGGTCGGTACGACCTGCGCGGCCGCCGTTTCCGCAGAGCCGCACGACGAAAGCGAGGCACAGTGGGCGCTCTGCGCCGCGCAGGACGAGGTCGCCGCCTGCGAGCGCGAGCTCTCCCGTTTCGACCCCGCCAGCGACCTCTCCCGCCTCAACGCAGCCGGCGGCCGGTGGACCCCGATCGGCCGCCGGCTGCTCGAGGCGCTCGGCCTTGCGCTCCGCGCGCGCGAGGAGACGGACGGGCGCTTCGACCCCACCGTGCTCCCCGCGCTCGCCGCCGCCGGCTACGACCGCTCCTTCGAGCTGCTCGAGGAGCGAGAGGCCCGGTGGGCCGATGACTGGCGCGCCGGCACGACGATCGAGGTCGACACGCGGAACGGCCGCGGGAGGCTCGAGCCCGGCTCGTCCGTCGACCTCGGCGGAATCGGCAAGGGCTACGCAGCCGGCCGCGCACTCGACGCAATGCTCGTCGCCTCCCCGACCATTGCCGGAGGGCTTGTCGACCTGGGTGGCGACATCGCTGTCCGCGGCGAGTCTCCGGAAGGCGGCCCATGGCTGGTCGCCGTCGCCGATCCGCGCCGTGCGGGCGAGACGCTCGCGGTTCTTGCCCTGGACAGCGGCGGGATTGCCACCTCGGGCCGCGACGCGCGGCGCTTCGGTCCGGCTCGTTCGCTGCACCACCTGATCGACCCGGAGACCGGCGAGTCGGCGCTCGCCGGGCCGCTCACCGTGACCGTCGTCGCGCCGGACCCCGTCGCCGCCGAAGTCCATGCGACGATGCTCGCGATCGCGGGGCCGGGCGAAGCCGAGGAGCACGTCTCCGCAAGGCCGCGGATCGCCGCCCTCTACGTCCCGCACGCGGGGCCGGCGATCCCGCTCGGCTCGCTGCCGCTCGCGTCCGAGCGGCTCGTCGTGAAGGCTGCATGACCGCCGTGCCCGTCGCCTGGCTCGTCGCGCGCGCCGCCGGCCTGGTGGCGTTCGGGCTGCTGACGCTGTCGGTCTGGCTTGGCCTGGCGATGAGCACCCGCCTCCTCGGGCCGAAGCGGACGAAGCCGCTGCTCGCCCTGCACCGGACGCTCGCGTGGACCGGCCTCTCGATGGTCGGCCTCCACCTCGGCGCGATCCTCCTCGACCCGGTCCTCCACTTCGGCGCGCTGGCGGTGCTCGTTCCCGGTGCGGCGAGCTGGCGGCCCGGCGCGGTCGGGCTCGGTGTAGTCGCCGGGTGGCTGACCCTCGCCCTCGCCGCGTCGTTCAATGCGCGGCGCTGGATAGGGCAGAAGGGCTGGCGCCGGCTTCACTACGCGACCTTCGCCGCCTTCTGGCTCGCGTTGGGACACGCGCTCCTCGTCGGCACCGATCTCAAGGGCTTCGGCGGCCCGGTCACCGCGATCCTCGCCGCTGCTCCGGTGCTGTGGCTGAGCTTCTACCGGCTCCTCGTCCCGCGAACTGCGCCAGCCCCGGCACGTGTCACGCCGCCTCTCGCGACTGCGTAAAGAGCGGAGATAGCGCGGTGCCGTGGCGGGGCAAAGATGGGGCAACGAGACCGTCCGAGATCTCGCGAGGCGTGCGACGATGCGGAGCGAGAGTCGAGGTCTCCGCGGCAGAGTGCCGTGGCTTGACCGATCGAGCCGATCCCGCTAGCCGCCGGCGCCGAAGCCGTCGACGCGCTCGGGATGGATCTGGATGATCACGCGCCTCTCGCCGGGGCCGAGGTAGGGATACTTGTCCTCCCCCAGGTACTTCTTTGCGAGCTTGTTTATGTGCTCGAGCGCGCCCTCCTCGACGATCTCGGCCGGGCCGCTCACCATCACGTAGCCGCTCTGCTGGTCCTCTGCGGGGAGGACGGTGACGGTCGCACGCGGATCGCGCTCGATGTTCTTGACCTTCGTCCTGCCATAGGCGCTGTTGACGAGCACGTTCTCGCCGTCGTAATCGATCCAGACCGGCGTGGCCTGCGGTGATCCGTCCTCGCGGATGGTCGCGATCACGCCCCAGTTGCGGTCGGTGAAGAGCGCCGCCTGCTTCTCGTTCAGAGTGGCCATCAACGAACATGATGCGATATCAGCCTGCAGCTATGTGGGGGTCATCCGGCTTGATCGCCCGCTCGCGGCGTGCACGCAGGAAATCCACGATCAGGACTTGGATCGCGCCGGCGACGGGGATCGCCGCGAGCGCCCCGAGGATTCCTGCGAGCTCGGCGCCCATGAGCACCGAGATGAGGATCGCGAGCGGCGAGAGCGCGACCGTTCGGTTGTAGACCAGCGGCTGCAGGACGTGGTTTTCGAACTGCTGGTAGAGGATGAAGAAGACGGCCATCACGATTCCGGCTAGCGGCGAGTGGAGGAACGCCACCGCGACGACGATGATCGCCGCGATTGTCGCGCCCACGAGCGGAATCAGGTCGAGCAACGCGACCAGGAGGCCGAGCGCCACCGCAAACGGAACCCCGAGCGGAAGCAGCACAAACGTCGCCAACGCGCCCGCAATCAAGCTGATCGCGAGGTTGCCCGTTACGTAGCCGCCGACCTGGCGGTAGATGTCGTGCCCGACCGCGCGCCAGCGGGGCTGCGACTCCGGGCGCAAGAGCCCGTAGAAGCGTTCCATCCAGGCCGGCCCCTCGAGGAGCATGAAGAAGGTGAGGAACGCGACCGTCACGGTGCCGACGATGAAGTTGAGGACGCCCTTCGTGACCGAGACCGCGGCGCCCGAGAGCCCGAGGAGCTTCTTTGCGCCCCCGTGCTTGACGTAGTGCTCGAGCTTCTCGACCACGTGGTACTTCGTCTCGAGGAAGCCGAGGCGTCCCTTGCCCGTGGTCAGGTCGTGGACATATCCCGGAGCCGCGTCGACGAAGTTGTTGACGTTGTCGATGAGTGTCGGGATGAATGCGTAACCGATACCGGCGATCGCGATGAGGACGATGAGGCATGCCATCCCGGCCGCAACGCCGCGTGAACGCACCCCGCGCTGCATGAGCCACGCCACGAGAGGGTTGATCGCGAGTGTGAGGAAGATCGCGATCAAGATGTAGACGATCACCGAGCGCGCGGTCACGATCACGTGGAGAAGTGCCCAAACTGCGACGATCAGCCCGAGGACGGTCAGGATCGTCTTCACGGGGAAGCGGACGAGGCGCTCCATCGCAGTCAGGATCTACGACGCTTCGGACGTTCGACGGCGTAGGCTTGCTCCATGGATCCCGAGCGCGCACGCGAGCTGCTTCAGGCCGAGCGGACCAGGATCGAGCGTTCTCTCGGCCACGCAGCGCACGAGGATGATGCTGAGCCCGGCGACGACGAGGATCCCGGGAACCTCGCTTCCGACCTCTACCAGGACGAGCTCGACGAGGGCCTCCGCGAGGATCTCGACGCCCAGCTCGCCGCGGTGGAGCGTGCCGAGGCGCGCCTCGCGGCCGGCACATACGGCGTTTCGGTGCAGAGCGGCGAGCCGATCCCCGACGAACGGCTCGAAGCCCGACCGACAGCCGAGCTGACGGTGGAAGAGGAGCGTGCCCGAGAGTGAGGAGGCGCTAGTGCAAGACCCCGAGATCCACGGTTCGATCGACCGGATGGTCGCCGAGGAGCACGAGCTCTGGCAGCGAGAAGCGGCAGGGCAAGCGACGGACTCCGACCGGCAGCGGCTGGAGGCGCTGCGCGTGTCGCTCGACCAGTGCTGGGATCTCCTGCGGCAACGGCGCGCGCGCCGAGAGGCCGGGCAGAGTCCCGAGGGCGCCGAGCTCCGGCCGCCCGAGGTCGTCGAGCGTTACGAGCAGTAGCGGCGTGGGCCGCTCAGGCGGCTTTCCCTCCGTCGACCCACTGCTGGAACAGGGCGATCCTCGCGTCGTCCCACGCGCCGTCGCACGGCATCGAGCCGTCGCGGAGCCGCTCCAGGATCTCGTCGCTCTCGCGGGCGACGTCGTCATGCGACCAGAGGTCGATGAAGAACTTCATCGCGCCGCGGTCACGGTCGCGGAACAGCGGTTTGATGTCGCGTTCGAAGCTGACGGGCTCGTCGACTGTGGACACTTTGGTCTCCTTTCGTCGCAGAAGTCACGCCGTTCATCGAGAGTTTCCGCAAATTGCGGACATCGAGGGAGCGGTCCGATCCGAACCTCGCAAATAGCGCGAAACGCGTAGTTGACGATCGCCTCGCTCACGGGCAGCATGGGCGTCGCGCCGAGCACGGAGCGGGACTAGACCGAAGCCTCCGGGCGATGAGCTAGGCGGAAGCCGAATGCATTGCTCGGAGGTGGACGAAACCGCCACCGGCTCGGCGAATTTTATGGTCCCTGCCGCGGCCTTGCGCGCGCGCGAGTCGGGCTTCAGCTGACGAGTCCCGAGATCCCGTTTCGCAGCAGCGCCGCCGCCAGCGCGATCACGAGCACGCCCGCGACCGTCCGCGCGTGGCGCTCGAGCCAGGTCCGAGCCGCACCGAGGATGCGTTCGGCGCGATCCGGCGTGAAGACGAGAAGGAGCAGCGCCACGCCCAAGGGCAGCAGCGAGACGAGCGCGAAGAAGACCCATTCGACGAAGTACTGGGCGGCACCCGGGTCCGTCTCCGAGATCGCCTTCAGCGCCAGCGGGATGAAGGCACCCGGGTTCGCCAGCGCTGCCCCGGCTCCGATGATCGCGATCGCGGGCGACGAGGCAACCTTGCTGATCTGGTCGATCATCCCCGCCTGACGCTTGGGATCCGGCGGCTGGCGCAGCCTGCCGACCACCCAGGCGAGCAGGAGCAGCCCCGCGGCGACGTCGATGATCGAGACCCATGTCTTCGGGCTCGACGGTGTCGACGACGCCGCCGCGTCTCCGATCACGAACGCAGCCAGGACGCCGATCCCGAGGGTTGCGGTAAGCGCTCCGAGATAGAAGAGAAAGCCGGTTCGCAGCGGGCGGTCGCCGAGCACGAGCGTGAGGACGGAGAAGGAGACCGTCGTGGGGGAGACCATCGCGGCGAGCGCGACGAGCAAGAGCTCGGTGTCGATCCAGCCCATTGCCGCTTAGAGCCCTTCCTGTACCGGGATGCGGCCCTCGTCGGCGGCCGTCCGCAGCGCGGCGTGGTCTCGCTCGTTCTGGTCGGCGTAGGCGACCGCGAACTCGGCGAGCGCCCGGTCGAAGGTGTCGCCCTTGCCGAGGTAGGAGGCGATCGCGATCCGGTCGCCCGAGCGGGCATGCGCCCGTGCGAGGAGGAAGCCGCAGACCTGGCCGTAGAGCTCGAGGCCGAGAGGCAGGATCGTGTCGAGGTCGGCGGACGTCTTCCAGTCCCAGAGCTGGCGGACGAAGAAGTCGCGCTCGGCGCCGTCGAGCGTCTCCTTCGAGTGCACCCAGCCGAGCAGGATGTCGCTCGTCGCCTGCATCAGCCGCTGGCCGGCGACCACGCGCTGGCCGTGGTTCTTGTACTGGCTCTTGCCGAGGTACGGCTCGAGCACCGACGCCTGCGCTTCCTTGATCTGCAGGAAGAGCGGGTCGTTCGAGTCGCGGCCGAGCAGCAGGAGGATCCAGCAGCGCGTGCCCACGCTGCCGACGCCGACGACCTTGCGGGCGAGGTCGACCATGCGGAACTCCTCGAGCAGGTGCCGACGGTCCTGCTGCAGCGTCCGGCGGTACTCCCGGAACAGCTGGTGGATGACGCCCTCGAGCCGCTCGAACGGGAGGCCCGCCTCGGCGGCCAGGTCCGCGGCGGGAACGATCAGGGGCGGGTCCGAGACGATGCGCGGCTCGCCGTCGACGAGGTGCGTCAGCTTCGCGAACGCCTTGAGGCTGTCCTTCGTGCGCGCCTTCTCGGCCGCCTTCACCACGACCCCTGCTTGGTGCTTCGCCTGCTGGTCGTGGAGGTTCCGCTCGATCGTCTCGACGTCGAGGCGGGCGTACCAGACGTCGAGGTTGCGCGCCTCGGCGAGCTTGCGCATCCACTCGCGGTACGAGCCGACCGCCGCGAGCACGGCCTTCGTCCGCTCCGCCTTCGTGAAGTCACGGTCGCGGCCCGCGATCTCGAAGCTCGCAGCGAGCCGTTTCAGGTCCCATTCGAACGGTCCGGGCAACGTCTCGTCGAAGTCGTTGAGGTCGAAGACGAGCGCTCGCTCGGGCGAGGCGTAGCCGCCGACATTCGAGAGGTGGGCGTCGCCGCACAGCTGCACCTGGAGCCCCGCCCGCGGGGTCGAGGCGAGGTCATGCGCCATCACCGCCGCCGCACCGCGGTAGAAGGTGAACGGGGAGACCAGCATGCGTCCGTAGCGGACGGGGACGAGCTCCGGGACACGGGAGGTCGCCTGGGCCTCGAGGATCGCGACGGGATCGCGGTCGTCGGCGATCTCGAAGTCCGCGTGGCTCGACCGCGGGCACTCGGCACGGGCGGAGCGGCCTCGTGCGGCGCGCTCCGAGGGTGTGAAGTGCGGCACCGCCGGAGCGGGTGCGGCCTCGACGTCTCTCTTCTCGTCGACAGCGACCATGGGATCTCCTTTCGCAGCACAAACGGCGCCGCGATGGCGTCGCTCGTGCGAGCTTCCGTCCTCGACGCGCGTCGCGCGAGGAAGGCTGCAGCACGACGATTGGCGTGCGTTTACTACGCCGCGTGCCGACGACGCGACCCACCATGTCGGAATGAGCGCGCCGGGCACCGCTGCGCCGACGGCCGCGACCGACGCGGCGACGCGGTGGATCGGGGTGCTGTTCGCCATCGGCTCGGCCTGCTTCCTCGTCGGCCCGTTTCCCGGCTTCGTCGAGCTCGTCGGCTCGGAGGTCGACGCCGCCGTCTTCTTCGCCGGCTCGCTCTTCTTCACGTCGGCAGCACTGCTTCAGACGCTGCACAGCGGCGGCGGCCTCGACCGTTGGGCGTGCGTCGTGCAGCTCGCGGGGACGCTGTTCTTCAACCTGAGCACGTTCCACGCTCTGCAGACGGGGCTGGACGCGACCGAGTACGACCGCCTCGTCTGGAGGCCGGACTGGCGCGGCTCCATCTGCTTCCTGGTCTCTGGCGTCCTCGCCTACCTCGCGGTGCGGCACCTGTCCCGCCGGGCGAGGGACTGGAGGATCGCCGTGATCAACCTGGCAGGCTGCGTCGCCTTCGGCATCTCGGCGGTCGCCGGCTATGTCGTGCCGTCCACGGGAAGCGCGCTCGATCTGGCTGCCGCCAACGTGTGGACGTCGCTCGGCGCGCTCTGCTTCCTCGTCGGCGCGCTGCTGCTTCTTCCCGCGCGCCGCGCCTCGGGCTAATCCCGTGTCATGCAGCGGTGACCGGGACCCCGCCGGGCTCGTCCGCGGCCGCGCCGGTGTCCTCGCCGTGGTAGGCCGCGAGCAGCTGCCGTTCCTCTGCGGCACGCGGGAAGAAGAACGCGACGAGGGTGGCGCCGAGGAGGACGGCGACGATCCCGGCCGTGTAAGCCCATTGGTCACCCTGCAGGAAGGCCGTCTTCGCCCCGGCGACGATCTGGCTCCTGGACCGACGACGGATAGCGTGACGCGAGGTCGTCCGCGCTGGCGAACGACTTCGTCAGCGCCGCCTCCGTGCTGCTCGAGACGTTGTGGTCGGAGGAGCTCACCAGCGTTCCGGCAGCTGACGCGTACCCCGCCGTCAGGAGCGCTCCGAAGATCGACTGCATGATCGCCCCGCCGAGGTCGCGCTGGAGGTCCGCGGTTCCCGAGGCCATGCCGACGCGCCTCACCGGGACGGAGCTGGTCAGAGAGTGGGAGGCCGGGGTGCCGGCAAGCCCGACGCCGATCCCGACGAACGAGTAGCCGAGAGCGACCTTCCAGTAGGCGATGTTCTCCTTCCAGAGGAGCAGCATCGTGAGGAAGCCGAGCAGCACGAACACGTAGCCGAAGAGCAACGTGAAGCGCGCCCCGCGAGCTTCGACCAGCTTGGCCGACCTGGGCGCGACGAGAACCATGAACACAGCTGCCGGCAGGATCGCGAGCCCGGCATCGACCGTCGAGTAGCCGAGCACGTTCTGCAGGAACTGCTGGCCGATGAACATCGCTCCCATCAGCGAGCCGAACACGATCAGGCCCGCGCAGGCGGCCACCCAGAAGGTCGGCCGGGCGGCCACGTGCAGGTCGTAGAGCGGGTTCTTGGCGCGGCGCTGGCGGATGAAGAAGGCGCCCAGGGCCAGGGCGGCCACGATGAACAGGCTCAGGATCAGGGTCGTCTCGTCCGGCACCGCCGCGAAGTTGATGGCCAGGATCAGCGCCCCAACGAGTGCGATCGAGAGCACCCCGCCGAGGTGGTCGACCGGCTCACTGCTCTCGTTCACGTGGCTGGGCACGAGCCGGATCGCCATCACGAGCGCGACCACCGCCAGCGGCAGGGTGATCAGGAAGACCGAGCCCCACCAGTAGTGCTCGAGCAGAGCGCCGGCGCACAACGGGCCGAGCGAGGCGATCGCTCCGCCCGTTGCTGCCCAGAGCGCGATCGACTTCGTACGCGCCGGACCCGACCAGAGCGCCGTGATCAGAGCGAGCGTCGTCGGGTACGCCATTCCCGCCGCCAGACCGCCGAGGACGCGAGCTCCGAACAGCACCTCGATCGACGGCGACCAGGCAGCGAGGCAATCCGCCGGGATGGTCAGGATCATGCCGAGGACGAGCAGCAGCTTGCGCCCGTAGCGGTCGCCGACCGCACCGAAGTAGAGCACCGAGGCGGCGAGGCCGAGCGAGTAGCCCACCGCAACGAGATTGAGCGCGGTCTGCGAGGCATCGAAGTGCTCGCCGATCGAGGGGAGCGCGACGTTGGCGACCGCGAGACCGAGGTTGGCCACCGCTGCGACCGCGATCAGCGCGGAGAGCACGAGGCCGCCGCGCGCCGGCGCCTCGCTGCGCGGCTCGTCCGTCGCGGTTGCCATCGATGATCCTCTAGTGCGCGAACGCGGTCGCGGTCGTCGCGTCGTGGGTCGGCGCCTGCTGCTGCTCGAGCCGCTGCAGCTGCCGCTTCACGTCCGCGAGGAGCAGGTCGGCCATGTCGTGCGTGAAGCCGCGCCGCACAACGACCCGCAGCACCGCGAGGTCGGTCCGATTCTCGGGGAACGTGTACGCGGGCACCTGCCAGCCGCGCTCGCGCAGCGCGAGCGAGAGGTCGAAGACGGTGTAGTTCTCCACCTCCGGCTTCAGCGCGAACGCGAAGACCGGCAGCTCGTCGCCGCGGGTCAGCAGCTCGAACGGCCCGAGCTCGTCGAGCCGCGCGGCGAGACCGGTCGCGATGTCCCGCGCGTACTGCTGCACGCGCCGGTAGCCCTCGAAGCCGAGCCGCAGGAAGTTGTAGTACTGCGCGACCACCTGCGCGCCCGGGCGTGAGAAGTTGAGCGCGAACGTCGGCATCGTGTCGCCGAGATAGTTGACGCGGAAGATCAGCTCGTCGGGCAGCGCGTCGACGTCGCGCCAGACGATCCAGCCGACGCCCGGGTAGACGAGCCCGTACTTGTGGCCCGACGTGTTGATCGAAGCGACGCGCGGCAGACGGAAGTCCCACACGAGATCCGGATCGACGAACGGCGCGAACATCCCGCCCGAGGCGCCGTCGACGTGCACCGGCACGTCGATCCCGCTCTCGCTCTCGAAGGCGTCGAGCGCGGCGCAGATCTCCGCGACCGGCTCGTACGAGCCGTCGAAGGTCGAGCCGAGGATGGCGACGACGCCGATCGTGTTCTCGTCGCAGCGCGCCACGGCCTCCTCCGCCGAGAGGTTGTAGCGGTCGCCCTCCATCGGCACGAGGCGCATCTCGACGTCCCAGTAGTTGGCGAACTTCTCCCAGCAGACCTGGACGTTCACGCCCATCACGATGTTCGGCTTGTCGGCGGCATCCCGTCGGCCAGCCGCTGCTTGCGCCAGCGCCGCTTGAGCGCGAGCCCCGCCAGCATCGCCGCCTCGCTCGAGCCGGTCGTCGAGCAGCCCGTCGCCTCGTCCTGATCCGGAGCGTGCCAGAGGCTGGCGAGGATGTTGACGCAGCGCGTCTCGAGGGCCGCGGTCTGCGGGTACTCGTCCTTGTCGATCATGTTCTTGTCGAGGCACTCGGCCATCAGGCGCTCGGCCTGTGGCTCCATCCACGTCGACACGAACGTCGCCACGTTGAGGCGCGCGTTGCCGTCGAGCATCAGCTCGTCGTGGACGATCTGGTACGCCACGTCCGGCGGCATCTCGTCCTCGGTGAGCGTGTGCCGTGGGATGCGCTCAGCCTCGAGCGAGTAAAGCGGCGCAACCAAGAGGTCCGCCGCCTGCCGCAACTCCTGCACCTCTTGTTTGACGGCCATCGTTCTCACTCTCCCTTTCGCGTTGGAGGATGCGGCGCCCGGGCCTGCCCTGGCCGTCAGCATCGACTCGGCGGCCGCACCGCGCATCGTCCTCCCCGGGTGAAGTCGCGCCCGCACGTAGGAAAGCGCTCCTTGTCACACCGTGACTACTGTGGCACCCTGGTTGTACTCGCCGCAACCGGGGAGGAGTTGACGTCCCCTTGAATCGTTTCGCCGTCAGCCGGGGGGCTGCGTTCGAACAGCTCGATCTGGACCTCGAGCTGCGCGACTCTACATTCGGCAACCGCCTGCAGAAGGCCGATTTCGTGGTCATTACGCTGGCCTGTGCGGCTGCATCTGCCGCCGCGGCGATCGTGGCCACCGGCGGTGTAGTACGCGATTCGACCGCCTTTGCAGCCGTCCTCGTCGCAAACATCGCCACCCTTGCTGTCGGGGGCCTGGCCTGGCGGCGCGGCCGTCCCTTCAGCCTCTTCGGGTACCTGCTACTCGCCGAGGGCCTACTGGTCTTCGTCTCCAGCCTGTCCGGCTCTCCCGACTCGGTTCTCCATCTGATCGGAGTACTCGGTATCTGGGCCACCGCGATCGGGGCGACCTGGCTGCTGCTGGTCTTCCCTGGCTCACGTCCCGGCGCAGCGGGTTGGATCGTCATGGGGATCGCCTTCGCCACCTTCCTCGTCGGAGAGCTCCCATTGATCCTCACGTCCCCCAGCCTGGAGGGGCTCACGACCATCGCCAGCTGCGGCGCGGCGTGTCCCGCGAACCCCGCGCTCGCCGTCCACGCTCCGAATGTCGCCGACGCGTTTCGCAACGTCGAGGGTGTGCTCCAGGCGACGTGGGGGGTCGGGTTGCTCTTCTACCTCGCGACGCGTTTCGCGTGGGCGAGCCACGCACGGCGCCGCGTGATCCTTCCCGTGTTCGTTTCGGCTGCCCCCCTCGCTGCCGGCTTCACGTTCAGTGCGGTGGCCTTCGGCCTCGCCGGCGTTCAGTCGAGTGGCACGGCGCACGCGATCTTCGCGGGCACGCGCATCCTGTACCCGCTGGGGTTCGTCGCAGCATTGCTCCTCGCGCGGGCCTACGCGGGAGAGGCGCTCACGTTCATGGCTCGGAGGCTCGTCGGCCGGCCCTCGGTCGCGGCCGTCGAGCAACTCGTGCGGCGCGTGCTCGACGATCCGCAGGCGCGCCTGGTCTTCTGGCTGCCGCGCAGCGAGCAGTTCGTCGATCGACACGGAGCCCACGTCGCTCTCGACCCGGCACGGGAGACCCTCACCTGGCGCGCGTTCGGACACGGCGACGCCCGGGTCCTCGCCGTCGTCCACGACGCCGTGCTGAGCGAGGATCCCGAGCTCGTGGAGGCCGTCGGGGCCGCCTCGCTGCTGGCGCTCGAGAATCGCCGGCTGGAGCACGATCTGCTCGACTCGGTCGACGCGCTACGCGCGTCCCAGCGGCGGCTCGTGGGTGCAGCCTCGGCGGAGCGGCGGAAGATCGAGCGTGATCTCCACGATGGTGTGCAGCAGAAGCTCGTCGCGCTCCGGATCCAGCTCGAGCTCGTTCGCGACCTCGCTCGCGAGAGCGGGCTCTGGAACCGGCTCGCGGGACTCGCAGCCGACTTCGACGACGCGCTCGACGAGCTCCGCTCGGCCGCACACGGCATCTATCCGCCGCTGCTCGCCGACGAGGGGCTCGCGGCGGCCCTCCGCGAGGTCGCGCGGCGATCAACCGTGCCGCTCACCGTCGATCTCGCGGACGTCGGGCGACTCTCCGAGGATCGTGAGACCGCCATCTACTACTGCTGCCTCGAGGCGCTCCAGAACGTCGCGAAGCACGCGGGAGACGACGCCGAGGCCTTGCTCCGCCTCTGGCGGGACCGGAACGCCGTGCGCTTCGCCGTCAGCGACAACGGCCTCGGCTTCGTCCCGCGCCCGGCCCACAACGGAGCAGGGCTGACGAACATGACGGACCGCATCGGAGCAGTGGGCGGGACGCTCAGCGTGCGGTCGACGCCGGGAGAGGGGACGACGGTCCTGGGCGGAGTCGCCATCGAGACGAGCGATCGGATCGGCGATGTCGTCGGCGTCTGAGCTGCCGGACCACGATCACATCTACCGTCTCGTCGTCGCCGAGGACGCGTACCTCATCCGGGAGGGAATACGCAGCGCGCTCGAGCGAGACAAGGACGAGGTCGAAGTCCTCGAGTACTGCCCCGATCTCGACACGCTGCTACGTGCCGTCGAGGAGCACCGGCCCAATGTCGTGATCACGGACATCCGAATGCCCCCGACGAACACCGACGAGGGCATCCAGGCCGCGGCGGCCCTGCGGGAGAGCCATCCCGAGATCGGCGTCGTCGTGATCAGCCAGTACGTCAGCCCGCACTACGCGCTGAAGCTCTTCGAGCACGGCTCGGCCGGACGGGCCTACCTGCTGAAGGAGCGCGTCGGGCACCGCATCCAGCTGCTGGAGGCGATCCGCGAGGTTGCCGCCGGCGGCTCGGTGGTCGACCCCAAGATCGTGGACGTGCTGGTCGAGGCGCGGATGCGCGTGAAGAACTCGCTGCTCTCCCGGCTCTCGACGAGGGAGCGCGAGGTGCTCGCCGGCGTCGCCACGGGAGCGTCCAACGCCGCGATCGCCGAGTCGCTGTTCCTGACGAAGCGCGCCGTCGAGAAGAACATCAACTCGCTGTTCGCGAAGCTCGATCTGACGGACGACAAGTCCACGAGCAGGCGGGTCCAGGCGGCGCTGCTGTTCATCGCCGACTCGGACCTGGAGACGGGAGCAGAGTCCTGAGCGTGGCGTAGGCGCACCAGCCTCGCGGCGAGGTGCGCGCTACCTGTCAGGTCGCGGGCCGGGCTGGTCACATCTCCTTGTGACATCGGCTGCGTCACTCGCGCCCGTCGACCTGGACGCCGATCCGATCCCGGACTACGCCGAGCCGGTGGAAGCCTGGCGGGTGTGGCGGGTTGGCATGCGCGAGGGCCGTGTCGTCCTCCAGAGCCTCTTTGCCGGCGCCGTCTGGGAGCCTGCTGTTCCGCTCGTCGCCTCCTGCACCGGCGGCCACCGGTCGCGGTGGGCGCCCTGGCGGAAGAAGCCGAACGATCACGCGGCGCCGGAGCTCGATTGTCTCTGCGGGATCTACGGGGTCAGATCGGTCGCCGCGGCCCGCTCGTACCTCGAGAGGCCGGCCCTGCTCTGTCGTGACGACCGCGTGATCGGACGCGTCGCGCTCTGGGGAAACGTCGTCGAGGGGCCTGCGGGCTGGCGGGCGTCGCACGCGTATCCGATCGAGCTCTTCGTCCCGGCGCCGGTCGTGGCACACAGCGGTCTTCGCCGGCGCGCGTATGTGGAGGAGATCGTGTTGGCGCTCGAGGAGTACAACGTTCCGGTCGACCTCGCTGCGCCCAGCGCACTGACCGCCGCCTGAGTCGGGCCTACTCGAGCGGGCACGACTGCCCGGGCCGCAGGACGCGTACGTCCACGGTGGGGACGATCGTCGCGGCGAGCTCGGCGAAGGTCTTGGCGGGGGTGTCGTCCCCGCGCGGCGGGCGCCAGGGTGCATAGGTTCCCCAGTGAATCGGGATCGCGAGCCGCGGGTCGATGAGCGCGAGGGCTTCCACGGCACGCACGGGATCGAGATGGCCGGCGGGCAGGCGCGATCCCCAGCCGGCGACCGGCAGAAGAGCCACGTCGATGCGGCCCAGAGCACCCATCCCCTGGAAGAGGTCCGTATCGCCTGCGAAGTACACCGTCCGCGTGCCAGCGATCACATAGCCGACGGGTTGGGTCCTGCCCGTGCCCATGCGGAACCCGGCGGCATGCTCGGCGTGGGTCACCCGCACTCGTAATGCCCCCACGTCCACTTCGTCTCCGGCGACGACTTCGCGGACGAAGCCGAAGCCGCGTCGCCGCAAGAGACCGCCCGCACCCATGGGGACGATCACCTGGGCGCCCAGGCCGAGCCGGTCGAGTGATGGGAGGTCGAGGTGGTCGTGGTGGATGTGCGAGATGAGCACCACGTCGACCCCGTCGAGTGCCGCCGAGTCGACCGGCCCCTTCCGCCGGAGATGCACGATCCGTTCGCGGACCACCGGGTCCGTGACGACGAGGAGACCGTCGAGTTGGATCGCGACGCAGCTGTGCCCGAGCCAGGTCAGTCTGCCGGGCGTCGTTTCGGGTCGTGTTCTGTGGGGCGGCACGGCCGGTCTCTGAGGAGGACGACGTCACGGCGCGTCGTTCATGGTCTTCGGCGGCGCACCAGCCGGGCGAGCTCGATGGCGACCCAGATCCACCCGATGAGCTCGGCGATGCTCTTCCGCGTCCCTCGGAAGAACACGGGTCCCTCGAAGAGGCGTGGTCCGTGGTGGCGCGAACGCTGAGCAGCGAGCGAGGCCATCGTCTGCAGTCTCGGGCCGCGGCCGACCCGTGCAAAGCAGGCCGCCTTGCTGCCCGCGGGGATGCGGGCATCCGCTCCGCTCTTAGGCGCGGGGCAGGTGCTCGAGGCAGAGCTCCTCGAGCTTGCCGGGGCTCAGCTCGATCTTGGACAGAAGGTCGGCTGCCCCGACCGACCGAGGGTCGATCGCGACGCTTCCCGGGTCGGCGGAGACGAGGACGACGACGGTCTTCGGGCTCTCGCGTTGGATCACACGTGCCGCCTCGAGCCCGCCGATGCCGGGCATGTGGATGTCGAGCAGGACGAGATCCGGCTTCAGCTCCGGCAGGAGCCGGATCGCCTCCTCGCCGGACGCGGCGACGCCGACGAGGTGCAGGCCTTGTGCCTCCGAGACGAGGGACGCGCGACTCGCTGGAAGATCTCGCTGTCGTCGACCACGAGCACACGTCCGTGCATCTGCGGCTGTGCGGCCGTCGGGCTCAGTCCGGTGATTCGTGCTTCGTCGTCCGTGCGCAGGTCCCTCCGGTGGGAAGCCGCAGCCGCGCTTCGAGAGCGGGCAGTCTACGTCGGATCGATCGTTCGCGCGTCAGAGGGCTCAGGATCCTCCGGCAAGGCCATCGTGATGCGGTCCGTCTCGATCGCGGCCACGGAGTCGATCGGGATCGTGGCCGGCCCTGCGCCGGTCCGGCGTGTGTGTCGCAGCACGACGTGCGTCAGCCGGTCACCCGCCACCAGAAAGCCCTCGACCGTGCCGATCTCGTCCCCGTCGACCGAGACGGCGATGCTGCCGCGGCGGAGCTCGGCGGAACCGGGTGGGATCCTGTCGTAGGTCACGGCGTAGCCGGTCCAGAGATCGGCTCCGAAGGCGCCGAACTCGGCCGCCCCGAAGTTGGGCACGATCTGCATGTCCTCGACGCCGATGTCGCTCCGGTCGTCGCTCCGAGGGAACTCCTCGAGGCCCACGTAGGAGAACGAGCGGATCGTCGGGCGGTTCAAGACGTCCTCGATGCTGCACGAGAGGAACACGGCCTGGCCCGGTGCCGGCCCCTGCAAAAGGAGATCCGCCGGCACCAGACGTGCCGCGCCGTTCGGGGCCTCGACGACGATGTGGCTGACACGCCGGTCGTTCGGGTCGATCACGAGATCGGAGAGGCTTCCGACCCGCCCGTCGGCGCAGCGGACCGGCAGGCCGAGCTGCAGCGGCGTCGTCTCCTGGGGGTTTGCCTCCGCGCTGCTCAGTTTGCGCACCGAAGCCCTTCGTGCGGCACGGCTGCGGCTTCGTCGATCAGTCCGAGGGCTACCGCCCGCTCGATCGCGGCGCTTCGGCTCGTGACGCCGAACTTGCGGTAGACGGCGATCGCCTGCGTCTTGACCGTGTTGCGCGAGACGAACAGGCGCTCGCCGATCTCGCGGAACGAGAGGTGCGTCGCGAGCAACGGCAGGAGGCGCTGCTCTGCAGGCGTCAGGCTCGACGCCCAGCGTCCTTCAGGCTCGGCAAGCGTGTGCGTTCGCGCGTCGAGCTCGGCCTGGAGCTGCACGAGCACACCGAGTCGCGGGCGGACGCGGAAGATGTCGCTCACACGTCTCAGGAGCGCTCGAGCTCCGTCTGCGTCTGCGAGTGCGAGGCGGACGCGTACGAGCTCGAGGAGAGCGTAGGCGGCAAGCCACGGCACCGCGGGAGTCGCGTGAGGAAGGAGCTGGTCTGCGCGCTCGAGCGCGGCCGCCGCCTCGGCGAGATCGCCTCGCAGGGCGGAGTTCCTCGCGCCGACGGCCTCGAGCAAGAGAGCGACGAGCGAGTGGGCGGGTCGGCTCCTCCGTCGAGACGGAGGCTGCCTCTGCGGCGAAGGCCTCCGCATCGGCGCGCTCCTTCTCTGCGACCGCGAGCAGCGAGTGGAGACAGAGACCGAGGATCGTCAGCTCGGTCGCCCCGGCCGCGGTGGCGAGCTCGACCGCCTCGACGAGCTCTCCCTCCGCCCGTTCGGTGTCGCCGGCGAGCAGCAGGGCGGCGGCTCGTCCGAGCACGGCCGCCGGTCGCCAGGGGTGGCCCGGGGGAAGGGCCGCGCAGGCGGCGTTGGTGTCGTCGAGCATCTGGTCGGCGCCGTCGCGACAGCGGAGCCCTCGCAGAACGCCGAGGCGAGGGTCATCGCCGCTGAGCCCGCGCATCGCAGTGTCTGCCCAGTGCTGTGCATTGCCCGCTCGCCCTCGCAGGGCGTACAGCCAGGAGGCCGCGATGCAGAGGTCGGGATGGTTCTCGACGTCGTCCTCGGGAACCAGGTCGAGCCAGCGCTCGAGCGCGTCCAGCCGGCCGCGCCCGCAAGCCGAGACGGCGAGCCGCTCGGCCAGTTCGGCGACGCGGGCGACGTCGCCGGCGGCGGCGGCGTGTTCGAGTGCCTCCTCGAGCGCGCCGATCTCGAGTGCCCTGCCGGCGGCGGCACGATGCAGGGCGCGCGCCTCTTCCGGCTCGGATCGCTCGAGCTCCCTGGAGAGGAGGTCGCGGACGATGCGGGGGTACCGGTAGCGGCGACGGTGATGGTCGAGAGGCACGACCACACCCGCGCTTTCCAGGGACTCGAGCATCTGCCCCGAGTCGGATCGCGCGAGGAGCGAGTCGCACGCAGCCGACGTCAGCTCCGCGAGGACCGACGTCTGGAGCGCGAACTGCCGCTGTGCACGCGACAGCCCGGCGAGGTGCTCGGTCTCGAGATAGTCGGCAAGGAATCGGTCGTCGCCGCTCACGGTCGAGGCCTGCGCTCCGCTGTGCAGCGACAGTGCGGCGAGGAAGAGCGCGGCCGGCCACCCCTCGAGCCGCTCTGCGAGGGCGGCGGCCTCCTGTCGAGGGAGCAGGACGCCGGCTCTCCGGAGGAGGGTCTCTGCTTCGCGACCCTTGAGCGTGAGCTCGTCGGCCCCGATCTCGAGCAAGCGTCCTTCTGCTCGCAAGCGGGCCAGCGGCAGCTGCGGCGGGCGTCGTGCCGCGAACGCGACGCTCGTGCCGTGCGCGGTCTGCCCCAGTAGCCGTTCGAACGCGGCGAGCGCCGGAGGTGAGCGGAGAACGTGCAGGTCGTCGACGAGGACGAGATGTCCGGGGTCGTCGGCGATCGCAGCGAGCCGCGACTCGAGAGCTTCGGGATCGTCGTCCTCGGGCTCGAGGTCGATCCACAGAACCGGACGCCGGTCGCGCTCGGCCCACTGGGCCAGCAGCGTGGTCTTACCGAATCCCGCCGGCGCGACGATCGTGACGATCGTGCCGTCGGCGGTACCGCAGAGACGGTTGAGGAGAGCGGTGCGAACGACGGCCTTTCCGGTCGCCGGCGGTACGACAGTGGCTCTCGACGACCGGTCGCGCGCGCGGGTCAACGGCTCCGTGACGGACACAGGACCAGCCTGCAGCTGCGGCTGCGACCGGCCAAGGGGGCGTGCCGGTCGCGGGGACGAAGGCGCGCCTCCCGACCGTGTGACCCAGGCACCCCGGCGGGGAGGGACGCCCCGTGCACCGGAGCGTCCCTCGTCGCCTGTTCACGAGACCGCGATCGTCCTCGCCTTGAGGTCTTCGAACTCTGCGTCGCTGATAGCTCCCTCGGTCCGGAGCTCGTTCAGCCGGGCCAGCTCGGCGGCCGTCGAGGTGGGTTGGCTCGGTGCGTAGCCGTACCCACTGTCGTAGCCGTA
This sequence comes from uncultured Actinomycetes bacterium, assembly GCA_963765795.1. Lineage (GTDB taxonomy): Bacteria > Actinomycetota > Thermoleophilia > Gaiellales > Gaiellaceae > Palsa-739. The sequence goes on from CAVXXZ010000019.1 coordinate 22,501, forward strand.
ATCGCCTGCCGTGCTCGGCCTCGCGATGGTGTACGAGAACGCGCCGACGATGGGCAGGAAGATGATGAAGAGGGCCCAGAGCGCCTTGGCCCAACCGGAATGGTCCTTCCGGCGGAAGTTGTCGATCATCAACAGGATGACCCACGTGATGAACATGATCCACGCGAAGAAGATGATCATCGTCCAGATCGCGTCCCAGAACGTGTAAGCGCCCAGCACTGCTGGCTCCTTTCGCTCGATATGCGACGAAGCTACGGCGGCCTCGGGCGAGTAGTCCTCCCTCGGAGCGCGCTTCACCCAGGTGAAGGGCCGTTCCAGCTCGGGTGGCACCGCGTAACCTGTTCGGCTGGTCACCCGGGTGAGGTGGTGCGAGTCGCCCTCGGTTCGGTCGACGGCAGGCGTAGCGTCGGTGTATGAGCACGCTTGCCGTCTTCCGGCGTCCACGGCGGATCGAGCACGTCGCGGATCCGGTCGTGCCGGGTTGGCTGCGGCCGCCGCCGCTGCGGGCCGGGGTGATCGAGCGCCCGCGGCTCTCGAGCCGCCTCGAACGGCTGACGGAGGAGCCGCTGACCGTCGTTGCGGCGCCTACGGGCTACGGAAAGACGACCCTTCTCGGCTCCTGGGCCGCTTCGACGCAGCGCCGGGTGGCGTGGGTTTCCGTCGGATCGCGGGAGCTCGGCGCCGACGGCGTCTGGGCTCTCGTTGCGGCCGCACTCGAGCAGGCGGAGCCGAGGCTGCGCCTCGGCCTGCACTCCGCGAGCGGTGCCGGCGACCGGCCCGAGCAGATGGCGGCGGCTGTCGGCCTGCTCTCCGACGAGCTGACCCTGGTGCTGGACGGATACGAGCAGGCGAGCCAGTCCGGCGTCGACCCGGATTTCGGGCGGTTCCTCGATCTTGCGCCGGAGACGCTGCACGTCGTGGTGTCCACTCGCGGCGAGCCCGAGCTCGCGTTGCCGCTCCGACGGGCCCGCGGGACGGCCGCGGAGCTCGGGGCTGCCGACCTCGGCCTCGACTGCGACGAGACAGCGGCCGTGTTGCGGTCCGTTTTGGGCGCCTCCGCGACGGACGTGGATGTGGCTGCCGTCGCCCGACGCACCGAGGGATGGCCCGCCGGTGTCTATCTCGCGGCCCTCGCGGCGCGGGCCGCGCCGGTGCCGGCCGAGGCGCTCGCCGGCTTCTCCGGTGCGGCGCGGGACGTCTCCGACTATCTCCGCCTCGAGCTGCTCGACGCGCAGCGGGACGAGACGCTCCGGTCGTTCTTGCTCGAGACCTCGGTGCTCGAGCGGCTCAATGCGCCCCTGTGCGACGCCTTGCTCCGGCGGCGTGACTCCGGTCCGACGCTCCGCAAGCTCGTGCGCAGAGGCGCGTTCCTCGTACCGGTCGACGGCCCGGGGCGGGAGTACAGGTACCTGCAACCCGTGCGCGAGTTCCTGCGCGCAGAGCTGTCGCGCGCTGATCCTGGTCGCGTGGCCGACCTGCACCGGAGCGCAGCGGCCGCCTGCGAGCATGCCGGGCTGTTCGAGGAGGCGGCCGGCCATGCAGGCCTGGCGGCAGGCGAAGAGGAGGCCGGGAGCCTGCTCGCCCGGCATGCGCTGGAACTGGTGCGCGACGGGCACATCGAGCACCTCGAACGGCTGCTCGCCACTCGCGCCGGCGCGGCCGCCGCCCGGCAGCGTCCGGCGCTCGGAGCCGAGGTGCGGCGCTTCCTCCAGGCCGGGTCGGACGTCCCGGCGTTGAGCGCGGCGGCGGAGCGCGTCGCCACACTCAGCGCACGGCTTCCCAGCGGGCAGGTGAGAGGCCTGCTCCAGTCGACCGCGGAGGCGGCACGCGCATACGCGCTTCTGCTCTCCGGGGCGGTCGCCGAGGCCTACGACGCCGGTGCCGCTGCCCATGCGGCGGCCGATCCCGACTCGGGCGCTCCGGCCGGACAGGCGGCCGCCGTCGCTTCGCTCGCCGCCTCGCGGCTGGGGCTCGGGGCTGCCGCTGCGCCGCTCTCGCGTGCCAGCGCCGCGGCTCTTGCGCGTCGCGGTGTCCGCTCCGGTACCGCGGCCGCGCTCGCGGGCCTCGCCCAGGCCGAAGTGGCCGAGGCGCAGGGTGATCCTGAAAGCGCCGAGCGTCTTTGCCTCGCTGCGCTCGAACGTGCGGACGAGCCGCCGGCGCGCGCGCTCGCGCTGCTGCACCTGGCGCGCCTCCGCAGGTCGGCTCCGGGTGCCGCGCGCGAGGCGCTCGAGGAAGCCAGGCTCGAGCTGTCCCGCTGCGACGGGGCGGAGCTGCTCGAACTGCTCGCCGAGGAGACCCGGTCGGAGCTCGGCTCGTGGGATCGCGCCCGGGCCGACACGGGCGAGCTCAGCCTGGCCGAGCGGCGCGTGCTGCGGCTGCTCATGACAAGGCTCACCCAGCGCGAGATCGCGAACGAGCTCTACGTCTCGCTCAACACCGTCAAGACGCACGCACGCGTGATCTATCGCAAGCTCGGCGTCGGCTCGCGTACGGCAGCGGTGGCCGCCGCGCGCGAGCTCAACCTCGTCTGATGGAGAGGAGCGAACATGTTTAGAGCGCGCAGGATCATGCGCCGCCGGGCAATTGCCCGCAACGCTGCGACACGCGGCGCGGGCCGGGAAGAGCAGGCGCCCGAGGTTGGCAAAGAGGCGCCTTCCCCCGTCCCCACCGCTGATCTCGACGAGCAGCTCGAGGAGCTGGCCGAGCTCCGGGAGCAGGGGATTCTGACCGAGGAAGAGTTCGCCGCCGAGAAGAAGAAGCTCCGTCGGGACCTAGTCTTGTCGATCCTCGTTGGCGCTCCGGTCCCGATTGCCGTTCCCCGTTCCCGCCTCGGGCCGCTACGGCTGCCGGCCGACCTCGTCTCGAGGCCGCGCCTCCTGCGCCGGCTCGACGAGTGGGCGGGGATGCTGTGCGTGGTCGCCGCCCCTGCCGGCTTCGGGAAGACGACGCTGCTCGCGGAATGGGCGACGAACGCGCGGCGCGGAAGCGTGGCGTGGCTGTCGATCGACGAGGCTGCGGCCACGCCGTCTGTCTTCTGGGCCCATGTTGCTGCCGCCCTCGGCGTTACCGCTGCCGAGGACGAGGCGACGCTCGCCGGCGCGATCGCGCTCGCGGAGAAGTCTGCTTCGCCGGCACTGGTGCTCGACGGCTACGAGCGCATCGCCGGCAGCCCGGCCGAGGCCGAGCTCTGGCGCTTCGTCGCGGAGCGGCCGCCGCTCCAGCTCGTCGTCGCGGGCCGCGGCGAGCCCTCGGCGCCGCTCGCGGGAGCGCGCGCACGCGGCGAGGTGCTCGAGCTCCGCGCTGCGGACCTGCGTCTCGATCGAGAGGAGGCGCTGGAGCTCGTGGGTGGTCGCCCGGCTGCCGAGCTCGCCGACGCGTGCGCAGGCTGGCCCGCCGCGCTCCGGCTCGCTCTCTCCGCGCCGTCGCCGCGATGGTGGGAGGAACAGCTGCTGGACTTCGTGACGGAGGAGATCCTCCGCCGGCCCGACGCCCGTGCCTTTCTGCTGCACACCGCCTTGCTCGAGGAGCTCTCACCATCTGTCTGCGACGCCCTTCTGGAGAGTGACGGCTCGGCAGCGATGCTGGCGGACCTCGAGCGCCGCCACCTGCTCGTCGAGCGAAGCGGCGACGACGGTCGATACCGGCTCGAGCCGGCTGCCCGGCGGGTCCTTGCCGCCGAGCTGGAGAGGAGCGACCGGCCCCTCGCGTCCAGGCTGCATCGGCGCGCCGCGGCCGCCGAGCGTGCGGCCGGCCGGGAAGAGGAGGCCGTCGAGCACCTGCTCGCGTGCGGCGACACCGCTGCCGCCTGCCAGGCCGTCGCGGCGATCTGGGAGCGCGTCGCCAACCGCGGACGGCAGGCGCAGGTGTTGGACTGGCTCGAGCGTCTTCCCCAGGGAGGCAACGACGCGCGCCTCGCGCTCGCACGTGGGTGGCTGCTGCGGCTCGACGGCCGGCGCCAGGAGAGCGAGCGGTGGCTCGATCTGGCGCTCGCCGCAGCCCCTATCGGCCTCCGGCCGACCGTCGTCCGCTCCTGCGTTCTCGCCCGAGCGGCGCTGCCATGGGACGACGTCGGCCAGGGGCTGACGCTCGCCCGCCGCGCCTGGCGGACCGAGCGCCACGGTTCCCGGCGGGCGCTCGCAGCGTGGGCGCTCGGCTGGGCAGCCTGGTGGAGCGGGGACCGCGAGGCCGCGGCTGCCGCGCTCACCGACGCGCTCGACGGGCCGCAACTGGTCGAGATCTGTGCGCTCGCGGTGCTTGCCCGCATCCACCTCGAGAGCGGGGACCTCGACTGCGGCGGAGGAGGAGGTCGAGGCGGCGGAGCACCTCATGGCCGAGCGGGGGCTCGACGGCCTTCCAGAGCTGGGCATGGTCTCGACGGCGCGAGGCGCCGTCGCCGCGGCCAACGGCTCCGGCCCGGCCGCGCTGGCCCCGCTCGAGCGAGGCATCCGGCTCCGACGGGTATGGGGGCACCCGCTCGAGACGGCGGACGCGCTCGTGGTGGCCGCGCCCGTCGTCGCGCGCGAGCAGGGCCGTCGCGCCGCGGGAGCTCTCCTCGCCGAGGCGCGGCAGCTGCTCGGCGCCTGCGCGGATCCCGGCGTGCTGCCGGACAGGCTCGCGGCCGCGACGCGCGCCGCGCTACCGCGGCCGACGGTCGGCGGCCACGACGAGCTCACCCCGCGCGAGCGGACGGTGCTGGGGCTGCTCGCTCAGGGACGCTCGAAGCGCGAGATCGCCCAGGAGCTCGGCGTTTCCTTCAACACCGTGCACAGCCACACGAAGGCGATCTACCGCAAGCTCGGCGTCTCGTCCCGGCACGAGGCCGTCGAGCGCGCGTCGGAGATCACGCTCAGGTAGCTGTCGGGCCGTGCGGCCGCAGGCGGAACGCGGTCACGAGCTGGACGACGCCGTGCGCGAGTGCCGAGGCGCCGACCCAGACGACGAGCAGGAACGCCTTGTGCCCGAAGTCGCCGGCCGCCCAGAAGGCGAGCAAGATCAGCACCACGCCCGAGACGAGCCCGGCCCACCAGAGCTCGGCGGGGCGGACGAGGAGCGCGAAGACGATGTCGAAGATCCCGCGCAGGAGGAGGTAGAAGGCGAAGATCGAGGCCAGCGCCTTGAACGTGTTCTCGGGGTGGATGTAGGCGGCGGTGCCGATCGCCGCGAACACGACCGCGAGCCCGACGTGAATCGCTCGCCACCAGCCGTGCGTGCCGGCCGCCGCCACTGCCTCGAACAATCCTGCGGCCATGCAGACCGTTCCGAGCAGGATGGACAGCGCCGACACGGTGGTGTAGTCGAACTGGAAGACGACGAGGGCGAAGATCACCCACAGCGACCCCGTCACGAGCAGGATCCACCAGAGCGGGTCGCCGCTCTCCTCGACTGCCTCGTACGCGCCCGCCACCTCTGCTTGCATGCCGAGGACCTCTCTTCCTACGTGGGCGCGATCTTCTTCGCGCGCTCGACGAACTCTTCGTCGTTGATCGTGCCAGCTTCGTGCAGCTCCTGCAGCCGGGCGAGCTCGCCGGTTGTCGAGGCGCGCCGCGTCCGCAGGCGCCGGCTCGAGCTGCGGTCCCGGCGGGAACTCGGTCAGGGTCTGGCGACGCAGGGCGACGACGCCGATCGCGATCAGGCCGCCGAGGAGCAGGATGCCCCACCAGACGCGCAGGGCGTGCGTCCCGCCCCACAGGACGAGGAGCAGGTAGACGAAGCCGACGCCTCCCCAGACGATCCCCTGCCGCTCGTTCAGCGCCGGGGCGAGCTTCCGGCGCAACCAGATCGCGGGCTCCGTCGGCCCTGCGAACACCGCTCCGAGCGCCGCGATCGCGCCGTAGAGAAGCGCCGCCGCGCCGATCTGGCCGAGGATCGACGTCCCGATCAGGTACAGCCGGTGCGTTGCGTGCTCGTACCCGGGGGATGCGAGCGAGCTCGTGATGTAGTTGTTGAGCAGGTGCCGGATCACGAGAACGAGGAGCCCCACGAGCGCAAACCCGATGCCCGCGTTGCGCAGCGTCGCCCGCCTGGCGCCGCGCGCGAGATAGATCGCGAGCCCGTAGAGCACGAGCACTGCGACGAGCAGCCAGACGCTCAAGACGCGTACGGCCTGGACGCCGGCCTGCGCGGCAGAGAGCTGGTTCGACTTCATCAGCGTGACCGTGCCGGCCTTCGCCGGCAGCTTCGCGAGCGCGTCCGGCGGGAGCCCGAGCTCGGTGCCGATCTCCGTGATCATCTGGTGGATGTCGAGCGTGACCACGCCGTTCCCCGTCGAGATCCCGTGGCCGGTCTTGTTCTCGAGCACGTTCACGAGCTTCTCGTGGGCGATCGCGCTCGACCGGATGAAGAGCTGCTGCACGCGCGGCCGCGTCAGGAGCTTCGCCACGCCCTGCGTCGCCGGCTGCTCGAGCGCGCCGGCGAGCGGCGGGCCGAGCTGCTTGAGGTTCGGCGGGAGCCGCTGCGAGAGCGCCTTGCCGACGTCGATGTTCTCGTACAGCTGGTCGATCGTGTAGGTCGCGATCGCCGTCTGCACCTCCGGGTCCTGGACGATCTGGGTCGTCGCCTTGTTCCAGGCCGTGTTGTCGAGCATCTGCCGGTTCACCCAGGTCGTCAGGATCGAGACGACTGCGAGGACGGATGCGAGCACGACGAGCGCCCAGATGACGATTCGACGCTTGCGGCTGAGCGGTGCAGCGGCTTTCGCAGTCGGGGCTGCCACGGCTTCACTGTCCCGCCGGGCTGCGTGAGCGGCATCGTCCCATCCGGGTGAATGCGGTCAGCGACGCGAAATGACCCAAATGGGTTTGAAGGGAGAGCACCTGGTGACGACATCCTTCAAATCCGATGGTCACCACGCTCGCCTATCTCCCGTTCCGTGTCGTCTACGCCCCCACGAGGTGGGTGGGGCGAGTGGTCGCCTGGCTCGCCAAGGGCTACCGGGAGGGCGACGTCGGTCGAACAGGTGCTGATCTTCCCTTCGTGGGCGATCCTCCGCGGGGGGTTCATCGTGGGCTGGGTGCTCTCCCAGTTGCTCCACGGCGTCGCGCGACGCTCGCTCGAGCGGTTAGACCTCGCCTAGCGGCGCGCTCGTCTCCGTCTCCCTGCGCCGCAGCATGAACTTCCGGATCTCGGTCAGCACGACCGCGGCGAGCGCGGCGACGATGCAGATCAGCCACTGGTGCAGCGTGAGCGGCGTGGTCTGGAGGATCCGGTTGAGCAGGTTCAGCTGCGGAGCGAGGATGATCGCGAGTGCCGACGCGCCCGAGAACATGAGGAACTTCCGGTCGCGGAGGACGTCGAGGCTGAAGACCGACATCCGCTCGTCGCGCTCGCAGAACGAATAGAAGAGGTTCGCGATCGCGAACGAGGTCATCCCCATGGTGCGCGCGATCTCCGTCGTGTACCGGCTGTCGGCCCAGGCGAGGACGCCGATCGTGGCGGCGCCCATCACGCCCCCGACGAGCGCGAGCCAGAGCAGCTTCGGGCGCGGCAGGATCTGTGCCTCCGGGTCGCGCGGCTTCCGCTTCATCAAGCCCTCGGCGTGCTCGCCGTAGCCGAGCCCGACCGCCTGGAAGACCTGCGTCGAGAAGTTGATCCACAGCGTCTGCAGCGGGACGAACGCGACGCCGCCGACGATGTTGCCGATGGCGACGCCGAGGAAGGTGAAGACGAGGCCGAACAGCACGCCCATCTGGAAGCGGATGTACTTGGTCAGGTTGTCGTAGAGGCCGCGGCCGAGCTCGACCGCGCGGACGATCGTGGCGAAGTTGTCGTCGGTGAGGATCATCGCCGCGGCTTCCTTCGAGACCTCGGTGCCGGTGATCCCCATCGCGATCCCGATGTCGGCGCGCTTGAGCGCGGGCGCGTCGTTCACCCCGTCTCCGGTCATGGCGACGATGTGCCCCTTCCGCCTCAGCGTGTCGACGAGCCGCACCTTGTCCTCCGGCGTCACGCGCGCGATCACGCCGATCTCGTCGATCTGCGCGAGCAGCTCGTCGTCGCTCATGGCGGCGAACTCCGCGCCGGTGATCGCGCGGCCGGTGATGCCGAGGTTCGTCGCGATCGCTGCCGCGGTGACCGCGTGGTCGCCGGTGATCATGCGCACCTGGATCCCGGCGGAATGGGCGATCGCGATCGCGTCCTTCGCCGTCGGCCGCGGCGGGTCGACGATGCCCACGAGCGCCAGCGCCGTCAGCCCGTCCAGCAACGGGAGGAGATCGGCGTTCGGGTCGAACGACGCCGGGTCGAAGTCCTTCCGTCCGGTCGCAAGGACGCGGAGGCCCTGCTCGCCGAGACGCTCGTTCTCGGCCTCGTAGCGCTCCTTGTACCCGGCGTCGGCGTCGATCAGGTGGAGGTCGTCCGGGCGCGAGCGTCTGCGTCGCGCGGGCGAGCAGCTGGTCGGGCGCGCCCTTGACGAAGCAGCGGACGACGTCGCGGCCCGACTCGTCCTTCATCCGGTGGAAGGTCGCCATCAGCTTGTACGCGGTGTCGAACGGCAGCTCCGCGACCCGCGGATACGTCTCGCGGGTCGCGACGGCGGCGAGCCCGCCCTTCTCGCCGAGCACGACGAGGGCGCCCTCGGTCGGGTCCCCGATCAGCTCGCCGTCGTGGACGACCGCGTCGCAGGCGAGCACGAGCGGCTGCATGAACTGCTCGAGGTCGACGTCCGGCTGTCCCGCGACCTTCTTGATCACGCCCTGGGTCGAGTAGCCGGTGCCGTCGATCGAGTAGCGGCGACCCGGGATCGTCAGCTCCACCGCGGTCATCTGGTTGAGCGTCAGCGTCCCGGTCTTGTCGGAGTTGATGGCGGAGGTCGAGCCGAGCGTCTCCGTGGAGCGCAGCCGCTTCATGATGGCGTTCGCCTTCGCGAGCGTCTGCGTGCCCATCGAGAGAATCGCGGTCACCACGGCGGGTAGGCCGGTCGGGATCGCCGCGATGGCGAACGCGATCGCAGCGAGGAAGACGGTCTTGAAGCTCTCGCCGCGCGACATGTTGAGCGCGATCGAGATGACCAGGGCCGTGCCGGAGATGACGAGGATCTGGCTCGTCAGCTTGTTCAGCTGCTTCGTCAGCGGCGAGGCGGACTCGTCCTCCTGGGACAGCATGTTCGAGATGTGGCCGACCTCGGTCGACATCCCGGTCGTGGTGACGACGAGCTCGCCCGCGCCCCTCGTCACGTTGGTGTTCATGTAGACCATGTCGGTCCGGTCGCCGAGCGGCGCGTCGGCCTGCGTGACGGTCTCGATGCCCTTCGACACCGGCATGCTCTCGCCGGTCAGGGCCGACTCGGCGACCTCGAGCGTCGCCGCCTTCAGCAGACGCCCGTCCGCGGGCACGACGTCGCCGGCCTCGATCGCGACGATGTCGCCCGGAACGAGCTGCTCCGCCGGCACCTCGATCAGCTCTCCGCCGCGGCGTACCTTCGCCTTGACGATCATCATCTTCTGCAGCGCCGCGACGGCGGCGGCGGCCTTCCCCTCCTGGTTGAGACCGAGGACGGCGTTGAACAGCGTGAGGAAGAGCAGGACGAGGCCGGTGCCGAGCTCGTGCAGGGGCCAGATGCTGCCGATCCCGGCGACGAGCAGGACGATCTGCATCGGGTCGCGGTACTGACGCACGAACGCACGCCAGCGCGGCTCGGTCTCCGCGGCCACGAAGGCGTTCGCGCCGTACTTCTCGAGCCGCGTGGCGGCCTCGGTCGGCGATAGCCCGGCGTGCGTGTCGACGCCGAGCTCGCCGGCGACGGCGTCACCCTCGAGCGCGAACCACTGCTTGTCCTCGGTCTGGGCAGGGGCGGGTGCTGCTGTCGTCGCCATCGCTGTCTCCTCCTAGGTGGTCGGTACCGCCGCAGGCGCGACCGTGGTGCCGGCCTCGCCGTGCAGCAACTTCTCGATCTCCGCGATCGAGCCGATCGCGGCGGTGCCTCCGGTCTTCTCGACGAACATGCAGGCCGCGCGGACCTTGGGACCCATCGAACCCTCGGCGAAGTCGCCGGCCGCCAGCTCGGCCGGCGTCGTATGCCGGATCGGGTGCTGGTCCGGGGTGCCCCAGTCCGCATAGACGGCGTCGACGTCGGTCGCGATCAGGAGCGCGTCTGCTGCGAGGTCCGCGGCGAGCAATGCGCTCGCGAGGTCCTTGTCGATCACCGCCTCGACGCCCTCCAGCCGCCGACCGGGAACCGCAGGCTCGTCGGTGTAGCGGGTCGGGATGCCGCCGCCGCCGGAGCAGATCACGATCCAGTCCCGCTCGAGCAGCGTCCGGATCGCGGGGATGCCGAAGATCCGCTGCGGCAGCGGCGAGGGCACCACGCGGCGGAACCCGTCCGCGTCCGGCTTGAACGTCCACCCTCTCTCACCGGCGAGGGCGTCGGCCTCTTCCTTCGTGTACATCGGCCCGATCGGCTTCGTCGGGTTCGCGAAGGCGGGGTCGTTCCGGTCGACCTCGATCATCGTCAGCAGCGTCGCGATGTGCTTCTCGAACGGGAGCGCGTTTCCAAGCTCCTGCTCGAGGATGTAGCCGATCTGGCCCTCGGTCTGCGCGTCGAGGACGTCGAGCGGGTAGACCTCGACGTCCTTGTAGGCCGAGCCCTGGAGCGCGAGCAGGCCCACCTGCGGCCCGTTGCCGTGTGCGATCACGAGCTCGTGGTCGCGCGCGAGCGGTGCCAGCGCGCTGCAGGCGGTCCGGGCGTTCGCACGCTGGTTCTCTGCCGTCAGAGGCTCGCCCCGGCGCAGGAGCGCGTTGCCTCCGAGTGCGACGACGACGCGCATCGTCAACGGCTTCCGAGGGTCGCGACCATGACCGCCTTGATCGTGTGCAGCCGGTTCTCCGCCTCGTCGAACACGATCGACGCGGGCGACTCGAAGACCTCTTCGGTCACCTCGAGCGCCTCGAGGCCGTACTTCTCGTACAGCTCCTTGCCGACCTGCGTGTCGGTGTTGTGGAAGGCCGGTAGGCAGTGCATGAACTTGGTATCGGGGTTGCCGGTGAGCTTCATCGTCTCGGCGTTGATCTGGTACGGCGTCAGGAGCTCGATTCGCTCCTTCCACGCCTCGGGCGGCTCGCCCATCGAGACCCAGACGTCGGTGAGGAGGAAGTCGCACCGCAGTGGCATGCTCGAGGTGATCGTGCTCTTTGCCAGCTCGTCGGTGAAGGTGTGCGTAGTGGTGCCGGGAGGATCGGCCACGGCTCGATGGTCCGCTCGGCACCCCGGCCGGGCATCACCCGGAGAGGACGATGTTGGGCGTGTGCCTCGCGCGTAGCGTCGATCGTGGATGTCCGGGAGACGACTTCTCGCCGGCGCCGCCTATGCGACGGCGGGTGTCTTCGGCGTCGCCGTCGCGGTCGCGACGGCCGGCTGCGGGGGCGGGGGAAACGGCGCGCTTTCGACTGCGATCACGTCGTCGCTCCCGGGCCTCACCCGCCCGGCCGCGACGACTTCGCCGGGGGCCGGGACGCAGACGACGACGTCGATCCAGACGACGACCGAGGCGCCGGGAATCCCGGTGGCCACGGTGACAGAGACGTTCCCGGGCGCGACCGAAACTCTTCCGGCCAGAACCGTCACCGTCACGCAGACCCAAACTCTGCCCGTGACCACCGAGACGCTGCCCGCAACTACGGAGAACCTTCCCGCCACCACCGTGGTCACGACGACTGCGAGCCCCGCCGCCGCAGCCGCGGCAGGCGCGGCAGTGGCGTCCGCCAGTCAGGAGGAACCGCCGAGCACCACGCCGTGGGGCTGGATCGCGTTCGCGATTCTTGCGACCGCGCTCGTCGTCGCGGCCCTTGTCTGGTGGTGGAGAAGGCGTGCCGAGCGCAAGCGACAAGAAGGGGCGTCGTCGCCTCCGGAGCAGGAATAGCAGCGATAGATGACTCCCGAGACGATGGAGACCGCTGAACCTCCCAAGCCGCGTACAGCGCACAGGGCCGCGCACCTCGTCCTCGGCGTCGACGACAGGATCGCGAGCACCGTCTTCGGGACGATCACGGCGATGGCCACGGTCGCGGTGTACGGCCGGGCCTTTCCGGACAGCCCGTGGACGGTCGAAGAGCTCGTCGCGTCGACCGCGGTCGTCCTCTGGATCGCCCACCTCTACACCCACGCCATCTCCGAGAGCATCTCGGAGGACCGCCGCCTGGACGGCGCCCGGGTCTGGTCGCTCGCAGTACGGGAGCTGGGGATCCTGCTCGCGGCCATTCCGCCGACCATCGCGCTCACACTCGGGGCCCTGGGCCTCTTCGACGAGACCGCCTCGATCTGGCTGGCCATCGCGTTGGGGCTCGCCATCCTCGCCGTAGAAGGGGTGCGCTATGCGCGAATCGAGCGGCTCGGTTCCGCGGGCATGCTGATGGCGGTGTCTGCGAACGTGGGGATCGGCCTGCTCGTCGTCCTGCTCAAGGCCGCAGTCCTGCACTGAACCGCTCGACGAGCAGGCCGTGGCGGAGGCCGCGGTCGCTGACCGTGAGCTCGTCGCAGTGCAGCTTGTCGAGCACCGTCCGGACGATGCACGCGCCGGCGAGGATCACTTCCGCCCGCTTCGGCTGGAGGCCGACGATCGCCCGCCGCCGCTCGGCCGTTCGGCTTCGGTAGAGGTCGATCTGGCGGTCGATCTCGGCCCGGTCGAGCACCGTTCCCTGGACGACGTCGGGGTCGTACTCGGCGAGGCGGTGCCGGACGGCGGCGAGGTTCGTGAGGGCGCCGCCCAGGCCGACGAGCGCGGCCGGTCGCTGCCGCCCGTCGAGTGGCGCGAGGTCGGCCGCGATCGCCCGGAGCGCCTGCGCCATCCCCTCGTCCGGGACGACGCCGTCGAGGCCGAAGCGCTCCGTGTACCGCGCGGCTCCGACGTCGACGCTGAAGCGCTCTTCCACCCGGCCGGCCCGGCCGAACGTGAACTCGGAGCTGCCGCCGCCGGTATCGAAGACGACGAGCGACTCCCGGCCGACGTCGAGCGCCGACGTCGCCGCGAGGTACGCGAGCCGGGCCTCCTCCTCGCCGGAGATCACCTCGATGCCGACCCCGCAGCGCTCGCGCACGGCCTCGACGAGCTCGGCGGAGTTCCCGGCGAGACGCATCCCGGCGGTCGCGACGGCGGCGATCTCTGCTGCACCCGCCCGCCGAGCCTCCTCGACCATGCCGACGACGGCATCCGCGGTCCTCCGCAGCGGCTCCGGCTGGAGCGACCCGGTGTCTTGCAGCCCCTCGCCGAGCCTCGTGACCTCGGCCCGGTCGGCCACCGTTTGCCAGCTGCCGTCCGCACGGCGCTCGCCGACGTGGAGCTTGACGGAGTTGGTGCCGACGTCGATCACGGCGAAGCGCACGGGCTCGAGACCCAGCATGGTCTTGAGCCCTCGTGCGAGGCAGACGTTCGGCCGCTCGGCGAGCTGCAGCTCTCGCACCGTGGCGGCGACGAGCTCGGGATCCTCGGCCTCGACGGCGATCGTCCGGGCCGAGCGGGTACCTGCCGTCACCTCCGACAGCTCGGCCATGCAGTCGCCGAGTCGGTAGTGGACGCGCCGCTTGTGCACGGCCACCGCGGCGAGAGCCGGGCTCGCTCCAACCACCTCGTCCACCAGCTGCTCGAGCGTGTAGGCCTCGCGCGTGAGCTCCGGGACCGAGACCCCGAGCGCGCCCAGCACGGTCCGGAGGTCGTCGGCGCCGAGCGGGAAGAGGCCCTTGAGCACGGGACGCCACTGCTCGAGCCCGTTGCCGTCGACGGCTTCGAGCCGCTTCACGTCCATCAGGCCGTCGCGGACCTTGACGGAGGCGTCGCTCTCCTGCGAGAGCAGGTAGAGCTCGTCGCTCTCCTGCACGCGCTCGGCCTCGCGCAGGTCGAGGAGGCCCTCGGCGGCGCCGAAGCTCTCGCCGAAGGTGCGCCACTCCCAGCGAGGGACGATTCCGGCAACGCTCGCGGCCCCCGGGACGGCAGGTACTCCGCTGCTCAGGACTTCTCCTTGGCTCGCTCTCGTGCGAAGTACTCGAGCGCCTTGCGGGTCTTCGTCTCCTGCTCACCCGAGAGATCGACCCCGTGCTCGACGAGGAAGGCACGCGTCTCGGCCGCGACCTGGAACGCCTCGTTCGTCGCAGCGCGCGTCGACAGCTCGAGGATGCGGGAGCCGTCCGGGTAGAGCCACATCTCCGCCACGAGCTTGCGCCCGAGACCCGGCGGGACGAGGCGCAGCTTGAGGACGAAGATCGGCCCGAGGACGGTGAGGTCGTCGAGGCCGATCCCCTGCGGCGCGTGCGCGGCGAACAGCTGCCGCTGCTCTTTCGAGAAGAGCTTCCGCAGAGGGAGCGCCCCCTGCGCCGCGAGGCGCACGTCGTCCGCGTCGGGCGAGCCCTTGAGCGTTCCGGAGCAGACGAACCCGCCGGGAAGCGCGTCCACCTCGACGCGGAAGGCGCCGGAACGCCGCAACTCCGCGGGCAGCTCGCTCGGCACGACCGGGCGGAGCTTGACGATCGAGTCGCCGCCCCTGCCCTGGATGCGTCTCGCGCGGACGACGACGCCGTGGGCGTCGAGATCGAGCTCGGGCGTGTCGAAGAAGAAGACCTGGCGGATCTGCGCCTCGAGCGGATCGAGCTCGAGCGCCGCCACGGTCGACCGCTGGTGCGGCTCCGGCACCGTCAGCTTCAGCTCGACACTGTCGGCTCCCTTGAGCAGGTCGAGCAGCTGCACGAGGTCGTCGTTCGAGAAGCCGGGCGGCGCAGTCGTGGGAGATGACATCTGTTCCTCCTCTTTCCGCCAGCGTCGCGCGGCGACGGCGGCCGGGCGTCGTCACAAGTGGGTGAAAGGAGCGGAGGAGGGGCGTGCGCACCCCGTGCCGTTTCGCACGGGCAGTCTGGGCGCGCGACAGAGGAGATGCCACGTTCCCGCCGAACTTTCTCGCCGACCTGTCCCAAGGAGGAAAAGCAGTGGCTACCGTCACCCGTGACGACGCGTACGAGTTCGATGAGGAGAGGGGCTTCGGCTGGCTGCTCTTCGCGGCGACCATGCTCGGGCTCGCCGGCATCCTCAGCATTTTCAACGGCATCGGGGCGCTGTCGAAGGCGAGCTTCTACTCCGCCAACGCCCACTACGTGTTCAGCGACCTGCGCACCTGGGGCTGGATCACGCTCATCGTCGGCGTGCTTCTCATCGTTGCCGCCATGGGCGTGTTCAGCGGATCGGGGTTCGCGCGCTGGTTCGGGATCTTCGCGGCCGGCCTGAACGCGTTCGCGCAATTCGGGGGCATCCAGTCGTACCCGTTCTGGTCGCTGATGGTCTTCACCCTCGACATCCTCGTGATCTATGCGCTGGCGGTTTACGGCGGGAGAAAGATGGAGTGAACCTCCACGCCTGATCGCTCTTCGTGGAGCCCCTGACGCCGACGCGTCCGGGGCTCCTCGCTTCTTGGAGATCAGTCGCCGCGGTCGCAGGTGCAGGTTCGGCCCGCGATGCCGCCGCAGGCGCGGCAGCGGGTTGGCCGCCGCCGCTCGAGGAGGTTCGCCGCGAGGCCCTGGAAGAACATCAGCGCCCCGGCGAACGAGGTGACGGCGAACGCCGCTGCGAGCTGAAGCGAGGACATGTTTCCCATCCGCCCGGATTCTCTGCGCCGCAGGGCCCGGGTCACAGCAGGCGCCCACGCCTGCGGCGTGAGGCCGGCACCCGTGCCTGCCCGAGCGCGGCGGTGGGACGCTGATCGGCGTGGCCGACCCGGATCGCCTCGTCGTCGTCTCGTGCGCCTCGCGCTCAGACGCGGAGCGCGCGCTGGAGGCGATCCGCGGGCTCGACGCCGCGATCCTCGACGCCGCCGTCGTCACCCGGTTGGAGAGCGGCCGCGTGGAGCTGCGCCAGACCCACCAGGTCGCCGCCGGGGAAGGCGTCGTGGCCGGCGGGACGGTCGGGTTCGTCGCGGGGATGCTGCTCGGGGGCCCGATCGGCGGCGCGCTCCTCGGCATGCTCGGCGGCGGGGTCTGGGGCGCTCGCGACACCGGCGTCCCCGACGCGCGCCTGCGCGAGCTCGGCGAGTCGCTCGCGCCGGGAGGAGCGCTGCTGTGCGCGCTCGTCAAGGCCGGCGACGCGGCACTTGTCCGCGAGGGGCTCGCAGCCTACGGCGAGGTCGCCGACGCCGACGCGCCCGCGGTCCCGTAGCGGCGCCGGTGGAGCAGGTACGCGATCCCGCCGAGCGGCAACGGGAGCCAGAACACCAGCAGCCGGTACGCGAGCGTCGCCACGACGGCCTGGTGCGCGGTCGTCCCGGCGAGCGTCAGCAGTCCCGTGAGCCCGGCCTCGACGAAGCCGAGCCCGCCCGGCGTGAAGGGGATCAGCGTCAGCAGCATCGAGCCCGAGTAGGCGAGCACGACGAGCGAGGGATTCGGCCGGGCGCCGACCGCGGCGAGACAGCAGAGGAGGCCGAGGTAGTCGAAGCCCGGCTTGGCGACGATCGCACAGAGGGCGAAGGGCCACCGTGCGCCGAAGGCAGCCCGCAACCCGTCACGCTGCGCAAGGAGCCGCTCGCCGGAGCCGTGCGCGTCGCGCTTGCCGGGAAGCAGGCGGAGGACGGCGTCGACCGCGCGCCCGACCACTTGCAGCGGCCGGTCCCAGAGGAACGCGGCGAGCCCGGCGAGGACCGCGAGCACGAACGCGCCTGCCCCGATGTAGGCGGTCGTGAGCAGCCCGTGCGGCGCCTGCAGGCCGCCGAGTATCGCGGGCAGGGCGAGCACCGGGAAGGCGAGGATCGTGGTCGTGTTCGAGATCGAGACGGCGGCCAGCCCGGCGGCCACGTCGTCGCGCCGAACGCCCGCGCGGACGAGCAGCCGGTAGGCGAAGGCCCCGGCGGTGGCTGCCCCGCCGGGGATCACGTTGCCCGCGGCGTTGCCGGCGAGCTGCGACGTCCCCACGGCGAACCAGCTCGGCGTGCGCAGCGCGATCCGCTGCACCTCCCAGAGCGCCGTGACGCTCGCCGCCTCGAAGACGACTGCCAGAAGGATCCACTGCGGCTCGAGGTCGGCGAGAGAGTGCCACTGCGTGAAGAGATCGACGAGGCTCGGGAAGAGGAAGTAGAGCGAGACGGCCGTCGCGAGCAGGAGCAGCACGCGAAAGATCACGCGCCAGGGCTTCCGTTGCACGCGGACCTCCGGCTGGGATGCCGTGTCCATCCGGGGGACGCTAATGCGCGTCGAGTGCACCTGCCTGCCGTGGGCGTGCGCGCCTCCTGGCAGGCGGCGGCGGGCGGTGGTGCGATCCCGTGTGATGGAGATCGGGAAGCCGCTGAAGAAGATCGTCGTCGAGCCGATCCGCGACCCGGTTCCGGAGCGGACGCCCAAGCCGGCGCCCGAGCCCGCCCCGGACCGGCCCGAGCCGGCGCGCACCCGGCCGTAGCCGTCGCTGTTCAGAGCCAGCGCCGGCACCGAAGAACGTAGAGTCGGGCAGTGCGCAAGTGGCTCCCGCTGACCATTCTCGCCTCGGCCCAGTTCATCATGGTGCTGGACTCGAGCGTGATGAACGTCTCGATCTCGCAGATCGTGGCCGACCTGAACACGACGGTCACCGGTGTGCAGAGCGCGATCACGATGTACACGCTCGTGATGGCGGCCTTCATGCTCGTCGGCGCGAAGCTCGGCGACATCCTGGGGCGTGACCGAGCCTTCGGCCTGGGACTGGCCGTGTACGGGCTCGGCTCGCTGACCACGGCGCTCAGCCCGAACCTCACGGTGCTGCTGATCGGCTGGTCGGGGATCGAGGGGCTCGGCGCGGTGTTGGTGATCCCGGCGATCGCGGCGCTGACGGCGGCGAACTACGAGGGCAAGGCGCGCGCGTTCGCCTACTCGATGATCGGCGGCGCCGCGGGCGCGGCGATCGCGGCCGGCCCGCTGATCGGCGGCTACGTGACGACGACCTGGAGCTGGCGGTACGTCTTCGTCGGCGAGGTCGTGGTGGTGATCGCGGTGCTCATCGTCCACCGGCGCATGAAGCGCGCGCCCAAGCCCGAGCATCCGCCGAGGCTGGACTACGGCGGCGCCGCGCTCTCGGCGGTCGCGCTCGGGTTGATCGTGTTCGGGATCCTGAAGAGCAGCACCTGGGGCTGGATCAAGCCGATCGCCGCGCCGACGATCAGCGGCCACGAGATCACGCCGCTCGGGTTCTCCCTCGTGCCGTTCCTGCTCATCGGGGGCTTCGTCGTGCTCGGATCCTTCTTGGCATACGAAGAGCGCCGCGAGCGTCTCGGCAAGAGCACGCTTCTCAACCGCGCGCTGCTGAAGATCGAGACCCTGCGCGCCGGCCTCACCTCGCTCGCGGCGCAGCAGCTGATCGTGATGGGCACGTTCTTCGTGCTGCCGGTGTACCTCCAGGTCGTGCTCGGCTTCGACGCGTTCGAGACGGGCAAGCGCCTCTTCCCGATGTCGATCTCGATGCTGGCCGCTGCGCTCACCGGCCCGAAGGTGGCGGTGCGGTTCGGGCCGCGGACCGTCGTCCAGGCCGGCCTCGCCGCGATGGCGATCGCTGCGCTCGTGCTCGTCGGGACGATCGACGTGAAGCTGAACGGGACGGCCTTCGCGGTGTCGCTCGTCTTCTTCGGGATCGGCGCCGGGCTCCTCATGTCACAACTCGGCAACGTGATCATGTCCTCCGCCCCGCCGGACGAGACGAACGAGGCCGGTGGGCTCCAGGGCACGGCGCAGAACCTCGGCGCGTCTCTGGGCACGGCGTTGATCGGCTCGGTGCTGCTGCTCGGACTGCTGAACGGGTTCAACTCACGGATCCAGCAGAACCCGGCCGTGTCGGCCGATGCGAAGACCCAGATCGCAGCGGCAACCGAGGACGGGATCCCGATCGTCACGACCACGCAGGCGCATCAGACGCTGCTCGACGCCGGGTTGAGCCCGGCCGATGCGGACGCCGTCACGGCCGACTACGGCGACGCGCAACTCAACGCGCTCAAGACGGCGATGCTTGCGGTCGCGTTCCTCGCCGTGCTCTCGTTCTGGTTTACGCGGCGGTTGCCCGGAAGGCGCGAAGAAGCCGCCGGAGCCGTGCGCGTCGCGCTTGCCGGGAAGCAGGCGGAGGACGGCGTCGACCGCGCGCCCGACCACTTGCAGCGGCCGGTCCCAGAGGAACGCGGCGAGCCCGGCGAGGACCGCGAGCACGAACGCGCCTGCCCCGATGTAGGCGGTCGTGAGCAGCCCGTGCGGCGCCTGGAGGCCGCCGAGTATCGCGGGCAGGGCGAGCACCGGGAAGGCGAGGATCGTGGTCGTGTTCGAGATCGAGACGGCGGCCAGCCCTGCGGCCACGTCGTCGCGCCGAACGCCCGCGCGGACGAGCAGCCGGTAGGAGAAGGCCCCGGCGGTGGCGGCCCCGCCCGGAATCACGTTGCCCGCGGCGTTGCCGGCGAGCTGCGACGTCCCCACGGCGAACCAGCTCGGCGTGCGCAGCGCGATCCGCTGCACCTCCCAGAGCGCCGTGACGCTCGCCGCCTCGAAGACGACTGCCAGAAGGATCCACTGCGGCTCGAGGTCGGCGAGAGAGTGCCACTGCGTGAAGAGATCGACGAGGCTCGGGAAGAGGAAGTAGAGCGAGACGGCCGTCGCGAGCAGGAGCAGCACGCGAAAGATCACGCGCCAGGGCTTCCGTTGCACGCGGACCTCCGGCTGGGATGCCCTGTCCATTCGGGGGACGCTAATGCGCGTCGAGTGCACCTGCCTGTCGTGGGCGTGCGCGCCTCCTGGCAGGCGACGGCGGGCGGTGATGCGATCCCGTGTGATGGAGATCGGGAAGCCGCTGAAGAAGATCGTCGTCGAGCCGATCCGCGACCCGGTGCCGCAGCGGACGCCCAAGCCGGCGCCCGAGGCCGCCCCGGACCGGCCCGAGCCGGCGCGCACCCGGCCGTAGCCGTCGCTGTTCAGAGCCAGCGCCGGCGCCGAAGAACGTAGAGTCGGGCAGTGCGGAAGTGGCTCCCGCTGACCATTCTCGCCTCGGCCCAGTTCATCATGGTGCTGGACTCGAGCGTGATGAACGTCTCGATCTCGCAGATCGTGGCCGACCTGAACACGACGGTCACTGGTGTGCAGAGCGCGATCACGATGTACACGCTCGTGATGGCGGCGTTCATGCTCGTCGGAGCGAAGCTCGGCGACATCCTCGGGCGTGACCGCGCCTTCGGCCTCGGCCTGGGCGTGTACGGGCTCGGCTCTCTGATCACGGCGCTCAGCCCGAATCTCACGGTGCTGCTGATCGGCTGGTCGGGGATCGAGGGGCTTGGCGCGGTGTTGGTGATCCCGGCGATCGCCGCGCTGACCGCGGCGAACTACGAGGGCAAAGCGCGTGCGTTCGCCTACTCGATGATCGGCGGCGCCGCGGGCGCGGCGATCGCGGCCGGCCCGCTGATCGGCGGCTACGTGACGACGACCTGGAGTTGGCGGTACGTCTTCGTCGGCGAGGTCGTGGTGGTGATCGCCGTGCTCATCGTCCACCGGCGCATGAAGCGCGCGCCGAAGCCCGAGCACCCGCCGAGGCTGGACTACGGCGGCGCCGCGCTCTCGGCGGTCGCGCTCGGGTTGATCGTGTTCGGGATCCTGAAGAGCAGCACCTGGGGCTGGATCAAGCCGATCGCCGCGCCGACGATCAACGGCCAAGAGATCACGCCGTTCGGGTTCTCCCTGGTGCCGTTCCTGCTCATCGGGGGGTTCGTTGTGCTCGGATCCTTCTTGGCATATGAGGAGCGCCGCGAGCGTCTCGGCGCGAGCACGCTTCTCAACCGCGCGCTGCTGAAGATCGAGACCCTGCGCGCCGGCCTCACCTCGCTCGCGGCGCAGCAGCTGATCGTGATGGGCACGTTCTTCGTGCTGCCGGTGTACCTCCAGGTCGTGCTCGGCTTCGACGCGTTCGAGACGGGCAAGCGCCTCTTCCCGATGTCGATCTCGATGCTGGCCGCTGCGCTCACCGGCCCGAAGGTGGCGGTGCGGTTCGGGCCGCGGACCGTCGTCCAGGCCGGCCTCGGCGCGATGGCGATCGCTGCGCTCGTGCTCGTCGGGACGATCGACGTGACCCTGAACGGGACGGCCTTCGCGGTGTCGCTCGTCTTCTTCGGGATCGGCGCCGGGCTCCTCATGTCACAGCTCGGCAACGTGATCATGTCTTCCGCCCCGCCGGACGAGACGAACGAGGCCGGTGGACTCCAAGGTACGGCGCAGAACCTCGGCGCGTCCCTGGGCACGGCGTTGATCGGCTCGGTGCTGCTGCTCGGCTTGCTGAACGGGTTCAACTCGCGGATCCAGCAGAACCCGGCCGTGTCGGCCGACGTGAAGACCCAGGTCGCAGCTGCAACCGAGAACGGGATCCCGATCGTCACAACCACGCAGGCGCACCAGACGCTGCTCGACGCCGGGTTGAGCCCGGCCGAGGCTGACGCCGTCACGGCCGACTACGGCGACGCGCAACTCAACGCGCTCAAGACGTCGATGCTTGCGGTCGCGTTCCTCGCCGTTCTCTCGTTCTGGTTTACGCGGCGATTGCCCGGAAGGCGCGAAGAAGCCTCCGTCTCGCCTCAGACGTCGGTGTAGGCGCACTCATCGTGCACGCACGCCCGCTCCCGTCGGCTGCGCACCCCTGCCCGGCCGCAGCCGCGGCGGGAGAATCGCCCCATGTGCCGCTGGCTCGCGTACTACGGCAAGCCCGTCCGGATGGACAAGGTGCTGTTCCAGGGCGAGTACTCGCTGATCGACCAGAGTCTCAAGTCGCGACTCGGCGCGGAGCCGACGAACGGGGACGGGTTCGGCATCGGCTGGTACTCGGCCGCCGGCGAGCCTGGGGTCTTCACGAGCACCGAGCCCGCCTGGAACAACCGCAACCTGCGCGAGATCTCAGGCCACGTCGAGTCGAATCTCTTCTTCGCGCACATCCGCGCCACGACGGGGACACCGGTGCAGCAGACGAACTGCCATCCGTTCCACTACGGCAAGTGGCTCTGGATGCACAACGGGGTCATCAACGACTGGCTCACGGTCAAGCGCGACCTCGTGCTCGCAGTCGATCCGACGCTCTACCCGCTGATCGAAGGCACGACCGACTCCGAGGTGCTGTTCTACGTCGCGCTCACGCTCGGCCTCGAGGAGGACCCGCCCGGAGCAGTCGAGCGCGCGATCGGCCTCGTCGAGGAGATCGGGCACCGTCACGGCGTCAAGTATCCGTTCCAGGGCACGATCGCGACCACGAACGGCGAGCGGGTCTGGGCGTTCCGCTACTCGAGCGAGGGCCGGTCCCGCTCCCTCTACTTCTCGACTCTCTACGACACGCTGAAGGCGATGTATCCCGACGACCCGAGGCTCGAAGACTTCGACGAGGAGACGCGGATCATCGTGTCCGAGCCGCTCGGCGAAGTGGCGGGAGTCTGGAACCAGGTTCCCGAGGCGATGTGGGGCGTCGTGCAGCCGGGGCAGGACGAGATGAGCACGTTCCGGCCGGCCGCGCCGGTCGTCGCCTGACCCGAAGCCGGCTAGACGTCGTCCGCGGTGTCGTCGGTGTCCTCGGCGGCTGTAGCGCGCGAGACGAGGTCGACCATGCAGTCGGGGCAGTAGTGGATGCGGAGCGCTCCCGAGGGAGAGAGCACCGTCACCCAGCCCCGCTGGTCGGGATCCTTCTCGCAGCCGCACTCGACGCAACGCATGACCTGCACGGTAGGTCCGGGACCGAGCCTCCCGTGTGGTCCAGGTTGGTCAAGTTCACTCCCGGCGGAGAATCCCCTCGCGATGCGCGACCGCGAGGGCCTCGATCCGGGAGTGCGCGTCGAGCGCGCGCAGCATCCGTCGCACGTGGTTGCGGACGGTGTCGGTGCTCAGGTGGAGCTCCTCCGCGATCTGCGCGGTCGAGCGCCCGTGCGCGAGCAGGTGCAGGACCTCGTTCTGGCGCGGCGTCAGGTGCGGGTGGGCGTTCGGAGCGGCCTCCGACTCGCGGTGCGTGACGACGCCGAAGACGCCGACGATCCTGCCGCCCTCCCGGAGAGGGACTGCGCTGATCTCGACCTGGACGCGTTCGCCGCCGGGCTCGACCACGACGACCGTGGCATCGGTCGATTGCTCCGTCCCCATCATCTTGCGGAGAAACGACTCCTTGGCCGCGCGCGCCTGCTCCGGCACGACCACGGACGACTGCTGGCGCCCGCGAATGTCGCCGACGAGCCGGTGCGCAGCGGCGTTGATCCAGCGGATGATCCCGTAGCGGTCGACCGCGTAGCACGGGACGTTCAGCTCGTCGAGGGCGCCGTGGACGTTACCCGGAATCTCAGCGGTGTCCGGGAAGACGGTGGCGGCGGACTGCCGCACAGCTGACATCGGGCCTCCTCATTCCGGCACTGCGGGCGCGGGCATCATCCCGTCGGGATCAGCGCGTCGCCTTGCGCGCGCTTCGGGCGGCGCCGGCGCCTCGGGAGCTTGCTCGGGCGGGTGGTCAGCGCCTTCGCGACCCGCACGGCGGCCGAGACGAGCGGAGCCGCGAGCACGAGACCGAGCATCCCGAACAGGCAGCCGGCGCCGATCGTCGACCACGAGCACGATGAGCGGGTTGAGATCGAGCGCGGAGCCCATCGCGAACGGCTGGACGAGGTTCTGCAGCAGCCCGTTGGCGAGGATGACCACCACGAGCATCGCGACGGCGACCCCGGTTCCCTGGGCGCCGAGCGCGAGCAGGACCGCGAACGTCCCGGCGACCACCGCACCGAGGTACGGGACGTAGGCCGTCACGAAGGTGACGACGGCGATCGTCCCGGCGAGCGGGACGTCGAGGAGGAGCGCGGCGATCCCCACGATGACGCCGTTGAAGGCGGCGACGAACGTGACGCCGTGGAAGTAGCCGCGCAGCGAGGTGATCACCGCGCCGCTGATCGTGCGCGCGAGAGGACGTGGCAGCCCGACGTGGCGGTCGACCCAGTCGCGCATTGCTGGGCCGTCCTTGAGCAGGAAGAACGTCCCGAGCGCGGCGAGCGACATCCCGAACAGGACGGACGCCAGCCCGCGGATGCCGTGGACGATTCCGTGCACGAGCGTGGAGATGATCTGCGGCGCCGCCTACTTCACCGTCGTAGCGGCACCCGAGGCGCTCGAGGAGTCGACTCCGGCGCTCTTCAGCCAGCTCTGGAGCCGGTCGACGCCGGCGGCGGCCTGCCGCCGAGAGCTCCGCGCTCTGGCCGGTGATGCCGGCCACGACTATCACCGCGATGAGGACGGTGACGGCGGCGACCGCGAGCAGCACGAGCGCCGCCGCGAGCGCGCGCGGCATGTGACGGTCGAGAATGCGGACGAGGGGCATCGCGACCACCGCGACGATCAGCGCGCAGACCATCGGCCCGACGATCGTGTACGTCTCGGCGAGCAGCCAGACGAGCCCTAGGAGGAGCGCGAGCAGCGCCGACCAGCAGCCAGGAGCTGCGGCCGAGGTCGCGCAGCCAGCGCGGCGTGCGGAACGAGTCCTGCAGGTGGGCGTGCCCGGCTCTGTCCGTATCGTGTCCCCGGTGGCGTTCACCTCGGCGAAGTCTCGCTGGAGCCTCGGCTGAGATGCCTCATCCCGCCGGGGTGAGGTGCGCGGCGTCGTGTCCCGCGCTCGCGCCGCGAGGTGTCGACGCCGTGGTGGAGACCCGGCGATGGCGACACGCTTGGTCGCGTCACCGACGTCGCTGGTCGCCGGGGAGGAGAGACCGATGGCAATCGGACCGGTCCAGTTGCTCGTGCTCGGGTTCGACAACCCCGGGTTCCACGGCGAGATCGCCCGGGAGCTGGAGAAGCTCCGCGAGAGCGGCACCGTGCGCGTGATCGACGCGCTTGCCGTCCACAAGGACGCCGAGGGTGAGATCGAGGTGCAGCACCTCAGCAACCTCACGAGGGAGGAGGCGATCGAGCTCGGCAGCAAGGTGGCGGCGCTCGTCGGTCTCGGCATCGCGGGCGAGGAGGGCATGCATGCCGCCGCCGAGATCGGCGCCGAGCAGGCTGCAGCGCACGGGCTCGAGGTGTTCGGCGACGAGGTCGAGTGGGACGTGATCGGGGAGATCCCGAACGACTCGGCCGCGGCCCTGATCCTGCTCGAGCACCACTGGGCGGTGCCGCTGCGCGACGCGATCGCGCGCGCCGGCGGCTATCGCCATCGCGGACGGGATGATCGCGCCGTACGACCTGCTCGCGATCGGCCTGGCCAGTGCCGAGGAGGCGAAGGAGCTGCAGGCCCAGGAGCGCCGCGCGGGCTAGAGCCCGTCCCGCACGGCGATCCGGCCCTCGTCCGCAGCCTGCCGCAGGGCGGCGTGGTCGCGCTCGTTCTGGTCGGCGTACGCGTCGGCGAACTCGGCGATCGCCCGGTCGAAGCCGTCGCTCTTGCCGAGATAGGAGGCGATCGCGATCCGGTCGCCCGAGCGGGCGTGGGCGCGCGCGAGCGTCCAGCCGCACACCTCGCCGTAGAGCTCGAGCCCTCGGGCAGGATCGTGTCGAGGTCGACCGAGCGACTTCCAGTCCCAGAGCTGGCGGACGTAGAAGTCGCGCTCGGCGCCGTCGAGCGTCTCCGTCGAGCGCAGCCAGCCGAGGAAGATGTCGCTCGCCGCCTGCATCAGCCGCTGGCCCGCGACGACCCGCTGGCCGTGGTTGCTCGTACTCGCTCTTGCCGAGGTACGGCTCGAGCACCGACGGCCTGCGCCTCCTTGATCTGCAGGAAGAGCGGGTCGTCGTCGTCGCGGCCGAGCAGCAGGACGATCCAGCAGCGCGTGCCGACGCTGCCGACGCCGACGACCTTGCGCGCGAGGTCGACCATCCGGAACTCCTCGAGCAGGTGGCGACGGTCGCTCTGCAGCGTCTCGCGGTACTCGCGGAAGAGCTCGTGAATCAGGCCTTCGAGCCGCTCGAACTGGATGCCCGCGTCCTCGGCGAGGTCGGCGAGCCGGCACGATCAGCGGGGGGTCCGAGACGATGCGCGGCTCGCCGTCGACCATCCTGCGTCAGCTTCGCGAACGCCTTCAGGCTGTCCTTGGTGCGTGCCTTCTCGGCCGCCTTCGTCCAGTCGCCGCCTGGCGCTTCGCCTGCTGCTCGCGGAGGTTCCGCTCGATCGTCTCGACGTCGAGGCGCGCGTACCAGACGTCGAGGTTCGCGCCTCGCGCGAAGCTCGCGCATCGCAGTCGCGGTACGAGCGGACGAGCGTCGAGGACGGCTCGCGCGCGCTCGGCGTCCGTGAAGTCGCGGTCGCGGCCCGCGATCTCGAAGCTCGCCGCGAGCCGCTTGACGTCCCACTCGAACGGCCCGGGCAGCGTCTCGTCGAAGTCGTTGAGGTCGAAGACGAGCTTGCGCTCGGGCGAGGCGAAGCCGCCGAAGTTCGACAGGTGGGCGTCGCCGCAGAGCTGCGCCCGCAGCCCGGCGCGCGGCATCGCGCGCGAGGTCGTGCGCCATGACCGCCGCGGCGCCGCGGTAGAACGTGAACGGCGAGGCGAGCATCCGGCCGTAGCGGATCGGGACGAGCTCCGGTACGCGGGACGACGCCTGCTCCTCGAGGATCGCGACCGGGTCGCGGTCGGGCGCGAGCTCGAAGCCCGCGTGGCTCGAGCGGGGGCACTCCGCGCGCGCGGCGCGGCCGTGCGCGGCGCGCTCGGAGGCGGTGAAGTGCTCGACCACAGGGGCGGACGCGGGCTGCCCTTCCTTCTCCTCGTCGACGACGGCCATGGGATCTCCTTTCGTAGATCGGCCTCAGGCGGGCGCAGGAGCCTCCTCGGGGCCGGAGGCTCTTCCGGAGGCACGGGCGTGAGATGTGCGGAGGCGACGTAGGCGACGCAGACGGCCACGATGACGAGCGGTACCAGCGCGAGACCGTCGGCTGCCATGAACACGCTCGTGAGCAGCACTGCGGTCAGCGGCAGGCCGAGCATGACCGCAGTCATGGCCCCGATTCCCATGGCGACGCCGGCGACCATCGGCAAGCCGGGAAGGTGGGAAAGGGCAATCCCGGCGGCTGCGCCGATGAACATCGAAGGGAAGATCGGGCCGCCTCGGAAGCCCGAGAGCGACGCGGTGTACGCGATCCCCTTGCAGATGACGAGCAGGACGAGCGCGCCGACGCTGAAGGTGCCTGCGGTCTCGACGAGCGACGGCAGCTGGTTTTGTCCCGAGAAGAGCACGAGCGACGAGCTGTGAGGGGTGAGCGCCGCGTAGAGCATCGCCACGAGCGCGACGACGACTCCCATGACCACGGTCAGCAGGATCGCCCGGCGCTCGACCACGTCTTGGAGCCTGAGGGCCACGGGCTTGATCACCGCTCCGACCGCCGCTGCGGCGACGCCGATCGCGATCGCCCAGGCGAACTCGGCCACCGTCGGCGACGTGAACGCCGGGAGGTGCGGAATCGCGAGCGAGAACGTCCCGAACCCCGTCCAGCTGTCGAGGCCGACGAAGACGAGCGTGCCGATGCCGGCCGCGAGCAGGCCGGGCAGCAGCAGAGGGCTGAGGAGTGCACCGCCCATGCTCCCGCCGGCGACCTCGAGCAGTAGGAATGCGGCGACGAGCGGGTTGCCGACCAGCGTGCTGACGGCCGCGAAGCTGCCGGCCGCGCCGGTGACGGCCAGCGCCCGCTAGGGGCGTCTCGCTTCAGCAGCCGCATGGCCAGGACTCCGAGGCCGCCGCCGATGAAGATGAGCGGGGCTTCCGGTCCCAGCACAGCGCCGAAGCTGAGAGTGGCCAAGGCGGCGAGAACGGCTCCCGGCAGCTCGATCGGACGCGGGCTGCCCGCCACCTTCAGACCCTCGGCGGGCTCGTGCCCGCCCGTCCCGGGCAGGTGGCGGATCGTCAGCGCGGTGATCAGGCCGGCGAGAATCAGTAGCGGCAGCGGCCACCAGAGCGGCTCGTGGCCGAAGCCGAGCTCTCCCGGCAGCGTCTGGTAGAGGTACTTCTGGAGCTCGCCGACCAGCTTCAGGAAGAAGAACGCGACGACCGCGACCGGCGCCCCGACGATCGCGGCGAGCACCAGCAGGACGGCGTAGGACTTGCTCCGCAGCAGCTCCAGCGGAGACGCGCCCAGCGTCCTGTGGGTCGGGGACCGAGGCGGGAGATGTGGTCGACGTGTTCACGCAGCCTCTCTAATGCGCAAAACCGCTCGCGCTCGCGGCGTCGTGGGTCGGCTCCGGCTGTTTCTCGAGCCGCGGCAGCTGCCGCTTCACGTCCGCGAGGAGGAGGTCGGCCATGTCGTGCGTGAACCCGCGCCGCACGACGACGCGCAGAGCCGCGAGGTCGGTGCGGTTCTCGGGGAACGTGTACGCGGGCACCTGCCAGCCGCGCTCGCGCAGCGCGAGCGAGAGGTCGAAGACGCTGTAGTTGTCGTTTCCGGCTTCAGCGGAAGGCGAAGACGGGCAGCTCGCTGCCGTCGGAGATGAGCTCGAACGGCCCGAGCTCGTCGAGCCGTGCGCGAGCCGGCGCGACGTCCGGCACGACTGCTGCACGCGCCGGTAGCCCTCGACCCGAGCCGCACGAAGTTGTAGTACTGGGCGATGACCTGCGCGCCCGGGCGCGAGAAGTTGAGCGCGAACGTCGGCATGTCGCCGCCGAGGTAGTTGACGTGGAACACGAGCTCCTCGGGCAGCGCGTCGGCGTCGCGCCAGACCACCCAGCCGACGCCCGGGTAGACGAGCCCAAACTTGTGGCCGGAGGCGTTGATCGAAGCACGCGCTCCAGCCGGAAGTCCCAGACGAGGTCCTGGTCGATGAACGGCGCGAGGAAGCCGCCCGACGCGCCGTCGACGTGGATCGGCACGTCAGCCCCTCTCCTGCTCGAACGCGTCCAGCGCGGCGCCGATCCCGCGACCGGCTCGTAGCGGCCGTCGAAGGTCGAGCCGAGCACGGCGACGACGCCGATCGTGTTCTCGTCGCAGCGCGCGGCGGCCTCCTCGGGCGAGCAGGTGGTAGCGGTCGCCCGCCATCGACGAGGCGCATCTCGACGTCCCAGTAGCGCGCGAACTTCTCCCAGCAGACCTGGACGTTCGACCCATGACGAGGTTCGGCCGGTCGGCCGGCTGCCCGTCGGCAGCGCCGCGCGCCAGCGGCGCTTCAGCGCGATCCCGCCGAGCATCGCGGCCTCGCTCGAGCCGGTCGTCGAGCAGCCCGTCGCTCGACTGCGGCCGGCGCGTGCCAGAGGTCGGCGAGGATATTGACGCAGCGCGTCTCGATCTCGGCGGTCTGCGGGTACTCGTCCTTGTCGATCATGTTCTTGTCGAGGCACTCGGCCATCAGCTCTCGGCCTCGGGCTCCATCCACGTCGTCACGAACGTCGCGAGGTTCAGCCGCGCGTTGCCGTCGAGCATCAGCTCGTCGTGCACGATCTGGTCGGCCATCCGGGGGCATCTCGCACTCGGTCAGCTTGTGCCGCGGGATGCGCTCGGCCTCGAGCCAGTAGAGCGGCGCCACCAGGAGGTCCGCCGTTTGCCGCAATTCCTCTACCTCGTGTTTGAGGGCCATCGATCTCACTCTCCTTTTCGTGTTGCGATTGCTTTCTTCCCGGCTTCCAGCCGCGTGACGACGACCGCCACGACGGTGACGAGATACAGCTGGCCGATCAGCGCCTCGAGCACTGCGAACGCATGCCCGAGGTTCCCCGCCGGGGTGTAGTCGCCGTAGCCGAGCGTGGCGAGGGTGACGTAGCTGAAGTAGAGACGCATCGGACGCGTCCCGTCCGTCCCCTGGGCGAAGAACGGCGCGTTCCGAGCGTGGCCAGGACGCTGTACAGGAACATGAACAGCATCCCGAACAGCATGTAGACGCAGATCGCGCCCGCGACCGAGCGCGAGTTCACCTCGTTCTGCGCGACCGCGCCCTCGGCGATGACGACCGCGATCGTGACCGTGAGGAGGCCGGCAAAGAGGCCGAGCTCGAGGTCAGCGCCTCGCCCCGCCAAAATAGGTTGACCGCTGCGGCGCCTGCGGCCGTGAGGGCGAGCCGAAGGAAACGGTCCGGTCCGTCATTCCCCCAGCCGGCCGTCCAGATCGCGACCAGCAGGGTCGCACACTGGACGAGGACCAGGAGACTCGTCGCCCAGGGGGCGTCCGGCGAGAGAGCCGCGACGAAGAAGCCGACGAAGATCGCCCCGAGCACCGCCCAGTAGCTGTGGTTCGCCCAGACCCTGTGGCGGACCGAACGTTGGCGGCCCACCGTGGCCGGGGCGAGGCCGGTCCTCTCCCTCAAGGCGGCTCTATCTCGACCCGAAGCCGCCCCTCGCATCGTCCTCCCCGGGTGAAGCGGCGGTCGTTTCATCCGCCTCGCATGAGCGAGCGGGCCGCCCGGACGAAGGTGGCGCCGCGGAGAGGAGACGCGGGATCGCTGGCGGAAGTCAAGCGAACCGGCGGCGAGCGCCACCGAGATCGCGCTCGCGCCCGACTACGCGGAGCCGTTGTACGCCTGGCGGCTCTGGGAGGTCGAGGAGGTCGCGGGCTCCGCGCCTGCGCAGCCTCTACGGCTCTGCATCTGGCCCGTCGGGGCACCGTTCGAGGCGCGCTGCGATTCGCGAGGCTTCGGCTGTCGCGGCGGCCGCGACACGAGCCCCGGCGGGAAGTGCACCTGTGGCATCTACGGCGCGCCGTTCGAGCTCATTCGCCGGAAGCTCGCGCTCGACGGCGGCCTGCCGCCGGGCCTCCCTTCGTGATCGGCAAGGTGTCGCTGTGGGGCGACGTGCTCGAGTGCGAGCGGGGCTGGCGGGCGGCGCTCGCGTATCCCGCCGCCTGTTCGTGCCGCTCGGCTTCCCGGGCGCGGCGGAGCGCGCGGTGGGTCTGCGGGACTACGGCGTCCCGGTGGAGCTGCTCGAGACGCGCAACGTCACCGACGCGCTCGACGACGTGGTGGAGCTCGCGGCATGACCGCCGCCGCGCAGGACGCACCGACTCCGGCCGCCCGGCCGCGGCCGCTGTGGCGGCGGCTGCTGATCTGGGCGCTGATCGTCGTCGTGATCGGCGCGGCGGCGAACCTGCTCGGCTGGGACATCCGAGGCTGGTTCCCCAGCCTCTGGGACACGATCACGACGATCTCCGTCGGGCTCGCTCGATCGCGGCGATCGCCTTGATGATCGTGCAGACGACCGCGACGGCGTTCGCCTGGTACTCGATCCTCCACTTCGCCTACCCGGAGCGGACGAAGTGGCGGGACATCCTCGCCGGCTACGCCGTCTCGGTCGCGCTGAACAGGATCCTGCCCGCCAACATCGGCACGCTCGTCTTCCTGATCATGCTCACCGGCTCCTCGCGATGAGCTTCGCCGCCGTCCTCGGCGCCTACGCGGTCGAGAAGATCTTCTTCACCCTCGCCGGCGCCTTCGTCTACCTCTACCTCTTCCTCACGGTCGGCGGCTCGTTCGACATCTCGTTCAGCTGGGTGCACGAGCACGGCCCGCCACGATCGTCGTCTTCGGCGGCGGCGCCCTGATGATCGTGATGCTCGTCCGCCGCTTCTGGCCGCGCGTCGTCGCGTGGTGGGAGAACGCGAAGGAGGGGGGCGCGATCCTCGGCAAGCCGCGCGCCTTCTTCGGGCGCGTGTTCCTGCCGTCGTTCATCGGCTGGGCCGCGGGGCTCGCGGTGATCGGCGTCTTCCTGAACGCCTACGGGATCCCGGTCAGCTTCGACACGCTCATGCACGTCGCCGGCGGCAACTCGCTCGCCAACGTCACCTCGTTCACGCCCGGCGGCGTGGGCGTGACGCAGGCCTGGAACGTCGCCTCGCTCAAGGGCGTCGCCTCGTCGAAGGACGCGACGGCGTACTCGGTCGCGCAGCAGCTCGTCGGGACGGCGTGGAACATCCTCTTCGCGCTGATCCTGATGATCTGGGCCTGGGGCTGGAGCGGCGGCAAGCAGCTCGTCTCCGACTCGTACGCCGAGGCGAAGCGCCGCCAGGCCGAGGAGACGGAGAAGCGGCGCGCGAAGAAGGCAGCCGGCCGCCGACGCCGAGCAGGCCGCTCCGTGAGCGTCGCGAGCAACCGGTAGTCCGTGGGTAGACCCGTGAGCATGGCGTACGGCGAGGCGCCGGGCTGGACGCCCGAGCGGCCGCGCTTCCGGCCCGGGCAGCTCGTGCTCGCGTGGCTGCTCGGCGCCGTCTCGCTGCTCGTCGCCACGAAGCTCGTCCCCGGCGCGTCGGACTCGACCTTCCGGGCCGCGCTCGTCGTCGCGGCGGTCATCGCCGTGCTGAACGCCGTGCTGCCGCCGCTCGTCGCTGCGCTGCGGCTTCCGTTCACGGCGCTGCTCGGCTTCTTCCTCGTGCTGTTCGTCGACGCCGGGATGCTGCTCGTCGCCGACCGCTTGAGCACCGGCCTGTCGATCGACTCGTTCTGGTCGGCGCTCGGCGTCGCCCTTGCCGCGGCGGCGGTCGGCGTCGTCCTCTCGATGTCTTCGGCACGAACGACGACGACGTCTACTCGCTCCGCGTCGTCCAGCGGATCGCCCGGCGCTCGGGCGAGCGGGTCGTGACCGACCCGCCGGGGATCGTCTTCCTCGAGATCGACGGCCTCGCGCTGCCGGTGCTGCAGCGGGCCATGCGCGACGGGCACGCGCCGACGCTGGCGCGCTGGCTCGAGGACGGCACGCACCGGCTCGCCGAGTGGGAGCCCGACCTCTCCTCGCAGACCGGGCGCCTCGCAGGCCGGGATCCTGCTCGGCTCGAACGAGGACATCGTCGCCTTCCGCTGGGTCGAGAAGGAGCGGCAGGCGCTCGTCGCCTGCTCGTCGCCGGAGGACTGCGCGGAGCTGGAGCGGCGGCACCCGGCGGGCCGGGCCTGCTCGCCGGCGGCGGCGCGAGCCGCGGCAACCTCTTCTCGGGCGGCGCCGACCACATGATCCTCACCGTCAGCCGGATGGAGGCCGAGCGCTCGGCCAACCCCGGCTACCGCGCCTTCCTCGCCAACGGCTTCAACGTGGCGCGGTCGTTCGTCCTCTTCGGCTGGGAGGTGATCCTGGAGTGGGTCGCCGCCGCGAAGCAGCGCCGGCGGGACGTCCGGCCGCGCGGCCACCGGGGCGGCGTCTATCCGTTCCTGCGCGCGACGATGTGCGTCATCGCCCGCGACCTGATCGTCTACGGCGTCCTCACCGACATGATGAAGGGGAGGCCCGCGATCTACGCGACCTTCTCGAGCTACGACGAGGTCGCGCACCATTCCGGGCTCGAGCGCGACGACACGCTCGAGGCGCTGCGGAAGCTCGACCAGCAGTTCGGGCGCATCGAGCGCGCCCGCCGCTACGCCGCGCGGCCGTACGAGATCGTCGTCCTCTCCGACCACGGCCAGACGCAGGGGGCGACCTTCAGGCAGCGCAACGGCTACGGGCTCGACGAGCTCGTGCAGCGGAACCTCGCGCACGGCGGCGTCAGCGCGCTCGCGGGCGGCGACGAGCAGGAGGCGATGGTCGGCCACGCCGCCGCCGAGGCGACGGGACGGAAGGCGAAGCCGGCGAAGAACGACGTCTCCGGCCGGGACGTCGTCGTCCTCGGCTCGGGCAACCTCGGCCTCGTCTACCTGATGGAGAAGGACGGGCGGATGACGCGCGAGGAGCTCGAGGCGCGCCATCCCGCAGCTGCTGCCGGCACTGCCCTCGCACCCGCACATCGGCTGGGTGCTCGTGCGGTCGGACGAGCACGGCGCGGTCGTGCTCGGCGGCGGCGGCGCCCGCTACCTCGAGGAGGACCGCGTGGAGGGCGAGGACCCGCTCGCGCGCTTCCCGCCCACGGCGGCGCGGCATCTCCTGCGCACGCACGGGTTCGCGCACGCGCCGGACCTCCTCGTCGGCAGCTTCTACGACCCGGCGCTCGACGAGGGCTGCGCCTTCGAGGAGCTGATCTCGTTCCACGGCGGGCTCGGCGGCTCGCAGACGCGGCCGTTCCTGCTCTACCCGGCGGAGCTGCCCGCGCCCGGCAGCCGCTCGTCGGCGCCGAGACGCTCCACCGCGTGCTCGTCGGCTGGCGGCGGCTGCTCGAGGGACGGTCGGCGACGCCGGCCCGGCCGGCGCTCGCCGCGCCGCAGCGATGATGGCGCCATGGCAGGCAACGGACAGCGATCGTCGTTCCCGGCCACGGTGGCTCGACCTCGACGGCGTGCACCGCATCAGCCGGCGCTGCCTGCGGCTCGTCCGCGAGGCGGAGCGGCTCGCGAGCAGCCGCGGCGCCGACGTCGTCGTCTTCAGCGGCTGGTCGCCGAGCGGCGGGCCGTCGGAGGCCGAGCAGATGCGGGACGCGTGGCGCGGCCCGACGTCGAGCTCGTCGTCGAGCCGACGGCGCGGAACGACCGCCGAGAACGCGGCGCGCACGTTGCCGCTGCTGCTCGAGCGCGGGGTCGGGCGCGCGGTCGTCGTCTGCGCGCCGCCGCACCTCGCCCGGACGCGGCTCTCTTCGGCCGCCTCTACCGCGGCTCCGGCGTCGAGGTCGGCGTTCCGCGCCGCGCCGTTGCGCCGAGCCTCCGCTCGATCGCGTGGGAGCTCGCGGCGTTGCCGTTCCTGCCCGTGCAGCTCCACGCCGCCCGCGCCGAGCTCGCGCGGCGGCGCGCGATGAGCGACACCGTCGTCTTCATCCCCGCCTGGAACGAGGAGGAGAACCTGCCCGCCGTGCTCGACGGGCTGCGCGAGCGGCTGCCCGACGTGGACGTCCTCGTCGTCGACGACGGCTCGACCGACCGCACCGCCGAGGTCGCGCGCGAGCACGGGGCGGAGGTGCTCTCGCTCGGGACGAACCAGGGCCTGCGCATCGGGATCGCCGCCGGCTATCGCTGGGCGCTCGAGCACGACTACGCGTTCTGCGGGCGGGTCGACGCCGACGGCCAGCATCCGGCGGCGGAGCTCGAGCGGCTGCTCGAGCGCGTGCGCGGCGGCGAGTGCGACGTCGCGGTCGGCTCCCGCTTCGTCTCGGGCGAACGGCTACGCGCCGTACCGCTACCGGCCGAGCCCGGCGCGGCGCCTCGGCACCGGCGCTGCTCCGGCGCTCGGTCGGGGTCGTCCTGCGGCGGCCGTTCGGCGACGCGACGAGCGGCCTCTACGCGGTGAACGCGAAGGCGCTGCCGCTCCTGGCCGAGCCGTACACGAGCGGCGCGCCGGAGGTCGAGGCGCTGATCCGCGTCGTCGACGCCGGGCTGCGCCTCGAGGAGGTGCCGGTGGACATGGCCGCCGCGGGCCGGAGGCGAGTCGAAGCTGCGCGGCGGCAAGGCCGTGAAGCTCGTGCTCACGGTCGCGGGGACGCTGGGGCTGGCGCTGCTTGCCGCAGCCGGCGCGCCGGTTCCTGAGGCCGACAGCTCAGGACGTCGGCGGCGTCGCTCGAGCAGCTCGCGCAGCTGTTGGAGCTGGGCGTCGATGTGGTCGAAGCGTTCGTCGACCGTGGTTGTGCGCCGGCGGCTTCGCTTCCGCTCCCGCCGCCCGCTCCTGCTGGGCCGGGCGACGAACACCGACGTGATCGCGGCGGTGATGATCGCGAGGAAGGCCACCCCCACAACATGACGGCCGAGGTCATGATCTTGCCGATCGCCGACTCGGGCGTCAGGTCGCCGTAGCCGACGGTCGTGACCGTCTGCAGCACCGACCACATGCCGAGCCAGACCGAGGCGTACTCCTTGTGGTCGAACACGCGCATCATCACGCCGCCGAGCACGACGACGACCACGTCGCCGTGACGATCACGTTCGCGGCGAGCCGGACGGACGGCGGCTCGCGCAGGAACTTCGACATGCGTCGCTCGATGATGTTCTGGGTTGGCTGGCGCGCCTTGCCGGCGACGTTGTCGGGCGGCGTGTTTCCGCCTGCGGTCACGCCCCGCCGCTGGATGCCCGCGTCGTCGTAGACGACCACGGTGCCCGCGAGGTAGTCGGGGAGCGCGCGGCGCCGGCGGTCGAACAGGGCCGGGACGAAGCCGAGGAAGCACGGGATGATTGCGAGCGCGAGCCCGATCGTCCGCAGCAGCGCCTGCCACCCGGTCAGCCGGCCGTCGCCCCGTCTCGAGAGCACGCGCACGTCCATCAGCCGCATCCCGGGCGTCTGGCCGGCGGTCTGCCAGAAGAGGGCGAAGTAGCCGACCGCGATGGCCACCGTCGCGAGCGAGAGAAGCGCCTGGGCGAGCCACTCGGGACGGAGGCCGCCCACGACCGCCGCGACGAGACCGGCGGCGCCGCCGACGACCGCCGTGCCGGCGACGATCGCGAACGCATCGACGACCAGCGCGACGCCGCGGCTCGCCACGCCCGCGAACGGCGTCCGCGACGTGCGCGCGCAGCGTGAGCCGGGAGTCGAAACCGCTCGCCCTCTCGCGTGCGCCGCCCAGGACCTCGTCGGCGAAGCCCGCGGACTGCGACGTCAGCGCGGCGCGGACCTCCGGGCCGGCCAGGACGCGCTCGAGCGCCTGCTTCGTCGCATCGCTCGCGAGCACGCGGTCGACCATCTCCTGCGACCGGGGCTTGCGAGCGTCGAGTCGAGCAGGCGCTCCAGCTCGCCCGAGGCCACGAGCTCGTGGACGACCCGCTCCACGACCCGATGCCGGACGAGCAATCGGCCGAGCTCCTCCGGCAGCGGGCCCGAGAGCGTGCGATCGACGCCCGCCTGACCTCGGGCGTCGCCAGGAGCTCCTCGGCGGCCGCCTCGAGCGGGCCGCGCCAGACGCGGGCCGCGACCCGTGCGGAATAGGCGGCGGCGCCTCCGATCGCGTCGGCGACTGCGGACCGTTCGTCCGGCGTGCCCTGGTCGGCTGCTCGCATCGGCAGCGCCCGGAGCGCGGGCAGCTAGTAGCTGCCCTCTTGCGGGCCCGCGTTGCGGCGGTCGTGGAGCCAGCCGAGGGCGAGCGCGCCCACGGCGAGCGCGAGCATCGCGGCGAAGAAGCCCCACGCGTAGATCGCGCTCAGGAAGATCCACATGAAGACGAACAGGGCGATCGCGCCGAGGACGAAGAGGCCGGCGATCTTGAGCCAGAACTTGCAGCCGAAGTCGTCCATCGGTCGCAGGCTCCCTGCCGCGGCGCGCGCGACATCATCCGTTCGGGATGATCGATCGGCGTCAGCGGCCCGCGGCGTAGCCCTGCCTGCCGCGCGGGTTCGCTCCCGCCTTCAGGATCCCGCCGGGCTCGCGCCCGACGGCGGTGACGCGGCCGAGCGTCCACGGGCCCGATACCTCGACGTCGTGCCCGCGCCTGCGCAGGCCGTCGATCGTCTCGGCGCCGGCGCGCTCCTCGACCGCGACGTGCCGCGGGCGGCGTCTCGCGCGGGTAGAAGCTCGACGGGAACGCCTCGGTGTGGTGGTTCGGCGCGTCGATCGCCGCCTGGAGGTCGAGGCCGTGGTGGACGTGGGCGAGGAAGACGTGCAGCGTCCACTGGTCCTGCTGGTCGCCGCCCGGCGTGCCGAGGGCGAGGTACGGCTCGCCGCCGCGGGCGGCGATCGTCGGCGAGAGCGTCGTGCGCGGCCGCTTGCCGGGCTCGAGCGAGTTCGGCAGGCCCTCCTCGAGCCAGAACATCTGCGCGCGCGTGCCGAGGCGGAAAGCCGAGCGAGGGGATGACGGGCGCGCCCCAGAGCCAGCCGCCGCTCGGCGTCGCCGAGACCATGTTCCCGAAGCGGTCGACGACGTCGAGGTGGACCGTGTCGCCGCGCGTGGGCTCGCCGACGCCGGGCGCGACCGGCGCGTCCTCGACCGGCTGCGCCAGCCGGGGCTCCCGGCCTCCGGGCGAGCCGGGGCGGAGCTCGGGCGACGCTTCCTCGCCGAGCAGCCCCCGCCGCTCCTCCGCGTAGTCCCGCGAGAGCAGCTCGGCGAGCGGCACGTCGGCGAAGTCCGGGTCGCCGTACCAGGCCTCGCGGTCGGCGAACGCGAGCTTCGCGCACTCGGTGACGGTGTGCACCCACTCCGCGCTCGCCTGGCCCATGGCGCCGAGGTCGAAGCCCTCGAGCAGCCGGAGCTGCTGGAGGAAGACCGGCGCCTGGCTCCACGGGCCGGCCTTGAAGACCTCGTAGCCGTGGTAGTTGACGGAGAGCGGCTCCTCCCAGGTCGGCGCCCAGTCGCGCAGGTCCTCCTCCGCGAGCAGGCCCGCGTGGCGCTCGCCGGAGCTGTCGAGCCACTCGCGCTCCTGGAAGCGGACGATCTCCTCCGCGACGAAGCCGCGGTACCAGCAGTCGTGCGCCGCCTCGAGCTGCGCGTCCCGGTCCGTGGACGCGGCCTCGGCCTCCGCGAGGATGCGGCGGTAGGTCTCGGCGAGCGACGCGGTTCCGGTGCAGCGCTGCCCGGCTCGGGAGCCGGCAGGTAGACGTCCACCGACGTCGTCCAGTCGTCGGTGAAGAGCTGCTCGACCCTGCGGATCGCGTCGCCGATCGACGCGAGGGCCGGATAGCCGTCCTCGGCGTAGCCGATCGCGAAGTGGAGGACGTCGCGGAGCGGCAGCGTCCCGTGCTCGCGCAGCAGCGCGATCCAGCCGCCGAAGGCGCCGGGCACGACCGCGGCGAGCGGGCCGGTGCCGGGAATCAGCGCGAGCCCGAGCTCGTCGCGGTAGCGCTCGATCGTCGCCGCGCGCGGCGCGGGGCCCTGCGCGCAGAGGACGAGCGGCCGGTCGCGCCCGGCCGGCCAGACGAGCGCCGGCAGGTCGCCGCCGGGGCCGTTGAGGTGCGGCTCGACGACCTGCAGCGTGAATCCGGCCGCGACGGCGGCGTCGAACGCGTTCCCGCCCTGCTCGAGCACGGCCATCCCCGCCGCCGACGCGAGCCAGTGCGTCGACGCCACCATCCCGAACGTCCCGCGCAGCTCGGGCCGCGTCGAGAAGCTCATCGCCCAACGTTAGTGTGCCGCGCCATGCGCGCCCGCCTGCACTCGCTCGGGCTCGACCCGAAGCTGGTCGCGATCGGGCTCGGCGGCGGCCTCCTCTCGGGGCTCCTGGGCGTCGGCGGGGGCATCGTCATGGTGCCGCTGCTCGTGCTCTGGGCCGCCTACGCGCAGCGTGACGCGCACGCGATCTCGCTCGGCGCGATCATCCCGATCAGCATCGCCGGCATCGCGACCTACGGCGTGGCCGGCGAGGTGCGGTACGGGACGGCGATCGCGCTCGCCGCGGGGTCGATCGTCGGTGCGCGCATCGGCGCCGGCTGGCTCGCGCGGATCGACGAGCGGCTGCTCAAGGTCGTGTTCGGCACGTTCCTCGTCGGCGTCGCGGTGCTGCTCGGAGTCCGCGGATGAGCGGCCCGACGCTCTACGTCGTGCTCGTGGCGTTCGGCGTCGTCGTCGGCGTGGCCTCGGGGCTGCTCGGCGTCGGCGGCGGGACGCTCATCGTTCCCTTCCTCACCCTGGCGGTCGGGTTCTCGCAGCACTCCGCGGAGGCGACCTCGCTGCTCGTGATCCTCCCGACGGCGATCGTGGGGAGCCTCGTCCTCCGCCGCCGAGGGGTCGGCGACCTCGGACTCGCGCTCCGCTTCGGCGTCGTGGGCGCCGTCGGCAGCGTCCTCGGCGCGCTGCTCGCGCTCGCGCTGCCGGCGGACACGCTCCGCCTCGTCTTCGCGGTCTTCGTCGGTGTGGTCGGCCTGCGGCTCGCGCGCGACGGGATCCGTGGCGAGCGGTCAGCGCCGGGCAGGTAGGCGTAGCGCGACAGGCGTCCTCCTGCGCGAGAAGGTGACACGCCGCGAGGAAGCGCTGGATGCCCTCGAAGGTCGCTACTCCCTCGTCGGCCACCAGGCCGTCCCGAAAACGCTCGCGCGCGTCGTGCCAGCGGCCGGCCATCGCGGCCATGTTCTCGGTGAGATCTTCGCGGCGCTCGACCTCGAATCCGGCCTCGCGCGAGCAGCTTCTCGTTGACGGACTCGGCGGAAAAGACGTAGATCCCCACCGCGCTCCGGTCCGCGAGCTCGGTGTCGGTGACGAGCCGGTGACGATCGTCGGGTCGGTGAAGAGCATCCGTGGCTCCCGGCGCGGTCACGCGATGCCACTCCCCGAGGATCTCGGCGATCCGGCAGGTGGCACATCACGTCGATCGAGACGACGGCGTCAAGGTCGCTCCGCAACGGGAGCGGGCCGCCGGCGTCGGCCCGGACGAAGCGCGCGCGGTCCGCAAGACCTCGCTCGTCGGCGAGCCGTCGACGCGGTGGCGATGCCCTCCTCGACCAGGTCGATGCCGATGACTCCGCGCCGGTGCCTCCGCCAGGCGCACGCCGGGCCGCCCGATCCGCAGCCGACGTCGAGGAGGCGCGAGTCGCCGGCCGAGCTGGAGCCAGTCCGCGAAACGCTCGAGCTCGTCGGCGCGTGACCCAGCCCGACTGCCCGACGTCGTCGCCGTAGGTCAGGCCGAACCTCGCCCGGACGTCGCAGCCCGCGTTCGCCGACGCGCCGCGGTCGATCTTCGTTCCCGGGATCCCCGACGCTGGTGCGGCGACAGCTGAAGCCGAGCGGGTGCTGTCGAGAGGTACCGACTCGAGCCCGTCCTCCGTCGTAGCGCCGCGACCCTGGTCGAGCCGGTTCGCCGTCGATGGACTTCGCCGGACGCGGGCGACGCGAGCTGCTGGCGTCGCGGTCAGCCGGAGGGCGATCTTCTGGGACTGGCCCGGCGACACCGAGGTCGTCCTCGCTGGCTAGCCTGGCGTCAGACGCTGAAGCCGGCGGGGTACGCGTAGCTCGAGAGGTACCAGACGTCGAGCCCGATCACGCCGCCGAAGGCCCCGAGCCAGAGGAGCCTGTAGGTGAGGGACGGGTCTCGCCGGATGTGGGCGACGAGGGCCCAGCCGATCACGAGGAGCTGGAAGATCACGTAGGAAGCGGCTTCAACTGGCCGAAAGGCTACTCGTAGGCTGCGTTACTCGTAACCCAGGTCGCGGAGGCGCTCGACCATCTGCCGTTCCTCCTCCTCGGAGTAGACCGGCTCGTCGCTCGCCTCGTGCGGCGTCTCCTGCGCGACCGTCTCCGTGGCCGCGGCTCCGTCCTCCTCGAGGATCGCCGCCAGCGGCTCGCCGTCGAGACCCTCCGCCGAGAGCCCGAGCAGGCTGAGGATGGTCGCCGGGAGCTGCATGATCTCGGAGCCTTCCGGGACGTCGGCCGGCTGGATCCCCGGCCCGGTCGCCGCGAGGATGCCCGTCACGCCGTGATGGCCCGAGTAGCCGTACGAGACCTCGGGATCGAGCCGCTCGTGCCGCTCGAAGGCCTGCGTCCAGCGGCGGCGGGACGGATCGACGTTGATCCGCTCGTCGTACGGGATGAGCATGAGCTCCGGCGCCTTGTCGAGGAACGGCCCGGAGAAGAGCTCCTCCTTGCGCAGCACCTGGAAGGCGGGCTCGCCCGTCTGCGGGTGCGGGATCTCGGCGAGCTCGGCCGCGAGCGCGTCGATGTACGCCGGGTCGTTCCGCGCGCCGGTGAGCTCGCCGAGGTACAGCTGCCCCTGCGAGGCGAAGCCGTACGCGCGCGTCGTGCCGAAGTCGATGTCGGCGAAGAGGCGGTCGGCGGCCGGGCGCGGCAGGAACGGAAGCAGGTCGAGCGCGCGGCCGTACCACGGCACCGTCCGCACGAGCTTCTGGTCGACGCGCGCGAGATAGTCGAGCCGGCCGCGCCGCCACGGCTGCAGCGACCGCTTGCGGAAGCGGAGATGGCCGCGCTCCTCGAGCCAGCGGTCGAGGTGGAACATCCAGTAGATCGGCTTCATCCCGTGGTCCGAGAAGAGGAGGACGGTCGGCTCCTCGCCGTACCGCGCCTCGGCCGCCTCGATCAGCTCGCCGCACAGCGCATCGACGCGCTCGTAGACCTGCAGGAGCTCGTCGCCCGCGCCTGTCGACGCGTGGGCTGGGTGCTCGGGATCGAAGCGGGCGTAGCCGAGGTGGCCGACGTGGTCGGTGCTCATGAAGTCGACGCAGAGGAGCCCGAGGTCGGGCTCCAGCTCGAAGACGAGCTTGCAGACGCCGGCCATCTGCTCCGCGTGCTCGAGCAGTCGGCCCGTGTAGGCGGGGAAGTCCTCCCACCAGCGCTCTGCCATCGGGTGGTGCGCCGTGACCAGGTCGGGGTAGGCGGCGAAGATCCGCTCCTCGGCGCTCGCCGGCAGGATCTGCGGCCGCTCGGGGCCGCCGTAGCCGGTGACGACGATCCCGTCCAGCGGCTCCGCCGGGTACGTGAACGGGATGCCGATGTACGCCGAGCGGATCCCGGCCGGGCCGAGCATCCTCCAGAGCGGCGTCCCGGCGCGGCTTGCGGCGCTCTCGAGCTTCTGCGTCCCGCGGTTCGGGTTGGTCGAGAAGTTGAAGATGCCGTGACCGGCGGGGTTCAGTCCGGTGAGGAAGCTCGACCAGGCGGTCGGCGTGAAGGCCGGGATCGTCGAGCGGAGCGGCCCGAACGCCCCCTCCCGCGCGAGCCGCGAGATGGTCGGCAGCTTCCCCTCGCCCATGAGGCGCCGGACGAGGTCGTAGTCGGCGCCGTCGAAGGCGAGCGCCAGGACGCGCTTCACCGGCCGAGCACCTCGCGGTAGACCTGCTCGAGCTGGGCGGTCGGGTCGCCGAAGCGCGCGTGCACCTCGTGGAGGTTCCGCTCGCCGTAGCGGCGGCGCAGCTCCGCGTCGCGGGCCAGGCGCACCATGGCCGCCGCGACCGCGTCGACGTCGTGCCGGTCGTCCACGAGCTCGCCGCCCTCGCCCTGCTGGATCCATTCGTCCATCGACGGCGCGAGCCCGACGACGAGCGGGACGCCGCTCGCCATCGTCTCGAGCAGCGAGGCGGGGGAGGAGTCGACGTCCGCGAGCGTTACCGCGAAGTCGGCCGAGGCCGTCACGGAGGGGAGCTCGCTCGCCGGCACGTCCTGCACGGCCATGTACGGCTCGAGCTCCGAGCTCCGCGGCGAGCCGGTCGAACTCGGTGCGGGTCCAGCCGCCGCCGGCGCTCGAGAACAGCCTCAGCTCCGGCACCTCCTCTCTCGCCTTCGCGAACGCCCGCAGGACGACGTCGAGGTTCGAGTAGGGACGGAAGTTGCGCAACGAGAGGCAGACGACCGCGTCGTCCGGCCAGCCGAGCGCCTGCCAGCGGCTGCGGTCGGCGTGCTCGGGCGAGTAGCCGTCGATGCGGGCGTGCCAGAAGATGCGGTGGAACTTCGCGCGGTCGGCGCCGAGCCGGACCGCCGCGTCCTCGAGCGCCTGCGAGTTGACGACGTAGGCGAGAGCGCGCTCCGGCGCGATCGCCACGCGCGCCCGCTCCTCGGCCTCGGGCGACTGCCAGGCGTCGACGATCGCGTCCTTCCCCCACGGGCTGACGACGAGCGGCCCGAGCCCGGCGCGCGCCGTCCAGTAGCCGTACGGCAGGAGGTAGTGGGAGTGGACGACGTCCGGCTGCACGCGCCGCGCGAGCCCGGCGAGGGCGGGAGCCATCCGGAAGCGCCGCACGAGCGGCACGCGCAACAGCGGATCGAGATCCTGGAACTGGTGGACGACGAGGCCGTCGAGCTCGCCCTCGCGCGGGTTGACGCGGCCGGACGCGACGTGCACCTCGTGCCCGCGCTCGGCGAGCCGGGTCGCCCAG
Organism: uncultured Actinomycetes bacterium; assembly: GCA_963765795.1. Lineage (GTDB taxonomy): Bacteria > Actinomycetota > Thermoleophilia > Gaiellales > Gaiellaceae > Palsa-739. The sequence goes on from CAVXXZ010000019.1 coordinate 65,909, forward strand.
CGGGCGAAGTGGCGCGACTTCGCGTCGCCGACGCCGAGGATGCGAAGTGAGCTCCTAGCCACGGTGACCTGCGCTCGTCAGCGTCCGCACGCCGCGCAGCGCATGGCGGCCGATCTGCACGAGCGCCGGCTTCGGGTCGTCGCGCGCGAAGACCGCGTCGACATACGGCGGCCGCTCGAGCGCGCGCCCCGAGCCGGCCATGAGCGTGATCGCCCAGCGCTTGCCGTCGCCGTGCATTCGCGCCGGCGGGAGCGGGTCGCCGATCAGGTCGCGGTACGCGATCCACGGCAGGTCGACCCCGCATGCCGCGGCGAGACTGTGCCACTGCCACAGGCGCGGGTTCACCTCGAGCAGCTTGTAGCGGCCGTCGCGCGGGTCGCGCATCAGCTCGACCTGCGAGATGCCGTGGAAGCCGAGCGCGCGCAGGAGCGCGAGCCCCTGCTCGACGACCTCCTCGACCCAGAGCGCCTCGCCCGCCCGCGCGCTGCCCATGTAGCCGCGCGTCTGGCTCAGCTTGTGGCCGGAGAAGAGGCCGAGCGCCTCGCCCTCGCGGTTGAGGTAGCTGCCGAGCGTGTACATCTCCTCCGGCGCCGCTCGGGATCAGCTCCTGCACCATCGGCTCGTGCGGCGCCGCGAGCTCGTACGCACGCTCGAGCTCGGCCGGCGTCTCGCACCGGAAGAGCTGGCGCTTGTGGCTGCGCCGGAAGCCGACGTTCGCCGACGGCTTGACGACGAGCGGGAAGCCGACCTCCGCGCCGGCGGCCCTCGCCTCCTCGGCCGTGCTCGGATAGAGCGTGTGCGGGATCGGGACGCCCACCGCCTCGGCGGTCTCGAGCTGGTGGCGCTTGCTCTGGATCTTCTCCAGCACGTCCCAGCTCGGGAACGGGAAGCGGTAGCGGTCGCCGAGCACGTCGGCGTGGCGGGCGATCGCGTTCAGGTGCTCGTCGTGCGTCGGGAAGACGGGCAAGACGTCGTCGGTCTCCTCGGCGATCGCGCGGAGCGCCTCGATGAAGCCGGCTTCGTCGTCCAGCGGGTCGGGGGCGAGGCGCGCCTCGGCATAGCGCGAGCGCAGGCCGAGCGCGTAGGGGCGGTGGTCGACAGCCAGCACCCGCAGCCCGTGCCGCCCGAGCGAGCGGATCGCCGCGAGGCCGTTCACCCATGCGACCTCGACGACCACGGCCGTGCCCCTCCCAGACATCCGCGCGAGTCTAGTTATGCGCAGGAAGCAGTCGGCGCAGGCGCTTTCGCTCGGCCGGCAGGTAGAAGCCGAGTGCCGCGAGCAGCAGCGGATAGGCGACCGTGAGGACGCACGCGAGCAGCAGCGACTGCGGCATCGTCTTGCCGATAGCGGTAAGCGCGCCGGCCGCCAGGACCAGGACGGCCACCCGCCGCCACTGGTACTGGACCGGGTAGACGTGCTGCGCGTTCCACGTCCGCAGCACCATGAGCAGGATGTAGCCGGCCAGGGTGGCGTACGCCGCGCCGAGCATCCCGTAGGCCGGGATCAGCCAGAGGTTCAGCGCGAAGTTGAGGACGGCGCCGGCCGTCGTCGCGACCCAGTTGAACTGCGTCCGGCGCGCGCGGCCGGTCGCGATCGTCACGACGATGAAGCCGGCGAAGAAGACGCTCGCGAACGCGAGCGCCGGGATGGCTTCCGCGGCGGGCCAGTAGCCCGGCCTGCGCGCGAGCAGGCGGACGATCCACGGCGCGAGGAGGCTCAGGCCGACCGCCGCCCACGCGGCGATGAACATGAGGTAGGTGAGGACGTAGGAGTAGGCGCGCTTCGCCTCGTCCTCGTCCTCGATCGAATACGCGAACGCCGGCCAGGCGACCTGGAAGGCGGTGAAGAGGAGCACCATCGCCGAGCTGATCTTGTATGGCGAGCGAGTACTGCCCGAGCTTGGTGAAGCGCGTACGTAGCCGTGCAGGAGCTTGCCCAGCATGAGGCGGTCGCCGAAGTTCATCACCCACATCGCGAGCGCCGCCGCCATGAGCGGGATCCCGAAACGGTTCATGGTGCGCAGGAGGTTCCGGTCGAACTGGAGGCCGAGCTGCTCGCGGCGGTAGCCGAGCAGCGCGAGGAACACGACCAGCGTGCCGCTGAGGTTGCCGACGATGATCCCGAGCGGGCCCTGCTTGTAGACGACGACGAGGATCACCGTGAGCGGGACGGTGATGCCGATGTTCAGGAGCGTCGCGATGGAGAAGGCGACCGACCGCTGCTCGGCGCGGAACAGGTTCGTCATCTGGGCGTAGTTGACGTTCACCCAGAGCAGGACGGCGGTGGCGATGACGAGGCTCGTGCCGCTGCCCTGCAGAGCCGCGCCGGGGCGCGTAGGTCACGCCCAGCGCGTGCGCGATCTCCGAGGCGAAGATGACGCAGAGGGCCAGCGCGAGCGTCGAATACCCCATCTGCGCCCAGAAGACGGTGCGGATCAGCCGGCGCCGGTACTCGGGGTCCTTGTCCAGGAAGTAGAAGCGGATGAAGCCGAAGTTGGCGCCGCCCCGGATCACGACGACCGCCACGGCCATCACGGACATGAGGAGCTCGATCCGGCCGTAGTCGCCCGCCGAGACGTAGCTCGTGTAGAGCGGCAGCATGAGGACCGCGAGGAAGCGCGACACGAGGCCGCCGATGCCGTAGATCGCCGAGTGGCGGCTGAGCTCGAGGAGCCGCGAGCCGAGCGACCGCGGCTTGCCGTCTTCGGCTTCCCGAGTGCCGGACGCCTGGCTGGCGTCCGCGGTCACGAGGGCGATGGTACGTAGAGTGGTGGCCGTGCCGGCTTGCGCACTACACTCGCGCCGTGGCGATCCCTTCTGTCGAGCGGCGTGCGCGCTGGGTGCTCGACATGGTGGGAGCGTCCCGGCCTGCGTCTCGGCGAGGACGTGCCGTACCGGCCCGAGGCGTGGGAGGCGGTCGAGCGCGGCGAGCTGCCGGACGGAGACGAGCTCGCGGCGGGCTTCTTCCACCTCGCGCGGGTCGAGGAGCGCGGAGCCGAGCGCGACCGGCACGGCCGCTTCCTCGCCGCCTCCTCGTGTCTCGATCCGCTCGACCCGCCGCTCGAGCGGCTGCGCCGGGAGCTCGGCGTCGAGCCGCCGCGCTACCGCGGAGCGCGGTTCGCCGTCGCGCTCACGCACGACGTCGACGTGCCGTGGCGCTGGACGCGGATCGGCGTGCTCGGCGCGGCCGCGCGGCTGAAGGGTCACGCGCTCGCGGGCCGCGCCGGCCCGGCGCTGCACGAGGCGCGCGGGCTCGCGCGCGTGCCGCTCCACAAGCTGCGCGGCACCGATCCCAACTGGCGCTTCGCGGAGATCGCCGCCGAGGAGGGCGCGCACGACGCCCGCTCGACGTTCTTCGTCATGGCCGGCCACGGCCACCGCGCCGACGGCGCCGCGCCCGAGGCGTACGACCGGCTGCGGCCGCGGCTGGTCGAGACGCTGCTCGAGACCGGCGCGGAGGTCGGGCTCCACGGCAGCTACCTCGCCGCCGAGGATCTCGAGCGGCTCGCGCGCGAGCGCGCGCTGCTGGCGCAGCTCGACGGGCCGCTGATCGGGCAGCGCTACCACTACCTCCGCGTCGATCCGCACCGGAACCTCGCGCCGCTCGCCGGGATCGGCTTCCGCTACGACACGTCGCTCGGCTTCCCGGACGCGCTCGGCTTCCGCGCCGGCATCGCGCACCCGTTCCGTCCCTGGGACTTCGCGCGCGACCGGCCCGCCGACCTGGTCGAGGTGCCGCTCGCCGTGATGGACGCGACGCTCGCCGAGGAGCGGTACGACGGGCTCTCGGCGGCGGAGGCGAAGCCGCGCGTGCTCGCGCTCCTCGACTGGGCGGCCGAGCACGGCGGCGCCTTCTCGATCCTGTGGCATCCGGAGCGGTTCGACGGGCCGAGCGCGCGCGGGTGGGACCGGCTCTACTTCGAGCTGATCGAGGCCGTGCGCGAGCGGGGCGGCATCTGCCTGGCCGCCGGGGAGCTCGCGGGTCTGGCAGCGGAACGCTTCGGGCTGCCCCGCGACTAACGTGGGCTCGATGGCCAAGCGCGTCCTCGTGATCGGGCTCGACTGCGCGGCGCCCCAGTTCGTCTTCGACCGCTGGCTGCCGGAGCTGCCGACCATCCGCTCGCTCACCGAGCGGGGCTCGTTCGGCGTCCTCCGCTCCTGCGACCCGCCGATCACCGTGCCGGCGTGGTCGGTGATGACGTCCTCGCGGAGCCCGGGCTCGCTCGGCTTCTACGGCTTCCGCAACCGGCAGCGACCACTCGTACGACCAGCTCGAGTTCGCCGACTCGCGCGCGGTGCGCGTGCCGCGCGTCTGGGACATCCTCTCGGCGAGGGAGCGCGACGTGATCGTGCTCGGCGTGCCGCAGACCTATCCGCCGAGCCGCGTCAAGGGCGAGATGGTCTCGTGCTTCCTGACCCCCGACACGCGGACGAGCCGCTACACGTATCCGCCCGAGCTGAAGGACGAGATCGAGCAGCTCGTCGGCCACTACATGGTCGACGTCGAGAACTTCCGCTCCGAGGACAAGGACCGCCTGCTCGACCAGATCGAGGAGATGACCGAGAAGCGGTTCCGGCTCGCCGAGCACCTGCTCGAGACGCGGCCCTGGGACCTGTTCTTCATGGTCGAGATGGGCACCGACCGCATCCACCACGGCTTCTGGCGCTTCACCGATTCCGGGCACCGGCTGTTCGAGCCCGGCAATCCCTACGAGCACGCGATGCTCGACTACTACAAGCGGCTCGACTCGAAGATCGCGCGGCTGCTGCGGTTCGCGGACGACGAGACGGCGGTGCTCGTCGTCTCGGATCACGGCGCGAAGCGGATGGACGGCGGCATCTGCATCAACGAGTGGCTGCGGCGCGAGGGCTATCTCGTGCTGCGCGAGGAGCCGAGCGAGCCGACGCGCCTGACGCCCGACCTCATCGACTGGTCGCGCACCGTCGCGTGGGGCGAGGGCGGCTACTACTGCCGCCTGTTCCTCAACGTCGACGGGACGCGAGCCGGAGGGGGTCGTCGTCCCCGGACGACTACGAGCGCGTGCGGACCGAGCTGAAGGAGCGGCTCGAGGCGCTCGGCGACGACCAGGGACGGCCGATCGGCACGGTCGCGCACCGGCCCGAGGAGCTGTACGCCGAGGCGCGCGGGATCGCGCCCGACCTGCTCGTCTACTTCGGCGACCTCTACTGGCGCAGCGTCGGTCAGGTCGGCACCGGGACGGTGCACGTGTTCGAGAACGACACCGGGCCCGACGACGCGAACCATGCGCACGAGGGGCTGTACGTGCTCGTGGCGGACGGCGTGCCGGCGGGGCCGGGCCGCAGCGCGCGCTGCACGACGTGGCGCCGACGCTGCTCGAGCTCCTCGGCGAGCCCGTGCCGGCCGAGATGGAGGGGCAGAGCATGCTCCGCCCGCGGCCGCGGACGGGCCGGAGCCGTCAGCCTCTCGCGACGATTCCGTCACGGACACGCGCACCTTTCCCGTTAGGCTCGAAGGTGGGTGGTGGCGCGGGGTGGCCCCAGGGGCCACCCCAGCCGACCGAGTGACGCCCGACCGTACACTCCGCCGCGTGTCCGAGCTGGATGCGTCGCCGACGGAGCCCGTCCTCGAGTGGGACACGCCGCTGTTCCGCATGGCGCGCGCCCAGTACGAGCAGGCGCTGCCGCTACGCGGGCGTCTCGGACATGGTCGCCGAGCGGCTCAGCTTCCCCGAGCGCGCGGTCATCGTCAGCGTCCCGCTCCGCCGCGACGACGGCTCGATCGAGATCTCCCCGGCTACCGCGTCCAGCACTCGACCGTGCTCGGCCCGACGAAGGGCGGCATGCGCTACGACCCCGAGGTCTCGCTCGGCGAGTGCGCCGCCCTCGCGACCTGGATGACGTGGAAGTGCGCGCTCCTCCGGCTCCCGTACGGCGGCGCGAAGGGCGGCATCCGCTGCGACCCGCACGCGCTCTCGCTGCGCGAGCTCGAGAAGCTCACGCGCCGCTTCACCTCCGAGCTGATCCGCGAGATCGGCCCGCAGACCGACATCCCCGCGCCCGACATGGCGACGAACGAGCAGACGATGGCCTGGATGATGGACACGTACTCGATGCAGACCGGCTACGCCGTGCCGGAGGTCGTCACCGGCAAGCCGATCTCGATCGGCGGCTCCGTCTTCCGGCGCGAGGCGACCGGCGCCGGCGTCGTGATGGTCGCCGAGCAGGCGTGCCGGCGGCTCGGCTTCGAGCTCGCCGGACGCTCGTGCGTCGTGCAGGGCTTCGGGAACGTCGGCGGCGTCGCGGCGTCCGAGCTGCACGAGCGCGGCGCGCGCGTCGTCGCGGTCTCGGACGTCTCGGGAGGCGTCCACTCACGAAGCCGGCCTCGACGTCCCGGCCCTCCACGCCTACGTCGCGGAGCACGGCTCGCTCGCCGGCTACGACCGCTGCGAGCGGATCACGAACGAGCAGCTGCTCGAGCTCCCGTGCGACGTCCTCGTCCTCGCCGCCCGCGAGGACCAGCTCACGAGCGCGAACGCCGACCGCGTGCACGCGTCGCTCGTCGTCGAGGGCGCGAACGGCCCGACGACGATCGAGGCCGACGAGATCCTCGGCGAGCGCGGCATCCCCGTCGTGCCGGACATCCTCGCGAACGCCGGCGGCGTCACCGTCTCGTACTTCGAGTGGGTGCAGGACCTCGGCCGCCTGTTCTGGGACCGCGACGAGATCCGCGCGCAAGCTCGCCGACAAGATGAGCGACGCCTTCGACCGCGTCTACTCGTGTCGCGAGGACAAGGGGATCACGCTGCGCCAGGCGGCGATGGTCGCGGCGATCCGCGAGGTCGCCGCGGCGCTCGAGGCTCGCGGGATCTACCCGTAAATCGCGAGAATGCGCCGATGAGCCCCGAGACCGTCCGCGACGCGATGGTGCCCGAGCCGACGACGCTCGCCGCCGGCGCGAGCGCGCAGGAGGCCGGCCGCTGCTTCGCCGACAGCGGCGAGGTGCGCGCGATCTTCGTCACGCGAGGACGACGGGCGGCTGCTCGGCGTCGTGACGCGGAAGACGCTCGTGCGCGAGGTCGTCGCGGCGGGCCTGCGATCCGGGCGCGGTGAGCCTGCGCGAGATCGCCGAGCCGCCGAACTTCACCCTCGACGCCGGCCTCGAGCTCGAGAGGCGCCTTCCACTTCCTCGAGGAGCAGGATCTCGAGCGCGTGCCGGTCGTCGAGGAGGGCGGGCGCCTCGTCGGCGTCCTCTCGCGCGCCGTCGTGCAGCGCCGCCTCGCCGAGGACGAGCCGCCGGAGGGCGACCCGGAAGCGGGCTCGCTGGTGCTCTAGCAGCAGGTGTAGGCGCCGGGAGGCGCAGCGCCCTCTTCCGGCTCCGGCAGCTCGGCCGCGGCGAGCGCGGCGCCGTCGAGCAGGTCGCGCTCGCTGACGCGGATCGAGTCGAGCCCGTAGCGGTCGAGGATCGCGACGAGGATCGCGGCGCCCGCGACGATCACCGGCGCGCGCTCCGGCTCGAGCGCCGGCACGCGCCGCCGCTCCTCGAGCGGCAGCGCGGCCAGCCGCTCGAGCTGCGCGCGCGCGCCGTCGCGCGTGAGGACGTGCCCGTGCACGCGCTCGCGGTCGTACTCCTCGAGGCCGAGGTCGAGCGCCGCGAGGCTCGTGATCGTCGCCGCGACGCCGACCGCGCCCTGCCGGCTCGAGCTCGGGCAGCAGCGCGCGCGGCCGCCTCGACGCTCGCGTCCACGTCCTCGCCGTGGCGCTCGGTGAAGCGCACCGAGCCGAGCGGCAGGCTCGTCGCGGAAGTCGTCGAGGACGAGCTCGGTCGAGCCGCCGCCGATGTCGACGAGCAGCGTCGCCGGCGCCGAGCTCGCCGACGCCGCGCCGGGTCAGCTCCGCCTCCTCGTCGCCCGAGAGCAGCCGCGTCGCGAAGCCGTAGCTCCACTCGATCTCGCCGAGGAACGCCTCGCCGTTCTCCGCGTCGCGGACGGCGCTCGTCGCGACGAGCAGCGTCCGCTCGGCGCCGAGCGACTCGGCGGTGCGGCGGTAGTCGGAGAGGGCGTTGCGGACGCGCGCGATCGGGACGGGGAGGAGGCGGCGGCGCGCGTCGACGCCTTCGCCGAGGCGCGTGATCCGCGTCTCGCGGTGCAGCTCCTCGACGCGGCCGTCCTCGACGCGGCCGACGAGCAGGCGCGTCGTGTTCGTCCCGAGGTCGACCGCGGCGACGATCACTTGTGCGGGACGAGGCGGCGCACGCGCCCGAACGGTGCCGTCCGCCTCGTCGAGCGCCGCGCGCAGGACGGCGAGCCGGGCGAGGGAGACGCGCAGGCGCCCGAGGCTCTCCTGCAGCTCGGCCGTGTCGTCGCGCCGCGGCGAGCCTTGTCCGCGGCCGCCTCGGCCTTGCGCGGCGAACTGCGTCGAGCCGCCGACGACGTCCCGGCGCGTGTCGCTTGAAGGCGCGCCAGGCCTGCAGCGAGCGCACCACGAGCAGCGCGAGAGCCGCGATTCCCGCGAGCGCGACGACGATGAGCGCGGCCCAGATCGCCCAGTCCCACATCGGAGACCAGCGTAACGAGGGTGCTACAATCGGGGCCGCGCCGCGGGGTGGAGCAGTCAGGTAGCTCGCCGGGCTCATAACCCGGAGGTCGCAGGTTCAAATCCTGCCCCCGCTACTGGAAAAGCCCCGCAGCGCGGGGCTTTTCGTATCAGGGTTGGTCGGCGCTCGGAACTCTGTCCAACGTTGCCTCTCGCGCCGAGCGACGAGGAAGAATCGGAGGCTCATGGCGGAGAAGGAACAGAAGATCGAGGTCGAGGGCGCCGTGGTCGAGTCGTTCCGAAGCGGCCATGCACCGAGTCGTCCTCGACAACGGGCACGAGACGCTCGGCTACACGTCGGGTCGGATGCGCCGATATCGGATCCGGATCAACCCAGGCGATCGGGTCAAGATCCAGCTCTCGCCCTACGATCTGACGCGCGGCCGCATCGTCTACCGCGAGCCGTAATCCCGCAAGGCAGTGGAAACGCGTCGGCGAGCCCGATAAATTGGCCCGTCGTGTCACGTTTCCGCCTCATCGACATGGCCGGTGGAGAAATAGCGCTCGTCACTGACGCACGCGACTCGATCAGCGACGGTGACACGGTCGCGCTGCCGGACGGGCGCAGCGTCGCTGTCGTCGAGGTCTACGACGACGAAGAGCACGGAAAAGCCGGCGGCGTCGCTGCCACGCTCGTCGTAGACGATGGCAGCGTTCCGGAACACTTCCGGTAGCGCCTGTGCTACGCGCTGGGACGACGGCGATACGTTGTTGTCGTGGCGACTCCGGCAGCACAGGCAATGAAAGACGTTGTCCGCAGCGTGGCGCCATTGCTACGGCGTGCTGGATTCCGTAAGCGGCGGCACACATTCAACAGGACGCCCGAGTCTGGGCTGGTGCACGTCCTGAACTTTCAGATGGGGGAATTCAACCCGCCAGGTCCCCGGTCGGAGGCTCATGTTGCCGCGTTGGAGTCGCCTGCGCCCGGCTACCTGTACGGCCGATTCACGATCAACCTTGGTGTGTACGTCGCCGGAATGGTCATCGAAGGCGGCGAGGCGCGGAGCTGGGTCAACCACTACAACTGCCAGTTCCGAAAGCGGATAGGGGGATTGCTCACCGGCGAGGACGTGTGATGGTCACTCGAATCACCCGATGAGATGGCAGGCGTCGTAGAGACGGCGCTCAGCCTGGCAGGGCTTCCTTGGCTAGATCGCTTCTCGCACACTTCGTCGATCGTTGACGCATTCAGGTCCGAAGGCTGCGCCGCGCTCGGACTGCCACCGGTAGGTCCCCTTACAGATCGCATGGCTTCTCAAGGACACGGAACCGGAAGAAGCAGAGGTGCTGATCCGCTCGTACCTCTCGCAGGACCTTCATTCGGGGCATCGAGAAGGGGTCGAGCGTCAACTCAGGGCAGGCGGGTTTGGCCACCTGCTCGATCCAACCTGAGCCCGGCTATTCGAAAGGGCGCTCGGCTGCACGCGGCGTCGGCGCCTCACTCGTGGAGAAACACCTTGGAGGGAGTAATGCGCAGGACCGCTCGCCGGTTGTCATCGAGCCAGCCCACGATCGAGGCCGGATCGGGACGCTCCGGTACACGGACGACTGCGAGTACGTCGGCGCTCCGCTCTGCCCTCTCGGGATCGGTGACGATTCCTTCGGCGACGCCGTAGATCACGACGTGCAAGCGATCGTCGGCAACCGCGAAAGACACACTCGGCTGACGACGGCGTTCCGCCACTTCGCCGTGAAAGTCTGCGTCGAGATGAGGACTCTCTCTCGCTCGTCGAGCGTGTAGCTGACCATCACCTGCTGCGGCGATCCGTCGCTGCGGGCCGTGGCGAGCACTCCCCAACGATGCGCTCGGAGAAATGCCCGCTGTTCGTCCGTGTACATCACGCTGCCTCCGGGATGGCGTGGCTTACAGAGTCTTACTACACCTCGACTCACGCAGAGCACACGGCCACCTCGCGGGTACGCTGCCTCGATGGACGAGGCGCCGCGCGAGTTCGGGTTCAACACGCGCGCCGTGCACGCCGGCCAGCGGCCCGATCCGTACACCGGCGCGAGCGCGACGCCGATCTACCAGACCGCGGGGTTCGTGTTCGAGGACACGGAGTCGGCGTCGGCGTACTTCAACCTGCAGGAGTACGGCAACGTCTACAGCCGGATCATGAATCCGACCGTGGCCGCGTTCGAGGAGCGGCTCGCGAACCTCGAGGGCGGCGTCGGCGCGGTTGCGTTCGCGAGCGGGCTCGCCGCGCAGGCCGCGCTCTTCTTCGCGCTGCTCGAGCCGGGCGACCGGATCGCGGTCGCGAAGGCGCTCTACGGCGGCTCGACCGCGCAGCTCAACCACCTCGCGCGCAAGCTCCAGATCACCGTGGACTGGGTCGACATGGACGACCCGGACGGCTGGCGCCGCACCGTCACGGCCGAGACGAAGGCGCTGTTCGCCGAGACGATCGCGAACCCGGGCGGCAACGTGCTCGACATCTCCCTCGCCGCGGCGGTCGCGCACGAGGTCGGCGCGCCGCTCGTCGTGGACAACACCTTCGCGACGCCGTACCTCTGCCGTCCGCTCGAGTTCGGCGCCGATCTGATCATCCACTCCGCCACGAAGTTCATCGCCGGGAACGGGACGACGATCGCGGGTGCCGTCGTCGACTCCGGCACGTTCGACTGGTCGAACGGGCGCTTTCCTTCCATCGCGGAGCCGTCGACCGCGTACCACGGCCTCAAGTTCCACGAGACGTTCGGCGTCTACGGGTTCTTGATGAAGCTGCGGGCCGAGACGCTGCGCGACTTCGGCGCCGTGCTCGCCCCGTTCAATGCGTTCCTGCTCCTGCTCGGGATCGAGTCGCTGGCGGTGCGGATGGACCGCCACGTCGCGAACGCGCTCGCGGTGGCCGAATGGCTGCGCGACCAGCAGGGCGTCGGCGCGGTGCGCCATCCCGCGCTTCCCGACAGCCCGTACCGCCCGCTCGTCGACCGCTATCTGCCGGCCGGCGCGGGCTCCGTCTTCTCCTTCGACCTCGAGAGCGGCCGCGAGGGCGGGCGCCGCTTCATCGAGGCGCTCGTCGCTCTGGAGCCATCTCGCCAACGTCGGCGACACGAAGAGCCTCGTCATCCATCCCGCCTCCACCACGCATCGCCAGCTCTCGGACGAGGAGCTCGCCGCGTCCGGAGTCGCGCCCGGGACGGTGCGGCTGTCGGTGGGGCTCGAGGACGTGGACGATCTCGTCTGGGACCTCGAGCGCGGCCTGCAGGCGGCGCGCGGCTCGGCCGTCACCGCGTGAACGAGTTCCAGGACCGGCGCACGATGCAGGAGATCGTGCTCAACGCACGCACAGTCGCGATCGTCGGCCTCTCGGCGAGCGAGCTGCGCGCGAGCAACTTCGTCGGCTACTACCTGCAGCGGCACGGCTACCGCGTCATCCCGGTGAACCCGAACGAGGAGCACGTGCTCGGGGAGCAGGTCTATCCCAGCCTGCGCGACGTGCCCGAGCAGATCGACGTCGTCGACGTCTTCCGCGATCCCGCCGCCGTCCCCGAGATCGCGCGCGAGGCGGTGGAGGTCGGCGCCGGCGCGCTGTGGCTGCAGTTCGGCGTGATCAGCCCCGAAGGAGCGCGGATCGCGCAGGAAGGCGGCCTCGCGGTCGTGATGGACCGCTGCCTCAAGGTCGAGCACGCGCGACTGCTCGGCCGTATGCACTGGATGGGCTTCGACACCGGCGTGATCGCCGGGTCGCGCGGCTAGCCCAGCCCGGCGGCCTGCGCGAGCAGAAAGACGTTCAGCGCGCTGATCAGCGCGGCGAGCGTCCACGCGGTCCACGTGGTGAGCCGGCGATTGACGTGGACGCCCATCACGTCCCTGCGGCTCGTGAGCATGACGAGCGGGACGAGCGCGAACGGGATCCCGAACGAGAGCACCACCTGGCTGAGGACCAGCGCGCTGGTCGGGCTCACTCCGACGGCGAGGACTACGAGGGCCGGAATCATCGTGACGATCCGCCTGACGTAGAGGGAGATGTTGATGTTGACGAAGCCGGCCATGACCACCTGCCCGGCGTAGGTGCCGACGCTCGACGAGGAGGCCCCCGACGCAAACAGGGCAACGGCGAACGCGAGTGCCGCGCCTCCGCCGACGAGGTTGCCGAACTCGGCGTGCGCGCCCGGGATCGTGTCCACACCGGTGAGACCCGCGCCATGGAAGAGCTTGGCGGCGACGGCCAGCATCGTCAGGTTGATCAGCCCGGCGAGGCCGAGCGCAATGATCACGTCGGTGCGCTCGAACCGAAGCACGCGGGAGCGCTCGGCGTCGTTGTGCACGGGCATGCGGCCCTTGGTGAGCGCGGAGTGGAGATAGATGGCGTGCGGCATGACCGTCGCGCCGATGATCCCGACCGCGAGGTACAGGGCCTCGGTCGAGCCAAGCCGAGGCGGCAGGAAGCTCTGGAGGCTGTCGTGCGCGGAGGGGCCGACCTTGAGGTTCTCGTAGAGGAAGCCGAGGAAGATGATCCCGAGCAGCGCCGTGATCGCGAGCTCGAACGGGCGGTAGCCGCGGCGGCGCAGCTCGAGGAGGCCGAACGCGATGAAGCCGGTCATCACGCCGGCGATGAAGAGCGGGACGTGGAAGAGCAGGTTGAGCCCGAGCGCCGCGCCGAGAAACTCGGCGATGTCGGTCGACATCGAGATGAGCTCCGCCTGCACCCACATTCCCCAGGACGTCCAGCGCGGGTAGTGCGCACGGAAGCTCTCGGGCAGGTTGTGGTCGGTGACGATGCCGAGCTTCGCCGACAGGTACTGGATCAGCATCGCCATCAGGTTCGCCGCGAGCACGACCCAGAGCAGGAGGTAGCCGAAACGCGCGCCGCCCGCGATGTTCGTGGCGAAGTTGCCGGGATCCACGTAGGCGATCGCTGCGACGAACGCAGGGCCGAGCATCGTGAGCGTCGCGCGCAGCCGGCCGCGGCGGAGCAGCGCCTCGAGCGGTGTGATCCCCTCTTCGCGGGCTTCGACCGCGAGGGCCTCGGCGGGCGTCACGCGGCCTCCACGTGCATGGCCCGTGCGAGCACCGCGCCGAGGGCGTGGACCTTGCCGCCGACGCGGACGAAGAGCGGGCCGTCGAACGGCTGCCGGTCGACGACCTCGAGCTTCGTGCCGGGCACGATCCCGCGCTCGCCGAGGAAGCGGAGCATCTCGGGATCGGTGTCGGAGATCCGGACGAAGGTCGCCGTCTCGCCCGGCTCGAGCTCGACGAGCGCCGGCGCCGCCGTCTCGGCGAGCTTCAGCTCGCGGCTCGGGATCGGATCGCCGTGCGGGTCGACCGTCGGGTTGCCGAGCTTCGCCGCGATCAACTCCTCGAGCTCCTCCGAGAGCGCATGCTCGAGCACCTCGGCCTCGGCGTGCACCTCGTCCCAGGTCATGCCGAGGCTCTCGACGAGGAACAGCTCGACGAGCCGGTGGTGCCGGATCACCTCGAGCGCGACGCGCCGCCCGCGCTTGGTGAGGCGGACGCCGCGGTAGCGCTCGTGCTCGACGAGGCCGAGCGCCGAGAGCTTGCGCAGCATCCCCGAGACGGAGGCGGGGCGGACCTCGAGCAACGTTGCGAGGGCGGTGGTCGATGCCTCTCCGTCGCGGGACTCGAGCGTGTAGATCGCCTTCGCGTAGTCCTGCACCGCGGAGGTGAGACCGCGAGCTTCGAGGGCGGGAAGTTGAGCCATGCCTAAATTCTAGTTTAGGTGCGGTGTTCGAGCAAGCGGATCCGCGCGCGCACCGATGCGGCGACGCCTCCGCCGCGCAACCGTGCGGGAAACGAGACCGGAGGTGTGCGATGAGATCGCTCGTCGTCTACGAGTCGTGGTTCGGGAACACGCAGCGGATCGCGGAGGAGATCGCGGCCGCGCTCAGGTTCGAGGGGCAGGTCGATCTCGTCACGGTGGACGAGCCCCTGCCGTCGCTCGAGGACGTGGATCTTCTCGTCGTCGGAGCCCCGACGCACGTCCACGGGCTCTCCAGCAAGCGCTCGCGCCAGGGTGCGCTCGATCAGCGCGGTGACGGTGAGGTCGGTATCGGCGTCCGCGGCTGGATCGAGGCGCTGCCGAACGGTGCCTGCGGGCCGCGGGTCGCAGCCTTCGACACGCGCGCGAACAAACCGGTTTTGCTCGTCGGCTCCGCGGCGCGGGGAATCAGCCGGCGGCTGCGGGAGCGGGGATACACGCTCGCGGCCGAGCCGCAGAGCTTCTTCGTGCAAGGCACGCCGGGACCGCTCGAAGACGGCGAGCTGGCACGCGCGTCGGAGTGGGGCACGACGCTTGCGAACGAGGTGATGAGCCCGACGGCATGATTCGCCCGTGCACGACCACGGGCACGCGCACGGAAACACGGAGGATGCTCGCCGCCTCGGGCTCGCGCTCGCGCTGATTCTCGCCTTCATGGCCGGCGAGATCGTGGCCGGCGTTCTCGCACACTCGCTCGCGCTCCTCTCGGACGCGGCGCACATGCTCACCGACGCGGGCGCGCTCGCGATGTCGCTCGTCGTGCTGCGGCTCGCGGCCCAGCCGGCGCGTGGGAACCGGACGTTCGGGCTCCGCCGCTCGGAGATCCTCTCCGCGCAGGCGAACGGTGCAGCGCTGCTCGTCCTCGCCTGCTTCATCGTCTACGGCGCGATCCGCCGGCTCGTCTCGCCGCCGCCCGCGAACGGCGGCGCGATCCTGGTGGTCGCCCTCGTGGGGATCGGCGTCAACGTCCTCGCCACGTGGCAGATCGCGGGCGCGAACCGGGAGTCGCTCAACGTCGAGGGGAGCTTCCAGCACGTCCTCAACGACCTCTACGCCTTCATCGCCACGGCGATCGCCGGCGGCGTGATCCTCGCGACCGGCTGGGTGCGCGCCGACGCCGTCGCGGCGCTGTTCGTCGCGACGCTCATGCTGCGGGCCTCCTGGCGGCTGCTGCGCGACTCCGGCCGCGTGCTGCTCGACATCGCGCCGGCGGGGCTGCCGGTGAACGAGATCGGGACTGCGATGGCGGCGCATCCGGGTGTGGTGGAGGTGCACGACCTCCACGTCTGGGAGGTGACGACCGAGTTCCCGACGCTCTCGGCGCACGTGCTCGTCGAGCCGGGAGCGGACTGCCACGGCATCCGGCGCGAGCTCGAGTCGCTGCTGCGCGACCGCTTCGGCCTCGAGCACACCACGCTCCAGGTCGAGCACGCGCCCGCCAAGCTCGTCCAGATCCGCTGATCGTCACGGCCCAGCCGCGTCGCTGACTAGGTTCTCGAGGTGGCGACGGTTCCCCGACGGCTGACGTTCGGCGCACACGCCGACGCGTACGAGCGCGCTCGGCCGGAGTGGCCGGAGGAGGCGGCGCGCTGGCTCGTTCCCGATGGTGCGCAGCTCGTCGTCGAGCTGGGCGCCGGCACCGGGAAGCTGACGCGGGCGGTGGCGGCGCTCGGCGTGCGGGTCGTCGCGGTCGAGCCGGACCGCGCGGATGCTCGCCGTCCTGCGCGGGCTCGGGCTCGAGGGCGTGGAGGGCTCGGCCGAGGCGATCCCGCTCGGCGACGCGGTGGCGGATGCGGTCGTGGCGGGCTCCAGCCTCCACTGGTTCGAGCTCGAGCTCGCGCTGCCGGAGATCCACCGCGTGCTGCGGCCGGGCGGACGCTTCGGGTTCGGCTGGAACCACCGCGACGACCGGCACCCGGCGATCGCCCGCATGGGCGAGGCGGTCTACGCGGCCCAGTCGCGCACGCCGGGGCCGCGCTGGCGCAGCCGCGACTGGCCGGCCGAGCTGACAGCGACCGGCCTCTTCCGGGACGTCGAGCAGGCGTTGTTCGAGCACGTGCACGAGCTACCGCGCGAGGCCCTCCGTGACCACCTGATGTCGTACTCGGGCGTCGCCGCGCTGCCCGAGGACGAGCGGCGGCGGGTCCTTTCCGAAGTCGCAGGGCTCCTCGACTCCGACGAGTCCGTGAGCGGCGACGGCACGCTCCGGCTGCCGTTCGTCGTCACCGCGTATCGCGCGACGCGGGCGTAGCGACTAGTCGACGACTCCCGGAGCCTGGCAGAAGCCGGTGCGGTCCGGGTTGAGGCAGAGCAGGCCGAGCAGGTTGTCGTCCCCGTCGAGCACGATCACGCGGCGGTTGGGGCTCGCCGCCGTTCGCTCGAACGCCTCGTCGGCCGACGCATGAGGAGAAATGGTCTCGACGTTTGCGTCGGCGTAGGCGAGCGCCCGGTCTCTCGGCGAGGCATCCGCAGGGACGTGCGTGACCGCCCCTTTGAACACTCCGCCGTCGGCGAGCAGGACCATCTGTACCTTCGGGCTGGCGAGTTGCTCGCGCACCTCCGCGACCGACGCCTCGGCGGGCAGCGTCTTCGGCTCACGGAGCATCATGTCGGAAGCGCAGAGCACGCGGCGATCTTACTTAGGCAGCAACGCCGTGTGCCTCTAGAGTCGGCCGTTCTCAGACATATATGCTGCCGGTCAGTAACTAGGCAATGCACGGGCATCAAATCGGGGAGCGTGGCGCGTCGTGGCGACGGGGTTGAGCAGGGCAGGGTTCCTGAAACGTGGAGCACTCGGCGGGGGCGCGCTGCTCGTTTCGGCATCGGGCTTCCCCGCGCTGGCGCAGGCTGCCTCGGCCGACACGCTCCCGGACGGCGATCTGGCGTATCTCCGGCTGCTCGTCGCCGCTGAGCTGCTTGCGCTCGACTTCCAGGGCCACGCGATCGCCAGCGGCAAGCTGCGGCACGGAGGCGCCTCGGCAGTCGTCCGCCGGATGCGCGCGGACGAGAAGTCGCACTACAACCATCTCGCGAGCCTGCTCACGGCCGCGGGGCAGACGCCGGCGACCTCGGGCGACATCGACTTCTCCTATCCGAAGGGGAGCTTCCGCAGCCAGGCGGCGATCCTGAGGCTGGCCGGGCGGCTGGAGCACCTGACGGTGGGCGCATACGTCGGTGCGGTCGAGAGCGTCGAGACGCCGCAGCTGCGACTGCCGATCGGGCAGATCGCCGCGAACGAGGCCCAACATGCGAGTGCGGTCGCTGCGCTCGCAGGCCGGTCCGACGATCGGGAAGGCGTTCGCGCCGGCATTGCAGATCGGGGCGGTGTCCGCCGCGTTGGACGAGTTCGAGAGCTGACGATGGCGAAGCAGCAATACACGGCGAGCGAGGCGTCGGCGGCTCTGGGCATCAGCCTCGACACGCTCCGCCGCTGGGACCGGGCCGGCCGCATCCGCGTCACGCGCGACCGAAACAACCGCCGGGTCGTGCCGGCTGCGGAGATCGACCGGCTGCGCGGCGACGGCCAGGGCACTCACATTTCCGCTCGCAATCGCTTCCGGGCGACGGTGACCGACGTCCAGGTCGACGGCCTGATGGCGCAGGTCGAGCTCGTCGTCGCCGATCCGGTCCGGCTGCTCGCGATCGTGACGCGGGATGCGGTCGAGGAGCTGGGGTTGAAGGAGGGGATGGCCGCGACTGCCATCGTCAAGTCGACCAGCGTGATGATCCAGAGCTGACCGAAAGGGGTTCGACCGTGCCGCTCCGCAACCGCCGTCTCGCATTCCTGACCGTCGTAGCCGGCCTCTCGCTCCTCGCGCTGCCGGCCGGCCGGGCTGCCTCCGCCACACGCCACGCCCAGAGGGCGCAGCTCACGATCTATGCAGCGGCGTCGCTGACGAACGTTTTTCCGGCGATCGACAAAAACGAGAAGTACTCCTTCGGCGGTTCGAACGCGCTCGCGGCGCAGATCCGGCAAGGGGCGCCGGCGGACGTCTTCGCCTCCGCGAACATGACCCTGCCGAAGGGGCTGTTCCAGGACGGCTTCTGCTCCAAGCCGATCGTCTTCACGCGCAACAGGCTCGTGATCGTGGTGCCGAGCTCGAACCCGGCCCACATCCAGAACATCTACAACCTGACGAAGTCGGGCGTGAAGATCGTCGTCGCCGGCCAAGGGCGTTCCCGTCGGGACGTACACGCAGCAGATCCTCAAGAACATGAACCTGACGGCCGCGGTCATGAAGAACGTCGTCAGCGAGGAGACGGACGTGCGCGAGGTGCTGTCCAAGGTGGCGCTCGGCGAGGCCGACGCCGGCTTCGTCTACTCGACCGACGCGAAGACGGTGCCTCACAAGGTCAACGTGATCAAGGTCCCCGCCTGGGCGCAGCCGAAGGTGCAGTACGGCATCTGCGTCGTCTCGAGCAGCAGCCACAAGGCCGACGACAAGGCCTTCGTCAAGCGGGTGCTGAGCAAGGCCGGCCAGAAGAAGCTGCGCAAGTTCGGCTTCCTCGCGCGCGTCAAGAAGTAGGGCGGGCTGCCGGCGATGAAGCGAGGGATCGGCTTCGGCCTGTTCGTCGCGGTCGCCGCCGTGACGCTCGCCTTCCTGGCGTTGCCGATCGTGGGGATCTTCGCCCACACCTCCCCCGGGAAGCTGCTCGACCAGCTTTCGAATCCCGTCGTCAAGGACGCCTTCGTCGTCACGCTCAAGACGAGCTTGCTCGCCCAGGCTGCGATCCTCGTCTTCGGCACGCCGACCGCCTACCTGCTCGCGACTCGGCGCTTCCCCGGCCACTCGCTCGCCGTCACCCTCGTCGAGCTGCCGCTCGTGCTGCCGCCGGCCGTTGCTGGCGTCGGCCTGCTCGCCGCGCTCGGCCGCTTCGGCCTACTGGGCTCGAGCCTGCACGCGCTCGGGATCTCGCTGCCGTTCACCCAGACCGCAGTCACCGTCGCCGTCGCTTACGTCGCGAGCCCGCTCTACATCCGCCAGGCGATCGCTTCTTTCGAGGCGACCGATCCGCACCTGACCGCGGCGTCGCGCACCCTCGGCGCGGGGCAGGTCCGCACCTTCTTCCGCGTCGTGCTGCCGCTCGCCCGCGGCGGCCTGATCGCCGGGCTCGCGCTCTCCTTCGCCCGCGGCCTGGGCGAGTTCGGGGCGACGATCATGTTCGCCGGCAGCCTCCAAGGGGTGACGCAGACCTTGCCGCTCGCGATCTATGCGGAGTTCGACCGGAACTTCGACGCGACACTCGCGATGAGCGGCGTGCTCATCCTGATCAGCGCCGTCCTGCTACTGACGCTCAGAATCGGACTCTCATGGCAACGCTCACCCTCGGGCAAGTCGCCGTCCCTCTTCGGGCTTTCCGGCTCGAGCTGAGCCTCGCCGTCGACGAGACGACGGCGCTCGTCGGCCCGTCCGGTGCCGGTAAAAGCACCGTCCTCAACGCGATCGCCGGCCTCGTCAAGCCGGACGCCGGCCGGATCGCCTGCGACGGCGAAACCTGGTTCGACGCCGAGCGCGGCATTTCCGTGCCGCCCGAGCGACGCCGGGTCGGGCTCGTCTTCCAGGACTACGCGCTCTTCCCGCACCTGACCGTCCGCCAGAACATCGAATACGCCCGGCGCCGGCCTGCCGACGAGTACCTCGATCGCTTCCAGATCGCGCATCTGGAGCACAGCCGCCCGGGCAGCCTCTCGGGCGGCGAGCGTCAGCGAGTCGCCCTCGCCCGGGCACTCGCACGCGACCCCAAGGTCCTGCTGCTCGACGAGCCGCTGGCGGCACTCGACGCCCATACGAAGGCCGACGTGCGAGCCGAGCTGCAGCAACTTCTGGCCGGGCTCGAGATCCCGACGCTGCTCGTGACCCACGACTTCGAGGATGCCGCCGCCCTCGCCGACCAGGTGGGCGTCATCGTCGAAGGAAGGCTTCGCCAGACCGGAACGCCGGCCGACCTCGTGGCCCAGCCCGCGGACCCGTTCGTCGCCTCGTTCACCGGCGCCAATCTCCTCCACGGCGAACGGCGGGTCACGGGCGTCGGCACGACCGGTCTTCGCCTCGAGGACGGCACGGTCGTCTCGACCGCGGACGACTGTGACGGAGCGATCGTGCTCGCGGTCTACCCCTGGGACGTCACGATCTCGACGACGCATCCGAACGACTCCGCCATGAACGTGATCGCCGGCGCGATCACCGCCATCACCGAGCTCGGCAACCGGGCACGCGTCACCGTCGGCCCGCTCACCGCCGAGATCACGGTCGACTCACTCCGCAGGCTCGGGCTCCGGCCCGGTCAGCACGCTTATGCCAGCTTCAAGGCGACCGGAACCCGCGTCGTCGCGAGCAAAGGAGGAACAAGGTGAAGCTCAGTACCCGCAATCAGCTCCCCGGCAAGGTGACGAACGTCAAGCTCGGCGGGGTCATGTCCGAGATCACCGTCGACATCGGGGGCCAGACGATCGTCGCCGCGATCACCCGCGAGAGCGCCGAGCACCTGGAGCTCGCGGAAGGCGACGACGTCACCGTGCTGGTCAAGGCGACGGAGGTCATGCTCGGCAAGTAGCCGCTACTCGGTGCGGGGGTTCCGGATCCCGATCGCGCCGATCAATCCGCCGCAGACGAGCAGCCCGGCGACCGCGCCCATGGTCAAGTGGAAGCCGTGCACCGTGAGGTGGTCGCCACCGCCCGCGGCCAGGATCCCGAGGATCGCGATCGCGAGGAGACCCGCGATGCGAGCCACCGCGTTGTTCACGCCCGAGGCGACCCCGGCGTCGCCGGGACCGGCGTCCGCGAGCACCGTCGTCGTCAGCGGGGCGACGGTCATGGACAGCCCCAGCGCGAAGACCAGCAGCGCGGGGACGATGTCGACCCAGTAGTCCAGGTTCTGTGGCAGGCGCGTGTAGGCGAGCACGGACGGCGCCCGCGAGGATCGGCCCGAGCGACATGAACAGGCGCGGCCCGTACTGCATCGACAGCCGTCCCATGCGCGGCGAGAGGAAGAACATCACGAGCGTGATCGGGAGCAGCGAGATGCCGGCGTGCAGCGCCGAGTAGCCGGCGAACTCGATCAGGTAGAGCGTGAGGAAGGTGCGTCAGCGCGGAGAGCCCGCCGTAGACCGAGAGCGTCTCGATGTTCGTGACCGAGAAGTTGCGCAGCCGGAAGAGGCGGAGCGGGAGCATCGGCATCGGCGTCCGCAACTCGTAGGCGACGAAGGCGCCAAGGAGGGCGAGCGCCGCCGAGGAAGGCGCCGAGGATCAGCGGGTCGCCCCAGCCGAGCTGCGGCTGCTCGATGAAGCCGGCCACCAACAGGCCCAGCCCGGCCGTGCACAGGATCGCACCCCACCCGTCGACACGCAGGTCCTCGCGCCGCTCCTGGTGCATCCCGCCGAGCCGCATCAGCATGAGCAGGGTGACGGCCGCGATCGGGATGTTGATCAGGAAGATGACCCGCCAGGAGGAGACGTCGACCAGCCAGCCGCCGAGGGTCGGCCCGAGGATGAACGAGATCCCGGTCCAGGAGGTCCACTGCCCGATGGCGTTGCCTCGTGCGGTGCCCGTGAAGGTGGCGGTGATCATCGCGAGGGAGGCCGGGGTGAGGAGCGCGCCCGCCATGCCCTGGATTCCGCGGAAGACGATCAGCGTCGGCGCGCTCGGGGCGAGGGCGCAGAGGACGGAGGCGCCCGCGAAGCTGGCGACGCCGATCGCGAAGACTCGCGACTCCCCGAAGATGTCGCCGAGCGACCCGCCGACGAGGATCAGCGACCCGAGCGTGAGCAGATAGGCGTCGACGACCCACTGCTGGGTCGCCAGCCCACCGCCGAGGTCGGCCTGGATCGAGGGCAGGGCGACGTTGACGACCGAGCCGTCGATGAAGGCCATCGACGAGCCGAGGATGCTGGCCACCAGCGTCAAGCGCGCCACCCCCGAGTCCAGCGCGGGCGGCGCGACGCCAACCGCTCTCTCCATGCGGCGATCCTACGGGTGGCCGCGCACTTGCGGCGGGCGGCCGCAGTCGGGCCGCCCGCCGCTGCGGAGGGCTGTTAGGAGGAAGCCGAGGTGGGCTGGACGCCGAGCTGCACGGAGACGTGCTTCGTCGTCCCGCCGCGCTCGACCGTGACGGTCACCGTGTCGCCGGACTTCGCGCCCGTGACCGCTGCGGTGAGGTCGTCGGCGGAGGTCGTCGTCTTGCCGTCGAAGGCGGTGATGACGTCGCCGACCTTCAGGCCGGCCTTCGCGGCCGGAGAGCCGGCGACGACCTGCGTGATCCGGGCGCCGCCCGCCACGCTCTCGATCCGGACGCCGAGGTAGGCGTGCTTCACCGTGCCGCCCGCGATGAGCGTCTGCGCGACGCTCTTCGACCTGTCGATCGGGACGGAGAAGCCGACACCGGCGTTGTCGTTCGAGTCGCTCTCGATCTGGTCGTTGATCCCGATCACCGTGTTCGTCGCGACGTCGATCAGTGGACCGCCGGAGTTGCCGTGGTTGATCGCGGCGTCGGTCTGGATCGCGCCGGTGATGGAGAAGCCGTTCGGCGCGGTGATCGTGCGGTTGGTAGCGCTGACGATCCCCGCGGTCATGGTCTCGGCCAGGCCGAACGGGCTCCCGATCGCCACGACGTTCTGGCCCGGCTGCACCGACGACGAGTTGCCGAGCGCCAGCGGGTGCAGCTGGGACGCGGATACGTCTACGTGAATCACGGCCGTATCGGTCGACTTGTCGCTACCGACGAGCGTCGCCTTCGCGGTCGAGCCGTTCTCGAACGTGACCTTGATCGAGGTGGCCTTGTCGACGACGTGCTCGGCGGTGAGGATGTTGCCCTTCGAGTCGATCTCGAAGCCGGTTCCCTCGGCCCGTTGCTTCTGTGATCCACCGGGGTTGCCGAAGGGGAAGCCGCCGGACGAGCTGCCGCTCGTCGTCGACTCTACGGTGATGTCGACGACGCCCGGCGCGTCCTGGTTGTAGAGCTGCGTGAGCGAGTCGACGGAGGACGTGGACGATGCGGGCTGCGCCGGCACGACCACGGGAGCAGCGCTCGGCGTCTTGGAGCCGTGGCTGCTGAGGGCATAGGCGCCGGCGCCTGCTGCGGCGCCGATCGCGAGCGCGGCGGCGAGCGCGAGAGCGCGCCTCAGGCGCGTGCTGGCAGGGCGGGGATTCATGTCTGTTGGGTCTCCTTGCATCAGGGTCGGCCTCCAGAGTGCCCGTTCTGCTTAGGACAACCGTGAGAGAGCCGTGAGCGTTCCGTAAGAACGGCTGGCAACCTTCTCTTCGCTCTGCGATGCTGGAACGGATGCTCGCCGCAGCCGTCGTCGCCCTCTCGCTCGCAGCGAAAGGGCCTCCGCCGCCGCACAAGTTTCTGGCGGTCGACGCCCATCGGCACCGGGTCACGATCACGTTGATCGCCTCCTACGACACGAACAACGGCGGCTTCAACTTCGACGGCTACTCGCGCTATCTGTTGTGGACGGTGCCGCGCGGCTGGACGGTGCGCGTCGTGTGCACGAACCGCGGGCCGCGCCGGCACTCGTGCGCGGTCGTCCAGGGCGCCGACTCCACGAAGCCCGCGTTCCGCGGCGCGGCGACCCCGCACCCGCGGGTCGGGCTCGAGGCAGGGCACACCGCCCGCTTCACGTTCCGCGCGAGCAAGAAGGGCGTCTATCGCTTCGCATGCCTGGTGCCGGGCCACGAGAGCGCACGCATGTGGGACGTGCTCAAGATCAGGCGCGGCGGCAAGCCCTCGGTCGTCGATCTGCGGGCGAAGTAGCTGCCGGGCTAGTTGTCCCGGTCGCCGCGGAACCACACGATCCCCACCCACCAGATCGTGACGACGATGAGCAGGGCGAGCGGCAGCGCCCAGCTGAGGATGGCACCTTGGAGGAAGGAGGCGGTCAAGTCCATGAGAGCTCCTCGGGTCGGGGCTCGGCGGCCGCCGCCTCTGCGGTGCCGGGCTCGAGCCAACGGTAGAACGCGGCGATTGCCGCTACGAAGTACGTGAGGGATCCGGGCACCCACATCACGCCGGCGGCCAACTGCTGATCGGTCATGGACGGGTACGCGGCGTAAACCGGCGCGGTGGCGAACGCCAGCACGATGGCGAGGATCCAGCCCGGGACCATCGCCGCGGTGAACCAGATCGCACGGTGCAGATCGTCGATGCGGGCGCGCACCGGCGGCGCGTCGAGCAGCGCGCCCCAGAACACCAGCGCGGGCACCACGAAGCAGACGTGCTCGAGGACGTGGATCCACTCGTTGCGCACGGCGGCGTCGTAGAGCTGCGGCACGTGCCAGACGGCGACCATCGCCGACTGCACTGCGAGCGCAACCGCCGGGCGCTTCAGGAACCCGCCGCTACGACGGAAGGAGGGCGACCCCGACAGCCCCCGCCCGACGGCGCGCCGTGCGCGCAGCGGAAACGGGAGCCACAGGCGTGGCCACGGCCGGCCGAGCACGACGAGCGGCGGCACGACGGTCATGAGGACGATGTGCTGCGCCATGTGCGCGGAGAGCCACGTGTCCGCCCAGTCGTCGAACGGCCGCTCGAGCACGACGAACGCGAGCACGACGCCGCCGTAGAAGCTCGCCTCGCGCCAGACGCGCGGCTTCCCCCGCCGTCCGAGGGCATACAGCGCCGCCGCCGTCCCGCACACGACGAGAGGCAGCGGGTCCATCTAGATCAGGTAGAGGATGATCCAGCTGACGACGGCGATCCCGGCGAGGAAGGTCCAGTAGAAGCTGAGCCCCTCGAGCTCGGCACGGACGAGGGAGAGCGGATCGCGGATGTCGTGCGCCTCGCGGTGCGGGTCGCCCGACGCATGCCCGGCCGGCGGCCCTCCCTCGGTGTTGCGGTAGCGGATCGACATGGCCACGCTCATCTCCAGCCAGAGCAGCGTGCAGAAGACGAACAGGAAGAGGAACGCCGTCCAGCCGAAGTAGACGCTTGCGAAACCCCCGTCGGCGGGCCCGAACCCCTCGTGCGTCCAGTCGAGCACCTGGAGCACGAGCCCCACTACCCCGACGAGCAGCGCCGCGAGCCCTTTGATCCGCGACTGCGCGCGCCGCAGCGCGCGGTGGTCGGTGAGCCCGAGCCGCACGAGCAGCGCGCTCACGACGTAACACGCGACGACGGCTGTGCCCCAGCCGATCGACGCGTCCACGCCCTGCGGCTTCCACATGCCGGCGTTGTCGAGCGAGCGGAGGTAGAAGTAGGCGAAGACGAAGGCGATGAAGAAGAACGCGGTCGCTCCCGCGAGCAGGTAGCTCGCGGAGATGAGGTTGCGGCCCAGTAGCTCGGGCGGCTCCTCCTCGACGACCTGGTACCCGGTGCCTTCGTAGGCGAGCGGCTCGGCCATCGGTCACTCCTTCCCCGCCGGCGCGCCCGCCGGCACCACCAAGCTCGGTACCGGCCCCTCGCCGTAGCCGTACGGGTCGCTGGAGAAGACCGGGATGCGGTCGAAGTTGTGGACCGGCACGGGCGACGGGAGCTGGAACTCGATCGAGCGGGATGCCCACGGATTCGCCTCGGCCGGCTTCTTCACGAACGCGAGCGACCAGACGAGATTGAAGAGGAAGATCAGCATCGAGATCCCGAGCAGGAACGCCGAGACCGAGACCCAGTCATTGAGGAACTGGAGGTTGCTCGGGTAGACCGGCGTGCGGCGTGGCTGGCCGAGGAAGCCTGCGGCGAAGAGCGGCGCGAAAGTCGAGTTGAAGAAGATGAACATCGTCCAGAAGTGGACTTTCCCGAGCAGCTCGTTCAGCTCCCAGCCCGTCATCTTCGGCACCCAGTAGTAGATCGCCGCGAAGAACGTGAAGATGAGGCCGCCCATGATCGTGTAGTGGAAGTGGGCCATCGAGAAGAAGCTGCCGTGGGTCGTCACGTCGCTCGGCGTATCGGACAGGAAGACGCCCGACAGCCCCCCGATCAGGAAGTTGAAGAACCAGGCGAGGCAGAACAGCATCGGCACGGTGAAGCGGATCCGCCCGCGCCAGAGGGTCATCATCCCGCAGAGGAACGTCAAGCCGGTCGGGATCGAGATGAGCTCGGTCGAGAGCATGTAGAACGCGCGCAAATCGCCGTTGATGCCGCTCACGAACAGATGGTGCTGCCAGACGAACCACGAGAGCAGCGACACGCCGAGCAGCCCGGCGACCGCGAGCCGGTAGCCCCAGAGCGGCTTGCGCGCGAACACGGGCAGCAGCTCGAGGACGACCGCGAAGCCCGGCAGCGCGAGGACGTACACCTCCGGGTGGCCGAAGACCCAGAAGAGGTTCTGGTACAGGTAGGCGCTGCCGCCGGCGGCCGGGTTGAAGAACGAGGTCTGCGCCGTCCGGTCGAGCGTTCCCATCGACAGAACCGCGATGAGCACCGGCGCTGCGAGCACCATCAGCACCGCTGTCGAGAGGACGCCCCAGACGAAGATCGGCAGCCGGGTCCACGTCAGGCCCGGCGCGCGCATCGTCAGGATCGTCGCGATCATGTTCAGGCCGAGCAGCGTCATGGAGACGCCTACCAGCGCGAAGAAGAGGATGTAGTTGTCGATCCCCGGGTTCGCCTGGGTCTGGAGCGGTGCATAGCCCGTCCAGCCCGTCGGGAAGCCGCCGAAGAAGATCGTCGTCGTCAGAACTCCGCCGGCCGCCATCAGTAGCCAGAACGTGAGCGCCTCGATGCGCGGGAAGGCCATCCGCCGCGCGCCGATCATGATCGGCACGAAGTAGTTCGCGAACGGGCCCAGGATCCCGCTCGTCATCATCCCCATCATCATCGTCCCGTGCATCCCGACCACGGTCAGGTAGGTGCCCATCGGGAAGGCCTGGCTGTGCGGGCTCAGCTGCTCGGTGCGGATGAGCATCGCGTTCAGGCCGCCGATGAAGAAGAACAGCCCGATGCCCCAGAGGTACTGGATGCCGACGACCTTGTGGTCGGTGCAGAGGCTGAAGTAGCGCGACCAGCCGCCGGTCTCCTTCTCCCGGAGGGAGGGCGGGTAGCCGCGCAGGCGGGCGAGCGGGTAGTTGAGGAAGCCGAGACCGACGAGGAAGCCGATGCACGCCGCCGAGATAGGCGAGGTAGACGGACAGCTCGTTGTAGTCGGTGTCGGCGAAGTACGCGATGCTCAGGCCCTTGATCGCGTGGGCGCCGAACCAGCCGACATACCACCCGCCGATGCCGAGCAGGACGCCGGTGAGGAGGTTGAACCCGATCAGCTGGCGCCACCAAGGCGCGCGGGGCGGGGCGACGGCGGCGGCGGTCATCCGGCTCTCCTCTCGGGCGCGGGGAAGTACGTCTTCGCGTACGGCGCGCCGCCCTCCGACTCGGGCTTGTCCATGAAGGGCTTGATCGAGGCGTAGAGCCTCTGCTGCTGCGAGGCCCAGGCCCGGAACTGGGCGGCCTCGACGACGCGGCCGTTGTTGAACATGTACGGGTGCCAGAGGCCGCAGAGCTCGGCGCAGCGGACGTGGAAGACCGTCGGGCCCTTCGTCTCCACGTACGCGACGTTGTCGACTCCGGGATTCGCGTCGGCTTTCACGCCGAGCTCGACCGCCCAGAAGGAGTGGATGGCGTCGAGCGAGGTGACGTGGAGCTCGACGGTGGTGTTCGCCGGCAGGTAGAGCTGGTTCGACTCGAAGCCGTCGAGCGACGGATAGCGGTACGTGAACTGCCACTGCTGGCCGATCACCTGCACCTGGAAGGCGTCCTGGTGGTGGGCGGGGAGGGCGATCGGGTTCGGCCCCTGGCCGCCGCCCGCGCCGTCCTTGAGCAGCTCGTACGTGCCGAAGCCGGCGAGAAAGAGCACCATCGCCGTCGTGATCACGACCCAGAGGAGCTGGATCTGGGAGTCGTTCCGGAGCGGCGGCCCGTCGAGGATCGCCTCGTCGCGCCGCGCGTGGAACTGCGATGAGGCCGTAGGCGAAGAAGACCGCCAGCAGGCAGATGACCGGCGTGACGAACGCCGTCATCACCTGGTTGTCGAAGACCTGTCCCTGTGACTGCACGGTCGCGTTGCCCGGCGGGATGTGCGGGCCGACGTAGATCGCCACCAGAGGCGTCGCGATCGCGCTCAGGACGAGCCAGACGACGACGACGCGGAGGCCGTGGTTCGTGGAGTCGGACGGCTGCGCGGGCGCCGCGCTCGGTTCGGCCGCCATCAGGCCTTCACGTTGAGGAAGCCGTCCATGTAGCCGATCGTCTGCATCGGCCCGCCGAAGCCGTAGACCCAGCCGGCCGCGCAGGGGACGAAGCACTGCCAGCGGTAGTGGCCGGGCGTCGTCGTGTGGAACGTGAACTTGACCGTCCGGTGCGCGTGTGACATCGCGCACGGCGCGTAGCCGCACTGGTTCTTCGCGTCGTCGGCGACGCCCGGGATCGCGAGGATGAGCCCGAGCGCAGGCACGGCGAACGTGTGCGACGCCTCGTTCGGGTCGACGCTGTTCACCGGCTTCCCGTCGACGAGGATGTGGTTGCCGACCATGCCCTGCGGCCGGCCGTAGAACGGATTACGCAGGCCGCTCGCGCCGTCGAAGTTGTAGATCGTGACGTGGACGGTCGCGTGCGCAGGCAGGTCCCACACCGTCTCGCGCTTCCACTGCCCGGTCGAGGCGTCCCTGACGAGGTACGAGACCCAGTCGGGGTTCCGGCTCAGCTTCGGGCCGACAGCGGCGACGGTTTGGATCTCGAGGTTGACGACCGGGTGGCCGTTGACGTTCTGGGCGGGGACGGAGTAGGCGGGCGAGCCCGCGAGCGTCGTCAGGTTCGAGACGTAGAAGCCGATCACGACCCCGGCCGCCGTCACAGCCACGGCGACGAGCAGGAGCTTCACCCCGAGTCGCATCGGATCGCTTCGTATCAAGGGTGCCGGCGCGGCGCCCGCTTCATGACGAAGCTGTCATCCCGCCGTCATCTGCGGGTAATCGGTGTAGATTCCTGCGCCGGGAGGTCGGCATGCGCATCCTGGTCATCGAAGACGAGGCTCGAATCCAGTCGTTCCTCTCCCGCGGCCTCGAGGCCGAGGGATACACCGTCGTTGCCTCCGGGGACGGGCGCGACGGCCTCGCCCTCGCGACGGCCGCGCGCTTCGACCTCGTCGTGCTCGACCTGCTTCTGCCGGGGCTGAACGGGCTGCAGGTGCTGCGGGAGCTGCAGCGCACGAAGCCCGAGCTGCCGGTCGTGATCCTCTCCGCGCGCGGCGACGTGCAGACGAAGCTGCGGGGCTTCGAGCTCGGCGCCTCCGACTACGTCGCGAAGCCGTTCTCCCTCGACGAGCTGCTCGCGCGGATCCGCGTTCGGCTGCGCGGCGCGGCGACCTTCGGCGACGAGCACGTTCTGCGCGGCGGCAACGTCGTCCTCGACGTCGCGCGGCGGCAGGCGGGCGTCGGCGAGCGGACCGTGGATCTCTCGGACCGCGAGTTCCGGCTCTTGCACCACCTGCTCCTGCACGCAGGCGAGGTCGTGAGCCGGGAGCGGCTGCTTGCGGAGGTCTGGGGCTACGACTTCGACCCAGGCTCGAACGTCGTCGATGTCTGTGTGCGGAGGCTGCGGCAGAAGCTCGGGCCGGAGGCGGCAATCGAGACGGTGCGGAATGCGGGCTATCGGCTGGCTACGGCGTAATCCCCTCGAAGCCGCCTGGGCCGTCTTCGCGGCGGCGAACTTGGTGGCGATGGTGGCGTGGCCGAGCTGGGAGACGATCCCGTTCCACTTCGTCTGGATCAGCCTCACGATCGTCTACGGCATCCGCACCTGGTCGACGCGGACGATGTGGGCCGTCCTTTCGGTTGTGATCGTGGCGACCGGCGTGAGCATCTCTTCCGACGCGTTCGACGGCATCCAGCTATGGGGTGAGCTGTTCGAGGTGCCGCTCATGTCGGCGATGTTCCTGGCGATGGTCTGGCACGCGCAGCGGCGGCAGGCGGCACTCGCCGAAGTGCAGGGCGTGGCCGAGATGCGGGCGTCGCTCCTCGAACGGCAGGAGCGCTTCCTCCACGACGCCTCGCACGAGCTGCGAACGCCGGTCACGATCGCGCGCGGCCATCTCGAGCTGCTGCGGCGCGAGCAGCCGGATTCGCCTGAGCTGGAAGTGGCCCTCGACGAGCTCGGCCGGATGGAACGGATAGTCGAGCGGCTGCTGCTGCTCGCGAAGTCCGAGCAGCAGGGATTCGCGTTCGTGGAGATCGACCTCGACGTCTTCCTCTCCGACCTCTTCATCCGCTGGTCGGAAGTCGCTCCGCGCGCCTGGCGGCTGGACGTCGATCTCGCGGGGCGGCTCCTCGCGGATCCCGAGGCGCTGCGTGACGCGCTCGACGCACTGCTCGAGAACGCGGTCAAGTACACGAACCCGGGCGACGCCGTCGAGCTCGCGGCGCACGCGGACGGAGCCGGTGGAGTCGTGATCGAGGTCTCGGACTCGGGCCTGGGCATTCCGCCCGAGGTTCTCCCGCGCATCTTCGACCGCTGGGCGCGCGCGGACGGCGCGCGCACCCGGGAACGCGGCGGGGCGGGGCTCGGGCTTGCGATCGTCGCCGCGGTCGCGCGTGCTCACGGCGGCCACTGCTCGGTGAAGCGGCTGCCGCGCGGGACGGCGTTCCGGCTCCACCTTCCCGTGCGCATTGCTCCTGACAGAGCGCCGGGCCCGACGCCGGCACCTGAGGGGGGAGTGGCCGGCGCCGGGCTGGAACCGGCGCTCACGGAGGAGGGAGTCGCGCTGGGCTGAATGCTTGCCGTCCGACGTGAGACGGACCTGAGACCGGCGTGAGAGGTCGTTAAGAGTCGAGGGCGTCTCGGAGCGAGGCGACGAAGTCACGCAGGGCGTCGGGGCCCTCCTCGGCGACCTGGACTGCGCGCGACCCGACGACGACGCCGTCGGCGAGCTCGGCGGCGGCGCGCGCGAGCTCCGGCGTCGAGATCCCGAATCCCACGTACACGGGGACGTCGCTGGCGTCCCGCACCCGCTGCACGAATGGCGGCAGCGCGGGCGAGAGCTCCGTTCGGGCGCCCGTCGTCCCGGTGACGGACACGAGGTAGAGCCAGCCGTCGGTCGCCTCGGCAGCCGCGCGGATTCGCTCCTCGGTCGAGGTCGGGGCAACGAGCTGGATCCTCCGCAGCTCCGGATGCTCCTCGACAGGGAGGTCGACGAGGATGAAGCTCACGGCGCCGCGCTCCCGTGCATCCGTCGCAAAGCGCTCGTAGCCGTAGGCCTCGAGGATCGCGGCATACGTCATCGGGACGAGCGGCGTCTCGGGCAGCAGCTCGCGCGTCCTCGCGAGGACGTCGAGGCAGGCGTGTGTGCGCATCCCGCGCGCGAGCGCGCGCTCGGACGCACGCCGGATCACCGGGCCCTCCGCGAGCGGGTCCGAGAACGGGAAGCCGAGCTCGATCAAGTCGGCGCCGCCCTCGACGGCGGCATGGGCGAGCTCCGGCGTCTCCGGCTCGGCAACCAGGTAGATGACGAGCTTCTTGCCGGTCACGAGACGCGCAGGACGCCGATGAGGTGCTCGCCGCAGCTGCGGGAGCCGGGGTCGTACGCGAGCTTCTCCTCGAACTCCTCGAGCAGCTCTCGAATCTCCGGCTCCTCGACCTCGACGTGCGGCAGGACGCCCGCCGCGACGCCCTCGACGACCTCGCCGTGCGGCGCGAGCAGCTCCTCGAGCTCCTCCCAGAGGTACATCCGCATCGCGAGGTGGCCGTAGCCCTCGTCTTCGGGGAGGAAGCCGGTGCGGGCGATCTCGAGCGACTTCGCCGGCGCCGTCGCGCCGGGCGAGCTCGACGATGACCGGCGCGAAGTGGATCACCGCACCGGCGAGCCCCATCACGCTGACGAGGAGGTGGCCGCCCGGCCGGGTGACGCGCGCGAGCTCGGCGACCGCGCCGTTCCGCGCGGTCGAGGACGTAGCTCAGCGGCCCCCCGAAGCAGACCGTGACGTCGAATGCTGTCGTCCGGGAAGCGGGAGAGGTCGGTGATGTCGCCGACCACCGCCTCGACGTCGGGCACGCGCGCGCGCAGCAGCTCGAGCTGCCCGGGCGAGATGTCGAGCGCGGTGACGTGGGCGCCGAGCCGGAGCATCTCGAGCGTGAAGCGGCCCGGGCCGGAGCCGGCGTCGAGCACGCGGTCGCCGGGCCGGACGTAGCCCTCGAGGACCCGGATGTGTGTCGTGAGGCTCGGGCCGCGGCGTCCGCCCGTCCTCGAACCGCAGCCACTCTCGCTCGCCGTACTCGTCGAAGAACTCCGCGGTGCGCGCGGGATCCCAGGTGCTCACAAGCGCTCCAGCACCTCCGCGAGGTCCTTGTCGCCGCGGCCGCTGAGCCCGACGAGGATCAGCTCGGCGTCGAGGTCGCGCGCGCGGGCGAGCGCGTGCGCCGGCTCGAGCGCGGGGAGGATGCCCTCGGTTCGCGCGAGCTCCTGGAACGCCGCGAGTGCCTCCTCGTCGGTCGCGACGCGGTACTCGGCCCGGCCGGTGTCGCGGAGGAAGGCGTGCTCCGGGCCGACGCCTGGATAGTCGAGGCCGGCCGAGATCGAGTGCGCGTCCGCGATCTGGCCGTCCTCGTCGGCGAGCACCGAGGAGCGGGCGCCGTGGAGGACGGCGGGCCGGCCGGCGCCGAGCGACGCCGCGCCGGCCGCCTCGACCCCGACGAGCCGCACCTCCTCGTCGTCGACGAAGCCGTGGAAGATCCCGATCGCGTTCGAGCCGCCGCCGACGCACGCGACGACGGCCTCGGGCAGCCGCTGCTCGACGGCGAGCAGCTGCTCGCGCGCCTCGCGGCCGATCACCGACTGCAGCTCGGCCACGAGCTCGGGATACGGCGACGGCCCGACGCACGAGCCGATCAGGTAGTGGGTCGTCTCGACGTTCGTGATCCAGTCGCGGATCGCCTCGCTCGTCGCCTCCTTCAGCGTCTTCGTGCCGAAGTCGACGCCGCGCACTTCCGCCCCGAGCAGCCGCATCCGCTCGACGTTGGGGCGCTGGCGGCGCATGTCCTCCTCGCCCATGTAGACGACGCACTCGAAGCCGAAGCGGGCACAGACCGTGGCGGTGGCGACACCGTGCTGCCCGGCGCCGGTCTCGGCGACGATTCGCTGCTTGCCGAGCCGCTGCGCGAGCACTGCCTGGCCGAGCGCGTTGTTCAGCTTGTGCGCGCCGGTGTGGAGGAGGTCCTCCCGCTTGAGGTAGATCCGCTTGCCCGGCGCGAAGCGCTCGGCGAGCGTGAGCGGCGTCGGCCGGCCGGCGTACGTCGTGAGCAGGTCGTACAGCTCGGCGCGGAAGGAGTCGTCGGCGAGCGCCTCGCGCCAGCCCCGCTCGAGCTCGTCGAGCGCCGGGATCAGCGTCTCGGGGACGTAGCGGCCGCCGTAGTCGCCGAAGCTCACCGCGCCTCCTGCACGAACGCCCGCACCTTCTCGTGGTCCTTGACGCCGGGCGCGGACTCGAGCCGCGACGCCGCGTCCACGGCCCAGGGCTGCACGGCTTCGATCGCCGCGCGCACGTTGTCCGGCCCGAGCCTGCCGGCGAGCACGAGGCGGTCGTCGCCGCGCGCGTTCTGCCAGTGGTCGGGATCCTCGCCGTCCCACGGCAGGTCGGCGACCCGCGCTACGCGGCTCGCCGTCGCGGAGCAGGACGCCGTCGCGCCCGCGCACGGTGCCCTCCTCGCGCTCGTAGAGCTGGACGAGGTCCGCGCCCTGCTCCTCCGGCTCGCCGACGAAGACGGCGACGCTCAGTGCCGTCTCCGGCACCGGCAGAACCTCGGGCGCCTTGCGCGGCGAGCCCTCGGCGAAGATGAAGCCGCACAGGTCGGCTCCCGCCTCGACCGCGGCGTCGACGTCCTCCTGGCGCGTCAGCCCGCAGACCTTGACGAGCGGCCGCGAGAGCAGCTCGCTGCAGCTTCGCGCCCGGGTCGTCCGCGCGCATCAGCGACGTGCCGACGAGGACGGCGTTCGCGCCGGCGAGCTCGGCTGCGGCGGCCTGCGCGCGCGTGTGGACCGCGCTCTCCGCGACGACGACGCGGTCGCGCGGCGCTTTCGCCACGAGCTCGAGCTGCGCGGAGCGGTCGATCCGGAAGGTGCCGAGGTCGCGCGCGTTGACGCCGATCACGCGGGCGCCGAGGCGCGTCGCCCGCCCGAGCTCCTCCTCGTCGTGGGCCTCGACGAGCGTGTCGAGGCCGAGCTCCTCCGCCGCAGCCATCAGCTTCGCCGCGGTCGCGTCGTCGAGGTCGCGGAGGATGAGGAGCGCTGCGTCGGCGCCGGCCTCCCGCACGTCGCGCAGGTGCTCCTCCGTCGAGAAGAAGCCTTTCGCGAGCAGCGGTAGGTCGACGGCCGCGCGCGCCGCGCGCAGGTCGTCGAGCGAGCCCGCGAATGCGTCGTCGACGAGGACGGAGACGGCCCGCGCTCCTCCCGTCTCGTAGGCGGGCACGACGTCCTCGACCCGCGCGCCGGGGCTGATGTCGCCGGCCGACGGCGAGCGCCGTTTGAACTCGGCGATCGCGCCGAAGCCGGGCTGTGACAGTGCCTCCGCGAACCTCACAGGGTGCCTTCTTGGGACACGTCTGGAACCAGGTTCCGGCCGTGTCCGTCGGAGACACGTCTCATGTGGACGCCTCGGACCGCGAGAACTCCACGAGCTCGTCGAGCCGCGCGGCGGCCGCGCCGGAGTCGATCGCCTCGCGCGCCTGCGCGATGCCCTCCCGCAGGCTCTCGGCGTGGCCCGCGGCGGCGATCCCGCCGGCCGCGTTGAGGATCACCGCCGAGCGATGCCCGCCGTCCGCTCCCCCGAGCACGTCTCGCAGCGCGGCCGCGTTCGCCTGCGGGTCGCCGCCGCGCAGCTCCTCCGGCTCGCAACGATCGATGCCGAGCTCGAGCGGGTCGAGCTCGTACTCGCGGACGCTGCCGCCCTCGACTTCGCAGACGAGGTTCGGCCCGCAGGGAGAGAGCTCGTCGATGCCGCCGGCGCCGTGCACGACGTACGCGCGCGTCGTCTCGAGCTGGACGAGGGCGTCGGCGAGCGTCCGGGCGAGCTCCGGCGAGTAGACGCCGAGCACGAGGGCGCGCGCGCCCGCCGGGTTCGTCAAGGGGCCGAGCACGTTGAAGACGGTACGCGTCGCGAGCTCGCGCCGGACGGGCGCCGCGTGCCGCATGGCCGGGTGGTGCGCCTGCGCGAAGAGGAAGCCGAAGCCGAGCTCGTCGATCGAGCGCTCGATCCGCTCCGGCGGCAGCTCGAGCTGGAAGCCGAGCGCCTCGAGCACGTCCGCGGCTCCGGTCTGCGACGAGGCCGCGCGGTTGCCGTGCTTCGCGACGGCGGCTCCCGCCGCGGCGGCGACGAGCGCGGCGGCGGTCGAGATGTTGTACGTGTTCGCGCCGTCGCCGCCGGTGCCGACGACGTCGACGAGGTCGGTGCGCGTCGGGTTGACGCGGAGGACGTGTTCGCGCATCGCCTCGGCGCAGCCGGCGATCTCGTCCGCGGTCTCGCCCTTCGCCCGCAGCGCGACGAGGAAGCCGGCGATCTGCGCGTGCGGTCGCCTCGCCGGCCATGATCACGGCCATCGTCCCGCGCGCCTCGTCGCGGCGTGAGGTCGTGGCCGTCGAGCAGCCGCGCGAGAGCCTGCTGGATCACAGCCTTCCCTCGAGGAAGTTGCGGGCGAGCGCCGGCCCGTCCGGCGTCAGCACCGACTCGGGGTGGAACTGGACGCCGACCGCCGGCAGCTCGCGGTGCCGCACCGCCATCACCTCGCCGTCCTCTGCGAACGCCGTCGGCTCCAGCACGTCGGGCAGCCGCGTCGCGGCGAGGGAGTGGTAGCGGCCGGCCTCGAACGGATCCGGCAGCCCGGTGAACAGCCCGCTCCCGTCGTGGCGGACGGGGCTCGCCTTCCCGTGGACGAGCTCGCGCGCGTAGCCGACCTCGCCGCCGCAGGCCTCGACGAGCGCCTGGTGGCCGAGGCAGACCCCGAGCGTCGGCGTCGTCGGCAGCAGCCGCTCGACGATCGCGGGCGTCGCGCCCGCAGCCGCGGGGCGGCCGGGGCCGGGCGAGACGACGAGATGCGAGGGCGCGAGCTGCTCCGCCTCGTCGGCGTCGAGCTCGTCGTTCCGGCGCACGACCACCTCCGCGCCGAGCGCGCCGAACAGGTGCGCGAGGTTGTACGAGAACGAGTCGTAGTTGTCGATCAGGAGGATCACGGCGCTGCGTCCTGTTCCGACTCTGCCAGCTCGATCGCGGCTTCGAGGGCGCGCAGCTTGGCGAGGCACTCCTCGTGCTCGGCCGCGGGATCCGAGTCGGCGACGATGCCGCCGCCCGCCTGCAGGTGCGCGACGCCGTCGCGCAGCCACAGCGTGCGGATCGCGATGCACGTGTCGAGCTCACGCTGTCTCCGGCAGGAAGTAGCCGACCGCGCCCGCGTAGATCCCGCGCCGGTACTGCTCGAGCTCCGAGATGATCTGCATCGCGCGCACCTTCGGCGCGCCCGAGACGGTGCCGGCCGGGAAGGTCGCGCGCAGCAGCTCGAACGGCGTGATCCCGTCGCGCAGCTCCCCGACGACCTCCGAGACGAGGTGCGTCACGTGCGAGTAGCGCTCGGGCTCCATGAAGCGCTCGACCCGCACCGACCCAGGCACGCAGACGCGGGAGAGGTCGTTGCGCCCGAGGTCGACGAGCATCGTGTGCTCGGCGCGGTCCTTCTCCGACGAGAGCAGGGCCGCCGCGTCGCCTTCGCCGGGCGAGATCGTCCCGGCGATCGGGTTCAGCTCGGCGCGCCGGCCGGCGCACTTGACGACCGTCTCCGGCGAGCTGCCCACGAGCGCGACGTCGCCGAGCTCGAGGAGGAAGAGGTACGGCGACGGGTTGACGCGCCGCAGCGCCCGGTAGAGCTCGACGGCCGACGCCGAGGTCGGGCGGGTCGCGCGCTGCGCGATCACGACCTGGAAGACGTCGCCCTCGCGGATGTGCTCCTGCGCGCGCTCGACGCGGCGGAGGTGCTCGTCGCGCGACGGCTCGCGCTCGAGCGGCCCGCGCGGCGTCGAGCCGCGGGGCAGCGGCGGCGACGCGCCGGCGAGCTCGGTCGCGTCGCCGCGCAGCAGCTCGGCGACGCCGCGCGCGTGGTCGAAGCGGAGCAGGACGTCGGGGACGAGGAAGCAGGCTCTCCGGCACGCCCGGCCCGTCCTCCGGCAGCGGCACCGTCGGCTCGAAGCTCGGCGACCGCGTCGTAGCCGAGGTAGCCGACGACCGGCTCGCCGAGCGTCTCGGCCTCCGCGAACGAGACGAGCCGCGAGCCGCGCGCCGACGAAGCTGTAGCGCCCGAGCCGCCCGCGCTCGACCGACTCGAGCAGGAACGAGCCCGCCGGCCCCTCGCGCAGGCGTGAGGTACGCGCCGAGCGGCGTCAGGAGGTCGGTTGGGATCTCGGTTCACGGGCATGAAAAAGGCTCCTCTCGGAGCCGGGTCGAGCGGGACGGGCTGTTCCGGCGCACTCAGCGTGCGCGCAGGCTCCCGCCGCGCTCGGTGCGCCAGGCCCACCGGTTGCGGACGGAAGTCATGGCGGCAGGGTAGGCAGGCCCGTGCGAGCGTCAAGCCGCGAAGACGTGGCCGGCGTCCTCGAGGATGTCGGCGGCGCGGCCGAGGTCGGACGAGCGGACGAGGACGTAGTCCGACTCGAACGTCGAGATGACGAAGATCGGCAGCTCGGCCTCCGCGAGCGGCTGCGACGAGCGAGGCGACGACGCCCGTGAGCGAGAAGTCGAGCGGCCCCATCACCTCGAGCACCGTCCAGCCGCGGTCGACGCTCTCGCCCTCGGGCACGTCGTGGTCGCGGCAGACGACGGAGACCTCGTGGTCGGTGCGCGTGACCGAGCGGAACGGGCCCTTGTCGACCCACTCCGGCAGCTCGGAGCCGGGCTGGAGGCGGACGACGGCGTAGCTGTCGGGAAGCGTCCGCAGCTTCACGCCGGGACGCTACCGCGGAGCCGCGCAAGGAGGCGCAGGTAGTGTCGGGCCGCCGTGCCCCTTCCCGAGCTGCTCGAACGCCTGCTGACGACGCCCGGTCCCTCCGGGCAGGAACGCGCCGCCGCCGCCGTGTGGCGGGAGGCCGCCGCGCCGGTCGGCGAGGTCTCGTCCGACGTCCTCGGCAGCTCGTGGGTGCGCGTGCCGGGCACGGCGGGAGGCCCGTCGCTCGCGGTCGTCGGCCACATCGACGAGATCGGCGTCGTCGTCACGCACCTCGGCGACGACGGCATCGCCGCCGTCCGCCCGGTCGGCGGCTTCAACCCGGCCGTGATGGTCGGCCAGCGCGTCGACGTGCTCACGCGCGAACGGGCCGCTGCCCGGCGTCGTGGTGGCGCGCGTGCAGAAGCAGCGGCGCGGCCGGGGCGAGGAGCGCAAGCCGGTCGAGTACGACGATCTCGTTCCTCGACGTCGGCGCGAAGGACGGCGACGAGCTGCGAAGCTCGTGCGTCCCGGCGACGCGGCGCTCTGGCACGGCGCGCCGCTCGCGCTGGCCGGCAACCGCGTCGCCTCGCGGGCGTTCGACAACAGGATCGGCTGTTACGTCGCGCTCGAGGCGGCGAGACGGCTCGCGGAGCGGGGCGGGGCCCCGGCGACTTCATCGCCGTCGCCGCCGTGCAGGAGGAGGTCGGCGACTTCGCCGGCTCGCGCACCGCCGCGTTCGCCACCGAGCCGCAGGTCGCGCTCGCGGTCGACGTCACGCACGCGAACGACGTCCGCGGCGGCGATCCGGAGGACGAGGGCAAGGTCGTCCTCGGCGGCGGCCCGACGCTGTCGCGCGGCCCGTCGATCCATCCCGGCGTCTTCGAGCTCCTCCACGAGACCGCCGAGGCGGAGGGGATCCCGTTCGCGGTCGAGGTCTCGCGCGGCACGACGAGCACCGACGCCGACGCCGTCTACCTCAGCCGCCGCGGCATCGCCACGGGTCTCGTCTCGGTGCCGCTCCGCTACATGCACTCGCCGGTCGAGATCGGCCGACCTCGAGGACATCGAGCGGGCGGTGCAGCTCATCGTCGCGTTCGCGCGCAGGCTCGAGCCTGGACTCGACCTCGCGGGCTAACTTGGGAGCGTGAGCCGCTCCGTCATCGTCTCCGCTGTCCGGACGCCGTTCGGGAAGCTCAACGGCGGCCTCGCCGCGTATCCCGCGACCGAGCTCGGCGCGATCGCGATCCGCGCGGGCCTCGAGCGCGTCGGCCTCGAGGGGCGCGAGGTCGACTACGTGATCATGGGCCAGGTGCTGCAGGCCGGCGCCGGACAGGCTCCGGCGCGGCAGGCGGCGGTCGGGGCCGGGATCCCGATCGACGTCCCGTCCGACACGGTGAACAAGGTCTGCGCCTCCTCGATCCGCGCGGTCGAGATCGCCGACTCGATGATCCGCGCCGGCGACGTCGAGGTCG
The DNA here is from genome assembly GCA_963765795.1 of uncultured Actinomycetes bacterium. Taxonomy (GTDB): domain Bacteria; phylum Actinomycetota; class Thermoleophilia; order Gaiellales; family Gaiellaceae; genus Palsa-739. Next base: position 105,553 of record CAVXXZ010000019.1, read on the forward strand.
TCGTCACCGGCGGCATGGAGTCGATGACGAACGCGCCGTACGCGCTGCCGAAGGCGCGAAAGGGCTACCGGATGGGCGACGGGACGCTGGTCGACCTGATGATCTGGGACGGGCTGCGCTCGACGTTCGACGAGCTGCACATGGTGCAGCAGGCGGCGAAGGTCGCCCGCGAGCTCGGCGTCTCGCGCGAGGACCAGGACGCGTGGGCGCTCCGCTCGCACGAGCGGGCCGCGGCGGCGCAGGACGCGGGCCGCTTCGACGACGAGATCGTCCCCGTCGGCGAGGTGACGGCCGACGAGTCGGTACGGCGCGACACCACCGCTCGAGAAGCTCGCGGGCCTGAAGCCGGCGATGGATCCCGAGGGGACGGTCACGGCCGGCAACGCGCCCGGCGTCAACGACGGCGCCTCGTGCGTCGTCGTGTGCTCGGAGGAGTTCGCGCAGCGGCGCGGGCTCGAGCCGCTGGCCACGATCGTCGCGCAGGGCTACGTCGCGGACGAGTTCGCGTGGCTCGCGCGCACGCCCGCGAACGCCGGCGCGCAGGCGCTCGAGAAGGCGGGCAAGTCGATCGGCGACGTCGAGCGCGTCGAGGTGAACGAGGCGTTCTCGTCGGTCGCGCTCAACTCGGTGGAGATGCTCGGCGCCGACCCGGAGACCGCGAACGTCAACGGCGGCGCGGTCGCGCTCGGCCATCCGATCGGCGCGAGCGGCGGCCGGATCCTCGGCACGATGGTGCACGACCTGCGCCGCAACGGCGGCGGCCTCGGCCTCGCCGCGATCTGCTCCGGCGGCGGCCAGGGCGACGCGCTCCTGATCGAAGTCTGAGCCGCCGGACCTCCTGCGGGCGCCGCCGCGTAAGAGCGGTGTCACCCGAAGGAGGAAGCCATGCGCAGGCTCTTGCTCTGTCTCGCCGCTCGCCGTCGCCGCTCTCGTCATCGCGCCCGCCGCAGTCGCGGACGGCGGGCCGATCCTCGTCACCCAGGGAGGCGCGGGCGTCGCGAGCCACGACGCCGCATTCCACTACGTCACCGTCTCGGACGGGACGCGGCAGGACACTCCTCGAGAAGTTCGAGGTCGCCGACGGCCGGGTCAACTCTGGATCCCGCTAGGGCTCGTGGGGGACCCCGAGCGGCTCGGACTCGAGCGGCCAGGGGCTCTCCCGCGACGGTCGCACGCTCGTGCTCGCTCCCTCCGGGCCCGTCCTCGCCGAGCAGTTCCTCGTCGTGGACCCCAGCGGATGCAGCTCGTCCGGACGATCGCGCTCGATGGCTCCTTCTCCTTCGACGCGCTCTCGCCCGACGGGTCGAGGCTGTACCTGATCCAGTACACGCACGTCCGCCGGCAACCTGAGCCACTACATCGTGCGCGCCTACGACCTGCGCACGAACCGGCTGCTGCCCGGGAAGATCGCCGACCGCTCCGAGGACGAGAAGGACGATGGCCGGCTCCGCCATGACGCGGACGACGAGCGCCAACGGCCGCTGGGTGTACACGCTCTATCAGAAGCCGTCCGGCGAGCCGTTCGTGCACGCGCTCGACACGGTGGCGGCGCTGCGTACTGCATCGATCTGCCGAGCGAACACGCGGGCTCTACAACATCGTTCTCTCCCTCCGCAACGACGACCGGACCCTCGCCGTGCACTGGCGGAGCGGGCGCCCGTGGCTGAACGTCGCCGTCGGCAGCTGGCGGATCTCGTATCCGAGCGCGCGGCTTCCCTGGGCGTGGGCCGGAGCGGGGATCGGCGGCGGCTCGCGCTGCTCGCGGCGGCCGGCCTACTCCTGCGGCGCCGCCGCAGTGAGGAAGTCGAGCAGCACGCGCGACAGGAGCTCGGGCTCGCGTAGCGTCACGTAGTGGTCGGAGTCGAGCTCGACGTGGCGCGCGTCCGGCGCCTCGCCCGCAACGAGCGGGCCGATCTCGCGGAAGCCCGGCCGGGTCGTGCGCCACCGTGACGACGAGCGCCGGGACCGCGAGCTCGCCGAGCCGCTCCTTCGCCGGCGCGCCCGGCGGGGCGAGCGGCTCGACGCCGTCCGGCAGCGGGTTCGCGTCGGGCGTCGCGTGCCAGAGCTGCCGGATCCGCTCGTCGGCGCCGAGCGGCGCCCAGACCTCGAGGTCGATCTCCATCGCCGCGTCGAGATCGCCCTCGGCCTCCGCCGCCTCGTAGCGCGCCTCCTGCTCCTCGGTGTACGCGCGCGCCGTCGTGGCCGCCGAGCCCCGGCGCGACGCCTGCGACCGCCCACAGCCGTTCGGGGTGCGCGAGCGCGATGTCGAGCGCGAGCTTGCCGCCGAGCGAGAGCCCGACGAGCGCCGCCCGCTCGATCCCGAGCTCGTCGAGGACGCCGACGACGTCGTCCTGCCACGACCACGGCACCGCCGGCCCGGTCGAGCGGCCGAAGAAGCGGAGGTCGGTGCGGATCGTGCGGAACCGCTCGGCGAGGAAGGGGACGACCGGCTCCCACAGCCCCGAGTCGCCGAGGCCGCCGTGCAGGAGCAGCACGGCCGGGCCGCTGCCGGCCTCGTCGTACCAGAGGCGCGCGCCGTTGACGTCGACCGTCGGCACGGCGCGACCCTATAGCCTCCGCGCGGCATGGACTTCGAGCACGTCCTCGTCGTCGGAGCCGGCCAGATGGGCGGCGGGATCGCGCAGGTCGTCGCCGCCTCCGGCCGCCGCGTCTCGCTCCACGACGCGGCCCCGGGCGCGACCGAGCGCGGCCTCGCGACGATGCGGCAAGAGCCTCGAGAAGCTCGCGGAGAAGGGCGGCGCCGATCCCGACGAGGTGCTCGCGCGCGTCGAGCCGGCCGACGACCTCGTGCCGGCCGACCTGATGATCGAGGCCGTGATCGAGGACGCGGAGATCAAGCAGGACGTCTTCCGCCGCGCCGACGAGCTCCTGCCCGCCGGAGGCGATCCTCGCCTCGAACACGTCCTCGATCCCGATCACCTCGCTCGCCGCCGTCACGTCCCGGCCCGACCGCGTGATCGGCATGCACTTCTTCAACCCGGTGCCGGTGCTGAAGCTCGTCGAGGTCGTGCGAGGGATCGAGACCTCCGACGAGACGGCGGCCGCGATCACCGCACTCGCGGAGGAGCTCGGCAAGACGCCGGCGGTCGCGAACGACTTCCCCGGCTTCGTCTCGAACCGGATCCTCATGCCCTTCATCAACGAGGCCGTCTGGGCGCTGCTCGACGGAGTCGCCGAGCCGGAGGCGATCGACACGATCGCGAAGCTCGGCTTCGCGCACCCGATGGGCCCGCTCGCGCTCGCCGACCTGATCGGGCTCGACACGTGCGTCGCGATCATGGAAGTGCTGCACGAAGGGCTCGGCGACGCGAAGTACGCGCCGTGCCCGCTCCTGCGCGAGCACGTCGCGGCCGGCCGGCTCGGCCGCAAGTCCGGCCGCGGTTTCTACGCTTACGACTGATGGACTTCGAGCTCTCCGCCGAGCAGAAGGAGATCCAGGCGCTCACGCGCGACTTCGTCCGCGCCGAGATCGAGCCGCACGCGGCCGAGTGGGATCGCGAGCACCACTTCCCCCGCGACGTCTTCGCCAAGCTCGCCGAGCTCGGGCTGATGGGCGTCTGCGTGCCGGAGGAGTACGGCGGCGCCGGCGCCGACTTCCTCTCCTACATGCTCGTGCTCGAGGAGCTCTCGCGCGGCGACGCGGGCGTCGGCGTCACCGTCGCCGTCCACACGAGCGCCGTGACCCTGCCGCTGCTCCGCTTCGGGACCGACGAGCAGCGGGCGCGCTTCGTGCCGCCGCTCGCGCGCGGCGAGCTGATCGGCGCGTTCGCGCTGACCGAGGCCGAGGCGGGATCCGACGCCGGCTCGCTGCGCACCTCGGCGACGCGCGAGGACGGCGGCTGGCGGATCGCCGGCGCGAAGCAGTTCATCTCGACCGCGGAGTACGCAGGCACGTTCCTCCTCTTCGCCCGCACCGATCCCGACACGCCGGGCGCCCGCGGCATCTCGGCGTTCGTGCTCGACGCCGACCACGTCCGGGTCACCGGCAGCGAGGAGAAGCTCGGGCTCAACTCCTCGACCACGAACTCGATCGCCGTCGACGACGCACGTCGACGCCGACCGGCTGCTGCACGAGGAGGGGAAGGGCTTCCACGTCGCGATGGCGACGCTCGACGGCGGCCGGATCGGGATCGCCGCGCAGGCGGTCGGGATCGCGCAGGCCGCGTACGACGTCGCGCGCGAGTACGCGAAGGAGCGGCACGCGTTCGGGCGGCCGATCGCCGAGTTCCAGGCGATCCAGCACAAGCTCGCCGACATGTCGACGGAGATCGACGCGGCGCGGCTCCTCGTCCATCGCGCCGCGTGGCTGAAGCAGAGCGACCGGCCGCACACCGAGGCGGGCGCGAAGGCGAAGCTCTTCGCCTCGGAGATGGCGCGCCGCCAGACGGGCGAGGCGATCCAGATCCTCGGCGGCTACGGCTACACGAAGGAGTTCCCGGTCGAGCGCTACTACCGCGACGCGAAGATCACCGAGATCTACGAGGGGACGAGCGAGATCCAGCGGCTCGTCATCGCCCGCTCGATCCTCGGGCTGCAGGAACGCTCGCTGGCGGCGGGCTAGCGCCTCCGCCATCCGCGCCTTCGCGTCTTCGAGGACGGGCTCGCCGTGCGAGACGAGGAGCCGCTCGATCGGTAACTCCATGATGCGGTCGAGCGACGCCGTCGAGCTCGTCTGGGCGTACGAGCGCAGGGCTCTGGCCACGCACAGCTCTCCGTCGACGTCGACCGACGAAGATCTCGGCCACGACGAGGGCGGCGTGCGGCCGGATGAAGTAGGCGACCTGCCGCTCGTCGGCGCCCTCGATCGGGATCTCCTCGACGCCTCGGGCAGCGCGCCGCCGATGCGTGCCCCATAACGCGCGGCGAGCTCGTCCGCGCTGCGGCGATGCCAGTCCGCCGTGAGGAGGATGACGACGGGCAGCCCGCGCCGCTCGACGTCGGCGTCGAGGTGTCGGAAGAAGTCGTCCTCCTCGCCTGCGGGAACGAGCGGATCGATCGAGCACGGTCGCGTCGGCCGCCTCGTAGTACACGCAGCCGACCTCGCGCGGCTCTCGCGCTCGTGGTCGGGCCAGTTCTCCCAGTTCGGGTGCTCGGCGCGTCCAGCGCCAGAGGCCGTCGGCTATGCGGACGGCTTCCACTCGTACCTGACGTCGGGAGTCTTCTCCTCGTTGCCCTCGCCGTCGGTGAACTCGACCGCGACGAGCCGTGCGGCTCGTAGAAGCGGCGCGCGCCCTCGTTCTGCTGGAACACCCAGAAGCTGAAGCCGCCGGGGCCGCCGTGCCTTGCGCGTGGTCGAAGAGCGCCGTGCCGATGCCCGCGGCCGGTCCACCCGGGGTCGAGGTAGAGGTACAGCAGCTCGTCCTCGGTCAGGACGCGAAGCCGCGGACGCCGTCCTCGTCCCAGCACCCAGACCTCGTGCTCCGCCAGGCGCCGCGCGAACAAGGCGAGGTGCTCCTCGTGCGTGTGCAGCTTCGGCAGGAAATCGAGCGTGGCGAAGGACGGCTCGAACACGTCGACGATCTGCTCGACGTCTGCGGGCGTAGCGCGTCTGAGCACGGTCGTAGGCTACGGGCATGCGCAAGCGCGACGAGCCCGTCCGCCTGACGCGCATCTACACGCGCGGCGGGGACAAGGGGGAGACGAGCCTCGGCGACGGCTCGCGCGTCTCGAAGCTCGACCCGCGCGTCGCCGCGATCGGCGACGTCGACGAGCTGAATTCCCTCGTCGGCTGGGCGGGTGGCCTCGAGCGCGTCCAGAACGAACTCTTCGACCTCGGCGCGGACCTGTCGGTTCCGTACGCCGGCAACGAGGGACGCCTCCGCGTCACGGACGACGCGATCGGGCGTCTGGAGCACGACATCGAGGAAGCGAACGCGTCGCTTCCAGAGCTGAAGAGCTTTGTCCTTCCAGGCGGGAGCGAGCGCGCCGCGCGGCTCTTCCTCGCGCGCGCTGTGTGCCGTCGCGCGGAGCGCGCCGTCCTCGCCGTCCCGGATGTCAACCCTCTCGTGGCCGTCTACCTCAACCGGCTCTCCGACCTCCTCTTCGTCCTCGCGCGCGCGGCCAACGCCGAAGCCGGGGTTGAGGGGCCGCTATGGCGGCCTGGTTCCGCCTCTTGACGATTCCGAACTAAACGACGATGCTCCGGCAGAGGGCAATCCGTTAGGAACCAGAGGGTGACATGGCCACCGTTTGCGACCGTGAAGGGTTCGCGAGCGGTTCACCATCTGCGGCGCCGTCTTCTGCGCCTGACAGGGTGCGCCTCATCATCAACGTCTAACGGAGGTCCCCATGTTGAAGCGCAGGTTCCGTCTGCCGAGTCCGGCGCTCGTGATCTCGATGGTCACGCTCAGCCTCGTACTCGGCGGGACGGCGTTCGCCGCGAGTACGGCGACGCACAAGGACGCGAAGGCCGATACGAAGCTCGTCAAGAAGCTAGCGCCGACACTCAGCGTCAAGCACGCAAAGACCGCAGACAGTGCAGCGACCGCGACGAACGCGACCCATGCGACGAGCGCCGACTGCGACCAACGCCACGAACGCGACCAACGCCACCAACGCGACTAACGCCACCAACGCCACGCACGCGACCAACGCGACGATCACGCCACCAGGCCTATTGGCAGGCGACGTCTGCCGTCGGGCAAGACCGAGACGGGGCGTGTATCTCCGCCGCGAGCGCTGCGGCGAACGTCATGGTCCTCGACTCGTCACGTTCCCGAGCGGCCGCGCCGCTGTGCCGGTCGTCACACGTCTACGGCGCATTGCCCGGGCGTTGGACCGACCGCTGCTCGGATCCTTTGCATTCACGAGGCTGGTCTTCGATCTTCGATGGCGTCAGCGTACGTGAGCTGGGCTCCTCCCGACGCGTCCGCCGGGGCGGCTCGCTACTTCGCCGACCATCTGAGCCGTCACGGGTGACGACGGTCGGCGCCGTGACGGAACTGAGACGCAGATCGCGCTTCGCTCGGCATCGCTGCGGCACTTACGTGCTCCGCTGGCCTGCAAGCCGACGCCAGCGACCATGTTCGCGACTGTCAGACCGACGGGCATCGCACTGCGGTACCGGGCGGAGGCGTACTCACGACGGTTCAGCCGGCACGTACGTCTCGTGTACGATGACCGGTCGCACCGCTACGACTTCCACCTGGTCGGCCCTGCTCGAGCACGATTGACCTCGACCGGTATCGGTTCGTCGGGACCGTCCGGTGGAGGGTGACCCTCTCGCGCGGGATGTACACGACTCGTGCGGGCAACGGCATCGGCACACATTGCATGTGACATAACGCCTGCCCAGGCGCAGCCGTGAGCAGCGGGCGCTCAGCACGGTGCCCGCTCCTCGCGTCGTTTCTGCGCCCGCGGGGCGACTGACCCGCTCTAGACTTCAGCGGGATGGCGACGACCGACCGCGAGGAGCAGACCGGCGGCGCCGGCGAGTGGCGGCGGCGCTACGAGGCGACGCCCGAGCGCGAGGGAGAGCTCTTCTCGACCATCTCCGGCGTCGAGAACGAGCCGCTCTACTCGCCCGAGAACGTCGAGCTCGACTACGAGCGCGACCTCGGCTGGCCGGGCGCGTATCCGTTCACGCGCGGCGTCTATCCGTCGATGTACCGCGGCCGGCTCTGGACGATGCGCCAGTTCGCCGGCTTCGGGACGGCGGAGGAGACGAACGCGCGCTTCCGCTACCTCCTCGAGCACGGGCAGACCGGCCTCTCGACGGCGTTCGACATGCCGACGCTGATGGGCTACGACTCGGACCACGCGCGCTCGCTCGGCGAGGTCGGGCGCGAGGGCGTGGCGATCGACTCGCTCGCCGACATGGAGACGCTCTTCGACGGGATCCCGCTCGGCGAGGTCTCGACCTCGATGACGATCAACGGCCCGGCGGCGATGCTGCTCGCGTTCTACGCCTGCGTCGGCGAGGAGCAGGGCGTCGCGCTCGAGCGGCTGCGCGGCACCGTCCAGACGGACATCCTCAAGGAGTACATCGCGCAGAAGGAGTGGATCTTCCCGCCCGAGCCGTCGATGCGGCTCGTCGTGGACATGGTCGAGTGGTGCTCCGAGCGGCTGCCGCTCATGCACCCGGTCTCGATCTCCGGCTACCACATCCGCGAGGCCGGCTCGAACGCGGCGCAGGAGCTCGCCTTCACGCTCTCCAACGGGTTCGCGCTCGTCGAGGCGTGCCTCGAGCGCGGGCTCGACGTCGACTCGTTCGCGCCGCGGCTCTCCTTCTTCTTCAACGCGCACCTCGACTTCTTCGAGGAGATCGCGAAGTACCGCGCCGCGCGGCGGATCTGGGCGCGGCAGATGCGCGAGAAGTACGGCGCGCAGGATCCGCGCTCGTGGCTGATGCGCTTCCACACGCAGACGGCCGGCGTCTCGCTGACGGCGCAGCAGCCGGAGGTGAACCTGATCCGGACGGCGATCGAGGCGCTGGCGGCGGTGCTCGGCGGGACGCAGTCGCTGCACACGAACTCCTTCGACGAGGCGCTCGCGCTGCCGACCGAGCACGCGGTGCGGCTCGCGCTGCGCACGCAGCAGGTGATCGCGCACGAGACGGGCGTCGTGAACACGATCGACCCGCTCGGCGGCTCGTACTACCTCGAGCAGCTCACGAACGAGCTCGAGCGGCAGGCGTACGACTACTTCGAGCGGATCGAGGAGCTCGGCGGCGTGATCCCGGCGATCGAGCAGAACTTCCAGCAGCGCGAGATCGCCGAGGCGAGCTTCCGCTACCAGTCCGAGGTCGAGCGCGGCGAGCGCGTCGTCGTCGGCGTCAACCGCTACGAGCAGGAGGACGAGCAGCCGATCGAGATCCTCCGCATCGACCCGGCGCTCGAGCAGAAGCAGATCGAGCGCGTGCAGGCGGTGCGGGCGCCGCGCGACTCGGCGGCGGCGGAGGCGGCGCTCGCGCGGCTGAAGGAGGACGCGGCGCACGAGGACCGCAACCTGATGGAGCCGATCATGGACGCCTCGCGCGCGTACGTGACGATGGGCGAGATGTGCGACGCGCTGCGCGAGGTGTGGGGCACGTGGCGCGAGACGCCCGTCTTCTGAGCTGAGCTAGGCTCCGCGCCGTGGCAGGGAAGATCCGCGTCGTCGTCGCGAAGCCGGGCCTCGACGGGCACGATCGCGGCGCCAAGATCATCGCCCGCGCGCTCCGCGACGCCGGCATGGAGGTCATCTACACCGGCCTCCACCAGACGCCCGAGCAGATCGTCGAGACCGCGATCCAGGAGGACGCGGACGCCGTCGGCATCTCGATCCTCTCCGGCGCGCACATGACCCTCGTGCCGCGCATCCTCGAGCTCCTGCGCGAGAACGGCGTCGAGGACGTCGTCGTCGTGGTCGGCGGCACGATCCCCGACGACGACGCCGAGGAGCTGCGCAAGCTCGGCGTCGCCGGCGTCTTCGGGCCGGGCGCGCCGACGACCGAGATCGTCGACTTCATCCGCGGCGCCGTTCCCGCGTGACGCGTCGTCGTCGACCGCCGACGACGCGGTCGCCGTCGTCACGATCGACCGGCAGGAGGCGCTCAACGCGCTCAACGTCGAGACGCTGACCGAGCTTCGCGACCGGCTGCGCGAGCTCGCCGAGGACGACTCGGCGCGCGTCGTCGTCCTCACCGGTGCGGGCGAGCGCGCCTTCGTCGCCGGCGCGGACATCAAGTACATGGGCGGCCTCGGCCCGGACGAGGCGAAGGAGTGGGGAGCGCTCGGCCACGAGGCGGCGCGCCTGCTCGAGGAGATGCCGAAGCCGACGATCGCGGCGATCAACGGCTTCGCGCTCGGCGGCGGCTGCGAGCTCGCGCTCGGCTGCGACCTGCGCTACGCCTCGAGCAACGCGCGGCTCGGCCAGCCCGAGATCGACCTCGGCATCGTCCCCGGCTGGGGCGGCACGCAGCGGCTCGCCCGCGTCTGCGGCCTCGGCGTCGCGAAGGAGCTGATCCTCACCGGCCGCCCGGTCGACGCGGAGGAGGCGCTCCGCATCGGGCTCGTGAACGCGATCGCCGATCCGGTCCTCGATCACGCGCTCGAGGTCGCCGGGAAGCTCGCCGCCAAGAGCCCGGTCGCGCTGCGCGTCGCGAAGCGGCTGCTCAACCTCTCGCCCGGCGCGCTCGAGCGGGAGGCGGAGGAGTTCGGCGACCTGTTCGCGAGCGAGGACGCCAAGGAGGGCCTCGCCGCCTTCGCCGAGAAGCGCGCCGCCGCGCTTCGTCGGCAAGTAATACCGCAGACTACGCAGGAGGATTCGCGGCGCAGCGGCGCGTAGTCCGGGACCCCATGCGCTCGCGCATCCTTCTCGCCGGAGCGGTGGTCGCCGTCGCGATGGCCGCTACGCCGGCCACGCTCGCCTCCGGCGGCGGAACCCGCAGACGGCCGGACTGCAGGTGGCGCTGCGCGCCGCAGGGCCTCTACCGCGGCCCGATCGACGCGATCTCGGGGCCGGAGACCGTCGCCGCGACCGCGCCTTCCAGCGGATCCACGGGCTGCCCGTCACGGGCCTCGCCGACGCGCGCACGCGCGCCGCGCTCGGGCCGCTCGGCCGCCCGCTCTTCGGCGCGCGGACGCTCCACCGCGGCGCGTTCGGCTGGGACGTCGCCGTGCTCCAGTTCCTGCTCGTCCGCCAGGGGATCAGCGTCCCCGTCAACGCGTACTTCGACGGCCCGACACTGCACGGCGTGCGCCTCATGCAGCAGCGCCTGCACCTGCGCCGCGACGGCGTCGTCGGCCCGCACACGTTCTCGGCGCTCGTCCGGCGGGAGCCCGTGCCGCTCGCGCACGGCGTCACCGTCGTCGCCCACGCACACGTCGCATCACCACCGGCACCGGCAGCGCGCTACCGCGGTCCACGTCGTCCGCGCGGGCGAGTCGCTCTCGTCGATCGCGCGGCGCTACCACACCACGGTCGCGAAGCTCGCGCGGCGTCAATCACCTCGATCCGAGCCACTTCCTCCTGATCGGGACGCGCCTCCGCGTTCCGCGCGTGCGGCACGTCAGGGACGACGCAGCGCGTCGCCTACCGCACCCAGAGCGTCGCCTCCGTCCGCGCGCTGCTCGACCACTGGGCCGCGCACTACGGGGTCAGCGTCCATCTCGTCCGCGCGCTCGCCTGGATGGAGTCCGGCTACAACAACGCGCTCGTCTCGTCGGTCGGAGCGCGCGGGATCATGCAGCTCCTGCCGACGACCTTCCGCTTCGCCGAGACCGTCCTGATCGGGCATCGCGTGCGCCACAACGCGAACGGCAACGTTCGCGCCGGCGTCGCCTATCTCGCGCACCTGCTGCACGACTTCCACGGCAACAAGCGGCTCGCGCTCGCCGGCTGGTACCAGGGCGAGCGGGCGGTCCGGAAGCACGGCCTGTACAAGGTGAGCAAGACCTTCGTGAAGGACGTGCTCGCGCTCGACGAAGCGCATGTGAGCCAGCGCGCGCGGCGGCACCACTAGCATCCCGCCGGGATGAAGATCGCCGTCTGCGTCAAGCACGTGCCCGAGGGGCCGAGCCGCCTCGATCCGTCGACGAAGCGCCTCGACCGCTCCGGCGAGGGCGCGCTCAACCACTTCGACGCGAACGCGGTCGAGGAGGCGCTGCGGCTCAAGGGCGACTCCGACACCGAGGTCGTCGCCGTCTCGCTCGGGCCGCAGAAGGCGCTCGACTCGCTGCGCAAGGCGCTCGCGATGGGCGCCGACCGCGCCGTGCTCGTCTCCGACGACGCGCGCCGCGGGCTCCGACCTCGTCGCGACGAGCCGGCTGCTCGCGGCGGCGCTCGAGAAGGAGGACGCCGACCTCGTCCTGTTCGGCCAGCAGGCCTCCGACGCCGACGGCGCCGTCCTCTGGGCCGCCGTCGCCGAGCGGCTCGGCCGGCCGGTCGTCTCGCAGGCGATGGAGCTCGCGGTCGACGGCGGCTCCGTCCGCGTCAAGCGGCAGACGGAGTTCGGCTACGACACGCTCGAGGCGCCGCTGCCCGCGGTCGTCGCGGTGAGCGACGCGATCAACGAGCCGCGCTACCCGTCGCTCAAGGGGATCATGGGCGCGAAGAAGAAGCCGCAGGACGTCCTCTCGCTCGCCGAGCTCGGCGTCGACGCCGGCGAGGCCGGCGAGGCCGGCTCGCGGACGACGGTGCTCGCGCTCGGCGACCCGCCGGCGCGCGCCGACGCGCGCAAGATCGAGGACGACGGCAACGCCGCGCAGGCGATCGTCGACTTCCTCGCGGAGAAGAGGCTCGTCTGATGCGACGCTCGTCTTCCTCGAGAACCACGGCAACGAGCTGCAGAAGGGCTCGCTCGGCGTGCTGGCGAAGGCTGCTTCGCTCGGTGACGGCGACGTGGCGGCCGTGATCGCCGGCGAGGGCGCGCAAGGCGCTGGCGGCCGAGGCCGGGAAGTTCGGCGCCGCGAAGGTCTGGGTCTGCGAGGACGACGAGGTCGGCGCAGCCGCTGCCGCAGCCGCGCGTCGACGTGCTCGCGCAGGTGGTCGAGGAAGGCGGCTACGACACCGTCCTCTTCGCCAACTCCGTCCTCGCCGCGGACGTCGCCGCCGGCCTCGCCGCGCGCCTCGACGCCGGGCTCAACTGGGATCTCGTCGACCTCGAGCTCGCAGGACGGCGAGCTCGTCGGCAAGCGGCCCGGCGCTGCAGGACTCCGTCTACGCCGACGTGGGCTGGACCAGCACGCCGCGGCTCGCGCTCTTCCGCGCCGGCTCGTTCGACGCCGACACCGACCGGCGGCGGCGAGCCCGAGATCGCGGACGTCTCGCCGTCGTACGCGGCGCATTCGACGGCCGTGAAGCTCGTCGGCCAGGACGCGGAGGAGTCGAGCGGCCCCTCGATCGAGGACGCCGACGTGATCGTCGCCGGCGGCCGCGGCCTCGGCTCGCCCGACAACTTCACGCTCGCGGAGGAGCTCGCGAAGGCGCTCGGCGGAGCCGTCGGCGCGACCCGCGCGGTCGTCGACGCCGGCTGGTACCCGTACTCGGCCCAGATCGGCCAGACCGGCAAGACCGTCTCGCCGAAGCTCTACGTCGCCCTCGGCATCTCCGGCGCGATCCAGCACAAGGTCGGCATGCAGAGCTCGGGCACGATCGTCGCGATCAACAAGGACGCGAACGCGCCGATCTTCGAGTTCAGCGACCTCGGCGTCGTGGGCGACGTGCACGAGATCGTGCCGAAGCTGACCGAGCTCGTCCGCCAGCGCACGCGGCTGATGGCGCGGCCCTCCAACTTCCCGCCGCCGTTCTCGGCGCGCGACTACGTCGCCGAGCCGACCGATCCCGACGGACGAGCGGATCGAGGTCGGCGTCCTCGTCGTCGGCGCGGGCCCGGCCGGCCTCGCCTGCGCGATCCGGCTCGGCCAGCTGCTCGAGGAGCACCCGGAGATGGCCGAGCGGCTCGGCGAGGTGCCGGTCGCGGTGCTCGAGAAGGGCAAGCAGCCCGGCTCGCATCTCCTCTCGGGCGCGGTGGTCGAACCCGAGGGCGCTGCGCCGCCTCTTCGGCGAACGCTTCCGGATGGAGGATCTCCCGTCGTACGGCCCGGTCCCCGGCGAGTCCGTCTACGTCCTCACGCGCCGGGCCGCGCTGCCGATCCCGCCGCCGCCGCCGATGCGGAACCACGGCAACTGGATCTTCTCGCTCTCCCAGCTCGGCCGCTTCCTCGCCGAGCGCGCGGAGGAGGGCGGCGCGATGATCCTCCCCGAGACCGCGGCGCAGAAGCTCCTCGTCTCGCACGGCCGCGTGGTGGGCGTCCGCACCGGCGACAAGGGCCGCAGCCGCGAGGGCGGCGAGCTCGGCAACTTCGAGGCCGGCTCCGACCTCGTGGCCAAGGTCACGGTGCTCGCGGAGGGGACGCAGGGTCACCTCACCGGCGTCGCGCTCGACCGGTTCGGCCTGCGCGGCGAGGAGCCGCAGGTGTGGGAGCTCGCCGTGAAGGAGGTCTGGAAGGTCGCGAAGCCGCTCGACCGCGTCATCCACACGATGGGCTGGCCGCTGCGCACGGGCAAGCGCTACCGCGAGTTCGGCGGCTCGTTCATCTACCCGATGGGCGAGGACATGGTCACGATCGGCCTCGTCGTCGGGCTCGACTACCGCGACGCGTCGCTCTCGGTGCACGACCTGCTGCAGGAGCTGAAGACGCACCCGAAGATCCGGAAGATCCTGGCGGGCGGCGAGCGCGTGGAGTGGGGCGCGAAGACGATCCCGAGCGGCGGCTTCCACTCGCTGCCGCGGCGAGCTGCACGCGCCGGGCCTGCTCCTCTGCGGCGACGGCGTCGGGCATGGTCAACGTCCCGCGCCTCAAGGGCATCCACTACGCGATCGAGTCGGGACGGCTCGCGGCCGAGGCGGCGTTCCGCGCGCTGCAGCGCGGCGAGACGCCGGCGAGCGCGCTCTCGTCCTACGACGACGCGGTGCGCGACAGCTTCATCTGGCAGCGACCTGTACGAGGTGCGGAACATGCGCCAGGTCTTCGGGCACGGCTTCTTCGTCGGCGGCGCGCTCGCGAGCGCGATGACGATGTCGAAGGGTCGCGTCGAGCTCGGGAAGATGCCGGCCGAGCCGGACGCCGACCAGCCGCTGCTCGTCACCGACCGGGACAGCGAGCTACCCGGCGCCCGACGGCAAGCTCACCTTCGACAAGCTCTCGTCGGTCTTCGCCTCGGGCAACAAGACGCGCGACGACCAGCCGAACCACATCCGGATCGAGCGGCGCGTGCCGCGCGAGGTCGCGCAGCTCTGGGCGCACATGTGCCCGGCGCAGGTGTACGAGATCGGGAGGGAGGACAGCGACGGCACGGTCATGGTCGACGTCGCTCCGTCGAACTGCGTCCAGTGCGGCGCGATCACGGCCAAGGGCGGCCGCCTCACGCCGCCCGAGGGCGGCTCCGGGCCCGAGTACACGCTGACCTGATTTACCGCGGATTTACGCCGAATCGCCGAGGCAGGACCGACAATACGTCCATGTTCAGCCAGGCGTTTCGTCTTCCTCGCAGGCGTGCTCGTGGCGCTCAACGTCGCGCTCTGGTTCGCGGCGCCCGGCCTCGCGCTGCGCAAGGCGATCGTCAACCAGCTCTTCGGCCCCAACATGGTCCGCGCCCAGGTGCATCGTGAAGAACGGGCAGGACTGGAACCTCGACCGCGGTGTCATCACTCAGGTGAACACCACCCAGCTCACGCTGCGGGAGGCGACGGCCGCATCCAGCCGATCCCGCTCGCCGGCACGACCAAGGTCATCCACCTCGGACGCCGCCTGCCGCTGAGCGCGCTCGCGCGGCGCTGGCGCGTGGTCGTGACTGGCCGGCGATCGGCGCCGGCGCAGGCAGTCGACGTCGAGAAGATCCCGCCGGGGCAGGACGGGCTCGCTGATGAGCCGCGCCGGTGCCCCGCCTATCCTGAGGCCGTGACCGCGCAGGCAACGGGAGGCGCGCTCCTGCTGGTCGAGGACGACGACTCGATCGGACGCCTCGTCAAGCAGTACCTCGAGCAGCAGGACGGGTGGCGCGTGCTGTGGCTCCGGACCGGGGAGGAGGCGATCGCCGAGCTGCGGGGCCAGCCGGTGCGTCTCGTCGTGCTCGACATCGGGCTGCCCGGGCATCGACGGCTTCGAGGTCTGCCGCCAGATCCGCGCCGGCTCGAAGGTGCCGATCGTGATGCTCACCGCCCGCGACGAGGAGCCGGATCGCGTCGCCGGGCTCGAGCTCGGCGCGGACGACTACGTCTCGAAGCCGTTCTCGCCGCGTGAGCTGTCGGCCCGGATCAAGGCGATCCTTCGCCGCTCGGAGCGCGCGACGAGGACGAGGTGCTCGCGGCGCGCGACATCGTCCTGCGGCGCGACTCCCACGAGGTGACCGTCGCCGGCGCGCAGGTCGAGCTGACGAGCAAGGAGTTCGACCTGCTCGCGTGCTTCCTCGAGCATCCGGGCATCGTGCTCTCGCGCGAGAGGCTGCTCGATCTCGTCTGGGGCATGACCTACCCCGGCGGCACGCGCACCGTGGACATGCACGTCGCGCAGTTGCGGCGCAAGCTCGGTGACGCGGAAGGGATCCGCACCGTGCGCGGCGCCGGCTACAAGCTCGTCGCGGCGTGAGATGCGCGGCAGCGGTCTCCGTTCGCGGCTGTTCCAGGCGATCGGGGTCGTCGTCATCATCTGCGTCGCGCTGACGATCGGGCTCGGCCTCGTGCTCACGCGGCGCGCGGTCGAGCGGCGCGACGCTCAAGACCTCGCGCACCAGGCGGACCTGATCGCGGCGAGCCAGAGAGCAGCGCTCGGCGCAGCAGCGCGAACCTGACGACGCTCGAGCCGTACTTCAAGCCCCAGCACGAGAGCTTCTCCTCGACCCCGAGCGATCCTGTCGGCGCACGCGCAGGAGCAGCTCGCGCGCAGCGCGGCCGTCCAAGGGACGCTCGCCTCGGCGGCGACCTACTACTTCGCTGCGCGAGGTCGAACCCGGGTACTTCGATCCTGCTGCGGCCGCAGAGCACGGCGAGCTCGCTCCTGTCGTCGTACGTCTGGGGGTTCCTCATCGCCGCCGCCGCCGGAGGGCTGCTCGCTGCGCTCGCCGCATTCCTCGTCGCCCGCCGGATCTCGCGGCCGGTCGACCGGATCGCGGCGGCCGCGCGCACGCCTCGCGAGCGGCACGCATCCCGAGCCGGTGCCGGTCGAGGGCGCCACCGAGATCGCGACGCTCGCCGTCTCGTTCAACGAGCTCGCCGAGCAGCTCCGGCAAGCGCAGGAGGCGGAGCGGAACTTCCTCCTCTCGGTCAGCCACGAGCTCAAGACGCCGCTCACCGCGATCCGCGGCTACGCCGAGGCGGTCGAGGACGGCGCGATCGACCCGCGCGAGGCGGCCGCGACCGTCGCCGCAGAGGCCGCCGGCTCGAGCGGCTCGTCAAGGACCTGCTCGACCTCGCGCGGATGAACCGCACCGACTTCAGCGTCCACAACACCGAGATCGACCTCGCCGAGGTCGCCGAGGACGCCGTCCGCCGCTACCAGCAGCCGGCGGAGAGCTTCGGGGTCGCGCTGCACGCCGTCACGGACGGCGCCGGCTCCGGCCATCGCGGACGCCGACCGCGTCCTCCAGGTCGTCTCGAACCTCGTCGAGAACGCGCTGCGGCTCACGCCGGCGGGCGGCGAGGTGCGCGTCGTCGCGGCGCCCGGCGTCCTGCGCGTCGAGGACACGGGCCCGGGCCTCGCCGAGGCGACACCGAGCACGCGTTCGAGCGCTTCTACCTCCACGAGCGCTACGGCTGGGAGCGGCGGTCGGCACCGGCCTCGGCCTCGCGATCGTGAAGGAGCTGACGCTCGCGATGGGCGGCAGCGTCGACGTCGAGAGCCGCCCGGGCAGCTCACCGTCTTCACCGTGCGCCTCCGCGTGCCGGTCGCCGCGCGCGAGACGCTGCCTGCGTGAGCGTCTGCCGAGAGGACGTCGAGCGGGCGCGGGCCGTCCTCGCCGGGCGGATCCACCGCACGCCCACCTTCGGCTCGAGCGCCCTCGGCGTCTCGCTCAAGGCGGAGCTGTTCCAGAAGACCGGCTCGTTCAAGGCGCGCGGCGCGCTCAACCGGCTCGCTGCGCTCACGCCGGAGGAGCGGGAGCGCGGCGTCGTCACGTGGTCGGCCGGGAACCACGCGCAGGCGGTCGCGTGGGCGGCGGCAGAGGAGGGCGTCGACTGCCTCGTCCAGATGTGGGAGGGCGTGAGCCCGCTCAAGGTGGAGGCGACGCGCGGCTACGGCGCGACCGTCGACCTCTCGCCGCCGGATCCCGCGGCCGCCTACGACCGCGTGCTCGAGATCGTCGAGGAGCAGGGCCGCGTCTTCGTCCATCCGCACTCGGATCCGCTCGTCGTCGCCGGCCACGGGACGCTCGCGCTCGAGCTGCTCGAGGACGTGCCGGACGCTCGAGACCGTCGTCGTCGGCATCGGCGGCGGCGGCCTGGTCTCCGGCATCGTCACCGCGCTCGACGGCCGCGCGCGCGTCGTCGGCGTCGCGCCGGAGCGCGCGCAGGCCTTCCCGGCGGGCCTCGCGGCCGGTCGAGCGTGCGCGTCGGGACGGACACGATCGCCGACGGGCTCGCGCCGCCGTTCGCCGGCGAGCTGCCGCTCGAGCTCTGCCGCGGCAAGGTCGAGACCGTCCTCGTGACCGAGGACGAGATCGCGCGCGGGGATGCGATTCCTCTACGCGCGCGCGAAGCTCGCGTGCGAGCCGGCGGGCGCGGCGGCGGCCGGAGCGGTGCTCGCGGGCAAGGTCGAGCCGGGCCGCGGACGTGGCCGTGATCGTCTCGGGCGGCAACGTGGAACCCCGAACAGGCCGCTGCTATCTTGAGAGGGCAATGAAGGCCGGCATCCATCCCGAGTACGTCCTCTCCACGGTGACGTGCTCCTGCGGGAACACGTTCCAGACCCGCTCGACGAAGCCCGAGCTGCACGTCGAGATCTGCTCGCAGTGCCACCCGTTCTACACGGGCAAGCAGAAGCTCATGGACACGGGCGGCCGCGTCGAGCGCTTCCAGCGCCGCCTGGAGCGCGCCGGCCAGCCACGCCGCGGCTAGCGGCCCCGACCCATGGCAAACGTCGGCGGACAGGCGGTCCTCGAGGGCGTGATGATGCGCGGCCCCGGCAACTGGGCCGTCGCCGTGCGCAAGCCGTCCGGTGAGATCGCGCAGGTCTCGCGTCCGATCGACTCCGCGATGGCGCGCCACCGCGTGTTCCGGCTGCCGGTCGTGCGCGGCGTGATGGCGCTCGGCGAGTCGCTCGCCATCGGCTTCCGCGCGCTCGCGATCTCCGCGAACTACGCGCCGCAGCAGGAAGGGGAGGACGGCGAGGTCGAGACCGAGCTCTCGCGCGGCGCCCTCATCTTCGCCTTCCTGATCGCGATCGGCTTCGCGGTCGCGGTGTTCAAGGTCGGGCCGGCGCTGATCACGGACAGCTGCCGATTCGCAGCGGCGGCTAGTTCGTGATCGTCGAGGGGCTGATCCGCGTCTCGATGTTCGTCGGCCTACCTCGCGCTCATCTCGCTGCTGCCCGACCTGCGCCGCGTCTTCCAGTACCACGCCGCCGAGCACAAGGCGATCAACGCCTACGAGGCGGGCGAGCCGCTCGAGCCGGAGGTCGCGCAGCGCTACTCGCTGATCCACCCGCGCTGCGGGACGGCGTTCCTGCTCTGGGTGATGGTGATCGCGGTGTTCGTGTTCGCGTTCTTCGGCCGCCCGCCTGGTACTGGCTGATCGCGACGCGGATCCTGCTCCTGCCGGTGATCGCCGGGCTCGCGTACGAGCTGATCCGCTTCGCGGGCAAGCACCAGGACAACCGGTTGCTGATGACGCTGCTCGCGCCCGGGCTGTGGCTGCAGCGGCTGACGACGCGCGAGCCGACGCTCGACCAGCTCGAGGTCTCGATCCGCGCGCTGCGCGAGGTGCTCGACGCTCGAGAACGTGCGCGGCGAAGCGCCGCTCGTCGAGGTCATGGCGTAGTGGCGACCGAACGTCGAGCAGAGGTGCCTGGCAGGGGAGCCTGCTCGAGGGCTCCGGGACGATCGGCTCGACGACGAGCGGCGCCTTCGGCGGGCTCGGCGTGACCTGGAAGGCGCGCTCGGAGGACGAGCACGGCGGCTTGACCAGTCCCGAGGAGCTGATCGCCGCGGCGCATGCCGCGTGCTTCTCGATGGCGCTCTCGGCCGGCCTCGCGCGAGCCGACACCCCGGCGGAGGAGCTCCGCACGTCCGCGACCGTCACCTTCCAGCCCGGCGAGGGCATCACGCACATCGCGCTCACGGTCGAGGGCGCGTCCCCGGTCTCGACGGGGGGCGTTCGAGGCGGCTGCGCAGGCCGCGAAGGAGAACTGCCCGGTCTCGAAGGCGCTGGCCGGCGTCCCGGAGATCAGCCTGGAGGCCCGCTCGCCGGCTAGACGGGCTCGATCCGGCCGCTCCGGACGTCGTAGACGAAGCCGGTGGCCTCGAACGAGTCGGGGAGCAATGGGTGGCTGCGAATCGTCTCGACGCTCTGCCGAACGCGCTCGGCCACGTCCGGGAACGGCTGGAAATCAATGCTCTCCGACTCCGGTCCGAGCCTTCCGTGCAGGTCGGCGTTCGTGAACGTGAGCATGCCGCAGTCGGTGTGCCCGATCACGACCGCCTCCTGCGTCCCGAGCAGGTGGTGGGAGATGACGAGGGAGCGGATCGTTTCGTCGTTGACGAGCCCGCCCGCGTTCCGGATCACGTGCGCGTCGCCTTCCTCGAGCCCGAGGAAGCGCGCGGGGTCGAGGCGTGCGTCCATGCAGGTGACGACGGCGAACTTCCTCCCGGGCGGCATCGGCAGCTCGCCCTTGGCGAATCCGGCTGCGTAACTCTCGTTTGCTGCGCTGACCTCGTCGACGACGGACATCCTGCGACCTCCCGCGCTAGCTTTACCAACTAAAGCGTGAAGCTATCCAAAGGGAAGTGGCCTGGGCAAGCACAGCGAGGCAGTACGCTGACCGTCGCCATGGCGACGGACTTCGACAACCTGGTCGCGGATCTCGAGCGCTCGTACGAGGAGCTCCAGGCGCGGATGGCCGACCCGGCCGTCTACAACGACCACCGCGAGGCGGCCGACGTCGGCCGCCGCCTGAAGGAGCTCGAGCAGCCGTACAAGCTCGCGCAGGAGTGGGAATCCGCGCGGGACGACCTCGCGGCTGCGCGCGAGGACGCCGACCTGCGCGAGCTCGTGCCCGAGCTCGAGGAGCGCACCGGCCGGCTGCAGGAAGAGCTGCGCCTCGCGCTCGTCCCCACGGATCCGGCCGACAGCAAGGACGTGATCGTCGAGGTGCGCCAGGGCGTCGGCGGCGACGAGGCCGCGCTCTGGGCCGGCGACGTCTACCGGATGCTCGCGCGCTACGCCGAGCGGCGCGGCTTCAAGGTCGAGGAGCTCGCGGCCAGCCCGATCGGACGGCGGCGGCTTCAAGGAGGTCACGTTCGCGGTCAAGGGCGACGGCGCCTATTCGGTCTTCAAGTGGGAGGGCGGCACGCATCGCGTGCAGCGCGTGCCCGAGACCGAGAGCGCCGGCCGCATCCACACCTCCACAGCGACCGTCGCCGTCATGCCCGAGGCCGAGGAGGTCGAGATCGAGATCGACCCGAACGACCTCAAGATCGACGTCTACCGCTCGACCGGCCCCGGCGGCCAGTCCGTCAACACGACCGACTCCGCCGTGCGCATCACCCACCTGCCGACCGGCGTCGTCGTCTCGATGCAGGACGAGAAGTCGCAGCTGCAGAACCGCGAGAAGGCGATGCGTGTGCTGCGCGCGCGCCTCTACGAGCGCGAGCTCGAGCTGCAGCGGGCCGAGCTCGACGCGACCCGCAACGCGCAGATCGGCTCGGGGCGAGCGCGCGGAGAAGATCCGCACCTACAACTTCCCCGAGAACCGGCTCACCGACCACCGGGTCAAGCTGACCGTGCACCAGCTCGATCGGATCCTGCAAGGGGAGCTGGACGAGTTCACCGAGGCGCTGACGACCGACGACCGGCGCCGCGCCTTGGGAGAGTGAACGCGCGCGAGGCTCTCGCGGAGGCCGAGGCGAGGCTTGCCGAGGCCGGGGTCGAGACGCCGCGCGTCGACGCGGAGTGGCTCGTCGCGCATCTTCTCGGCACAACGCGCTCCGGGCTTGGCGCACGGCTCGACGACGAGGTCGACGGTTTGGAGCCGCTGCTCGTCCGGCGGGAGGCCCGCGAGCCGCTCGCCTACGTCCTCGGCGAGTGGGGCTTCCGCCGGCTCACGCTGAAGACGGACGCTCGCGCGCTCGTGCCGCGGCCCGAGACCGAGACGCTCGTCGAGCGGGCGCTCGTGCTGGCGCGAGGGAATCGAGCGGCCGCGGATCCTCGACGTCGGCGTCGGCTCGGGCGCGATCGCGCTCGCGCTGAAGGACGAGCGGCCGGACGCGCAGGTGACCGGCGTCGACGTCTCCGCCGACGCGCTGGCCCTCGCGCGCGAGAACGCCGAGCGGCTCGGCCTCGAGGTCGAGCTGCGCCACGGGGAAGGAGCGGCTGTCGCGGCCGAGGGCTGGGAAATCGTCGTCGCCAACCCGCCGTATGTGGAGAGCCTCGAGGACGTCCCGCGGGAGCTGCGCTGGGAGCCGAAGGTCGCCCTCCTCGGCAGCGGCGAGCACGAGCGGCTCGCGCGCGCGGCGAAGGCGCGCTTCATCGTCTTCGAGGTCGGAGACGGCCAGGCGGGCGGTGTCGCGGCGATGCTCGAGCGGCTCGGCTGCGCCGAGGTGGCGATCACCGCCGATCTCACGGGCCGCGATAGGGTCGTGGAGGGGAGGTTGCCGTGAGGGAGACGTTCACCACGCCGGACGGGCTCACGCTCGCGTACGAGCGGCGAGGGAGCGGGCCGCTCCTCGTCTGCCATCCGGGCGGCCCGGGCGGGTCGGCCGCCGAGTTCCGCGACTTCGCCGGTCTCGACGACACGTTCGAGCTCGTGCTGCTCTGCCCGCGCGGATCGCTCGGCTCGGACCCGGCCGACGACTACTCGCTCGCTTCGTACGTCGGCGACGTCGAGGCCCTGCGCGAGCAGCTCGGTGTCGAGCAGCTCGACCTGCTCGGCTTCTCGCACGGCGGCTGCGTCGCGATGGCCTACGCCGCCGCGCATCCGGGGCGCGTCCGCCGGCTCCTGCTCGTCGACACGCTCGCCGTGTGGGGCGAGGAGGCGGAGGCCGCGATGCAGCGTGGAGTCGAGGCGCGCAGCGGCGAGCCGTGGTTCGCGGACGCGGCGAAGGCGATCGAGGAGGAGCAAGGCGGCGAGTTCGCCTCCGCGGCGGAGCTGATCGCGAACCTGCAGCGGCAGATCCCGCTCTACTTCCACCGCTGGGAGGGCAACGAGCAGGCCGGGCGCGAGCTCGCGACGGACTTCGCGGAAGCCAAGCCCTTGCACCACTTCAACACCGTCGAGTTCCCGACCCTCGACCTCCGCGACGAGCTCCGGTCGATCGAGGCTCCGACGCTCGTCGTCGTGGGCGACGACGACTTCATCTGCGGGCCGGCCTGCGCGGACGCGATCGTCCGCGAGCTGTCGAACGGGCAGCTCGTGACGATCCCGGAGGCGGGTCACCTCGTCTACGTCGAGCAGCCCGAGGCGTTTCGCGCCGCGCTGACCGCGTTCCTCCTGTGACCGAGGACGCGGTCGCCGCGCTGCGCGCAGGCCGCGCCGTGATCCTGCCGACCGACACCGTCTACGGACTCTGCGCGCTGCCCGAGCACGAGGACGTTCTGTACGAGCTCAAGGGCCGCGAGCGCTCGAAGCCGGTCGCGCTGCTCGCCGCCGACATGGACGCGCTCGTCTCCGCGGTGCCGGGGCTCGACCCGTCTGTGCTCGGGCAGTACCTCCCGGGGCCGTACACGCTCGTGTTCGGTGACGTCGGTGTCCGCGTCCCGAACCTGCCGCCGGGCGCGCACGCGGTCGTCCACGCGGTCGGCGTCGTCGCCGCGACGAGCGCGAACCTCTCGGGCGGCCCCGATCCGCGGCGGGTCGAGGACATCCCGGAGGAGATCCGCGCCGCCTGCGGCGCGATCGTCGACGCGGGCGAGCTCCCCGGCGTCCCGTCCACGGTGATCGACCTCACCGGCGGGGAGCCGCGCGTCCTCCGGCAGGGCGCCGGCCCCCTCCCCGAGTAGCATCCACGTGTGGCCACGACCCAGGCGACGTTCCAGGAGCTGAAGCAGGCGGGGCTCGACGAGATCGACCCCGAGATCGCGCGGCTCATCGGCGACGAGCTCGAGCGCCAGCGCGGGCAGATCGAGCTGATCGCGTCCGAGAACTTCACGTGGCCGGCCGTGCTCGAGGCGATCGGCTCCGTGCCGACGAACAAGTACGCCGAGGGCTATCCCGGGCGCCGTTACTACGGCGGCTGCGAGGTGATCGACGAGATCGAGCAGCTCGCGATCGACCGGGCGAAGGAGCTGTTCGGCGCCGAGCACGCAAACGTCCAGCCGCACGCCGGCGCACAGACGAACATGGCCGTCTATGCCTCGGTGATGGCTCCGGGCGAGACGCTGATGGCGCTCGCGCTCAACCAGGGCGGGCACCTCACGCATGGCCACAAGGTCAACTTCTCGGGCCGCCTCTACAACGTCGCGCACTACGAAGTCTCCCGCGAGACGATGACCGTGGACTACGACGACGTGCTCGCGAAGGCGAAGGAGGCGCGGCCCAGGGTGATCGTCTGCGGCGGGTCTGCCTATCCCCGCACGGTCGAAACCCACAGATTCCGGGCGATCGCGGACGAGGTCGGCGCGATCCTCGTCTGCGACATGGCCCACTTCGCCGGGCTCGTCGCCGCGGGTCTGCAGCCGAATCCCGGTCGAGCACTGCGACTTCGTGACCTCGACGACGCACAAGACGCTCGCCGGCCCGCGCGCCGGCTTCATCCTCTGCCGCGAGGAGCACGCGAAGGCGCTCGACTCGGCCGTGATGCCCGGGATGCAGGGTGGGCCGCTCGAGCACACGATCGCGGCGAAGGCGACGTGCTTCCGGATCGCGATGACCGACGCTTTCCGCGAGTACCAGGCGCAGATCCGCCGCAACGCCGACGCGCTGGCCGAGACGCTGCTCGAAGGCGGGCTCTCGCTCGTCACCGGCGGCACCGACACGCACCTCCTGCTCGTCGACCTGAGCGCGTCGGAGTGGACGGGCAAGGCGGCCGAGGAGCGGCTGCACGAGATCGACGTCACCGTCAACCGCAACACGATCCCGTTCGACGAGCGGTCGCCGTTCGTCACCTCGGGGATCCGCCTCGGCTCGCCGGCCATGACCATGCGCGGCTTCGACGAGGACGACTTCCACGAGGTGGGGCGGATCATCTGCGAGGCGCTGACCGAGTCGCCGGACCTCGACGGCTTGCGCGCCCGGGTCGCGACGCTGTGCGCGAAGCGGCCGCTCTACGAGGGGTTCCGCGGCTACACGACGTACGTCGCTTGACGGAGCCGCGCCTGAGTGTCGTCGAGCACCCGCTGATCCAGCACAAGCTCGGCTACCTCCGCGACAAGGAGACGCCGACCGTCCACTTCCGCAAGCTCGCGAACGAGATCACGCTCCTGCTCACGTACGAGGCGACGAAGGACATGCCGACCGAGGACGCGGAGGTCGAGACGCCGCTCGAGCCGATGACGGTGCAGCGAATCTCCGGCAAGAAGGTGGCGGTCTGCCCGGTGCTGCGGGCGGGGGTCGGGATGCTGGACGGCGTCCTCTCGCTCGTGTCGAGCGCGCGGGTCGGGTTCGTGGGGATGTACCGCGACGAGGAGACGCTCGAGCCCGTCCAGTACTACCTCAAGCTGCCCGACGACCTGTCCGAGCGGGACGCGATCGTCCTCGACCCGATGCTGGCGACCGGCCACTCGAGCTGCGCGGCGATTGCCGCCGTGAAGGAGGCGGGCGCGCAGTCGGTGACGCTGGTCTGCATCGTCGCGGCACCGCCGGGGATCGAGGAGGTGCACCGCCGGCATCCGGACGTGCACATCGTGTGCGCCGCCGTCGACCGGGGCCTGAACGAGCACGGCTTCATCGTCCCGGGTCTCGGCGACGCGGGCGACCGCCTCTACGGCACGAAATAGCTCCGCGGCGGCGTCACCGTCGCGAACGCCGGCGCTTGCTGCCGCTCCACAGCAACCAACTCGCTCCGAACCACAGAAGCGGGAAGATCGCGAGAGCGGCGAGGCTCGGGCCGTTCGCGGCCAGCCAGGCGACGAACGCCACCAGCATGCCGATGCTCCAGAAGACCCAGACGACGGCAGTGCCCGCGAGGATGGCGGCATTCCGGACCGCGCGAGCCGGCGATCGCAAAGCCTCTCGCATCGCCTCCGGGTCGGCCCACCGGCCCGCCGCCGGGAAGCTCGTTCAGGGCCGACCGGAGCTGTACGGCGTTCCGGGCACCGAGCGCCGTTTCCAGCCGCTGCGCGAGCTCATCCGTCGATAGTCGGCCCTCGCGGTAATGGCGCTGGAGCTCGTGCGTAGCACGTTCACGCTCGGGGTCCCCGACCAGAAAAGGCATGGGTTGATGGTACCCCGCTAGCGGCCAAAGACCTCGTCGACATTCGGCAAGTCGACGAATCGCGAAAACGTGCCCTCTGTGGCGATCTCCTCGTGCGGCCGCGAGGAAGCCGGCCCAGGCGGTCCGCGCGAGCGTGCCGCCGACGCTGATCCTCCGCACGCCGAGGTCGGCTGCTTCCGCGACCGTGATGAACGGCGCGTTGGCAAGCAGGTTCACCGGCTTCGGCGCCACGGCGTCGACGACGGCCGACACCTGCTCGGCCGTCTCGATCCTCGGCGCGTAGAGGCAGTCCGCTCCGGCCTCCGCGTAAGCCTGCAGCCTGCGGATCGTCTCCTCGAGATCCGGCCGGCCCACGACGAACCCCTCGGAGCGGCCCGTGAGAACGACGCCCGTGCCGCTCTCGTCGATCGCCTGTCGCGCCGCCCGAACCCGCTCGACGGCGAGGTCGAAGGGGTAGAGCGGCTCGCCGGGATCGCCTGTCGAGTCCTCGATCGACAGCCCGGCGATGCCGGTCGCGGCGGCGAGCTTCACGTTCACCGCGACGCCGTCCGGATCGCGCGCGAAACCGTGCTCGAAGTCCGCATTCACCGGGACATCCACGGCGTCCGCGATCTGACGAAGATGCTCGAGCGCCTCGTCGCGCCGCACGCCGTTGTCGGGGCGGGCGAGCGACCAGGCGTGCCCGGCGCTCGTCGTCGCCAGCGCCGTGAAGCCCATTTGCTCGAGGGCGACGGCGGTGCCGGCGTCCCACGGGTTCGGCATCACGAAGCAGCCCTCGGCGTGCAGCCGGCGAAAGGCCTCGACCTTCTCGCTCTGCGAGCTCATGGCGCGAATAATCGCCTCTCGGCCGCCAGGTGCGGCGCCCACGCGAGGCGGTCGGCATCGGCGAAGCGCAGATAGGCGCTGAGTGCGTCCCGCATCGCCTCGACGAACCCGTCGGCTCGGCGCGGCGCGAAGCCCTCCTCCCACCAGAGCCCGAGCACTTCCACGCGGCTCGCCTCCCGGTCGATTCGGGGCTCGATCCGGCCGACGAGCCGGTCGCCGAAGAGGATCGGGAGCACGTAGTAACCCCAGCGGCGCTTCTCCGCCTTGAAGAAGCCCTCCCACACGAAGTCGAAGTCGAACAGGCTCGCGAGCAGGGCGGTGTCCCACAGCAGCGAGTCGAACGGCGCGATGAACGCGACGGAGGGCGGCGGCTCCGGCGGCGCCTCCAGCTGCGCGACCTCTTCCGCGACGACGAACCGCTTGCCGCGCATCCCCTCGACCTCGACGGGCACGAGCGAGCCGAGCTCGACGAGCTCGGAGTGCAGCGCCCTGCGGACATCCGGGTTGGCGATGCGCGCGAACGTGCCGCCGGCGCCGCCTGCGCCGAGCAGGCCGTGGGCGCGGTGGCGGGAGAGCTGCTTGTGCCGGAGCTGCTCGCGCTCGGGCACGTCCTGCGCGAGCAGCTTGGCCGGGAGCAGCCGCTCGATGACGTCGTAATAGCGGACGTTGCCGTCGCGCCGCGCGAGCCCGATCACGCCGGCGACGGTGTACGCCTCGAGGACCGAGCGCACCGCGTTCTCGGGCATCCCGAACCAGTCCTTCGTCCGGCCGCTCTCGCGCTCGAAGTCGGCCGAGGAGAGCGGCCCATCCGTCCGGAGGCGCTCGAGCACCCGCTCCGCGACGGCCGCGTTGTCCGCCAGGGCCGCGGCATGGAACCGCGGGCCCTTGCGGCCCGCGTTCACGCGGTACCAGGGAAACTCGCTCGCCGGGATGAACGACAGCGCCTTGTTGGTCGTCTCGAAGACCTTGCGCTGCTCGTAGAGCGCGTCGCACCAGGCGGGCTCGTAGCCGGCGACGCGTGCGTGCAGCATCAGATCGTGGTTCCGGCCCGCGACCGCGATCGGGTCGAACTGGATCGAGCCGAGCTTTCGGATCACCGCGAGCACCGAGTCGGGGCCTTCCTCGAGAGACCGCGCAGGCGCGAGGAAGTGCCGGGCGACGAGGAAGCGGCGCGCTGCCTCGGCGGTGACCCTCACCGGTGCCCCCTCACTGGTGGTGCAGTCAGGAGAGCTGCTCGAGCCCGTCTGCGACCCACGCGCGAAGCTCGTCCGACTTGACGAACGCTGCGTCGTCCGCCTCGGCGCGGGCGAACACGTCCTCCGGCGACGCCCCGGTCTGCAGCCCGCCGTAGAGGTAGATCAGGGCGGAGGAGCGAGGCCCCGTCCGGCAGGTCACGAGGGTCGGCCTGGGCAGGACGTCGAGCGCCTCGATCTGCTTGCGGGCGAGGTCGAGGTCGAGCTGAACCGGCGGGTCGGAGACGACATTCGCCGCCACGGGCACGGCGCGCTCGACGTCCGCGTACGACATGCCGCCCTCCATCGTGCGCGAACTCCTCGCCGCAGAGAAAGAGCCACGACGCGGCGCCCTTCTCCCGCGCGAAGGCTTCGGGATCCGCGATCAACCCCCGGTTGTTCATCAGGTCGGTCGGCGTCTCGAAGTCGGTCATGCGGCGATCCTACTCCGGTCCGGACGTATCTTCTTGCGGCCGATGCCGACGTCGCCGCTCGAGCTCACGCGCGCCCAGATCCTTGCCTTCCGGCGGCGCGCCGGCGCGCTCGACGAGCGGCTCCCCCGGGGTGCGCGCTCGCTGCGACGCGCGGCCTGGGCCGGCCTGACGGACAGCGTCCCGCGGGCTGCCCTCCTCTCGATCCACGCGCGGGTGGAGGGGACCCAGCCGTCGAGCTGGGAGGATCCGTCGCTCGTCCAGGTCTGGGGGCCGCGCTTCAGCGTGTACGTCGTGCCTGCGCGCGACCGTGCGGTCTTCACGCTCGGCAGGCTCCCCGACGACGCCCGTCGGCGCGCGAGAGCCGAGGACATGGCCGCACGCGTGCACGCCCACCTCGCCGGACGTCGGCTGAAGGACAACGACGTGCAGAAGGCACTCGGGATCGGCAACGCGATCAAGTACGCGGCCCCGACCGGCACCCTGCTGATTCGCTGGGACGGCGCGCGGACACCGGACGTCTGGACGGTGCCGCCGCCCGAGATCGAGCCGTCCGAGGCACGCCGCGAGCTGGCCCGCCGCTACCTGCACGCCTTCGGCCCGGCGACCCCGCAGGCGTTCGCGGACTGGGCGGGCGTCAAGGAGGCGGAGCGCCCGCGCGACGTTCGACGCGCTGAGCAGGTCGCTCACCGCGGTGCGAACTCCGATCGGCGACGCCTGGATCCTCGCCCGCGACGAGCCCGGCTTCCGCGAGCCGCCGGGGCCGCCCGCCGCGGCGCGCCTCCTGCCGAGCGGCGACACGTACTACCTCTTCTGGGGCGCCGGTCGCGAGCTGCTCATCCCCGACGCCGGAGCACCGCGCCGAGCTGTGGACCTCACGCGTCTGGCCGGGCGCCGTGCTCGTCGCCGGCGAGATCGTCGGGACGTGGCGGCGAGCGCAGGCGGACCTGAGCGTCCACCCGTGGCGCCGGCTCACCCGCGCCGAACGCGACGCGGTCGAGGCGGAGGCGCAGGCGCTGCCGCTGCCGGGCATCGAGGGAGAGGTCGCCGTCGAGTGGGACAGCTGACCGCCCTAGCTGTCCTCGCCTAGTCGGTCCGTCGCCTCAGGGTCGCGCCGCCGAGCACGATCGCAAGCACGACGCAGGCGAAGACGACGGCCACATTGAGCACGAAGCGCGAGTCGAAGGTGCTGGCCGCCGTGCGCGCGAGCGCGTCGTAGGCGTACGTCAGCGGCATGACATATGAGATCGCGCGGAGCCAGGTTGCCATCTCGCTCTGGGCGACGAAGAGTCCGCAGAGAAGGATCTGCGGTAGCACAAAGGCGGGCATGAACTGCACCGCCTGGAACTCGGTCTGCGCGAACGCGCTGACGAAGAGGCCGAGCGTGCTTCCAAGGACCGCGTTCGCCACCGCCAGCGCGACCACCACCCACTTCGGGCCGGCAACGTCCAGCCCGAGCAGACCGAACGCGACCGCCGAGATGAGTGTCGCTTGGACCAGAGCGAGGAGCGCGAAAGCGGCCGCGTAGCCGGCCAGGATGTCGACCTTGTGCAGCGGCATCGTCATCAGCCGTTCGAGCGTTCCGGAGGTGCGCTCGCGGAGCATGGTGATCGACGTGACCAGGAACATCGTGATGAAGGGGAACATGCCGAGCAGCGGTGTGCCGATCTGCTGGAAGACAGGCGAATGGCGGCCGAACAACTGCTGCAGCAGGAATTCGAGCAGGCATGGCACAAGCAGGATCAACGCGATCGTCCGAGGGTCGTGCCGCAACTGCCGCAGCACTCGCTGCGCCACTGCGCCGGCGATGCGAATGCTCACGTTTGCTCCTCGACGAGCCGCAGGAAAGCGGCGTCCAGCTCTCGCTCGCCGGTTCGTGCCCGGAGCTCGGCCGGCGTGGCATGCGCGAGCAGCTGTCCGTCGCGAAGCAGAAGAAGCGTGTCGCAGCGGTCGGCCTCGTCCATCACGTGGCTCGACACGATCAGCGTCGCCCCGCCTTCGGCGAGCTCGTGGAACATGCGCCACAGGTCGCGACGCAGTAACGGGTCGAGCCCGACGGTCGGCTCGTCGAGCACGAGGAGCTCTGGCTCGCCGAGGAGCGTCGTCGCGAGCGAAACCCGTGCGCGTTCGCCGCCGGAGAGTGTGCCGACCCGGCGATGGGCGAACGCATCGAGCGAGACATGGGCGAGCACGCGCTCGACCGATTCGTCGGGCCGTCCGAGCACGCGCGCGAAGAAGCGGAGGTTCTCGGCAACTCCGAGGTCGCCGTACACCGACGGCGCCTGCGTCATGTAACCGACGTGATCACGCAGGCTCGGCGAGCCGGCCGGCAAGCCGAGCACCTCGACGAGTCCACCGGCGACCTTCTGCACGCCGACGATTGCCCGCATGAGCGTCGTCTTGCCGCTGCCACTCGGACCAAGCAAGCCTGTCACCGAGCCCGCGGCGACGTCGAAGCCGAGTCGGTCGAGAACGAGAGTGCCGCCACGCACCACACGGAGACCGTCGACGCGGATGGCCGACATGCCGAAAGCGATAACGACCGAGGCGGACGGCGCAGCTCCTAGACGCCGAACATTCCGAGCTGTATCCCGAGCATCGCGAGGAATGAGAGACCGCCCCCGAGGGCGAGTGCCCGCCGTGGGGCGTCGTGGACTGCCTCCGGGAGAAGCTCAGTGCAGACCATCCAGATCATGGCTCCGGCTGCGAAGCCGAGGCCGACCGGCAGAAACGGCTTGAACTGCTCGACGAAGAGATAGGCGAGCGGCGCGATGAGCGGCTGCGGCAAGCTCGTGAACACGCTCCAGCCCGCTGCAGACCTCACTGTCGCTCCGCGCGGGACGAGGACAAGGCTGATCGCAAGCCCTTCCGGGATGTTGTGGATCGCGATCGCGATAGTGATCAACAGGCCGAGCTTTTCGCTACCGCCGTACGAGACGCCCACGCCGACACCCTCGCTCGCGGAGTGCGCGGTCATGACAGCGATGACCACGAGTGCCTTGCGGGCGTCGACACCGCGGAGTCGGCCGAGCACGATGTCCTCGCTGCCGCCCAGCAGCTTCCGGAAGCCGAAGATGAACACTGCCCCCGCCAGAGCCCCGAGGGCGAGGCGGCCGACCCCGAGCGACCAGCCTTGCCAGAGGAGGCCCACACTCGCGGCAAGCATGAAGCCGGACGCGACCGCGTTCGACACGCCCAGCCAATCTCTCGTCATTCCCTTGCGGACGAAGAGGAACGGCACCGCGCCCAGCCCAGTGGCCAGACACGTCACCGCCGCCGCGGCCGTCACGGTCCAGACGTTGACCTGCACACCACAAGCGTCCATCCCCGCGACTCCGCTGGCATCCGTTCCTATCCGCCTCGAAACGGGGGCAAGTACTGATGCGATGAGCACCCGGCGTGCGTACGGTCGACGCAGGATGAGCGGCACGACGAGCTTGTTCACCGACATCGTCGACTCAACGGAGAAGGCAGTTGGCGCGCAGGCAAGCGCGCCCCCGCGGCGAAGTACCCTGACGGCGTGCTCGCGGCGAACAGCCCGCACCTCAGCGTCCTCGACCAGCTCGGCGATCACCTCGACGTCCTCTGGGGAGCGCTCGTCGCGTTCGGCATCGTCGTCCTGCTGACGCCCGCAGTCGGAGGGATGGCGCGCCGGCTCGGCGTGGTCGACGTCCCCGGCGGCAGGCGCGTGAACCAGCTGCCGGTGCCGCGCCTCGGCGGGATCGGGCTCTTCCTCGGGATGCTCGTGCCGGCGCTCGCCTTCCTCCACGTCGGCCATCAAACGCGCGGACTGCTGCTCGGCGCCGCGATCGCCGTCATCGTCGGCATCGTCGACGACTTCCGCGGCCTGCCCTGGTTCGCGAAGCTCGCGGGTCAGGTCGCGGCCGCGGCCGTGGCGACCGGCTTCGGCATCTGGGTGAACCGGTTCACGTTCCCGTTCGTCGGCATCCACACCCTGCCGTCGTCGGTCGGGATCCCGCTCACGATCATCTGGATCGTCGCGATCATGAACATGTTCAACTTCCTCGACGGGCTCGACGGTCTCGCCGCCGGGGTCGCGGCGATCGCGGGGCTGACGTTCAGCGTGATCGCCCTCTCGCTCGGGAAGTACGACGCCGCCGTCCTCTCGGCCATCGTCTTCGGCGCCTGCGTCGGCTTCCTCCGCCACAACTTCTATCCCGCTCGGATCATCATGGGCGACTCCGGCGCCCTGCTGCTCGGCTACGTGCTCGCGACCATCGCCGTGCAGGGCCTGCTGAAGACAGCCGCGACCGTCGCCCTGTTCTTCCCGCTGCTCGTCCTCGCCGTCCCGATCGTCGACACGACGTTCGTCGTCGTGCGGCGGCGTCAAGCACGGGGAGCGCGTCTTCGAGGCCGACCAGGCGCACCTGCACCACCGCTTCCTGCGGCGCGGCTTCTCGCAGCGGCGCGCGGCCGTGACGATCTGGGCGTGGTGCATCACGCTGGCCGCGGCCGCGTTCGCCACGCGCTTCGTGCCGTTCCGGGCCCACGGCGTCTGGCACCCCTGGTGGACGCTGCTCGCCGCGGCGATCGGCCTCACCGCGGTGCTCTTCTCGGTCTACGTCGTCTACGTGCTCGAGATCGTGAAGCTCGGCAACCGGATCCAGAGACGGCGCAAAGCCGACGATCCGCTTGCGCGAAGAATCGCCTCGGCACGCTGCTAGTCCGAAGGTCTCAGCCTGATCCTAGTCCGCATCGACCATCCCCCGGTCAGCCCATCTGACGAGTCTAGTCAACGACCGGTCTGACGAGAGTCACGTCCCTCGTGCCTCGAATGGGGTACCCCGATCGGGAGTAGTGGGAAGGAGGTTCGCGCTAATGGACGTTCGCCTAGCGGCCTGGGGCAGCTAGCTCCGGCGCCCCTGCGGCACAACGGCATCCTGCGTGGAGCCGTCGATGGACGGCGGCCGTCAGCCCGGCGGCTCCAGCGGGTGCCCGGCGAACGCGCGTCCGCGCGAGGCAGGCATGAAACGCTTCCTCTCGCCCTTCGCCAGCCGTGACTTCCGGCTGCTGTGGACGGCGAGCACGATCTCGCTGCTCGGCGACGGGATCTGGTACGTCGCGATCAGCTGGCAGACCCTCGCGCTGTCGAACAGCGCGACGGCGCTCGCCGTGGTCTGGCTCGCCTTCACGCTGCCGCACATCGCGATGCTGCTCTTCGGAGGTGTGCTCTCCGACCGCCTCCCGCGCCGCCGCGTCCTGCTCGGCGCGAACATCGTCTCGGGGATCTTCGTCGGCACGATCGCGATCCTCTCGCTCGCCGGCGTGCTCTCGCTCTGGAAGCTGCTCGTGCTCGTGGCCGGCTACGGCGCCAGCGAGGCGGTGTTCGGGCCCGCCTACGGGGCGATCGTCCCGGAGCTCGTCGACCGCGAGGTGCTCACCCAGGCGAACTCGCTCAACCAGCTCAACCGGCCGCTCGCGCTGCGGCTTGCCGGGCCGGCGCTCGGTGGCGCCCTGGTGGCGGGGCTCGGGACGGGCGCCGCGCTCGCGGTGGACGCCGGGACGTTCTTCGTCTCGGCCGCGATCCTCTCCCGGATGGCGGTGCCGCGCGCCGCGCTCGGGGCGATGGAGACGAGCGTCCGTGCAGTCCTGCGCGAGGTGGGTGAGGGGCTCGCCGCGGTCCGGCGCGTCCCGTGGCTCTGGGCCGGGATGGGGGCGGACGCGATCGGCACGCTCGCGACCTGGGGCTGCGTGCAGGCGCTCGTTCCGGTCCTGGTGCGCGACGACCTGGGCGGCAGTGCCGGGACGCTCGGGGCCGTCTACGCCGCGGGCGGCGTCGGTGCGGTGGTCGCCGCGCTCACGACCGGGTCGCGCGGCAGCCCGCGCCGGCCCGTGGTCGTGCTCTTCCTCGTCCTCGCGGGGAAGGTCGCGGCGGTCGGCCTGTTCGGCTTCGCCACCAGCGCGGCGACCGCGATGGTCGCCAGCTTCCTGATGGGAGCGCTCTCGACCGTCGGTCTCGTGGTCTGGATGACGCTGATCCACGAGCGGGTGCAAGGCGACCTCCTGGGCCGGGTCAACAGCATCGACTGGCTCGTCTCGACGAGCCTGATGCCGATCGCGCTCGCGGTCGTCGGCCCGCTCGCCGACGCGTTCGGAGTACGGGCGCTGCTCGCCGTGACGGGATTCGGAGGCGCGCTGCTCGTGCTCTCCTTCCTGCTCGTACCGGGTGTGCTCGCCGGCGAGAAGCTCCAGGACCGGCTCGAGCCGACCTAGTTCTCTTCGGCGCGCTCGACGAAGCTCGCCAGCAGCTCGTTGAACGGCTCGCCGAGCCGCTGGACCGAGTGGCCGGCGCCCGGCAGGACCGCGCGCTCGGCACCCAGCCGCTCCTCGAGCACGTCGCAGACCGCGTCGAAGGCCGCGCTGTGCCCGCCCGAGACGACGAGCTTCGGGAACGGCGTCGGCGCGAGCTCGTCGAACGGGACCACCGCCTCGGACGGCGGTCGCTCGACCATCAGCGTCCGCGCGCCCTGCAGCAGCTCGGGCGTGAAGTCGCCGGCCGGGGTGGAGGAGCCGACGAGGACGAGGAAGCCGCGCAGGAACTCCGCCGGATCGCGTGGGCCGTTCGTCCAGTGCTCCTCGATCCGCGCCATGAACTCGTCCGCCGCGGGAATGCCGCGCGCGATCCCGAACGCCGGCGGCTCGATCACGGTGAGCGACCGGAGCAGCTCGGGCCGGCGAGCCGCCAGAAAGAGCGAGCACACACCGCCGTACGAGTGCCCGACGAGGTGCGTGCCCGGGCACCAGGAACTGCTCGAGCCAGACGGCCTCGTCCTCGAAGTCGACATGTTCGACGTCCGGTCCCGGCGGGAACCCGCGCCTGTTCGGGGCCACGATCTCGAAGCGCTCGGCGAGCGGTTTCTGGGCGCTCCAGGTCAGGTCCGCGTTGACGACGGAACCGTGAACGAGCAAGAGGCGAGGTTGGCTTTTCATGCGGGATTGGAGTGTCACAAAGTATCGGTTCGCGGGCACCCCGACGCTGCTATTCTCGCCGCGGATGCAGGGGACCACATCGACGCAGTTCAGCGCCGCTGGAGCCGGTGGCGTCCTCCTAGCCGTGCTCGTGGCCTGCATCGGCATCGGCGTCCTCATCGGCTGGGCCGCCGGCTCGGGGGCGATCGGCGCGCTGCTCGGAGCGGTGGTCGGGATCCTCGGCGGGATCTTCGCCGTCTACCGCCGCTACGGGACGACGAACTGATGCTCGGCACGCTTTTCTCGACCCCGCGCTCGGAGCCGGACCATCTCCTGCCCGCGGCGGGCGGAACGATCGTGCTCGCGCTCCTGCTGCCTGTGATCGCACTCCTCGGGTGGAGCATCGCCGGGTGGGGGCTCGCCGCGCTGCTGTGGCTCGGCCTCCACGCGCTCGACCTCCTCGTCGTGCGAGCGCGCTCGAAGCCAGGCGGCGCCACGAGCTCCGGGATCCAGGCGTTCGCGCTCTTCTTCAAGCTGATCGCGCTCCTCGTCGTGCTCTTCGCCGCGCTCGCCGCCGACCGGGACGTCGCCCTGACCGCGGGGCTGACCTACGGGCTGGCCTACACGTTCGAGCTCGGCCTCTCGCTCGCCTCCTATTTCGGAACGCCGTCGCTTTGACGAGGCTCCGGATCCTCGGCTTCTTCGCGGTGCTTGCGCTGCTGGCACCGCAAGCGGCCTTCGCGCGCGGGAACTTCGACCCGACGACCGAGTTCGAGCAGCACGAGTGGATCCCGATCCACCTCGGCCCGCTCGACCTCTCGATCACGAAGGCCGTCGTCTACCTGATGCTCGGGACGTTGTGCACGATCGCAATCGGGATCTTCACCATGAGGAGCCGGCTCGCGCTGCTCCCCGGCCGCCGGCAGACGGTAGGCGAGGCCCTGTACGACGTCGCCCAGACCCAGATCGCGCAACAGGGGCTGCCGACCAAGGCGCTCGGCCGCTGGTTTCCCTACGTAGCCACGCTGCTGCTCTTCATCTTCACGGTCAATCTCCTCGGGTTCATCCCGCTCCCGCTGACCGGCGAGACGTGGCACGGCGTGCCGACCTGGGGGATCTACGCGGCGACGTCGTCGCTCTCCGTGACGCTCGCGCTTGCCCTGCTCACGTTCGTGTTCACGCACTACGAGGGGATCAAGTGGAACGGCCCGAGCCGCTATTTCAAGAGCTGGATCCCGGAGGCGCCGAAGGGGCTCCTGCTGCTGATCGTGCCCCTGGAGGTGCTGGGTCAGTTCATGCGGCTGATCTCGCTGAGCGTCCGGCTCTTCGCGAACATGCTCGCGGGCCACATCCTGATCCTCACCTTCCTCGGGCTGATCTTCATCTTCGAGTCTCTGGCCCTCGTGTTCGTGATCATCCCGGCCACCGTCTTCTACATCTTCGAGGTGGTCATCGTGGTCGGGATCCAGGCGTTCATCTTCGCCGCCCTGTCCGCCATCTACATCGGCTCGGCGATCGAGCCGGAGCACTAAGGAGGAAACGAAATGATCGGCTACATCCTCGCCGCCACGACCGGCGACGTAACGAAGGCGGGCAAGGCGATCGGCCTGGCCCTCGGCGTCGGGCTCGGCGCGGCCGGCGCCGGCGTCGGCATCGGGATCATCTTCGGCTCGATGATCCAGTCCGTCGCCCGCCAGCCCGAGCTCCGCTCGGAGCTGCAGGGCATCCAGTGGCTCGGCTTCGCACTGACGGAGGCCGTCGTGTTCTACGGCCTGCTCGGCTCGATCCTGGCGTACGTGCTGGTCAAGTGATCCTCGCCTCGAACCCCCTCATCTCGGTCACGCCGGGTCTGATGATCTGGACGATCGTCTGCTTCCTGATCGCGCTCTGGGTGCTCAAGCGCTATGCGTTCGGGCCGATCCAGCGCCTCATCGACTCGCGCCAGCAGTCCATCCAGCAGTCGATCGAAGCGGCCGAGAGCGCGCGCGACGAGGCGCAGAAGCTGCTCGAGGAGCACCGCAAGCTGATCGCGGAGGCGCGCGGGCAGGGCGAGGCGATCCTCGCCGAGGCGCGCAAGACGCGGGAGTCGATGGAGCAGCGGATGCGCGAGGAGACGGAGGCCGAGCGGCAGCGCCGGCTCGAGGACACACGGAAGGAGATTGCGGCCGAGACCGCGCGTGCGCTCCAGCAGATCCGCGCCGAGGTCGCCGACCTCACGCTCGAGGCGGCCTCGCGGGTCGTCGGTCGCACGCTCGACGCCGAGCGCGACCGGGAGCTCATCTCCGAGGCGATCGCGGGGCTCGACTTCTCGCGCCTGGAGGAGTCGGCATAGCCGTCGCGCACCGCATCTACGCCGAGGCGCTGTTCGGCGCCGCGAAGGACGCGGGCCGGCTCGCGCAGGTGCACGAGGCGCTGACCGACTTCGCGGCTGCGGCGGCCGAGTCGCCGGAGCTGCGCGCCGTCCTGCGCAACCCGCAGCTCGAGCCGAGCGCCAAGGGCGCGATCCTCGCCGACCTCTCGGGCGACGAGGAGCCGCTGTTCGCGCACTTCCTCCAGGTCGTGGCGGAGAAGGGGCGCGCGGGCGAGCTCGAGGAGATCGCGAAGGAGTTCGAGCGGCTCATGGCCCATGAGGAGCGGCGCCTGACCGTCGAGCTGACGACGGCGCGCGAGCTGAGCGACGCCGAGGCGAAGGCGATCCTGAAGCAGATCGAAGACGCGGCGGGCCGCAAGGTCGAGGCGACGCAGAAGGTCGACCCCGACCTGGTCGGCGGCATCGTCCTGCAGGCGGGCTCGCTCCGCGTCGACGCGAGCGTGCGCGGGAGACTGGAACGACTGAGACACGAACTCGTGAAGACATGAGGAGAGAGCCTTGAAGCTGCGCCCCGAAGAGATCACATCGATCCTGCGCGAGCGGATCGAGCAGTACGACGTCGAGACCGACCTCGCCGAGGTCGGCACCGTCCTCCAGATCGGCGACGGCATCGCCCGGATCTACGGGCTCGAGAACGCGGGCTCGCTCGAGATGCTCGAGCTCGAGCACGGCGTCACCGGTCTCGCCTTCAACCTCGAGGAGGACGACGTCGGCGCCGCGCTCTTCGGCGAGTGGGAGCAGGTGAGCGAGGGCGAGCCGGCGCGGCGCACCGGCAAGGTCGCGAGCGTCCCGGTCGGCGAGGCGCTGCTCGGGCGCGTCGTCGACCCGCTCGGCAACCCGCTCGACGGGCGCGGGGGGATCGAGGCGGACGAGACGCGGCCGCTCGAGTTCAAGGCGCCGGGGGTGATCGAGCGCCAGCCGGTGAAGGAGCCGCTCATGACCGGCATCAAGGCGATCGACTCGATGACGAACGTCGGCCGCGGCCAGCGCGAGCTGATCATCGGCGACCGTTCCACGGGCAAGACGGCGATCCTGATCGACACGATCCTCAACCAGCGCGACCAGGACGTGAAGTGCATCTACGTCGCCATCGGCCAGAAGGCGTCCACCGTGGCCGGCATCTACGAGCGGCTGCGCGAGGCGGGCGCGATGGAGTACACGACGATCGTCACGGCCGCCGCGCACGAGGCCGCGCCGATCAAGTGGATGGCGCCGTTCGCCGGCTGCGCGATGGGCGAGTACTTCCTCTACAAGGGCGAGCACGCGCTCGTCATGTACGACGACCTCTCGAAGCACGCGGACGCGTACCGGCAGCTCTCGCTGCTGCTGCGCCGGCCGCCGGGCCGCGAGGCGTTCCCGGGCGACGTCTTCTACCTCCACTCGCGCCTGCTCGAGCGTGCCTGCAAGCTCAACGAGGAGGAAGGCGGCGGCTCGCTCACGGCGTTGCCGCTGATCGAGACGCAGGCGGGCGACGTCTCGGCGTACATCCCGACCAACGTGATCTCGATCACCGACGGGCAGATCTTCCTCCAGTCGGAGCTCTTCTACTCGGGCGTCCGCCCGGCCGTGAACGTCGGCATCTCGGTGTCGCGCGTGGGCGCGTCGGCGCAGACGAAGGCGATGAAGAAGGTCGCCGGCCGCCTACGGCTCGACCTCGCGCAGTACCGCGAGCTCGAGGCGTTCGCGCAGTTCGGCTCCGAGCTCGACCGCGCGACGCAGCAGGCACTGACCCGCGGCGAGAAGATGGTCGCGACGCTGAACCAGCCGCAGTACCAGCCCTGGCCGATGGAGGAGCAGGTCGCCGCGATCTATGCCGGCAACGAGGGCTATCTCGACGACATCCCCACGCCGCAGGTCATGCGGTTCCAGGACGAGCTGCGCGAGCACCTCCGTGCCGAGGACGAGATCTACAAGCAGATCCGCGAGACGGGCGACCTGCCGGACGAGCTCGCCGAGAAGCTGAACGGCGAGATCGAGAAGTTCAAGAACGCCTTCAACGTCGAGGGCGAGGACGCCATCACCTAGATGGCGTCTCTGCAGGATCTCCGGCGGCGGATCGCGTCCGTCCGCAACACGCGCAAGATCACGAAGGCGCTCGAGCTCGTGGCCGGCGCGCGGCTGCGGCGCGCGCAGAGCCGCATCGAGGAGATGCGGCCGTACGCCGACCGGATGCAGGAGCTGATGGTCGGCACCGCGCGCGCGGCGTCCTCGCTCCGGAACCTCGCGCTCCTGCAGCAGCGCGACGAGGTGCGGCGGGTCGCGTTCGTCGTCGTCACCGGCGACCGCGGCCTCGCCGGGCCGTTCAACGGGCAGGTGCTGCGGCGAGCATTCGAGCTCGAGCGGCAGGCCCGCGCCGAGGGGCAGGAGGTCGTATGGCTGGCCGTCGGGCGCAAGGGCGCCTCGACGCTGCGCTTCCGCCGCTACGAGGTCACCGCCGAGTGGGCGGGCTTCGCCGACAAGCCGGGCTACCACGACGCGCAGGCGGTCGGCCACAAGCTCGCCGAGCTGTACGAGGCGGAGGAGGTCGACCGCGTCGTCCTCATCTACAACCGCTTCGAGTCGGCGCTCGTGCAGCGGGTGACGACGACCGACCTGCTGCCGATCCGCGAGGACGTGCTCGCGGCGCGAGGAGTTCGTGCGCCAGGACCGCGAGGGCCCGAGCGCCGACTTCATCTACGAGCCGGAGCCCGAGCAGATCCTCCAGCGGCTCCTGCCCGTCTATCTCGAGACGGAGATCTACCGCGCGCTGCTCGAGTCGGCGGCCGCGTTCCTCGCCTCGCAGATGACCGCGATGCGGAACGCGTCCAAGAACGCCGGCGAGCTGATCGACAACCTCACGCTCTCACTGAACCGCGCGCGCCAGGCCGAGATCACGCAGGAGATCCTCGAGGTCGTCGCCGGCGCGGACGCGCTTACCGGCTAGCTCGAACGACGACCTTGAATGGTCTGCTCATCGCCGGTTGCCAGTAATCAGGGCCGGAGGTCGCCTCGGCGATGTAGATAGTCGTCCTCCTGGGGTGGACGTAGAGCTTCCAAGGGAAGCCCGAGGACAAGGACCGTCGCGTCTTCAGTTTGGTTATCACCGCCACCTGCCGGAAGGGGTGGTGACGATCGGGTCGCGCCAGCAGGGTCACCGGCATGCGGGAGGAAAACGAGGGAGGACTGCCGAGCGCGTAGTCGAGTATCCCGTGCAAGAGCAGACGCCCACCCCGCTTGATGGTGTGACGTCTGGCCGTGAGCGTCACCGTCCGGGGGTTGAGACTGACGATCACGCTCGCTTGAACCGTTCCGTTCACGGTGTACGGGTATTGACCGGCGGATGCGAGGGGGAAGTCGTTACCGCAGTTGCCTCGGGCGCCCGGCGCGAGCTGGAAGGAGCACTGTGCCATTGGCGAAGGTGACCGTATGCGTCACCTGGTCTTGGTTGATCCAGAAGAGATACCCACCGCCCACTGTCAAATCCAGGACGCTGGGTGATGGGCCACTCGGTGTAAGGCTGATCTGCCAGGTCGGAAGGAGCGCCGAGCCTGCCGAAGGAAGGCCAAGAACCACCGCTCCGAGAACGGCGAGCAGCCCGATCAACTGCGAGCACCGCACCATGACCGGAAGATACGCCGGCCTTGGGCGCACTGTCACCGGCCTTTCGGTCAGGTTGGAGGGCGGACCAGTTCCCGCGCGCGGGCGGCTTTCACGGCCGCGGACAGCGTCGCGATGTCGTACGCGCCGTAGTGCCGGAGGCCGTTGATGAAGAAGGTCGGTGTGCCGGAGACGCCCGAGAGATCCGCCGAGTCGACGTCCTGAGCGATGTGCCCCGCGCCCGTGCGCGTCCGCAGATCGTCCTGGAATCGCTCGACGTCGAGGCCGAGCTCCCGGGCATAGCCGACGAGATCGCGGTAGCCGAGCGCGTCCTGGCGCTCGAGCAGCAGGTCGTGCATCTCCCAGAACGCACCTTGCTCTGCCGCCGCTTCCGCCGCCTCGGCCGCCCGCTGCGCGTTGGGGTGGACGTCGTTCAAGGGCAGGTGCCGCCACACGTAGCCGACGTCGCCGTGCTCGCGCAGCAACTCGCGAACCACCGGCTCCGCCTGGCCGCAGTACGGGCACTCGAAGTCGCCGTACTCGAGCACCGTGACCGGCGCGTCGAGCGGGCCGCGGATGTGATCGCGCTCCGGGTCGACCGGATCCGCGAGGTCGACGATCAGGTCCGGCGTGCCGAGCAGCATCCGGATCCGCAGCCGCCTCGGTAGCCGCTTCGTTGCGAGGACGAGGAGCCAGGTGAGAGAAGCGGCCAGGAGCGCCGCGCTGAGCACTCCCACCTTCGCCTCTGCGAGGTCGGCGCCGTGGAAGGCGAGATCGGCGATGAGGATGGACACCGTGAACCCGATCCCGGCGATCGTCCCCGCGCCGGCTACCGACGCCCAGCCGACCGGCGGACGGAGGCGGCCACGGCTGAAGCGGGTCGCGAGCCATGTCGCACCGACGACCCCTATCGGCTTGCCGAGGACGTAGCCGAAGAGGATTCCAAGCGTCACGGGGGACGAGTACGCCGTCGAAAGGAAGCCGGCGCTGAGGTGGATGCCCGCGTTCGCGAGCGCGAACAGCGGCACGATCGCGTAGCTCGTCCACGGATGCCAGAGCGACTGCAACCGCTCGTTCGGGGAGACGGCCGACCGCAGTGCTGACCGTGCCGTTCGCGAGAGCTCGCCGGTCGGCTGCTCCCGGAAGAGGCGGAAGATGTCGCTCGCGCGTTCGAGGTCGCTCCGCTGCGCGGGATACGCAAGGGCAATCACGCCGCCCATGAGTCCCGCGACCACCGGGTCGACGCCTGACTCGTAGAACGCCACCCAGACCGCCGTGCCGAGCAGGAAGTAGACGGGGCCGAAGTGGATGTCCGCGGCGCGGATGAGCAGGATGCAGCCGAACAGGCCGAACGCGACGAGGAGCGGGCCGACGGAGATCGACCCGCTGTAGACGATCGCGATCACGAGCAGCGCGACGATGTCGTCGACGACCGCGACCGTCAGGAGATACGCACGCAGGCGGTCGGGCAGGCCCGAGCCCACGAGCGCGAGCAGCCCGAGCGCGAACGCGGTGTCCGTCGACATCGCCGTTCCCCAGCCGTGGATCGAGTCGTGGCCCGCGTTGATCGCCAGATAGATCGCGACGGGCACGACCATCCCGCCGAGCCCGGCCAGGAGCGGCAGCGCCACGCGCCGCCGTTCGCGCAGCTCGCCGAGATCGAACTCGCGCCGCGCCTCCAGCCCGATCACGAAGAAGAAGAAGGTCATCAGGCCGCTGTTGATCCAGCCGCGCAGGTCCATCGAGATCGAGTGCGCGCCGAAGCGGATCGAGAGCGTCGTCGTCCAGACGCGCTCGTACGAGGCGGGGTCCACGTTCGCCCAGACGAGCGCGGCCACGACGGCGCCAAGGAGGACGGCCGCGCTGCCCGTCTCCGTGTTGAGGAAGCTGCGGAGCGGCGTCTGGAGGTTGCGAGTCCAGGCCGTCCGGCCGCTGAAGGGAGCCGTCGAGACGTCTGCTTCGGCCATGGGGCAAGCTTCGCAAACGCAGTCGGTTCGACCGAGGAGCGCGAACGCCGCTCGGCTAGAGTGCGCCTGCCTTGAGCCGCCCACGAGCGGCGCCGACTTCACGCATCAGGGGAGACTCAGTGGCCGACAAGAGCAACGGCAAGAACACGGGGAAGATCGTCGAGATCAAGGGCGTCGTGCTCGACGCCGTCTTCGGCGACCGGCTGCCCGAGATCAACCATGCGCTCAGCATCCAGGTCCCCGAGGACGGCGGCTCGCGCGAGCTGATCGCGGAGGTGCAGCAGCACC
This sequence comes from uncultured Actinomycetes bacterium, assembly GCA_963765795.1. Classification (GTDB taxonomy): domain Bacteria; phylum Actinomycetota; class Thermoleophilia; order Gaiellales; family Gaiellaceae; genus Palsa-739. The sequence continues at coordinate 149,195 of CAVXXZ010000019.1, forward strand.
TCGGCGACGATCGCGTCCGGGCCGTGGCCATGGACTCGACCGACGGGCTCGCCCGCGGAGTCGAGGTCCTGGACACGGAGGGGCCGATCTCCGTGCCCGTCGGCGAACAGACGCTCGGCCGGATCTGGAACGTGATCGGCGACCCCGTCGACGGCAAGGAGCCGGCGAAGGGCGAGCGCTGGCCGATCCATCGCGACCCGCCGGCGTTCGGCGACCTCTCACCGGCGATCGAGATCTTCGAGACGGGCATCAAGGTCGTCGACCTGATCGCGCCGTTCGTCCGGGGCGGCAAGGTCGGCCTCTTCGGCGGCGCCGGGGTCGGCAAGACCGTGACGATCACGGAGCTGATCCACAACGTCGCCCTCCAGCACGGCGGCGTCTCGGTCTTCTCCGGCGTCGGCGAGCGGACGCGCGAGGGCAACGACCTGATGCTCGAGATGCAGGAGTCGGGCGTCATGGACAAGGTCGCGATGTGCTACGGCCAGATGAACGAGCCGCCGGGCGCGCGGCTGCGCGTCGGCCTCTCGGGCCTGACGATGGCGGAGTACTTCCGCGACGAGGGCCAGGACGTCCTCCTCTTCATCGACAACATCTTCCGCTTCGTCCAGGCGGGCTCCGAGGTGTCGGCGCTGCTGGGCCGGATGCCGAGCGCGGTCGGCTACCAGCCGACGCTCGCGACCGAGATGGGGCAGCTGCAGGAGCGCATCACCTCGACACGCACGGGCTCGGTCACCTCGGTGCAGGCGATCTACGTGCCCGCCGACGACCTCACCGACCCGGCTCCTGCGAACACGTTCGCGCACCTCGACTCGACCACCGTGCTCGACCGCAGCATCGTCGAGAAAGGGATCTATCCGGCGGTGCACCCGCTGCGGTCGACCTCGCGCGCGCTGCAGCCGGGGATCGTCTCGGAGGAGCACTACGCGACGGCGACGCGTGTGCAGGAGGTGCTGCAGCGCTACGCCGACCTGCAGGACATCATCGCCATCCTCGGCATCGACGAGCTGTCCGACGAGGACAAGGTCGTCGTGCAGCGCGCCCGCAAGATCGAGCGCTTCCTCTCGCAGCCGTTCTTCACGGCCGCGCAGTTCACCGGCACGCCGGGCGAGTTCGTGAAGCTCGAGGACACGATCCGCGGCTTCATCGAGATCCTCGACGGCAAGCACGACGAGCTGCCCGAGCAGGCCTTCTACATGGTGGGGCCGATCGAGCAGGCGGTCGAGCGCGGCAAGCAGCTCGGCGGCGAGGAGCCGGACGACGCCGCGCAGCGCGAGGCCGACGAGCAGGCCGAGGCCACCGAGGCCGAGACGGCCGGCGCTCCCGCCTAGCCGTGTCCGACCATCCGCTCTTCCCGATCTCGGTCGTGACGCCGGAGGGCCCGGCGTTCGAGGGCGAGGCCGAGATGCTGATCGTGCCGGGCGCGGCGGGGGAGATCGGCGTCCTCGCGCGGCACGCTCCGCTCGTCGCGATGCTGCAAGGCGGGGTCGACGCGCGTCCATCTCGGCGACGGCGAGGTGCGCGAGTTCGCGACCGGCCCCGGCTTCTTCCAGGTGCTCGAGAACCGCGCGATCGCGCTCGTCGACGACGCGGTCGCCGCCGGCGACATCGACGATGAGCGCGCCCGCAGGCAGCTCGAGGATGCGCAGGACGAGCTCGCGAAGGTCGACGCCGGCGAGTCCACCGCCGACCGCTGGCAGCTCGAGCAGCGCATCCGCCACGCCGAGAACCAGCTGACCGTCAGCGGCGCGAGCTAGCTCGACTGCGCGCTGGACTTCTCATGCGCCCGTGATGTAGTACGCATCCCTCACGTCGGCTCAGTACCTGTCGATATCTACGAGGCGCTGGTCGCTGATGCCGAAGTGATGGGCGATCTCGTGGAAGACGGTGCGCCGCACGAGCGCGCGCAGGCGCTCGGGATCTCCGCCTGAGATCCGCTCGAGGGGGACGCGGTAGATCGTGATCTTGTCCGGCAGGGCGCCCGCGTAGTACGGGCCGCGCCTGCCCCACGGGACGCCTTCGTAGAGGCCGAGCAGGTTCGGCCCTCGCGGTGACTCGTCCTCGACGGTGACCGCGACGTTCGTCATCAGGGCGCTGATGTCGTCGGGCAGCTCATCGAGCGCGTCGCGTACGAGCCGCTCGAAGTCCGGTGCGCCGTCCTCGTTCACTGCCCCGATCCTAGGGCGAGGCTGGCACCTCGGTGAGGACGCCGCCCTGGCCGAGCGATTCCTCCAGCGGCGCGGCCATCGCGTCGTCGTGAATCGCGGTGAATTCGGCGCCGAGCTGCTGCTCCAACGTCGCCTTCGCCTCATCGAAGAGCGCCTGCTCGCTTGGCTGGAGGAGGAGCCCCGCGTCGGCCAGCTGCCGGTCTGCGATGCCGGCCAGGTATGCCGCCCGTGCGGGGTCTCCCTCGACGAGGCAGAGGCGGGCGAACGCAGCGAGCGCGTACGCCATCACCTCCTTGAAGCCGAGCTCGAAGGTCAGCGCCACAGTGCGCTCCAGCCAGTCGCGCGCCTGCTCGAGATGGCCGGCGTGGAGGTTGTGGCTGCCGAGGTTGTAGCTCGAGATCGCCGCGTTCTGCTTGTGGCTCGACTCGAGCGTCAGCGCCTCCTCCGTGTACTCGATCGCGCGCTCGTAGTCGCCACGCTGGCCGGCGATGTGACCGAGGTTGGAGAGCACAGTTCCGAGCCGGGACGGCACGTCGAGCTTGCGAAAGAGAGCGGCGCTCTCCTCGAACATCTCGGTTGCGAAGTCGTACTCTTCGCGCATCGCCCAGATCGTGCCGAGGTCGCTGAGCTCGCGGGCGATCCAGAGCTCGTTGCCGACTTCCCGCGCCAGCGCCAGAGCGGCTTCCTTGCGCTCCTGCGCCAGCTCGAGGTCGCCGAGGCGGATCGCGATGGCTCCGCTGGCGGCCAGGGCCCGGAACCGCACCTCCGGCGTCATGTCGCCGGCGTACGGAAGCGCCTCCTCGATCCAGTCGTGCCCTTCCCTGAAGTTGCCGCGTACCTCCCAGAAGAGGCGGAGGGAGCTCGCCTGCCGCAGCGTCAGCTCGGGCTCGTGCTCGAGCGACCAGGCGAGCGCGGCGCGGATGTTGTCGTGCTCCGGCTGGATCCGATCGAGCCAGGCCGTCATGTCTTCGCCCGCGAGCGTTCGCTCCGCCATGGTCTCGGCGAGCTCCGTCAGCCATTCCGCGTGCCGCCGGCGGACTTCCTCGGCCCCGGCCTCCTCGAGCCGCTCGGCGGCGAAGTGGCGAACCGTCTCGAGCATCATGAAGCGGCCCTCCCGTCGCCGCAGCAGGTTGTTGTCGACCAGCGCGCCGAGGCTCTCGAGCGTCACGTCGCATACGCCCTCCGCAGCTTCCAGCGTGCAGCCGCCGACGAAGACGCCGAGGCGTGCAAACGCCTGGCGCTCGTCCGGCCCCAGCAGGTCGTAGCTCCAGTGGATCGTGGCGGCGAGCGTCTGCTGGCGTGCCGGTGCGTCGCGCGGGCCGGCCTGCAGCAGGTCCGGCTCGCGTTCGAGCCGCTCCAGAATCTCTCCCGGCGCGAGCAGCTTCGCTCGCGCCGCGGCGAGCTCGATTGCGAGCGGCAGTCCGTCGAGCCGCCTGCAGACGCGGGCGACCTCCGGTGCGCTGGACGTGTCGAGCTCGAAGCCCGGATCGACCGCGTGCGCCCGCGCCGCGAAGAGCCGCACCGCGTCGGTCTTGACGAGCGCCTCGAACGGAAGGTTGGCGTCGGGAGCGTCGAACGGCGGCACCGGGTACTCGCGCTCTGCTGTCAACCGCAGTGGGGCGCGGCTCGTGGCGAGGATCCACAGGCGCGGGGCCGCGGCGAGGAGGTCGCCGACGAAGGGCGCCGCGGAGAGAATCTGCTCGAAGTTGTCGAGCACGAGCAGCATTCGCCGCTCGCGCAAGTGCTCGATCACACCGTCGGTCAGGTTTCGCTCGCCTTCGCGCACCTCGAGTGACTCTGCGATCGTCGCCACCAGGAGCTCCGGGTCCGAGACCGGCGCGAGGCCGACGAACAGCGCACCGTCCCGGAGCTCGTGCTCGAGCTCGTGTGCGACCGCCAGCCCGATTCTGGTCTTGCCCGTTCCTCCCGGGCCGGTGAGGGTGACGAGCCGCGCGCCCTCGTCGCGGAACAGCGCGCTGACTGCCGCGAGCTCGAGCCGGCGGCCGACCAGCGGCGTGGGGGGCACCGGCAGAGGCTGCGTCGAGCGGGTTGGCGCTTCCGGAGCGGCGAGGCTCGGGTCCTGCCGGAGGATCGCCCGCTCCAGCTCCTGCAGGGCTGGGCTCGGATCGAGGCCGAGATCCTCCGCGAGGGTTTCGCGGGCTTCGCGATAGACCTCGAGCGCATCCGCCTGGCGGTCGCAGCGGTAGAGCGCGAGCATCCGCTGCTGGAGGAACCGCTCGCGATACGGCTCGTCAGCCGTGAGCGCCTCGAGCTCGGCGACGACAGCGTCGTGGCGGCCGCAGGCGAGCTCCGCGTCGAAGCGAAGCTCAAGCGCGCTGAACCGCAGCTCCTCGAGCCTCTCGGCCTCGGCGGCTCGGCGAGTCTCGTCCGGCAGATCGGCGAGAGCCGGCCCTCGCCAGACCGCGAGCGCCTCTCGCAGGTCGTCCGCCGCGTCTTCCGCGCGGCCGGCCTCGAGCGCCGCCCGGCCGCGCTCGAGCGTGCGCTCGAAGCGATCGAGATCGAGCTCCTCATCGCCGACGACGACGCGGTACCCGCGCCCGGCGGTCTCGATGCGGTCGGCGCCGAGCGCGCGGCGCAGGCCGTGCACGTAGACCTGCAGCGACTGGACGGCCGACGCGGGCGGGTGCCTCGCCCCAGAGCCCGTCGATGAGCTGCTCGGCCGTCACGACGCGCCTGCGGTTGACGAGCAGCAGCGCGAGCAGGCCGCGCTGTTTCGGCGCGCCGAGCGCCGCCGGCTGGTCATCGACGAACCGCCTGATCGGCCCCAGGATGCGGAATTGCACGGGAATGCCCTTCCCCCCTTAACCCCTGCCCAAGTGGATCTTAAGCGGCTCCTTCCAGGCTGCCAACGACAGCCGCGCCCGCGGCCAATCGAGAAGGAGGCAAGCATGATCCGCGCAGGAGACTCCATCGAGAACCCGGTCACCGGCGAGCGCCTCGTCTTCCGGCAGACGAGCCGCGAGACGAACGGCGCGGCCGTCGTGATCGAGACCTACGTCCAGCCGAACGGCTTCGTCGCCGCGGCGCACGTCCACCCGAGCCAGGAGGAGCGCTTCGAGGTCCTCCGCGGCACGGTCGGCTTCAGGGTCGGCCGCGAGAAGCTCGTCGCAGGCCCCGGCAAGCGCCTCACCGTGCCGGCGGGCACGCCGCACAAGTTCTGGAACGCCGGCGACGAGGTCGCGCACTTCGTCTGCGAGATCCGGCCCGCGCTGCAGTTCGAGTCGCTGATCGAGACGATGTTCTCGCTCGCCGCCGACGGCAAGACGAACCGCAAGGGCATGCCGAACCCGCTGCACCTCGCGGTCATCGCGCAGGCCCACTTCGACACCGTGCGCCTGCCGTTCCCGCCCGCGATCGTGCAGCGGATCGGGCTCGCGCTCGGCAGCCCGCTCGGCCGCGTGCTCGGCTACGAGCCCGTCTACGTCCCCGCACCGGCTCCGGTCGGTGCTCCCGCCGCGACCGCAGCAGCCTGATGCGGCGCGGCCTGTCCGTCACACCGACCCTCACGTTCGAAAGGAGCACCGCATGACCACCTCCGAGAACCGCCGCTGGGCCCTTGTCGGCCCCCTCGCCGTCGCCCTCTGGGTGATCGGGATCATCCTCATCAACAAGAACGGCCCGGCCGACCACGCGACGGGAAGCGAGATTCTCGCCTGGTACAAGTCGGACTCGGACACGATCACTCTCGGCGCCTGGCTGTTCATGCTCGGCTGCCTCGGCTTCGTCACTCTCGTCGCGGGGCTGCGGGTGCGGCTCGTCGAGGCGGCCGGTCAGCGCCAGTCAGCTGCCAGTGCTTGCTCTCGTGGGCGCTGCGATGGCCGGCCTCGCCGGGATGCTCACGGCGGCCGTCGACCTTGCCGGCGGGATCGACAAGAACGACATCGACCCCGCGACCGCAGCGACCTTTCATCACTCCGTGGACATCTTCTTCGTGGGCGCGGAGCTCGCTGCGATCCTGCCGCTCGCCGCTGTAGCGATTCTCGCCTGGCGGACGCGGGTGCTGCCGCGCTGGTGGGCCGCCTTCAGTGGGCTCGTCGCGGTCGTGCTCCTGATCGGCCCGATCGGATGGCTCGGCCTGATCTTCGGCGTGCCGATCTGGACGCTCGGGACGAGCCTGTTCGTGCTGCTGGGCTCGCGGGAGAGGGCGCAGGCGGCAGTCGCGACCGCCTAGCGGCTGCGGCTCGGAGGCGCGCCTCGGGGTCGGCGCGCCTCCCTGCCTTACGCGACGCGGCTTGCGGGCCGCGTCGCGCCTTCGTGCGCCGGGAGATAGAGCCGCTCGACGTACTCCGCCGCCATCCGCGCCGTGCCGAAGCGCGGCCCGAGCTCGGCGATCGACTCCCGCATGAGCGCGATCCAGCGCTGCGGCAGCCCGGCCTCGTCGCGCTCGTAGTACGCCGGGAGCACGTGCTCCTCGAGCACGGCGTAGAGCGCTTCCGCGTCCGCTTCGTCCTGCTCCGCCTCGGTCGCACCCTCGGAACTCTCGATCGCGAACCCGACGGCCGGGGAGTACGCCTCGGCCCACCAGCCGTCGAGGATCGAGCAGTTGAGCACGCCGTTGAGCGCCGCCTTCATCCCTGACGTGCCCGACGCCTCGAACGGCCGCCGTGGCGTGTTGAGCCAGATGTCGACGCCCTGCACGAGCCGCCGGGCGAGGGTCATCTCGTAGTCCTCGAGGAAGACGACGCGGCCTGCCGCCGTGGGCTCTCGGGCGAAGTCCACTACGAGCTGAATCAGGTCCTTTCCCTCCTCGTCGGCCGGGTGCGCCTTGCCGGCCACGAGCACCTGAATCGGCCGCTCCGAGTCGGCGAGGAGTTGCGCGAGGCGTTCCGGCCGGCTGAAGAGGAGGCTCGCGCGCTTGTACGTCGCGAAGCGGCGTGCGAAGCCGATCGTGAGGACCTCCGGGTCGAGCTCGCGCACGCCTCGGGTCGTGACGACGAACCGGAGCAGCCGCTCCTTTGCGCTGCGCCGCGCAGCCCAGAGGTCATCGGCCGACAGGTCGCGCGCGCGCTCGAACTGCGGGTCGGTGTCGCCGAGCAGAACCTCCAGCTCGCCGGAGATCCAGGTGCGCTGGTGGACACCGTTCGTGACCGAGGTGATCGGAACCTGGTCGACGCGTTGCTCGGGCCAGAGTCCGTGCCACATCTCGCGCGACACGGCGCCGTGGAGCTCCGAGACCGCGTTCGCGTACTGCGACGTGCGGAGCGCGAACGGCGTAAGCCCGAATCCGTTCTCGCCCGGGCCCGGACTTGCCGAGCGAGACGAACTCCTCCCACCCGAGACCGCAACGCTCGACGAGCCCGCCGAGGGCTCGCCGCACCAGCTCGGGATCGAACACCTCGTTCCCCGCGGGCACCGGCGTGTGCGTGGTGAAGACCGTGGAGGCGCGCAGCCGCTCGAGCGCCTCGTCGGCCGACAGGCCCTGCTCCTCCACGAGCTCGCGCATGCGCTCGAGCTGCAGGAACGCGGAGTGGCCCTCGTTCAGGTGGAAGACCGTCGGCTCGAGCCCGAGCCGGCGCAGCACGCGGACGCCGCCGACGCCGAGCAGGACCTCCTGCCGCAGCCGGTTCGCCCGGTCGCCGCCGTAGAGCGTGTCGGTGACGGCCCAGTCCGGGTTTCCCTCGACCTGGGTGTCGATCAGGTAGAGGGACGCGCGGCCGACTCGCGCGCGCCAGATGCCGAGCCGCACCGGGACGAGCTCGCCGCTGTCGTCCGCGAGCTCGACCACGGGAGCCATCGGCACGAGCTCGAGCGGCAGCCGGCTCGTGTCGGTCAGCGGGTAGTGCTCGATCTGGCGATCGTTCTCGTCGAGCCGCTGCTCGAAGTAGCCGCGGCGGTAGAAGAGGCCGATCCCGACGAGCGGGATACCGAGCTCCGACGCGGCCTTGAGATAGTCGCCGGCGAGAACACCGAGCCCGCCGGAGTAGATGGGGAGGCTCTCGTCGAGCCCGAACTCCGCGGAGAAGTAGGCGACGAGGAGGTCGGACGGGCCGCCCCGATTCCGCCACCACGTCTCCTCGCCGCGATCGCGTGCCAGGCGTTCCTGCACGCGCGCCAGCCGCTCCAGATAGCCGGGCGTGAGCGCTCGCGCGAGGTCGTGGTCCGTCAGCTCGGACAAAAGCGCGGTCGGGTTGTGATGCAGCTCGGCGAAGCGCCGCGGCTCGAGCGCGTCGAAGAGGAGCCGCGCCTCGGCGATCCACGTGAAGGAGAAGTCGCTCGCGATCTCGAGGAGCGCCGCGCGTAGCGTCGCGCCGTCGTGTACCTCGGCCACGAAGCGGCACCCTAGCGACCGCCTCGGCTCTCACGCGGCGGGTGTCACACGGCTCGGCTGCTAGCGTTTCGCGTACCCGGAGAGCTTTGACAGGCAGCTTGGCGACCGGGTCAACAAACGCCTAAAGCGCCCGAGAGCGCCGCTCCCGGGCCTCTGATAAGGAGCAGCAGGTGCAGGACACGCGGGAACGGCTCGAATCCATCCTCCGGCAGCGCATCGCCGTCCTCGACGGCTCGTGGGGCGTGCTGATCCAGAAGCGTGTGCGCGGCGAGGAGGAGTACCGCGGCGAGCGCTTCCGCGACCACCCGCTCGACGTCGCCGGCGACCCGGACCTGCTCAACCTGACGCGGCCGGAGATCGTGAGTGACATCCACCGCTCGTATTTCGCGGCCGGCGCGGACATCGCGACGACGAACACCTTCACCGCGACGCGGATCGGCCAGGCCGACTACGGGCTCCAGGACGTCGCAGCCGAGATGTCGCTGGAGGGAGCGAGGCTCGCGCGCGAGGTCGCCGACGAGTTCGGCGGGCTCGTTGCCGGCTCGGTCGGCCCGCTCAACGTCGCGCTCTCGCTCTCGCCGCGCGTGGACGATCCCGCCTACCGCTCCGCGACCTTCGACGAGGTGGTGGAGGCGTACGCCGAGCAGATCCGCGCCCTGCGCGAGGGCGGCGTCGACCTGCTCCTGATCGAGACCGTCTTCGACACGCTGAACGCGAAGGCGGCGATCGTCGCCGCGCAGGACGCGGCTCCCGAGCTGCCGCTCTGGCTCTCGTTCACGGCCGTCGACAAGAGCGGCCGCAACCTCTCGGGGCAGACCGTCGAGGCGTTCTGGATCTCGGTCGAGCACGCGCAGCCGCTCGTCGTCGGCGTCAACTGCTCGCTCGGGGCCGCCGAGATGCGTCCCTTCGTCGAGGACCTCGCCGAGATCGCGCCGACCTGGGTCGCGTGCTATCCGAACGCCGGCCTGCCGAACGCGCTCGGCGAGCACGACGAGCTGCCGGAGGACACGAGCCGCTTCCTCGGGGAGTTCGCGCGCGACGGGCTCGTGAACATCGTGGGCGGCTGCTGCGGCACGACGCCGGAGCACGTCCGGCAGATCGTCGCGGCGGTCGAGGGCGTCGCCCCCCGCGGCGTTCCCGAGCGACGCGCTGCGAGTCGCTTCTCCGGCCTCGAGCCGCTCGAGCTGTGGCCGGACTCCAATTTCACCGTGATCGGCGAGCGGACGAACATCACCGGCTCGGCCCGCTTCCGCCGGCTCGTCGAGGGCGGGGACTTCCAGGCGGCGGCCGACGTCGCGCTCCAACAGGTGCGCGGCGGGGCCAACCTCCTCGACGTGAACATGGACGCCGACCTGCTCGACGGCGAGCGGGCGATGACGACCTTCCTCAACCTCGTCGCGACCGAGCCCGAGGTGGCGCGGATCCCGATCGTGATCGACAGCTCGCGCTGGTCGGTGCTCGAGGCGGGCCTCAAGTGCGTCCAGGGCAAGGGTGTCGTCAACTCGCTCTCGCTGAAGGAGGGGGAGGAGGCGTTCCTCGAGCAGGCGCGCACGGTTCGCCGCTACGGCGCGGGCGTCGTGGTGATGGCGTTCGACGAGGAGGGGCAGGCCGAGACGGCCGAGCGCAAGGTCGCGATCTGCGAGCGCGCGTACCGGCTGCTCGTCGAGCGAGGTCGGCTTCCCGCCGGAGGATCTGATCTTCGATGCGAACGTGCTCGCCGTCGCGACCGGCATCGAGGAGCATCGCGGCTTCGCGAAGGCGTTCCTCGAGGCGCTGCCGCTGATCAAGGAGCGCTGCCCGGGCGCGCGGACGAGCGGCGGGATCTCGAACCTCAGCTTCGCCTTCCGCGGCAACGACGCCGTGCGCGAGGCGATGCACTCGGCCTTCCTCTACCACGCGATCCGCGCCGGCCTCGACATGGGCATCGTCAACGCGGGCCAGCTCGTCGTCTACGAGGACATCGGGCCGGAGCTGCTCGAGCTCGTCGAGGACGTCATCTTCGACCGGCGTCCCGAGGCGACCGAGCGGCTCGTCGAGTACGCCGGGCGCGTGCGCGGCGAGGCGACGCGGCGCGAGGTCGACCTCTCGTGGCGCGAGGCGCCCGTCGAGCAGCGGCTCGAGCACGCGCTCGTGCACGGGATCGTCGACTTCATCGAGGAGGACACCGAGGAGGCGCGGCAGCGCGCCGACCGGCCGCTCGACGTGATCGAGGGGCCTCTGATGGCCGGCATGTCAGGTGGTGGGCGACCTCTTCGGAGCCGGGAAGATGTTCCTGCCGCAGGTCGTGAAGAGCGCGCGCGCGATGAAGCGCGCCGTGGTTTATCTCGAGCCGTTCATGGAGGCCGAGCAGGCGGCGGGAGGCGGGGCGCCGCGCGCCCGCGGCAAGGCGGTGCTCGCGACCGTGAAGGGCGACGTCCACGACATCGGCAAGAACATCGTCGGCGTCGTGCTCGGCTGCAACGACTACGACGTCGTCGACCTGGGCGTCATGGTGCCGGCCGAGCGGATCCTCGAGGTGGCGGTCGAGGAGGAGGCGGACGTCGTCGGGCTCTCCGGGCTGATCACGCCGTCGCTCGACCAGATGGTCGACGTCGCGCGCGAGATGGAGCGGCGGGGGATGGACCTGCCGCTGCTGATCGGCGGCGCCACGACCTCGCGCCAGCACACGGCGGTGCGGATCGCGCCGGCGTACTCGCAGCCGGTCGTGCACGTTCTCGACGCCTCGCGCGTCGTCCGCGTCGTCTCCGACCTGCTCGATCCCGAGCGGCGCGCGCGCCTCGACGGCGAGAACCGCGTCGACCAGGAGCGACTGCGAGACCTCCACGCCGAGAAGGAGCGCAAGCCGCTGTTGCCGCTTGCGCGGGCGCGCGAGAACCGCCAGCGGGTGGCCTTCGACGACCTGCCCGTGCCGGAGTTCACCGGCCGCCGGCTCGTCGAGCCCGATCTCGCGACGCTGCGCGAGTACATCGACTGGCAGTTCTTCTTCCACGCCTGGGAGCTGAAGGGCAAGTTCCCGGCGATCCTCGAGCAGCCGGCGGCGCGCGAGCTCTTCGACGACGCCCAGCGCCTGCTCGACCGGATCGTCGAGGAGCGGCTGCTCGTGGCACGCGGCGTCTTCGGCTTCTGGCCGGCGGCCTCCGAGGGTGACGACGTGACCCTGGGCGAGGGAACGCGCTTCTCCTTCCTCCGCCAGCAGACCGACTACGGCGACTCGCGCCCGAACCGCTCCCTCGCGGATTACTTCGCTCCGGACGGAGACCACCTGGGCGCGTTCGCGGTCACCGCCGGCCTCGGGGCCGAGGAGCTCGCCGCCTCGTTCGCCGCAGAGCACGACGACTACCACGCGATCATGGTCAAGGCGCTCGCCGACCGTCTCGCCGAGGCGTTCGCGGAGTACCTGCACGAGGTCGCGCGCCGCGCCTGGTACGAGACGGGCCCGAAGCTCCCGACGGAACAACTGATCGCCGAGCGCTTCCGCGGCATCCGTCCTGCGTTCGGGTATCCCGCCTGCCCGGACCACAGCGAGAAGTCGAAGCTGTTCGCGCTGCTCGGCGCCGAGGAGGCCGGTCTCGCGCTCACGGAGACCTATGCGATGACGCCGGCCGCCAGCGTGAGCGGCATCTACCTCGCGCATCCCGAGGCGCGCTACTTCTCGGTGGGACGGATCGGCCGCGACCAGGTCGAGGACTACGCCTCCCGGAAGAGGGTCTCGTCGGGCGAGGTCGAACGCTGGTTACGACCGAATCTCGGCTACGAGCCGGTGGACGATGAGAACGAAGTAAGGATCGCCGCCTCTTCCGGAAGCTGAGCTATCCTCGGTGACCGGCGCTTGGGCGGCGCCGATCTCGTATGCGGACGACACTGAAGCGCGGAATCGGACAGGCCGCCGGGCTGAATGGCAACGGCCATTCCGCCGTGCCGCCGTTCTTCGGCCCGATCGCGCGCTACCGGCAGCCCGATCCGCCGCGGCGGTCCGTGATCGGGCTGATCCTGCGCGGCTTCGGCTGGCTCGTGCTCGCGGCGGCCGTGATCGGTTCCGGCGCCGCGGGCGGAGCGTATCTCTACGCCCACGAGACTCTCAAAGACGTCTCGGCCCACACCGGGGCGCTCCGGAAGACAGAGACGAACGGAGATCTGAAGGTTCCGAAGGCCTCCGATCCGGCGATCGCTCTCGTCGCGGGTTACGACGTCCGTGGCGCGCCCAAGGGCCCGAATCCCTATGCCGGCTCCAATTCCGACACCCTGATGCTGCTCCGGGCCGACCCCACGAACAACACACTCTCGCTGCTCTCGTTCCCGCGCGACCTCTACGTCAACATCTACTGCCACGGGGACACGGTCTATACGCAGAACCGCATCAACTCCGCCTGGTCGACCTGCAGCAACGGCCCGGCGGCGACGCTCGACACGGTGGAGAAGCTGACCGGCCTCCACATCAACTACCTGATCACGCTCGACTTCCACGCCTTCACCCAGATCGTCGGCCACCTGCACGGCATCTACATGAACGTCGACCGCCGTTACTTCATCGCCCCCCACACGGGCACGTCGGCCATCAACCTCCACCCGGGCTACCAGAAGCTAGACGGAGCCGAGGCGCTGTCGTACGTCCGCTATCGCCACACCGACAGCGACATCTACCGCACCGGCAGGCAGCAGCTCTTCCTCGACGCACTGAAGAGTCGGCTCAAGACGGGGCTCTCGATCTTCGACGCCCCGAAGCTGATCGGAGACCTGAAGCACAACGTCGAGGTCGCCAAAGGCGGCGGGGGCTCCGTGACTCCGGCCGAGCTCGAGTCGTACCTCGGCCTCGCCTACGGCCTGCCGGCGGGACACCTCTTCCGCAATGCGATCCCGCTCAATGACTTCCACTACTTCGTGACGCCGGCCGGCGCCGACGTGGAATCGGCCCCGCCGAGCTGCGATCGCCGCCGCGGTCCAGAGCTTCCTCCACCCGGACGTCCGCGAGGTGCAGGCGGTCAACAGCTCAGTTCGGCGGCCAGCCCCAAGACCGCCAAGAAGCCGAAGAAGCAGCACAAGCTGCCGAAGTCGCAGATCTCGGTGCTCGTCCTCAACGCCGGCACCGTCGCCGGCCAGGCCTCGAACACGTCGTATCTCCTGGCGACGCGCGGCTACACGACGAAGTCGCTCCCGGCGGGCGACCAGGCGAACGCGCCGAAGGTGCAGCGCGACACCACCGTGTACTACGACCCGGTTCAGGCGAACGCGCAGCAGGCCGCGCAGCAGCTGCGGCCGCTCTTCGGCTCGCACACCCAGCGTCGCAGCAGATGACGACGGCCATCTCCGACATCGCGAGCGCGGGCCGGCAACCCGCTGACGGTCGTCACGGTCGGGACGAGCTTCGGCGGCAAGCTCGTCGATTCACAGAGCCCCCGAAGGTGCAGCCGAAGAAGCCGCCGCAGGTGAGCAACGGCGCGGCCATGACGGCGCCGCGGCTACGCAGGTCTACGACGAGGTGCACTTCCCGCTGATGGTGCCGCACAAGATCGCGGAGGGCTCGGCGCTCTCGGACAGCGAAGGCGTCCGCGCCTTCAAGCCGCTCAAGAACCAGCACGAGGTCGCGCTCACCTTCAACGTGACGGGAGACCTACAAGTACTGGCAGATCGAGGAGAGCACCTGGAACTCCGCGCCGATCCTCCAGAAGCCGTCCTTCACGCTCATCCACCGCGGTCAGAAGTTCCTGGTCTACACGACCGGCGGCGCCATTCAGATGGTCGCTCTCCGCACGCCGCATGCGACCTACTGGGTCTCGAACACGATCCTCAACGAGCTCTCGAACTCGACGATGATCGCCATCGCCGAGAGCCTCCGGCCGCTGCGCCGCTGAGAAGCGGATTACCCTAGGGCCGTGGCACGGATCGCGATCTTCGGGGCCGGCTACGTCGGCCTCGTCACCGGCGCGTGCTTCGCGGATCTCGGCCACGAGGTCGTCGTGCGCGACGTCCTGCCCGAGCGCATCGAAGGGCTGCAGGCGGGCGAGGTGCCGATCTACGAGCCCGGCCTCGACGAGGTGCTCGAGCGCTGCCGCGACCGGATCTCGTTCACGCTCGACGTGCGGGAGGCGGTCGGCGGCGCGGACTTCCTCTACGTGGCCGTCGGAACGCCACCGACGTACGCCGGCGACGCCGACCTGTCCGCCGTCTGGACGGTCGTCGACGAGCTCCCGGACGACGCGCGCGTGACGATCGTGATGAAGTCGACCGTGCCGGTCGGCACGGGGGAGAAGGTGCGCGCCGCGCTCGACGCGCGCGGCCTCGAGGCGGTCGGCTACGTGTCGAACCCCGAGTTCACGGCGGAAGGGACGGCGGTGCGGGACTTCCTGGAGCCGGACCGCATCGTGATCGGCGCCTTCGACGAGGAGGACGGCGACGCGGTCGAGGCGCTGCACGCAGGCATCGACGCACCGGTCGTGCGCGCCGACGTCAACTCCGCGGAGATGATCAAGCTGGCCGCGAACGCGTTTCTCGTCACCCGCATCAGCTTCATCAACGAGATCGCCAACGTCTGCGAGCTCGTCGGCGCGGACGTCAAGCGCGTCGCGCGAGGGCATCGGGCTCGATCACCGGCTCGGCCCGCACTTCCTCCGCGCAGGCATCGGCTGGGGCGGTTCGTGCTTCCCGAAGGACTCGCTCGCGCTGAAGCAGCTCGCCGCGAACTCGGGCTACCACTTCCACCTGATGAACGCCGTGATCGAGGTGAACGAGCTGCAGAAACGCCGCGTCCTGCAGAAGCTGCAGCGCCATCTCGGCGGGCTGCGCGGCAAGTCCGTCGCACTGCTCGGGCTCGCCTTCAAGCCGGATACCGACGACATGCGCGAGGCGCCGTCCCTCGTCCTCGCCTCGCGGCTGCTCGCCGAGGGAGCGGAGGTGCGCGGCTGGGATCCGGTCGCGCGCCCGGACCTGCAGGGAGTCACGCTCAGCGGCACGCCGCTCGAGGCCGTCACCGGCGCCGACGCGGCCGTGATCGTCACCGAGTGGCCGCAGCTGCTCGAGTTCCCCAGCGAGGAGACTCGGCGGGCGATGCGGCATCCGCTGATCGTCGACGGGCGCAACCTCCTCGACCCCGACGCCGTGCGCGCGCTCGGGTTCGCCTACGAGGGGACGGGCCGCCGGATCTCGGCGACTGACGTCCTGCCGGAGGCCGCCGAGCCGGAGCTGGAGACGAGCGAGTAGTGGAAGCCCTTCTGCTTGCCGGCGGCAAGGCGGAGCGGCTGGGCGAGGCGGCGCAGGGGCTGCCGAAGCCGCTCGTGCCCGTAGGAGGCTTGCCGCTCGCCGCGTACGCCGTAGCCAGGCTCGTCGAGAGCGGCGTGACCCGCGTGATCGTCGCGTGCCGCGCGGGAGACGAGGACGCTTTCCTCGCAGCGCTCTCCGGGCTCGGCGCAGCGGTCGAGGCGGTGGGGGAGGACGAGCCGCTCGGGCGCGGGGGCGGCCTGCGGCTCGCGGCCACGCGGCGGCAGGAGGAGGGGCCGGTGCTCGCGCTCAACGGCGACGAGCTCCTCGACGTCGACTTCCGCGCGCTGCTCTCCGAGCACGAGGCGAGCGGCGCCGCGGGGACGATCGTCGTCGCGCAGGTCCGCTCCCCGTTCGGCGTCGTCGAGGTCGAGCAGGACGGCACGATCACCGGCTTCCGCGAGGCGCCGCTGCTCGACCACTGGGTCAACTCCGGCGTCTACGTCCTGGGCGAGGAGGCGCTGGCGCTCCTCCCGGAGAAAGGCGACCACGAGCAGTCGACGTTCCCACAGCTCGCGGGCGAGCGGAGGCTGCACGCGCACCGCCACGAGGGCGTCTGGCTCACCGTGAACACGCCGAAGGACCTGCGCCGCGCCGCGGAGTTCATCGAAGCGCATCCGGAGTGGCGGCCGCAGCGGCAGCTTGCGTGATGCTCGACTCGCCGAACTACGGCTCCCTCGACCGGTTCGCATTCGAGCCGCGCCGGGTCGAGAAGCCGTGGGGCTGGGAGCTGATCTGGGCGCACGCCGACGCGTACGTCGGGAAGGTCCTGTTCGTGCGCGAGGGCGAGTCGCTCTCGCTCCAGTTCCACCGGGAGAAGGACGAGAGCTGGTACGTCCAGAGCGGCCGCGCCCGACTCGAGCTCGGCGACGCCGGCCAGGAGGCGCTCGACGAGGAGGTCGTCACCGCCGGGGCGTGCTTCCACTTCCGGCCCGGAACGGTGCACCGGGTCACCGCGCTCGAGGACACGACGATCCTCGAGGTCTCGACGCCGCACCTCGACGACGTCGTCCGGCTCGAGGACCGGTACGGACGCGAAGGCACCAGCGACGCCTGAGCGCGTCCTGCGCTGGGACGGTTGCGTCAACGTCCGCGACCTCGGCGGCCTGCCGCTCGTCGGCGGCGGCGAGACGGCGTACCGCGTCGTCGTCCGCGCCGACTCCCTCCCGGGGCTGACCGAGTCGGGCCGGCAGGCGCTCGTCGACTACGGCGTCTCGCTCGTCGTCAACTTGCAGAGCGAGGCTCCGCTCGAGCCGTTGCCCGTGCCGGTCGTGCGCGAGCCGATGGATCCGCGGCCCGTGCCGGTCGCTTGGGAGTGGCCGTCGATGCGGGAGGCCTACCTCGCGCTCGCCGATCGCTACCGCGGCGAGCTCGCGAGGACGCTGACGGCGCTCGGGAACGCTGAGCCGCCGGCCGCTGTCCACTGCGCCGGCGGCCGCGACCGGACCGGCATCGCGTGCGGCATGGCGCTCTGGCTCGCCGGGGTCGAGCCCGACGCGATCGCCGCGGACCACGCGCTGAGCGACGAGAGCTGGGCGCCGTACAACGAGGAGTGGCTCGCGGAGGCGCCGGACGAGCAGCGAGCGCGAGCGCCGGCGCCGGGTCTCGCAGCCCGCCGGCCGCACGCTCGTCGAGGTGCTGGAGGAGATCGAGGAGCGGGAGGGCATCCGGAACTTCCTCCTCGGCGCAGGCGCGGACGAGGCCGCGCTTGATCGGCTGGTCGCGCGGCTGCGAGGCAAGCCTTGACACAGGTTTGTTAGGGTTGCCCGCGATGGAATCGCTCCACGTCGGGCACGCCGCCGCTCGCACCGGCTGGTCCGCCCGGATGCTCCGCTATCTCGAGCAGGCCGGGCTCGTCGTCCCGTCGCGCACGCCCGCCGGCTACCGGCTCTACGGCCTGCGCGAGCTGAACCAGCTCCGCTCGCTCGCCGAGCTGCGGCGCCGCTTCGGCCTCGGGATCGGCGACATCGCCTTCGCCGCGCGGCTGCGCCGGGAGCCCGAGCTCCGCACCGCGATCGACGGCTGGCTCGCCGACGTCGAGGACGCGTCCTGGGTGGAGTGGGAGCAACGCAAGCACGAACGACTTCTCGCCGCATAACCAGAAAGGACAGATGGCAGCTACGCAGCGCTACGACGTGAAAGACCTCGCCCTCGCGGAGGAGGGCAAGCGGCGGATCGAGTGGGCCGACCGGCAGATGCCGGTGCTCGCGGCGATCCGGGAGCGATTCGAGCGCGAGCAGCCGCTGGCCGGCCATCGCATCTCCGCCTGCCTCCACGTCACGACCGAGACGGCGAACCTCATGCGGACGCTTCAGGCGGGCGGCGCGGACGTCGTCCTCTGCGCGTCGAACCCGCTCTCGACCCAGGACGACGTCGCCGCGGCGCTCGTGGCCGAGTTCGACGTGTCCGTCTTCGCCATCAAGGGCGAGGACAACGACACGTACTACGCCCACATCGAGGCTGCCGTCGACCACAAGCCGCACTTCACGATGGACGACGGCGCCGACGTGATCGGCGTCCTCCACTCGGCGCGGCGCGAGCAGCTCGGCGAGATCATCGCCGGCACCGAGGAGACGACGACCGGCGTGATCCGGCTCAAGGCGCTCGAGGAGGAGGGGAAGCTCGGCTTCCCGATCATCGCCGTGAACGAGGCGATGACGAAGCACATGTTCGACAACCGCTACGGCACGGGCCAGTCGACGATCGACGGGATCATCCGGGCGACCAACGTCCTCATCGCGGGCAAGCGGTTCGTCGTCTGCGGCTACGGCTGGGTCGGGCGCGGCGTCGCGTCGCGGGCCCGCGGGATGGGCGCGCACGTGATCATCACCGAGGTCGATCCGCTGAAGGCGCTCGAGGCGTCGATGGACGGCTTCGAGGTGCTGCCGCTCGAGCGGGCGGCCGAGGTCGGCGACCTGTTCTGCACCGCGACCGGCGACAAGCACGTGATCGCGCGCGACCACATGGAGCGGATGAAGGACGGCGCGCTCCTCGCCAACACCGGCCACTTCAACGTCGAGATCGAGATCCCGGCGCTGCGGGAGATGGCAGTCGAGACGCGGCGCGCGCGCGAGTTCGTCGAGGAGTTCACGCTCGCCGACGGACGGCGCCTCTACCTCATCGCGGACGGCCGGCTCGTCAACCTCTCCGCTGCCGAGGGCCATCCGGCGCTCGTGATGGACATGTCCTTCGCGAACCAGGCGCTCTCGCTTGGAGTACGCGGCACAGCACGCGAGCGAGCTCGACCGCAAGGTCTACCCGGTGCCGCCGGAGATCGACCGCGAGATCGCGCGCCTCAAGCTCGAGACCATGGGCGTCGAGATCGACAAGCTCACGGAGGAGCAGGCCCGCTACCTCGCCTCGTGGGACGAGGGCACCTGAGCCCTCAGGACACGTCCGGGTAACTGTTACCGAGCCGGGTCCGGAACGGACGGTGCTCGGTGGCGCTGCGGGGCGTTTTCCCTGCACATCGAGCCGGCCGAGTCCAATTCGGACCTGGCTTGGTATCTGATACCGAGCCATGGCTTCTTCGGTCACAGCTGAGCTCGAGCCCGAGCAGATCGTTCGGCTCGAGGAGGACGGCCCGGCGGTCGTTCTCCTCGACCAGCGCCGGCTGCCGGACGAGGTCGTCGAGGTGCGCTGCGCGACGGCCGTCGAGGTGGCCGACGCGATCCGGGACATGGTCGTGCGCGGCGCGCCGGCGATCGGGATCGCGGCGGCCTATGGGCTCGCGCTCGCCGCGCTGCGGGGAGACGACCTCGCCGAGGCCGAGCGGGTCCTCGCAAGCTCCCGGCCGACGGCCGTCAACCTGCCGTGGGCGCTCGCCCGGATGCGGGACGAGCCCACGCCCGAGAGGGCTCGCATGCTGCACGCCCAGGAGGTCGAGCGCTGCCGGAGAATGGCCGCCCACGCCGCCGAGCTCTTCCGGCCGGGCACGCGCGCGCTCACGCATTGCAACGCCGGCGGGCTCGCCACCGGGGGCTACGGCTCGGCGGTCGGCGCTCTCCGTGCAGCGGCGGAGCGCGGCCTCCTCGAGCGAGTCCTCGTCGACGAGACCAGGCCGCTCCTCCAGGGAGCCCGCCTCACCGCCTGGGAGCTCGAGCGCAGCGGCATCCCGCACGCGGTCATCGCCGACTCCGCGGCCGGCTCGCTCATGGCGCGCGGCGAGGTCGACCTCGTCGTCACCGGCGCCGACCGGATCGCCGCGAACGGGGACACGGCAAACAAGATCGGGACATACTCGCTCGCCGTGCTCGCCGCGCACCACGGGATCCCGTTCTACGTCGTCGCGCCCACCTCGACGCTCGACCGCGCCACGCCCGACGGCTCGGGGATCCCGATCGAGGAGCGCGACCCGGCCGAGCTGACGACCCGCTTCCCGGCTCGCAATCCCGCCTTCGACGTGACGCCGGCCGCGCTCATCGCCGCGATCGTGACCGAGGACGGCGTCCACCGCGCGCCGTATGAGGAGTCGCTGGCGTGAAGTGCGTGATCCTCGCGGCGGGCTACGCAACCCGGCTGCGGCCGCTGACCGACGACGTGCCGAAGCATCTGCTGCCGGTCGGCGAGCGGCCGATGCTCGACTGGGTGCTCGACCGCGTCCGCGAGGTCGAGGACGTGGACACGGTCCACCTCGTCACGAACAGCCGCTTCGCACCCGCCTTCCGGCGCTGGGCCGAGGCGAACGACGTCGCGGTGTACGACGACGGGACCTCGTCGAACGAGGACCGGCTCGGCGCGGTGGGCGACCTCCGGCTCGCGATCGACGAGGCGGGGCTCGAAGGCGACGAGCTCGTCGTCCTCGCCGGGGACAACCTCTTCGACTTCTCGCTGCCGCGCTTCGTCGAGTGGTGGCGCTCCAAGCCGCAGCCGGCGAGTGCCGTGCCGCTCCACGACGTCGGCAGCCTCGAGCTCGCGACGCACTACGGCATCGCCGACGCCGACGCCGACGACCGGATCGTGCGCTTCGTCGAGAAGCCGAGCGACCCCCGGTCGACCCTCGCGTCGACGCTCATCTACCTCATGCCGCCGGAGCACGTCCGGCTCGTCGCGACCTACCTCGACGAGGGCCTGAGCCCGGACAACGCCGGGAGCTTCCTCGGCTGGCTCGCGGAGCGCGAGCCGGTCTACGGCTACCGCTTCGAGGGCACGCTGGTACGACATCGGGGACAAGACGCAGCTGCTCGAGGCGGACAACCGGCTGCGGCGGCTCGCCGGGCTGCCCGAGCGCGAGTCCTACAGCCTCGACTGAGTCGGCACGCTCGCGCGACGTTTCGCGGCCTAGCGTCGGAAGATGCTCGACCTGCTCCTGCCGCAGCGCTGCGTGGTGTGCGGCTGCGGCGGGAGGCAGCTCTGCGCCGGCTGCCGCGACGAGCTGCAGCGGATCGAGCCGCCGCTCTGCGCGCGCTGCGGAGCGCCGACGGCGTGGCCGGTCGAGCGCTGCCGCGAGTGCGCGGGCCGGCGGCTCGCGCTTCGCCAGCGCGCGCGCGGCGGTCGGCTACGACGCGGCTGCCCGCCGGCTCGTCCACGCCTGGAAGGAGCGCGGGCTGCGGCGGCTCGCGGCCGAGACCGCGCAGCTCGTCGCCGAGCGTCTTCCTGCGCCCGAGGTCGAGGCGCTCACGTTCGTCCCGGCCGACCGCGGGCGGCGTCTCGAGCGGGGACACAATCCGGCGGAACGGCTCGCCCTCGAGCTCGCCGCGCTCTGGGAGCTCCCGTGCCTGCCGCTCCTCGAGCGGACGCGCGGCGGTCGCCAGCGCGGCAGCTCCGCTGTCGAGCGCCGGACCGTGCGCGGCGCCTTCCGCGCGACCGGTGCCGCGCCCCGGAAGGTCGCCGTGATCGACGACGTCTACACGACCGGCGCCACCGCCGCGGCGGCCGCGAGTGCTCTCCGCGCCGCGGGTGCACGCCGGGTCGAGGCGGTCGCGTTCGCACGCGCGCTTCGTCGTGGCTAGACACGGATGCGGTTACACGCCTCGGAGTTAGGGTTAGATCACCGCACAGCAGCTGGAGGCGTCGGCGGCGAACCCGCCGACGCCCGGCCGAAGACCGACGACGCCTCCGGCGTCGTCCCGGCAGCGACAGGGGAGGCGCCGATGCAGCTTCACGTCAAGGGCAAGAACCTCGAGGTGAACGACTCCATCCGGAGCTATGTCGAGCGGAAGCTCCAGAAGCTCGACCGCCGCGTGCACGAGTTGACGGAGGTCGAGATCGAGCTCGCGGTCGAGCGGAACCCGTCGATCGCCGAGTCGCAGGTTGCCGAGGCGACCGTCCACCTCAAGGGCCGCACGCTGCGCGCGCGCGAGACCGCCCGCGACATGAAGGCCGCGATCGACCAGCTCGCCGACAAGCTCGTCCGGCAGGTCAGGGACCTGCACGACAAGCGCGTCGACGGCCGCAGGCACGTTGATCAGCCCGAACCCGTCGAGGAGCCCGAGCTCGAGAGCCCCGTCGAGGCGGAGATCACCGAGAGCTAGTGGGGCTCTTCCGGCGCAAGCAGGAGACGCTCAACGAGCAGCTCCTGCGGGAGGCTGGGCTCGATCCCGGCCAGATGCTCGGAGCTGCATCGCCGCCGCCGCCGCCGCAGCCGGCCGAGCCGCCGAGGTCGGGGTTGGCCAGGGCCGGAGTCGTCGACGGCTCCGGTGTCGGCCCGAAGGAGTGGGACGTGGCGATCACGGTCACGGCGCCCGGCGCTCAGCCGGCGACCGGGTCGAGTTCACGACGATCCCGAACGGGGACGTGATCGTCGGCGAGGAGAGCGGCAACGCCGACCTCACGACGCTCGCCGACGCCGTCGAGCAGCACGTGAGCCCGCCCTACCGAGCCGTCGGCCACCGTCAGGACGGAGACCTCTGGGGAGTGGGCGCGAAGCGGATTCAGGTCGCGCAGATCCCCTTCCCGGACGGCGACAAGCTCGAGTTCTCGCAACATGTCGACCACGGCGAGCTGCGCGTCGACGGCGAGCCGAGCGATTCGCTCGTCCCTCCCGAGCTCGAGCGGCTCGGCGAGACGATCGGCGACAGCTTCTACGTCGAGGCGGAGCGGATCGACGGCGACCTCTGGGAGGTCAGAGCCGCCGCCCTCTAGGCCGCTACCCTTGACCCGTGGAGATCGGCAACCTCGAGAAGGTTCTCCGCGTCGGCGAGGGCCGCCGCCTCAAGCGGCTGCAGGAGCAGGCCGCGTACATCACCTCGCTCGAGCCCGACTTCGAGCAGCTGTCCGCCGCCGACCTCCAGGGCAAGACGGCGGAGTTCCGGCAGCGGCTCGAGAACGGCGAGAGCCTCGACGAGCTCGTCTTCGAGGCGTTCGCGGCCGTCCGCGAGGCCCGCAAGCGCGCCTCCGACCAGCGCATGTTCGACGTGCAGCTGATGGGCGGGATCGTCCTCCACGAGGGCGACATCGCCGAGATGAAGACCGGTGAGGGCAAGACGTTCGTCGCGAGCCTCGCGCTCTACCTCAACGGCCTCGCCGGCCGCGGTACGCACCTCATCACGGTCAACGACTACCTCGCCCAGCGCGACGCGGAATGGAACCGGCCCGTCTACGAGTCGCTGGGGATGACCGTCGCCTACATCGAGACGATGATGCCGTTCGACCAGCGCAAGGCCGCCTACGACGCGGACATCACGTACGGGACGAACTCCGAGTTCGGCTTCGACTACCTGCGCGACAACATGGCGGTCGGCCTCGACGGCGTCGTCCAGCGCGGCCATCCCTACGGCATCGTGGACGAGGTCGACTCGATCCTCATCGACGAGGCGCGGACGCCGCTGATCATCTCCGGCGAGCCCGAGACGGCCGCCCAGCTCTACTACGACTTCGCGCGCGTCGCCAAGCAGCTGACCCCGTTCCGCTCCACGCCGGGCGACCCGAAGGGAGCGGCCGAGGAAGCGGGCGCCGACTTCGAGTTCGACGAGAAGTTCAAGACGGTCGGCGTGACGCCGCAGGGCGTGGCGAAGGTCGAGCGCGCCATCCGGATCGACAACCTCTACGCGCCGGAGAACACGCAGCTCGTCAACCACCTCTACCAGTCGCTCAAGGCCGAGTCGCTCTACCACCTCGACATCGACTACGTGATCCAGGACGGCGAGGTGAAGATCGTCGACGAGTTCACCGGCCGGATCATGGAAGGCCGCCGCTGGAGCGAGGGCCTCCACCAGGCCGTCGAGGCGAAGGAGGGCGTCAAGATCCAGGAGGAGCACCAGACGCTCGCGACGATCACGCTCCAGAACTACTTCCGCCTCTACGAGAAGCTCGCCGGCATGACCGGCACCGCGAAGACCGAGGAGAAGGAGTTCGTCGAGATCTACAACCTCGACGTCGTCGAGATCCCGACCAACGTCGCCGTCGCCCGCGCCGACGAGAACGACCTCGTCTTCAAGACGAAGGAGGGGAAGTTCGCCGCCGTCGTCCGCGACATCGAGGAGCGGGCGCACAAGGGCCAGCCGGTCCTCGTCGGCACGATCGCCGTCGAGACGTCCGAGTACCTCTCCCAGCTCCTGACGCGCAAGGGGGTCAAGCACAACGTGCTCAACGCGAAGGAGCACGCGCGCGAGGCCGAGATCATCAAGGACGCGGGCCAGCGCAGCGCGGTCACGATCGCGACCAACATGGCGGGCCGCGGTGTCGACATCAAGCTCGGCGACGGCGTGCGTCGACGTCGGCGGCCTCTACGTCCTCGGCACCGAGCGCCACGAGTCGCGCCGGATCGACAACCAGCTCCGCGGCCGCTCGGGCCGTCAGGGCGACCCCGGCGAGACGCGCTTCTACCTCTCCGGTGAGGACGACCTCGTCCGCCTCTTCGCCGGCGACCGGATCAAGGGCGTCATGGACCGCTTCAAGATCCCGGAGGACCAGCCCATGGAGGCGAAGATCCTCTCCCGCCAGATCGAGGGCGCGCAGAAGAAGGTCGAGGAGCAGAACTTCGTCATGCGCAAGAACGTCCTCAAGTACGACGACGTCCTCAACCGGCACCGTGGGCGGATCTACGAGCAGCGCCGGCAGGTGCTCGACGGCGAGGACCTCTCCGACCAGATCAAGCTCTGGATCGAGGAGGTCGTCGAGGACACGGTCAACCTCTTCACGCAGGACGAGTACGCCGAGGAGTGGGATCTCGAGGCGCTCACGCAGGCGATGGCTCAGCTCTACCAGACCGAGATCACGGCGAAGGAGCTACGCGAGGACCTCGGCGAGATCTCCCGCGAGGCGCTGATCGAGGAGTTCCAGACCGACGCGAGCGACGAGTACGAGGCGAAGGAGGAGGAGTTCGGCGCGGAGCTGATGCGCGACCTCGAGCGCTTCATCGTCCTCCAGGTCGTCGACGTGCGCTGGCGCGAGCACCTCGAGAACATGGAAGTGCTGCGCGAGGGCGTCCACCTGCGGCAGATGGCGCAGAAGGACCCGCTCGTCGAGTACACGGGCGAGGGCGAGCGGATGTTCACCGAGCTGGGGCGCATCATCCGCAGCGAGGTCGTGCTGCACCTCTTCCACGCGGAGCTCGCGCCCGAGCAGGCGCAGCAGCAGCTGCAGCAGACGCAGACCTCGAACGGGAACATCCACTACGAGCACGAGACCTCGGCGGGCGCCGAGGCGATCGCGGCCGCGGGCGGGGGAGAGGCGGTCGCGGCCGGCGTCCCGTCGTCGGCCGGCGTCGTGACCCAGACCGTGCACGCGAGCGAGCACGAGAAGCTCGGCCGCAACGACCCCTGCTGGTGCGGCTCGCGGCAAGAAGTTCAAGAAGTGCCACGGCGCCTAGCGCGCTGAGCCGCGGCATCAGGTGAGAGGGCGCTTGGCCAACCGAGTGTTCGCAGGGGAGTGTCGACGACGATCAGCCCTCGGTGGTGCTCTCAGCGGTATCTCCGTGGCGGTGGAACACCTTCCATTCTCCATCTTCGCGCCGGTAGATCTGCGTGACACGAAGGACATACCGCCGTCGCTCGCCGTTGATTGACGCCTCTGTTCGCTCGTACCCGGCCGTGAAAGCCATGTCGCCTATCACCTCGGCGTCGACGATCTCGTACACGTGCGAGGTGCAGTCCGCGAAGGTTTCGGCGAGCGTGCGGAAGAGTTCGCGTACCTCTTCCTGGCCGGTTGCCGACCACCACGCGCCAAGGACCGACACCGGCTCACTTGACGACCACAGTGCCAACCGCGGTTCCGGGTCGCCATTGTGGAGAGCCGTCTCCGCATCCCTGAGGCGACTCTGCGTCCACGCGATGAAGTCCTCATTGTCCGTCACAGCTCGCCTCCCCTATTGCTCGTGTCGCTCACGCCGACGCACTCGTTTCCGCGCGACCATCTCACACGTCCCGCGCGACGATTGCGCAAGGCCCTCTGGAGTGACTCCCGAAGACTGGCTCAAACGACGTCTCGCGACATCGGGCGCCAATCGCGCCGCTCAGTCAGAGCCTGCCCGATCGTCTTCGAAGGTGACGCCCGGCGCTCAGGGGTCATTCCCGAACAGTGGCCCAAGCGAGTGTGCGAGAAACTTGGGAGACTCCACTCGTTGATCCGAGATCGATCAGGAGGTCAAGGTGCACGCAGTCGTTGTGAGAGTCACCATCAATGATCGTGAAGCTGCGCAACAGAGGCTGGACCAAGACGTGGTTCCGCAGGTCTCTCAGGCGCCGGGATTCCAGGCTGCATACTGGACGTGGAAGGACAACACGGGGCTCTCGATGATCATCCTCGACTCGGAGGACGCTGCGAACCAGGCGGCCGAGCGAGCCCGCGAAATGGTCGGCCGCATCGACGCGGTATCCCTGGACGGCGTGGAAGTGCGCGAAGTCGTCGCGCACGCCTAATCCCAGGGTCCGAGCGTCCCTAGCTCTTCGGGCGAGAGTGATACCCCCGCGCCGTATTGATGCGGGCGCGGGGCACGAGCCGGAGTGACTCAGGGCGGGCCGCTGCCCGGAATCCGGCCCTCGACCTGGTTTCTGAGGACGGCCTCGTCTTGACGGATCTGACTGCGCATGCTCTCCGCCTCGGCGCGAGCGGCAAGCTCCTCTGCCGTGGGCGGTGGCCGTCGAGACAGGCTCTTGATCCTCTCGCTGATCTTCAGGTCGCAGGCAGCCTCCAAGCGTCAAGCAGTCGGGCGCGGTCCAGATGGCTGTGAGCCACTGCCGTGCCGAAGTCGGCGAACGTAGGCGTCGAACTCGTGGCGTGGAACGAGGCCCGGCCGGATCCCGCAGGCGACCGTCCGCAGCTCCCCGTCGCGAATCAGAGCGCGAACCTCGTCCTCGGAGCAGCGGAGCTCGGCCGAAACCTCGCGGACGGTCAGGGGCGCAGGCCAGTCCATGCCCGAACCTTACGCCGAGACGCCTTGCCCTAGGATGACCGGCGCCATGGCAGGCGACGAGACACAGATCCCGCTCGACGAGCAGCTCGGGGAGATCGGGACCCAGCTCGACTGGGTCCGTGGTTACCTTTGACCCCGCCGCGCTGAAGGCCCGTCTCGACGAGCTCGAGCAGGAGCTCGCGCAACCCGACTTCTGGAGCGACCAGCAGCGCGCCGCGCGCCTCTCCGCCGAGCACCAGCGGACGCAGGAGAAGCTCCGGCGCTACGACGAGCTCGTCGCGAACGTCGAGTTCCTGCAGCGAGGGCGCGGGCACGTTCCCGGACGAGGAGCTCGAGCCGGTCCTGCGCGACGTGCGCGGCGAGCTCGCGCGGCTGCAGGAGGACGCGCTCTTCTCCGGCGAGTACGACGCCGGCGACGCGGTGATCACGATCCAGGCGGACGCGGGCGGCACCGACGCGCAGGACTGGTCCGAGATCCTCCTGCGCATGTACCTCCGCTGGGCCGAGCAGCGCGGCCTCAAGACGGAGGTGATCGAGTCGAGCCCGGGCGAGGAGTACGGCCTCAAGTCGGCGACCTTCACCGTGCGGGGCGAGAACGCGTACGGGATCCTCAAAGCCGAGCGCGGCAAGCACCGGCTCGTCCGCCTCAGCCCCTTCGACCAGGCGCACCGCCGCCACACGAGCTTCGCGCAGGTGATCGTCGCGCCGCTGCTCGAGGAGGCCGGCGCCATCGAAATCGCCGACGACGACATCCGCATCGACACGTACCGCTCCTCGGGCGCCGGCGGACAGCACGTGAACAAGACCGACTCCGCCGTCCGGATCACGCACATGCCGAGCGGCATCGTCGTCGCAGTCCAGAACGAGCGCAGCCAGGCGGCGAACAAGGAGACCGCGCTCAAGATCCTCCGCTCACGGCTCGCCGAGAAAGCCGAGGAGGAGCGGGAGGCCGAGCTGGCGCGCGAGCGCGGCGGCGTGTCGATGGGCTTCGGCGGCAACGCGATCCGCAGCTACGTCCTCCACCCGTACCAGCTCGTCAAGGATCACCGCACCGAGCACGAGGTCGGCAACACGCAAGGCGTGCTCGACGGCGATCTCGATGGTTTCATCCGCGCGTATCTGCTGCAAACTGCAGGAGAGGCTTCGTAGCTCGCCGAAAGCTGCGCTAGAGTGGAGGCCGCTTCACACGCACTCCACCGGCGCCGGGCATACCGCCCGCGCCAACTCGTAACCGGTAGACGTGACTGACGTACAGATAGAACAGCCAGCTTCAGCCGTGGCACAGCCTTCGCCAAACGGACAGGCCAACCCCATGGTCAGCTCAACGGCGCCGAGCAGCCTGGGCCGGCGGCCGGCTCGATGATCCTGTTCGAGAGCGTGACCAAGGTCTACGAGCCGGACGTCACGGCGCTCGACTCCGTCAACTTCGCGATCGACAAGGGCGAGTTCGTCTTCATCGTCGGCGCCTCGGGCTCGGGCAAGACGACGCTCGTGCGGCTCCTGTTGAAGGAGCTCGAGCCGACCGACGGGCGGATCGTCATGGGCGGCCGCGACCTCGGTCGGCTGGGACACTCGAAGGTGCCGCGCCTGCGCCGCAACATCGGCTGCGTCTTCCAGGACTTCAAGCTCCTGCCGAGCCGGACGGCGGCCGAGAACGTCGCCTACGCGCTCAAGGTGCAGGGCGAGAGCCGCTCCTCGATCCGGCGCAAGGTGCCGGAGGTGATGACGCTGGTCGGGCTCGCGAACAAGATGAACTCGCTCCCCGACGAGCTCTCCGGCGGCGAGCAGCAGCGCGTCTCGATCGCGCGCGCCGTCGTCAACCACCCGCCGCTCCTCGTCTGCGACGAGCCGACCGGGAACCTCGACCCCGACACGAGCGTCGGGATCATGCAGCTTCTCTACCGCATCAACCGCGCCGGCACGACGATCCTCATGGTCACCCACGACCGCGAGATGGTCGACAAGATGCGCAAGCGCGTGATCGCGCTCGAGGACGGGAAGCTCGCCCGCGACGAGCGGCGCGGGGGTTACACCTCCGAATGAGTCAGGCCCGCTTGCTCTTCTCCGAGGCGTGGGCCTCGATCCGGATGAACCTCTCGACGACGTTCGCCGCGACGATGACCGTCCTGATCGGAATGTGCCTGCTCGGGCTGTTCATCGCCCTCGGCACCTGGGTGCTCTCCTGGAGCAACCACGTCCAGAGGGAGCTCCAGGTTCACGTCTACTTCCAGAGCAACGCGACGCCGCAGCAGGAGCTGGCGGTCCGGCAGAAGCTCCAGAACGACCCGCGCGTGAAGCAGGTGATCTTCGTCTCGAAGGCCCAGGCTCAGGAGCAGATGAAGAAGCGCTTCCCGCAGCTCTACAAGGTCAAGCTGCTCGAGAACCCGCTCCCCGACTCGTACACGGTCGTGCCGTTGAACGCCTTCGTCCACGCCGCTGCTCGGCAAGGACGTGCAGACAGCGGGCTGGTCGGGCGTCGACGCGGTGAAGTGGGGGAGCGCGACGGCGAAACGCGTCATCACGATCGCGAAGGTCATCTCGCTGGTCTTCCTGATCGCCGTCATCCTGCTCGTCGTCGCCTCGACGCTCCTGATCGCGAACACGATCCGCCTCTCGATCTTCGCGCGACGACGCGAGATCGAGGTGATGAAGCTCGTCGGCGCGACGAACTGGTTCATCCGCGGGCCGTTCATGCTCGAGGGCTTCCTGTGCGGACTCGTCGGGTCGGTGCTCGCCGTGATCCTGCTCGTGCTCGGGAAGACGATCGCACTGCCGTCGATCCTGCCGCACATCGGCGGCGGCAGTGGCTCCGACGTGCACTCGCTGTCCTTTACGTTCAACGCGCTCGCGCTGCTCGGCACGGGCCTGCTCCTCGGGGCGATGGGCTCGGGCTTGACGCTGCGCCGCTTCCTCCAGGTCTAGTAGTGACTCGCTAGTGGCCCGGGGGCGGCAGAAGCGCCCCAGTCGGAGCGAACGGCATCGGCGGCGGCACGCACCGGCGAGGAGGCCCGTCTCCGAGCTGACCGTTCGCCTGCCCGAGCGGCGCGTCGAGCCCGAGACGGTGATCGCGCACCTCGGGCCCACCAACTCGGGCAAGACGCACGACGCGCTCCGCTTCCTCGTCGAGACGGGCAGGGGCGTGTACGCGGCGCCGCTGCGGATGCTCGCGCAGGAGGCGCACCGGCGGCTCGCGGCGGAGCTCGGCGACGAGCGCGTCGGTCTCGTGACGGGCGAGGAGCGGGTCAATACCGGCGCTCCGATCGTGTGCTGCACGGCCGAGATGGCGCCGGCGAGCGGCGAGACGCTCGTGCTCGACGAGGTGCAGTGGGCCGAGGACGAGGAGCGCGGCTCGGCCTGGACGCGGCTCCTGCTCGGCGGCGAGTACCGGCACATCCTGCTGCTCGGCGCGGTCGAGGCGCTGCCGCTCGTGCGGCACGCGTTCCCGCAGGTCGAGCTCCGTTTCTTCGAGCGCAAGGCGCCGCTCGACTGGGCGGGCCGCCGCGGCATCAACGGCCTCGGCCCCGGCACGGTCGTCGTCGCCTTCAGCCGCCGCGCCGTGATCGGGCTCGCGGGCGAGCTGAACCAGCTCCATCCCGGCGCTGTCGCCTGCCTCTACGGCGCGATGCCGCTCGCGTCGCGGCGGGAGGAGATCGACCGCTTCGTCGACGGCCGCGCGGAGGTGTGCGCGGCGACCGACGTGCTCGGCCACGGCGTGAACCTGCCGTGCGAGACGCTCCTCTTCGCCGAGACGACGAAGTTCGACGGGAAGGAGCGGCGCGATCTCGAGCCGTGGGAGATCGCGCAGATCGCCGGCCGCGCCGGGCGCTTCGGCTTCCACGAGCGCGGCCACGTGGGCGTCCTCACCGGCGTGCCGTGGGCGGATCCGGATCCGGAGCTCGTCCGCGCCGCCCTCGTCCCGCACGTCCCGATCGAGGACGGCCACCTCGGCTACCGCGTCGTCGACAGCGGCCGCCTGCGCCCGCAGCTCTCCGATCTCAACGTCAAGCGCGTCGACGAGCTCGAGCCGGCGCTGCACGCCTGGCGGCACGCGGCGCTGCGCTACTGGAGCGTCGACGGCTGGCTCGAGGTCGAGTCGATCCAGCCGCTGCTCGCGCGGCTCGACGCGGTGCGCGACGCCCTCCACCACGCACGGCGCACGCTCGAGCTCGCCGACGTCTGGAAGCTCGTGCAGGCGCCGGTCGACGAGGACAACGCGCCGCTGCTCGGCACGCTCGCGGCGGCGGTCGCCGGCGACAAGCCGCAGCAGACCGTGGTCGGCTGGATCCTCGACCCGCACCGGCTCGACGCGGCCGGGCTCGAGGAGGCGGAGCAGGCGGCGCGCGAGGCGTCGATCCTCCGCTGGTTCGCGCTGCAGTACCCGGGCGTCGCCGGAGTCACGATCGAGCGAGCCGCCGCGCTCGAGGAGGCCGCGGCGGCCCGGGTCGTGCGAGAGCTGCGCGCCGAGATCGAGGACCCGACGATCGGCCGCTGCCGCGTCTGCGGCGCGCGGACGGCGCCGTGGGCATCGCTCTGCGACCGCTGCTTTATGGCGCGGGGCTACCGCGCCGGCCGCCGCTAGGCGCCGCGCAGCATCAGCTGCGTGGCGCGGAAGAGCGCCATCGTGCGGCCCTCGGGATCGGACACGGTTGCGTCCCAGAGCTGCGTCGTCCGGCCACCGTGGGCGAGCTTCGCCTCGCAGTCGATCGTCGCTCCAGGCTGCGCGGTGCGCAGGAAGTTCGTCTTCAGCTCGATCGTCGTGAAGCCGTGCGCTCCGTCGGGCAGGTTGAGGATGCAGCCGTAGCCGCAGGCAGAGTCGGCGAACCCGACGACCGTCCCCGCGTGGAGGTAGCCGTTCGGCGCCATGTGCTTTTCCTCGAGCTCGAGGCTCGCACTGACCCGGCCGTCCCCGGCCTCCCGGAAGTCGATTCCGAGCAGGCCGGGGAAGCCTGACGAGCCCATCTCCCGCAGCTGTTCGAGCGTGAGCTCCACAGCCGCGACCCTAGCGGGCGGCCCTAGGTCAGAGCCCTCGCGACCTCCTTCACGACCTTCGCCTTCAGCGCGGTCTTCGCGAGCTTCTTGATCGTCGTCGCGCGGCGCTCCGCCGGCCGCGGCGGCTCCGTCTTCGTGAACGCCGCCATCCCGATCTCGAGCGCGCCGATCGCGAGGTGCGGCACCCAGTGCTTCTTGCCGCGCTTGCGCGCGCCGGTGAGCTGGGGGACGAGCGCGAGCGCCGCGCCACCCGCTGCGTCGAGTGCGAGGTGGACCTTCATCGGCACGACGTTCTTCACGCTCAGTTCGTAGTCGGTGATGTTCGAGTAGAACGCCTCGACGCCGCCGACGGCCCGTGCGGTGAGCCCTTCGGGGCTCGTGCGGCCGAGTCGTAGAAGCGTGGGGGCGAGGACGAGCGCCGGCCCGACGACGTGGTCGACCGCACCGTGGACGCTCGTCGGAATGAACCGCATCTTCATCGTGACCTCCGTTTCCTTGTTGCGTCTCTAGGGGTTGCCGCCGGAGGCCGTCCCTACACTTGCCCGGCGATGGCCAAGCAATCAAGCGAGAAGCTGATCGTCGACAACCGCCGCGCGCGGCACGACTACCACCTCTCCGACCGCGTGGAGGCAGGCGTCGTGCTCACGGGCACCGAGGTGAAGTCGCTGCGCGGCGGGGAGGCGACGCTGCAGCAGGCGTACGCGGAGGTGCGCGACGGCGAGGCATGGCTCGTCGGCCTCCACGTGCCCGAGTACACCGAGGGGAACCGCGCGAACCACGACCCCGACCGCCCGCGCAAGCTCCTCCTCCACCGGCGCGAGATCGAGCGGCTGGCCTCGTCCGTCGCGGAGAAAGGTCTGACGCTCGTGCCGACGCGGCTCTACTTCCGGGACGGCCGCATCAAGGTCGAGCTGGCGCTCGCGCGCGGCAAGGAGCTGCGCGACAAGCGGCGCGACATCGCGACCCGCGACGCACAGCGGCAGATCGAGCGGGAGCTGAAGAGCCTGCGGCGCTAGCTACTGACGACGCAGTTGTTGGCCGTATACACGCTGACCTTGTCCGGGCTCCAGTTGTAGAACGCGATCGGCCGGCTCTTCGCGCTGTCGTTGCGGACCGCGAACAACGCGTGTGACGGAACTCCGTTCGTCGTCTTGAACTGAAGTCGGACGAGTACCCGGGCCGTCGCCCCGCAGCGCTCGTTGTCGAAGCCCTGATGGTGTGGCGTCAGCGTTATCGCAGGGCCGGGAAGCCCTTTCGGCTTCAGCGGGATCTGTCGCTTCACGCGGTTGCACGTCGACATGTCGATCCTCAAGCTGTTCTTCCGTGCGCTGAGGCTCACCTGGGTCAATGTGACTGTGGCGCCGTTTTGCTCGCGCGTTTTCTGGACCGTCGTCAGGTAGAGCCCTCCCGGCTGCTGCTGGCCGTTGACCGGCGGGACGGTGGCGCTCGCACTGAGGTTGACGAAGTGCTGGCGACGGACGCGGCACGAGAACGTCTTGTCGAAGGTGGATGCGTGGGTGATCGGCCCTGTCGGTGCCGCGGAGCTCGCGTGCACGCCCACGGCAGCTGCGCCGAGCGCGGCTAGCAGCAGACCGACGATCCAGATGGCACGGCGACCCCGCATACGCCGACAAGTTACCCCTCTCCAAAGCACTTTTCTATCTCCGCCGGCTCCTTCGGGCTCTGTTAGGGTCGCCGCGCTCGGCCGCTACGCCGCCGGGCCGCAGGGGCCATCGGGCAAGGAGGGGAGAGTTCATGCGATACCCACGTCTTGCGCTCAGCATTGCCGCAGTCGTAGCCGTAGCCACGACGATCCTGCTCGCGGGAAGCGCGGGCAGTGCGGCGGCGGCGCCGCAGTACGACATTTCGACGCTTGCCGGCAAGGTCGCCTCGGTCAACGGGACCGCCTGGCTGCAGATCCGCTTCTCGGCGTTCCTCGAGGAGGAGGCGGAGGACACCGCCGCCCCGCCGGTCTCGACCCCGATCACGCCGACGTTCGTGCCCGGCAGCCCGCTCGACGGCAACACAATCCTGCCGCCGGACGTGACCGTGAATCAGGACACCGCCGGCGCGCCGCAGAACGAAACGGCGATCGCGGTCAATCCGAACAACCCGGACCAGGTCGTCGCGGCCGCGAACGACTACGTCTCGCGCACGTGGAGCTGCAGCATCAGCGGGACGCCGTGCAGCGCGCTTGGCGACGCCTACTCGGGGACGTACTTCTCGAACGACAGCGGCAATACCTGGTGCTGCACCGCCACCGACCCGCAGCACCTCGGCACGCTGATCCCGGGCGTCGAGCGCCTCACGGGCGGCCAGTACGACGCGGGCGGCGACCCGTCGGTCGCGTGGGACACCCAGGGCCATGTCTTCTATGCGGGGCTCGGCTTCAACCGCGCGAGCGCGCCGAATACCGTCGCCGTGAACCGCGGGACGTTCGACGGCTCGGGGAACCTCAGCTGGTCGGCGCCGACGTTCATCAACCAGACCACCTCGCCGGCGATCCTGAACGACAAGGAGTGGATCGCGGTAGACGACAACACGTCGAGCCCGTTCCGCGACCGCATCTACGTCACGTTCACGCGCTTCATCTTCAACCCGAGCAACGGCAAGTACACGCAGTCGCCGATCTTCTTCGCCTCGTCGAGCGACGGCGGCGCGACGTTCACGACGCCGAAGTCGATCGCCGGCAACGTGCTCTACAGCCAGGGATCGCGCCCGGTCGTGGGGCCGGACGGTTCGCTGTACGTCTTCTGGGACGGCTCCCGCCGCCACGACGAGTTGGACTCGACCTGGGTCGCCAAGTCGACCGACGGCGGCGCGACGTGGGAGAAGCCGGTTCAGATCGCGCCGCTTAACGAGACCGAGGACCTCGCGAACACGCTCTTCCGGGTGAACAGCTATCCGGCGGCGGCCGCCGCGCCGAACGGCGACCTCTACGCCACCTGGACGACCGAGACCGCGGACGGCTCGGTCGCGGTGTGGAGCAAGTCGACCGACAGCGGCCAGACCTGGACATCACCGGCGCGCGTCTTCGCGCCCGCGACCCGGACTCCAGTCGGCTATCCGGTTTCGCAGCCCTCGGGCGGGACGCTCAACGCGCCGTCGCCGGCCGGGCCGGTGGAGGACGTCTTCCCGGCGGTTGCGATCGCGCCCGACGGGCGGGCCGTCTTCAGCGCCTACCGAGGCGACGTCGTCTCGCCCTGGCAGACCTGCGCCAACTCCCCGCCGTCGCCCGAGAGCAGGATCAACTGCCTGGTATTGGGCGACTACGTCCACAACACCCGGGTCGACTACTGGGTCACCGACGGCACCCACACGTCAGCCGTCAGCACGCATCCGATCAATACCCGCAACGGCTTCGGAGGCGGGTTCTTCGGCGACTACACCGACATCGCCTACGGCTCGGACGGCGCCCTGCACGCCTTCTGGACCGACTCGAACAACAAGCAGACGGTCGTCTGGTGGTTCGGCCTCCAGTTCGTACCGACGCCGATCAACCAGGAGGACGTCGCCGTCTGGAACGGCACCTTCTAGGACTGTCGATGCATCGGGCCGGCCTCGCGCAGCGCGCGCGAGGCCGGCTCCCATAGGCCCGGCTACAATTCGCTCACGAACATACGGGGGCGACCTGGCTTCGACGTGGTCGATCCATCCGGATGAGTTGCAAGCCGAGGTCGCCGGTTGGCCTCGTAAATCCACCGGCAAAACGCAAGTGCGAAGAACGATCTCGCACTCGCCGCCTAGGGGAACCTAGCCGGCGACGCCGCCCCGGGATTGCCCGTGGCCCGGAGGCGGCGCCAACGAACGGGCTCGGCGCGGAGGGAGAGCTGATCGCCCAAAGCGCGACACCAAAGGATCGGCTAGCGCGTCGGTAGGGCGGCTGCACCCCGGCCGGCGGGCGAATCGAAAGGGCAGCCTACGCTTGTAGACGCTCAGCCGGTGCGGCTGCGGACGCGGGTTCGATTCCCGCCGCCTCCACTCCACGCTCAAGGGCCTATCCCGATCGGGATAGGCCCTTAAGACCGTCTAGACGACTGACCCCTAGGGAGCTCGCTTCAGAATGAGTAGCCCTCAGCGATGCGCACAGTCAGTGCGGGTCGAAGCTGTACGTCCCTTGCCAGTGCCACAGCCCATCGGTCGTCACCGTGACCACGACGCTGGCGTGGAACCAAGTGAACTACTCCTGTTCCGCCCGAGAACTCGCAGCGCATCGGGTCGCCTCCGAGGAAGCACGTGCCGAACGCGTGGTTGTTCCCCGGGCCTGGCGGGTCGAGAAGGACGGCACCGCCCGTCGGTGTCCCAAGCCCGTTCGGGTCGAGATAGAAGATCCTGGAGCCGTCCGGGATCGTCCTCAGGTTCGAGGAAGTGATTGTGCAGTAGGGAGGATTGTTCGTTGGAACGAATCCAGAGCACTCCTTCGTCACCACGAGGTCTCCGCTTCGGGAGGTTGCCGATGCCAGTGGGGCGACGGCGACAGCTACGGCGACAACCACTGCGAACCCCAACATCAGTCTCTTCATCTGATCTCTCCTTTCGAGGGCCACACTGGACGTGGGCCGAGGGCGCGACGCCGGCAGCGGCCCCGCGCCATCTTTCGATCCATCCTCGGGCCGCGGCGTAGTTGTGGACATACGTCGTTCGACGTATCTTCGAATGGTGGCGCGGCTATCGGGATCGGACTACCGGGGCATCCTCGAGTTCGTCCACGCGGCCGGTGAGGTCGAAGGATCCGACCCGTTTCCAGAGCAGGTGCTCGCCCGGTTGCGCGAGCTCGTCCCCTGCGACACCGTGTCGTACGGCGACTTCGACCGCCACGGCCACCTTTGGCGCACCGGCGTCCGCTACTCGGGAGATCCGCGTGCCCCGGTTACGCCCGCCATCCACGAGGCGCACGCCCGGCTCGCTTACCAGTATCCATATCGGCCGTGGAGCCGCGAGGCAAGGCGCGCGCTGCGCTGGTCTGACCTGCTCTCACGGCGCGAGTGGCATGCCCTCGACCTGTACTGGGAGGTCTGTCGCGCGCTCGACGGCGAGTATGAGCTCGAGCTCTGGCTCGCGACGCCCGAGGGGGTAGCAGGTGGGTTCGGGTTCGACAGCCTCGAGCGCGACTTCAGCGAACGAGACAAGCTTGTTCTCGACACCCTCCAACCGCACCTAGTCCAACTCTGGCGCAACGCGGCCGCGCGTCGACGGGAGCCGAGCTCGCTCGCCGCGCTCACTCCCCGCGAGCGCGAGATTCTTCTCTGGGTTGCGCGAGGGAAGTCGAACCGTGAGATCGCCACCGTTCTCTACCTCGCACCGGGAACGATCCGCAAACACCTCGACAACGTGTATGACAAGCTCGGGGTGAGCAACCGGGCGGGAGCAGTCGGTTACGCCTTGAGCATCGAGACGAAGACCTTCGCCCACCAGTCCGCCGACTCGCGCTGACACCCATGAAGTCACGGTCGGGTGACCTCGTATTCGCGCGCCTGCGCCGCTGTTGACGCACGGCGGTTCGATTCCCGCCGCCTCCACTTGAACCGTTCCAAGAACTCTTCCAAAAAGGGAGAGTTCTTGGCGCTTGCGGCTGCCGTGGCCTAGCCGTGATCCCGGTCGCTGGTTGCCAGAACTCCGCACGCCGCAGGTTCAGGCCCGTGTTGAGCTTGCCGATAACAGGTGGCGTGTTTGGCTTGTGCCGATACTGCGGCATCCTCGTTGCCCTGTCTGCGGCCATCCTGTCGATCGCCGGGGCAGCGCCTGCGTCGGTCTCGGCGGGTCAGCTCGGCCGCATCGACCATGTCGCGGACGGCGACACGGTCGATCTCACGAATGGAGCCAAGATCAGGCTCGTCCAGATCGACACGCCGGAGGTCTATTTCTCGCCGGAGTGCTACGGCAAGAAGGCGTCGGCAATCACGAAGCACCTGCTCCCGCCTGGGACTCTCGTCCGCCTCACCCGCGAACCAGCGACCGACTCCGTCGACAGTTACGGTCGCCTGCTCCGCTACGTAACCCGCGTCCGCGACGGCCTCAACATCAACGTCCGCCTCGTCGCCGTCGGCGCGGCAGCGCCGTATTTCTACCGCGGGCGCAGGGGCCGCTACGCCGCCCGACTCACGAGCGTCGCTCTCCAGGCTCGTCGGCGCCATCTCGGGCTGTGGGGCCAGTGCCCGGGCACGCCCTACAACCCAGACCAGGGCGTCTCGACCGGGCCTCCCCGCTGAGATCACCGACGGGTTAGTCGCCGCTCGGCCTAGATAGTCCGCCTACCCGGACTCGACGTGGCAGGTCTCCCCGAACCGATCGTGGAAGACCATGCCGGCCCTGGCGTTGGCCGTGTCGATCCCGTGACGTGCCGCGTCAGCTGCACTCACGAACGTGACTGTGCCTTCATTCGGGACGTCACACACCCAGAGAGTCCTGGCGCTGGCTTGAGCGCTCAGCGCGAGCGCACACGACATTGCGAGGGCCGCGACGCCCACTCGCCCCTGCTTGTTCATCCTGCCTCCTCCCCTTGGGCACCAAGTGCTGCCTACGGGGAGAATCGATCTCCGTGCGGGCCTTGCCAAGGGAGCCTGCGTTCGCGGCGGCGGCAGCCTGCGTGTAGCGATCAGCTGACGCGGATCAGCTTCTTGTTGACGAACTCGTCGGCGCCGTAGCGGCCCAGCTCGCGTCCGAAGCCGGAGCGTTTCGTGCCGCCGAACGGCAACTCGGCACTGTCTGCACCGACGATGTTCACGTAGACCATGCCGGCGTCGATCCGGTCCGCGACGCGCTCGGCCTGCTCCGGGTCGTTCGTCATCACGTATGAGCCGAGCCCGAACGGCGTGTCGTTCGCCAGCGCGACCGCCTCCTCCTCCGACGGCACGCGATAGACCTGCGCGACCGGGCCGAACAGCTCCTCGCGGTAGACGTCGTTCTCCGGCGTGATGTCCGTCAGCACCGTCGGCTCGAAGTAGTTGCCGTTGCGCTTGCCGCCGGCGACGACCGTCGCGCCCTGCTCGACCGCGCGCCCGACCTGATCCTCGAGGCGGTCGGCCGCAAGCTGAGAGGAAAGCGGCCCGAGCTCGGTCTCGCGCTCGTGCGGATCACCTGGCTTCACGGCGGTGAGCGCGGCCGTGAACTTCTCGAGAAACGGCTCGTAGAGCTCGTCGATCACGATGAACCGTTTCGCGGCGTTGCACGACTGGCCCGCGTTGTCGATCCGCGCATCGACGGCCTCCTGGACGGTCTCATCGAGGTTGTCCGTGCCGAGGAGGATGAACGGGTCGGAGCCGCCCATCTCGAGCACGACCTTCTTCAGATTCCGGCCGGCGATCTCCGCGACGGCGGCGCCGGCGCGCTCGGAGCCGGTGACGGATACGCCCCGGACGCGCGGGTCGGCGATCACCCACTCGATCTGCTCGTTCGTGGCGTAGATGTTCACGTAGGCGCCGTCGGGGAAGCCGGCGTCGCGGAAGATCTGCTCCATCGCCTCGGCCGACTGCGGGCACTGGGGCGCGTGCTTCAACAGGATTGTGTTGCCGATGATCAGGTTCGGCCCCGCGAAGCGTGCGACCTGGTAGTAGGGGAAGTTCCACGGCATGATCCCCAAAAGGGCGCCGAGCGAGCTGCGGCGGACGACTGCCGATCCCTCACCCCCGAGGAGCTCGATCGGTTCGTCCGCCATCAGCGCTTCGGCATTGTCGGCATAGAACTCGTAGATCGATGCGCAGAAGGCGACCTCGCCCCGCGCCTGCCGGATCGGCTTGCCCATCTCGGCGACGATGATCTCCGCGAGTTCCTTCCGCCGTTCCGCGTGCAGCTCTCCGACGCGCCGCACGAGCGAGGCGCGATCGGCGACGGTCGCGGCGCTCGACCACTCGCGGTGTGCCTGGTCGGCGCGGGCGATCGCGTCCCGCAGCTCGTCGTCCGTAATCGTCGGGTACTCCTTGAGCGTCTCGCCGGTCGCGGGGTCGACAACTGCGTACATGCTCATCACTCGCTCCTTCGTCGGTCGGTCTGAGGCCGACTCTACGCGCTCGAGTCGGCACGTCGGAAGGGTGGTTCGGCTAACCGCCGCAACGTTCCCGCGTCGGTAGAAGCATGCGGGGCCGTCTGCTCGTGATGCTGCTGGTCGTCGCCGCGGTCGCGGTCGCTGGGCCTGCGGCCGCACACGGTCCCGTCCTGCACGGCGCCCATCCCTGCCCCGGTGCGAGCGGGTACACGTGCTCGACGCTCGACGTGCCCCTCGACCATGCGCATCCCGGACGAGGGACGTTGCACCTGCGGGTCGGCATGGGCGACAACGTGCACGCGCCGCACGGCGTGCTCCTCGTGCTCTCGGGCGGGCCGGGGCAGCCGGGGCTGCCGATCCTCCACGGCTACGTCTCCCGCGCGCTCTCGGCCGAGCGGCAGCAGTACCGCATCGTGGTGTTCGACCAGCGCGGAACCGGTGCCGGTGCGCTCGACTGCAAGGCGCTGCAGCACGAGATGGGAAGCTCGGACCTCACGCCGCCCAAGGCCTCTGCCGTCCGGGCCTGCGCCCGCAAGCTCGCGTCACGGCGTCAGTTCTTCGGCACCGACGACGTCGTTGC
The DNA here is from genome assembly GCA_963765795.1 of uncultured Actinomycetes bacterium. Lineage (GTDB taxonomy): Bacteria > Actinomycetota > Thermoleophilia > Gaiellales > Gaiellaceae > Palsa-739. The sequence continues at coordinate 189,743 of CAVXXZ010000019.1, forward strand.
CGACATGGAGGCCTTGCGCCAGGCGCTCGGCGTCGACAAGTGGTCGCTCGACGGCATCTCCTACGGCACGTACGTCGGCGAGCGCTACGGGCTGGCCACATCCATCCCATGTCTCGAAGCTCGTCCTCGACTCGGTCGTTCCGCAGGTGGGGCTGACCGACCTGGGCGTGGTGGAGTTCGCGGCAGTGCGGCGCGTGCTGCACTCCGTCTGCGGCAGTGGCTGCGTGGCCGACCTCGCGGCCGTCGTGCGGAGCGATCACCTCGGGCCGCGGCTGCTCGACGCGCTGACGTTCGACAGCATCGCCGACCCGACGTACCGCAAATACTGGAACGTGCCGGCAGCGCTGCATGCGGCCCGCCGCGGCCATCGGAAGCAGCTCGACAAGTTCCTCGCCGCGGCCTCGTACTACCAGCGGCACACGACTGCCGCCGAGCTCGACCAGGGCCTGCACGCGAGCGCGCTCTGCGCCGACTGGCGTTATCCCTGGGGCAACTCGGCCGCACCGCTCGCCGGCCGCGCTGCGAAGCTCCGAGCCGCGGCCGCGCGGATTCCGGCCGCGAAGCTCTACCCGTTCGACCGGCGGACGGCCTCGGGGAACGGCTTCGTGCGGCAGTGCCTGCCGTGGTCGCCGACCGCGCCGACACGGCTGCCGCACGGCAAGCTGCGCGTGCCGACGCTGCTCGTCAACGGCGACCACGACCTGTCGACGCCGCTCGCCTGGGCGCGGCGGCAGCTTGCTCTGACCCCGCACGGGAGCCTTGTCGTCGTCCCGGGCGCGGGCCACTCGGTGCAGTCGCGCGCCACGAGCGACGCCGGCCGTCACGCCGTCGCGCGGTTCCTGCTCGGCTCGTAGCGCTCCAGCGCAGTCCGGTCGCGACTGTTCAATGCGTTCATGGCTGCAGGCATCGGGCTGGACACCGGGATCGCGGCGGCGCTCGTGCTCGTCGCGCTGACGGCGCTCGCCGAGCAGCTCGATCTCGTCGTCGGCCGGCGCATGCGCATCTCGGTCGCCGGCCCGTTTCTCGTGGGCGCAGCTCTGGTCGGCGGGCCGCTGGTGGGCGCGTGTGCGGGCGCCGCGACCGAGACATTCACGCGGGACATCCCGCGCAAGCGCGTGCTCTGCGCCGGCGCCGGTGCCGTGCAGGGGCTCGCGGTCGGCCTGGTGGGAGGGCAGGTCTCGCGGGGCGGAGTGTCCGGCGCCGTGACGGCAGCCGCCGTCGGCCTGGTGACGGGCTTCGCCCTGAATCTGAGGCTCGTGCTGCGTGCACTCGGCCCCGGCTTGCGCCGCGAGCTCCGCGCGGCCTGGCGCGCGATCGTCGTCAGCTGGTTCCTGCCGGCGCCGCTGCTCGTTGCCTTCCTCTATCTCTTCGAGACGGCGCCCGGCCTCGCGCTCGCATTCGCCGCCGGCCTGCTGCTCGTCGCCGCCTGGGCGAACCGGCTCCGCCGCCGCCTCGAGCGTGCCCTTGCGGCGGAACGCTCGCGCGCGCGGGTCGATGCGCTGACCGATGCGCCGAATCGCTACGCGCTCACGGAGGCGCTCACCTCCGAGCAGGCACGGATCAAGCGCGGCGGACGGACGGCAGCGCTCTGCTTCCTCGACCTCGACCGCTTCAAGACGGTGAACGACACGTACGGCTACGCGGCCGGCGACCGGCTGCTGGTCGACGTCCACCACCGGCTGCGCAGCGAGCTGCGGGCGAGCGACCTCGTCTTCCGCTGGGGTGGGGAGGAGTTCGTGGTGCTCGCCCCGCACGTCGACCGGGCGGAGCTAGCCGACTTCGCCGAGCGTCTCCGTCTGCTCCTCGCGACCCGGCCGTTCGCGATCGACGGCCGTCCCCGCACGATCACCGGGTCCGTCGGAGCGGTGGTGCTCGACGACACGCGTCCCGCCCAGGACGCCCTCGAGGCGGCGAGCCGGCTCGTCAAGAAGGCCAAGCAGACCCGCAACGCTGCGGTAGTCGAAAGGACGTCGTCCTCCCCCCGCGCGCGGAGCGCCGAGAGAGGCCGACGGGGTGCGGGCGCTACCTTGCTGCTCGGTACGAGACCTGCATCAGGCGCATAAGAACCCCCTTTCGCGGGCAGCAAGCGCATCGAGATCGCGCTAGCGTCTTCAGCTGCGGCTATGAACGAGGAAGGGTGAGAGAATTGAGACGGATTGGCTTTCCGATGAATCGCCTTGCCGTGACAACGGCGGGTTTCCTGATCGTGGCGCTGCTCTCAGCGGCCGTCGCGTCCGCGAAGAAGCCGGGGCCCCATGGACACAAGGCGAGTGTGTCGTGCAACCAGGCGGCGCTGGTGGCGGCGATCGACGCAGCCAACTCCGCGGGAGGTGGGACGCTCAACCTCGCGCACGGGTGCGACTACCAGCTGACCGTGAGCCCCGACAGCAGCGAGAACGGGCTGCCGGCGATCACGACTCCGATCACCATCAGAGGCAATCACGCGACGATCGACGGGACCAACTCGTTCCGGGTGTTCGAGGTCGACGGCCCGGGCGGCAACCTGGCGGTGCGGCAACTAACGATCACCGGCGGGTCGGTCCAGGACTTCGGCGGCGGGATCGCGAACGTCGGCGGCGCGGTGAGGCTGGATCACACCCAGGTGACCGGCAACAGCGCCGGCGCGGCGGGCGGTGGCATCGTCAACGCCACCTTCGATCCGTCGAGCGTCGCAACGCTCACGGTGCGCCATAGCTCCGTGAGCCACAACCACCAGACCCAGCCTCCGTCGCAAGACGAGAGCGGCGGTCTCGGCGGTGGCGGGATCGCGAACGTCGACGGCACGGCGAAGCTCGACCACGTCCAGGTGAACGGCAACACCGCGCAGGGAGGCGTCGGCGGCGGCATCGCCAGCGGCGACTACCTCGGCTCGGGTGGCGAGACTGTGCTGACGCTCGACCACAGCCAGGTGAACGGCAACGTCGCGCCCCACGCCGGGGGCGGCGGCATCCAGAACTTGCTCGGGAAGGCGACTCTGAATCACAGCCAGGTCGACGGCAACACGTCGCTGAACGGCGGCGGCATCGCCAGCGGGAACGCGGGCAACCCGACCGGGACGGCCGAGCTGAAGCTGAACCACACTCGCGTCAACGGCAACACGGCCACCGCGGGACCTGGCGGGGAAGGTCCTCCGGTGGCCGCCGGCGGCATCGCCAATGGCAGCGTTGCGGTCCTGAACCACAGCCGGGTCGACCACAACCAGGCCCCGAACGGGCTCGGCGCCGGAGTCGTGAATCACGGGATGATGACCCTCACGCACTCGGAGGTGAACCGCAACACCGCGGCTGCGAGCGGCTTCGCCGGCTCCGGCGGCGGGATCCTCAACACGGAAGGCCCACCCGGAACGACACCGGCCGTCCTGACCCTCGATCACAGCAGGGTGAACGGCAACAGCGCCGGTGGGTACGGCGGTGGCATCGCCAATGGCGTGCCGCTCCCGCCCGGCCCGCCGCCCCTCATCGGGGGGGCCGTCACGCTGAAGCACAGCCAGGTGAAGCACAACACCGCCGCGCACGGAGGTGGCATCTTCAACAGCGGCGGCACCGTGACCCTGCAGGCATCGATGGTCACCGGCAACCAGGTGGACAACTGCGAGCCGACGGGCACCATCGCCGGCTGCACGAACTAACCAGCGCGAGCTCTCGGCTCGACAGGCAGGCCCGGCATCGCCGGGCCTGCTTCGTCTGCGCGGCCGATTGAATAGTCAGTCAATTAGAGAGCTAATTGTTGACTGATTAGTCAATCGAGTAAAGAGGTTAGAAGAGTGCAAAGTGGTGGTAAAAGCACGCGCTGCATTTCCCAGTCATCCACCACCCCTCGGAGGAGGAACCGATGCCAGCAGGCAATCGGGGACCGCGGTCGTACCGGGCGCTTCTCGCGCTGGCGGCCGTGGGCTGCGCGGCGCTTCTCGGCGCAGGCAGTCCGGCGGCCCACGCCAGCGGTGCTACCACCACGCTCTCGAACGACGTCGTCCACAACCTGAGCTACGCGACGCTGACCGGGTCGGTGCCGGCGACGCAGACGGTGACGGTCGGCGTCTTCCTGTCGAACCCGAACCAGGCTGCGGAGGACGCGTACGTCAAGCAGCTCTATGACCCCTCGAGCCCGAACTACGGCAACTACCTCGATCCGGACACGTTCAACTCGCAGTTCGGCGTCCCGGCGGCGACCACCCAGGCGACCCAGTCGTGGTTGCAGGGAGCCGGTCTCACAGTGACGCCGATCGAAGGCGCGACGAACTACGTGCTCGCCAGCGGCAGCGCCGCACAGGTCGAGGCGGCGTTCGGCACGCCGATCAACAACTACACCGCGAACGGCCAAAGGTTCTACGCGAACACGCTGGCGCCGAAGGTCCCCGCCTCGCTCGGGATCTCCAACGTTTTCGGGCTGAACAACTTCAACAAGCTCTCGATCCCGCGCGTGCAGGAGACCGGCCCGTGGACGACGACCACGCAGGACGCGACGAGCGGGAACGTCCCGAAGACCGGGCTCCTCAGCATCAGGGACCTCTGGTCGATCTACGACGCGCCCTCGACGAACATGGGCAACGGCCAGTCGATGGCGATCTTCGGCTGGGGCGTCACCGATCCCGTGATCCCCGACCTGCGCTCCTTCGAGGCCGAGTGGGGCCTCCCGGGCGTGCCGATTTCCGTCAAGAAGTACGGCGACACGTCGACGCCCGACACGAGCGGCGACGGGGCGACCGTCGAGTGGGAGCTCGACACGCAGGCGTCGACGGGCATGGCGCCCAATGTCACGTCGGAGACCCTCTACTTCGGTCGCCACAACTCCGACACCGACGCGCTCGCTTCGATGGTGGGCTGGGTGAACGACAAGCACGGCCCGCTGCAGGGCAGCGCCTCGTACGGCGAGTGCGAGAACGTCGGCAATGCGAACGCGATCTTCACCGACGGCATGGAGGTGCCCGGGGACAAGGTCCTCGAGCAGGCCGCCGCGGAGGGTCGCACACTCTTCTCGTCCACCGGCGATACCGGCTCGTCTTGTCCGATCATCGGCATCCCCGTGCTCGGCTCGCCGAACGGCGTCGCATCGGAGCTCTATCCGGGGCTCAACTGGCCGTCGGCCAGCCCGTGGGCGGTCGCCGTGGGCGGCACGGTGCTGCACGGCGACGGGAACACGCCGGAGAAGCGCCTCGACGAGACGGCCTGGGCGTACACCGGCGGTGGCAACTCGACGAGCGAGCCGGCCGGCAGCTACCAGACCGGCGTCGCGTCGACGCACTGCACGTTCGACCAGAGCGGCAACCCGACGATCAGCGGTCCTCTTTGCCGCTCGACGCCGGACGTCGCCACGATCTCGGGTGACGTCGGGACCGGCAACGGCCTGGACATCAACGACGACAACGGTGCGGACCAGCAGGGTGCAGGGACGAGCCTCTCCTCGCCGCTCTGGCTTGGCGTCTGGGCGCGGATCCAGGCGGCTGCGAAGAGCTCGAAGGGCCTCGGCTTCGCGAACTACCAGATCTACAAGCTCGCGCAGTCGTCCGGCGGCCGGGACTTCTACGACGTCACGGTCGGCGACAACCAGCCCTATCCGGCGACTCCGGGCTACGACAACACGACGGGCTGGGGTACGCCCGAGATCTCCCAGATCATGCAGGACCTCACCGGCCGCCTCACGCCGGCGCACAACACGACGCCGGCTCCGATCGTGACGAGCCCGTCGACGACGTGCGGAAGCCTTTTCACCGACCCGGCCGGGGACGACAACTACTCGTTCGGGCTCGGGGCCGGGGCGGGCGCGTCGCCGCAGCTCGACATCCTCAGCGGCCGCGCCTTCCTGTCGGCTGACGGGCAGACGCTGAAGACGATCATCACCGTCAGCAACCTCTCGAGCGTGATTCCGACCGGCGGTGGCGAGAACGACTACCAGCTGGTCTTCACCTACCAGGGGACGCAGTACTTCACGCAGCTCGCCGTGGAGCAGTCGGGAACGGTGCTCGCCTGGGACGGCCAGCTCGTCAAGGTGTCCCTCGAGAACAAGTACCTGCAGGAGCACCTGGTCACCGGCACCATCACTCCGGGCCCGAATGGGACCGCCGAGGTCGACGCGCCGATCTCGGATTTCACCGGGGTGACCGCCGGCTCCACGCTCTTGCGGCCAAGCGCAGCGACCTACGTGCGCGAGGGCGCGAACCAGGGGCCGCTCGAGCCGGCCGACTCGGCCGGTCCGACCTATGACGCCGTTCTCGGAGCGTGCACGTCATGAGGAAGCTCCTCACGCTCGCTGCTCTCGCGGTGATCGCCGCCGTCGCCGCCCCTTCCCCTTCTCGGCGGCGGCGGCCGGCGGAGCCGGCGAGATGCTGAAGCCGTTCTGCACCACCGGCACGTTCCGCTGCATGTCGGCGCTTCGGGTCGACCTTCCGGTCGTCCCCAGCGCGACCGCGTCCCACGACGGGATGGGCCCGGCCGACCTGCGTGCGGCGTACAGCCTCGCCTCGGCAGCGGTCAACAACGGCAAGGGTCAGACCGTCGCGCTCGTCGACGCCTACGACGACCCGACGATCGAGTCGGACCTGGCGACGTATCGCGCGTACTACGGCCTCCCGTCGTGCACCACGGCGAACGGCTGCTTCAGGAAGGTGAACCAGGACGGCGAGCAGGGGAACTACCCGGCCATCGCAAACCCGAGCTGGGAGCCGGAGATCGCGCTCGACGTCGAGATGGTGTCCGCGATCTGCCCGAATTGCCACATCCTGCTCGTCGAGGCGAACTCGGCTGACGAGGCGGTCGCCACCTCGAACCCGGTGCAGCACAGCGATCTCGGGGCCGCGGTCGACACGGCCGTCAACCTCGGCGCAACCGAGGTCTCGAACAGCTACGGCACGGCGGGGCCGGAGCCGAACCAGACCTTCTTCGACCACTACTACAACCATCCCGGCGTCGCGATCACGGCCTCGTCGGGCGACCAGGACTACGGGACGGTCTGGCCCGCTGCGTCGCCGTTCGTGACGTCGGTCGGCGGGACCGAGCTCGTCAAGGACCCGACGACGAAGCGTGGCTGGAGCGAGAGCGTCTGGGGGAGCCTGTTCCCGGGCGTCCTCCCGGACGAGGCGGAGGGCACCGGTAGCGGCTGCTCGCTCTGGGAGCCGAAGCCGGCGTGGCAGCACGACGCCGGTTGCTCCGGCCGCACGGTCGCCGACGTCTCGGCGGTCGCGGACAACGTCGCGATCTACGACTCCTCTCCCGAGGTCGGCGGCTGGGGCGTCGTCGCCGGCACGAGCATCGCATCGCCCATCATCGCGAGTGTCTACGCGCTCGCAGGCAACGCGAAGTCGGTCGTCTACGGCTCGTATCCCTACAGCCACCAGACGAGCTTCCACGACATCACAGAGGGGTCGAACTTCACGCCGGGCTCGGTGTGCGGCTACCTCTGTACCGCCGAGCCCGGCTACGACGGCCCGACCGGCCTCGGTACGCCGAACGGCATCGGCGGCTTCTAGCCTCCGAGGGGGAGCGAGAGGGCCGCACCAGCGGTGTGGCCCTCTCGCTCGGAGGAAGCGATCGGCCCCAATGGCTGCGGCCGGGGCCGATCGCTGGCACCATGGCCGCGGATGAAGGGCATCGCGACCCTCCTCCTCGCCGCCGTCGTCTCGGTCACCGCCGCGACGACGCACGCCGCGACGAACGAGACCGGCGTCGCGCGGCTCACGGTCGCCCAGAAGCACGCGATCAAGGCGGCCGGCGAGTGGCACCGCGGCTGCCCCGTCTGGCTGTCGGAGCTCCGCGTCCTCAGCTACCGCTACTACGGCTTCGACAAAGAGACGCATATCGGCCAGATCGTCGTCAACCGGAAGGTGGCGCACCCTCTGGCCAAGGTCTTCGCGAAGCTCTACCGGATGCGGTTCCCGATCCGGGACGGCGCCTTCTCGTCCGTCTACGGCCCGCACCCGTGGAAGAGCGGCGACGTCACCGCCTCCTTCGAGTGCCGCAACGCAGGCGCCTCGCCGTGCAGCAGCAGCACGACCACGCATCACTGGTCGAATCACGCGTTCGGCGAGGCGGTCGACCTCGACCCGCGCGAGAACCCGTACGTCGGCTGCGGGATGACGCGTGACAAGACGGCGGTCTCGTACATGAAGCGGTCCTGGCACCGCCCTGGGATGGTGACGCCGGCCGTCCGCCAAGCCTTCGCCTCGATCGGCTGGGGCTGGGGAGGCGCGTGGTCCGGCTCGACGAAGGACTACATGCACTTCTCAATCAACGGTCACTAGGAGCTTGGTGAAGAAGATCTTGTGGTGCGGCGCTGGCCGCCGCGGTTCTCGTGCCGGCTGCGTCTGCGAGCGTCTGCAGCGCGTCAAGCTCGCGCTCGTGCCGCTGCCGAAGTCCGCACTCGGCGCCGCGGGTTGGTCGCTCGCAGCTCCCCGACTCGGGCGTCATCTCCAACACCGCGGCGACGAACAAGTCGCACCGCGGGCGGCCCGAGCACGTTCAAGAAGCTCGGTCGCATAACCGGCTACGCGCTCGACTACGGCGACCGTACAGCGGCGGCCGGGATCACGGCGTCCGGACCACGATCGACAGTACAAGACCTCCGCCGGGGCCAAGCGGGGTCTCGCGTTCTGGCGGAAGGAAGACCCGAAGATCACGTGCTCGGGCCCTACGGCGTCGCCGTCATGGTCAAGGGGCTGAAGCCGTCGAAGGTCGGGACGCGCCGCTTTGCCGAGCCGCCACATATGCGATCCCGAACGCTGCACCGGTCTCTCTCGTCGACGAGCAGTTCGCCGACGGCCGGTACGTCCTCCAGGTGGCCGTCGCTGCCGGCTCGCTCGATGCAGCTTTCCACCTCGCGGCAAAGCTCGCGCGGAAGCTCGACCAGCGGCTGCGGCTCGCCCTGACGGGGCGGCTGCATGGCAAGCCGGTCAAGCTCCCGCCCCGGCTCGATGCCGGCCCTCCTCCGGGCGGGCCGGATCTCGCCGCGATGGCTCTCACGAGTCCGACTTCTGCGGCCATGCGACGATCACGGATCAGGGATACGGGGCACCGAGCACGCCGTCGCTCTCGACGTACGTGCGGACATAGAGCCTGTTCCCGGCGGCTTCGCGAACCTCGCCCAGGACATCGAGTGGTTCCCGACGCGAACGGGGCGACAGTTCTGGGCAGGTTCGAAGGGGTGGGGTTCGCGTCGGTCTCGGAGAGGGGTTGTTGACGGGGGTGCCGGGCCAGTTACCGCGGTGGATCTCAGCGCTCGGGCACACGCGACGGCGGGTCGTCGGTGTGACACACCCCGGACAGTCGACGGTCTACTTCGTCGTCGTCTCGCTCTCGTCCGGACAGGCCGCCGACCTCATCTTCGCGGTAAGCGAGGCGCAGGTCCAGTCCGAGGACGTCATGAACCTTGCCCAGGTCGCGGCGAATAGGATCGATGCCGGGCTCGACGCCGGGCTCGCCGGCTGAGATGAGGCCTCTGCTGGTCGCGTCTCTTGCAGGGCTCTTGCTCGTGGCCGCCGCCTCCGCGAGCCACCCACACCGTGTGAAGCTCGCGCTCGTGCCGCTGCCGAAGTCCGCGCTCGGGTCGGCGGCGCACACGTTCTCGGTCGCGCACGACTCGGGCCCGGTCTCGAACAAGAGCGCCGCCTCCCACACCCCCGACGCAACGGCGGCGACGTTCAAGAAGATGGGCCGCCTGAACGGATACGCGCTCGAGTACGGCAACGCGTTCACCGGCGCCGCGGGCATCACCGACGTGCGCACCAGCATCGAGCAGTACAAGACCCCGGCGGATGCCAGGCGGGCACTTGCCTTCTGGGAGAAGGAGGACGCCGGGCTCAGCAAGCTCGACAACCCCAGCTTCTCGGTCACCAGCCTCCCCGTGAAGCTGCCGGTCCCGGCCGGCGGAACGAGCCACTTCGCCTACCTGACGAGCTACAGCGCGGCGAACATCGCTCCCGTCTCGGGCATCGACGAGCAGATCGCCGACGGCCGCTACGTCCTCGGCGTCATCGTCACCGCCGGGACGCCGTCCGACGCCGTGGCGCTTGCGCCGAAGCTCGCCAAGAAGCTCGACGCCCGGTTCCGGCAAGCGCGCAGGGGGCATCTGCACGGGAAGCCCGTGCGGCTGCCGAAGCTGAAGGCAGGGGCGCCGCCGGGCGGCCCGGACCTCTCGGTGCTGGCGCTCCGGAAGACCGACCTCGTCGGGAAGGCGAGCGTGAGCAAGGCCTACGTCGTCGACCCGGCCGCGATCTCCGACTACAGCGTCTTCATGCTTCCGGCAGGCCCATTCGATGCGCTCGACCAGGAGATCGAGTGGTTCCCGGTCGCGAACGAGGCGAGCTTCTTCGTGGACTTCGAGAACGCCGCCGTGCTGTCGCAGAAGGGGACTACCGCGCTCGACCTGAGCGCTGTCGGCGACGGGGCGCAGGGAAGCGTCACCGTGGCATCCGACTTCAGCGGGGGCCAGGTGTTCCTCTCCTCGGGCCGCCTCGCCGAGTTCATCTTCATGGTCAGCGCGGACTCGATCAGCCCCGACGCCGTCACGAACGTCGCGCAGGCAGCCGCAAACAGGATCGACGCCGCCGGGCTGGGTAGCTAGAGCGAGCTAGGCGCCGACGACCTGGACGAGCCAGCGCCGGTCGCGCTCGCGGTCGAGCTCGATGAAGAGGACGCGCTGCCACGTCCCGAGCTGGAGCTCGCCGTCGCGCACGGGCACCGACTCGCCGGCGGTGCCGAGCAGCATCGCCATGCAGTGTGAGTGGCCGTTGCCCTGGTCCATGTCCTCGGGGCAGATGTTCTCGGTGCGGCGATCCCAGTCGTCGTGCGCGTAGTACGAGTCGTGCGGCACGAGCTTGCGGAGCAAGTCGCAGAAGTCCTCGAGGAAGCCCGTCTCCATCTCGTTCACGCGCACGCAGCACGTCGTGTGCGGGGAGTAGATGCAGGCGATCCCGTCGACGACTCCGCTCTCCCGCACGGCGGTCTGCACGTCCTCGGTGATGTCGTTGACGGTGAGGCCGCCGGCGGTGCGGAGGCGCGTCTCGTGCTGGAACACCTTCATCGTCGAGGCCATTCTGCGGGAATCGTTACCCGACGAGGCGGTCGAACCTGCACACCCTCAGTGGATCCTGCGGGTTGAGCTCGGCCGCGATGGCCGCGGCGAGTGGACGGCTCTCCATTGGAATCAGCGGAAACCCCGATGGCTGGTGGCGCGAGCAGCGCCATGCTGGCAGGGGGAGAAGAAGGGGGCGGCTACGTGTCCAGCTTCAAGTCGAAGTTGACGCGTTCGGGGAGGTGCCAATGAAAGTCGAAGATGTCATGACGCGGGCCGTCACAACGGTCAGTGCGTCCTCACCACTGAAAGAAGCGGTGACGCTCTTCCTAGCGCAGGGAATCTCCGGACTTCCGGTCGTCGAGGACGGCCGGCTCGTCGGCGTACTGTCGGAATCGGACATCGTCGCGAAGGAGACGAGCGGCTACGGCAACGGCGACGTCAGCCGGGCGGAAGCGAGTCATCTGCGACGAGAGCGGTCAGCAGAGACGGTTGCGCAGGCGATGACCCGGGATCCGGTCACCGTTGAGCCCTGGGTCCCGGTCTGGGGGGCCGCCGACCTGATGGCCGTGCACGACGTCAACAGGCTGCCTGTCGTCGACACCGACGGATCCTTGATCGGAATCATCACCCGGGCCGACCTCGTGCGGGCATTCGCCCGCTCAGACCGGGCCATTGAGCGGGAGATCCGCGAACACCTGCTGCCGTCCGTCGATCTGGGTCCGAACGCACTGGAAATCAGTGTCGCCCACGGGGTCGTAACGATCAGGGGCGAGATCGACTCCGAGCTCACGAGCACGTGTCTGCGCAAGACGGTCCACCTCGTCCCCGGCGTCGTCCAGGTCGACTGGCAGGTCGAATCGCCTGTATTGGCTCGGTGACAACGGGGTAGCGATTGCGGGGCGGGTGCATGTGCCCCGCAATCCCCTATTCACCAGTGGGCCCGCCTGGATTCGAACCAGGGACCAACGGATTATGAGTCCGCTGCTCTAACCAGCTGAGCTACGGGCCCGCCCAGCGTTCAGGCCGAGCGTATCGCCCGGCGCAGCGAGAGCCAGAGGATGGGCGGGACGGCGAGCGGCAGCAGCCACCACGCCGCGACGCTCGTCGTCGCGAGGACGGCGGTCGCGCCGATCGCAATCGCCACCAGCACCGCGACGAGCCAGTCGTCGCCGATCACGAACTCCCACCAGAAGCGGCCGAAACGGATCAGCCAGGTCATGCCCGCACCTCGGCGGTCCGGAGCTGCGTGCGCCGCTCGCGCCGCAGCAGCCGCACGAGGGCGAACGAGAAGAGCGCGACGAAGCCGAGCACGCCGAGGAGCGCGGCGTCGGAGCCGGGCCAGTCCGCTCCGGCGCCCTCGACCGACCAGAAGATCCCGAACGTCGTCAGCATCACGCCGACCGCAAACTTCATCGCGTTCTCGGGAGCACGGGCGAGCGGCGCGCGCACGGCAACGCCGATCCCCGCGACGAGCACGAGCGCGCAGGCGGCGCCGGCCGCCGCGAGCGGGATCGAGCCCTGCGCGCTGCCGAAGGTGAGGACGATGAACACGACTTCGAGGCCTTCGAGCAGGACGCCTTTGAAAGCGAGCGTGAAGCCGTACCAGTCGACTCCCGCGCGCTCGACGTGCGCTGCGCCCTCGGCTTCGGCAATCTCGCGCGCGAAGATCGCGTCCTCGTCGTGCAGTGCCTTGTAGCCGCTCGCGCGCAGGATCGCCTTGCGCAGCCACTGCAAGCCGAAGACGAGCAGCAGCGCGCCGACGACGAGGCGGAGCGCCTGGATCGGGATCACCGTGAGCGCCGGCCCGAGCACCGCGACGACGACCGCCAGCACCAGCGTCGCCGCGCCGAGCCCCGCGACCGAGGAGCGCCAGCCGCGCGCGAGCCCGGCGGCGAGCACGATCGTCAGCGCCTCCACGAACTCGACGCCGCTCGCGAGGAACGCGGAGAGGACGAGGAATGTGTCGCCGGTACTCATCAAAGGCCCCAGTGATCCGTGGGCTGAGGGTACCCGGGAGCATCGTCCGCGCTCGCCGCAGCGTTCGCGACGTCGGCCGGGTAGGTGCGGAGGCCCTTGAACAGCAGCCACGAGCTCGCGCCGAGCGGGAGAATCATGATGACGAACGTCCATTGGAGCCCCGAGCGGCCGCCGCCGAAGACGTGGTCCGAGACGGCGCCGAAGAGGAGCGGCGCGAGCGCCATCGCGAGCGAGCGCAGCAGTGTCCGCACCGCCTCGGCGCGGCCCCAGAGGAGCGGCGGCATGATGTCGAGCCGCGCCGCGTCGAGCGGCGGGTTCTGGGCGCCGAGGAAGAACGCCGCCGCGACGAGGTAGGGCACGGCGGTCACCGCGTCGCGGGTGAGGAGCGCCGGCACGAACAGGACCGTCGTGATCGCCGCGGCCACGGCCGGCGTCCAGACGCGGGCGTTCAGCAGTCCTCGCCTGAGCAGATAGTCGCCGAGCGAGCCGCCGGTCAGGACGCCGGCGAGGGATCCGACTCCGATCACGAGCAGGAGGGAGCTCGCGAGTGCCTGGTCGATCCCGTACTGCTCCCGGGAGAACTCCAGGCCGAACGTCTGCAGGCCCGCGAGGAAGTAGTAGCCGCACGCGCTCGCGGCGATGAGGATGAGGTTCGTGCGCACGCGCAGCACGTAGCGGGTGGCGTGGATGAGGTTCATGCGGCGCGCCTCGCCGGGGCCGACGACGAGCTCGGGGTTGGGCGCGAGCCCGCGTTCCCGCGCCAGCCGCTGCGCGTCCGTCGTCTGGGAGGTGTCGTGCGCCTGGTCCGAAAGCTCGCCCGCGGGAGGTCCCTTGTCCGAGGCGAGCACGCCTTTGCCGCCGCGTTCCGGCTCGCGCAACCGCCACACGACGAGGGCGAGTGCGAACGCAGGTAGCGCGAGGATCACGAAGGCGGCGCGCCACGAGAGCGCGGCGACGTTGCCGGTGATCGCGAAGCCGATGCCGGCGCCGACGTACTCGCCGGCGAGGATCACGCCGTAGATCCGGCCGCGCTCCCAGCTCCCGAACCAGTCGCCGACGAGCGAGGCGACCATCGGACCGGCCGAGGCGGTGACGGCGCCGAGGAAGAGCCGCGTCCAGAGCAGCTCGGTGAAGTCCGAGGCCGTGGCGCTCCAGAGCATCGCGACGCCCCAGGTGACGATCGTCACCCCGAGCACGCGCGTTCGCGTCACCCGGTCGGCCAGCACGCCGAACGGCAACGTCGCAACGGCGCCGACGAGGGAGCTGACTGCCACCAGCAGGCCGATGTCGGTGTTCGTGATGTGGAGGCCCGACCGCAGCTCGCTCGCCGACGCGCCGACGGTCGCGGCATCGGCGCCGCTCAGCCCGAGGATCGCGGCGAGCACGATGATGACGCGGGTCCTCTCCGCCCCTCCGAGCGCGACTGTCAGGCGGCGCGAGGCGGCGCTCGCCGCCGCCGAGCCCAAGGCGGCGGCGTCGGTCAGGACGCGTTGGGTGCGCGACTCCTCGGTGCCCACGCCCGCATGGTGGCAGCCGATCCGCCTGGGCGGGTGAGGAGTGCCTCAGACGTCCCGGCGGACGAGCAGAACGGCCGCGATCAGGATCGCTGCTGCGCAGTAGGCCACAAAGACGAGGCCGCCTGTGAGCGGAGTCAGCGTGTGTGCAGCGTGATGGAGCGCGAAGATCTGCCGTCCCGCCTCGCTGGGCAGGTACTGGCTGATCGCGTTGTTCCAGCTCGTCGGCAAGGTGAACATCAGCGGCGGCAGCACGAAGAAGATCGCGGCGAACGTCGCGATTCCGCCGGCCGTGTTCCGCACGATCGCGCCGATCGCGAGCGCGAAGATCCCCACGAGCATCACGTACACCGCGCCGCCGATCACCGCTCGCGCCACGCCCGGCTGCGTGAACGAGATCTGGAGCTGCGGGATGCTGTGGATGATCGCCTGGCTCGCGAAGAAGCTCGCGAGCACGGCGGGCACCATGAGCACGAGGGAGACGACCGCGTAGTCGAGCAGCTTTGCCCAGAGCACGGGCAGCCGCCTGGGCACTGCGGTGAAGGTCGAGCGGATCGAGCCGGTCGAGTATTCCGCGCTGACCAGCAGGACACCGAGAACTGCAACCGCGAGCTGCGCGACGTTGACGCCGGCGAGCGCGATGTCGAGCGGGTGGCGGCCTGCGCGGTCCGACGGCGACATCGAGTCCCAGTGCGACCGGGTGACGAAGGAGAAGATGACCGGGAACGCGATCGTGAGGAGAAAGCCGGCGAAGAGCGACCACTTCGTCGAGCGCACCGAGCGGAGCTTCGTCCACTCCGAGAGCAGGACGCGATGAAACGCGAGCCGGCCGGTGACGTCGAGACGCGGCAGGCGGACGGGCGGGGCGACGGCGTTCACACGACCGCCTCCTCAATCTCCGCCGCGAACTCGAGCTCGTCGCGGGTCAGGTTCATGAAGGCCTCCTCGAGCGACGCCTGCTGCGGGCTCAGCTCGTGGAGCGCGATCCCGGCGGCGGCGGCCGCGTCGCCGACCTGCTCCGGGGTCAGTCCGTGGACTTCGAGCGCGCCGCGCTCGGCGTCGGCGAATGTGATACCCGGGCCGGAGAGCTCGACCCGCAGCCGCTCGAGCTCGGGCGAGCGGACGACCACGACCTTCTGCGAAGCGCGCGCGACGAAGTCGTCGACGCTCGTGTCGGCGATCAGCTTGCCGCGGCCGATCACGATCAGGTGGTCGGCGGTGAGCGCCATCTCGGTCATGAGGTGGGAGGAGACGAAGACCGTGCGGCCCTCGGCGGCGAGCCCCCTGAGGAGGTTGCGCACCCAGTGGATGCCCTCCGGGTCGAGGCCGTTGACCGGCTCGTCGAGCATCACGGTCTTCGGGTCGCCGAGGAGCGCCTGTGCGATGCCGAGGCGCTGGCCCATGCCGAGCGAGAACTGGCCGCTGCGCTTGCGCGCCACCTCGTGCAGGCCGACGAGGTCGATGAGCTCCGAGACGCGGGGCTTCGGGATCCCGTGCGTCTGGGCGAGCGCGAGGAGATGGTTGTACGCCGACCGCCCGGTGTGGACGGAGCGCGCCTCGAGCAGCGCGCCGACCTCGTGCAGCGGCGCGGTGTGCTCGCGGTAGTGGCGGCCGTTGACGGTGACGTCGCCGCGCGTCGGCGCGTCGAGGCCGAGGATCAGGCGCATGGTCGTCGACTTGCCGGAGCCGTTCGGCCCGAGGAACCCGGTGACGATCCCCGGCTGTACGGTGAAGCTGAGCCCGTCGACGGCGCGCTTCTCGCCGTAGTCCTTCGTGAGGTCCCGGGCCTCGATCATTCGCTTGAACGTAGTCGCTCCGAGTGAGCCTCAGGTGAGGATGCCCAGATGAGGATGTATCGGTGACGCTCGGCTTCTTCCTCAGCACGCACACGATCGACGGCTGGCTCGAGTCGTACGGCTACCTCGTCGTCTTCCTGCTCGTGATGCTCGAGAGCATCGGCTTGCCCGTGCCCGGCGAGACGGCCCTGATCGGGGCCGCGCTCTACGCCGGCTCGACGGGCAAGCTCGAGATCTGGGGGGTGATCGCGGTTGCGATCGCCGGCGCGATCATCGGGGACAACATCGGCTTCTCGATCGGGCGCTACGGCGGCGCCAAGCTTCTGCTCCGGCACGGCCACAAGATCCGCCTCCACGAGGGGCGGCTCAAGATCGGGATCTGGCTCTTCCGCCGGCACGGCGGCAAGGTCGTCTTCTGGGGCCGCTTCGTCTCGATCCTCCGTACCTACGCGGCGTTCCTGGCCGGCACCAACCAGATGGCGTGGGGTCGCTTCCTCGTCTTCAACGCCGCCGGCGCGGTCGTCTGGGCGACGGCGTTCGGTGTCGCGTACTACGTGTTCGGCAGCGCGCTGCAGAAGCTGAGCACGACGATCGACATCACGCTCGGCGTCGCGGGCGTCGCGATCCTCGTCGCCTTCCTCGTCTGGTCGAAGCGGAAGGAGGACGAGCTGCTCGAGCGCGCCGAGCGGGAGGTCGAGGGCACGGTCGCCGAGGAGCTCGGTGAGGCCGAGCCCGGCGCGTAAGCTGGGAGCATGTTCCTCTTCACGAAGAAGGCCGAGCAGGTCACGCCCGAGGAAGCGCTGCCCGGGCGCGATGAGGCGATGCAGGTGCCCGAGCGGCACGAGGTGCTGGGGACGCCGCTGCAGCCGCCGTTCCCGGACGGCATGGAGCAGCTCGTCGTCGGGATGGGCTGCTTCTGGGGCGCTGAGCGCGTCTTCTGGCAGGCCGACGGCGTCTACACGACCGCAGTCGGCTACGCGGGCGGCTACACGCCGAACCCGACGTACGAGGAGGTCTGCAGCGGCCGCACCGGCCACACCGAGGCCGTGCTCGTCGTCTTCGACCCGGCCGTCATCCCGCTCGAGGGCGTTCTCCGCTTGTTCTGGGAGAACCACGACCCGACGCAGGGGATGCGGCAGGGCAACGACATGGGCACGCAGTACCGCTCGGCGGTGTACTGGGCAAACGACGCCCAGCGCGCCGCGGCTGAGGCGTCGCGCGACATGTTCCAGGCCGAGCTCGCGCGCGCCGGCTACGGCGAGGTCACGACGGAGATCGCGGAGGCCGGCCCGTTCTACTACGCCGAGCCGTACCACCAGCAGTACCTCGCCAAGAACCCGAACGGCTACTGCGGGCTCGGCGGCACCGGCGTCTCCTGCCCGGTCGGGCTTCCCGCCTCGTAGCCGCACCCTCCAGCAAGGGGTGGCCGTTCTCCTCGAAAGCCACGAGGAGGTTCAGTGATGGGAGATCGCACGCAGCGGTTGAAGGGGAAGACGAACGAGGTCGCCGGCAAGGCGAAGGCCGAGGCCGGTTACTCGACGGGCAGCCGCAAGACCGAGGCCAAGGGCGTCGGCAAGGCGCTCAAGGGCAAGGCCCAGCAGGCGACGGGCAAGGCGCGCAGCGCCGTGAAGAAGAAGACGCGCTAGCGCGCCAAGCCTAGGCCTGGTCGCCGCTCATGAAGAACGAGGCGAACGAGCCGGCGATCGCGGTGACGACGAAGATCCCCCAGACCTCGATGACGACGTCGACGATCTGGCCCGCGTTCGTGAGGGGGTTGGTGTAGGACGACGAGACCGTGACGATCTGCGCGGTCGAGAAGAAGAGCGCGTCGCCGAAGCCGTGGATGCTGCTGCCTTTCAGGCCGCTCTCGTACGACCACATCAGCGTCGCGCAGACGGCGTCCACGACGGCCGAGAGACCGAGGGCGATGAGCACGCGCGCGAGAAGGCGTCGATGACGCTCGCTCCACGTGATCAGGCGCCGTAGCTCCTCCCTCAGCATCGGTTCCGAGGCTAGGCGACGGCCCGGTCGGCGCCTCCTATTGACAGGACCGCGACGGAGTTGTTGAGTCAGGGCAATTCCCACGCATGTGGCGGGGGGCCAGAAGGAGGGACAATGAAGCGTTTCTTGATGCTGGTCGGGGTCGCGGTGGTCGCCGCGGCCATGTACGTAGCCGCCTCGCCGGCGAGTCAGCAGTCGAGGGGGCCGACGCTGAAGCAGTTCAACGCGCTGAAGAAGCAGGTGGCGACCCTGAACAAGAAGCTCAAGGCGGTGACGACCGAGGCGGACGCCGCCGTCGGGATCATCGGGACCTGTTACCTGCACCAGAACAGCGACGGCACCGTCGGCTTCAACTTCATGCCGGTGAGCCAGTTCGGCAACAGCAGCTCGGGCTTCCTGTTCGGCACAACAGCGGCCGCCACGTCAACCAGGAGTGCGCTTGACGTCAACGCGTCCAGCCCGCAGGCGTACCTCCAGGAGATGGATCCGCAGTGCGCCACGGTCAGTGGGCTGAGGCACGGTGCGATTCGCTCCGGCAGCACTCGCGTACAGCATTGGGCTGCACGCACTCGCTGAACGCCAGAGGGAGGGCGGTCGGGACGGCCGCCCTCCCTCGCGTCGCACCTCCCGGTTTGACAGGACCACGACGGAGTTGTTGAGTGAGGGCAATTCTCCGCACGTGGCGGGGGGTCACAAGGAGGGGTGATGAAGCGTTTCTTGATGCTCGTGGGGGTCGCAGCGGTTGCCGCGGCCATGTACGTAGCCGCCTCGCCGGCGAGTCAGCAGTCGAAATTCGCGACGGAGAAGCAGTTCCTCGCGCTGCAGAAGAAGGTGACGTCGCAGGGCAAGACGATCAAGCAGCTGAAGCAGCTTGCCGTGCTCGAGGGGACGTTCATCGTGGACTGCGTCAAGGTCGCGGTCCCGATCGATCAGTTCGGCGACGGCAGTACGGCTCAGACCGAGGGCTACAACTACTCGCAGCCGGCCGGCGTGGGCAACTTCCTGACGACGGCGCTCGATGTGACCGACCCGGCGCAGGACACCGGGGCTCTGTTCATAACGGGCGGTGACGCGTCCTGCGGGACCCTGGTCAGCGGCACCGGGCTACGGCGCGCCGCGGCGAAGGCCGGAGTCCGCGTGCCGAGCGCGACGGCGAACCGCTGGTCGTTCACGGCCCACCATTGAGCTGAACCGAGGTGAGGGGAGGGCGGTCGTGACGACCGCCCTCCCGCGGGTCAAGCGGCAGCGAGCTCGGCCATGTGCAGGCGGTAGAGCTCCGGCTCGCAGGCCTCGAAGCCGTCGACCACGTCCGGGTCGAAGTGCGACCCGCGGCAGCGGCGGATCTCCTCGGCCGCGGCCTCCCAGCTGACGGGAGCGCGGTACGGACGCTCGTCGGTCATCGCGTCGAGCGAGTCGACGACGGCGAAGATCCGCGCGCCGAGCGGGATGCTCTCCTCGGAGAGCCTGTCTGGGTACCCGTTCCCGTCCCACCGCTCGTGGTGGGAGCGGATGACGCGCGCGCCTTCCTGGTTGAGCAGCGGGACATGGGCGAGCAGCCGGTCGCCGAGCTCGGCGTGCTCCTGCATGCGCCGACGCTCGGCCGCGGTCAGCTGGCCGGGCTTGAGGAGGATTCCGTCGGGGATGCCGATCTTCCCGACGTCGTGCAGGAGGAAGCCCCACTCGAGGCTCGGGTCGTCGAGCAGGCCCGGCGCGACTTCGAGCGTGAGCCTCGTCGCGTACGAGGTGACCCGCCGCGAGTGCCGGCTCGTGCCGAAGTCTCGCGACTCGAGTGCCGACGCGAGGACAGCGACGGTCTGCGCGTAGGCCTCGTGCAGGAGCTGGTGCTGGCGCCGGCCGATCTCGATCAGCCTGTTCAGGTCGGCTGCGTCGACGACATCGCTGGGGACGAGCTCGCCGAAGCCGTTCTCGCGGACCAACGGCGCAACGAGCGCGATCAGCTCGAGCGGGCTGAACGGCTTGCGCATGAAGGCCTGCGCGCCCGCCGCGCGCGCCGCGCGTCCGGCCTCGTCGGAACCGCTGATCGCGACGATCGGGATCCTGCTCGTCTGCGGCGTCTCACGTAGCCGCTCCAGGTAGAAGATCCCGTCGATCCCGGGGAGCCCGATGTCGAGCAGGATCGCATCCGGACGCGTCCCGACGAGGATGCGCTCGGCCTCGATCACGTCGAACGCCGCGTCCACCTCGAACCCCTCCAGCTCGAACGTCGTCCGGATCAGCTCACAGAGCAACCTGTCGTCGTCGATCACGAGTATCCGGCGTTTGCGGCCCATTGCTTTCGAACCCCCATCCGTTGCTGACGGCAATTTCCTCGGGTTCTCTGTCGGCGGCGGTCCGCGCGGGCGTGAGAGGTACCCCGAGAGCGCATCCGGGAGGGAGCGAGAGGAGTTTCTACCGGAACCTTCTGCAAGGTTCCGCGCTAGTTCACCCTTTAGGGGGAGCCGTCAGAGCTCCGTCACCGCGGCGCCGGCTTCGCGCCGGCGCCGCAGGCTGTGACGACGAGGACGAGCGCGCTCGCCGGGAGGAGAAAGCGCTTCATCCTTGCCGATATACGTCGCCAGGCCCCGCGACTGTCACACGCTCAGAACAGGAACGGCACGAGCATCTTGGTCGAGCGCTTGTACGGCGGGTAGTCGTTCGGGAACCGCTCGGCCAGGTAGCGCTCCTCGACCCTCGCGGCGTAGACGAAGTAGATCCCGGCCAACGCGAGGGCGGTCAGCCACAGCCAGCTCAGCGCCACGGCCGTGCCGATGCCCGCGATCAGGATGCCCGAGTAGATCGGGTGGCGTGCGAGGCGGTACGGGCCGCTGGTCACGAGCTCCGGCTCGACCTTCTGCGTCATCGGGGTGCCCCAGTTCCGTCCCAGGTGCACGCGCGCCCAGACCGCGAGCCCCAATCCGAGGGCGAAGAAGGCGAGCCCGATGCCGGCCAGCCACGGATCGGTCTTGACGCCGTAGCCCCGAAACGCCCCCAGCCGAGCAAGGAGGACCGCGACGGCGACGATCACAAGCCTGATCCGCAGCTCGTGCGACCACGCGATGCGGCCCTTCTTCGTGGAGAAGGCCGCCAGGATCCAGTAGAGCCAGAACGCCGCCCAGCCGACGGCGAAGACGAGCTCTACCGCTCGCGACTCAAAGCCTCCGAGGTGCACGCCGGGCAGCGATGCGAGCCGTCGTCGGCTGTCGACCAGTCCGGCGGTACGACTTCCGTGGCGTCGTATTCGACCGCTGTCGCGCCGCACAGGCAGCTGAACACAGCGACGCTGCTCGGGATCGGAGCGGGAGTGACGAAGTAATCGGCCATCTGCGCGATCTTCGTCTCACGACGCCGGCTTGTCAACGACTTCTCGGCGTAGACTCGGTTCGAAGATGCTTGTCCAGTACTCGCACTTCTTCGCCGCTTGCGCGACGGCATCTGCGGGATTCACAGGCCTTCTGCTCGTTGCGCTCTCGATCGTCAATCACGACGACCACGAAGCCGGAACTCGGGAGAGGCGAACCGTGCTGGCGGGGACAGCGTTCTTCGCGCTCGTCGACATTTTCTTCGTCTCGCTTACGAGTTCGCTGGGAGGTGTCAGGCTCTTCGCAACGGCGAGCCTCGTCATGGCTGGAATCGGTCTCCTTGCGACGAGCCACTTCATGCCACGAGCGCGCCGAGCGGGCAATTTCGTGCCTGGCTTTCCCAAGCGCCGGATCAACCTCGCCTTCGCGTTCATCTCGGCAGCCGGCTACTTGACGCAGTTGATCCTCGCAGCCGCTCTGTTGAGCAACCCGCAGAGCGCGGGACTTACGCGCGCGCTGGTCTTCATGCTGGTCGCGCTGTTCGGTAGCGCGCTGGCGAGGGCGTGGGAAGTCGCAGGGATCGGACACCGAGCACCGCGCGAAGGAGCGCCGCCGAGCCACGGCGCGGATTCGGAGGTCGAGGTCGTCCCGCCGCCACAGGTGGAGACCGTCTGACCACGGCGGCGAGTGACCTCAACTTCACCGCGGGCGCACCGGTGCGCGGGGACCTGGATGTCCGCTGGATACATGGGTCGCCGCGTGGGGCAGGCAGTACCGATCCGGCCTTCCAGGTCCATCGCTACGACCCGCATACGTTTGTGCTGCGCCAAAGCAAGGCGCTCAGCACCGAGGCGCCCTTCCTGTACCTGCTGTTCGGCAATGAGCGGGTCATCCTCTTCGATACCGGGGCGAGCAAGAAGACGGTCGACAACCCCCTGCGTGAGACCGTGGACGAAGTCATCGAGATGTGGCTCGGCGAGCACCCGCGCGAGGGCTACGAGTTGGTCGTCGGTCACACCCACGGCCATTCCGACCATGTGGCCGGCGACGCGCAGTTCGCCGATCGACCGCTGACCACCGTCGTCGACCCCGAGCTAGCGGCGGTGCAGGCGTTCTTCGGTTTTACCGCCTGGCCGAATCAGGTTGTTCAGTTCGACCTCGGCGGTCGCGTACTCGAGATCATCGGCACGCCGGGCCACCAACGTGCCGCAGTCACGATCTACGACCCCTGGAGCGGCTTCCTGCTCACCGGCGACAACGCATTACCGGGTCGGATCTACGCCTTCGACTTCCCCGCCTACCTCGACAGCTTGGAACGGACTGTCGAGTTCGCCCGCACACGCCAGATCACCCATGTCATGGGCTGCCACATCGAGATGACCCGCCAGCCCGGGAAGGACTATCCCGTCGGCTGCCCCTACCAGCCCGATGAACCCCCATTGCAAATGACGGTCCAGCAACTGATCGACCTCCGCGACGCGGCACGATCGATCCAAGACAAGCCTGGCGCACACACCTTCAACGACTTTCTGATCATGAACGGCCCAGCCCGCCGTTACATCATCAAGCTCCTCGCCCGAGCCGTCTGGGCCAAGATCCGGCCCCCGCGAGCTGCGTCGGGGCTGGCGTGAAGCCGCTGGCCTGGGCGAGCGTCCTCTCGCCCGAGCCCCGCGAGCTACTGCAGGCGCTCGGCGAGGTAGCGAATCGCGAGCGGGTAGCGGTACTCGATCCCGCCGTGCTTCGCGTCGAAGAGCTCGAAGAAGACGTCGGTGATTCCCAGCGCCTCGAGCTCGCGGCGGAATGCGTCGGCGCCGAGGTCGAGGAAGAACTCGTCGCGCTTGCCGGCGTCGATGTAGATCGCGCGCAGGCTGCGGAGCGCGTCGGCATGCCGACGCGCCATGCGCACCGGGTCCCACGCGAGCCAGCGCTGCCACACGTCCTCGCGCAGCATCCCGGTCGCCGTATCGAACGGGAGGTCGATCGAGCCGTCCTCGTTCGCCGAGTAGCACGCCGCCATCGCCCACTCGTTGACGAGCGGGAAGTCGGACTGCTTCGTCAGCGCGGGGCGCGAGCGGAAGTCCTCCCAGAAGCGCTCGTAGGAGCCGTCGTACTCGTCGCGCAGCGCCCGCGCCGCCTCGCGGAACTCCGGCAGGTAGCAGAGCTCGAAGAGCGCGTCGCCGGAGTGGGTTGCGAGCCCGCCGAACACGTCGGGCCGCAGCATCGGCACGACCATCGCGCCGTAGCCGCCGCTCGACTTGCCGGTGATGCCGCGGTGCGCCGCGTCGGCGAGCGTCCGGTAGCGGGAGTCGACGAACGAGACGACCTCGTCGCAGAGGTACTCGCCGTAGCGCCCGGTCCCGGGCGAGTCGATGAACTGGGAGCCGCCGTACGACGTCCAGGCAGTCGACGGCGACGACGAGCGCCGGCGGGCAGTCCTCCTCCGCGAAGAGCCGGTCGATGTTCTCGGGCGTGCTCGGGCGGAAGGCGGTGCGGTTCCGCCACATGTCGATCTGGCCCGTCATGCCCTGGATCAGGTAGATGGACGGGAAGCCGCCGCTCGGGCTCGGCGTCATATGCGGGCGGGACGTAGACCCAGAGCGGGCGCACGTGCGGGTCGCCGAGCGGGTTGTCGCGCAGGACTTCGCTCTCGATCTCGAGCTCGTCGAAGCGTCCCACCGGCTCCCGCGACCACGGCTCCATGGAGCGTTCTTCTATCAGGTCGCTCCTGGCTACACTCAGCTCGATGGCCGAGTACGGGACGATGCGGGTCAAGAGCGGTCTCGCCGAGATGCTCAAGGGCGGCGTGATCATGGACGTCGTCGACGCCGAGCAGGCGAAGATCGCCGAGGACGCAGGCGCCTGCGCCGTCATGGCGCTCGAGCGCGTGCCGGCCGACATCCGCCGCGACGGCGGGGTCGCGCGCATGTCCGACCCGGACAAGATCCAGGAGATCCAGGAAGCCGTGACGATCCCGGTCATGGCGAAGTGCCGCATCGGCCACTTCGCCGAGGCGCAGATCCTCCAGGCCCTCGAGATCGACTACATCGACGAGTCCGAGGTGCTGACGCCGGCCGACCTCGAGCACCACGTCGACAAGTGGCAGTTCACCGTCCCCTTCGTCTGCGGCTGCACGAACCTCGGCGAGGCGCTGCGCCGGATCGCGGAGGGCGCGGCGATGATCCGCACGAAGGGCGAGGCCGGCACCGGCGACATCGTCAACGCCGTCACGCACATGCGCGCGGTCTTCGGCCACATCCGCAGGCTCGGCGCGCTGCGCGAGGAGGAGCTGTACGCGGAGGCGAAGGAGCTGCGCGCGCCATACGAGCTCGTCAAGTGGGTGGCCGAGAACGGGAAGCTGCCGGTCGTGACGTTCACCGCCGGCGGGATCGCGACGCCGGCCGACGCGTCGCTCTGCATGCAGCTCGGCGCCGACGGCGTGTTCGTCGGCTCCGGCATCTTCAAGTCGGGCGATCCGAAGCGGCGGGCGGAGGCGATCGTCGAGGCGACGACGCACTTCCGCGACGCGGACGTTCTCGCCCGCGTCTCGGCCGGCCTCGGCGACCCGATGGTCGGCATCTCGACGCAGTCGCTCGACCCGAGCGAGCTGCTCGAGACGCGCGGCTGGTAACGCGTGCCAGAGGCGCCGCTCGACGAGTCCGGCTCCGGCCTGGCGCCGACCGGGCCAGGGTGGTTCGTCGTGAACGTGGGCGACGCGATGTGGCTCACCACGGAGGGCGGGGAGAAGAAGCGGTCGGGCTCGGAGTGCTCGTTCGAGACGCCGATGGCGGAGTTCGAGCAGCTCGGAGTCCGAATCCACGTGCTTCCACCCGGCGAGCCGAACGGCTGCTACCACGCCGAGAACCAGCAGGAGGACTTCCTCGTCCTGTCCGGCGAGTGCACCTTGCTCGTAGAGGGCGAGGAGCGGACGCTGCGCGCGTGGGACTTCTTCCATGCGCCCGTCCGGGACGGAGCACATCTTCGTCGGCGCCGGCGACGAGCCCTGCGCGATCCTGATGGTCGGCTCGCGGACGGGCGACTGGACCGTCCGGTACCCGGTCTCGGAGCTCGCGGCCCGTCACGGGGCGAGCGTCGAACACGAGACATCCGATCCGGACGAGGCGTACGCCGAGTGGGAGCCGTCGCGGCGCGAGCGGCCCTCCACCTGGGATCGCCTGCCCTGGGCGTAAGCAGTCCGTCCGATCGGGGGAGGACGATCTCCCCGTGCACGACCGCGAGCTCAGGCCGCTCTGGACCTCGGCGACCTTTCTCGTCTACACCGGCGGGCTGACCGTCCTCCTGGGCGGGCTCGCCGCGCTCGGGTACCTCTCGGCTTCATACGGCAGCGGTGCCACTGCGGCCTGGGCACTGCTCGTCCTCGTCATCCTCTACGCAATCGCGCACGCGCTGCGCCTGCGGGCCCGCCCGATCGCCGCCGGCATCTTCGCCTTCGGCTCCGTGATCGCGTGGGGCGCCTTCCTCGTCTTCCTCTTCGAGTGGTTCGGCTGGCACGGCGTCACGGGCTCGTTCCAGCACTGGTCGTGGTCACGTCTCGCCCTCTGGCTGCTGATCCTCGCCGCTGCGTTCGACGACCGGAGGAGGTTCGGCTTCCCGTTGATCCGGGCCATCTCCTTGGTCGTCAGCTGGCTCTTCGTCATCGACCTGATCACCTCGGGAGGAAGCTTCGCCGCGGCCGTCACACTCCTCGTCGGCCTCGTGTATCTCGGGTGGGGCATGACGCAGCGCTCGCCGTCGTCGTTCTGGCTTCACGTCGTCGGCGGCCTGCTCATCGGCGGCTCGATCCTCTACTGGTGCCATTCGAGCGATTTCGACTTCGCGGTCGTCTCGGTCTTCGCGTTCCTGTTCGTCGGGATCGCTTACGGGACGAAGCGGTCGAGCTGGGCGGTGCTCGGAACGATCGGTTTCTTCGCCGCGACGAGCCACTACGTCACCGGATCGCCGTTGGGGCTCGCGGGCGGATTCTTCGGCCTCGGCGGTAGCGGCCAGGAGTGTGTGTCGACGGTGACCGGGGGGACGATCTGCAGGTCGCTCGGACCGAACAGCCCTTGGGCGCCGGCGCTCGGGTTCGGGCTCCTCGGCTTCTTCCTCGTGGCGCTCGGCCTGCTGGGCCGCCGCAGAACGGCCGCGACGCTCGCCCCGCCACCGCAAACCGCGCCCGAATAACCCTCGTTACCATCGAAGCATGGAGAAGCCGCTCAGGATCGGCGTCCTCGCCGTGCAGGGGAACTTCCGGGAGCACGCAGCCGTGCTGCGGCGGCTCGGTGCCGAGCCGGTCGAGGTGCGGCTCCCCGAGCAACTCGACGGGCTTGACGGGCTGATCATCCCCGGCGGCGAGTCGACCACCATCGGCCGGCTGATGCGTCTCTACGGTCTCGACGAGGCGGTGCGCGAGTTCGGCGGCCCGATCCTGGGAACGTGCGCCGGGATGATCGTCCTCGACCGCGACCACCTCGGCCTCGGCGACTACAGCACGCGGCGCAACGCGTTCGGCCGCCAGGTGCGAAGCTTCGAGGCAGACCTCGACATCGGCGACGGCGACGAGCCGTTGCGCGCTGTCTTCATCCGCGCGCCGTGGCTCGAGGACGCGGGAGCCGACGTCGACGTGCTCGCCGAGGTCGACGGCCACCCGGTGCTGGCGCGCGAGGGGCGGCTCCTCGTCGCCGCCTTCCACCCGGAGCTGACCGACGACACGCGCGTCCACGAACGGTTCTTGAACTTGGTGAGGGAGGAAACGGATGTCCGGGCATAGCAAGTGGTCGTCGATCAAGCACAAGAAGGGCGCCGCCGACGCGAAGCGGGGCAAGCTCTTCTCGAAGCTGACGCGCGCGATCATCGTCGCCGCGAAGGAGGGCGGGCCCGATCCCGCCGGCAATCTCTCGCTCCAGAACGCGGTCGAGAAGGCCAAGGCCGCCTCGATGCCGAAGGACAACATCGACCGCGCGATCGCGAAGGGCGCCGGCACCGACTCCGACTCCGCCTCGTACGAGACGGTCGTCTACGAGGGGTACGGCCCGGGGGGCGTCGCGGTGATCGTCGAGACGCTCACCGAGAACCGCAACCGAACGGCGGGCGAGGTTCGGCACACGTTCGCGAAGAACGACGGGAACCTCGGCACCTCGGGCGCAGTCGCATGGCTGTTCGAGAGGCGCGGCGTCGTGCTCGTGCCGGCGGACGGCACCGACGAGGACGAGCTCACGCTCGCGGCGGCGGAAGGCGGCGCCGACGACGTCTCGCTCGACGGTTCCTCCTACCAGGTGCTCTCGGCCGCCGAGGAGCTCGCCACCGTGCGCGAAGCAGTCGAAGCTGCCGGCTTCGAGATCGAGTCGGCCGAGCTGACAATGCTCCCCAAGACGACGGTCGCCGTCGAGGACGAGAACGAGGCGAAGAAGATCCTGCGCCTGATCGACCAGCTCGAGGAGAACGACGACGTGCAAGAGGTGTACGCGAACTTCGACATTCCCGAAAGAGTCCTCGAGAGCGTCGCAGGCTAGCGCCGCCCACGCTCCTTCGGAACTGGTCGGGCTCCGTGCTGTTTGTTCCCCCTGAGGCCGCTCGGCTAGTAGACGCGCTCGACGACGAGGATGTTGTACGGCGAGCGAGGCACCTCCGGCACCTGTTCACGAAGGGTGACACGCCACGGGCCGGACCCGTTGGACAGATAAAGCTCCTGGCCTTCCACTGGTTCTTTATCGGGAACCTCGTAGACGTACTCCCTCATGACCACAGCACCATCCAGGGATCCTTCGCGGACGGTCCAGCTGTAGGGCGCCATGCGCGGATCCTCGCAGTTCTCCGGCCAGTTCCGGTTTGTAGGCCTCCTGTTCACTCCCCGACTGCGGGAGTGTTCCGGAATGACCCCTGAGCCGCCGTCTGAATACGAGTCCGTGACAGTGAACCGGTGCGCTCGGAAGTCGGGCCGGGGATGACGGTGTTCCGGCGTCGCTCCCGGCCCAACCTCTTCGTTCAGTCACTCCTTGCGCTGCCGGAAGCCGTGTCTCGCCACGATCCACGTGCCGAGGAACGCAAAGAAGGTGACGAAGACTGCGGTCGGAATGGTCGAGCTGCTCCCGTCAACGCCGTGGAACTGCGCGTCCGGCCCCCAGATTGCGGTGACGAAGACGGCAACCCACATGGCCGCTATCGCAAGCGACGCCCACATCTCGGGAACGGCCCGTAGCACCGACCAACTCGGCCGCTCGCGGGCAACCGGAGGAGATCCATGCGACATAGTCGACATGTTCCACACTCCTTTCCAAGGCCCATTCTCGCGGCAGGCGCCGCCGGCACCATCAGGGAAAGTCCTGACCGGCGACCGCCGCCAGCCGCCCGTCACACTCGCCTGGCTGAGCGATCTCGCGCTCGACGGATTCGACGCCGAGCGGGATCTGACGTAAGGAGCGTCCGCTGGGCCAGTGTTCCGGAATGACCCCTGACGCGCGTGGTCACTGCAGGTTCGCGGTCGTAGACTTTGGCGACATGAAGATCGGCGAGAAGATCAAGAGCCTGTTTCAACGACAGGCGTCTGCTGAAACTCAGGAGGAGCGTGCCGCTCGTGCCAAGGCGGAGCGCGAGCGCGACCAGGTCCTCGAAGAGGCCGCGATCAAGAGCCAGGTCGATGCCGGCCTGAGCGGCCCGCAGATCCCCCCGTTCTGAATCGCCTCGAGTCGGTTCACTGGGAGGACTGAGGGTCGGGGCCCAGCGCGGTCGCCTGGGCCAGTGTTCGGGAATGACCCCTGAGCGGCTAGGGAGAGACAGCGGTCGGTTATCCGTTCAAGACATCGCGGCTTCGTGCTTGGCGCCGCCTCCTGGCCTCGTGTGCGATGCGTCGCCTACGCTCCGAATACCCGATCGCCAGCAGGGTGAGAAGCACGACGGCGGCCCCGAACCAGGGGTAGTTCGCGAACGAGAAGACGATTCCGAAGGCCGCGAGGACCAGCACACCGGCCCAGAGCAGCAGCGAACCACCCCGCCGCAGGAGTCGCTCGACGAGCCTCGGTTGCAGCCGTTTCCTGGTAACCGCGCTTTTGATGCAGGGAAGGTTACGAGGCGCGGGGTGCTCCTCTTGGCTCGCAAGATGTTTAGGGATCGCTCCTCAGGGTGTCTGCTTGGAAAGGAGCCACCGCTCGCGCGATCGCGCCGAGGGGTCCGGTGCCGAGGTAATGGTTGAGGAAAGCGATCGAGACGCGCTCGACGGCGGCGAGCCGAGATCCCGGCACCGTGAAGGGACTGAGATGGCTGGCGCGACGGAGGAGCAGGAGGAACTTCGGGCGGCCGACCGCGCGGAAGAGGTCTAGCGAGTACACCGGGGGATTGATTCGATCTGCTGTTCCCTGGATTGCGAGGAGCGGCGCCGTGTGCGACACGATTCGGACGTGCCGGCCTAGCTCCGCGCCGGACAGAATCAGGGCGGCCCGGACGCGCCGGTCATGCCAAGGGCGCTCGTAGGCGGTAGCGAAAGCGGTCTCTGCGCCGTCTGACTGTCCGGCGACAGCGATCCTCTTCCGGTCGACAAGGCCGTGCAGCGGGCTTTGCGCCGACGCACTCGCCGCAAGCAGTTGCGTGATGACGAAACTCATATCGCGGGGCTGGTTCACGATGTCGCTCTCATCCGGTCCTCCGGGCGTGTTCGCGTTCCCGAGCGGGAAGACCGGCGCAGCAACCAAGTAACCCGCAGCAGCCCAGCTCCGCAGCAGCCGCTTGTAACGGAACGGCGTCGTCGCGAACCCATGCCCGAAGACGAGAAGTGGCCACGGCCCGCTCCCCTCCACAGCAGGCGGATACCAGAGTTGCGTCGTCACCGGCCGCGCCACGCGCCTGCCTCCCGGTAGCCGGATCTTCCGAGACTCGTCGACTAGGCGAAGGGCAGACGGCAGCGCCGCGCGCTGTCCCGCGCGTTCGTAGTGAGCCTGGGCCGGTTGCGCCGACGTCGAGACGCACATTGCGACCGCTACCCCTACGAGCCCACACATCCCCGCTCCGCGCACCCGGGACAGAGTGCCCGATGCCTCTCACCACCGCAACAAACGGCGCACTCGGCTGGGCCAGTGTTCCGGAATGACCCCTGAGTAGCGGTCTATTGCTCGCCGTCGAAGTAGTCGAGGTTTGCTTCTTCGCGGTTCATGAGGCTCACGCCTCCGCTGCCGAGGCGGTGAGCACGAGCGAACGTCTTGCCGCTATCGGGAAAGACTGCGACCTCGACGTCCTCGATCGTGGAGATCATCAAGATGCGAGCTGGCGAGGAAGTCTCGTTCCGTAACTGGTGCGCACCGTCCGGCCCGCGCCGGAAGGCGACGATGTCGCCTCTCTTGAGCGTCTGGACGCCGTCCGGGGTCCTCAGCGATGGATCGCCGTCGAGAACGAGCAGCCACTCTTCCTCGGCATATTGGAAGTGGTACGGCGTCGACTGTTCCCCAGGTGCCAACTCGAAGACCGACGCGCCCATTCGTTCCGCTCCTAAAGCCTTCCGCAGCGGCCGAAGACGCGAGATGTAACCAGCCCGCTCGAAGCCCTGCTCCCACTCCTCGTCGAAGACGTTGACCACCACAGCCTCGAACCTACTTTCGAGGTGACAGCCTGCGCAACATCCTCGCCTGGGCCAGTGTTCCGGAATGACCCCTGAGCGGCCCGCTGCTGAGCGTTCGCTACCCGCTCGCGAGGAGGGGGCCGCGATAGCCGATTTGATCGGGGAGGGGCGTGTAAGCGAAGTTGGCATTTACAACTCGGGCCGATGCGTTGCGCTCATCGTTTGCGGTGCGTAGCTCGGTGAGGCCGTTGTCGAGTGCCCACGTGATCTGTCGTGTCTTGAGTGCCTTGGCGATTCCGCGTCCGCGCCAGGCGCGGCGGACTGCGATCATCGCGTGGTCGGCGATTCCGGCAGCGCGGCTCATCCAGGCGAGCTGTGCGTACCCGATCACTTCGCCTTCCCGGACAGCGATGAACGTGGCCTCCGGGATGTACTTCGGGCCAGCAAAAGAACGTGCGGCAAACTCCTCGAAAGAGCCGGCGCTCATGGGAACGGCGTAGTAGGGGATGTCCGGCATCGCCTCGCTGGCCGTCTCCCAGACCCCGCGGGCCAACGCGGGGCTGTCAGCGAGGGTCGTGATCGTGATGTCGTACGGCAGGTCAACGGTCGGGCGTGGGCAACCGTCGAGCACCAGGCGCAGCCCGCGATTCCGTTTCACGATGGTGAAGCCGTGCAGCTCCGCGAAGGCGACCCCGCCAGCGTCATCCTCGTAGCCCCAAGTCATGAGTTCGGACTTGCCGAGCTCGCGCGCGTGTGACGAAACCTGCCTATAGATGGCCGTCCCAACTCCTTGGCCTCTCGCTTGGGGAAGGACGCAAGCGACTGCGAAAGCCGCCGTGTCCTCCTCCATTCCGAGGTTGAGTGAGCACGACCCGGCACCGACCGGCTCACCGTCGAGGAGCGCAAGCCAGTCACGGAACATCGGAATCGTCGTACGGGAGTGCTCGATCGCCTCGGGCTCGATCACGATCCACCGCCGCACCGTCGTCATGATCCGGGCTGCGGCGGAGGTATCGGCCGTCCCAGCGACTAGCTCGATCATCGCGCGAACGTAGTGCGCCCTCGTACACACGTCAAGGCCCCAGAGAAGAGGGCCGTGGACTGGGCCAGTGTTCAGGAGTGACCCCTGACTGAGCCCGTCTGGGGAGCGTCTGCGCGTTTGAGCGTGCGTCGTTCCGACAGCGGCGGCGAGAGGCTTGCCGCCCAGACGATGACCGCCGAGCTGAAGGCGATCCAGAAGTAGATGGCCAACACGACGCCGAGGCCGCCGTAATCGCGAGCGTAGAGGTCAACCCAGAACTGCATGACGAAGCGCGAGACCACCATCAAGGCGATGAGACCGAGCGCAGTGAGGACTGCGCCAGGGAAAAGGTCTCGGGGGGCAATCTGCTTGTGCGTCAGCAGCCAGGGCACAACGACGAAGAACAGCGTCAGGAATCCGGCCCAGACAATGCCGAGCAACGCCTTGACGACGGTAGAGCGCGTGTGGAACTCGTTCAGCTGCAACAGCAACAGCGTGAGCAGCCCATACAGCCCGGCGAGGACGGCACCGTAGCCAATCTGGTCGGCCACGCCGGTTCGGAGGTCGAGCTGCCACGCCCGCACGTGGACGAGCTGAAGGACACGTCCGAACCCGATTCCGAACACCAACGCGCTCACGATCGCGATCAACGCTGACCCGAGCTCGTGCGAGCGACCTTGTCCCAGCACGTTGTGGATTAACTCCGAGGCCGACGCGTTGAGCCGGTAGTGATGGACGAGCGAGTTTGCGAGCGAGTTCGGATGTGGGTCGAGGTACTCCTCCATGACGAGCAGCGCCGGGACGACGGCCACCAGGATGTAGATGGAAAGGAGCGCCGACTGCAGAGGCCCCTCGACCGCGCGGTACCGCCGCCACGCACCGATCGCGACCCCGGAGGCCGAGCGGGGATCGCGGTCGCCCGCCCACCCACCGACACGCGCTGCGGCATCAGTGACGCGGATTCGAGCGCGCTCGATCGTCCCTGGCACACGCATGGTCACGCCGAATCGTTCACGACGCGCGCACCATCGACTAGGGGGCGGTCACGGATTCGTCGTTCGGCATGCACCGCCTCGACCTCAGCACTCACCCGGCGAGCGTACAAGCCACCCTCGCCTGGGCGAGCGTCCTCTCGCCCGAGCGCCCGCTGTGTCAGAGCTGTTGCGCATCCGGTCACGGCTCGAACAGGATTCGTCCGATCGGGTCCGTAGCTTTCTGTCGTGAAGGTCGTAGGTATCGATCCGGGGACTGCTGCTTGCGGGTACGGAGTCGTCCAAGAAAGCGGAGGCCGCCTCAGGGAGGTGGCGCACGGCTGCTGGTCGACCCCCGCCGGGCAGGACACCGTCCTCCGTTTGAAGACGATCCACGACGCCGTGGCGGCGCTCATTGCCGAGCACGCGCCGGATGCGGTGGCAATCGAGGAGTCGTACGTCGGCGCCGACGCCCGCATCGCGCTCTCCGTCGGGCAGGCACGCGGCGCCGTGCTCGTCGCGGCCGCCAACGCGGGAGTCGACTGCCGCGAGTACGCGCCCGCCAGCGTCAAGCAGGCGATCTGCGGCTACGGCCGCGCCGACAAGGAGCAGATGCAGCGGATGGTGAGGATGATCCTCTCGCTCCCCGAGCTCCCGAAGCCGCACCACGCCGCCGACGCGCTCGCGGTCGCGATCTGCCATGCGCTCGCGCCGCCGCTTCTGCGCGCCGCGGCGGGCTAGAGGGAACGTCCGTTCCCGTGCGTACGATTGCGCCGCATGATCGCGCGCCTCCGCGGCAAGCCCGCCGCCAACACGCCGGAAGGGCTCGTGCTCGACGTCGGCGGCGTCGGCTACCTCGTCCACGCGACGCCGACCGCCGTGCGGAAAGGCGATTCCGCGGACGAGATCACGGTGGAGACGTACCTCCACGTGCGCGAGGACGCGCTGCAGCTCTACGGCTTCGCCGACCGGAGCGAGCGGGAGCTGTTCGTCCAGCTCCTCGCCGTCAGCGGCATCGGGCCGAAGGTCGCGCTCGCGATCGTCTCCGGCTCGCCCGTCGCCGAGCTGCGCCGGGCGATCGTGCGCGGCGACTCGGCGCGCTTCCAGGCGATCCCCGGCATCGGCAAGAAGACCGCGGAGCGGATCGTGCTCGAGCTGAAGGAGAAGCTCGGCGATCCCGCGCTCGTCCCGGCGGCCGAGGGATCCGGCGAGCACCACGTCGTGGCGCGAGACGCCCTCGTCGAGCTCGGCTGGTCGCTGCTCGACGCCGAGCGTGCCCTCGCCGAGGTCGATCCCGAGCTGCCACCGGAGGAACGCGTCCGGCTCGCGTTGAAGAAGGCCGCGTGAACGCAGCAACCCAGTTCCTGACGCCGGCGCTGCGCGACGACGAGGAGGAGGTCGAGCAGAGTCTCCGGCCGCGCCGGCTCGACGAGTTTGTCGGCCAGGCGCGCGTGAAGGAGCAACTGGCGATCGCGCTGGAGGCGGCGAAAGGGAGGGGCGATGCGCTCGACCACGTCCTCCTCGTCGGGCCACCCGGGCTCGGCAAGACGAGCCTCGCGCACATCATCCGCGAGGAGCTCGGCGTCGGGATCCGCTCGGTCGCCGGCCCTGCGCTCGAGCGGAAGGACGTCGCGGCGATACTCACCGCTGTCGAGGCGCGCGACGTCGTCTTCGTCGACGAGATCCATCGCCTGAGCCGCGCCTCGGAGGAGATCCTCTACCCGGCGCTCGAGGACTTCCGGCTCGACATCGTCATGGGCCAGGGGACGGCCGCGCGCACGCTAACGCTCGACCTGCCGCCGTTCACGCTCGTCGGCGCGACGACGCGCACGGGCCTTCTCACCTCGCCGCTCCGCGACCGCTTCGGCATCACGTTCCGGCTCGACTACTACGAGGACGGTGAGCTCGCCACGATCGTCCGCCGCTCGGCCGGGATCCTCGGCGTCGAGATCGCCGACGAGGCCGCCGACGAGATCGCGGGCCGCGCGCGGGGCACACCCCGCGTCGGGAACCGGATCCTGCGCCGGGTCAGGGACGTCGCCCAGGTGCGGCACCAGGGCGCGATCACGACAGCGATCGCGCGCGAGGCGCTCGAGCTGCTCGAGGTCGACGAGGCAGGGCTCGAACGGCTCGACCGCGAGCTGCTGCGCTCGATCGCGGAGAAGTACGAGGGCGGCCCGGTCGGGCTCGGCACGCTCGCCGCGGCGCTCGGTGAGGAGCCGGACACGATCGAGTACGTGTACGAGCCGTACCTTCTCCAGCTCGGCTTCATCCAGCGGACACCCCGTGGACGCACGATCACCGCGCTCGGCCGCGCCCACCTCGGCGCGGCGCCGGCAGCCCGAGACGGACGCGCGCCTCTTCTAGGCTGGCTGTCTTAACCTCGTGGCGTGCGGCGAATCCTCGTCACCGGAATGTCCGGGACCGGCAAGTCGAGCGCGCTCGCCGAGCTCGCACGGCGTGGTTTCCGCACCGTCGACACCGACGAGCCGGGGTGGACGGTGGAGGACGCCGACGACGGCCAATGGTGGGACGAGAAACGGATCCTGCAACTGCTCGCCGAGGACGGGCCGACCCTCTACATGTCAGGGACGGTCTCGAATCAGGGGCGCTTCTACGACCGCTTCGACGCCGTCGTGCTCCTCAGTGCGCCGGCGGACGTCCTCCTCGACCGGATCTCGAGCCGCACCACCAACGACTACGGGAAGTCGCTCGAGGAGCGTGAGCTGATCCTCACGCATCTCCGCGAGATCGAACCGCTACTGCGCGCGACGTGCACGCACGAGATCGACGCGACGCAGCCGCTTTCTGAGGTCGTCGAGCGGCTCGTCCGGATCGGACGCGATAGCTAGGGTCACGGCGTGCCGGACCTGTGGACGCCCAACGCCGAGCTGCCGCACGAGGCGTTCATCGAGCGGCTGCACAAGGCGATCGCGTCGTTCGCCGAGGCCAACGGCGTGGAGAAGCCGGTCGTCGAGGTCGAGCTCGCAGACGGGTCGCGATTCATGCTCGAGCGGATCGAGCCCGAGCCGGGCTTCGGGATGGTGACGCTCTACGTGACGGACGCGCGGGACGACGCGCCCGAAGCGCTCATCGTTCCGATCGGCTCCCTGCGGCGGATCGAGCTGCGCACCGCGCCCGAGAGGGCCGAGAGCTTCGGCTTCAGCGTTCCGGCGCCGAAGTAGACGAGCCAGGGCGCGACGAGCAGCGCCATCACGTCGAACCAGACGTAGCCGCTCGCGACCCCGCTCGGCGGGTTCCCGTCCGGGATCCCGAGACCCGGCAGCGTGGAAGCCCAGCGCCACGTCCCGATCGACGTCCCGTAGAGCTCGAGCGCTGCGACGACGAGGAAGACGCCGGCGTACGTCGCCCGCGAGCGCGACCGCCAGAGGAACACGAGCAGCAGCGGCACGCCGACGGCGCCGGCGACGTCGAGCCGCGGCAGCACCGTCAGGCCGGCGATCCCCCAGGCTGCAGCGCCGACAGCGGCGGCCCAGACGACCGCGCGGGCGCGAAGGCTGCGGCTGAGCGCGATGCCGCTCAGATAGACGAGCCCGTGGGCGGGCGGGATGAAGAGCGGCAGGTTGTGCAGCCGGTAGTGGTAGACGCCCCAGACGAGCGAGCCCGTCACCTCTCCGACGGTCGCGAAGAGCACGACGCCGACGGCCTGAGCGCGCACGAGCCGCGCGAGCGGTCAGCAGCGCCACGGCGAGCACGGCGAACGTGAGCGCGCCGAGCGCGAGCTGCCCGTGGAACGAGACCTGGGTGTCGAGCGCGAGCAGGGCCCGCCAGGTACGCCGGCAGCACGACCGCGTAGCTGCGCGGGACGCTCATCGCCGGTACTGGAGCTCGTGCCAGCTCGGGGTGGGGAGGAGCTCGAGCAGCGCGCGGCCGCCGTTCGTGTCGGCGAAGGTGAAGTCCTGCCGCTCGTCGTCCCAGTCCACCTCGAGCAGGCCCTCCTTCACGCGGTGGTCGAGCCACGCGCCGCGGAAGACGAGCTTCTTGAGCCAATAGACGAGCGACTCGCCGCGGACGAGCGCGAGCGCGTCCCAGTGCCGGACGAGGTATTCGCCGAGAGGGCTGCGGGGCGTCTCGATCGCGTCCCGCTCGACGAGCTCCACGAGGTCTGCGGTCTCGTCCTCGTCCAACTCGGGATCGGAGACGAGGCCGAGGCGGACCGCCGCTGCGGTGACCCGCTCCTCGAAGTCGAGGCTGCTGAAGGAGAAGCGGTAGCCGAGGAACTCGACGATGTAGTCGTCGCCGGAGTGGTAATTGCCGGCCGCTTCCACGGCGGCAGCGTACCCTGACGGCATGCGGGTATTGCGCTATCGCGGCGGCGCTCGCGGCCGTCCTCGCGCTCGTCGCCTTGACCGCCTGGGCGCTCTCGTGGCCGTTCGAGAAGGCGGTCTATCTCGCGCCCGTGATCGTGGTCGCCGGAGCCGCTGCGATCGGCCTCGTCCTCCTGTGGAGCAAGGTGGCGCTCAACTCGCTGCGGGAGTCGCGTCATCCCCGGCGCGTGCTCGCCTACTGGCTACTCGGCCTCGGGCTACTCGTCGCGCTGACCGTGCTCGGCGTCAAGCTCCCGAACGAGGGCGGCTAGCAGGCGGTCGATCTCGTCGCGGGTCCTGTAACCCGCGGCGGACAGCCGCAGAGTCCATCCCAAACCCCCACCCACCCGGGGACCGGTGAAGCGTGTCGCTTCACCGGTGACGCGTGAGTCGTGGCTTCGTCACGAGAGCCCGGCGATCGCGAACCGGCTGTCTCCTCCGGCCAGGCGTCGGAGCCGATTCCGTCCGCCCGTCCCCGTAGCTTGGCTACACATGCACGAAGGCACCTGGACACTCGCCGACTGCCCGCCTGACGCCCAGGCAGCGCTCGTTCGCGAGCTCGGGATCTCCGAGCTGACGGCCGCCGTGCTCGTGCGGCGCGGTTACTCCGATCCCGCCGTGGCGAGCCGCTTCCTCGACGGGGAGC
Organism: uncultured Actinomycetes bacterium; assembly: GCA_963765795.1. Taxonomy (GTDB): domain Bacteria; phylum Actinomycetota; class Thermoleophilia; order Gaiellales; family Gaiellaceae; genus Palsa-739. The sequence goes on from CAVXXZ010000019.1 coordinate 227,841, forward strand.
AGCCGCCGCACGACCCGTTCCTGCTGGGCGACATGGAGGCCGCCTGCGCGCAGATCCGTGCCGCCGTCGAGCAGGGCCGCCGGATCTGTGTCCACGGCGACTACGACGTCGACGGCATCGCCGCCACCACGCTCGCGGTCCTCCTCCTGCGCGAGCTCGGCGCAGAGGTCGCCTGGCATCTGCCGAGTCGCTTCGACGAGGGCTACGGCGTCCGCGGCGAGACGCTCGCTCGGCTCGCCGACGAGGGCTGCGGGCTCGTCCTCACCGTCGATTGCGGGATCACGGCCGTCGCCGAGGTGGCCGAGGCGAAAGAGCGCGGCCTCGACGTGGTCGTCACGGACCATCACCGGCCGGCCGAGACGCTGCCCGACTGTCCCATCGTCGCTACTCGCCCATCCGAGTACCCATTTCCCGAGCTCTGCGGCACCGGAGTCGTCTACAAGCTCGGACAAGCCCTCTTCGGCGTCGACTCAGAGATTCCGCGGCGTCACCTCGACCTCGTGGCGCTCGCGACGATCGCCGACGTCGTCCCGCTCATCGACGAGAACCGCTCGCTCGCCATCGCCGGGCTGCGTGCGCTCGCGCGCACGGCGAAGCCCGGTCTGCGCGCCCTCATGCAGAGCGCGGGTGTCGATCCGGCCACGGTCGACGCCGGGGCCGTCGGCTTCCGCCTCGCGCCGCGCCTGAACGCGGCCGGGCGCCTCGGCCATCCGCGCGAGGCGCTCGAGCTGCTCCTCACCGAGGACGAGGACGAGGCGCGCCGGCTCGCCGACTCGCTCGAAGAGCTGAACCGCGAACGCCAGGCCGTCGAGGGCCGCATCCTCCGCGAGGCCGTGGCCCAGGTCGAGGCGTGGCCGCCCGAGCAGCGTGCTCGCCGGGCCTACGCCGTGGCCGGGGCCGACTGGCACGAGGGCGTAATCGGCATCGTCGCCTCGCGGCTCGTCGAGCGCTACCACCGCCCAGTCGTCCTCATCGCGGGCACGGACGGCGACTGGAAGGGATCCGGCCGCTCGATCCCCACGTTCGACCTGCACGCCGCCCTCGGTGCGTGCGCCGGTCTGCTCGGGCGGTGGGGCGGTCACCGCGCCGCTGCGGGCCTGTCGATCGCGGAGGAGAACGTCGACGCGTTCGCCGAGGCCTTTGCCGAGCAGGCGGCCACGGTGCTCGACGAGGAGGACCTCGCGCCGGTGGCGTCGATCGATGCCGTCGTGGCGCGAGGAGCGGATCTCTCCCTCGACCTCTGCGCCGAGCTTGCGAGGCTTGCACCATTCGGGCTCGGCAACCCGGCGCCGACGCTGCTCGCTCCCGGCTGCGGGCTCGCCGAGCTAGCGACCGTGGGTGACGGCAAGCATCTTCGCTTTCGCGTCCGGCGGGACGGCCGCGACGCCGGCAGCGCGATCGCGTTCGGGCAGGGCTCGCGCCTCGAGGTGCTCCGGCCGGACGCGCTCTACGACGTCGCGTTCCGTTTGGAGGAGAACCACTGGAACGGGACGGTCGCGCCCCAGCTCGTCGTCCGGCGGATCTTCGGCGCGGCGCCTAGGTACCGCGAGCTGCGCGCCTGGCTCGCGGCCGAGTGGAAGAAACCCGAGTCCGCGCGCGACGCCGAGGCGGCAGCGATCTTCGACGAGCTCCGCATCGTCGAGGGCGGCCCTCGACGCGACCTGCTCGAGTCGGCACGCTTCCGCGCCCTGCTCGCGGCCGAACCGCCGCTCGCGGCAGCGGCGTGATCCGGGTCGCGACCGACGCAGACTGGGCGACGATTCCCGAGATCCACCGTGCCGCTTTCGGTGACGAGGGCGACCGCGTGGCGCGGCTCACGCGGGAGCTCCGCGCGAGCGAGTGGTACGAGCCCGGGCTCTCGTTCGTGGCAGAGGAGGGTGGCGCCCTCGTCGGCCACGTGATGAACACCTGGAACTGGCTCGAGGGCGGCTCGCCACAGCTGTTGCAGCTCTCGCCGCTCGGCGTCCTTCCTGAGCATCAGGGACGCGGCCACGGCTCGGCGCTCGTCCGCGCCTCGCTCGACGCCGTCCGCGCACGCGGCGAGCCGCTGCTGCTCGTCGAGGGCAACCCTGCTTACTACGGCCGGTTCGGCTTCGTCCGCGCGGACGAGCTCGGCCTGCTACCGCCGCCGGAGGCGCTGCACGACGCGGCGGTCCAGGTGGCAGTGCTCGATCCCGAGGCGACGCTGCCGCAAGGGCGCGTCGTCTACTCCGAGCCGTTCAGGCACTGAGCGAGCGCGAGCGCGAGGCGGAGGGCGTTGCGGCGCCTCCTGAAGCGGGGAAATCTGGGCATGGGAACCGTCACTTCGCTCCTTTAACGACCGTTCCTCCCACCGGCATTAGCCCCCGAAACCCCGGAGTACACTGAGACAGTGACGACGCTGGAGGCAGGTGAGAGGCACGAAGAGCTCCTCGAAGCGCTGCTCACCGAGCTTGCCGCACAGCGTGCAGACGTCGACGTCGAGCTCGTTACGCGCGCCTTTCGCTTTGCCGCAGCCGCACACGAGGGCCAGCTGCGTCGCTCGGGCGAGCCGTTCATCACGCATCCCGTCGGGGTCGCCTCGATCTGCGCGGGCCTGCGCCTGGACGAGCAGACCATCGCCGCCGCGCTGCTCCACGACGTCGTCGAGGACACCGGCGTCGAGCTCGACACGCTGCGCGAGGAGTTCGGCGACGAGATCGCCGCGCTCGTCGACGGCGTCACCAAGCTGACGCGCGTCCAGTTCCAGACCCGCGAGCAGGCGGAGGCCGAGAACTACCGGAAGATGGTCGTGGCGATGGCCGAGGACGTGCGTGTCATCCTCGTCAAGCTCGCCGACCGCCTCCACAACCTCCGCACGATCGAGTACCTCGGCAAGCAGAAGCAGATCCAGAAGTCGAGGGAGGCGCTCGAGGTCTACGCGCCGCTCGCCCACCGGCTCGGCATCCACGCGCTCAAGTGGGAGCTCGAGGACCTCGCCTTCCAGACGCTGCACCCGCGCAAGTACTCGGAGATCAAGACGATGGTCGCCGAGCGACGCGCCGACCGTGAAGGCCAGGTCGCCGAGGCAGCCGACGTTCTGCGGCGCGAGCTCGAGAAGGTCGACATCCCGGTCGACATCTCCGGCCGCGCGAAGCACTTCTACTCGATCTACGACAAGATGGCCCGCAAGGGCCGCGAGTTCAACGAGATCTACGACCTCACCGCGATGCGCGTGATCGTCGAGCGCGAAGGCGAGGAGGGCACGCGCGACTGCTACGGCGCGCTCGGCCTCATCCATTCCCTCTGGAAGCCGATGCCCGGCCGCTTCAAGGACTACGTCGCGATGCCGAAGTTCAACGGCTACCGCTCCCTCCATACGACCGTGATCGGTCCGGAGGGGCGTCCGCTCGAGATCCAGGTGCGGACGCGCGAGATGCACGAGACGGCCGAGCTCGGAGTCGCCGCGCACTGGTCCTACGTCCGAGACGGACGCCGCTCGAAGAACGCCGCCGAGGAGTGGAACGCCTGGGTGCGGCAGCTCATGGACATCCACGCCGACGAGTCCGACGCGCGCGAGTTCGTGAAGAGCTTCCGCACCGATCTCTTCGACGAGGAGGTGTTCGTCTTCACGCCGAAGGACGAGGTGAAGACGCTGCCGGCCGGCGCGACGCCGATCGACTTCGCCTACGCGGTGCACACCGACGTCGGTCACCGCACGGTCGGCGCGAAGGTGAACGGGCGGATCGTTCCGCTCCACTACCGCCTCCGCAGCGGCGACCGGGTCGAGATCCTCACGGGCAAGTCCGCTGCCCGCGGCCCCTCCCGCGACTGGCTCTCGCTCGTCGCTTCGTCGCGCGCCCGGAACAAGATCCGCCAGTTCTTCTCCCGCGAGCAGAAGGAGGATCTCGAGGCGAAGGGCCGCGAGCTGCTCGAGAACGCGCTCAAGGGCCAGAACCTCCCGTACAAGAAGCTCTCCGGCTCGGCCGTCCTCGCCGGAGTGATCCGGGAGTCCGGCTTCAAGAAGGCCGAGGACTTCTACATCGCGCTCGGCTCGGGGAAGCTGACCGCCTCGAAGATCGTCGACAAGGTCCTCCAGCAGCTCAAGGTCGGCGAGGTCGCCGAGGAGCAGGTGCCGGTCAAGAAGCCGCGGGCGCGGGAAGCGGCCGGCAGCGACAGCTACGGCATCAACGTGATCGGCGTCGACGACGTGCTCGTCCGGCTCGCCAAGTGCTGCACACCGGTTCCGGGTGACGACATCGTCGGCTACATCTCGCTCGGCAAGGGGATCACGATCCACCGCGGCGACTGCCCGAACGTGCGCGCGCTGCGCCGCAACCCGGAACGGTTCACGCCGGTCGAGTGGGAGGGAGGCGGCAGCCAGAGCTTCCGCGTCCAGATCGCCGTCGACTCCTGGGACCGCCCGCGCCTGCTCGAGGACGTTGCCCGGACGTTCGCCGAGCACGGCTCGAACATCGTCTCCTACGGCGGCACCGTCGAAGACCAGATGGCCCGGAACTGGTACGTCGCCGAGGTCGGCGACGTCAAGGCGCTCCGCGGCCTGCTCACGGCGCTGCGCAACATCGACGGCGTCTTCGACGCCCGCCGCGTCACGCCGTCCTAAGAGCGTCCCTCGTTCGAGGGATCCAGGGTCACCAACCCCGGGTTACCCCGTTCGGGGGAGACGCGAGTGCTGGTGCGCCCTCTCTCACTCGAACGAGGGACGGGATCGTCAGCTTTGCCACACCTCGCCGCCGGTGTCCCAGCCGACGAGACAGAGGTCGGCGATGCGCTCGGCGACGGCTTCGAGCTCGGCCGGCTCGACATCGCCGTCCACCGCGAGCTCGGCGACGCGCGTGTCGCGCCACAGGACGGGAACGGTCGTGCGCCGCTCGGGATCAGGACGGCCGGCCTCCGGCCCGAGCACGAGGCGGTCGTCCTCGACGAAGTAGATCCCGGCCCAGGCGCAGTCCTCCCGGGCGGAGAGCTCCGACACCGTTCGGCGCAGCAGGTCGTCTGCGTCAGCCGACATCGAACGGGGCCCGGTACGCGTCGGGAATCGGGATCGGGCGGCGCTTGTCGAGGTCGATGAAGACGAGGGTCTGGTGGGCGGTGACGAGCAGCGTCCCCTCCGGCACCTTGAACGCTGCGAACTCGTAGGTCATGCTCGTCCGCCCGATACGCGAGACCCGGATGTGGATCTCGAGCTCGTCGTCGAAGCGGGCCGGGGCGAAGTACTCGACGTCGTTCGCACGCATCACGAACTCGCCGCCGGCCTCGTGGACGAGGAGACCGAGCGAGCGGAGGTACTCGACGCGTGCCAGGTCGAAGTAGGGGTTGTAGCGGCCGTAGTAGACGATCCCCTGGGCGTCCGTGTCGGAGAAACCGACCCGCGTACGGGTCGAGAAGGCGTACTCGCCGCTCACGAGCGGATCACCTCGAGCACTTCGTCGCGCTTCTGCTCCATGAGCTCCTCCGACATCGCCTCGAGGTTGAGCCGCAGGAGCGGCTCGGTGTTCGAGGGACGGACGTTGAAGTGCCATTCGTCGTAGTCGACGGAGATTCCGTCGAGGTGGGACACGCGTCCGTCGGCGTAGCGTTCCTTCAGCTCCTGCAGCTTGAGCGCGACGTCCGGCACCGGCGTGTTCAGCTCGCCCGTGATGAAGTAGCGCGAGCGGAGCGGGGCGAGGATCTCCGACAGCCGCCGGCCTCTCTTCGAGATCAGCTCGAGCATGAGCAGGAAAGGGACGACGCCCGAGTCCGCCTGGCTGAAGTCGCGGAAGTAGTAGTGACCGGAGACCTCGCCCGCAAAGGCGGCATCCTCCTTGCGCATCCGCGCCTTGATGAAGGCGTGGCCGACGCGGTTCATCAGCGCGACTCCGCCGTCGCGCTCGATCGCGTCGGGCACGGCGCGGCTTGCGCGCACGTCGTAGATGACCTTCGCGCCGGGCTCCTTCTCGAGCACGCTCTCGGCGAACAGCGCGGTCACGAAGTCACCGGGGACGAACTCGCCCGTGTCGTCGACGAAGAAGCAGCGGTCGGCATCGCCGTCGAAGGCCACGCCGAGGTCGGCGCCCTCCTCGAGCGTCTTGCCGACGATGAACTCGCGGTTCTCGGGCAGCAGCGGGTTCGGCTCGTGGTTCGGGAACGAGCCGTCCGGCTCGAAGTAGCAGCGGACGGTCTCGATCGGAAGGCGCTCGAGCACCGGCGGAAGCATCGCCCCGGCCATCCCGTTCGCCGCGTCGATCACGACCTTGAGGGGCTTGATCGCGGCGATGTCGACGAACGACAGCACGCGATCGACGTACGCGGGCCAGATGTCGTGCGCCTCGATTGTCCCTTCGGGACCCGTCCGGAACCTGGTTCCGGACGGGTCCGCTGCGGACATGGCGCGATCGCGGACGTCGAGGAGGCCGGACTCGCCGCCGACCGGCAACGCGCCGCGGCGGACGAGCTTCATCCCCGTGTACTCCTTCGGATTGTGCGAGGCCGTGACCATCGCGCCGCCCTCGAGACCGAGCGAGCCGACCGCGAAATAGACCATCTCGGTGCCGACGAGCCCGAGGTCGAGGACGTCGGCCCCGGCCGCGGCGGCGCCGCGCATCAGCGCCTCCTGCATTGCGGGTGACGAGAGGCGCATGTCGCGGCCGACCGCCATCCGGCGCGGCTCGAACTGCTCGACGTAGGCGCGCCCGATCGCCTCCGCGCCGGCTTCGTCGAGCTCGTCGGGATAGATCCCGCGCACGTCGTACGCCTTGAAGACCTTGGGATCGAGCACGGCCGCGATGCTACGCGGGCGCGAGGAGCACGTCCCCGATCAACCGCGTCGAGACGGCGTCGGGCGCCTCGCTGATCACGGTCGCGGGCCGCTCGAAGCGCGCGAGCGCCTCGCGCAGAGGCTCGGCCCGCAGCGTCCCCTCGCCGTACGGGAGGTGCTTCGTCTCGTTGCGGTTCGCGTACTGGATGTCGCTGAAGTGGATGTGGAACGGCGCATCCGGCTCGAGCACGGCGTCCGCGCCGGCTAGCGCGCCGGCGAACGCGTCAGCCTCGAGGAAGGCGCCGTCGCTCGTCGCGTGCATGTGGGCGAAGTCGAGCACCGGCCGGACGAAGTCGACGGCGGCCGCGATCGCGAGCACGTCGTCCACCGTGCCCAGGTCGCGGACCCGGCCCATCACCTCGACGCCGAAGGGGACGAGGCGGGCCTTCGCCTCCAGCCGCTCGCGGAGATCGCCGAGCTGGTCGACGACGTCTGCGATCGCCCGCTCCCGCTCGCGGCCGAGCAGGAAGCCCGGATGGAAGACGATGAGCCGCGCGCCGCAGGCCTGGGCGAGGCCCGCGGTGTGGTCGAGCATCCCGAGCGCCATCTTGAACTTCTTGCCGCGGTCGGCGTGGCCCATGAAGGCAGCGAGCGGAGCGTGCACGGAGAGGGCAACGTCCTCGGCGGCGGCTGCGGCGCCGAACAGCGGCGCCGTCTCGTAGTCGAGCCAGAAGCCGCTGACGAAGCCGACCTCGCAGGCCCGGTAACCCTCTGCCGCGAGCGCCGCGAACGCCTCCTCGAACGTCGGCGCCTCGGGCAGCCCGCCGGGGCCGTAGCGGATCTCAGCTATGTCCGCTCCCGGCGCCGGCCAAGCCGGCGCCTCCGCTCTTTGTGAGCTCCGTCGAGCCTACGTTCATTCGAGGAGCCTATGCCGTCCGACCCTGTTTCTACGTTTTTGCCATGCCCAAGAGCCCTTCCAGAATCGACCTGCTCGAGCTCGACATCGACCTCCGTCTCGCCGACCTCTGGCGCGAGACCCTGGACGTGACGGAATGGAACCTCGAGGTCGTCGCCGCCTTCCTCCGGGCCGCGTACGGCAAGGGCTACTGCGACGCGCTCACCGAGGACGCGCCGGGCTCGCTCTGCCACGAGCACGGGTACCGCATTCCGGCCCGCACGCCGGCCAAGACGCGGAAGAGCTAGCTAGGTCTGCCGCTCCCGCGGGCGCGCGAGGGCTACGATGCGCGCGTGGGAGCCAGTCCTGCGCGGCTCGTGATCGCCCTCTCGGTGGCGGCCGCGCTCGCCATCTTCGTCGTCTACACGGCACTCGCCGGAAACGGCGTCGCCAACCTCACGCCGAGCACTGTTGCCGGCCACACCGGCAACGTCTCGCTCGTCGGCAAGGTCGTCGGCAGGCCACAGGGCAACGCGTACCAGGGCGGCCTGCGCTTCCGGCTCAAGGACATCGGCCGCGGGACGGCGGCGCGCGTCCCGGTCATGTACCGCGGCGCCGTGCCGGACCAGTTCAAGACCGGGGCCGATCTCGTCGTCGAGGGAAAGCTGCGGAACGGGGTCTTCGTCGCGAAGCGGGGCTCGATGATCACGAAGTGCCCCGACCACTACGCGCCGGCGAAGTCCTCCAACACTTAGCCGATGGCCCCGCTCGGGCGCGCCGCACTGCTCCTCGCCTTCGGCCTCGTCGCTATACGCGCTGGTCGCGGGCTCGTACGCCGCGTGGAAGCGGCGCCGCCGGCTCGCCCTGTCGGCGCAGAACGCGCTGCTCGCCGCGTTCCCGGTGACGCTCGTCGCGGCCATCATCCTGCTCGTCGCACTCGGCCGCCGCGACATGACCTTCGTCTACGTCTGGCAGCACACGAGCCACAAGCTGCCTCTCGGCTACGCGCTGTCCGCGTTCTGGGGCGGCCAGGAGGGATCGCTCCTGCTCTGGCTGCTCGTCCTCACCGGCTACGCGGGGCTCGCCGTCTGGCTCAACCGCCGCTCCCGCGAGCTCGTCGCGTGGACGGTTCCCGTCTTCGGGCTCGTCGCCGTCTTCTTCGCCTTCATGCTCTGCTTCGTCTCGAGCCCGTTCAGCCTCCAGCCCACACGGGCGGACGGGAACGGGATGGTGCCGAGCCTGCAGAACCCGTACATGCTCGCCCACCCGCCGCTGCTCTACCTCGGCTACGTCGGGCTCACGGTGCCGTTCGCCTTCGCCATGGGCGCGCTCCTCTCGGGCCGGACGGACGAGCGCTGGATCGTCGCGACACGGCGCTGGACGCTCGCCGCGTGGACGTTCCTCGGCGTCGGCCAGCTGATCGGCGCCCACTGGGCGTACGTCGAGATCGGCTGGGGCGGCTACTACGCCTGGGATCCGGTCGAGAACGCGGCGCTCATGCCGTGGCTTGCGGCGACCGCGTTCCTCCACTCGGTGATGATCCAGGAGAAGCGCGGGATGCTGAAGGTCTGGAACATGGTCCTCGTCGCGCTCGCGTTCAACCTCTCGCTGTTCGGCACGTTCCTCACGCGCTCGGGCGTGATCAACTCGATCCACTCGTTCTCGAAGAGCTCGATCGGCGGCTGGTTCCTCGCCTTCCTCGGCTTGATGATCTTCCTCTCGATCGCGCTGATCCGCTGGCGCCTGCCGCTGCTGCGGACGAAGACGAAGCTCGAGTCGCTCGTCTCGCGCGAGGCGACGTTCCTCTACAACAACCTGCTGCTCGTCGCCCTCGCCCTGACGATCCTCTGGGGCGTCCTCTACCCGATCCTCTCCGACGCCGTGCGCGGCGAGACGCGCTCGGTCTCGAAGCCGTACTACGACTTCTTCCTCCACACGTTCGGGCTGCCGCTGCTGCTGCTGATGGGGCTCGGGCCGCTCGTGGCGTGGCGGAGGGCGTCGCTTCGCTCGCTCGGGAAGACGTTCGTGATCCCGTTCGCGGTGGCCGTCGCGACCGGTGTCGCACTCCTGGCGCTCGGCTTCGGGAGCTCGTGGCCGGGCCTGCTCACGTACACGTTCTCGGCCTTCGTCGCCGCATCGATCGTCCTCGAGTTCGTACGTGGGCGGGCGGCTGCAGGCGGCATCTTCCGCCTGATCGCACGCAATCGAAGGCGTTACGGCGGCTACATCGTCCACGCTGCGATCGTCCTCCTCGCGATCGGCATCGCCGGCTCGAGCGCGTACCAGACGCAGCGCGAGCAGGTACTGCGGCCGGGGCAGTCGATCGAGGCCGCCGGCTACACGCTCACCTACACCGGGCTCAACGGCGTGAAAGGGTCGAACTACACCGGCTTCCGGGCCCTCCTCGCGGTGTCCGGCCACGGCGAGCGCTTCCGCCTCGACCCCGGGATGAACAACTACTTCATCGAGGGCCCCGCGAACGAGGCGTCGATCTACCACGATCCGCGCTCACTCGGAGACGTCTTCACGACCGCGCAGCTCGCGGGGAAGCACACGAACAAGATCGACGTGAAGGTGTTCGTGAAGCCGCTCGTCAACCTCATCTGGGTCGCCGGATTCGTCTTCGTCGCGGGCGCGCTGATCGCGATGTGGCCCGACGCGGTCGAGCAGCGCCGGCTCGCCGCGCGGTACGCCGCCGGCGCGGCTCCAGCGGGAATCTGAGATGGGCTGGGCGCTCGCCGTCGGCGCGATGCTCGCGGTCGTCGCCGTCGTCTTCGTCGCGCGCCCGTTCCTCCGCGATCCGTCTCCCGCGAGCGACCGGCTCGACGAGCTCGCCCCGGAGGCGCGGAAGCGGCTCGCGCTCGCCGAGGAGCGGGATCGCGCGCTCGCGGCGCTGAAGGAGCTCGAGTTCGACCACCGCACGGGCAAGGTCTCGGACGAGGACTACCGGGCGCAGGTGGGGCCGCTCCGCAGGCGGGCTGCGGAAGTGTTACGGGCGCTGGAGGGCGGGGAACAGGCCCAGCATGAGCGCGTCGCCGATCGAGGTCAGCGCGTGCCGTAATTGCGGCGAGGAGCTTGCGCCCGGCGCACGCTTCTGCTCGAGCTGCGGCACCCCCGTGAGCGATCTGCCTCCCGTCGAGACCCTTCCCGGCCCCGTCGTGCACGAGAACGTCGAGCGGCGCTGGCTCGGGCTGCCCGCGCGCTTCGTCCTCCTCTGCCTCGGCTTCGCCGCGTTCGGGGCCGCCATCGGCCTGTTCGCGACCGGAGGCTGGGCGTGGGGGATCGTGCTGCTGCTGCTGGCGATCATCCTGCTCGCCGCGCTCGGGGAGGCGACCCGTCGCAGCGCCGACGCCTGGAAGCAGCATTCGTCGCGCCTGGCGGCCGACGGCCGCGCGCACGCCGCGACCACCGCGGAGGTGTGGCGCACAAGGCTCGACGCGTCGCTCAGCCGCTGGCGCACGCGGTCGCGGCTCGACGCGATCTCCGTCGAGCGCGGCCCCGCGCTCCAGGCGCTCGGCGATGCCGTCTGGCGGGGGGACAAGGCCGCGGAGAAGCAGGCCCGGGAGCGCCTGGTGGAGCTCGAGCAGGAGGGGAAGCGCATCGAGGACGAGCTCGCGGAGCGGCTCGCCGGCGCCGACGAGAGGATTAGGCGCGCGCGTCTCCCGGTACAGGAGACGATCATGGTCACGCCCAACGAGCCGAGCCCTCCGTATCCGCCGCCGGACGAGGGCAACCCGCCCCAGCCGGCGGAGGTCCCGGAGGCATACCCGCCGCCCGACGAGGGGACGCCCCCTGTCCCGGCGCCCGACCCGGGCCAGACCGAGAGCGAGTAACCGGCCCCGGTAGGCTGCGCCGGCCATGGTCGGCGTCCACCATGCCGTCGCGTTCGCGGTCCTCGCCGCGACGTTCGGGGCGGCGGCGGCGGGAGCGTGGACGTATTACCGCCACAGGGAGCCGCGCGGGCTGCTCACGCACCTGCTCGCGCTCGCCCAGACGCTGCTCATCGCTCAGGTCGGGCTCGGGCTGCTGCTCCTCTCCAGCCACCATCGAGCGGCCGACAAGCTCCACTACCTCTACGGGACGCTGTCGCTGCTCGCGGTGCTCGCGCCCTGGATGTACGCGCCAACCGAGCGGCGCGGACGGCTCGCGTGGTTCACGGGCGCTACCTTGGTGGCAGGAGCGCTCGCGGTGCGGGCGTACTTGACCGCCACATGAGCCGGTTCTCGCGTATCAACCCGTTCTTGCGGGGCATGCTGATCCTCGCGGCGATCGCCGGGCTCGTCGTCGTCTTCCAGCTCGAGCAGACCCTGGCCGCGCTCTACATCCTCGCGCGCGTCGCCTTCGTTCTTGCGATCGCGTACTTCATCTTCCTCACCTGGCGCGAGCAGCGCGAGGGCATCTCGATGTGGTCGCCGCGCGCGCAGTGGGTCTTCTACGGCGCGGCGGTGGTGGCGGTCGCGGATGTCGGCCTCTACTGGTACGGCGGAGCGGTCGGCTACCAGATCCTCGCCTTCGTCGCGATCCTCGCTCTCTGCGGGATCGCCATGTGGCGCACCTGGCGCGACCAGCACACGTACGTCTAGATCTCGACGCGAGCGGCAGCGCCGTCGAGCGCCGCGAGCGCCTCGCGGACCGGCACGTAGCGGCCGACGAAGATCGGCGTGTCCCGCTCGGTGTAACGCGACGCCTCGCTGTCGCGCAGCCGCAGCATGAGGTGCATGAAGTCGGCCGGCTCCTCGCACTCGAAGGCGGTCATGAACTCCTGGTCGTCGATCCCGAACGAGTACGTCGTGTGGTTCTTGATCCCGGGGAACTCCTCGCGGCCGATGCGGATGTGCTCGTCCATCGCCCGCTGCCGATCGGCTTCGGGCAGCGCGTACCACGGCCGCACCTTCGTGAAGGGATAGACGACGAGGTAGGGGAGGCCGTGTGGCGTGATCTTCCGCGCCTTGCGGGCGCTCGTGTACTGCGAAGCCTTTGTCGTCGCGAGGTACGAGTACGGCGTCTCGAGCCAGCCGGCGAGCGCGGTTCCGTTCAGCGCCGCGCCGAGCTCCTCGAGGTCGTCGTAGCGGTCGGTGATCTTCCAGAGGAAGAACTCGGTGTCCGGCCGCACGCCTGCAGTCGTGTACGCGCGCAGGTGCTCGAAGCGCTCGCCGAACGAGTCCACCACCTCCGCGAATTCCTCCTTCTGGGCCTGGCGCGCATCGGGCGGCATCAGCCGCCGCCACGCCGGGTCGACGCGGTAGAATGTGTACGCGACGTACTGGCCCTCCACGGCTCGAATGCTAACCCGCGGCGATAGGCTCTTCTCTCCTGCACGAGCGAGCGAAAGGAGCCCAGGTGAGGACGGTATTCGCCGGCGGACGCGTGTTCGACGGAACCGGCGCGGGAGTCGCAGAGGCCGACGTCGCGGTGGTCGACGGGCAGATCGTCGAGGTCGGTGTCGGGCTCGACGGCGACGAGCAGGTCGACGTCGCCGGCTCGACGCTCCTTCCCGGCCTCTTCGACACGCACGTGCACGTCATGTTCGGTCACGTGGACGTCTGGAGGCTGATGCAGGAGCCGTTCTCGTACCGCTTCTACGACGCGATCCGGAACCTCGAGGCAACCCTTCGCATAGGCATCACGACCGTGCGCGACGCCGGCGGCGCGGACCTCGGCGTCAAGCGGGCGCTCGCGGAGGGGATCGTGCGCCGGGCCGCGGTTGCAGATCTCGATCACGATGCTGAGCCAGACGGGTGGCCACGGCGACGGTTGGCTCCCCTCGGGCGCGCAAGCCGAGATCTTTCCTGCGTATCCGGGCGTTCCGACCTCGATCGTCGACGGGCCGGACGAGATCCGGCGGAAGGTGCGCGAGCTCGTGCGCGCCGGCGCCGAGGTGATCAAGATCGCGACGTCCGGCGGGGTTCTCTCCCCGACCGACAAGCCGCAGCAGCCCGGCTTCGACGTCGAGGAGATCGAGGCGATCGTCGCCGAGGCGCGTGCGGCGGGACTCTGGGTCATGTCGCATGCCCAGTCGACGGAGGGGATCAAGAGCGCCGTCCGCGCGGGCGTGCGCTCGATCGAGCACGGCATCTACCTCGACGACGAGGCGATCCAGCTCATGCTCGACCACGACGCGTACCTCGTGCCGACGCTTGTCGCGCCGCTGGGAGTGATCAAGGCGGCAGAGGCGGGTGCGGGCATCCCCGAGGGGGCGGTGAGCAAGGCGCGCGAGGTGATCGACGCGCACCGCGACTCCTTCCGCCGCGCTGCCGAAGCCGGGCGTCAAGGTGGCGATGGGTACCGACGCGGGAGTGGTCCCGCACGGCACGAACCTCGACGAACTCCAGCTGATGGCCGACGGGGGCATGAGCCCGGAGGACGTGCTCGTCGCGACCACGCGCACCGCCGCCGAGCTGATGGGGCTGAGCCGCACTCTCGGCACGATCGAGCCGGGGAAGCGCGCCGACCTGGTCGTCGTCTCGGGCGACCCGCTCGACTTCCGCGATCTGGCGGGCCGGATCGAGCGCGTCTACCAGGACGGCGTGCTCGTCGCGGGAGCCGCGCCCGAACCGGTGGCTGCAGCGGTCTAGGCCTTGGCTACGGTGGCCGTCGTGGCCGCCCGGGTCGAAAATCAGCTGAAGTCGCTCCCGGCGAAGCCGGGCGTCTACCTGTTCCGGGACGCGGACGGCGACGTCCTCTACGTGGGCAAGGCGAAGTCGCTGCGGCCGCGCGTCCGCTCTTACTTCCAGAAGACGACGGACGGGCGCGCGCAGATCCGTAGCCTGCCGGCGCGAGTCGCCGACGTCGAGGTGATCGTGACCGGCAGCGAGGTCGAGGCGCTCCACCTCGAGCAGAACCTCGTCAAGCGGCACCGGCCGCCGTTCAACGTCCGGCTGCGCGACGACAAGTCGTTCCCGTACATCGCGGTCACGGTCGAGGACGAGTACCCGCGTGTGATGTTCACGCGAGAGCGGCACCGGCCGGGCGTCTGGTACTTCGGCCCATACGCGAACGCGAAGAAGGTGCGCGAGACGCTCGACGTCCTCAACCGGGTCTTCCGCTACCGGCCGTGCGAGGGGCCGAAGCCCGGTCGCCACAGCGGGATCCCGTGCCTCGACTACCACATCGACCGCTGCCTCGCGCCCTGCGTCGGCTACGTGTCCCAGGAGGACTACCGCGGCATCGTCGACGGCGTGATCGAGTTCCTCTCCGGTGACGTGAAGCCGATCCAGCGCGAGCTCGAGCGGCGGATGCAGGAGGCTGCGGCCGAGGAGCGCTTCGAGGACGCGGCGCGCTACCGCAACCGGCTCTTCGCCGTCCAGCATCTCGTCGAGCGGCAGGCAGTCGAGCGGCAGTCGGTCGGGACCGTGGACGTGATCGGCTTCGCTGCCGAGGGCGATCGCGCAGTCGTGCAGATCTTCCCGCTGCGGGGCGGCAAGATGGTCGACCGCCACTCCTTCCATCTCGAGAACGTCGGCGGCCAGGACGTGACGACGAGCCTCGAGTCGTTCGGGCTCGAGTACTACGGCAGCGCGCCGAGCGTGCCGCCGCAGATCGTCGTGCCGAGCGAGGCGGGAGACCTCTCGGCCCTCGCCGAGCTGCTGTCGGAGCGGCGCGGAGCGCGGGTCGAGATCCGCACGGCCGAGCGCGGCGAGAAGCGCCGCCTGCAGCGGCTCGCCGACGAGAACGCGCTTCACGTGCTCACGAGCGACCTCGCGCAGGGCGAGCAGCGCCGGCTACGGCGTGTCGAGGCACTCGAGCAGCTGCGCGAGACGCTCAACCTCGAGTCGCTGCCGCTCCGCATCGAGTGCTTCGACATCTCGACCGCGATGGGGCAGGACAACGTCGGCTCGCTCGTCGTCTTCCAGGACGGGCTGCCGAAGAAGGCGCACTACCGCAAGTTCGGGATCCGCGGCCAGGAGGGGATGGACGACTTCGCCGCGATGGGCGGAGATGGTCTCGCGGCGGTTCGCGCGCCTCGAGCAAGGGGCGACTGCCGAGGAGTACGACGAGTCGTTCGCGGCCACGCCGAACCTCGTCGTGGTCGACGGCGGCAAGGGCCAGCTCGCGGCGGCGCTCGCCGCGATGCAGACGTTCGACCTGCCCCGCGTCGCCGTGATCGCGCTCGCGAAGCGCGAGGAGGAGGTGTTCGTTCCGGGGCGGGCGAAGCCGGTCGTCCTCTCGCGGCACGACCCGGGCCTCCAGCTCCTGCAGCGGATCCGCGACGAGGCGCACCGCTTCGCGGTCGGCTTCCACCGGCAGCGGCGCGAGTCGCGGGGCTTCGCGTCGCTGTTCGACGAGCTCGAGGGCGTCGGCCCGGCGCGGCGGAGGGCGCTCCTCAACCACTTCGGGTCGGTCGACGCGATGCTCGCCGCGACGCCCGATGAGCTCGAGGGCGTTCCGGGTGTGCCGGCGAAGGTCGCGCGCAGCGTCTACGCACAGCTCCACAAAGCCGGTGGTGGGGCGGGGCGCGGCTGAGCTACTCGGCGTCCGGTCCGAGGAACGGGTAGCGGTAGTCGCGCGGCGGCACGAACGTCTCCTTGATCGCGCGCGGGCTGACCCAGCGGATCAGGTTCCACATCGAGCCCGCCTTGTCGTTCGTGCCGGACGCGCGTGCGCCGCCGAACGGCTGCTGGCCGACGACGGCTCCCGTCGGCTTGTCGTTGACGTAGAAGTTGCCGGCCGCGTAGCGGAGCCGCTCGCGCGCCGTCTCGACCGCGCGCAGGTCGCGGGCGAAGACGGCGCCGGTGAGCCCGTAGCTCGTCCCCTGGTCGACGAGGTCGAGCGTGTCCTCGTAGCGCGAGTCGTCGTAGACGAAGGCGGTGACGACCGGACCGAACAGCTCCTCCTTCATCGTGCGGAAGTCGGGGTCGGAGGTCTCGATCACGGTCGGCTGGACGAACCAGCCGTCGCTGTCGTCGTAGCCGCCGCCGGCGACGATCGACGCCTTTCCGTCGGCTGCCTTCGCCTCCTCGATCGCCTCCTTCTGCGTCGCGAAGGAGCTCGCGTCGATCACGGCGCCGACGAAGTTCGAGAAGTCGGCGACGTCGCCCATCTTCATCTCGCCGATCTCCTCGGCCACCTGTTCGCGCACCTGCGGCCAGAGGCTCGCGGGCGCGAAGACGCGCGAGGCGGCGGAGCACTTCTGGCCCTGATATTCGAAGGAGCCGCGGAGGATCGCGGTCGCGAGAGCCTCTGCGTCGGCGCTCGGGTGCGCGACGATGAAGTCCTTGCCGCCGGTCTCGCCGACGACCCGGGGGTAGTTGCGGTAGCGGGCGATGTTCTGGCCGACCGTCTGCCACATCCCCTGGAAGACCGGAGTCGAGCCGGTGAAGTGGATGCCCGCGAGGTGCTCGCTCGCGAGCGCGGGGTCGCCGACGGCGGCGCCGGAGCCGGAGACGAGGTTGATCACGCCGGGCGGCAGGCCGGCTTCCTCGAACAACTTCATGAGGAAGTGCGCGCTGACGGCCGCGGTCGAGGCCGGCTTCCAGACGACGGTGTTGCCCATCAGCGCGACCGAGGTCGGGAGGTTGCCGGCGATCGAGGTGAAGTTGAACGGCGTGACGGCGAAGACGAAGCCCTCCAGCGGCCGGTACTCGAGGCGGTTCCAGACGCCGGGCGAGGAGATCGGCTGCTCCTCGTAGATGCGTGTCATGTACTGGACGTTGAAGCGCCAGAAGTCGATGAGCTCGCACGCGGCGTCGATCTCGGCCTGGTGTGCGGTCTTGGACTGGCCGAGCATGGTGGCCGCGTTCAGCGTCTGCCGCCACGGGCCGGCGAGAAGCTCGGCCGCTCGGAGGAAGACGCGCGGCGCGGTCCTCCCACGGTGTCCGCGACCAGTCCTCCCAGGCGTCGGCCGCAGCGGCGATCGCGCGGTCGACCTCGGCCGCGCCGCCCTTGTTGACGTCGGCGAGGACGTGGCTGCGCTTGTGGGGCATGACCGCTTCGAACGTGTCGCCGGTCTGGACGTCCTCGCCGCCGATCACGAGCGGGATCTCGAGGCGCTGGGAGGAGAGCTCGTCGAGGCGGCGCCGGAGCTCGTCGCGCTCGGGGCTGCCGGGCTCGTAGCCGAGCACCGGCTCGTTGTGCGGTTCGGGGACCTGGAAGATGCCGTGGGCGCTCACTGCTGGCGATTGTAGGGAGGGGCGGTGGAGTGGTGCTCGCTGCAGGGGTGCGATGGATGCCGCGAGACAAGGACGCAGGGAGCGCCGATAGTGGTGTCCTATCGGCGCGACTGAGGACGCGGTCTCGGGGCGCTCCAGCGCGGCCCTGCGGCACAGCTACTGCTCCGCCGCCCCTCCCTAAGATTCAGGGTCGTGGCGGTGACGCAGGTGGCCTACGAGGTCGAGGGCTGGGGCGTCGGTGAGCTCGTGGTCGCCGACGACACGCGTCGTGTGGCACGAGCTGCCGTGGCCGCGAGCAGAGCGGACGGCGCGGGACGGGACGACTACTCCCGAGGACCCATCCCAAACCCCCACCCACCCGGGGCAAGGGGCCGGGGCCGTCGTATCACAGAAGGCGTCAAGCAGAGATCGAGGCTTCGTGACGGAAGTCGTGCAGATGCTGCAGGCGTACTTCGCGGGCGACCAGGTGCCGCTCGAGACCGTGCCGGTCGACCTCGACTACCAGACCCCGTTCCTCACGCGCTGCGCGGCCGCGCTCCGCACGATCCCGCGCGGCGAGGTCGTCACCTACGGCGAGCTCGCGGCGCTCGCCGGTGCGCCCGGTGCCGCGCGCGCCGCCGGGAGCTTCTGCGCGCACAGCCACCTCTCGATCTTCGTCCCGTGCCATCGCGTCGTCTCCGCCGGCGGCCTCGGCCCGTACGGCTCCTACGGCACCGGGTACAACACGCTGGTCGGCGCGATCTTGCTCCTCGCTCGCGCATGCTCTGCTATTCGCTCTCCCGCGTTCTTGTCTCGCACTCGACCATCGCGCCCGGTCAGCGCCTGGTCACTCCGAACGATTCTATGCTCTCTGACTCTGCGGGAGGAGCTCGCGGCGATCGCCCCGGCCGACGAGTGCGACCGGCTCGCCGAGCTCTCCGGCCTCTTCCACGTCGCCGGCCGCGCGCATCTCCGCGGCCGCGGCAGCGTCGATGTCCACCTCGACGTTTCGAGCTCGACGGTCGCCCGCCGTGCGTTCGCGCTGCTGCGTGCGTGCGGCGTCAGGTCCGAGATCCGCACCTACCCGCGCCGCGCTTTCGACCGCGCGACCCGCTATCAGCTCCACGTCGAGGGCTCGGAAGATGCCTACGCGACGCTGCACCGGGCCGGCGTGCTCGACCGCTCCCACCGGCCGCTCGGCCGCCCGCCGAGCCGCGTCGTCGCCCGACGCTGCTGTGCCGCCGCCTACCTCCGCGGCGCGCTGCTCGGCTCGGGAACGCTGAGCGGCCCGAGGGGCCCGCATCTCGAGATCCGGACGGCGGAAGCCGACGGAGCGCGCTTCCTCGCCCAGCTCGCGGCACGACTCGGCGGCGAGCTCCACGTGCAGGAGCGGAGCTCTCACGCGACCGCCTATGCCAAGGGAACCGAGGCGATCGCCGACGTCCTCGTCGCGGCCGGCGCCGTCGACCTCGTCCTCGCGCTCGAAGAGCAGGCCGTGCTCGCGGCGACCCGCGCCGACGCCAACCGCCTCGCGAACGCCGACCATGCGAACCTCGTGCGCACGGGCCGGGCGGCACACGCGCAGCTCGAGGCGCTCCACCGCCTCGACCTCGACGCGCTCCCGGACGACCTGCACGAGATCGCGCTCCTCCGACTGCGCCATCCGACCGCCTCGACCGCAGAGCTCGCGCGCCGCTGCAAGCCCGGTCTCTCGAAGGCGGCCGCCTACCGCCGACTCCGCCGTTTGCAGGAACTTTCCCGCTCCTAAACAACGTCGGTATGCGTTGTAGGTCGCCTAGCGCGGCAACAACTCAGGAGGCATACTCGCCGTGGCGGGTTCTCGCTCGTCCGGCGGCGGATTCAGACCCCGTCTGCCGTCAGGTCTCGAGCGGGTGAGGGACCGGGAGGGTCGTCCTCGGAGCTTCCCGGTCCGCCCGCCAGCCTGCGTGGGAGCCGCGCGAAGACTGCGGAGAGCTACGGATTTCTCCCGCACAGGCGCGGTTAGACTCGATTGGCAACCGACGACGAGAGGGGCTCCGAGATGGCCAAGACCAGGGTGGGGATCAACGGCTTCGGCCGCATCGGCAGGAACTTCCTGCGCGCCCAGCTCCAGCACGGCGGCGACTTCGAGATCGTGGCCGCGAACGACATCGGCGACACGAAGACGATGGCGCACCTGCTCAAGCACGACTCCGTCCTCGGCAATCTCGACGTCCCGGTCGAGGCGGGCGACGACTCGATCACGGTCGACGGACACGAGATCAAGTTCGTCTCGGAGCGCGACCCCGCCAACCTCCCCTGGGCAGATCTCGGCGTCGAGGTGGCGATCGAGTCGACCGGGCTGTTCACGAAGCGCCCCGATGCGGAGAAGCACCTCCAGGCGGGCGCGAAGAAGGTCGTCATCTCCGCTCCGGCCACCGATCCGGACATCACGATCGTCCTCGGCGTCAACGACCGCGAGTACGACCCGGAGCAGCATCACATCGTCTCGAACGCCTCCTGCACGACGAACTGCGTCGCGCCGGTGGCCAAGGTCCTGCACGAGGCGTACGGGATCGAGCGCGGCTTCATGACGACGATCCACGCGTACACGAACGACCAGCAGACGCTCGACCTCCCGCACAAGGACCTGCGCCGCGCCCGGGCGGCCGCGATCAACCTCATCCCGACCTCGACCGGCGCCGCACGCGCGATCGGGCTCGTGCTCCCCGACCTCAAGGGGAAGGTCGACGGCATGTCGATGCGTGCGCCGGTCCCGATCGGCTCGATCGTCGACCTCGTCGTCCAGGTCGGTGCGGAGCCGACGGCCGAGGAGGTCAACGAGCTCTTCCGATCGCAGGCCGACACCGGCGACTTCGAGGGGATCCTCCAGTACACCGACGAGCCGATCGTCTCGAGCGACATCGTCCACTCGTCGTACTCGTCGATCTTCGACAGCGACCTGACGATGGCGAACGGGAATCTCGTCAAGGTCTTCTCCTGGTACGACAACGAGTGGGGCTACAGCTGCCGCCTCGTCGACCTCGTCGCGAAGATCGGGGCGACGCTGCCGGCCGCAGTCGGCGCGTAGTAGTGAGGCTGCCGCGCTCGGTCCGCGACGCCGACGTCGCGGGGAAGACCGTGCTCGTCCGCGCCGACCTCAACGTGCCGCTCGAGGACGGGCGCGTCGCCGACGACACCCGGATCCGCGCCTCGCTGCCGACTCTCCAGCTGCTGCTCGAGCGCGGCGCGGCCGCAGGTGCGCGTCTGCTCGCACCTCGGCCGGCCGAAGACGGAGGAGGACCGCGCGAAGTACGCGATGGCGCCGGTCGCGGCGCGGCTGCGAGAGCTCCTGCCGGACGAGCGCGTCCACGTGCTCGAGAACACGCGCTTCGACCCGGGCGAGACGACGAACGACGAGCGTTTCGCGCGCGAGCTCGCCGACGGCTGCGACCTCTACGTCGACGACGCATTCGGCTCGGCGCATCGCGCGCACGCCTCGACCGAGGCCGTCGCGCACCTGCTGCCGGCCTACGCCGGACTGCTGCTGCTCGCCGAGCTCGAGCATCTCGGCCGCCTGCTCGGCGAGGTCGAGCGGCCGTTCGTGCTCGTCTCCGGCGGGGCGAAGGTGGAGGACAAGCTCGGCGTCTTGAGCAACCTCGGCGGCCGGGCCGACACGGTGCTCATCGGCGGCAAGATGGCCGAGGAGCTGCGCGGCGAGAACCCGCTCGACTTCGAGGTCGAGCTGCCCGTGGACGTCGTCGCCGCGGCCGAGTTCGAGCGGAACGCCGAGTCACGCGTCTGCGCGGTCGACGAGATCCCGGACGGCTGGCTCGGGCTCGACATCGGCCCCGAGACGCGGACGCGCTTCGCCGAGCGGATCGCAGAGGCGCGCACGATCTTCTGGAACGGCCCGATGGGCGTCTTCGAGTGGCCGCCGTTCGCGGAGGGGACGAAGGCCGTCGCCGAGGCCGTCGCCGCGAACCAGGACGCGTTCTCCGTCGTCGGCGGAGCCGACTCGGTGCGCGCGCTCAACGAGCTCGGTCTCGCCGACCGCGTCTCGTGGGTCTCGACCGGCGGCGGCGCGAGCCTCGAGCTGCTCGAGGGCAAGGAGCTACCCGGTGTGGCCGCGATCCCCTCGGCCTAGGATCCCCGGATGCTGATCGCGGGCAACTGGAAGATGTTCCGCGGGCCGGATCCGGCCGCTCTCGCCGGGCTCGACGCCGTCGTCTGCCCACCGTTCACCCGCCTGCGCGAGTGCGTCGAGGCGGGCCTCACGACGTATGCGCAGAACGTGCACTGGGAGCAGGAAGGCGCGTACACGGGCGAGATCTCCGCGCCGCTGCTGCTCGAGCTCGGCGTCGTCGGCTCCCTCGTCGGCCACTCCGAGCGGCGGCAGTACTTCGGCGAGACCGACGAGACCGTCGCCAAGCGCGCCCGAGCGGCGCTCGAAGCGGGCCTGCGCGTGATCGCGTGCGTCGGCGAGACGCACGAGCAGCGCGAGGCGGGGGAGACGGAGGGCGTCCTCCGTCGCCAGCTCTCCGTGCTCGAGCCGCATCCCGACCTCGTGCTCGCCTACGAGCCGGTCTGGGCGATCGGGACCGGTCTCACTGCCACGCCCGAGATGGCACAGGAGGCGCACGCGTTCATCAAGTCGCTCCTCGACGCGCCCGTTCTCTACGGCGGCTCGGTCAAGCCCGACAACGCCGGAGCGCTGCTTGCGCAGCCCGACGTCGACGGCGCCCTCGTCGGCGGTGCATCGCTCGAGGTCGAGTCGTTCAAGGCGATATGCGAGACCGCGGCGCGTATCCCCTCGTAGCGCTCGTCATCCTCGACGGCTGGGGCATCGCACCGCCCGGCCCGGGCAACGCGATCGAGCTCGCCGAGACGCCCGTCTTCGACCGGCTGTGGCGCGACTATCCGCACGCGCAGCTCGCCGCGTCGGGCGAGGCGGTCGGCCTGCCGGCGGGCCAGATGGGGAACTCGGAGGTGGGGCACCTGACGATCGGCTCGGGCCGCATCCTCTTCCAGGATCTCGTGCGCGTGAACAGGGCGATCGAGACCGGGGAGCTGTTCGAGAACGATGCGCTGCGCGGCGCCTTCGAGCGAGGCGAGAACGTCCATCTGCTCGGCCTCGTCTCGCACGGCGGCGTCCATTCGCACATCGACCATCTCCAGGCGCTGCTGACCTTCGCGCCGGAGAAGACCTGGATCCACGCCTTCACCGACGGGCGCGACGTCTCGCCGCACTCGGCCGTGCACGACCTGGCCGAGCTGCCCCTCGACCGCATCGCCACCGTGGCCGGCCGGTACTACGCGATGGACCGCGACAAGCGCTGGGATCGCACCGAGCGCGCGTTGCGCGCGATCGTGGACGGCGACGGCGAGCACTCGGACGACCCCGTCGCGGCGGTTCAGGCGAGCTACGACCGCGGGATCACGGACGAGTTCATCGAGCCCGTCGTCATCGACGGCCGACCCCGGCTCGACCCCGAGCGCGACACCGCGATCTTCTTCAACTTCCGCCCCGACCGCGCACGGCAGCTCTCCGAGAAGCTCGGCGAGCTCGGCGTCGACCTGACGACGATGACGCGCTACCGGGACGACTTCGACTTCCCGGTCGTCTTCCCGGAGCACATCGTCGAGAACACGCTTGCGGAGGTGCTCTCGGCCCACGGCATCCGCCAGCTCCACTCGGCGGAGACCGAGAAGTACGCGCACGTCACCTACTTCCTCGACGGCGGACGGGAGGAGCCGTTCGCGGACGAGGATCGGATCCTCGTCGACTCGCCGCGCGACGTGCCGAGCTACGACCACAAGCCGCAGATGTCGGCGCCGGAGGTTGCCGATCGCGTCGTCACGGGCGATCGAGGAGGACGGCTACGGCTTCGTGGTCGTCAACTTCGCGAACCCGGACATGGTCGGCCACACGGGCGTGATCCCGGCGGTCGTGCAGGCCGTGGAGACCACCGACGAGTGCCTCGGGCGCGTCGTCGACGCGGTCGAGCGCGCGGGCGGCGTCTCACTCGTGATCGCCGACCACGGCAACGCCGAGACCCTGCTGCAGGAGGACGGCAGTCCTCACACATCCCATACAACTAACCCGGTTCCGGTGCTCCTGACCGCGCCGAAGGCGCGTTTGCGAGACGGCGAGCTAGGGGACGTTGCGCCCACGATCCTCGCGCTCCTTGGCCTAAACGTGCCCACTGAGATGACCGGCAAAAAACTCGTACAAATCCCGTGAATTTTCGGTCTATACTCCAGCACCTTGTCGCTGCCCCAGCCTGATCACGGCGTCCTGCGGAAGGCGCAGCGGGGCGATGAACGAGCTTTCTCGATCATCGTCCGCGCTTACCAGATCCCGGTCTACAACTACGTCCTCCGCATGGTCGGCGACCGCTCGCTCGCCGAGGATCTGACCCAGGAAGTCTTTCTCCGCGTCTTCCAGGGACTGCCGCGTTTCTCGCTCCGCTCGAAGTTCACGACCTGGCTGTTCCAGGTGACGAAGAACCGCGTCCTCGACGAGCTCCGGGCGACCGAGCGCCGCCCGCGCGCGGTCGTGGATCTCGACGACATTCCGCCGCTCGAGGTGCTCGACGCGCCGTTCGAGCGGCTCGAGGCGATCGACGCCGTCTGGCGTGCGGTCGAGGGGCTCAGCGTCGACCTGAAGATGGCGCTCCTGCTGCGTGACATCGTCGGGCTCTCGTACGGGGAGATCGCCGAATCGCTCGAGGTGACCCTCGCGACCGTCAAGTGGCGGATCTGGAAGGCGCGCGAGGACGTCCAGCTCTCGCTCGCCCGCGAGGGGATCGAGGTCTACGAGGAGCGCGAGGTCCCCGCGGTCGCGCCTCCCGCCGCGCTTGGCGCCCGTCGCGGCCGTGCTCGCTCCGCCGGCTCTGCCGGCTGCCTAGTACCGCGGCTACAAGCCGAGCTCGAGCCGCGCGGCGAGCATCTCGGGCAGGCCCGCGTCCCGCATCTCGCGCTGGGTGCGCTTCACGTCGTACTCGACGCGGCGGAAGCTCGCGTGCTGCGCCTCGAGGTCGAGCAGGAGATACGCCGCGCGCGGGTCGCCGTCCCGCGGCTGACCGACCGATCCCGGATTGAGGAGCGCCCGGACGCCGCCGAGCTCGAGCTCCGTGCCGTCCGGCGCGACGCCGCCTGCGAGCTCGTCGTCGGACTGGACGACCTGCAGCGCGACGTGGCTGTGCCCGACGAGCACGAGCGGCGAGTCGGTGAGCTCGAGCGTGGCCAAGGCGCCTTCGTCGCTGAGGACGTACTCCCAGACCGGGTCGCGCGCCGAGCCGTGGTAGAGGGCGACGCCGTGGGCCGCGCCCTTGGGCTCGAGGCGGTCGAGGAGCTCCTTCCACTCGGGCTCCAGCACGTCCCGCGTCCAGGTCGCGGCCAGCCCGGCGTCTCCGTGGAACTCCTCGAGATCGATCGTGCCGCGCACCGCGAGGTCGTGGTTGCCCGCGAGGCAGACATCGGCCCGGTCGGCGATCGTCGCGCAGCACTCGTTCGGCCGCGGGCCGTAGCCGACCAGGTCGCCGAGGCACCAGACCTCGTCAGGCGCCGCCTCGTCGATCGCCGCGAGGACCGCCTCCAGCGCGTGCAGGTTCGAGTGGATGTCGGAGACGACCGCGACGCGCATCGACAGCGGCGAACGCTAGCCCGGCCAGAACAGGCACCGTCGCCGCGACCTCGTTCGACGTGTACGTGAAGACGAGGTAGCCGAAGAGGTCGGCAGCGATGCCGACGATCGCGGCCGCCGCGAGCTTTCGTCGCCCCGCCACGACGACGCCGAGCAGCGCGGGAGCGAGCAGATCGAGCCAGCCCATGAGCGCGGAGCCGAAGGTCGGCTGCTGGAGGCTCGGCAGCGGCACGCCGGCCGCGTGGGGGAGAGGAGTTTGCTCGAGCGTGGTCGTCGCGTTCTGCACGCTCGGCGTTCCCCAGACGAGGATGACGTCGAGCGCCGCGAGAGCGACGAGGCCGACGCGGATCGACCACGCCGGCGCGACCAGCGCGGCGGCGGAGGCGGCCGCGAGGCAGGCGCCCGCGATCAGCGCGACGCCCGCCGCGTCCTGGACAAGACCGCTCGCCAGCCAAGCCACGAACCAGAGCCCGACCGCGACGGGCGGCCAGAGCCACCAGCGGCTGCTGCCGCGGAAGAACCCGCCCGCGGCGGCGAGCACCGGCGTCCCGAACGTCGCGAGCCGCGCAAGCCCATGCGGCCCCTGCGGCACGACGTTGATGATCAAGACGCCGGCGCCGAGCAGCGCTGCCGGCACCGCGAGCCACACCCAGCTCCGCCCGCGGCCCGCGCCTGGCGCGCCGGCGCCGCGACCGTCGCCGCCTGAGCCGCGCAGAGCACGGCGTACGACGGGACGAGGGAGAGCGTCAGCTCTCTTCCGAGGCGTCGTCCGAGTGGCCCGGCGCCTCGGGCAGGTTCCGGATGCCCTCGCGCGTCACGTACTTCGAGTACGAGTCCTGCAGCGCCGCGATCAGCTCCGGGATGAACCGCGCCGAGGCGTTGACCCTGGCGACGACCGCGCCGGGGACGTCGCCCTCCTCGACCTCGTGCTCGATCCGCGCGAAGGTCAGCGTGAACTCGTACGGCGAGAAGCTGACGTTCGCGAAGTTCGCGTACGTGCCGCCGACCAGCTCCGCCGGCATCTGGATGTTGAGCCGCCGCTCGTCCGAATCCGGCTCGGGTTGGCCGAGCTCGTCGTCTTCCATGGCCACATACTAGGAGCCGTGGCCGACACGTTCGTCTGCGTCAGATCGCACGGCTGCTCGTCGCGGTCGCGGTCGACGCTCGTCGTCGGGACGATCGCCTTCCGCGAGACCCTGCACGAGTCGTGGTTCCAGTCGTTCTACCGCGCGCGTCGTCACGGTGACGCTGACCGGGCTGGACTCGGTGCCCGGCGAACGACAGCGCGCGGATCGTCTCGCTCGTGCTCGTCGTCGCCGGCATGACGATCATCGCGCTACGCGGGTGCGGTTATCGTCGAGGCGATCGCCGGCGGCGTCTTCACGGGCGCGCTGGCGGAACGGCGGAGGGAGCGGACGATCCAGCACCTGCACGACCACTTCATCATCTGCGGCTACGGCCGCGTCGGCCGGCGCGTCGGCCGAGGAGTTCCGGGCGGCCGAGCGTCCCGTACGTCGTGCTCGACTTCCACGAGGACGCGGTCGCGGCGGCGCGCGAGGACGGGGTGCTCTGCTCGAGGGAGACGCGACGCGAGGACGAGAACCTGCGCCGGGCGGGCCTCGAGCGCGCGCAGGGGCTCGTCGCCGCCTCCGACTCCGACGCCGACAACCTCTACGTCGTCCTCTCGGCCCGCTCGGCGCGCCCCGAGCTGACGATCGTCGCGCGCGCCTCCGGCGCCGACGCCGAGCGGAAGCTGCGTCCTCGCCGGCGCGGACCGCGTCGTGCTTCCGTACACGACCGCGGGCCAGGTGATGGCGAACCTCGTGCTCAAGCCGCAGGTGACCGCGTTCCTCGACGTCGTGACGACGGCGACCGGGCCCCGACCTCCAGCTCGCGGAGATCGAGGTGCGCGAGACGTGCGCGGCGGCCGGGCGGACGATCCGCGAGCTGCGCATCCGCCACGAGACGGGCGCGATCGTCGTCGCGCTGCGGAAGGCGGACGGCAGCTTCGACACGACGCCGGAGCCGGACACGCCGATCGAGGTCGGCGACGTGCTGATCGGCGTCGGCTCGCCGGACGAGATCCGGCGCTGGAAGACCTCTTCGCTCCGCGCGAGACCGTTGCCGGCTGATCCCGTCAGGACGCTCGCGGCCGCGCTCGCCGACGCGGCGGGGGCCGAGCTCGAGCTCGAGCGGCCGGGGGAGCCGGAGCACGGCGACTACGCGACGAACGTCGCGCTGCGGCTCGCGGGGACGCGGCGACGGCCGCCGCGCGAGATCGCGGCGGAGATCGCGGAGGCGGCCGCCGGGCTCGAGGTGGTCGAGCGCGCCGAGGTCGCCGGGCCCGGGCTTCGTCAACCTCTTCCTCGCGCGACGAGTGGTTCGCGACGGCGCTCGCCGAGATCCTCGAGGACGGGGACGCGTACGGCGGCGGCGCGCCGAGCCGCGCGAGCGCGTCCAGGTCGAGATGGTCTCCGCGAACCCGACGGGGCCGATCACGGTCGCGCTCGGCGCGCAACGGCGCCTACGGCGACTCGGTCGCGCGCCTGTTCGAGCTCGCCGGGCACGAGGTCGAGCGCGAGTACTACTACAACGACGCGGGCGCGCAGATGGAGCGTTTCCGCGCCTCGGTCGATGCGGTGCGGCGCGGCGAGGAGCCGCCGGAGGACGGCTACCAGCGGCGCGTACATCGACGATCTCGCCGCGCCTGAAGGGCGATCCGGTGCCGCTGATGCTGAAGGAGATCGAGGCGACGCTCGAGCGCTTCCGCATCCACTTCGACTAGCTGGCGCGCTGCAGAGCGAGCTCGAGCAGCGGCTGCCCGAGCTCCTGCCGCGGCTCGACACGTACGAGAAGGACGGCGCGCTCTGGGCGCGCTCGTCCGCGTACGGCGACGAGGAGGACCGCGTCCTCCTGCGCTCGGGCGACCGCTCGCCCACCTATCGCGCGGCCGACGTCGCGTACCTCGTGGACAAGCTCGAGCGCGGCTTCGACCGCGCGATCTACGTCCTCGGCGCCGACCACCACGGCACGCGCAACTGGTACGCGGCGGTCGCGCGGATGCTCGGCTACGACCCCGAGCGCGTCGAGGTGCTGCTCTACCAGCTCGTCCACCTGACGCAGGGCGGCGAGCAGACGAAGATGTCGAAGCGGCGCGGCGACGTCGTCTTCCTCGACGAGTTCATGGACGAGATCGGCGTCGACGCCGCGCGCTGGTACCTCGTCAACCGCGGCCCCGACCAGACGATCGAGATCGACGTCGACCTCGCCGCCGAGCAGTCGCAGAAGAACCCCGTCTACTACGTCCAGTACGCGCACGCGCGGATCGCCGGGATCCTCCGCAACGCCGGCGACGACGCGAGTCGCGCGGCGACCCGCCGGCCCGCTCGCGCCGGAGGAGCGCGAGCTCGTCAAGCGGCTCGCGGAGTTGCCGGCGTCGTCGCCGAGGCGACGCGAGCGGCGCGGCCGCAGGCGATCCCGACCTACGCGATCCGCGTCGCCGACGACTTCCACCGCTTCTACCACGAGCACCGCGTGCTCGAGAGCGAGCAGGAGGCGTTCCGGCTCGGCCTCTGCCGCGCGACGCAGACCGTGATCGCGCGCTGCCTCGACCTCGTCGGGGTCGAGGCGCCCGAGCGCATGTAACCCTCGAGGCCCGAGGCGCTTTAGACCCGGACTGGCGGCGCTGGCCCCAGTCGTGTGGCGCGCTCACGCCATCCTAACGCCAAAAGACGACCGCGCGCGAAGGTGTGCCTTCTCGCCCCGTTCCCGCGGCGGTACGCCTCGTACTTGGCGGCTGCATCGCTGGCTCCGCCGCTCGCCGCATGGCGCGCATCGCGGGCCTGGCGACGGACGCGCTCGGCGACGGTGGCTTGCGCGCCACCCGTCCGCCGGCCGCGGTCTCTGAAGCACCGCCGCGTGGGGAGGCGTGCACGTGACTGAGCGCTGACCGCGCCCCTCACCGCCATAGCTGCTGCCCCTCCGCCCCCGAACGCAGCGCGCCGACCTCGAGCTGTCTTGGATGCCCGCTCTCTCCGCGGGTGGTGTCGCCGAATCCGGTGGCGTTCGAGGGGAGACGAGGCCGAACGCTGGCCCACCAGCTGCCGTCAGGGCTATGGTCGCCCCCGCCCCGACCGTGCGCCGCCCGTGCTCGAGCGCGCTAGCAGATCGTCTCTAACGAAGCGCACCGTGTCACGCGGCAGGCACGTTCGACACGCACTCGCTCGGCGCAGCGCACGACGGGCCACCGGCGGTCTTCGCGGGCCGCGGAGGCGTCACTCCCTCTCGGGAAGATCGAACCGGCAGACGGCCCTGGGCGCGTCGTCTTCGCCGGCGCCGTCGGCTACCTCTTTGGTCTCTGCCTCCGGCATGCCCCGCGTCCCCGGTGACTCGAAGCTGGCTGGCGGCGCCCGAGGCCTGCACCAAGGTTCCTGCGTCGTCTGCTCATGCGCGCGGGCTTGCCGAGATTGCGCTCGGGCTGCGAGCAGGCCGATGAAGGTCTTCGGGAGCTACGAGGACGCGCCCGCCTAGGTTCTTCCCCGACTACGCAACTTCGTTGGCTGCTCCTGTCCGCGACGCGCGCTTCTACAGGCGCCGCGCGTATAGGAGCGCCGCCGTGAGCGCGCGGCACCGCGCCCGACCGCAACCTCGCGCTCGAGCTCGTCCGCGTCACCGAGGCCGCGCGATGGCGGCGGCGCGCTGGATCGGCCGCGGCGACAAGGAGCGCCGCCGACCAGGCCGCCGTCGACGCGATGCGCTTCGTCCTCGACACGCGTCTCGATGGCGGCGTCGTCGTGATCGGCGAGGGGGAGAAGGACGAGGCGCCGATGCTCTTCAACGGCGAGGAGGTCGGCGAACGGCCAGCGGGCCGGAGGTGGACGTCGCGGTCGACCCGCTCGAGGGGACGCGGCTGACCGCGCTCGGGCAGCCGAACGCGATCGCCGTGATCGCAGTCGCCGAGCGCGGCACGATGCTCTTCCCCGGCGCGGCTTCTACATGGAGAAGATCGCCGTCGGCCCGGCGCGCGATCGACGTGATCGACATCGACGCGTCGCCCGACCGAGAATGTCGGCGCCGTCGCGGAGGCGCTCGGCAAGACGGCGCGCGAGGTCGACATCGTCGTGCTCGAGCGCGACCGCCACGAGGAGCTGATCGCCGAGCTCCGCGAGGCGGGCGCGCGCGTGCGCCTGATCCGCGACGGCGACGTCGCGCCGGCGATCGCGGCCGCGCACCGGGACCGGCGTCGACGTGCTCTACGGGATCGGCGGCACGCCCGAGGGCGTCATCTCCGCCGCCGCGCTCAAGTGCGTCGGCGGCGGCATCCAGGGACGGCTCTGGCCGCGCAACGACGACGAGCGGCAGCAGCTTCTCGACGCGGGCCTCGACCCGACGCGCGTGCTCCGCACCGACGATCTCGTCTCGGGCGACGACGTGTTCGTCGCCGCGACCGGCGTCACGACGGGCTCGCTGCTCCCGGCGTCCGGTACACGCCGAGCGGCGCGGTCACCGAGTCGATCGTGATGCGCTCGCGCTCCGGAACCGTGCGCCGCGTCGAGCGCGCAGCAGTCGCTCGCGAAGCTCTCCGCCCTGACGGGCTTCGAGTACACGCGTAGGCCGCTAGACGGCGGCGACCGCCTCCTCGCTCCATCTCCGGCGCGTACACGCCCGTCCGCGCGGCGCCGTTCATCTTCGCGCGGTGGTAGTAGGCGCGCTGGCCGGCCTCGACGTTCTCCGGCTTGCCGCCCCACGCCTTCAGCGCCGGCGCCTGCAGCGCGCGGCCGTAGGAGAACGACAGCTGCCAGGGTGCGGCCCGCGCGCGTTCATCGCGTTCAGGTGCGCGGTCGCGTCCTCGTCCGACTGGCCGCCGGAGAGGAAGACGATGCCGGGCACGGCCGCCGGCACGTGCTTGTAGAAGCGTGTGCAGCGTCGCCTCGGCGACCTCGTCGACGCCGGCGCGGTCGCGATGCCTCGTACCCCGAGAGGACCATGTTCGGCTTGAGCAGCGTCCCCTCGACGTCGACGCGCTGGTCGAAGAGCTCCGTGTAGACCGCGGCGAGCACGCGGGAGGTGACGAAGCCGCTGCGCTCGATCGTGTGCGTGCCGTCCTGCAGCACCTCGGGCTCGACGATCGGG
Organism: uncultured Actinomycetes bacterium; assembly: GCA_963765795.1. GTDB lineage: Bacteria > Actinomycetota > Thermoleophilia > Gaiellales > Gaiellaceae > Palsa-739. Next base: position 259,298 of record CAVXXZ010000019.1, read on the forward strand.
ACGAGCCCGGCCTCCTGGCAGAGCGCGGCGTAGCGGGCGAGCGCGTGCGCGTTCGTCCAGATGCAGTACTCGCTCGGCACGTGTCGCGTGATCGAGTACGTCGCGCGCCACTTCGCGAAGCGCGCGCCGAGCTCGCGGTACTCCTCGAGCCGCTGCGCGCAGCCCGTCGAGCCCCTCGGTGACCGTCTCGCCCTCGGCGTGCGCGAGCGGCTTCGCGCCCTGGTCGACCTTGATCCCCGGGATGACGCCCTTCGAGGCGAGCAGCTCCGGGAACGGCGTGCCGTCGTCCGCGCTCTGGCGGATCGTCTCGTCGAAGAGGATGACGCCGCTGATGTACTCCTCGACGCCGGGCGTCGTGAAGAGCAGGTTGCGGTAGCGCGCGGCGGTTCTCCTCGGTCGACTCGAGGCCGATCGTGTCGAAGCGCTTCTTGATCGTGCCGTCGCTCTCGTCTGCGGCGAGGATGCCCTTGCCCTCGGCGACGAGCGCGCGCGCGGTCTCGTGCAGCTCGGTGTTCGGCATGAAATCTCCTGTCTCGCTGTTCCCGGGGCTCCATTATGGCCGGGCTACAATCGCGGTAGCCGGCGGGAGTAGCTCAGTTGGTAGAGCATTGGCTTCCCAAGCTTTTTTTTTTTTTTTTTTTTTTTTTTTTTTTTTTTTTTTTTTTTTTTTTTTTTTTTTTTTTTTTTTTTTTTTTTTTTTTTTTTTTTTTTTTTTTTTTTTTTTTTTTTTTTTTTTTTTTTTTTTTTTTTTTTTTTTTTTTTTTTTTTTTTTTTTTTTTTTTTTTTTTTTTTTTTTTTTTTTTTTTTTTTTTTTTTTTTTTTTTTTTTTTTTTTTTTTTTTTTTTTTTTTTTTTTTTTTTTTTTTTTTTTTTTTTTTTTTTTTTTTTTTTTTTTTTTTTTTTTTTTTTTTTTTTTTTTTTTTTTTTTTTTTTTTTTTTTTTTTTTTTTTTTTTTTTTTTTTTTTTTTTTTTTTTTTTTTTTTTTTTTTTTTTTTTTTTTTTTTTTTTTTTTTTTTTTTTTTTTTTTTTTTTTTTTTTTTTTTTTTTTTTTTTTTTTTTTTTTTTTTTTTTTTTTTTTTTTTTTTTTTTTTTTTTTTTTTTTTTTTTTTTTTTTTTTTTTTTTTTTTTTTTTTTTTTTTTTTTTTTTTTTTTTTTTTTTTTTTTTTTTTTTTTTTTTTTTTTTTTTTTTTTTTTTTTTTTTTTTTTTTTTTTTTTTTTTTTTTTTTTTTTTTTTTTTTTTTTTTTTTTTTTTTTTTTTTTTTTTTTTTTTTTTTTTTTTTTTTTTTTTTTTTTTTTTTTTTTTTTTTTTTTTTTTTTTTTTTTTTTTTTTTTTTTTTTTTTTTTTTTTTTTTTTTTTTTTTTTTTTTTTTTTTTTTTTTTTTTTTTTTTTTTTTTTTTTTTTTTTTTTTTTTTTTTTTTTTTTTTTTTTTTTTTTTTTTTTTTTTTTTTTTTTTTTTTTTTTTTTTTTTTTTTTTTTTTTTTTTTTTTTTTTTTTTTTTTTTTTTTTTTTTTTTTTTTTTTTTTTTTTTTTTTTTTTTTTTTTTTTTTTTTTTTTTTTTTTTTTTTTTTTTTTTTTTTTTTTTTTTTTTTTTTTTTTTTTTTTTTTTTTTTTTTTTTTTTTTTTTTTTTTTTTTTTTTTTTTTTTTTTTTTTTTTTTTTTTTTTTTTTTTTTTTTTTTTTTTTTTTTTTTTTTTTTTTTTTTTTTTTTTTTTTTTTTTTTTTTTTTTTTTTTTTTTTTTTTTTTTTTTTTTTTTTTTTTTTTTAAAAAAAAAAAAAAAAAAAAAAAAAAAAAAAAAAAAAAAAAAAAAAAAAAAAAAAAAAAAAAAAAAAAAAAAAAAAAAAAAAAAAAAAAAAAAAAAAAAAAAAAAGGCGGACGTAGCTCAGTTGGTAGAGCATTGGCTTCCCAAGCCAAGGGTCGTGGGTTCGAGTCCCATCGTCCGCTTCACCTTCCCTCTGAGAATCCTGCTTTCGCCTCGAGCACTCGAACGGGCGCGGCGCGTGACCGAAAGAGGGTGAACGCCACCGCCGTTGAGGTACCGGCACCCCGCGCACACCACTCGAACGAGCGATTGAAGGGCCTCACGAGCAGAGATAAGGTCGGAGGTTCCCAGACCCCGAGCTGCGGCAGAAGGACTGATAACCCGATGCCGAACCAAGCGGGATAGGGGAAGGCATGAAACGGACGAGCGCGCGATCGCGGCGTTCCTCTTGGCGATCGCTGTCGCCGGCGGAGCGTTGATCCCTCGCCTTTTCTCAGGGCCGGCACGCCCGCTCGGCGTCGCGCTTGGTCCGGGTCCTAGCCGAATCGTCGTTCACGCGCCACAGTCCAGAGCGTGCCGAGCCAGTCGACTCACCCACGCGAAACGCCATCACCGGGCCGAGTGGCTGCGCCAGCAGCGAGGGTCGCGCCGCAGCCGGCACCGAACGCTGTTCCGGCTTCCGGACCGGCGCACCATCGGTCTGCCGCCTCCGCCGCCTCCTCCGCCTCCTCCGCCTCCGCCTCCGTCCGCCTCCTCCTCCGCCTCCTCCGCCTCCGCCGCCGCCTCCGCCTCCTCCGCCGCCTCCTCCTCCTCCGCCTCCGCCGTCTCCGCCGCCTCCGCCGTCTCCGCCGTCTCCCCCCCCTCTCCGACGCAGACGACGACGCGACCGGGCCACGGCTATGGCGACACCAACCACGATCACACCGGCCCTCCGGACACGGTGGCTCCAACAAGCACTGAGCTGATCGCCGACCGACGTCCGTTGGCCGCGTGCTTGGTTAGCGATCTCCTTGTGCGGGGAACAGAGCGAGCGACGTCTACCGGGGGTGCTCATGGACGCACCAGTGACTTTGGACCCGCTCGCAATGTTGTCCGCCGACCAGCCGGTACTGCACGCCGGCCGTCGCGCGACCTTTCTGCACATGAGCGGAGGGAGTGGCGATCATTCGGTACTGGGGAGGCAGCCACGCCGTTGCCGTCCCGCCCGAGAGCCTCTCGCTTCGTCCCACGCGCCGTACCCTCGGGCCGATGCCGAGGGCAGCCAGCGACGAGCCGATGACCAGAGAGTCGGCCGAGCCGGGCTAACCAGGCCCGCAGAGAACCGAACCGCCTAGCGGAGCGAGCCGAACCCGCTCAGCGGCTAGGAGTCGTTCCGGCGGACCGGGTCGCGCTGGAGCTCCGTGTCGACGAACAGCATGCGGAAGACGTCCGCTGCCATCAGGACGAGCACGAGCACGGCAACCACGTCGACGAGCACGTTCTCGTCATACCCGTGCGCGCGCTTTCCGACGCCAGCCGTTCGGCCGGGATCGCCGCGACCTACGGTGACGGCCACGCCTCGGCAAGCTTGCGGCGCGTCTCGAGGAGGTGCTCCGGGATCACCTTGATGTCGGCCAGCACCGGCATGAAGTTCGTGTCGCCGTTCCAGCGCGGCACGACGTGGAGGTGGCCGTGGTCGACGATCCCGGCGCCGGCGACGCGGCCGAGGTTCCAGCCGACGTTGAAGCCCTCCGGCGCGAACACGGCCCGCAGGGCCTCGATCGCAGCGACCGAGAGCCGCTGCATTTCGAGCGCCTCCGCGTCTTCGAGGTCGTCGAACGCCGAGCCGTGCCGGTAGGGCGCGACCATGAGGTGGCCAGAGGCATACGGGAACTTGTTGAGGAGGACGAAGGCGAGCTCGCCACGGTGGACGACGAGCTCCGGCTCGTCGTCCGGCAGCGCCGCGGCGCGGCAGAAGATGCACTCGCCGCCCTCGTCCGCGTGCTGGACGTACTCGAGCCTCCACGGCGCCCATAACCGCTTCACGCGGAGGAGGCTACTAGCGCGTCTTTCCGGGCTGCCTTGTAGCATCGCGCGCATGATCAACTGGCTGAAGCGCCTGTTCGGCGGATCGGGATCGTCCGAGAGCGAAGCTCCCGAGCCGGCGGCCGCCCCACCACTTCCGTCGACGCCCTCCGAGCCGCCCCCGCCTGCCCCGGCGAGTGCGAGCGAAGAGCAGCCGGCGGCCGACGAGCCCCCGCCCGCCTAGCTCTAGCTCCCGCCGAAGCTCAGAGCCAGCGCTTCCAGCGGAAGAAGGCGAGCATGCCGACGATGGTGACCGCCATCAGGCCGAGGCTTGCCCAGAACGCGTCCCACGTCGTCGACGCCGGGGAAGTGGACGTTCATCCCGAAGAAGCCGGTGAGGAACGTCAGCGGCAGCATCACGACGCTGAAGATCGTGAGCACGTAGAGGATGTCGTTCTGCTGGTGCGAGATCAGCGACTCGTTCGTGTCCTCGAGCGCCTCCACGACTTCCTTGTAGTTGTCGAGCAGGTCCCAGATGCGCTCGCTCGCGTCGACGAGGTCGTCGAAGTAGAGCTCGAGCTCCTCCGGCAGGAACTGCCGCTCGATCTGCCGCTCGAGCTGCCTCAGCGTCGGCCGCTGCGGCTTGATGATCTTGCGGTAGGAGATGATCTCCTGCTTGACCTTGTGGATGTCGGTGACGAGGTCGCGCGCGCCCTGGTCCTCGCCGATCGACTCGTCGATCTGCTCGAGCTTGAAGCCGATCTTGTCGAGGATCGGGAAGCAGTAGTCGTAGAGGTCGTCGAGCACCTCGTAGAAGAGGCGGCCCGAGCCGCGCGAGAGGAGCTGGTCGCGGAACTCCTCGTTCTCCTCGCAGCGGCGGAAGAGGAGACTGACCGGGCGCAGCTCGACCGCCGGCAGCGTGACGATGTAGTCCGGGCCGATGAAGGCATCGAGCTCCCCGGCGTTGAGACGGCCGACGGCTGCGTCGTAGACCGGGAAGTGGAGGACGGTGAAGAGGTAGCCGCTCGCCGCCGTCGTCGTCGCCGGCGTAGACGTCGACCTTCGGGCGCTGGCGCCGCGAGAGGACGTCCTCGACGTCCAGCGGGTGCCAGCCGAAGCGGCTGGCGAGAAGCTGGGCCTCGCCGGTGGTCGGGGAGAGGAGGTGGACCCAGGTGACGCCGCCGGCGTGGAGCTCAGACGGCGCCGGGGCGCGTCTCGACGACCGGAGCGCCCGGCGCAGCGCGGCGCGAACGGATGCGAGGCAGGCTGGGCATTGGTACTGAGGGGGTCTGCGGTCGCGGGCATGGCCCGGGAATGCTACCTACCCGCTCGCCGGAATTGGCAACGTGCAGCGGTTCTGCCCGCGGTGTTCGGCGCACCGTCTCCGGCAGCCGCGGCTCGAGCCCGAGCGCGGCGGCCGCGCACGCGAGGTTGACTCCCGCGGCGATCGGCCACAGCAGGAGCGGCCGGTGCTGGAGGAGGAAGCCGCCGGCGGCCGGGCCGAGGATCCAGCCGATCTGCCACGAGATGCTCGCGGCAGCGGTGTAGCGGCCCACGAGCTGCGGCGGCGCGAGGTCGACGCTGAGCGGCGCGTGGATCGCTCCGTGCAGGCACTCCCCGACCGCGAACACGAGTACCGCGGCGGCGAGGATCCCGAAGGCCTCGGTCGTTCGCGTCCACGAGCCGGCCGCCCAGACTGCGAGCAGCGAGGCCGCCCACAGCGTCCCCATCAGCGCGAAGCCGCGCATCCGGCTTCGTCCCTCCGAGAGCTTCACGACGGGGAGCTGGAAGATGGCGACCCCGACCGCGTCGAGCGCGAAGACGATGCCGACCTCCTTCTCGCTGATCCCGGCGACGTTCTTCCCGAACGCCGGCAGTAGCTCGACGACGACAGAGATCGCGGCCGTCATGAACGCGGCGTTGAGCAGCGTGTAGAGGGTGAAGACCCGGTCACGCAGCACCGCGCGCCAGCTGCCGCCGAGCCGTCCCTCGTGCAGCGCGGGCGCGCGGACGCGCGCGAGGACGAGCATGTAGCCGAGGAACGTCACGCAGTCGATCGCGAACAGGACTGTGAACGTCCCGGGGTTCCCGACCGAGGCGATCAGTCCCGCGACGACGCCGCCGAGTGCGACGCCGACGTTCATGGCGAGCCGCTGCAGGGCGTAGGCGGGCGCGCGCCGCGTGGCCGGGGTCAGCCCCGCGAGCAGGGCTGACTGCGAGGGCCAGAACGCGCCGCTACCGATGCCCCAGAGCGTGTAGATCGCGAAGGCGTGCCACGCCGTCCGGATCGGCGGCATGAGTGCGAACGCCACCGTCATCACTGCCAGCGACCCGAGCAGCACGCGCTTCGGGCCGAGCCGGTCGGAGAGCGTCCCGCCGAGGAAGCCGCTCGCAAGCGCAGCCGCCGACTGCACGGCGGCAGCGGTGCCGGCGAGCCCGAACGGGATCCCGCGCACGTTGTGGAGGTAGATGAGCAGGAACGGAAGCACGACGCCGTTCCCGAACGCGTTGACGAGCGCGCCGAGCTCGAGCACGTAGACATCCCGTGGCAGGCGCGGGTCGAGGGAGCGCAGATAGGCGGCGACCGGGCGCACGGGCTGAAGATTGACCCAAGTGCGCCACCTGGGCGGTAGAGGCCGGACGGCAGGGTTACGTGGGGCGGCGACGGGTGGTCGGAGGGGCCTTAGGCGCCGCCCCTTTTATGATCGCCCCGTGCAGAGGCGGACCGCGCGGCTCCTCTTGTTCTGTCTGCGGGCCGGGGCTTTCGCGGGCATCGTGATCGGGCTGACGGCTGCGTGCGGCGACAGCTCGTCGAGGACGCGGTCGACGCTCGCACCGGATGGGGGCGGGGACGTCCCGCAGTGGGTGCAGAAGGAGCGGCTGCCGAGGGCTGCCGTTCCGGGCGCGGGCCTGTTCGCGTCCTCGGGCTGCACGGCGTGCCACACCTACGCCGGGTCGGGCCGCACGAACCTCGGTGCGCCCGATCTCACGGCGTACGGCCAACTCCACCGCGGCAACGCCTTCGAGATCCGCTTCCTCCGCTGCCCGACGTGCGTCAAGTCCGGCTCACCGATGCCGGCGTTCGACTCGCTCGGCAGCAAGCGGCTACGGCAACTCGCCGTCTTCCTGGAAGCCTCCAGAGGGATTCGATAGCGAGCTCGGCGACTTTGCTTCTCGGGGCCGGGGGCAGCATGATGTGAACGTGGGGCGGCGAGGGGGTCGGAGGGGCCTTAGGCGCCGCCCCCTTCCTCGCCGGCGCGGACTTTGCGTTCCGCGTCTCGAAGCAAGATGATGTGGGGGATGGGGGCCTTTGTTCTGCGGCGGCTCGTGCTCGGGCTGGTGGTCATGTTCGTGGCGCTGTCGGGGAGCTTCCTCTTCTTCGCCTCGAAGTTCGAGCCGCTGCATTCGACGCCACTTCTGCACGCGTACTGGGTGTGGCTGCGCGGCATCCCGAACGGGAGGAGCTTCGAGACCGGCATCTTGAACCCGCATCTGATGTCGTTCATCGGAGGGGCGTTCGGGCGGACGATGCTGCTGCTCGCATTGACCCTCGTCTTCGTGGTCGTCATCTCGATCCCGGTGGGCTGTATCTGCGCTGCGAGGCGCGGCTCGGCGCTCGACTATCTGCTGCGCATCGGCACCTACGTCGCCTGGGCCGTGCCGGGAATCATCGTCGCGGTCCTGTTGCAGGAGGGTTTCGGCCGCACTCCGGGAGGGTGGGGGACCGGCTGGTTCCCCTCAGTCGGCTGGGCGGGCGAGTGCCCGAACGGACAGGGGATCGACCCGCACAACTTCCAGTGTCCCGCGGCGGGACACGGGCTCACTCACGTCGGTGAGGTGATCTACCACCTCACGCTTCCCGCGCTCGCCCTCGCGCTCGTCTTCATCGGCGTGCATTCCCGCTATCTCCGCAACTCCCTCATCGACGCCCTCGACGCGCCCTACATCACGGTCGCGCGCGCGAAGGGTCTCCCCGAGCGCGTCGTGCTGTTTCGCCACGCCCTGAGGAACGCATTCGTGGCGTTCGTGCCCGCGCTCGTGTCGGACCTCGGTCTCCTCTTGGGAGGGGCGCTCGCTGTCGACTACATCTTCCAGCTCGGAGGGCTCGGGACGGTCCTCATCGCCCTGCTCGAGCTCGACATCGACGGCGTCCCCCAGGTCGACGTCTATGCCTTGCAGCTCGCGCTGCTGCTCGGGCGCCGCCGTCATCCTCACGGCCTCCATCCTGAGCGAGGTCGTTCTTGCGCTCATCGACCCACGGACGAAGGCGGACTAGAGATGGCAGGTGTGCTCGAAGCCGAGTCGGCCCCTTCAGTCCCGGAACCCCGCCGGTTCGCCTCCACACCGCTCTGGCGCCGGCTCGTGCGGCAACCGGTCACCCTGGCCGCCGGGTTCATCCTCACGGGCATCTTCGTCGCCGGTGCGCTCGTGCCGCAGTACACGCCGCCCGTAGCCCGCATCCACCTCTCGCAGCGCTGGCTGAACCAGCCGCCGATGTTGAGCGGCTGGCACCTTTTCGGCACCGACGTCATCGGGCGCGACATGCTCGTGCGCGTCCTCTACGGACTCCATACGAGCGAGCAGTCGGCTCTTGCAGCGACCTTCATCGCGACGGTCATCGGCATCGTGCTCGGCGGCATCGCGGGCTACCGAGGCGGCCGGCTAGACGCGCTGATCATGCGCATCACCGACCTCGTCGGCGTCTTCCCGGCTCTGATGCTCCTCCTCGCCATCTACACCTGGTGGCAACCCGTCACGGCCTGGAGGGCCACGGTCATCTTCGCCTTTTACCTCTGGGTCCCGATGGCGCGCGTGGTGCGGGCCGAGATCTCCTCGCTGCGCGAGCGCGAATTCGTCCAGGCCGAGCTCTCTCTCGGTGCCTCGGACCGCCGGATCTTCTTCCGCCATCTGCTCCCCAACGCGAGCGGCACGATCATCATCGCCGCGACCTCGCTGCTCGGCCTGGTATTCGTGCTCGAAGCCACGGTCGAGTTCTTCGGCATCGGCGTCCCCTCGGACCTGTACCCGACCCTCGGGAACCTGATCGGCGACGGCCAGAGGAACGCCTTCGCGCTGGGCCAGGGCTGGTGGACGTGGGCCGGGCCGGCGGCGCTGCTGATGCTGATCCTCGTCTGCGTCAATCTCCTCGGCGACGGCCTCGTCGACGCCCTTCGCCCGGCGAGAGCGCGGCGCTGAGCGCCAGGGGGTCGTTCATGCGCCAAGCTGGGATCGAACCAGCGACCCTCGCGTGTGAAGCGTTCAGAGCTAGAACCGGAATGGGCAGCCGGTGCGTTTAGGTTAGGCGCGATGGATGAAGGTCGGCGGTCGCAGGTGAGCTTGAACGCGCTGTTGGCGGCCGTCGAGGCGGCTCCGCCGGTCGCGGCAGTTGACGTGCTCGCCGCCGAGCTGGCGGAGGCGATCGGCGCCCGCGAGGTTAGCTTCCTGATCGCCGACTTCAGCGGCAGATCGCTGATCCGACTGGGCCACTCGGGGGGCGTGGGGGCGCTGCGCTTGCAGGGGAAGGAGACCGCGGAGCGGGTGTCGCTCGTCGGGACGCCTCACGGCCGGGCGTTGGCTGCCCAGGCGGTCGAGGTGGTGGTCGAAGATGGCAGCTCGCGGTTGTTGGCGCCGGTGACCAGCCGCGGTGAAGCAGTCGGTGTCCTGGAGTTGGCGCTGGAGGGCTTGCCGACTGCGCAGACGGTGGCCGACGTCGCTCTGGCGGCACATTTCTTGGCGTACGTGGTCATTGCCAACCGCCGCTACACCGACCTCTTCGAATGGGGACAGCGGTCGGTTCCGCTGTCGCTCGCGGCCGAGATCCAGCACCGGCTGTTGCCGGGTGCGTTCACGTGCGAGGCCGGGCAGTTCACGCTCGCCGCCTGGCTGCAGCCGGCGGGTGAGATCGGAGGTGACACCTTCGACTTCTCGCTGGATCGAGACACCCTGCATCTGTCGATGACGGACGCGATGGGCCACACGATGGAGGCCGCTCTGTTGGCGACGGTGCTGGTCGGGGGTCTGCGCAATGCGCGCCGGCAGGGTGTCGACCTCGCGGAGCAGGCGCGGCTTGCTAACGATGCGTTGGCCGACCATGCGGGGGACGAGCAATTCGTGACCGGCCTGCTCGTGCGGATCGACCTGACGGCGGCCACGGCCGGCATCGTCAACGCCGGCCACCCGCCGCCGTTCCGGGTGCGGGCCGGGCAGGTCGAGCAGATCCAGTTGCAGGTCGACCGCCCGTTCGGGATGAAGCGCGACGGCGGCCACTGCGTGCAGGCTCTGTCGCTGGAGGTGGGTGACCGGCTGATGTTCGTCACCGACGGAATGCTGGAGCGCGACGCCGAGCTCGTGAATATCTCCGCCATCCTGACCGCGAGTAGGAGCATGCACCCGCGCGAAGCGGTGCAGCACCTCACCCAGGAGGTTCTAGGCGCGAGCCGTGGCGAATTGCGCGACGACGCCACTGCGCTCTGTCTCGATTGGGAGGGAGGAGTTCCGCGCGACCGCGACGCCGATTCGGGGGCAAACCGCTAATCCATAGTTGCGTCGCGGGACCGACCGCTACCTGCACCTTCTTACTTCAAATAGGTGGGTGTGAGTCGTCGCCCGGTTGCCAGGGGACGTAGTCAGTCATTCTCCAGGAACGCACACCGGGGTACGCACGCTCTAGTCCGAAATGCGCCAGGCAGGAATCGAACCTGCGACCTCGCGCTCCGGAGGCGCGCGCTCTATCCCCTGAGCTACTGGCGCCGGGGAGGCCAGTCTACCGGCGGCCGGGCGTTGGTACGTTCCGGCCGTGGACGTCTCAGCGCGGATCGCGACGCTCGAGCTGGCGGAGACGTTCGTCATCTCGCGCAGCGCGCGGGACAGCGAGGACGTCGTCGTCGTCGAGCTGCGGCACTCTGGCGTCTCCGGCTTCGGCGAGGCGCAGCCGCTCGACCACTACGGCGAGTCGGTCGAGTCGGCGCAGACGTACGTCGAGGAGCACGCCGAGCTGCTCGGGGCCGACCCGTTCGCGCTCGAGGAGGTGATGGAGCGGCTGCCCGCACGCGAGTTCGCTGCCAGGGCGGCGCTCGATGCCGCGCTCCACGACCTGCAAGGCAAGCTGCTCGGGCAGCCCGTCTGGCGGCTGCTGGGGCTGCGCCGCGCCGGGCCGCCGACGAGCTGGACGGTCTGGCTCGGCGATCCCGACGACATGGCCCGCCGTGCGGAGAAGGCGCTCGACCGCTTCCGGCGCCTCAAGCTCAAGCTCGGCGGTCGTGACGGGCTCGACGTCGACCGCGTCCGTGCGGTGCGCGGCGTCGCCGGCGACCTGCCGCTGCAGGTCGACGTCAACGAGGCCTGGAGCTTCGAGGAAGCGCTCGAGTCGCTCCCGGCGCTCACCGAGCTCGGAGTGGAGTACTGCGAGCAGCCGCTGCCCGCAGGCGACGGAGGCGGCGCCGCGTTGAAGGGACGCTCGCCGCTCCCGATCTATGTCGACGAGGACTGCCACACACTTGCCGACGTCGCCGCCTGCGCGGAGCTCGCGCACGGGATCAACGTCAAGCTCGCGAAGTCGGGCGGGATCCGCGAGGCGGTGCGGATGGTGCACGCTGCCCGCGCGCTCGGGCTCAGCTGCATGCTCGGCTGCATGGTCGAGTCGGGGCTCGGCATCTCGGCCGGCGCGCAGGTCGCGTCCCTCTTCGACCACGTCGACCTCGACGGCAACCTCCTGCTCGCGCACGATCCATGGCCGGGCGTCCCGTTCGTCGACGGCGTGCAGCTACCACCCGAGGAACCGGGGCTCGGTGTCCACGCGGTATCTGCTGCTCGCTGAGGGCTCCTCGGGAGACCCGCTCTACGGCAAGACGATGCGCGGCATGCTCCGCTACCGGCGGGAGGACGTCGTCGCGATCCTCGACTCCACGCGCGCCGGGGAGACCGAGGACGGTGTGCCGATCGTGTCCCGCGTCGAGGAAGCCCTCGAGCACGGCCCGACGACCGCGCTCGTCGGGGTCGTGACCCAGGGCGGGTACTTCCCGCCCGCGTGGATGGAGCTTCTGCGAACGTGCGTCGAGCACGGGCTCGACGTCGAGAACGGGCTCCACGTCTTTCTCGCGGACGATCCGAAGCTCGCCGAGCTGGCCCAAAGCCGAGGCGTCGCGCTGCGCGACCTGCGCCGCCCGCCGGCCGGGCTGTCGACTGCGACCGGCGAGAACCTGGCCGTAGACGCGACGATCGTCCTCACGGTCGGCTCCGACTGTGCGATCGGGAAGATGACCGTCTCGTGCGAGCTCGACCTCGAGGCCCGACGGCGCGGGCTCCGCTCGGTCTTCGTCCCGACGGGTCAGACGGGAATGGTGATCGCCGGCTGGGGCATCGCGGTGGACGCGGTCGTGGCCGACTTCGTGGCCGGCGCGGCCGAGCGGCTCGTGGTCGAGGGGGCAGAGCGCGGCGGCGAGCTGCTCTGGGTCGAAGGCCAGGGCTCGCTCCTGCACCCGGTCTACTCGGGCGTCGCACTCGGCCTCTACCACGGGAGCGTTCCGCACCTGCTCGTCCTGTGCCACGAAGCCGGCCGCACGGAGATCGAGGGAGCCGGCGGAGGGCCGCACCCGATACCGCCGCTGCGCGACCTCGTCGAGCTGCACGAGCGGCTCGCGTTGCCGGCGCGCCCGGCGCGCGTCGCCGCGGTCGCGCTCAACACGCGCGCGCTCGGCGAGGAGGAGGCGCGTGCGGCCGTGGCGGCGGCGGAGACGGAAACGGGGCTCCCGGCAGACGATCCCGTCCGCTTCGGAGCGGCGAAGCTCGTCGACGCAGTGTTGGCAGCGCGCATTTGACAATCGAACATCTGTTCGTCTACTATGCGAACAGATGTTCGGGAAGCTCTTGATCCTCGTATGTGTCGCGGCGCTGGTCGTGGGGCTCGCAGCCCGCGGCTCGAACGGCGCCGGGCCGAAGCAGACCTACGTCGTACGGCCAGGCGACACTCTGTGGTCGGTCGCTCAGCGCACGTACGCGGGCGACCCGCGACAGGGCGTCTGGGAGCTCCGGCACCGGAACCATCTCGCCACGGCGACGATCGTCCCGGGCCAGAAGCTCGTCGTCCCCTAGTAGAGCTCCCAACGCGATGACGCACGGGCCGCCTGGACGCGCTGTGCGGCGCGCTGCGGCGTCCTCGGTCGCGCGAATAGCGCTGCTATTCAGCGCGTGGTCATCCCGTTAGAAGCTCAGGCCGCCGGAAGCTCGATCCCGAAGGTGTAGACCTTCTCGCCGCGGAAGAGGCGCTGCTCAGGATCCCACGGGAACCAGATCAGGACCTTCCACTCGAGTGGTCCCTCGATCGGAGGCACGCCTAGCCACGGCGCCTGCTGCGTCGCCGAGACGTTCGCCTCCTCGCACACGCCCTGCGGCCCGATCACGATGTCGGTCAGGTTGAACTGGATGTCCGGGAAGGCGGTCAGCAGCTCGGTGTAGAAGCGCCGCGCGCCGTCGTGGCCCTCCCAGCGGTGACCGGTCTGGACGAGCTCGTACACGCAGTCCGGCGTCAGCGTCGAGATCAGGCCCGCGAGATCGCGCGCGTCCTCGGCGAGCGAGTGCTTCTTGTACAGCTCGCGAACGTCGCGGTACAGCTCGGGCGTGATCTCGCGGCGGTAGACCTCGAGCACGGTCGGGTCGGCCATCGGGCGATCCTACAATCGCCCGATGGATCTCGACGTCGTCTTCCTCGGCACCGCCGCCTCGATGCCGACGGCGCAACGCTCCCCTGCTGCGCTGCTCGTCCGGCGCGGCAGCGAGCGGCTCCTGTTCGACTGCGGCGAGGGGACGCAGCGCCAGCTGCAGCGGTCGGCGCTCGGCCTGCCCGACCTGCAGGAGATCTTCCTCACGCACTTCCACGCCGACCACTTCCTCGGCCTGCCGGGGATGCTGAAGACGTTCGCGCTGCGCGGCCGGGACGAGACGCCGCTGACGGTCTACGGGCCGCGCGGCCTGCGCGAGCTGTTCAAGCGGCTGCACCCGTTCCTCGGGCGGCTCCCGTACCCGCTGGCAGTCGTCGAGCTCGAGGCGGGAGAGAGGCTCGAGCGCAGCGACTACACGATCGAGGGATTCGCAGTCGAGCACGGGCCTGAGGCTCTCGGCTACGCGATCGCGGAGCCGGAGCGGCCCGGGCGGTTCGACGTGGAGGCTGCAGACGCGCTGGGCGTCCCGGACGGCCCGGCGCGGGGAAGGCTGCAGGCCGGGGAGGAGGTGACGGTCGATTCCGGCCGCACCGTGACCCCCGCGGACGTACTCGGCGAGCCTCGTCCGGGGCGGAGGCTCGTGCTGACGGGCGACACGGCGCCGTCGCCGCTCGTCGTCCAGGCCGCGCACGGCGCCGACCTCCTCGTGCACGAGGCGAGCTTCCTCTCCGCCGAGGCCGAGCGCGCGCGGGAGACGATGCACTCGACGGCGGCAGAGGCCGCAGAGGTCGCGCGCCTCGCGCAGGTGCGCCTGCTCGCGCTCACTCACGTCTCGCCGCGCTACTTCGGCCCGGAGCTTGCGGAGGAGGCCCGCGCCGTGTTTCCCGACACGGTCGTGCCGCGCGACTTCGACCTGATCGAGGTGCCGTTCCCGGAGCGCGGCGCGCCGCGGCTCGTCAAGAGCGGCGCGACGGCCTCCACGCGACGGAGCAGGCCGTCGAGCCGACCGAAGCGCCTATGATCGAGCCGTCATGAGCGGGATGGTCCAGCTCGCAACGGTCGGTGACGTGGCCGAGGCGGAGGAGATGCAGGAGATCCTCCGCAACGCGGGCATCGAGTCGTCGGTCGAGCAGGCGCCGGAGGACGATGCCGTCAACGTCCTCGTCCCCGAGGCCGAGCGGGAGACGGCGCAGGACGCGATCGAGGCGCTCACCGAGCCCGACGACCTCATCTCCGAGCCGTAGACTTCCTGCAAATGCCGACGACCATGGTCTTCCTCCGTGGCAGGGCGCGCCTCACCACAGGCGCGGCCCCGCGGTCGCCACGCTCTTCGTAGTCGCGCCTTCGCCGACGAGCTCGTCCGGGATGCTCGGATCCTGCCCGGGACGCTCGTGCTCGACCTGGGCGCCGGCGGCGGCGCGCTGACGCGCGCACTCGCCGACGCAGGCGCTCGCGTGCAAGCGGTCGAGCTCGACCCGGCCTCGCTGCGGCAGCTCGAGACGCGCTTCGGCGGCGATCCGCATGTCGAGGTGGTCGAGGCCGATGCGACGCTGGTGCCGCTGCCGAGCGAGCCGTTCGCGGTCGTCGCGAACCTGCCCTTCGCCGTCGGCACTGCGATCCTTCGCCGCCTGCTCGGCGACCCGCGCGTGCCGCTCACGCAGCTCGACGCGATCGTGGAGTGGGGGCTTGCGGCGAAGCGGACTGCCGTCTGGCCCTCGACGCTGCTCGGCTGCACGTGGGGAGCGTGGTACGAGCTGAGCCTCGTCCGCCGCGTGCCGCGCAGCTGCTTCGCTCCGCCGCCGAGCGTCGACGCCGCGGTTCTGCGCGCGGCGCGGCGGCCGGAGCCGCTCGTTGCGCCCGGAGGAGGCAGCCGCGTACGAGGCGCTGCTGCGGCGCGCGTTCGTGGCCCGGGCGCCGCTCGACCGGATCCTCCCGAGGGGCCTCGTCCACCGGGCGGCCCTCGAGCTCGGCTTCGACCCGCACGCCGCCGCCCGCGACCTCGACGTGCGTCAGTGGTCGGAGCTGTACGCCACGGTCAGATCTGCCAGGCCCCGCCGACGAGCAGCGGGAGCTCGTCGCCGCCGCGGGTCACGCCGCTGACGGTGACATCGTCCGAGCCGATCATGAAGTCGACGTGGATCTTGCTCTCGTTGATCCGCGGCAGGTCGGCAGGGTCCGCGATCGGGTGCGCGTAGGCGTCGCCGAGCGCGAGATGGCTCGCTGAGTTCTCGTCGAGCAGCGTGTTGAAGAACGTACGGCCGAGCCGGCCGATGCGGCTCGCGCCGTCGACGAGCGCCACCTCGCCGAGCCGTGCGGCGCCTTCGTCCGTCGCGCAGCGCTCGCGCAGGCCTCGGCGTTCGCGTCGGCCTCGATCTCGACGGCGCGGCCGTGCTCGAAGCGGATCCGCAGCCCCGTCACGAGCGAGCCGCCGACGTCGAGCGGCTTGGTCGACGCCACCACGCCCTCCGTCCGCTCGGGGTCCGGCGTCGTGAAGAGCTCCTCCGTCGGCAGGTTCGGCATGTGCTGAATGCCGCTGCGTGTCGTCGCGCGGCCGCCTTCCTTCGCGAAGCGGGAGCTGGGAAGAAGGCCGACGGTGAGGTCGGTGCCCGGCCCGACGAACCGAACGGCGTCGAGGTCGAGCTCGTCGAGTCGGGACGCGGCCTCCCAGATCTCGCTGCATCGCCGTTCCCACGCGTCGATCGGGTCGGCCTCGTCCAGCCGACAGACGTGCTCGAGGTCCCGCCAGAGCGCCTCGACGGCCGCCGCCGGCTCGAGCTCGGGAAAGACCACCTGTGCCCAGGCCTCCGTCGCGAACGGTGAGACCGTCCAGGCCACCGAGCCGTCGTCAACCACCTTGAAGACCTCCGGCAGGCTGGGCAGCCGGTCGCGGGCCGACCGCGCCGGGTCCATGCCGCTCAGGAGTCCCGGCGGGACGACCGGGGATAGCACGATCCGCGCTGCTTCGAGCTCACCGAGGTCGAGCATGCGCCGGCCGAGCCAGGGCGGCACCCACGAGAGCGAGTCCTCGGCGGCCAACTCGACCCGCAGCCGCTTGACGACCGCGTCGAAATAGACGACGTCGACGTAGCGCGCGCCGCGCTCGTAGGCGAGGCGGACGATTCGGTGGACGAGCGGTGCAGCCTCCGGCGGCGCCTCGACAGCCACGACCTGGTCCGGCTGGACGTTGGCGCCGAACCCGACGATGAGCTCGGCGTAGCGGTCGAGGAGCTCCTCGTTCACTCGAAGGACGGTATAGCTCGCGGGCGTGGAGCACACCGACCTCGAGAGTCTGGCGCATCGCATTCTCCGTCCTGAACGACCTGCGCTTGACGGGTGAGCCGGCGAGGAGGAAAGTCGGCTCGCACCATCGCTGCCCCGCCGTTCATCCGGCGGGGCAGCTAGAGTCCCGTCGGCACGAACCCCTTTAACCCGGTCCAGCGAGGCCGGAAAGGAGTCGGATGAACACGCACGCGCCCGTACAGGGCAAAACCCTCCTCGACGCCGACGGGCTGGCGAGGACCCTTTCGAGAATCGCCCACGAGATCATCGAGGGCAATCCGGAGCTCGACGAGCTCGCGCTCGTCGGGATCCAGACCCGCGGCGTACCGCTCGCGCGGCGGCTCGCGCGCCTCATCTTCGAGCGCGCCGGAGTCGAGCCGGCGCTCGGCGCCGTCGACATCACCTTCTACCGCGACGACGTCACGGTCCGCGGCGGCGAGGCTCCGCTCGCAGCGCAGCCGGTCGTCCGCGCGACGCAGCTCGACTTCCCGCTCGAGGGGCGGACGGTCGTGCTGGTGGACGACGTCCTCTACACGGGCCGCACGATCCGCGCTGCAATCGAGGCGCTGTTCGACTACGGCCGGCCGTCGCGCGTCCAGCTCGCCGTGCTCGTCGACCGCGGCCACCGCGAGCTGCCGATCCGCCCGGACTACGTCGGCAAGAACCTGCCGACCGCGCGCGGCGAGCGGATCCAGGTGCAGCTCGTCGAGGTGGACGAGCTCGACGCCGTCCTGCTCGTCGGGAGCCCCGAGGAGGAGAGCCGATGATCCGCCTGGTGAAGGACGACCTGAGGCCGCCGGGGGACCCGCCGAAGCGGCACCTCCTCTCGGTCGGCGACCTGACGCGCGACGACGTCGAGCGGCTGCTCGGCACCGCGCGCACGTTCGAGACCTCGCTCGAGCGGCACGTGAAGAAGCTGCCGACGCTCAAGGGACACCTGATCGTCAACCTCTTCTACGAGTCCTCGACCCGCACCTCGGCCTCGTTCGAGCTCGCGGCGAAGCGGCTCTCGGCGGACACGCTCACGGTCAAGTCGGTCGGCTCGTCGGTGGACAAGGGCGAGTCGCTCAAGGACACGGCGCTCACGCTCGGCGCCTACGACCCCGACGTGATCGTGATCCGGCACCCGCAGATCGGGGCGCCGCAGCTGGTCGCGCGGGTCACGGACGCGCACATCGTCAACGCCGGCGACGGGAAGCACCAGCACCCGACGCAGGCCCTGCTCGACCTCTACACGCTGCGCGAGGAGTTCGGCCGGCTCGAAGGGCTGCACGTCGCGATCGTCGGTGACGTCCTCCACTCGCGGGTCGCGCGCTCGCTGCTGCAAGCGTTCGCGCTCGTCGGGATCCGGGCGACGCTCGTCGGCCCGCCGGCGCTGCTGCCGCGCGAGCTGCCGGCGGAGGCGACGGCGGACATCGAGGCGATCCGCGACGCCGACGTCGTCTACGTCCTCCGGATGCAGAACGAACGGATGGAGGCGGGCGCGAACTTCGTCCCGAGCCTCCGCGAGTACACGGCGCGCTGGGGCATCACGCCCGAGCGGCTGCGGCCGGGGCAGAAGGTCATGCACCCGGGGCCGATGAACCGCGGCGTCGAGATCGACCCGCAGGTCGCCGACTCGCCCGACTCGCTGATCACGAGGCAGGTCCGCTCGGGGCTCGTCGTCCGGATGGCCGTCCTCTACGACGTCCTCACCGGCGGCCCCGTCGGCGTGCAGGCGCTCGCCGCGGCGGAGGTGGCGTGATGCTCTGGCAGAAGGAGCTCCCGGGCGCCGATCTCGTCATCCGCGGTGCCCGCGTGCTCGACCCTGTCGAGGGGATCGACGCGCGGCTCGAGGTGCGGATCGACGGCGGGACGATCGCCGACGTGGCCGAGAAGGTGGACGCGAACGGGCACCGCGTCGTCGAGGCGGACGGGCTCGTGCTCGCGCCGGCCTTCGTCGACCCGCACGTCCACCTGCGCACGCCCGGCCGCGAGGACGAGGAGACGGTCGCGAGCGGCACCGCGGCAGCGGCTGCCGGCGGCTACTGCGCGATCCTCGCCATGCCGAACACCGATCCGGTCGTCGACTCGGCGGCGACGCTCGGCGCTCTGGTCGAGGCGGCGCGCGCGGAAGCCGAGGTGCCCGTCGGCTTCCTCGCCGCGATCACGCGCGGGCAGCGCGGGGAGGAGCTGACCGAGATGGGCGAGCTCGCCGAGACCGGCGCGGTCGGCTTCTCAGACGACGGCATGCCGGTCGCCTCGGCGGGCCTGATGCGGCGGGCGCTCCAGTACGCCTCGATCACCGACCGGCCGCTCGCGCTCCACTGCGAGGAGCCGACGCTCTCGCACGGCGGCCACGTCCACGAGGGACGGGTCGCCGCCGAGCTCGGCTTCGCGGGCTACCCGTCGGTCGCCGAGTCCGTGGCGGTCGAGCGCGATCTGGCGCTCGCCGGCTACGAGAGCGGCCGCGTGCACGTCCTCCACCTCTCGGCGGCGGAGTCCGTCGATGCGCTGCGCCGCGCGCGTGAGGCCGGCGTCGCGGCAAGCGGCGAGGCGACGCCGCATCACCTCGTCCTCACCGACGACGCGGTGCGCTCGCTCGACCCGAACGTGAAGATGAACCCGCCGCTGCGGGCCGAGCAGGACCGGGTCGCGCTGCTCGAGGCGGTGCGGGACGGGACGATCGAGGCGATCGCGACCGACCACGCGCCGCACGCCGCGCACGAGAAGGACGTGCCGTTCGAGGCGGCGCCGTTCGGCGTCACCGGCCTCGAGACCGCGTTCGCGTCGCTCTACACGCACCTCGTCGAGCCCGGCCGGCTGCCGCTCGAGACGCTGCTCGAGCGCATGTCGGCGGGTCCCGCGCGGATCTTCGGCCTCGACCGGCCGCGGGTCGCAGCGGGGGCCCGGGCGAATCTCGTCCTGCTCGACCTCGAGCGGGAGTGGACGGTCGGCGAGCAGCCCTTCCGCTCGCGCTCCGGCAACTCCTGGCTGCTCGGCTCGACGCTGAAGGGCGCCGTGCGGATGACGCTCGCAGGCGGGGCGGTGGTGGCCGAATGAGCTACCTCGCGCTCGCGGACGGCACGGTCTGGCACGGCGAGTCGGTCGGCGCCGAGGGCCATGCGCTCGGCGAGGCCGTCTTCACGACCGGCATGTCCGGCTACCAGGAGGCGGTCACCGACCCGAGCTTCGAGGACCAGCTCATCTGCTTCACCGCGCCGATGGTCGGCAACTACGGGGTCGCCGAGGAGCGGAGCGAATCGGCTCGGGCGCACGCGCGCGCCGTGCTGATGCGCGAGGCGCGCGGGCCGGAGTGGACGGATTGGCTACGCGAACACGGCATCGTCGCGCTCACGGGGATCGACACACGCAGCCTCGTCCTCCATCTCCGCGACGCGGGCTCGGCGCCCGCCATCGCCGTCGCGTCCGACCTCGCGGTCGAGAAGGCGATCGAGCTCGCGGCCCAGCAGCCGTCGATGCTCGGTCGCGCGCTCGTCGAGGACGTCTCGACCGACGAGCCGTACGTCTACGCGGAGGAGGGCCGGGTGCGGATCGGCGTCGTGGACTACGGGGTCAAGAACTCGGTCCTGCGCCGACTCGCGAAGGCCGGCGCGGCCGTGACCGTCCATCCCCACGACACGGACGCGGACGAGCTTGCGGGCTATGACGGAGTCCTGCTCTCGCCGGGCCCCGGCGACCCGGAGCCGCTCGCGGCCGAGACCGAGACGGTGCGGCAGCTGCTGGGTCGCACGCACGTGCTCGGCATCTGCCTCGGCCACCAGCTGATCGCACGTGCGACCGGCCACGACACGTACAAGCTCCCGTTCGGCCACCGCGGCGCGAACCATCCGGTGCACGAGCGGCTGACGGGCCGGGTCCTCGTCACGAGCCAGAACCACGGCTTCGCCGTGAGCCCGAGTCGAGGCGGCCGAGGTCTCGCACGTCTCGCTCTACGACGGCACGGTCGAGGGGCTCGACCTGCCGCGGCTGCGCGCACGGTCGCTCCAGTTCCATCCCGAGGCGGGGCCGGGTCCACATGACGCCTGGCCGCTGCTCGAGGCCTGGGTGAAGGAGGTGGCCGATGCCGCGGCGTAACGACATCGAGTCGATCTGCATCGTCGGCTCCGGGCCGATCGTGATCGGCCAGGCGGCCGAGTTCGACTACGCCGGCTGCCAGGCGCTGAAGGTGCTGCGCGAGGACGGGTTCCGCACGATCGTCGTCAACTCGAACCCGGCGACGATCATGACCGACCCCGGCTTCGCCGACCGAACGTACCTCGAGCCGCTCGACGCCGAGTCGGTGGCCGAGGTGCTGCGCCTCGAGCGACCGGACGCGCTCCTGCCCACGATGGGCGGCCAGACGGCGCTCAACCTCGCGCGCGAGCTCGCGACGAGCCGGCGTCCTCGACGAGCTCGAGATCGAGCTGATCGGCGCGCGCCTCGACGCGATCGAGCGCGCCGAGGACCGGCTCAAGTTCAAGGAGGCGGTCGAGTCGTGCGGGCTCAAGGTGCCGGCCTCGGCGATCGTCACCTCCCTCGACGAGCTCGAGGGGCTGATGGTGCCGGCCGTCGTGCGGCCCGCCTTCACGCTCGGCGGCCACGGCGGCGGCTTCGCCTACACGGAGGAGGAGCTCTACCGGCAGGTCGAGCGCGGCCTCGCGGAGTCTCCGATCGGCCAGGTGCTCGTCGAGGAGTCGGTGCGCGGCTGGGACGAGTTCGAGCTCGAGGTGGTTCGCGACCGGATCGACAACGTCGTCATCGTCTGCTCGATCGAGAACCTCGACCCGATGGGCGTCCACACGGGCGACTCGGTCACCGTCGCGCCGCAGATGACGCTGCCGGACGAGGCGTACCAGGAGCTCCGCGACGCCGCCGCGGCCGTGATCCGTGCGGTCGGTGTCGACACGGGCGGCTCGAACATCCAGTTCGCACGCAGCCGCGAGACCGGCGACGTGCGCGTGATCGAGATGAACCCGCGCGTCTCGCGCTCCTCCGCGCTCGCCTCGAAGGCCACGGGCTACCCGATCGCGAAGGTCGCCGCGCGGCTCGCCGTCGGCTACACGCTCGACGAGATCCCCAACGACCTGACGGGCACCACGCCTGCGAGCTTCGAGCCGACGCTCGACTACGTCGTCGTCAAGTTCCCGCGCTTCGCCTTCGAGAAGTTCCCCGGCGCCGACCGGACGCTCGGCACGCAGATGAAGTCGGTCGGCGAGACGATGGGCATCGGCCGCACGTTCGCCGAGGCGTTCCTCAAGGCCTACCGCTCGCGCGAGCTAGACGCCGGCGCGGCGACGCCGTGGCACGCGCTCGAGGAGGTCCCGGAAGACGTCCACCCGTTCTTCCAGCGGGAGCTCGACCAGATCCGTACCGCGCTCCACGGCATCGGCGACGTCGAGGCGCTCGTCGCTCGCGACTGGCTGCGCCTCAAGCGCGCTCGGTCTCTCCGACGCCGACATCGCCGTCGCCGCGGGGACGAGCGAAGCCGCGGTGCGGCAGCGGCGGCGCGAGTGCGGCGTCCGCCCCTCGTACCGCCGCGTCGACTCGTGCGCCGGCGAGGTCGAGGCCGCCTCGAACTACTACTACTCGACCTGGGGCGAGATGGACGAGGCAGCGCCGACCGGTGACCGCCCGCGCGTCGTGATCCTCGGCTCCGGCCCGAACCGGATCGGGCAGGGCATCGAGTTCGACTACTGCTGCGTCCACGCCGTCACGACGTACCGCGAGCTCGGTTACGAAGCGGTGATGGTCAACTGCAACCCCGAGACGGTCTCGACCGACTACGACACCTCCGACCGGCTCTACTTCGAGCCGCTCGACACCGAGTCGGTGCTCGCGATCTGCGAGCGCGAGAGGCCCGACGGCGTCGTGATCCAGTTCGGCGGCCAGACGCCGCTCAAGCTCGCGCGCGCGATCGAGGACGCCGGCTACCGGATTCTCGGCACGCCGTTCGACGCCGTCGACCTCGCCGAGGACCGCGAGCGGTTCGCCGGCCTGCTGCGCGCGCACGGGCTCCGCTCGCCGGAGTGGGGCATCGCCGCGTCGCCCGACGAGGCCGTCGAGATCGCCGAGCGAATCGGCTACCCGGTGCTCGTCCGGCCCTCGTACGTCCTCGGCGGCCGTGCGATGCGCGTCTGCTACACGCCCGACGAGGTTCGCGAGATGCCTCCGTTCGAACGGATCCTCGTGGATCGCTTCGTCGAGCACGCGGTCGAGGTGGACGTCGACGCGCTCTGCGACGGCGTCGACACCTACGTCGCGGCGGTCATGCAGCACGTCGAGGAGGCCGGTGTCCACTCGGGCGACTCGGCGTGCGTCCTGCCCGCGCCCAGCCTCTCCTTCGCGCAGAGCCAGGAGATCGCGCGGATCGTCCGGATCCTCGGGCGCGCGCTCGGGACGGTCGGGCTCCTCAACGTCCAGCTCGCGGTGACCGGCGACGGGGACGTGTACGTGATCGAGGCGAACCCGCGCGCGTCGCGGACTGTGCCCTTCGTCAGCAAGGCGACCGGCGTCGAGCTCGTGAAAGCGGCCTGCCGCCTCGCGCTCGGGGCGACGATCTCGGAGCTGGGGCTTCCGCCCGAGCGGCCGCCGCGGCAGTGGAGCGTCAAGGCTGCGGTGCTGCCGTTCGCGCGCTTCCCGGGCAGCGATCCGGTCCTCGGCCCGGAGATGCGCTCGACCGGTGAGGTAATGGCGAGCGCAGCCGACCTCTCGACCGCGCTCGACAAGGCCGAGCGGGCCGCGGGGCGGAGGCTGCCGCGTTCCGGCTCCGTGTTCATCTCCATTCGCGAGCCCGACCACCAGCAGGCCGTGCCGATCGCCGCCACGCTCGTCGGGCTCGGCTTCGAGCTCTTTGCGACCGAGGGGACGGCGGCCACGCTCGCGGCTGCGGGAATCGAGGTCGAGCCGGTGCGGAAGCTCAGCGAGGCAACCGACGGCGAGCCGACGGTCGTCGACCTCATCCGCCGCGGCCGCTGCGATCTCGTGATCAACACGCCTGAGGGCCGTAACGCGCGCTCGGACGGCTACGCGATCCGCGAGGCGGCGCTCGCGCGGCGCGTGCCGTGCATCACGACGCTCTCGGGCGCAGCCGCCGCCGTGCACGCGATCGCGACGGCGCGCGCGGAGCAGGCCATGTCCCTCCAGGAGCGGATCGATGCCGAGCTCGGCGTGACTCAGCCCAGCATCGGCATTAGGGTCACCGGCTCCGAGCCGGTCGGGCCGTACACGCTGCTGCGGCTCGAGCGCGGCGACCTCGAGCCCGGCGCGCCGGGGCAGTTCTTCATGCTCGAGGCCCCGGGGCGGCTGCTGCCGCGGCCGTTCTCGCTCTGCCTCGCGCCGCCCGGCGAGCTCGCCTTCCTCGTCGACCCGATCGGGCCGGGGACGGAGGCGCTCTGCCGGCTGCGGGCCGGCGACGAGATCGGCGTGCTCGGGCCGCTCGGGCACGGCTACCGGCTCGACGTCGAGCGGCCGCTGCTCGTCGGCGGCGGGATCGGCATCGCGCCGCTGCCCTACCTTGCCGAGCAGCTCGGCGGCTCGCCGCCCGCCGTCCTCGGCTTCCGCAACGCGGACTACGCCGAGGCGGCGGCGCTCCTGCCCGGCGCCGAGGTCGTCGGTCGATCCCGTCCTCGTCACCGAGCTGATCGAGCCGGGCTTCGACGTGATGGCCTGCGGCCCGGAGCCGATGCTCCAGGCGGTCGCCGCTCTCTGCCCGACCGCCCAGCTCGCGTGGGAGGCGCCGATGGCGTGCGGCTACGGCGCCTGCTACGGCTGCGTCGTCGAGATCGACGGCGCGCTGCGAGCGGCTCTGCCTCGAGGGGCCGGTGCTCGACGCCGCGCGCGTCCGCGCGCGCGTGGAGGCGGTCGCGTGAGGATCCTCAACGCGAGCGGCTGCCTCGACGCGCTCGCGGCGCCCGAAGTCGCGCGGCAGCTCGACGCGTTCGTGACGAAGACGGTCACGCCGCTGCCCCGCGAGGGGAGCGCACCGCCGCGGATCGCGGAGACCGCCCACGGGATGCTCAACGCAATCGGCCTCGCGAACCCGGGCCGCGAGCGCTTCCTCGCCGACCACCTGGCGCGGCTTCGCGAGCTCGGAATCCCGCTCTGGGTCAGCGTCGGCGGCTTTTGTGCCGCGGACTACGCCGAGACCTGCTCGCTCCTGTCCGGCATCGAGGCGATCGAGCTCAACCTGTCCTGCCCGAACGTCGACGAGGCGGCCGATTCGGCCGCGGAGATCGTCTCCGCCTGCCGCCGGGCGACGGAGCTGCCGCTCTACGCGAAGCTCTCCGCCGCGCACCCCGACGTCGCCGAGGTCGCGCGTGCCGTCGCGGCAGCCGGCGCGGATGGGCTCTCGCTCATCAACACGCTCCGCGGGACCGCGCTCGACAAGCAGCTCCGACCGGTGCTCGCCCGCGGCAGCGGCGGCCTCTCGGGCCCAGCGCTCAAGCCGGTCGCCCTCCACGCGGTGACGCGTCTGCCACGAGGCCACCGGTCTTCCCATCGTCGGGATGGGCGGGATCGAGACCGGCCGCGACGCGCTCGAGTTCGCGGCCTGCGGCGCGCGCGACGTCGCGCTCGGAACCGTCCTCTTCGCCGATCCCGGCGCCCCGACACGCGTTCGCGCCGAGCTCGCGACTGCGTGCGCGGATGCCGGCGTTGCCACACCTGACGACGCGAGGAGCTTGGCAAAAAGCCCGGAAACCGAGCGAAAAGTCCCCGCTTGATGCTCACGGGCGCATTGGTAAGATCGGCCGGCCGTGAGTCCGACCAAGACGCAGGCGCACGCTCCGCTTCGTTCCCTCGACCAGCGGATGGACGCCCTCAAGCGAGCGAACGACGTCCGCGTCAAGCGCGCGAAGCTCAAGAAGGACCTCAAGGAGGGCAAGGTCCGGATCGAGAAGATCCTCGATAACCCGCCCGAGTACGTCTCGACGGCGAAGGTCGTCGACATCCTGATGGCGGTGCCCAAGTTCGGACGCGTCAAGGCGACACGCTTCCTGACCACGTGCAAGATCAGCCAGTCGAAGACGGTGGGCGGGCTGTCCGACCGGCAGCGCACCGAGCTGATCGGCCTCTTCAACAGCAGGTAGTGGAGGACGTGAGGATGCCGACGGTGCTCGTGGTCACGGGCCCGTCGGGCGCCGGCAAAGGGACGCTGATCCGCGAGCTCGTCGAACGGGTGCCGGGGATCGAGGTGACCGTCTCGGCCACGACGCGCGAGCGGCGGCGCGGGGAGGAGGACGGCCGCGAGTACTGGTTCCTTTCCGACGACGAGTTCCTCGCGCGGGTCGAGCGCGGCGAGTTCCTCGAGCACGTCGAGTTCGTATCCGGGCACCGCTACGGCACGCTCCGCTCGGAGCTCGATCGGATCGCGGCTAACGGCCACGTGCCGCTGCTCGAGCTCGAGACCGAGGGGGCGCTCCGCGTCAAGCGTGAGGTGCCGGGCGCGGTCACGATCTTCATCTCCGCCCGGGTGGACGAGCTCGAGCGACGCCTGCGCGAGCGGGCGACGGAGAGCGCCGGGGAGATCGGCGAGCGGATCGAGCTCGCCCGGAAGCAGCTCGAGCAGGCCGGCGAGTTCGACCACGTGATCGAGAACGACGACCTCGAGCGCGCGGTCGCCGAGCTGACGACACTTGTCCGCGGCCTCCTCGGCGCAACGGCTACCATGCCGCGGCGATGATCGAACCCCGTGTCGACGACCTGCTGGAGAACGTGGACTCGCGCTACGCGCTCGTGATCGTGGCGGCGAAGCGCGCCCGGCAGATCAACAACTACCACCACCAGCTCGGCGAAGGCACCTTCGGCGACAACCTGCCGCCCCTCGTCGAGAGCCGGTCGAAGAACTACCTCACCATGGCCTTCGAGGAAGTCTGCGAGGGCATGCTGAAGTACGACTACGCCAAGTAAGAACTCGCTTCGGACTGACCACGCGCTGAACGGTCCGACCAGCGCGGCCGGGCAGCCCGTGCTCATTTCGATGCGAGTTCTAAAGTAGGCATCATGCGGGCATGTCCCGCGTCCTCCTGGGGGTGACCGGCGGCATCGCCGCCTACAAGGCGTGCGAGCTGTGCCGGTTGCTCGTGAAGGAGGGCCACGAGGTCGTTCCCCTCGTCACGCCGGGCGCCGAGCGCTTCGTCACCGCCGAGACGTTTCGGGCGCTCGCGCGGCGTCCTCCGGGAGACGACGTCTACCTCCACCTGACGCGCGCCGACCTGCTTGTCGTCGCGCCCTGCACGGCGAACACGCTTGCCAAGCTCGCGCACGGGCTCTCCGACAACGTCCTCACCGAGGCTGCGCTCGCACATCGCGGGCCGGTGCTCGTCGCGCCGGCGATGAATCCGCGGATGTGGTCGCACTCCCGCGACCCGCGCGAATGCCGAGGCGCTGCGCAGGCGCGGCGTCGTCCTCGTCGGGCCGGACGAGGGCGAGACGGCGGAGGGAGAGCTCGGCGTGGGGCGGATGGCCGAGCCGGACGAGATCCTCCGCGCCGCGCGTACCCTGCTCGTGGGGGACAGTCCTCTGCGTGGGAAGCGGGTGCTCGTCTCGGCCGGCGGGACGCGCGAGCCCCTCGACGCGGTCCGCTTCGTCGGCAACCGCTCGTCGGGACGGATGGGCGTGGCACTCGCGGCGGAGGCTCGCCGGCGCGGCGCCGAGGTGACGCTGCTCGCCGCAAATCTCGCGGTGTCGGCCCCGGCCGGGGTCGAGCTCGTCGAGACGCCGACGGCAGCCGATCTCGAGCGAGAGGCGACTCGCGCGCGCGGCGGAGGCCGACGTGGTCGTCATGGCCGCGGCCGTCGCCGACTACCGGCCTGCCGAGGCGCTCGCTGCTAAGCGCCCGAAGGACACGGCCGCCTGGACGCTCGAGCTCGAGCCGACGACCGACGTGCTCTCGGCGCTGGGCGAGCGCCGCCGCGAAGGCCAGCTCCTCGTCGGCTTCGCCGCCGAGACCGGCGAGGCGGGCCTCGAGCGCGCGCGCGAGAAGCTGGCACGCAAGGGCGCCGACCTCTTCGTCTTCAACGACGTCTCCCGCCCGGACATCGGCCTCGACGCGATCGACAACGAGGTGACCCTCCTCGGGGCATCCGGAGAGCGGACGGTTGCGAAAGCACCGAAGGAGGAGATTGCAGCGGCGATCCTCGACGAGGTGGAGACACTGATCCAAAGTGACTGAGCTCCGAAATGGCTGAGCGCGCTGTCGAACCGGCCCCGAACGGGCTGATCCAGACGATCGTCGAGAACCTCGGCCGGGTCGTCCACGCGCCCGACGAGACGTTGCGCCTGATCGTCCTCTGCCTCGTCGCGGAGGGGCACGCGATCATCGAGGACTTCCCGGGCGTCGGCAAGACGATGCTGGCCAAGGCGCTCGCGCGCTCGCTCGACTGCCACTTCTCTCGGCTCCAGTTCACGCCGGACCTGCTGCCGTCGGACGTGACCGGCGTCAACGTCTTCAACCAGCGGCAGAACGAGTTCGAGTTCCGGCCCGGCCCCGTGTTCGCAAACCTCCTCCTGGTGGACGAGGTGAACCGCGCCTCGCCGAAGACCCAGGCGGCGCTGCTCGAGTGCATGGAGGAACGGCAGGTGTCGGTCGACGGGGTCACGTATCCGCTCGAGCCGCCGTTCATGGTCATGGCGACGCAGAACCCGATCGAGTACGAGGGCACGTATCCGCTGCCGGAGGCGCAGCTCGACCGCTTCACGATGCGGGTCTCGCTGGGCTACCCACCGCTCGCGGAGGAGGCCCGGATGCTCGACGAGCAGACGAGCTGGGGCGCCCGGCGGGTAGACCCTGGCGCCTCCGGCGCCAGCGGGCCGCCGCTGGAGTCCCTCGAGCCGGTTGCCGCTGCGGCCGACGTGCTCAGGCTGGTCGAAGCGGCGCGGGGCGTGTACGTCGAGGAGAGCCTCGGGCGCTACGTCGTCGCGCTCCTGCGGCAGACGCGCAGCGACCAGCGCCTCTACCTCGGCGCGAGCCCGCGGGCCGGGATCGCTCTGCTGCGTGTGGCGAAGGCGCGGGCGCTCTCCGACGGACGCGACTACGTCACTCCCGACGACGTGAAGGCGGTCGCGGCCCCGGTGCTGGCGCATCGGCTGATCCTCGCGCCGGAGGCTCGCTCGGCCGGGCTCGGCCCGGCGGAGCTCGTCGCGGACGCCCTCTCGCATACCCCGGTTCCGGTCTGATGACCGGGCGCGGCCGAGCGGTACTCCTGCTCGGCGTCTTCTGCTGGATAGTCGCCGTCGTCTTCGGCTCGCCCGCGCTCTATCCGGTCGCGGCCGGGCTCGTCATCGTCGTGCCACTGGCGGTCGCGTGGGTGCGGATCACGCTGCGGCAGCCGCGCCTGAGCCGGCGCTGGCGGCAGGAAGACGCGGTCTGGCGGAACGACGACCTGCTCGAGCGGGACGACGTCAGGATCCAGCTCGAGCTCGAACGCGAGCCCGGGGTCCCGCTGCCGAGCGTCGTCGCCCGCGAGCGCATCGGGCGGCTCGGGGAGGAGGAGGTCGAGCTGCGGCCGCACAGCCGGGGCCGCCACTGGGGCTCCTACCGCCTCCACAACGTGCCGCGGGGACGCCACCGCTTCGACCCGGTGCGCCTGTCGATCACCGACCCGTTCGGCCTTGCGGAGGCGCAGGCTGACGCTCGACGAGCAGCAGGCGCTCGTCGTCTACCCGCGCCTCGTCGACCTCGAGCGGCTCTTCTTCGACGGTGGGGCAGGCCCCGAGCACGGCAGGCGGCTTCTGCTGCGGCGGCCCGTCGGCTTCGACCTCCACAGCGTCCGCGACTACCAGCAGGGAGAGTCGCTGCGGCGCGTGCACTGGCCGTCGACCGCGCGGCGCGGCGAGCTGATGGTGAAGGAGCTCGAGGACTCGCCGCGCGACGAGGTCGCCGTGCTGCTCGACGGGGACCCGGCGGGCGTCACCGGCTCGCCACCCGACTCGTCCTTCGACGTCGCGGTTCGGGCAGCCGGCTCGATTCTTCGCGCGCAGGTGCGGAGCGGGCGCCGCTGCGTGCTCCTCCTCAACACTGCCGGCCGCGAGGAGCAGATCGTCTCCTCGGACGGGCAGGAATGGCTGCGTGCGCTCGAGCTCCTCGCGGCCGCGGAGCCCGACGCGCGGGGCCCTGCTGCGGCGCTGCTTCGCTCGGCCGACGGCCCGGCGGCGCGCTCGCTCGAGCTCGTCGTCGTGACGTCCCGGATCGAACGGTCACTCGTCGACCGGCTGCTGGAGCGCACGCTCACTCGCCGCCCCGTCGCGCTCGTGCACGTCGCGGCAGGAAGCTTCGTGGGACGTCCACACCGCCCGGACCCCGAGCTCCTGCGCCTGCAGGCGGCAGGAGTGCCGATCGCCGTGGTGCGGCAGGGCGACGACCTCGCCGCCGCGCTGCACGGCGCCGGCGCGGCGGAGGTGGCTCGTGCGTAGCGCGGCGCGAACCATCGCCGCCAGCGCTCCCGCTCTCGTCGTCGTCGCGGTGGCCTGGCTTCGTCTCGAGCAGCCGGTCGGGTCGCTGTGGCCCGTGCTCGCGCTGCTCGCCCTCGCGCTCGCGGCCGCCGTCCCCACCCAGCGCTGGCTGCGCGCGGTCGGCGCGGTTGCCGCAACCGTGCTCGCGGCGCGGGTGGCCGTGGGAGTCGACCTCGTCCCGTGGCGGCTCAACCAGCCCGGCTCGGGGTTCGGCCTCGCAGACTCGTTCTCCACCCTCGGGACGCGGTTCGGGAACGGCTTCAGCGACTTCTACGGCACGCATCTCCCGTTCGACCCGCGCGTGCACGTGGCGATGCACGAGCTCGTGCTCTCGGGTCTCTTCCTCTTCGCGCTCGCCGTGACGCTGTTCGCGGCGGCGCGGAAGCCCGTGGCGAGCGCGCTCATGCTCCTCGTAGGGGCGGGCTGGCCTGCGACGCTCCTCGGCCCGTCGCGTGGAATAGCCATGGGCGCCGCGATTCTCGGCGGGGCACTCGTGCTGCTCGGGGGCCTCGGCTCGCGCCGCGTACCGGCACTGGCGATCCCGGCGGCGGTGGTCGTGGCGGTGGCGGCCATCGCGGTCGGCTCCGCGACCGCGGCGCGCCACGGGCTCGTGCACTGGCAGTCGTGGAACCTCGCGCATGTCGCGACCGGGCCGAGCGACGTGGGATTCGTGTGGAACGCTCAGTACGGCGGCCTCAAGTTCTCGGGGCATCCCATCAACGTCCTCCAGGTGGTGTCCGACCGGCCGCCGACCTACCTGCGCGCGACGGTGCTCGACGACTTTCGCAACGACGCGTGGGCGATCGGGCCGCCGCGCCCGGCCGACTCGCTCGAGCCCGTGGCCGCTCACCGACTCGCGCAACCAGACACGCGAGAGCGTGACGGTGACCGCTCTGGCCGACACGCATCTCGTCGGCGGCAGCATCCCGATGCGATTCGAGGCCGCCGACGGCGCGCCGCTCGTCAGGCTCGAGCCGGGGTTCGCCGCCCTCAACCAGAACCTCCCACAGGGCTTCCGGTACACGGTCTGGAGCTACGCGGCCCACCCGACCCCGGCCGCCTTGCGCCGCTCGCCCCCGGACTACCCGACGGAGCTGGAAGAGCAAGGGCTGCTCACCGTCGGCGAAAACCTGACGGCGCTGCCGTTCGGTTCTCCGAACCGCGCCACCGTGATGCTCGGGCTCCTGACTCGCCCCGACCTCTTCGGATACGTGCCGCTCGCGCGGCTGGCGGAGCGGCTGGCCGGCGACGCCCGGACTCCGTATGACGCGGTCGAGAAGCTCCAGCAATGGTTCCTCTCCTCCGGCACGTTCCACTACTCGAACCACCCACCCGTGAGCTCGCTGCCGCTGGTGGGATTCGTCACGAAGACGCATGCCGGCTACTGCCAGCACTTCGCGGGCGCCATGGCGCTCATGCTCCGCTATCTCGGCATTCCCGCCCGGGTCGCGGTCGGCTTCGCCGGAGGGACCTACGACCCAGCGCAGCACCTCTGGAACATCAGCGACCGCGAGGCGCATGCCTGGGTCGAGGTCTGGTTCAAGGGCTACGGCTGGCTGCCGTTCGACCCGACGCCGGCCGCCCCGGGCGCAGCGCCGCGCGAGACGCAGGCAGGGCGTGCCGGTGGGCGGAGCCCCGGGATCGACCTCGTCCACGGCCGATGGAGCGACGCCGGCTGCGCAAGGCGCGTCGGCGTTCGAGCAGAAGCTGAGAGGGAACAACGGGTTCGATTCCAGCCGGAGCCGACACCACGGGTCACGCCCGCCGGTGCCGAGCCTCGGCGGCGGCAGTGGCAGTACCGATCGCGGCCGGCCGATACTGCTTCTGCTCGCCGGCCTCGCCGCGGCGGTGGTAGGCATCGTGCTGGCCAAGGTCGGCTTTCGTCTGACTCGAGGTGCTCGCCGTGATCCGCGTGGCGTCGCGTCCGCCTGCCGGCAGGAGCTCGCCTCGTTCCTCGTCGACCAGCGAATCGAGGCGCCGCGCAGCGCAACGCTCGGCGAGCTCGGCGCGATCTTCAGGCGGGAGTTCGGGGTCGACCCGGAGGCGTTCGTGACCGCGGCGACGGCCGCCCGCTTCGGCCCGTCCGAGGGCGCAGCGGCCGCAGCCCTCACGGCGAAGCGCGAGTTGCGCGCGCTCCTCGAGATCGCGCGCCGCAGCCTCACCTTGCGGGAGCGCGCCCGCGGCCTCCTCTCGCTCCGCTCGCTCGCGCGTCCCGTGTCGGTTGACCCAACGGCTCCTGCGGGTAGCCCAGCGTCATGAGCGAGTCGACCTACAGCCTCTTCCAGCGCGGCCGCCGCCACCTGCGGGCGGGCATGGCAGCGCAGGCGACCGTTTCGCTCGAGAAGGCGAAGCGGCGAGAGCCGGACAAGGCCTCGATTCGCGAGGCGCTCGGGATCGCGTACTTCCGGATCCGCCGCTGGAGCGAAGCCGAGGAGGAGTTCCGCAAGGTGCTGGAGCTGTCGCCGGTGAACGACTACGCGCACTACGCGCTCGGTCGCTGCCTCGAGAAGCAGGGACGCGACGTCGAGGCGAACCGGCACTACAAGCTCGCGAGCTCGCTCCGGCCGGGATCGGAGCAGTACCGCGCGCGCATCCGCGAACTCGACTAGCTTCGCGGCGTGCGAGCGGTAGTGCAGCGCGTCTCGCGGGCGCGTGTCGCTCCCGGCGGCGAGATCGGACGCGGCCTCTGCGTGCTCCTCGGGGTCGCTCGTGGGGACGGGGAGGACCAGGCGGCCCGGCTCGCGGCCAAGGTCGCGCGGCTGCGGATCTTCCCCGACGACGAGGGCCGGTTCGACCGCTCGGTCGGGGACGTGGCCGGCTCCGTCCTCGTCGTCTCGCAGTTCACGCTGATCGCGGATAGCAAGCGTCAGAAGGGAACTCGTCCCGACTTCTCCGGGGCCGCGAGGCCCGAAGTTGCCGAGCCGCTCTACGAGCGGTTCTGTGAGGAGCTTCGAACGCTCGGCGTGCCCGTCGAGACCGGGGTCTTCGGAGCGAAGATGGAAGTCGAGCTGGTCAACGACGGGCCGGTCACGATCGTGCTCGACGGGTAGCCGCGATGAACTTACAATTCCCGCCGTGCAGACGTTCCCTCGGGAGTCCGCAAAAGGCGCATGAGATCTGCAACGTGAAGGACGCGATCTATGTCCTCGGCGGTATCGCAGTCGTCGTGTTCTTCATCGTGCGCCAGCGCAGGAGCGATCGGTTCTCGGAACGCTCTCTGCTTTTTCCGATCGGTCTCGGAATCTACGGCGTCGTCTTGTTGACCGACACGTCGCAGCACCACGCGCTCAGCATCGCCTCAGCCGTGCTCCTCGTCCTCAGCGCACTAGCCTCGATTGGCTTCGGCGTGATCCGGGGGCGAACTATCGAGCTTTTCGAACGAAGCGGCGAGTTGTGGGAACGTGCCTCGTGGACAACGATCGGTGTGGGCTGGGGTGGTCTCCTCGCGACCCGAGTCGTGCTGATCGGTGTCGCAGCTGCGATCGGAGCGAAGGTCGCAGCGTCACCCACCTCGATCCCGCTCATGCTGGCGATCACCCTCGGAGCCCAGATGATCGTCGTTAGAGAGCGTGCAAGAGGAACGGGAGTGCCGATCGCTCCGTCTCGAAGAGCCCGGCGGCGTTCCCGTCGGACCTAGACACCGCGAAGGGCAACCGGCCGAGCTTCGCGGAAGCCGCGCCGCCCGAGGAGGCGGAGGCGCTCTACGAGCGCTTCTGCGCGGAGCTCCGCGGGTTCGGCGTGCCCGTGGAGACGGGCGTCTTCGGCGCCAAGATGGAGGTCGAGCTCGTGAACGACGGGCCCGTGACGATCGTCCTCGATCTCTGAGTGTCAGCGGCGCACTGCCGCGACAAGCCGGGTGAAGGTTCGCCGGAGCGGGCTCTTCCATGCCGGCCGTTCGTCGCGCGGCTCGTTCACCCGTCGCAAATCATCCTTCTGCATCAAGCAGGGATAGTGAGAGGGAACACCGTCGTCTGGAGCCATGTGCCGAACTGTAGATCCGCCGGAGCTCCGAGCACCAGCGTGACGATCGCTCGCGGAGCTCGAGGAGCGGCGGGAGCACGAGTGCCGCCTCACGCCCGACCGCGCGCTCGAGACGCTCGACGACGCCGAGGAGTTCCTCCGCGACCGCGGCCTCCTCACCCGCACCGCCGACTCTGCGCTGCCGAGCCTGTTCGAGGCGTGCCACGAGGAGCCGTACGCGCGCGAGAGCCCGGGCTTCGGTCAGTGGCCCGCGACGAAGTTCCCGTGGTTTGGCCAGCTCGGCGCTCGCGGGCATCTCATCCTCGCCGTCCACCGCGGCAAGAGCCTCCTCGTGACGGACGAGGTCGCCGCGCTTCTCGACCCGATCTGCCGCGCCGAGCTCGAGCGGATGGCGGCGGCGGAGGAAGGCTGGGCGCAGCTACTCGAGCATCTCGCGGACGCCGGTCCGTCCGAGCTCGAGGACCTCCAGACGGAGCTGGCCCTGACACCGAAGGAGCTGAAGAGCCTCCGCTCGCCGCTCGAGCGCTGCGGGGCGCTCGTCGCGCGGCCGCTCGTCTACGAGGAGCCCCACCGGCACACGAGCCTCCTCCTCCGCTGGGACCAGGCGCACCCGGAGCCGAGCGGCGCGAGCGACCCGCGGCAGGCGCTCGGAGACCTCCTCTGCGCAGGCGTTCGCGCAGCCGTCGTCGCACCGGAGCGCGAGCTCGCGCGCTGGTTCTCCTGGCGCTGGTACTGGGACGACGGCCTTACTGACGAACTCGTCGAGTCGGGGCGGCTCGTGCGAGTCGACGGCCACCTCGCGGCCGGCTGAAGAAGCGCCGTTGCTACACTCGATCGACCACATTTCACCGGATCGGAGAAATGGGCCTGCGGGCCCATTTTTTATGACGAGAGACGCAAGCAAGCCCAGCGAGCGTAAGCAAGCCCAATGCCGACGACACTCGAGAAGGAACACCAGCTGCAGGAGGAGATCGCACCGCGCGTCGAGCACGACGTGCCGGGTGTCGACGTCCTCGCGGTCGAGCTCCTGACGCCGTCGCGCTTCCGCGTCTACGTCGACCATCCGGAGGGCGTCGACCACGGCCTGTGCGAGCGCGTCACCGACGTCCTGCGCGACTACCTGCGCGAGTACAGCGTCGAGGTCTCCTCGCCGGGACTGGACCGCCCGCTGCGCAGGCAAGAGCATTTCGAGGCGGCGCTCGGCCGCCGTGTCCGGCTCCGCACCGCCGGGCGAAAGCTGCGCGGGGAGGTCCTCTCCGCCGGCGCTGAGAGCGTGAAGGTCGCCGCCTCCGACGGCGCCGAGACCGAGATCCCGTATGCCGAGATCGTGCGGGCAAATCTGATTGACGAGGGAGCGTGACATGAGCCAGGAGATCATCGAGGCCGTCCGCGAGATCGAGCGCGACAAGGGAATCGACGAGGGCGCGCTCGTCTCCGCGCTCGAGGACGCGCTCCTCGCGGCCTACAAGAAGACGCCGGGCGCGGCGCGTCACGCGACCGTCGAGATGGACGACGACACCGGCGACTTCCGCGTCTTCTCGGTCGAGCTGCCGGCCGACATCGAGGAGCGCCTGCTCGACGAGGCCCGCGAGCGCAAGCTCGAGGAGCTCGAGAAGCTCGAGGAG
The DNA here is from genome assembly GCA_963765795.1 of uncultured Actinomycetes bacterium. Lineage (GTDB taxonomy): Bacteria > Actinomycetota > Thermoleophilia > Gaiellales > Gaiellaceae > Palsa-739. Next base: position 295,033 of record CAVXXZ010000019.1, read on the forward strand.
GAGACGGGCGAGCGCCAGCACACGCTCATCTCCGACGACGACCTCGACATCGACTGGTCCGACGTCCCGGACGAGGACGTCAAGCGCGAGGACGTGACGCCGGAGGGCTTCGGCCGCATCGCCGCGCAGACCGCGAAACAGGTCATTTTGCAGCGGATTCGCGAGGAAGAGCGCCGGATGATGTACGACGAGTACATCGACCGCGTGACCGAGGTCGTGACCGGAATCGTCCAGCAGGCGGGCGACCGCAACAACGTCCTGGTCGACCTCGGCAAGGTCGAGGCGCTGCTGCCGCGCTCCGAGCAGGTCGACGGCGAGCGCTACGAGCAGGGCTCGCGGATCAAGGCGGTCATCACGGAGGTGCGCTCCGGGACGAAGGGCCCGCAGGTGATCCTGTCGCGGCGCGATCCCGAGCTGATCAAGACGCTGTTCGAGCTCGAGGTGCCGGAGATCGCGGACGGGCTGGTCGAGATCCGCGGCGTCGCCCGCGAGCCGGGCTACCGGTCGAAGATCGCGGTCGAGTCGCACGCCCAGGGCGTCGACCCGGTCGGCGCCTGCGTCGGCCCGCGCGGCTCGCGCGTGCGCATGGTCGTGTCCGAGCTGCGCGGCGAGAAGATCGACATCATTCCGTGGAACCCGGAGCCGGCGCGGTTCGTCGCGAAGGCGCTGTCACCGGCGCGCGTGCGCGAGGTCTACCTCGACGACGAGGCGCGCGAGGCGACGGTCGTCACTCCCGACGACCAGCTCGCGCTCGCAATCGGCAAGGAAGGCATGAACGCCCGCCTCGCCGCGCGCCTCACCGGCTGGAAGATCGACATCCAGAGCGACACCGAGTTCGCCCAGGCGGAGGCCGAGGCGGCCTTCGGCGGCGGCGAGCCAGGCGCGGAGGACTTCTCCGGCCGCTGCGCCGCGATCCTCGCCAACGGCAAGCGCTGCCCGAACGCGGCCCTGCCCGGCTCGCGGTTCTGCGGCGTTCCGGCCCACCAGGAACTCGAGGGAACCGGCAGCGACTACGTCGCCGGAGCGCCGCCTGCCGAGACCGAGGAGACTGAGGCCGAGGAGGTCGAGGCCGAGGTCGCGGTCGAAGAGAGCCGAGCCGGCGGCAGAGGAAGCTGGGGACGATGTTAGCTCTGGAGGCCCCGCCCGTCGCGCCGGAGGCTGAGGTCGCGGAGCCGGAAGAGGTTCCCGGCCGGGATCCCGGTCGAGCCGACCGCCGAGGAGGAGCCTTCGTAGGCTCGGAACCGCAGCGGCGCTGCGCAGGCTGCGGCCGGCGCGCGCCGCAGGGCGAGCTGCTCCGCTTCGCGGCCCGCGAGGGAGTCCTCGTGGCCGGCCGCCGCGAGCCCGGGCCGCGGCGCCTACACGTGCCGCAGCCTTGCGTGCTTCGAACGAGCGGCGGACCGTGGCATGTTCGCGCGCGTCCTGCGCCGGCAAGTCCGCGTCGGGCCTGAACTGCGGCGCCTTTACACTGATGTTGCAAGCAGCGCCGGCGAAGCCGTCGCTGCGCGGCGAAAGGATCTTGGTGTGACGAATGGCTAACGGAGGCAACAGACCGAACCGTCCGCTCCGCCCGCGTGGTGGCGGCGGCGCCGGCGGACGCCGGCGGCGCGTCGTCATCGACCAGGGCGCGGCGCGGCCCCGCGATCAGCGGCAGGCGCGCCCGGACGCCCAGCGCCGCGAGCCGAAGCCGCCGCCCGCGGCACCGCCGACCGGCCCCGTCTCCGTCGAGTCGGGCGTCAGCGTCCGCGACCTCTCACAGGCGCTCGGCGTGCCGATGCCGGAGATCATCAAGATCCTGATGGGCCTCGGCCAGATGCGCACGGCGACGCAGTCGCTGAGCGACGACGAGGTCGAGCTGATCGCGACGGAGGTCAAGCGCGAGATCACGATCAAGCACGCCGCCGACGAGGAGGAGGAGCCGGAGGCGTTCGACGACCCCGAGGAGACGCTGCAGGCGCGGCCTCCCGTCGTGACGATCATGGGTCACGTCGACCACGGCAAGACGACGTTGCTCGACGCGATCCGCAACGCACGCGTCGTCGCCACCGAGGCCGGTGGCATCACGCAGCACATCGGCGCCTACCAGGTCGACGTCGACGACGGCCGGAAGATCACCTTCCTCGACACGCCGGGACACGAGGCGTTCACCGCGATGCGCGCCCGCGGCGCGAAGGTGACCGACATCGCCGTTCTCGTCGTCGCCGCCGACGACGGCGTGATGCCGCAGACGAAGGAGTCGATCGCGCACGCGCGGGCCGCCGAGGTGCCGATCGTCGTGGCGGTGAACAAGATCGACCTGGCCGACGCCAACGTCGACCGGGTGAAGGGCGAGCTCGCGCAGGAAGATCTCCAACCCGAGGACTGGGGCGGCACGACGCAGTTCGCGGAGGTCTCGGCGAAGACGCAGCAGAACCTCGACGACCTGCTCGAGAAGGTGCTGCTCGTCGCCGACCTCGAGCTCGAGGGCCTGAAGGCCAACCCGGACGCGGACGCTTCCGGTCCGATCATCGAGTCGCGGCTCGACGTCGGGCGCGGGCCCGTCGCGACGATGCTCGTACAGCGCGGCACGCTCAGGGTGGGCGACGCGGTCGTGGCCGGTGACGCGTACGGCCGCGTCAAGGCGCTCTTCGACTACAAGGGTGAGCGCCGCGAGAGCGCGGCGCCTGGCGAGCCGATCGAGATCCTGGGCTTCGACAAGCCGCCGGCGGCGGGTGAGCTGGCGCGGGTCGTCGAGAACGACCGGGAGGCGCGCGACCTCGCCAACCGGCGGGGGGAGCGGCTACGGCGCGAACAGCTCGCGGCTGTCCGCCCGAGCGGCAGCGTCTCACTGGAGGGCCTGTACGAGCAGCTCCAAGCCGGCGAGGTCTCGGACCTCAACCTGATCGTCCGCGGCGACGTCGTCGGTTCGGTCGAGGCCGTCGTCTCGGAGCTGTCGAAGTTCGAGCACCCGGAAGTGCGGCTGAACGTGATCGCCGAGGGCGTGGGGGCGATCACGCAGAACGACATCATGCTCGCGTCCGCCTCCGACGCCCTCATCGTGGGCTTCAACGTGCGTCCGAACGCCGAGGCGCGCGAGCTCGCGGCGCGGGAGGGCGTCGAGATCCGCACCTACGACGTCATCTACAAGCTGACCGAGGAGATCGAGCAGGCATTGGTGGGCAAGCTCGCCGCCGTCAGGACGGAGGAGACGATCGGCGAGGCCGAGGTGCGCGCCCTCTTCAGGGTCTCTCGGCTCGGCACGATCGCCGGCTGCATGGTCACCGACGGCATCGTCCGTCGCAACGCGAGCGTCCGCGTGATCCGCGACGGCGCAGTGATCTACACGACGACGATCGCGCAGCTGAAGCGGTTCAAGGACGATGTCCGCGAGGTTGCGGAGGGCTTCGAGTGCGGCATTCTCCTCGACGGCTTCAACGACGTGAAGGAAGGCGACGTACTCGAGGTCTTCGAGACGCGCGAGGTCGAGCGGACGTCGCTCGACGAAGCTCCATCCTCTGCTACGTAAAGAGCTCTCGAACCGCGCCGGTCGCGTGCGCGGCGAGCGGGATGCCGTGCGGGCCTGTCGCGTCGCGCATCTCTGGGTGTACATCGAGCACGGCCTTGACCGCCTCGACGTCGCCGAGCATCGCGGCTGCGAAGACGTCGAGACGCGCCCCGTGCTCGAGCAGCAGCTCGGCGGTGTCGCGCCGGTGCATGTGCGACGCCGCGCCGAGCGCGCTTTCCCAGTCGCCGTCGGCCCAGTCGACCGTTGCGTTCGCGAGCGTCGCGTCCCGCTCGAGCGCGAACCGCACGGACTCGATGTGCCCGTGCGCGAGCGCGACGACGAGCACGGCGACGAGATCCTCGTACCCGTTTTGGAACGCAACATCGAGCGGCGATCCACCATCGACTTCCGTCAGCGCAGCGTTGGCGCCGCCGCGGATGAGCGCGCGCGCGACCGTGGTTGCACCCGCGAACGCGCAAGTCCCGAGCGGAGTCACGCGCGCGAACGAGGCCGTTGCGAAGGCGTTCGGGTCGGCGCCCGCGTCGAGGAGGGCCTGCGCGCCGGCCGCGTTCTTGGCGAATGCGGCGATGTGGAGCGGCGTGAAGCCGTCAGGGCTCCACGCGTCGGGAGCGGGGAGGCCGTCCGACTCTCCAAGGAGAAGCCGGTCCCACGGATCATCCAAGCTGTGGGCCGCGACCGTGTGGAAGACAGCATCCCGGCCGCGGTACGCAGCGTGCATGAGCGGGCTGAGGCCGCTGTCGTCGCGGACGCCGAGCGCGTCGCTATCCCGCTCGATCAGCGCCTGGACACTGGCGGCGTCGCCTGCATCGATGAGTTCGAAAATGGACATGGCCGAGATTATTAGTTAGCCTAACCAACAATGTCAAGTTCCAAACGAAATGCGGCGGATCGCATGCACTCCGCCGCGATCCATCTCCTCCGACGGGTGCGCGTCGCCGACGACCAGTCGATGGGCATGACGCCGGCCCGTCGGTCGGCCCTATCGGTGCTCGTCTTCGCCGGGCCGCAATCCTTGTCTGAGCTCGCATCTGCGGAGCAGGTAACGCTCCCGACGATGAGCAAGCTCGTGGCCACGATGGAGAAGGATGGTCTCGTACGGCGTGAGCGCGACCCGGGAGACGGGAGGGTCGTGCGGCTGCACGCGACTGCCAAGGCACGTCGCATGGCCGAGCACGGGCGCGAGAAGCGGCTTGCGGTACTCGAGTCGCTGCTCGGAGGTGCGAGCGCGCGCGAGGTGGAGATCGTCCGCGAGGCCGCCGAGATCGTAGACCGGCTGGTGCTGAAGTGACCAGCGGCTGGGTCGGGATCCTCACCTGCGAGCTCCACTTCCCGGAGGCGCACTCGCTGAAGGAGAAGCGCCACCATCTGCGCTCGGCGAAGGCACAGCTCCAGAACCGGGTCGGCGCATCGGTGGCAGAGGTAGACCATCACGACGTCTGGCAGCGCGCGCGCATCACCGCGGCGTGCGTCGCCCGCGAGCACCGGGAGGTGGAGCGCCTGCTCGACGAGGCGGAGCGCTGGCTACGGGGCCAGGAGTGGGAGGTTGCGCTGACCGAGCGCCTCGTGGTCGATCCCGAGGAATAGGCTCGCGCGGGATGCACGCCGCGGAGCTGATCGAGCACAAGCGGAACGGAGAGGAGCTCTCCGCCGCCGACGTCCGCGAATTCATCGCCGGCTACGTGCGCGGGGATGTCCCCGACTACCAGGCAGCGGCATTTCTCATGGCTGTCTGGTTCCGCGGTCTGACGCCCGGCTGAGACCTTTGCCCTGACCGATGCGATGGTGGCGAGCGGCGAGACGGTTGACCTCGCGGGTCGACTCGGGCGCCGCGTCGTCGACAAGCACTCGACGGGCGGCGTCGGGGACAAGATCACGATCGCGGTTGGACCTGTGGTCGCTGCGTGCGGTGTTCCATTCGGGAAGATGAGCGGTCGGGGCCTCGGCCATACGGGCGGGACGCTCGACAAGCTCGAGTCCATCCCCGGCTTCCGCGTCGAGCTGGCCACAGACGAGCTCGTCGAGCAGGTGCGAGAGATCGGGATCGCAGTGGCCGGGCAGACCGCCGACCTTGTTCCCGCAGACAAGAGGCTCTACGCGCTGCGCGACGTGACGGCGACGATCGACCAGGTCTCCCTCATCGCGGCGAGCATCATGTCGAAGAAGATCGCGGCTGGAGCGAGTGCGGTCGTCCTGGATGTCAAGGTTGGCGAGGGCGCGTTCATGCGGACGGTGGCCGATGCGCGCGAGCTCGCGCGGGAGATGCATGCGCTCGGCGAACAGGCTGGGATGGATGTCGTCTGCGTGCTGACGGACATGGATCAGCCGCTCGGCCGGGCGGTCGGCAATGCGCTCGAGGTGCGCGAGGCCTGGGAGACGGTGAGCGGCAGGGGTCCGGCGGACTTCCGCGAGCTCGTTGTCGATGCTGCCGCTCAGCTTCTCGCGCTCTCGGATCTCGGCGTCGACGAGGAAGAGGGGAGGCTCCGCGCTGAGAAGGCGCTCGGCGACGGCTCGGCGTCGGCGGCCTACGGCCGGTGGGTTCGGGCGCAGGGAGGCGACCCGGACCCGGATCGGCTGCCGTCCGCGCCCGTTGTGCGGCTGGTTCCTGCCCCGGCGACCGGCTATGTCCGCAAGCTCGCGGCCAGGGAGGTTGCCGTCGTGGCGATGGAGCTGGGCGCGGGCCGGGAAGTCGCCGGAGAGCCGATTGACCATGCCGTCGGTGTCGTCTGCCTCCGCAAGCGCGCGGAGGAGGTCGCGGCCGGCGAGCCGCTGGCCGAGATCCACGCGCGGGACGAGGCGGCGGCCGAAGCGGCCGAGGCGGCGCTCCTCGCCGCGTACGAGATCGGCGACGAACCGGAGCCGCGGCCGCTCGTGCTCGACGTGATCCGTTGAGCCGAGACGCGCCCTGGTCCGCGCGCCTCAGACCAATTTGTGAGGATCGCCGGAATTTCGCGACCGACCGGCACGCATTCATGACATTTCGCCCGGTAGCGTCGACGCCGAGGGCGGAGGGAAAGCATCCCCACCCTGGGTGGGGAGTGGCAGCGGCGGTTTGTGCGACCACGCGCTTGAATGGAGGCCATGAGCGAGCGCATGCGCCGGGTGAACGAGTCGGTGAGACAGGTGCTGGCCGAGGCCCTGCCCGAGCTCAAGGATCCCCGAATCGGGCTCATCACCGTGACCGGGGTCGACACGGCTCCCGATCTGCGGCACGCCACCGTCTACATCAGCGTGCTCGGCTCGGGCCGCAAGCAGCGCGCCAGTCTGCTCGGGCTGGAGGCCGCGCACGGCGTCCTGCAGTCGCGCCTCGCGCGCGAGCTCAGAATGAAACGGACCCCCCAACTGACCTTCGAGTACGATCCGACGGTCGAGCGCGGCGTGCGCATGACCCGCCTGATCGACGAGCTCGCGCCGGACGACGATGACTCAGACGACTGACGTGAAGGCGATCGCAGACGCGCTGCGGAAGCACGACCGCTTCCTCGTCGTCACGCACGAGAACCCGGACGGGGACGCGCTCGGATCGCTCCTCGCGGCCACGCTGGCCCTGCGGCAGCTCGGCAAGGACGCCCTCATGTACCTCCCGGGACCGACGCCGCTGCCGCGCGAATATGCGTTCATGCCGCTCGAAGAGCTCGTCCGCGAACGCCCGGAGGACGCGGGTGAGCGTGTCCTGCTTGCGGTGGACTGCGCCAAGGAGGACCGGATCGGCGACGAGGCCGTTCTCCCGCTCGCCCCGCTCGTCCTCGACGTCGACCACCACCACGACAACACACGCTTCGGCGACCTGAATCTCATCGTCGCCGACGCGTCCTCCACGGGGGAGGTGCTGCGGGACGTGTTCGCCGAGCTGGGAGTCGAGCTCACGCCGGAGCTGGCGGAGCCCCTCTACATCGCGCTCGTCACGGACACGGGGCGATTCCAGTACGCGAATACCACGCCGAAGGCGCTGCGGCTCGCCGCGGAGCTCGTCGAGGCGGGAGCCGACATCCACGCCGTCTTCCAGCAGGTCTACGAGTCCGTCGAGTTCGCGAAGTTGAAGCTGCTCGCGCGGGCCCTCGACCGCGCTGAGGTGCTCGAGGGAGGGCGGATCGTCGTCTCGCACCTCCTGCGCGCCGATTTCGTGGAGGCGGGCGCTTCCGAGCCGTACTCCGAGGGGATCATCGACTACCTGCGCGCCGTCGAAGGGGCCGAGCTTGCGGTGCTGGTCAGGGAGCAGCTGACCCAGAGGGCGCAGGCGTACAAGGGCTCGCTCCGCTCGAGCATCGACGAGCTCGACGTCTCGGCGATTGCGCGTCGCTTCGGAGGCGGCGGACACCGCCAGGCCGCCGGCTTCTCCACGGATCTCCCGCTGGAGCAGATCGTCGAGCAGATCCGCGAAGGCTTCCTCGCCCAGCGTGCCACCGCGCGCGCTTGAGCCCGCGGGCGTCGCGCTCGTAGACAAGCCGCGCGGCCCATCGTCGTTCGCGGTCGTCGCGCAGATCCGCAGGGTGACGGGCGCGCGGACTGGTCACGCGGGAACACTCGATCCGTTCGCCACGGGCCTCCTGCTGCTGTTGTCCGGGAGGGCAACTAAGCTCGCCCCGTGCCTCGTAGGCCTGGACAAGCGCTACGTCACCGAGATCGATCTCACCCGTCGCACCTCCACCGGCGATCCGGAGGGAGAGGTCGTCGAGTGCCAGGCGCCGCCGGGCGAGGCAGAGCTCGGCGAACGGCTCGAGCGCCTCCGCGGCGAGATCGAGCTGCCGATCCCCGCCGCGTCCGCGGTGAAGATCGGCGGTGAGCGCGCGTACAGGCTCGCGCGGCGCGGCGTCGAGGTGGAGATGCCGGTTCGTCGCTCGACGGTGCACGCGCTCGACGTCATCGCGTATACGGGCGAGAGCGTGACGCTCGATGCCCGCGTCAGCTCCGGGACGTATGTCCGGTCGCTTGCGATCGCGCTCGGCGGGCACTGCGCGACGCTGCGGCGAACGGAGGTCGGGCCGTTCTTGGTCGGCGACGCGGTTGCGCCGGAGGCGTTCACGGCCGAGCGGCTTCTGGCGGAGGCCGACGTGCTCGCGCGGGTGGAAGCCGCGCGAGCCGGGAATGGGCTCGTGAACGTCGCTCGGGAGCCCTCCGGATTGCCTGAGGCGCGGCGTGCCGCCGCGGTCGGGACCTTCGACGGCGTCCACCGCGGGCATCTCCAGGTGATCGACGCGGCACGGAGGGCCGGGCTGCGGACGAGCGTCGTGACGTTCGATCCGCATCCCCGGGCCGTGCTCGGCGGACGCGATCGAGCTGCTCGCCACGCTCGAGCGCCGGCTCGAGCTGCTCGCGGATGCGGAAGTCGAGGACGTCCTCGTCCTTCCGTTCGACGAGGAGCTGGCAGCGCTTTCGGCGGAGGAGTTCGCCGAGCGGATGCTGCGCGGGATCGGAGCGGAGACGGTCGCTGCGGGGGAGACGTTCCGCTTCGGACGAGGCCGCGAGGGCGACCTGGACCTGCTCGCGCGGCTCGGGTTCGACGTGCGCCGAGTGCCCCTCGTCGAGAACGCCTCCTCGAGCCGGGTGCGCGAGCTCGTGCACGCCGGCGAGCCGGAGCGAGCGGCGAAGTTGCTCGGGCGGCCTCCGGAGGTCGAAGGGGTCGTCGTGCGCGGGGACGGACGCGGCCGCGAGCTGGGGTTTCCGACCGCGAACCTCGACGTTCCGGAGGAGCTTCTCGTCCCGCCGGACGGCGTCTACGCCGGCTGGGCGCTCGATCGTCGCGCGGCAGTCTCGATTGGCACGAACCCGCACTTCGACGGCGTCGAGCGCCGGGTCGAGGCGCATCTGCTCGACTTCGACGGCGATCTATACGGGCGGCGGCTCGTCGTCGAGATCTGGGCGCCGATCAGGGAGCAGCGCCGCTTCGACTCGCTCGAGAAGCTCGTATCTGCGATCGGCGACGACGTCTCGCAGACGAGGCGCGCCGTTCGTCCCGGCTAGAGCGGACCTGGCGCGCCTCAGGAGTTCGCGGCCGGCAACGCGGTCCAGCCGACGCGTGCGATTCCGTCCCGGGGGAAGTCGACACGGTGGCTCATGAGCAGGCCGCCGGCGAATCCGTAGACGCCGCCGCCGAGTGGGTCGACCGCATACTCCGGCCGCTCGATCCGGACGCCTGTCAGCGGATCCGTCTCGCTCTCGGCAACTCGCCAGCGGCCGTTGTGCTCCGACACAACTGCGACCGGGTCGTCGAGGGCGTACCGGCCGGCACCGACGTGGTCCCCGCGGGAGGTCTCGACCGGGCCCGGCACGAGCCCGAGGTCGCGCACGACTCGCCGGATCAGGCCGCTCCCGCGCCAGCTGTTCGTGAGTACGGCCAGCGCCGTCTCCTCCTCGGGCACGATCAGGAGAAGCGACTGGTAGCCGCCCACCGATCCCTCGTGGTCGAACGCGGCGCGGCCGCCGGCGAGCGTTCGGCTCCAACAGCCGAGGCAGTAGCGGGCCCCGAGGGCCGCGGCCTGCGGCTCCTGCACCGTCGCAAGCTGGGCAGCGGACAGCGGCCCCGGGCCGCCGAGCTGGTGCGCCGCGAACCGAAGCAGAGTCGCCCACGGTCGACCAGAGCCCGCCGGCCGCGCGCCGCGGCTCCGGGTACACGACCTCGGGGGCGGGCCGCTGACCCGTCGCTCCCTCCTGGACGTGCCCGCGGGCCGCGTCCGGCGGTTCCTCGAAGCCCGTCTGCTCGAGCCCGAGAGGGTCGAGCAGCAGCTGCTGCACCGCGTCCGAGAAGGACGAGCTCGCCGCCGCCGCGCACGCCTCGCCGGCGAGCACGTAGCCGGCGTTCGAGTACGACCAGAGCCCGCGGCACGCCTCGGGGAGCAACGCCCTCGAGTTCGGCCGCAGATCGGCCGTGTGCGAGAGGAGTCGCACGCGCGCTCGCGCCGCTCTCGAGCGGCGCGTCGAGGTCGAGGAGGAGCGCCGCGAGCGACGCCGTGAACCACTTCGTGATCGACGCGATCCGAAACGGCGTCTCGACCTCGACGGGCCCGTCTGCGGCGAGCTCCACCCGCTCGCCGACGAGGAGCCCCGCGGCGACAGCCGGAACGCCGGTACGCGCGCGTGCCTCACGCACTATCTCGGCCAGCCGTTGCTGCGGAATCGCGCTCGCCATGCCGCTTTTCGCTACCCTACCCCGCGACCCAGGCCCGGCTCGCGCCACGATTCCTTGGCGCCGCGGGCGGAGCCTCGGGAGGCGAAAGGAAGGAGAGGGCGTGGCCCTGACCAAGGAAGCGAAGCAGGAGATCATCGCGAAGCACGGGCAGCAGCGAGGCCGACACCGGCTCGACGCAGGTGCAGGTCGCGATGCTGACGCAGCGGATCAACGAGCTGACCGAGCATCTGCGCGTCCACAAGCACGACCATTACTCGCGGCGCGGGCTGCTCAAGCTCGTGGGGCGGCGCCGCCGCTTTCTGAACTACCTGCAGAAGCACGACCTCGAGGGCTACCGCGCCCTCATCAAGGAGCTCGGCCTGCGCCGCTAGCTCCCAACAATACGGAGGGTGGAAGTTCGAGCGAGCCCGAACACACACGGTCTGGCTCGAGCTCCCGCCCTCCACAAGCAGAGTGGAGGACAATTGATGAGTATCGCGACCGAGCGCCGGGCGCAGGTCTCCGTCCAGATCGGGAACCAGGAGATCAGCTTCGAAACCGGCCATCTCGCGAAGCAGGCGGACGGCGCCGTCGTCGTCCGCGGAGGCGACACGATGGTGCTCGCCACAGCCCAGGGGCGCGCCGAGGCGCGCGAGGGCGCAGACTTCTTCCCGCTCACCGTCGACGTCGAGGAGCGGATGTACGCCGCCGGCAAGATCCCGGGCGGCTTCTTCAAGCGTGAGGGGCGCCCGACCGAGCGCGCCATCCTCACGGCACGGATGATCGACCGGCCGATCCGGCCGCTGTGGCCGAAGGGCTTCCGCAACGAGGTGCAGGTGATCTGCACCGTCCTCAGCGCGGACATGGTCACGGCCCACGACATCCTTTGCATCAACGGCGCCTCCGCGGCGCTGATGCTCTCGCCGCTGCCGTTCCTCGGCCCGGTCGGCGCCGTCCGCGTAGGCCTCATCGACGGGCAGCTCGCCCTCAACCCGACCCTGCGCGAGAGCGAGGACAACGGCGAGCTCGACCTGATCGTCGTCGGCACGAAGGAGGGGCTGACGATGGTCGAGGCGGGCGCGAACGAGATTCCCGAGGAGAAGATCCTCGAGGCGCTCGAGCTGGCGCACGGCGAGATCGTGAAGCTGTGCGAGGCGCAGGAGGATCTGCGCCGCCAGGCCGGGAAGCCCAAGTGGCTCGACCTCGATCTCCTCGCGGAGCTCGAGCGCGACCAGGCTCACGCGATCTGGGAGCGCATCCAGCAGGCAGGCATCAAGGAGTCCGGCACGGTGGTCGCAGAGCTCCTCGCCGAGCTCGCCCCGCCGATCACGATGGAGTCGACCGACGACGACATCCAGCGGCAGATGCAGGTCAAGTCGGCGCTCACCCTGTTGCTCGAGAAGCAGCGCGCCGTCGCGGTCGAAGGCCCGGTGCGCGAGCAGTTCGGCGACGAGCTGAAGGCGCTCACCGATGCCGAGCAGGACTCGAAGGCGCTCAAGTCGGCGAAGCGGCAGCTCCTGTTCGACCGGATCATCGAGGAGGTCGACCTGCCGTTCCCGGTCGGCGGCGCCTCGGTCGATCCCGACACCGGCGAGCCGCTCCCCGCTTCGAAGGACTCGCAGACCCGCTCGCAGGTCAAGAAGGCGTGCGAGTCGATCTACAAGGATCTCGTGCGGCAGAAGATCGCCGTCGAGAAGCGGCGTCCGGACGGTCGCGGCGCCGAGGAGATCCGGCCGATCGAGGTCGAGGTCGGCGTCAACCCGCGCACCCACGGCTCCGGCCTGTTCACGCGCGGCCAGACGCAGATCCTCTCCTCGCTCACGCTCGGCACCGCGAAGGAGGGGCAGCGCATCGACGACCTCTCCCTCGAGGAGGAGCGCCGCTACATGCACCACTACAACTTCCCGCCCTACTCGGTCGGGGAGACGGGCTTCATGCGCGGCCCCAAGCGGCGTGACATCGGCCACGGCGCGCTCGCGCAGCGGGCGCTCGAGCCGGTCATCCCGACGCCGGACGAGTTCCCCTACACGATCCGCATCGTCTCGGAGACGCTCGAGTCGAACGGCTCGTCGTCGATGGGGTCGGTCTGCGGCTCGACGCTCTCGCTCATGGACGCCGGCGTGCCGCTGAAGGCGCCGGTCTCCGGCATCGCGATGGGCCTCGTGAAGGAGGGCGACGACTACGTCATCCTGACGGACATCCAGGGTGCGGAAGACCATCTCGGCGACATGGACTTCAAGGTCGCCGGCTCCCGTGACGGGATCACCGCGCTCCAGATGGACATCAAGATCACCGGCGTCACGCAACAGATCATGCGGGACGCGCTCGAGCAGGCGAAGCGGGCGCGCGAGTTCATCCTCGAGAAGATGCTCGACGTCATCCCGGAGTCCCGCGCGGAGCTCTCGGACAACGCGCCGCGGATCACGACGATCAAGATCGACCAGGAGAAGATCGGCATGGTCATCGGCAAGGGCGGCGAGACGATCCGCGGCCTCGAGTCCGACTACGAGGTGCAGATCGACATCGAGGAGGACGGCACGATCCTCATCTACGCGACCGAGGGCACGAAGGCCAAGGAGGCCGTCGCCGCGATCGAGTCGCTGACGAAGGAGCCCGAGGTCGGCGACACGTTCACCGGCAAGGTGGTGAAGACGACCCAGTTCGGCGCTTTCGTCGAGCTGAAGAAGGGCACCGACGGGCTCCTGCATGTCTCGAACGTCGGCCCGGGCCGGGTCGCGCACATCGAGGACGTGATGAGCCGCGGCGACGTCGTGGACGTCGTCGTGCAGGAGGTCGACAAGGCACGCGGCCGGATCGGCCTCAAGCTGGTGGCGAAGCACGAGAACGGCGGCCTCGTCCAGCCGGAGGAGCTGATCGAGCGGGCGAAGGACGCGCCGCCGCGGCCTCCGGAGGAGGAGCGGCCGCGCGGCGACCGTCGCGGCGGCCGGGGCGGCCGCGGGCGCGGCTAGCGCCGGCGAGTAGGTAGAGCACCCGGCGGGCGGCAGGTGCCGCCCGCCGGGTCGTTCAATTCACCCATTCGGGTCAGCGATCGGCCCGAAAACGACTCATCACGCGGTCGGCTGGTGCCGATGCTTCAAGCGACCCGACCAATTGAGCCTTCCGACCATCTCACCGCTGCGGGGCCTCGTCGAGGTGACCCGTCTTCTGCGGGCGCGTGAGGATCTTCCTGCGCTGCTCGACGCCGTCGCCCGAACCATCGGCGAGTCGCTCGGCTACCGGACCGTCGCAGTCAACCTCTACCGGCCCCAGTGGGACGACTTCGAGGTGACGACGGTGTACGGGAACGAGGAGGCGAAGGCGGTGCTGCTTGGCAACGCGCGGCCCGGCGACGACTGGACGGTGCTCCTCTCCGAGCGCTTCGAGCGGCGTGGCGCCTACGACGTGCCGAGCGGCGCGGTCGACTGGAACTCGCTCGGGCCGAGCTACGTGCCCGAAGGAGGCCGCGCCTGCCACCCCGACGCCTGGGATCCCGAGGACGCGCTCTTCGTCCCGATGCGCGACCAGCGAGGCCTCCTGCTCGGGATCATCTCGGTGGACGAGCCCGTCAGCGGCCGGCGGCCCACGGACGACGACCTCGACGTACTCGTCTCGCTCGTCGACCACGCCGCGCTTGCCGTCGAGGCGGCACGCGAGGCCGCGGAGTCGGCGCGGCACCAGCGCGCGCTCGAGGAGCTGCTCGCCGTGTCGTCGCGCATCACCGGGAGAGCCGTCGAGCTCCGAGATCCTGCGCCGGGTGTGCACCGGGATCCGCGACGCCCTCGACTTCAGCAACGTCTGTGCGGCGCTCGTCGACCCGGAGACCGGCGCCGTCGTGCCGCAGGCGGCCGCCGGCTGGCAGCTCGAGGAGCTGCAGCAGCGTGAGCCCATCACTGTTGCCCAGGTCGAGCCACTGCTCGACGAGATGTTCCTCCGGGAAGGCTGCTACCTCCTCACCCACGAGCAGGCGCGGGCGCGGCTCGGCAGCGAGCTCGAGGTCTACCCGTCGCAGCTCAACGGCCGCGGGCCGTGGGCGTGGAACCGGCACTGGCTGATCGTCCCGCTGCAGGACGGCCAACGGCGCGCTACTCGGGATCATCTGGGTCGACAACCCGCCCGACCGGCTCGTGCCGTCGGCCGACCGGCTCCAGGCGCTGCGGATCTTCGCCAACGACGCCGCCGCCGCGCTCGTCTCGGGTCGACACCTCGGCGAGTTGCGGTTCCTCGCCAACCACGATCCGCTCACGCGACTCCTCAATCGGCGCGCCTTCGTCGAACGCCTCGAGGGCGAGGTCGCGCGGGCGAAACGCTACGGCCGCACCTTCGGCCTCGTGATCGCGGACCTCGACCACTTCAAGCAGTTGAACGACCGCTACGGCCATGCCTCCGGTGACGAGGCGCTCGTCGCGTTCGCGAACGTGCTCGCCGAGTCGCTGCGGAAGCCGGACGACGCCTTTCGCATCGGCGGCGACGAGTTCGCTGTGCTGCTGGCGGAGGCGACCGAGGAGGACACGCGGCAGGTCGTCGCCCGGGTCCAGACGCTGCTCGAGCAGCTGTCGGTGGGCGGGGAGCCGTGGGCGGCCGACCTCAGCGCGAGCTTCGGCTCCGCGGCGTGTCCCGAGGACGCGAACGACGCGCAGACGCTGTTCCGCCTCGCCGACGAGGCGCTCTACGACGCGAAGCGGAACGGCACCGTGCTGCGCTTCGTGGCGCGCGCGTAGCGACCCCGCGCGGCGGTTCGCCTACCATCGGGCCGTGCAAAAGGTCGTCCTGAGCGAGCTCGACTCCGGCGA
>CAVXXZ010000020.1:0-15532 GCA_963765795.1 uncultured Actinomycetes bacterium
GCGGCCCGATGCCTCCGCTCCGCGACAACATCCCGGGCCGCACGGTCCGCTTCACCCGCAGGCGGGACGGCGGAGTCGCGTTCTTCGCCCACATCGGGGGGTTCGCATTCGGCGTGGCGACCGGCCTCCTGCTCGTTCTCATGCATCGACGCGCCGCACGCGATGTCTTCCTCCGCTAACGCTGAGAATTCGCCCGGAATGCCGCGGGCATGCCGTGCGTTGAAGCCGTCATGCGAACCCTCGAAGAGATCCATGCGGAGATCGAGACCCTGAGCGAGGAGCGAACCGAGCTCTGGCACCGGCTCTCCGACCAGCACGACCCCGAGGTGCGAGCCGAGATCCACGCAATCGACGCGAAGCTCGACCGCCTCTGGGACGAACATCGCGCCGTCCGCGCTCGTCTGCGCTTCGGCGACCGCGATTCGATCGTCGCCCGCGCGAGGGTCGAGGAGCGGCTCGAGCGCGCGGCGTAGGCGCTCTGCGCCGAATCGGCCTCTACACTGGAGCTCTCTCGGGGCGTTAGCTCAGCTGGGAGAGCACCTGGTTTGCAACCAGGAGGTCACCGGTTCGATCCCGGTACGCTCCATCGCTCGATCGAGCCGCTTCCGGCTAGTAGACGCTCTCCACCACGAGGATGTTGTACGGCGAGCGAGGCACCTCCGGCACCTGTTCAACAAGGCAGACGCGCCATGGGCCGGACCCGTTGGATAGATAGAGCTCCTGGCCTTCCACCGGTTCTCTATCGGGAACGTCATAGACGTACTCCCTCATGATCAGAGGACCATCTAACGACCCTTCGCGGACGGTCCAGGTGTAGGGCGCCACGCGCGGATTCTCGCAGGTCTCCGCAAACGATCCCCACTCCTCCTCGGGGATGGTGTGCGCAATGAGGTCGGCGGAGGGCGGCTTGCATCCTGCCCTCCGCGCCGACCTCTTGCCTGCGGCTGTGGGTTCGCAACGTAGGCGCTCCGACGCCCGCGCGCAATTGCCCGCCGTGGGGGACAAGCGCTCACTCACGACTCCCCTGCACCCTCGTACAGAGTGCGCCGGGGGCTCCGCGCCTTCGGACGGCGACTGACCTCTCGGACGAAGAACACATCCCCCTCGACCTCGCCCTTCGATTCGAATCCGAGGCGGCGACGCCAGCCGCAGCGACCTGACGTTCTCGGGATGGATGAGGAGCGTTGCGATCGTGTGCTCCGTCTCGGAGTCAAGGTGCAGGAGCAGCAGCTCGACGGCACGCGACCCGTACCCCTTCCCTCGCGCGGCCGGAAAGAGGTAGTAGCCGACGTTCACCTCGCCGGGCTTCAGCCAGTCGCGCTCGACGTCGTAGTCGACCCACCCCACCAGCTCGTCTCCGGCCCAGACGCAGGCAACCGGGCTCGGGATCTCCGCTCCGGGCCCGAGCCACCTGAAGAACTCGTCGTCTCTGCCCTCGACGAGCAGCTGCGCATCCCCCGGCCGCGGCGGCCTCAATGTGACCACCCCGTCGGTCAGGACCTGCAGCTCAGGACACAAGGCGGTTGCCACCAGCCGCAATGGAAGACACACTTCCAGTGTGAGCGAAGGGCTGGACATGCGGGGCCGCTACGAGCAGGCGCTTGCGGAGGTCGAGGAAATGAAGCGGACGCTGCGCGAGCATGCACAGCGCGTCGCCGCGCGCGAGAGAGAGCTCGAGCAGCTGCGCCTCGACGTCGCCGGCCGGCAGGGACGAAGACGCCAGGCCGCGCCCGCGGCACCGGCACCTGCAGGGCCCGACCGCTCGGACGAGCTCGCACGCAAGATCGCCGAGGCCGAGAAGCGGGAGCGCCAGGCCGTGCAGGAGCTTGCCCTCGCCAAGGCCGAGCGCGAGCGGCTCGACGAGCGCGAGCAGGCGATTCGCAAGGTCGAGCGGGAGCTCGCCGGGCTGCGCATGCACCTCCAGGAGGAGCGGGCGCGCCTCACAGGCTCCGCGCCGAGTGAGCCCCCGGAGCCGGCCCGCGATCCCGAGCCCGAGGGCGAGCCGCCTCCGCCGACCCCGCTGCCGCAGCCACCGACCGACCCGGACCTCGAACCGGCCGCCACGTCGCAGCTCAAGAAACAGCGCTAAAGCACCGGCTGCCTCGCTGCTATCGTCGGACGTAGCTCGTCGCGAGGCCGGGGGCCTGCTGCGGCGGGCGTTTCGCCATGTCTGCGTATGTGAGCTCAGTCGACCCACCTGACCTCGGCATGCTGCCGACGTTCCGACGCCTGCTCCGGCTCTGGGGCGAGCAGTGGAAGCTCGGCGTCTTCGGACTGGCGTGCTCGTTCGTCTACACGCTGATCTCGATCACGATCCCGATCCTGATCCAGCGCGCGATCGACGACGCGATCGTCCCTCACGACGAGAGCAAGCTCCCGCCGTACATCGCGGCCATTGGAGGGCTTGCCCTTCTGCGGTTCGTGATCGCCTTCAACCGCCGCTACGCCACGGCGCGAATCGGCGTGCGGATCGAAGCCCGGATGCGGGAGCTCCTCTACCACGCCTACGTGCGCTACCCCCGCGCCTTCTACGACCGGCACGCGACCGGACAGGTGCTCTCGCGGGCGACGAACGACCTGTACCCCATCCGCTACTTCATCGGCTGGGGCCTCGTGCAGGGGATGCAGAGCGTGATGATGATCATCGCGGCCGGGATCGTCCTCGTCCTCGTCGACCCACAACTGACCCTGTACGCAGCCGTATCGCTGCCGCCGATCGGTTACGTCGCCAACCGCTTCGGGCACAGGGTCTCGCCGATCTCGCGCCGGGTGCAGGCGCGGAAGGGAGATGTCACCGAGGCGGCCGACGAGGCGGTCGTCGGGATCGAGATGGTGCAGGCCTTCGGCCGCGAGAACGACGTGCGCGAGCGCTTCGGGGAGAGGGCCGAGGGGGTGCGCTCCGCCGCGCTCGACCAGGCCACGGTCGAAGCCCAACATGTGCCCGGCCTCTACTACCTGCCCGCACTGTCGATCGCCGCCGTCGTGTTCTTCGGCGGCCGCGCGGTCATCCACGGCGACATCACGATCGGCGAGTTCGTCCTCTTCGAGACGCTGCTCCTCCAGCTCGTCTGGCCGCTCGAGGCAATCGGCTGGATCCTCGACCTGGCGCAGCGGGCACTCGCCTCGGCCGGCCGCAGCTTCGGCTGGCTCGACGGGATCGAGCCGCTGCCCGAGCCGGAGAACCCCCGCCACTTGCCGCGTGGACCGCTCGGCCTCCGCTTCGAGCGCGTGAGCTTCGCGTACGGCGGCGAGGTCGACGTGCTGCGCGACCTCGACCTGGTGGTCGAGCCCGGCGAGATCGTCGCCGTCTGCGGGTCGACGGGCTCCGGCAAGACGTCGCTGCTCAATCTCCTCCCCCGCTTCTACGACCCGACCGGCGGGCAAGTGCTCGTCGGAGGCGTCGATACCCGCGACCTCCCGATCGCGGAGCTGCGCGCGGACGTCGCGCTCGTCACGCAACGGCCCGTGCTCTTCTCGGTGCCGCTGCGCGAGAACCTCACCGCGGGCCGCGAGGACGCCGACTGGGACGAGGTGCTCGCGGCCTGCGAGGCGGCCGGCGTCGACGCGTTCGGGCCGACCCTCCCCGAGGGCTACGACACCCTGATCGGCGAACGCGGCGTCAACCTCTCGGGAGGTCAGCGGCAGCGGGTCGCGCTGGCACGCGCACTGGTCACGGGCGCGCGGGTGGTCGTGCTCGACGACCCGCTCTCAGCCGTGGACACGCTCACCGAGCGGCGCCTCGTCGCGCGCCTCCGGCCGGCGCTCACCGGCCGCACAGTGCTCGTCGCGACACAGCGCCTCTCCACCGTCGAGATCGCAGACCGCGCGGTCGTCCTGGTCGACGGACGGATCGTCGAGTCGGGGACGCCCGCGGAGCTGCTGCGCGCCGGCGGCGCGTTCGCGGCGCTCTTCGGGGACGAGGTGATCGCCGCGTGAGGCGCCTCTGGAGGTACATGGAAGGGCGCAAGCTGTTCGCGGCGCAGATGGTCGTCATCGGCGCGGGCAATGCCATCGCGCAGACCGGCGGCTGGCTGCTCGTCCGGAACGCGATCGACAAGGGCATCACCCCGCACGACGAGCGTCATCTGACGATCATCGTCGTCATCTACCTCGGCGTCGCCGCAGCGGGGTGGGTGCTGCAGGCGCGACTCATCCGCGGCCTCGCGACGATCGGCCAGGCGATCGTGATCGGCCTGCGGCGCAGCCTCTTCGACCACCTCACCGGCCTCTCGCTGCGTTACTTCTCGCAGCAGAAGGCGGGCTGGATCATCGCGCGCCTCACGAGCGACGTCGACGCGGTCTCGGACGTCCTCTCCCAGGGCATGCCCACCCTCGTCTCGAACGTCATCCTCCTGCCCGCCGCTGTGGCGGCGCTCCTCATCGCGGACTGGCGGCTCGGGCTCATCGCATTCGTCGTCCTGCCGCCGACACTCATCCTCTCGCGCTGGTTCCAACGCGTCTCGCACACGGCGAACGTCGAGCTGCGCAACCGGATCGGAGCCGTGACCGCGCAGATCGCGGAGTCGGTGGCCGGAATGGCGATCGTGCAGGCGTTCAACCGCGAGCGCCGGTTCCAGGCCGAGTTCGACGCGCTGAACGACGCGAACCGAGCTCAGGCGACGTACGTCCAGAAGATCTTCTCGGTCTTCTTCCCGTCGATCGAGTTCCTCGGCGTGTTCGCGATGGGCTCGGTGCTCTACTTCGGGTCGCACCTGTACGAGCAAGGGACGCTGACGATCGGGACACTGATCACGGCGATGTACCTCCTGCAGCTCGTCTTCCAGCCGCTGCAGGAGCTCTCGGACGTCTACGGCCAGCTGCAGTCTGCGGGGGCGGCGATGGTGAAGATCGCGAGCATCCTCGACGAGGAGCCGGACATCCAGGACCGGCCGGGAGCGAAGCCGCTGCCGCGCCTCGAAGGCGACCTCGAGATCGACTCGCTCGTCTTCGCCTACGGCAAGGACCCGGTCCTGCACGGGGTCTCGTTCCACCTCGAGCCGGGCGCCTGCTTCGCGCTCGTCGGCGAGTCGGGCCACGGGAAGTCGACGCTGGCGCGCCTGATCGGCCGCCACTACGACCCGGACGAGGGGGCGGTGCGCGTCGACGGCCACGACCTGCGCGACGTGGAGCTCCGCTCGTACAGGCGCCAGCTCGGCGTGGTGCTGCAGGACCCGTTCCTCTTCAGCGGCACGATCGCGTCGAACATCCGCTTCGCAAAGCCCGACGCGACGGACGAGGAGGTCGAGGCGGCGGCCGCGGCGGTGGGTGTCGACCGGGTGGCGGCGCGGCTCTCGGGAGGGCTCGAGCACGAGGTGCGCGAGGGCGGTGCCGGCCTGTCGGCCGGCGAGCGCCAGCTCATCTCGATCGCGCGAGCGCTGCTCGCGGACCCGCGGATCCTCATCCTCGACGAGGCCACCTCGAACATCGACCGCCCGACCGAGGTGCTGATCGAGCAGGCACTCGACCGGCTCCTCAAGGGCCGCACCTCGATCATCATCGCGCACCGCCTGTCGACGGTCCGGCGCGCCGACGAGATCCTCGTCGTCGAGAACGGACAGGTCATCCAGCGCGGTAGCGAGCGCGAGCTGCTCAAGGTCGACGGCCCGTTCCGGCGCCTCGCCCACACGCTCGAGGGCGGCGAGCCGGAGCTCGCGGTCGCCGGCTAGCTGCCGGCGGGCTGCTCGAGAACGCGCAAGGCCACCTCGACCACGTGCGGGTCGAACTGGCTGCCGGCGCCCTCTGCGAGCCTGCGCACGGCCTCCCGGTGGCTGAGGCGGCGCCGGTACGGCCGGTCGGTCGTCATCGCGTGGTACGCGTCGCAGACGAAGATGATCCGCGACTCGAGCGGGATGTCCTCGCCGGCGACGCCGTCGGGGTAGCCGTGGCCGTCCCAGCGCTCGTGGCAATGGCGGACGATCGGCCGCACGACCTGGAGGCGGTCGATCGGGGCGATGATCCGCTCGCCGAGCTCCGGATGCGTCTCGACGAGCTTTCGCTCGGCGGCGGTCAGTCGGCTCGGCTTCGAGAGCACGTCGCTCGGGATGCCGATCTTGCCGATGTCGTGGAGCAGCGCGCCGAGCTCGAGGCACTTCAGCGTGCGCTCGTCGAGACCAAGCTCGCGGCCGACCCGCAGGGAGAGGTCGGTGATCCAGCGGGCGTGGGTGGACGTGTACTCGTCGTTCGCCTCGAGCGCGTTGGCGAGCGCCTCGACGGTGGAGACGAAGGTTCGCTCGAGACCCTCGTAGCTCGAGGCATTGGCGATCGCGAGCTTCGCCTGCTGCGCGAGGCCCCCGAGCAGCGCGAGCTCGCGCTCGCCGAAGTCCTCCTGCTCGACGAGGGCCGCGAGGCAGCCCTCGCGGCCGTCCACGGCGAACGGTGCGACGGCGTAGCGGCCCCCGGGAACGGGCGCCACCCATCCGATCTTCGGTTCGTAGTCCTTGGCCTCTGCGATGTACGGGTCGCGGTCGACGTCCAGGGCCGCGACCGGCAAAGGCCGCGCAGCGAGCTTCGCGGCGATCTCCGGGGAGTGCCCGTGCTCACCCTGCAGCGTCAGCTCGCCGTCCGTCTCGAGGTAGAAGGACGTGTTGCGGCTGCCGAGGATCTCCGCCGAGAGCTCGGTGACCCGCCCCGCGATGTCGTGGAGATCGACGAGCGTCGCGAGCTCCCGGCCGAACTCGAGCAGCGACGTCGCGCTCTCGGCCTCGCGCCGCGCCGACTCGTAGAGGCTCGCGTTCTCGACGGCGACCGCCGCGTGGCCCGCGAGCACCTCCAGCAACCGCACGTCGTCCTCGTCGAACTGGTTCAGCCCGAGCTTGGAGACGACGATCACGCCGACGACGCGGCTGCCGTAGCGAAGCGGCACCGCAAGGAGCGACTCCTCGATCGGGTCGGTGCCCTCGATCAGCTGCCCGAACTCGCAGTTCGCGGCGTCGGCGACGACGATCGACTCGCCGCGCTCGGCGCAGCGACCGGTGACTCCTTCTCCGACGCGCTTGCGGAGGATGTCGAGCGAGTCCATGCCCGAGGTGAGATCGCCGAGGAAGGCCACCGGGATGAGCTCGTCGCCGTCCACGACGAAGACGCGGCAGTTGTGGTAGTCGACGAGCGACCGGAGCTCCGCCGCGATCGCGTCGCCGATCTCGCGCACGTCGTTCAGCCGGTTCAGTCTTCCGGTCAGGCTCTGCAGCATCTTCAGGTGCGCGATGGAGCGCACGTCCCGCTCGATCCCCGGCGCATCTGGCCGCCGCGCCCCTGCCTCGTCGTAGAGGACGACCTGGTTCTTGCCCTGGACCTTCGCCGTCATCATCGCCGCCTCCGCGCAGGCCGCCAGCTCGCGTGGGTTCATGGCGTGCTCGGGCCCGAGGGCGAGGCCGACGGAGACGGTCATCCGGCCGATACCCGGGAAGTCGACCTCCGCCAGCCGGCTCTGCACGCGCTCGGCCACGCGCACCGCATCCTCGCCTCCGCAGCCGTCCATGAGGACCGCGAACTCCTCGCCGCCGAGCCGGCAGATCACGTCCTCCGGCCGGACGATCGCGCGCAGGCCTTCGGCGAGGAAGCGCAGCAGCTCGTCGCCGACGGCGTGGCCGTGCACGTCGTTGACGTGCTTGAAGTCGTCGATGTCCAGCATGAGCACCGCCAGCGGCCTATGCGTGCGGCTCGACTCCTGCAGCGACTGCAGCAGCCGCTCGTAGAAGACGCTGTGGTTGAAGAGCCCGGTGAGCGAGTCGGTGCGGGCCTGGTGCTCGAGACGCTCTCGGATCTCGGCGTTGTCGAGCGCGAGCGCGGCCGCGTCGCCGAAGCGCTTCGCGATCTCGAACTCCGTCTCGCTGAACGCGACGCCGTCGCCCTCGCGGTAGATGTTCAGCGCGCCCTTGATCTGGCCGCGCGCGATGAGCGGGACGCAGATGAGGGCTTCGGGCTCCATCGGCGTTCCGGGCACGGTGCGAACGCGAGGGTCGAGGTGCGCCTGGTTGCACAGCACGGCCTCGCGATGGCGCGTTGCCCACCCGGTGATGCCCTCCGAGAAGCTGATCGTCGTGCTCATGATCTCGTCGGCGTACACGTCCCGCACGAGCACCGGCTTGAGCACGCGCTTCGTCTCGTCGGCCTCGTAGATCGTCAGCGTGTCGAGCGACGGGATCAGGTCGCCGACGGTGTCGGCGATGCGCACCAGCAGGGCGTCGAGGCTCTGCTCGGCGAGGACCTCGTGGAAGACGTCCGCGAGCCGCCGGTACGACTCGACGAGGGTCGGATCGCCCCCCGGCGGGTCGTCGTCGAGCAGCCGGAGATGGCTGGGCCTGACTACCACCGATCCCCCAATCGATCGCAGTTCAGATGCACGTTCGAAGACTCCCGGGAGTGGACCGCAGCGGACGGACGAAGCATCGGTGCGAGGCCACGTGCGCGAATCCCTCGTGCGGGTGAACACGAAGCCCGATGCTTCTGGCGAGGCGTGCTCCAGACGTCCTGAACCCCTAGCGGCAAGGGGCCGGAGGCTAAGCCTCAGCGAAGCTGGGCTTAGCCGGAGGCCGGACTGCGCTCGCGCCGGCCTCTGCCGCGCGCGAGCGCACGAGGCAGCGATCTCGCCGAGACCAGTCCAAACCAATACTGCACGGAGCGTTCGAGACCGCGCTCTCACGAACGCGGAGTTCCGTTGTTTCCGCGAGCGGGTGCGCAGCACCCGCGAGCGAGTTAGTCGCCCCAGTCGAAGTCGCGCGCGCCGCCGTTGCCCCAGAAAGCGGACTCCTCGCCCGCGGGCACGGTCGCCGCCTCGCGGGTCTCGGCCGTTACCTCTTCGATCGACTCCTCGCCGGGCCAGACGCCGACGTCCTCGAGGCTCGTGTCGCTGAAGTCCGGCTCCACGCCGTCCATCGTCTCCTCGATTCGCGCCTGCTCCTCGCTCTTGAACAGCGGATGGTTCTCGAACGGATCTCCGCCCTGGTAGTGCTCGATCGGCATCGCGCCACCGAGCCGCGAGTTCCGCTCCTTCAGATCGAGGTGTTCCTTGATGACCTGCGCGAAAATAGACGGTGTCTCTACCGGCATAAAGTGTCCTCCCGTGGGGTCGTGCTCGTCGTCGGCGGGCATGATAACGGGCCTTGCAGCGGTACTTCGGTTAGGAGAGTGTCAAAAGGCCGCCCGCGCCGCCCGCTCGACCCGATCCTTTCCCGCCCGCTTGGCCCTGTAGAGCGCTCCGTCCGCGGCCTCGAGCAGCTGCTCCGGGTTCGTCTCCCCGGCGTACTCGGCCACGCCGAAGCTCGCGGTGACACGGAGGCCCGGCACACTCGGGATGCTGCGCGCGGCGAGCGCGACCCGCACACGCTCGGCGAGCTGCGCCGCCCCCTCCTCGTCGGCGCCCGGGAGCAGCAGGAGGAATTCCTCCCCGCCCCAGCGGCCGGCGACATCCGACTCACGGAGCGTCTCGCGCAGCACCTCGGCGACGACCCGCAGGACCTCGTCCCCGACGGCGTGGCCGTGCAGGTCGTTCACTTCCTTGAACTCGTCGAGGTCGGCAAGGACCACCGAGAGCTGCGTCTCCAGGCGTTCGGCACGGGCCGCCTCGGCGTGCAGCGCGTCGGAGGCTGCGCGTCGGTTCGCGAGCCCGGTGAGCCCATCGACGAGCGCCTGCCGCTCGACCATGCCGTGCAGGCGAGCGTTCTCGAGCGCGACCACCGCGTGCGCCACGAGCGACGCGGCGTTCATCCGCTCTTCCTTGCTGAACGAGTCGCCCACGAGCTCGAGAGTCCCGAAACGCTCGCCCGAGGCGGTGAGCGGAAGGATCAGCCGTTCGCCGTCACCGTCCGCATCCCCGCTGACGATGACGGAGCCGTCGGCGGACACGATCCGGCCGCCGCGCGCGGACGTTGCCTCGACAGCGGTCGCCGCGACGATGCGGAGGAGCTCCCGCGCGTCGTGCGTGGCCGCGAGCGCCTCCCCGAGGCGGGCGAGCGCCTCGCGCACGTGACCGCGTTCCGCCTCGAGCTCGGCGAGCCGCGCCTCGAGCTGCTCGGCCATCTCGTTGAACGCAGCGCCGAGCGCTGCGAACTCGTCCCGCCCCCGAACCGGGACGCGCTCGCGAAGGCTCCCATGCGCGATTTCGCGGGCAGCCGTCGCGAAGCGGCTGAGATTGCGGACGATCGCTCGGCCCTGCAGATACGCAACGACGCCGACGAGCGCCAGGCACGCGAGCAGCCCGGCGAGGAGGCGGTCGCGGGTCCGCGCGCTGGCCGCTTCGCTCAGCGCCTTCGGGGTCAGGACGGCGAGCCGTGCTCCCACCCTCGGCAGCGCGGGCGCGACGAACGTGCGATAACGCGTGCCTCCGACGCTGATGGTCGCACTTCGCCCGGCGGCGACGGGAACGCGTCCGCTCACGAACGGCGACGCCGACACGATCCGCGTCCCCTCGAGGAGGACGAGGACGTCGCCGGAGTCGAAGGCGGCACCGAGGCGGAGGCGCGCGACCAGACTGCCGTCGAGCGGAATCGTCGCCACCACCTCGCCAAGACGATGCGTGCCCGTCACGACGTCGACCGGGAATCGCGCGGCGCGGCGCGGCGCGGCGCCGGCACGAAGGCCGCGGGCGCCCACGACGTAGAGCGACGGCTCGTCGGCGACGATCCGTCGCAGCATCCGGCGGTCACTGCGCTCGAGCGCGCGCTGGAGGGGACGGGAGCGCGCGAATTGCTCCGCCTGCTCCTGCGCACGATTGGCGCGCTCCGCGTAGAGAGCGAGCGCTGCGCGCAGCCCTGCCTCCTGCCGGAGGGTCACCTGGCGCGACTCCCCCGAGCCGGCGACGGTGCTGAATCCCCAGTACGTCCCCGCCAGCGGCACGAGTGAGAGCAGCACGAAGTAGGCCACGAGCTTGAGCTTGAAGCTGCTCAGCTGGAGCCTCCTCGATCTCAAGCGGAACCTCCCTCCTGCCGATAGACCCTGTGGGGATGTCATCGGCGGGAGGAGGGAGCAGCATGAGCCGGAAGGAGCGGGTAGTCGCCGCGATCAGACTCGTGATCGCCGCGGCCGGCGCGGTCCGACGCCGACCACCCGCGGTGAATTCACGGCGATGGGGGTTCCCGACTGAGAGGCTGTTGAGAGCCGCGGCCCAGGCGCGCAGCGGACTCGCCGAGCGAGTGCTCGCAGGGGTCTTGCTGGCCGTCGCGGTCGCCGGGGCCGTTCTCATCCCGCGGCTACTCGTCGGACCTTCGCCTCAACACGAGCTTGGCGTCGGCGCGCCGAGCGTGACCGGGCCTCCCGTCGTGCTGGCGCCCGGCCTGCCCGCGCAGAAGTCGCAGCCGCAGGCTGCAGCGGGCCTGCAGAGTCACGCGACCCACGTCGGCGTCGTCCCGTCCGCAAGCACATCGTCTCAGCCGACGGCTCAGACGCCCGGCGACGAGCCCCGCGGCGCGCCGACCGCCTGCGGCTCAGTCGCGGCCTCAGCCGCAGCCGCAGTCGCAGCCCACGATTCATGCGCTCACGCCGGCTCCCCTCGCCCCCGCGATCGACGGGGCCGCCCCGACCCCGCACGCGCCACCGCCGCAGCACCCGGTCCGAACGCCGAAGCCTCCGAAGCCGCAGCACGAGCCGAAGCCGCCCGCGCCGCCGAAACCGCAGGACAAGCCGAAGCCGCCTTCAGGCCCCAAACCGAAGCGGCACCCCGACCACGCGAAGCCGGCTCACGTTCCGCCACCCCCGAAGCCTGACCCGGATCACCCCAAGCACCCCGACCACGCGAAGCCGCAGCAGACTCCTCCGCCCGAGCCGAGCCACGAGGCCGAACCGCACGGCCACGGGAACGGCCACAAGCAGTAGGACTGCGGCTGAGGCGCTCGCCGCACGGCGATCTGCCAGGATCAGGGCATGGCAGCCAAGTTCCGCAAGCTCCGCCCCACCCCGTGGGCCCTCACCATCGCGGCCTGGGACATCTGGCGCCGTCTCCCCCCCGCCCAGCGCCGCCAGCTCCTGCTACTCGCCCGCAGGCACGGCCCGAAGCTCGCGTCCCGCGCGGCGAAGGCTGCCACGGACCGCCGCCGCCACCGCTAGCCACAGGCCGGAACTAGAGCCCGAGCGCGGCGCGGACGATTCTGTCCTGCTCGCGGAGGTGCGCGGTCGGATAGCCCTCGCTCGGGCTCGCGCGCCACGGCCGGCCGACATACAGGAGCGGTACCCCCTCCGGCTTCGTGTCCTCCAGCCGGTGCCGGATTGCGCGCCAGGCGCCCATGTTCTGCGGCTCCTCCTGCGCCCACACGACCTCGCGGAGATTCGGGTAGCGCGCGAACACGGCCTGCGCGCGCTCGGTCGGGAATGGATAGAGCTGCTCGATCCGGGCCACCGCGACGCCGGTCGCGTTTGCGCGCTGCTCGTGGCCGGCGATGTCGTAATAGATCTTCCCCTGGCAGAGGACGAGCCGCTCGACGCGCTCGCGATTCGGGCTCGGGTCGTCGAGCACGGGCCGGAACTCGCCGCTCGCCAGATCCTCGAGCGTCGAGCCCGCCGGTTTCAGCCGCAGCAGGCCCTTCGGGGTCATTGCTACGAGCGGCCGCGCCGTCGCGTCCAGCGCCTGCCGCCGCAAGAGGTGGAAGTACTGGCCCGACGTCGTGCAGTTCGCGATCCGCAGGTTCTCCTGCGCCGCGAGCTGGAGGAAGCGCTCGAGTCGGGCGCTCGAGTGCTCCGGCCCGTTGCCCTCGTAGCCGTGCGGCAGGAGGAGCGTCAGGCGCGTCGACTCGCGCCACTTCGACAGCCCGGCGGCGATGAACTGGTCGATGATGATCTGCGCGCCGTTGACGAAGTCGCCGAACTGGGCCTCCCAGAGCACGAGCGCCTCCGGGGCCGCGGCGGCGTAGCCGTACTCGAAGCCGACGCATGCGTATTCCGAAAGCGGGGAGTTGTAGATCTCGAAGGCTCCGCCGGCGTCGTCGAGATGCTGCAGCGGCGTGAACGTCGCTCCCGTGTTCGCGTCGTGGAGGACGTCGTGCCGGTGGGAGAACGTTCCGCGCTCGGTGTCCTGGCCGGTGAGCCTGATCGGGATCCCCTCGACGAGGAGCGAGGCGAACGCGAGCGCCTCGGCCTGTCCCCAGTCGATCCCGCCTTCCTCGAGCGTCTCGCGGCGCCGCTCGAGCTGGCGCATGAGCTTCGGGTTCGGCGTGAAGCCGTCGGGGACGCGCAGGAGCTGCTCGTTGAGCGCGCGCAGTCGCTCGGCAGCAACGGCCGTGACCACCTCGTCGCCGGTCGCGGCCGGGATGTGTGTGTCGGTGGGCGGCGTCGGCTCGGTCTGCCCGAACGTCTCCTTCAGCGCCTCGTGTGCCCGCCGCAGCTCGGACACGACCTCGTTATCGAGCTCGTCCGCCTGCTCCTGCGTGAGGTCGCCCTCGGCGACGAGGCGGGCGGCGAACAGCTCGCGCGCGGTGGGATGGTCCGCGATCGCCGCTGCGAGCAGCGGCTGGGTGTACGCGGCCTCGTCCTGCTCGTTGTGGCCGTGCCTGCGGTAGCCGACGAGGTCGACGACGACGTCGTGGCCGAAGCGGCGCCGGTACGCGAGTGCGACCCGGATCGAGGCGAGCGCCGCCTCGGGGTCGTCGGCGTTGACGTGGACGATCGGAATGTCGAAGCCCTTGGCGAGGTCGCTCGAGTAGCGGGTCGAGCGGCCGCTCTCGGGGTCGGTGGTGAACCCGACCTGGTTGTTCGCAATCAGGTGGAGCGTGCCGCCGGTCGAGTAGCCCGCGAGCGCCTGGAGGTTGAGAGTCTCGGCGACGATGCCCTGGCCGGCGAACGACGCGTCACCGTGGATCAGGACGGGGAGGGCGACGGCCGGATCGTGATAGCCCTGGCGCGAGGAGCGGTCGGTCTGCTCCGCGCGAGCCCGCCCCTCCACCACCGGATCGACGGCCTCGAGGTGGCTCGGGTTCGCAACGAGCGTGATCGTGATGTCACCCGTTGGCGTCGAGCGCGTCCCCTGCGCACCGAGGTGGTATTTGACGTCGCCGCTGCCGCCCTCCTCACTCGAGACGACGGCCTCGATCGTCCGCTCGCCCTCGAACTCGCGCAGGATGGTCTCGTACGGCCGCCCGACGACGTGCGCGAGGACGTTGAGCCGGCCGCGATGGGCCATCCCGAGGACGATCTCGTGGGCGCCGTCGGACGCGGCGAGCTCGATCGCCTCGTCGAGCATCGGGATCATCACGTCGAGACCTTCGACGGAGAACTGCTTCTGCCCGAGGAAGGCGCGCCGCAGGTAGCGCTCCATCCCCTCGACCTGGCTGAGCCGCCTCAGCAGCCGCACCCGCTCGTCGCGGGAGAGCGGCCGCCGGTAACGGCCAGACTCGATCGCCTGCCGCAGCCAGACGCGCTCCTCGTGGTCCGAGATGTGCTCGATCTCGTACGCGATCGAGCCGGTGTAGGTCTCGAGCAGCCGTGGCAGCGCGTCAGCCAGCGTGTCGCCCTCCACATGGAGGCGGAGGAGCGAGGCCGGGATGCGCGCCTGCAGCTCGGGCGTCAGCTTCGGGATCAGGCGCTCGGGCTCGAGGGCCGGGTCGCCTGGGGGCTCGGAGCCGAGCGGGTCGAGCCGTGCCGCGAGATGGCCGTGCATCCGGATCGCCTTGACGAGCGCCATCGACGCGGCGATACCGCCAAGGAGCTCCTTGTCCTCCTTTGCGACCGCCGGAGCCGAAACCGGTTCAGGCGCGGAGGCAGCCGGCGGCGTTGCGACCGGCGTCGCGTGACCGTCCCCGTCGGCGGCGGCGCGCTCGAGCAGCCGCGCGAGACCGGGATGCCGCTGCAGCAGCACCTCGGGCTCGCTCTCGAAGAGGTCGCGCCATTCCTCCGGTACCGCGCCGGGGTTGTCGAGGTACTGCTCGAGGAGCAGCGCCGCGTAGCCCGTGTTCAGCCCGTCAACGTCGGGACGTCTCATGTCTACGTTCGTTGTAGCAGGGCGGCGTCGCTACCAGAGCGGCTTGCTGAAGGCGACCGCGATGGTGAACCCGAAGAAGAGGCAGACGCCGCAGATGAGCACGGCCGCAAACTGGAGGCGCCCCTTGCCGGATCCCATGCCCGACGCGACGAGCGCGATCGCGAGCGACGGCAGGATCAGGCGGAGCGGGTGCCACGCGAGCCCCACCAGGCTGACGAAGATGGCGATCGCGGCGAGGAAGCCGGCGACCGTCTCCGATGTCCGTCCACCCGAGCCCTCGTGGAGGATTTCTCCGTCGCCGTTCAACGGTCGGCGATCCTACCGGCGCGCGCAGCGGCGACGCGCTCGCTACGCGCGTAGGCCCGGGAGGGGCCTCCGTGCGGCCGTGGCGGCCGGCGGCGAGAGCGCCGGCGAAGACGGTCGAGGCTCGGCGGCGGCGAGTCCGGGATCACGCGAACCCCCGCAGGGCCCCCGCGTCCCCGAGGCTGTGCCTTGATCGCATACCAAACCACGTAGCAGAGATATGCGATGGGGATCTTGAGGATCACCATGAGGAAGACGAGCTCCCAGAGCGTGTCCGGCGCCTTCACTGCCTTTGAGTGTACCCCCGGATGCGGCCTCGAACCCGAG
>CAVXXZ010000021.1:0-41644 GCA_963765795.1 uncultured Actinomycetes bacterium
GCCGGAGACCGCCCCGGCCATCCAGGGTGACGGGGCTCAGTCTCGCCAGGAGACGACGGCCACAGCGCAGCAACCTCGCCAGGTGCGGCGCAAGAAG
Source organism: uncultured Actinomycetes bacterium (assembly GCA_963765795.1). Lineage (GTDB taxonomy): Bacteria > Actinomycetota > Thermoleophilia > Gaiellales > Gaiellaceae > Palsa-739. Next base: position 98 of record CAVXXZ010000021.1, read on the forward strand.
AAGCGCACGAGCCGGAGATGAGCGAGATCGCGGCACCTCACAGCCGAGGCGACCGGGGAGACGGTCGGCGAGGCGAAGTGGGCGGCGCTGCGCGAGCTCGAGCGGCGGTATCCCGGGCTCGACAAGGCCGCGGTGCAGTTCGAGGTCGTCGCCGAAGGCGAGCGCGGGATCCTCGGTGTCGGCTACGAGCCGGCCCGCGTGGTCGCTCATCTGCCGGCCGAGGCCGCGGAGGCGGTGGCCGCAGCCGAGCCCGCGACCGAGGAGAGCGGCCAGGCCGGCGAGGCGCGGGCACTCGTAGCGCAGATCGTCGAGACGCTCGGCGTCGACGCGGATGTCGTCGCGCGCGACGAGCCGGAGGCGATCGTCGTGACGTGCTCCGGGCCGGACGTCGGCCTGCTCATCGGCCGCCACGGCCAGACGATCGACGCGGTTCAGTACCTCCTCAACGTGATCGGCTATCGCGCCCACGGCGAGGAGAAGAAGGACGTCGTCGTCGACGCTGCGGGTTATCGCGCCCGCCGGCAGGCGACGCTCGAGACGCTCGCGCTGCGGGTCGCCGACCAGGTGCGCGACTCGGGCGAGCGCGAGGAGCTCGAGCCGATGACGGCGGTCGAGCGCAAGGTCGTCCACCTGCGCCTCAAGGACGTCGCCGGCGTCGGCACGACCTCCGAGGGCACGGAGCCGAACCGCTACGTCGTCGTCGCTCCGGACTGATCTCGACGACTGGCTGAACGCGGTCCTCGCGACGCCGGGCCTGACGGCGCTTCGAGATCTCGACGAGGCACGGAAGGTGCTGCTCGACGACGCGCTGCGGGCGCTGCCGCTGCTCGAACGGTACGATGGTGCGACGATCGACGTCGGCTCAGGTGGCGGCTCGCCCGGGATCCCGCTCGCGACCGCGCTGCCCGAGCGCGAGCTGACCCTGCTCGACGCGGAGCGGCGCAAGTGCGACTTTCTCCGCTGCTGGTCGCCACCGAACGCCGAGGTCGTCTGGGGGCGCGCCGAGGAGCAGCCGCCTGAACGCTGGGGCGTGGCGCTGGCGAAGGCGCTCGCCCAGCCGCCCGTCGCGGCGGAGCTGTGCCTGCCGCTCGTCCGTACGGGCGGCGCGGCGATCCTCTGGCTCGGCGAGCGGGCGGATCTCGAGCAGCTCGCGGCTGCATCGGAGCAGCTCGGCGGAGGCGCTCCCGACCTGCACGACGGTCTCGCCGTGCTCCCGAAGGTAGCGCCGACACCATCCGGCTTCCCGCGCCGCGCCGGCGTCGCGAAGAAGCGTCCGCTGGCCTAGCGACAATGCCGGGAGATGTCCCGGATCTACGCGCTCGCGAACCAGAAGGGCGGCGTCGGCAAGACGACGACCGCCGTCAACCTCGCCGCATGCCTCGCCGAGGCGGGCGAGCGCGCGCTCGTCATCGACCTCGACCCGCAGGCGAACGCGACCTCGGGGCTCGGGATGCGCGCGAACGGGACATCGAGTTACGACCTGCTCGACGGCGCGCCGCTCGCCGAGCTCGTCCACCCCACCGCCTTCCCGAACCTCGACCTCGTCCCGGCCAAGCCGGATCTCGCCGGGGCCGTCGTCGAGCTCTCGGGCCACTCCGACGGCGAGCGGTATCTCGCCCAGGCGCTCGCATCCGGGAGCGACCGCTACGACTTCGTCTTCCTCGACTGTCCGCCGTCGTTCGGGCCGCTCACGGTCAACGCGCTCGCCGCGGCCGATCGCGTGCTGGTTCCGGTGCAGGCGGAGTACTACGCGCTCGAAGGCCTGACGCAGCTGATGCACTCGGTAGAGCTGATCCGGCGGCGGCTCAACCCGAATCTCGGCATCGGCGGCGTCCTCCTCACGATGGTCGACCGCCGGACGCGCCTCGCCCAGCAGGTGGAGGAGGAGGTCCGGCGGCACTTCGGCGAGCTCGTCTTCCGCACCTCCGTCCCGCGCTCGGTGCGCCTCGCCGAGGCCCCGAGCCACGGACTGCCCGCGATTGCCTACGACCGTCGCTCCGCCGGAGCCGACGCCTACTGGAAGGTGGCGATGGAGCTTGTCGAGCGCGCCTGAGTCCTCCCCGCAACGCCGCGGCTTGGGCCGCGGCCTCGAGGTCCTGATCGGCGGGCACCCTGTTCCGAGCGAGCTGCTCGAGATCCCGGTCGACGCGATCCATCCGAACCCGCGCCAGCCGCGGCGCCGCTTCGAGCCCGAGGCGGCTTCGGGGCTCGCGGAGTCGGTGCGGCGGCAGGGCGTGATCCAGCCGCTGCTCGTGCGGCCGCGCGGCGTGGGTGGCTTCGAGATCGTCGCCGGCGAGCGCCGCTGGCGGGCGGCGCGGGAGGCGGGCCGGGAGACGGTTCCCGCCGTGGTCCGCACGGCGGACGATCGCGACACGCTCCTGCTCGGCCTGGTGGAGAACGTCGCGCGCGAGCAGCTGACACCGATCGAGGAGGCGCGCGCGTACGCCGTCCTGATCGACGAGTTCTCGCTCTCGCTCGGCGAGGTGGCCGAGCGGGTCGGCCGTTCGAAGCCGTCTGTCTCGAACCGGATCCGGCTGCTCGAGCTGCCCGACGACGTGCTCGGGATGGTCGAGCGCGGGCAGCTGACCGAGGGCCATGCCAGAGCCGTCCTCGCCGTGCCCGACCACGAGGGCCGCCGCCGGCTGGCACGCGAGATCGTGCGCCGCGGACTCTCGGTGCGGGCGGCGGAGCAGCGGGCGAAGTGGGCCGGCGCCCGACAGCGCCCGCGGACGCGCTCGACACCGGTCGATCCAGCGCTCGCGGAGCGGGTGCGCAACGCAATCGAGCAGCTGACCGGACGCCATGCGCGCGTGGTGCCCGGCCGGGTGGAGCTGCCCTTCGGTGACGAGTACGACCTCGCCGAGCTGGCCGAGGCGCTCGAGAACGCGGCTACAATGCGGCCCCGCGCGGGCGATTAGCTCAGCTGGTTAGAGCGCCGCTCTGATAAGGCGGAGGTCCCTGGTTCGAATCCAGGATCGCCCACTTCTCCGTGACCGCCCGCTCAGTGAAGCCGGTGCGTGCGCACGAGGTACTCCTCGACCGCGAGCAGGAACGACTCGTCCTGGGCGAGCTCGACGAGCCGGCCCTTCGTCGCCGCGTCGAGCTCCCCGTCCAAGGCGACCTCGACGACGAAGTTCTGCGTGCGGCCCGTTTGCGAGAGTGCCGCCATCCGGAGGAAGATCCGCCGGGCGTCCTCGTTCTGCGAGATCGCCTCGAGCGATTCGATGTCGTCCAGCCAGAGCGGGCGCACGTGGGTCAAACGCCACCCGCCGAAGCGGGGATACGCCGGGTTTGCGCCGTGCGGCCTGAGCTATATTCGAGACGAGGTCGCCGCGGATGCAGGAGATGCTCATCTACGGAGTCAGCTTCGATCTGGTCGGCAAACAGCCGATCGTCCTCCTGAAGACGTCTGACGGGAACAAGTTCCTCCCGATCTGGATCGGGCATCCGGAGGCGGCCGCGATCCTCATGAAGCTGCAGAGCCAGACCTCGGTTCGGCCGATGACGCACGACCTCGTGAGCGACATGCTCGAGCAGCTCGGCGCGTCGATCAGCCGGATCACGGTCACGGAGCTGCGCGAGAACACCTTCTACGCGCAGATCACCGTGATCCAGGACGGCCAGGAGATCGAGGTCGACTCTCGCCCCTCCGACGCGATCGCGCTCGCCATTCGCGCCGAGGCGCCGATCTTCGCCGCCGACGACGTGATTGCGGAGTCGGCGATCGAGTTCGAGGGCGAAGAGGTCGACGAAGAGCAGCTGGAGGCGGAGGTGCTCAAGTTCCGCAGCTTCCTCGAGGACGTCACGCCCGACCAGTTCGTGGTCGAGAACGGCGACGAAGAGGATTAGCTACCGCAGGACGATGTAGACGAGCGCTGCCCCGTTGAAGAGGGCGTGCACGAACATCCCCGGCACGACGCTGTTCGTGCGGTCGCGGAGCCAGGCGAGGGCGATGCCGAACGGGACGAGCACGAGCAGCGCCTCGAGGAGCCCGTGGGCGAGCCCGAAGGCGACGCCGACGAGGACGATCGACGGCCATTGGCCGAGGAAGCGGAGCAGCGACTGGCCGGCACCGCGAAAGGTCAGCTCCTCGACGAACGGCGCGATCAGCGACGAAGAGGACGAAGTTGGCGGCGAAGGCGCCCGCGTGCGCCGGCTCCCAGGGAACGTTCGTGATCCCCTGTTCCTGGCCGGGGCTCTCCGGTAGCGGCAGGTAGGAGATCGCGGCCTCCCAGACCAGGACCGCGCCGACGACCGACGCACCGAGCCCAAGCGCTCGCCCCCAGCCGCGGGGCCAGCGCAGCGCCAGTAGGTCGAAGCGGTCGATGCAGATGAGCAGGACGATCCCGAGCCAGATCGCGTAGATGATCGTCCCGCCGGCGAACGTCGAGTACGAGTAGACCTCTTGGCGCGAGACGCCTTTGCTCCCGCTGCTCCCGGAGGAGAACCGCGCCGCGTAGTTGACCAGGGCGATCGCGCCGACGAAGCCGACCCAGAGGGCGAGGCGGACGTGGCTCGGGCGTGGACGGGGCTGAGCGGCGTCGACCTCCACGACGACGCCAGCATAGGGTTCGAGCGATGCGCCACTTCACGCCCGAGGAGGCGAACGCCGAGCTCGAGCACGTGCGGCCGCTCGTCGAGCAGCTCGTCGCGACCCGGCAGGAGCACGCCGCCGCGCTCGAGCGCCAGGAGGAGCTCGAGCAGAAGATCCGCGGCAACGGAGGCGGCATCCCGCCTGCCGAGCTCGCTCAGGCGACCGCGGAGGTCGACGCTGTCGCGCGGCGCCTCGCCCGGCTCGTGGACGAGATCACGGCCCACGGCGCCCAGGTGAAGGACCTCGACAGCGGCCTGATCGACTTCCCGGCGCTCCACCAAGGCGAGACGGTGCTGCTTTGCTGGCAGCTCGGCGAGGACGAGATCGCCTGGTGGCACCGCGTCGACGACGGTTTTGCGGGACGCCGTCCGCTGCCGCTCGACTGAGGAAACACACAGTGCGCGGCGAATCGGGCGGCGATGCCTTTCTGGCACCGCATCGTCATCGCTGCCGTCGTGCTGCTCGTCGTCACGCTCGTGGCGCGCCTGGTCGACTGGTGGCTCTCGCGGAAGCCGGTGCCGCCGGAGGTCGAGACGCGCTACCGCGTCCTGCGGCGCGCGATCACCACGATCATCATCGCCGTCGGGCTGTTCTCCGCCCTGCTCGTGATTCCCCAGGTGCGTGCCGTGGCCGGCGGGCTGCTCGCGTCGACCGCCATCCTCGGCGTGATCATCGGCCTCGCGTCGCAGCAGACGCTCGGGAACTTCATCGCGGGCCTGCTGATCGCCACGACGCAGCCGGTCCGGATCGGCGACCGGGTGACCTACGCCGACGAGTCCGGCGTCGTGGAGGAGATCGGCCTCACGTACACGTTCATCCGCACCGGCGACCAGCGGCGGCTCGTCGTCCCGAACAACAAGCTCGCCTCCGACACCATCGTGAACGCGACGATCCGCAGCCGCGAGACGTTCGCGGAGGTCTCGGTGCCGGTGCCGCTCTCCGCCGATCTGGAGGGTGCGGTCGGCGCGTTGCGAGAGGACGTCGCGGACGAGCGCCACGCCGACGTCTACGTGAGCTCGCTCGACGGCACCGCGACACTCACCCTTCGTGCCGCCGCCTCCGACGACGCCGCAGCCGAGCGCCTCGAGCGCGAGCTTCGGTTGCGCGCACACCGGCGGCTTCGCGCGCTCGGCGTCTGGGCGTGAGCTCCAAGCGGAAGCCCCAACCGAGACGGCGACCGAAGCGGCGACCGAGGCGGAGACGCCGCACTCTCGTCGTCCTCGCGATCGCGATTCCGCTCGGGGTGCTCGCGGCCACGGCAGCCGGCGGTGCCGTCTACTTCGGCTCGAGCTGCGACCTGGGCGCGCTACGGCCTGTGCGCCAGGCCGACAACTCGCTCGTCTACGGCGCGAACGGCAGCCTGATCGGCGTCCTGCCCGCGGTCGAGAACAGGACGGCCGTCGCGCGGGGCGCGATCAGCCCGTGGATGCCGAAGGCGACCGTCGCGATCGAGGATCGGCGCTTCTACCGGCACGGCGGCGTAGACCCGGTGGGGATCCTGCGGGCGCTCGTCGCGGACGTGAGCGCCGGCCACATCGTCCAGGGCGGCTCCACCATCACGCAGGAGCTCGTGCGCAACCTCTACCTCTCGCGCGACAAGACGCTGCAGCGGAAGGTCGTCGAGGCTTGCCTCTCCATCAAGCTCGCGCGCGCCTGGTCGAGGGACAGAATCCTCACCGCCTACCTCAACGACGTCTACTACGGCAACCACGCGTACGGCGTCGAGGCTGCGGCCGAGACGTACTTCTCTGTTCCGGCGAGCCGGCTGACGCTCGAGCAGGCTGCCCTTCTGGCGGGGCTGCCGCAGGCGCCGTCCTACTACGACCCGCTCCACAACCCCGCCGCCGCGCTCGGCCGCCGCGACGCGGTCCTGCGCGCGTTGCGACGGAGCGGGGACATCACCGACGCGCAGTACGCCTCGGCGGCGCCCGACCGGAGTCTCCATCTGCGCCCGAGCCCGGCGTATGCGAGCCGGGAGCCGTACTTCGTCGGCTACGTCGAGAACCTCCTGCAGCAGGCCTACGGCGCGGCGACCGTTCGCGCGGGCGGGCTGAAGATCTACACGACGATCCGGCCGCGCCTGCAGCACGCCGCCGTGCACGCCCTGTCGGAGGAGCTGCATGCCCGGCACGACCCCGCGGGGACGATCGTCTCGATCGACCCCGCGACCGGCGCGATCCGCGCGATGGCGGCCGTGACGCCCGGAACGCCTGGCAACGAGTTCAACCTCGCGACCACGGCCGAGCGCCAGGCGGGCTCGACGTTCAAGCCGATCGTCCTCGCGGCCGCGGTGGCGGAAGGGATGAACCCGTGGGCGACGCGCTACCTCTCCGCGCCGTTCTACTACGCCCCGCTCCAGTGGCGGGTCCGCACGTACGACGGCACCTACGCCGGGCCCGAGACCGTCGCGGCGGCGACGCTCCACTCGGACAACACGGTCTACGCCCGGCTCGCGCTCGATGTTGGCCCGGAGGCGATCACGGCAATGGCGCAGAAGCTCGGCGTGCAGACGCAGTTGCAGCCGGCGCCGTCGCTCGCTCTCGGCACCGGCGCGGTGACCCCGCTCGACATGGCTTCCGTCTACGCGACGCTGGCGGCTGGCGGCGTGTACTCCAAGCCGCTCGCGATCCGGCGGGTCGTCTTCCCCGGTGGCAAGGTCGGAGGCGGATGGGGACAGCCCGAGCAGACGCGGGTCGTCCCGGACTGGGTCGCGGCGACGGTCACGCGCGTGCTCGAGGAGAACATGCTCCACGGTACGGGAGTCGGCGCGCACGTTCCGGGACGCGTCGACGCCGGCAAGACGGGAACGACCGACGACTACGCCGACGCGTGGTTCTGCGGCTACACGCCCTCACTCGAAGCCACTGTCTGGATGGGCTATCCACGAAGGGTGAGATCCCGATGCTCGACGTGCACGGCGCCGCGGTCTCGGGCCCGACGCTGCCGGCGACGGCCTGGCGGCTGTTCATGGAGCGGGCGGCCGAAGGGTCGCCGAGCGCCTCGTTCCCGGCGCCGCTGTCACCTGCGCAGTTCGTGCCCTGGACCGGGCACCACGCCTACCGCGTCACGGCGTCGCCAGGGCCGTAGTCGTCGTTCCGAGCCCGCCGTCGTCGACGACGTGGTCGTCGGCGTCGTGATCGTTGTGGTTGTGCCGAGCGTCGTCGGTGTCGTGGTCGGAATCGTCGGGGTCGTAACGGGCGTCGTCACCGAGGTGGCCGTATGGCCGGTCGTGGTGGTCGGCGTACTCCGCGTCGTGGTCTGAGCGGCGGAGCTCGTAGCTTCGGTCGACGCTTGCGTCGTGTTGGTATGGGTGTGCTTGGCGATCGACGAGCTGCCGGCAGGCGCCGTGCTGCTGGGCCGGGCCACGGCCCAGGCGAGCACTCCGCCCGCTGCCGCAAGGAGGACGATCGCGGCGGCGATCAGCGCGGCTCGCCGTCGCCCATCGTTGCTCGGCGAGTCTTCCGCCGGAGCCGGAGCCGGCAAGACTCGGGTCGCCTCGGTGTCGGCGCGGACGGCGACCGCCGTGGGTCCCGCTCCCAGGGCCGCCAGCAGCGCTGCTCCGTCGGCCGGCCGCTCTGCCGGATCCTTCCGCAGGGCCGCCGCCGTCAGCGCGGCGAGCTCCGGCGGCGCGTCGGGCTGCAGCGCCTCGACCGCGGGCGGCGGCTCGTGCCGGTGCATGTTGACGAGCGCAACCGCGTTGTCCGCCGTGAACGGCAGCGCGCCGGTCAGCATCCGGAAGAGGATGACGCCGAACGAGTAGACGTCGCTCGCCGGCACGGCCGGCTCACCTGCCGCCTGTTCCGGTGAGATGTAGGCGGCCGTGCCGAGCACCGTCCCCGCCTCGGTCAAGGTGCCTGCGCCGGCGGTGCTGCGGGCGAGCCCGAAGTCGCCCAGCTTCGTCCGCCCCTCCTCGTCGAAGAGGACATTGGCAGGCTTGAGGTCTCGGTGGACGAGACCACGGGAGTGGAGGTGCGCGAGGCCCGCGGCCATGCCTGCCGCGACCCGATGCGTCTCGTCGAGCGGCAGCGGCCCGTGCGTCAGGCGATCCTCGAGCGTTCCGCCGGGCAGCCACTCGAGCGCCATGAACGGGCCGGCCTCGTCCTCGCCATAGTCGAAGACGCGCATGACGTTCTCGTGCGCGAGCGCGGCGGCCGCTTGCGCCTCGCGGCGGAACCGCCCGAGGTCTGCGGTCGGCGAGAGGATCTTCAGCGCGACCGTCCGGTCGAGCGTGTCGTCGTGGGCCCGCCAGACCTCCGACATCGGGCCGTGCCCCTGCAACTCGTCGAGCCGGTAGCGCCCGGCGACCTGGTCTCCTGGCCTCATGACTACGGTATTTACACGCCGTGGCATCACTACTCACCCTCGAGGAGGCACAGGAACGGGTTCTGGAGCTCGCCCGCCCGCTCCCGGCGGAGGTCGTGCCGATTGCCGAGGCGGGCGGACGCGTGAGCGCGGAGGACGTCCGCGCCCAGGTGGACCTGCCGCCGTTCGCGAGCTCCGCGATGGACGGCTTCGCCCTACGCGCATCCGATGCGCCGGGGACGCTGCGGATCGTCGGCGAGTCCGCCGCCGGGCAGCCGTTCGAGACAGGGGTCGAGCTCGGCTGTGCCGTGGCCATCTCGACGGGAGCGGTCGTGCCGGAGGAGACGGACACAGTCGTCCCGATCGAGAACGTTGTCCGACAGGACAACACAGTGGCGGTCGCGCAGTCGGTCGAGCCCGGGGCACACATCCGCCCGCGGGGCGGAGACGTCGCGACCGGGGAGGTCGTGGTTTCCGCCGGCGAGAGGCTTACGCCCGCACGCCTCGCCGCGGCCGGGGCGTCCGGCGTCGCCGAGCTGCGCTGCGCGCGCCGGCCGAACGTCGCGGTGCTCGCAACGGGAAGTGAGCTCGTCGATCCGGGCGAACCGCTCCGGCCGGGCCAGATCTACGAGACCAACAGTCTCATGCTCTCCTCCGCGCTGACCGCCGCGGGCGCCGAGGTGCTGCCTGAGCCGCCCGTCGCGGACGACCAGCAGGCGTTGCGGGAAGCGCTCGAGCGCGGGCTCGCGGCCGACGTCCTCGTCACCTCGGGCGGCGTCTCGGTCGGCGAGCACGACCTCGTCCGCGCGGCCGAGCGGGAACTCGGCGTCGAGGAGGTCTTCTGGCGCGTGTCGATCAAGCCGGGCAAGCCGGTCTCGTTCGGCGTCCGCGGCGAGACGCTCGTCTTCGGCCTGCCGGGGAACCCGGTGTCCGCGCTCGTGGGGTGCGAGCTCTTCGTCAAGCCCGCCCTGCGGGCGCTGCAGGGCCTGGCGGATCCGTTGCCCCGCTTCGAGCCGGGGCAGCTCGCCGTCGGCCTCCGGCGGAACGAGGAGCGCGACGAGTTCGTGCGCGCCCGGTCGCGGGTGGACGGAGACGCGCTCGTGCTCGAGCCGGTCACCGGCCAGGAGTCGCACATGATCGTCCGCTCGGCAGCCGCGGACGCCCTCGTCCACATTCCACGTGGAAACGGCGAGCTCGCCGCCGGCTCGACCGTGCGCTGGCTTCGTCTCGCTACTGGTTGACGGCGCGCCCCGCCTCGGTCGTCCCTGCCCGGCGTCGTGGCACGAAGACCAGGGTGCGGATGAGCTCGCGCACGGGGCCGCGACGCGGGCGCTCCTGCGGCGCGGGATACGGCGCGTAGCGGCCCGCGGCGAGAGCGGCGAGCTGGCCGGCCGCTGCGAGCCAGGCAAGGCCGATCACGAACAGCGGCAATGGCGCGTAGCCGACGGCGAAGAGCTTGACGACGTACCACGGCGCGTCCCAGCCGAGCCCGTAGTGGGTGGCAAACGACCAGACGAGGTAACCGGGCCCCAGAAAGCCGGCAAGGAAGACGCCTGCGCGCAGAGCTGGGTGACGGGTTTGCACCTGCGGTAGCCAGAGCCACGCGTGCAGCGAGGGGAGGACGAAGACGAGCGCGAATGGGTTCGTCGCCGCCAGCAGAAGCCCGACGACGCCGAGCGCGAGCAGCGCGCCGCTGTGCCCGGCGAGCCGTTCCTCGGGCCGGATCGGCCGCCGCGGCAGGAGACGGCTGCGTGCGACGAGCCAGCCTGCTCCGGCGAGCAGGACTAGCGCGAGGAGCGCTCCCCCCGGCCAGGAGACGGAGCTCAGCGGCGGTCCATTCGCGTCACCGCCTCCCCAGAGGCCGAGCACCCGGAAGACGAGAAAGACCGCGCCGACCCACGCCCAGAAGCCGAGCCGGCTGCGATAGCTGCGGAGGGCGGGTGCAATGCGGATCCGGCGCCGGCGACAGCGGGCGAAGAGGTCGACGGCGGCCGCGAGGAAGGGCAACAGCATCGCGACCAGCACGATCTCGATCGCCCACCCGCGGACCAGCCGCTGACCGAGGTAGACGTAGCTCGCGGGGCCTTGTGCGAGCGAGACTCCCTGCTCCATCGCGTCCACCGTGTCCTGCGTCGCCAGGCCGACGACGCCGAGATGCCTGATGTCGAGCCGCTCGATTCCGTGCCCCTGTGCTTCGGGCGGCCGTGCGCCGCCGGTCGTCACGGTCACCGCCGGGATCCCGCGGCTCACGAGCGAAGCCTGCGCGTACGGATCGAAGGGGAACCCGAGGCTCACGAGCTGCTGAAGCCCGCTCGGTCGCGACGGCTCGCGGCTGCCTTCCTGCGCAAGCGCGGCACGCAGGGTCTCGACGAGCCCGGGCGCGGGCGACCGGGACGTGTCGGCGCCGAGCACGAGCCGAGGCCTGCCGCGAGCGCCGATGGAGTCGAGGTTGATGACAGCGATGATGTTCCCGCGCCCCTGCTGCTGCGCGGCGAAGTGCGCGGCACCGGCCGCGCCGTCGGTCGAGAGGAAGATCAGCGTGTACGGGAGCGAGATCCGCTGGGCGGCGGCAGTCGGCGCGTACGAGCGCGCGAGCTCGATGAGCGCTGCCGTGCCCGAGGCGTTGTCGTTCAGCCCGTTGCCGGTACCGCTGTCGTCGCGATGCGCCATGACGACGATCGCGGGGGGCGAGATGCCGATGCCCGGCTTCTCCGTCACGAGGTTGGCGAGCGTGGTGCGGCGGCCGCCGATCGTTGCCGTGAACGGATCGGTGTGCACGTCGAAGCCGTACGGCTCGAGCTGGCGCCGGAACCAGGCTGCGGCTCCTCTGGCGTCCAGCGTGCCGGGCCGCCGGTCGGGATAGTCGGAGGCGAGGTCCTTGGCGATGGACGCCGCTTGCGACGCGTCGAAGGCCGGCGGCAGGTTGGGTGGGTTCAGCGCCGACGGGCGGGCGACGCTGAACGCCAGCAGCAGGAGCGGCAGCCCGACCAGGAGCCAGGTGCCGCGGTAGAGGCGCGAGTTGACGGGACGCTCGAGCGACCCCGGCCGCGACCGTCGGCGCTCTGGTGCGGGCGAGGCGGCCGTCACAGTCGTCTCAGTCTAGGTCGGGGTCCGGGCGGGCCGTTTTCCCGTGGAAACGATTTGGGTTAGGTCTCTCGGCAGGAGGGAAGGCCGAAGCGCGGGAATAAACATCGGGCCTCGCAGGGAGAGTCCGGTACTGGTAGAAATCGGCGGGTTTAGGTTTCCGAATCTGCGGGAAACATGCGAGAGGTGAGATGGGCGAGGCGGCACTGATCCAGACAGACGGCGCGACCCTGGAAGGGATGCGCAGCGTCCGGCTCCGCGTGCCCGCGCGCGCGGAGTACATCGCCCTGGCCCGTCTCGCGCTCACGGGTCTTGCCGACATCGTCGCGCTCTCCGAGGAGTCGTTGGCCGATCTCAAGCTCGCGCTGACCGAGGCCGTGTCGAACTCTGTCCGGCACGCGTATGCCGGCGGAGCGGGGTTCGTCTCGATCGGGTACGAGCTCACCGGCGATGCGCTCGCCGTCGAGGTCGTCGACGACGGGAGGGGCTTCGACCCGGACCGGCCGCCGCCGCTCGAAGGCGAGGAGCTCACCGAAGGCGGTCTCGGGATCGCGATCATCCGGACGATCGCGGACGAGTTCGAGCTGCAGTCCCAGCCGGGTGTCCGCGGCTCGCGCCTCCGGTTCGTGAAGCGGCTGCACCAGTCGGCCTGATCGTTGTCAACACCGACAACGTCCAGACGGCGGAAACTCCTCGTCGTCTTCAATCGCGCGCCGGTCTCGTACGCGCGTGACGCCGACGGACGCCGCGTAGCGCGGCGGGGCGGCGGCGGGGTCGTGACGGCCCTCGGCGGCTTGCTTGCCCACCATGACGTGACCTGGGTGGCGAGCGCGATGACCGAGGAGGACAGAGCAGTCGCGGCCGAGCAGGACGGCTCGTTCGGCGAGGAGACGGCGGACGGCGCGTCGTATCGGCTGCGGCTCGTCGCGCACGATCCAACCGCCTACGACCGGTTCTACAACGTGCTGGCGAACCCGACGCTCTGGTTCCTGCAGCACTACCTCTGGGGCCTGGGCTCCGCGCCGGACTTCGGGCCGGAGCTGCACGAGGCCTGGAGCGACGGGTACGTGCCGGTCAACGAGGCGCTGGCAGCTGCGGCGGTGCAGGAGCTCGACCGCGTGCCCGACGCGGCGGTCCTCTTCCACGACTACCACTTGTACCTGGCGCCGCGCCTGGTGCGGGAAGCGCGGCCCGACGTCGTGACGTCGCACTTCCTCCACATCCCGTGGCCGGAGCCCGACTACTGGCACGCGCTGCCGCCCGAGCTGCGGGTGGCCGTGCACGAGGGGCTGCTCGCAAACGACGTCGTCGGCTTCCACACCGAGCGCTGGCGGCGCGCGTTCCTGCTCGCGGCGGAGCGGCTACTCGGAGCGCGGGTCGATCGGGAGGCCGGGACCGTCGAGCACCGGGGTCACACGACGCGGGTCGTCGCCCGACCGATCAGCGTCGATCCGGCGGAGTTCGACCGGCTCCGCGACGATCCCGGCGTGGTCGAGCGGGAGGCGGCTCTCGTGGCCCGGCGCCCGGAGCAGCTCGTGCTCCGCGTCGACCGGACCGACCCCTCGAAGAACATCGTGCGCGGCTTTCATGCCTTCGCCCTGCTCCTCGAACGGCATCCCGAGCTGCACGGGCGGGTGGGAATGGTCGCGCTGCTCGCCCCGTCGCGGCAGGACATCCCGGCCTATGCGGAGTACGTCGGCTACGTCGAGGCGGCGGCGCGGGCGGTGAACGAGCGCTTCGGTCGCCAGGACTGGCAGCCGGTGGAGCTGGACGTCGCCGACGACTTCCTGCGCTCGGTCGCCGGCTACAAGCAGTTCGACGTCCTGCTCGTGAACCCGGTCTTCGACGGGCTCAACCTCGTCACCAAGGAGGCGTTCCTCGTCAACGAGCGCGACGGCGCGCTGGTGCTGTCCGAGAACGCCGGCGTGCACGAGGAGCTCGGGGAGTGGGCGATCACGGTGAACCCCATCGACGTCTCCGGCCAGGCGGAGGCGCTCTATGCGGCGCTCACGCTCGAGCCGGCCGAGCGGCGGCGGCGGGCCGACGCGATCCGCGCGCACGTCCGCGCGCACGACATCCGAGAGTGGGTCGACGCGCAGTTGGCCGATCTCGAGACCGTACGATCCGCCTGATGGACGACCTGTCGCACGTCGACGAGTCGGGCGCCGTCCGGATGGTCGACGTCGGCGCCAAGGAGCCGATGCGCCGCCGGGCCGTCGCCCGGGCCGAGGTCCGGATGGCCGCCGCGACCGCGCGGATCCTGCGCGAGCTCCCGAAGGGCGACGCGCTCGCAACCGCGCAGGTCGCCGGGATCATGGCCGCGAAGCGGACGAGCGAGCTCATCCCGCTATGCCATCCGCTGCCGCTCACGCACGTCGAGGTGACGCTCGAGGTGGGCGAGGAGTCGGTCGAGATCGTCGCGTCGGCGGAGACGACCGCACAGACCGGCGTCGAGATGGAGGCGCTCACGGCCGCTTCGGTCGCGGCGCTCACGGTCTACGACATGGCCAAGGCGGTGGACAAGGAGATGCGGATCGCCGACGTCGTCCTGGTCGAGAAGACGAAGGAGCGAGTGGTCTGAGGGCTGCGGTGCTGACCGTGTCGGACGGGGTGGTCGCCGGGACGCGTGAGGATCGGAGCGGTGACGCCCTGGACGAGCTGCTGGGCGGCGAGGGCTACGAGGTCGAGCGTCGTGTCGTCCCCGACGAGCGCGACGAGATCGCGGCGGCGATCCGGGAGCTCGCGGCCTCGGCCCGTCTCGTGCTGACGACCGGCGGGACCGGGCTCGCGCCGCGGGACGTCACCCCCGAGGCGACGCACGACGTGCTCGAGCGTGAGGCGCCGGGCATCGCGCAGGCCCTGCGGGCGGACTCGATAGCGAAGACGCCGCACGGCCTCCTCTCGCGGGGCGTGGCCGGCGTCCTCGGCTCGACGCTCGTCGTCAACCTGCCGGGCTCGACCGGCGGCTGCCGCGACGGGTTCGCGGTCCTCCGCCCTGCGCTCGCGCACGCGCTCGAGCTCCTTGCTGACGCTCCCACCGCCCACGAGCAGACATGACCGCCGGGTCCGCGCCGGCGCCGCTTCCCGCACGGTTCGCGCGGCTCGTCAAGATCGAGCACACCGTCTTCGCGCTGCCGTTCGCCTACGTCGGTGCATTCCTCGCGGTGAACGGCACGCCCAGCGGGTACGACCTACTCTGGATCACGCTCGCGATGGTCGGCGCTCGGTCGCTCGCGATGGCGCTCAACCGCCTGATCGACGCGGGGATCGACGCGCGCAACCCACGCACCGCCGGCCGGGAGCTTCCGAGCGGCCAGCTCTCCGTCGCCCAGGTCGTCGTCTTCTGCCTCGCGTCGCTCGCGCTCTTCCTCGCGGCCGTCTGGCAGCTCGATCCGATCGTGCGCTGGCTCTGGCCGATCCCGGTCATCGGCTTCGTCGTCTATCCGTACCTGAAGCGGTTCACGTGGCTCTGCCATTTCTGGCTCGGCGCGGTCGACGGCCTGGCGCCCGTCGGCGCCTGGGTCGCGATCACCGGCCGGTTGCCGTGGCAGTCGTGGCTGCTGGGTGCTGCCGTCGCGTTCTGGATCGCGGGCTTCGACTTCTTCTACGCCCTCTTCGACGAGGAGATCGACCGGCGGGAAGGCCTCCATTCGATCGTCACGCGGTTCGGCGTGCGCGGTGCCTTTCTCGGCGCTCGGCTCTCGCACGCGGCGACGATCGCGTGTCTCGTCGCGGTGGGGCTCGGCCTGCCGGTCGGCGTCCTCTACTGGCTCGGTGTCGCCGCCGTCGCGCTGCTGCTGTCGTATGAGCACTCCCTCGTGCGCCCGGGCGACCTGCGGAGGCTCGACACGGCGTTCTTCACGATGAACGGCGTGATCAGCGTCGTCTTCGCCGCGTTCGTCATCCTCGACGCGGTCAGCTGAACGAGCCACCAGGGCGCCGTGCGCACGGCGCCCCGATGGTCCTCCTCGCTAGCTCTGCGGCCAGTGTGGGGGATGGCACCAGCGACCCGAGCGGATGAATCCCGCTCCGACTGTGCTGCCCCCGATCGAGCCCGTCGAGAAGCCTGCGTTCGGATCGAAGTCGCTGCCGAGCGACGCGACGATCCGACCCCACTTGTGCCTGACGAAGCCGCGCGCGATTCCGGATGCCTTTCCGCTCGCCAGTGCCGCGTTCAGCGTCCCGTGCGCGCGGGTGCCGGCGCCCGTGATGTGGAAGCGGCCGAAGACGTGGCCGACGCCGTTCGTCGTGTCCACGAGGCTCCACGCGCGGATCCTGAGCGCGCCGGCGAGGCGCGGGTCGACGCTCGTCGACGTTCCCGTATACGTCGCGATCGTTGCCTGGAACGTGTCGCCGCCCGTGACCGAGCACGTGACCTGGGACTTGTTCGAAACGGTGGGCGCGTTGAAGGTCGCACTTGCGGCCTGCACGGATGTGGTACGGCCGCGTGCCGCGGCAACGCCGGCCGCGGAGAGCGCAACGGCCACGATCAGCCCCAACAACGCGAGTCTCTTCCTTGACATGGTTCCCTCCTGGTCGGGTGATCTCTGGCCGTAGTGGGAATAGAGCCTCAGTCGTGCACAGCTTTCGGCAATGGCGCCGTAAAACACCGGTAAATCGGTGCGGGAGGCCTATGCTGGGCGCGTGCTCACGGCCCGCCGGCTCGGCAAGCGCTACGGGGAGAAGCGCGTCCTGCGGGGGATCGACCTCGCGCTGCCGCGCGGGGGCTTCCTCGTTGTCACCGGGCCGAACGGCTCCGGGAAGACGACGCTGCTGCGGATCTGCGCCGGCCTCGCGCAGCCGACGGAGGGGACGATCGAGCGGAGCGGGACGCGCGGACAGGTCGGCTATCTCGGCCACGAGCCGCTCGTCTACAGGGAGCTCACGGCGCTCGAGAACCTCGAGCTCTACGGGCGCCTCTACCGCGTGCCGGAACGGCGCGAGCGGATCGGCATGCTGCTCGAGCGCTTCGGGCTCTGGGAGGCGCGGCACGACCGCGTCGCCTCGTACTCGCGCGGCATGACGCAGCGGCTTGCCCTCTGTCGCGTCCTGCTCCACGAGCCGGAGCTGCTCGTGCTCGACGAGCCGTACAGCGCGCTCGACGAGGCCGGCACGGCGCTCCTCGACGAGCAGCTCCTCGAGCTCCGGGGCGAGCGTACGTTCCTGCTCTCCACGCACGACCCGGCGCGCGTCCAGCCCCTCGCGAGCGGGGCGCTCGCCCTCGGGACATGAGCTACGTCCGCGACGTCGAGGCGCTGGCGCGCAAGGACCTCCTGCTGGAGCTGCGGGCGCGGGACACGCTGCCGGCGATGCTCCTCTTCGTCGCCTCCGTCTTCGTCGTCTTCCACTTCGCGGTGCCGGGGACGCCGTCGAGGCTCGAGACGAGCGGGTTGCTCTGGGTCGCGATCCTGTTCACCGCGCTGCTCGGGTTGGGGCGTGCCTTTGTGCCGGAACGCGAGCAGCGGACGATGGACGGGCTCGTGCTTGCGCCGTGCGACCGAAGCGCGATCTGGCTCGCGAAGTCCCTGGCGACACTGGCCTTCCTCGTCGCCGCGCAGGTCGTCGCACTGCCGCTCTACGCGCTCTTCTTCCACCCTGTCGGCGGTGCGATGGTCGCGGCGGTTCTCCTCGCGGATCTCGGGATCTGCGGGGTCGGGACGTTCCTCGGCGCGATGGCCGTCGTGACCCGGGCGCGCGACCTGCTGTTGCCGTTGCTCTTCCTACCGCTCGCGCTGCCAATCGTCGTGGGCGCCGTCGGCGCGAGCGTCGTCGCCTCCCCCGGCCGCTACCTCGGGTTCCTCGCTCTCTACGACCTGCTCTTCGCAGTCGTGTGCTGGGCGTCGTTCGAGTACGTCGTCGCCGAGTAGCGTGGCTGCTGCGACAATCCCTGCCGTGAGCCGCCCGCGCCGCATCCCCCTGTCCGCGCTCGCCGTGAGCTCGCTCGTGCTCGTCACGACGGCGCTCGCGTTCGTCTTCTTCGTGGCGCCGAACGACCAGACTCTGGGGTTCTCGCAGCGGATCTTCTACTTCCACGTCTCGCTCGCGTTCACCGCGTACGCGTGCTTCGCCTGCGGGGCGTGGCAGGCGTTCCGGCACCTCTGGAAGCGCGATCCGCGCGCCGACCTCGCGAGCTACGTCTGCGTCCACCAGGGCCTGATCTTCGGGACGATGGTGCTCATCACGGGCTCGATCTGGGCGAAGATCGCCTGGGGGCGCTGGTGGATCTGGAGCGAGGACGAGCTCGTCCTGTTCCTCGTCCTCTTCCTCTTCTACTGCGCGTACTTCATGCTGCGCTTCTCGGTCGACCCCGGCCCGCAGCGCGCGAACCTGAGCGCGGTGTACGCGCTCTTCGGCGTCGTCCTGATTCCCGTGAGCTTCTCCGCGATCCGGCTCGCGAAGGCGTACTTCCACCCGCAGGTCTTTACCCTGCACGGCCCGAACTTCGGCGGCTGGATCCTCGTCACGTACTGCATCGCGCAGGCGGCGATGCTCGTCCTCGCCTACACGCTCTACCGGCTCGAGCACGCCGGCAAGCGGCTCGACGTGCGGCTGCGCCGCCTGAGGGAGGTGCTCGCCTGACCACTGCCGAGAAGTACGTCACGGCCGCGTACTGCGTCGTGTTCGCCATCGTCCTCGTCTACGTCCTGATCATGGCGCTGAAGGTGCAGCGGCTCGAGCGCGAGGTGGACGAGCTCGCAGACCGTGTGCCCGACGAGGACGCGGAAGAGCTGCCGCGGGAGCCGGCGCGCGTTGGCTGAGCTGCTTTTCTGGCCCGCGCTGCTGCTCTACGGGGAGGCGGCGGTCGGTTACTTCGGCGACGTGCGGCGGCCGGGTCGCGCGGGACGTGCTGCCACGTGGGGTGTCCGGCTCGGCTGGCTGGCACAGACCGCGCTGCTCGCCGTGCAGGCGACACGGGACGACGGCTTTCCGTGGGGGACGTGGGCGGGGTCGCTCACGCTCTTCGTCTGGCTCGTCGTCTCCGCGTACCTGATCTGGGGTTGCCGCCGGCCGTACCGGTTGCTCGGCCTCGTCGTGATGCCGCTCGCGGTGGCGCTGCTCGT
Organism: uncultured Actinomycetes bacterium; assembly: GCA_963765795.1. Classification (GTDB taxonomy): domain Bacteria; phylum Actinomycetota; class Thermoleophilia; order Gaiellales; family Gaiellaceae; genus Palsa-739. The sequence goes on from CAVXXZ010000021.1 coordinate 19,139, forward strand.
CGTCGCGCGCGCGGGCGGTGGAACCGGGATCGGGAGCGCGAGCCACTACTCGAACCTCTTCCTCGTCGTCCACGTCGGGCTCGTGCTCGCCGCATTCGCCGGCTTCACGCTCGCCGCCGCGCTCTCCGGGCTGTACATCTGGCAGGAACGGCGGCTCGTGACGCGTCCCGCCACGATCCTGCGCAGGCAGATGCCGGCGCTGGCGACGCTCGACTCGCTCGCCCTGCGGACGGTCGCGTGGTCGGTGCCGCTTCTCACGCTCGGCGCCGCCGTCGGGCTCGTGCGGCTCGTCGCGCGCGGCGATCGGCTCGACGCGCTGATCGCGGTGACCGCCGTGACCTGGCTCGTCTGGTGTGCCTATCTCGGCCTGCGCCTGCTCGGTGGCTGGACCGGACGGCGCGCCGCCTATCTCGCGCTGGCCGGCTTCGTCCTCGTCATCGTCGTCCGCCTGGCCCTTCCCGCGACCCACTTCGCATGATCCGCCTCGTCCTCGTCGGCACCTCCCACCATCACGCGCCCGTGGCGCTGCGCGAGCAGGTGGCGCTCGACCGGGACGACGCGCAGGCGCTCGCCGCCCGGCTGGCTGCGGACGGGCGCGAGGCTGTCTGCCTCTCGACCTGCAACCGCACCGAGCTCTACCTCGCAGCCGAGGATGCGGAGCAGGCCGAGCGGGATACGGTTGCCGCGCTCGCGTCGCTTGGCCCGGAGATCGAGCCGGCGCTCTACCGGCTGCAGGACCGGGCTGCCGCGCACCACCTCTTCCGCGTTGCCGCCGGCCTGGACTCGCTCGTCCCCGGCGAGGGCGAGATCCTCGGGCAGGTGCGGCTCGCGCACGAGCTCGGCACGACCGGGCCGGTGCTCGACCGGGTCTTCCGGCAGGCGCTCCACGGCGGGCGGAAGGTGCGGGCCGAGACCGCGATCGGCCAGAGCCCGGCCTCGGTGTCGGCTGCGGCCGCCGCGCTCGCGGAACAGGTCTTCGGCAGCCTCGAAGGCCGCTCGATCCTCCTTCTCGGCGCGGGCAAGGTGAGCGAGCAGGCTGCGCGCAACCTCCGCAGCCGCGGCGCCGAGATCGCGCTCGTCGCCAACAGCAAGACCGAGCGCGAGCGCATCGGCAACGAACTCTCGAACGTCGACGTCGTGATCGCCTCGACGAACGCGCCGGGGCTGGTGCTCGAGGCGGCGACCGTGGCGGATGGGCTGCGAGGCCGGAAGGGTCGCCGGCTCCTGTTCGTCGACCTCGCGGTACCGCGCGATCTCGATCCTGCGATCCGGGAGCTCGACGGCTGCTACCTCTACGACATCGACGACCTCGAGCAGATCGTGGTCGAGACGCTGTCGCTGCGCCGCCGCGAGGCCGAGCGCGCCGAGACGATCGTCGCGGCCGAGGCGGAGAAGTTCCACGAATGGCACGCGTCACTCGACGTCGTGCCGGCGATCGCGTCGCTCCGGGCGCGCGCGGAGGAGATCCGCGAGGCCGAGCTGCAGAAGGCGGAATCCCTGCTCGAGCGGCTCGACGACAGCCAGCGCCGCGCCGTCGAGGCCGTAACCGCCCAGATCGTGAACAAGCTCCTCCATCAGCCGACCGTGCGGATGAAGCAGGCAGCCGTGTCGGCCGATGGGGTGCTCTATGCTGAGGCCGTGCGGCACCTCTTCGGTCTCGGCGAGGACGAGCGCTGAACGTCAAGCCCGCGACGGGGCGTCCTCTGCCGCTCCAGGTGCCGACGGCCTTCATCCGAGTCCGGCCGCGCGGCGTCGGCTGCGCGCCGCCCGTACGGAGGCGACTGGCCTGTGCTCGTCCGCGTCGGCAGTCGCGGCAGTAGGCTCGCGCTCACCCAGGCCGAGCGCGCGCTCTCTTCCTTGCGGGCGCCCGGCATCGAGCTCGTGCTCGTCCCGATCACGACGGCGGGCGATCGCGACCGCTCGCGCCCCTTCGGCGAGATCGGCTCGCGCGGCGTCTTCGTCAAGGAACTCGAGGAGGCGCTGTTGGACCGGCGGATCGACATCGCCGTCCACTCCGCGAAGGATCTGACCGCTGCGGACCCAGAGGGCCTCGTTGTCGGCGCGTATCTTCCGCGGGAGGACCCTCGCGACGCGCTCTGCGGTGCCACGGCGCTGCGGCCGGACATGCGAATCGGCACCGCGTCCGTGCGGCGGAAGGCACAGCTGCTCGCGCTCGAGCCGACGCTCTCGATCGAGCCGCTGCGGGGCAACATCGACACGCGGCTGCGCAAGCGGGGCGAGCGGGGGCTCGATGCGATCGTGCTTGCCGCGTGCGGACTCGACCGGCTCGGGCTCGGCGGCGAGATCGGGCATCGGTTCGACCCCGAGACGATGCTGCCCGAGGCGGGCCAGGGCGCGCTCGCGCTGCAGGTGCGCGCCGGCGACGAGCAGCTCGTCGCGGCCACGGACGATCCCGAGACGCGCGAGCGCGTGGAGGCGGAACGCGCCGTCGTGGCGGCGGTCGGCGGCGGCTGCCTCGCTCCGGTCGCGGCGCATCACGACGGAACCACGCTGACGGGCCTGGTGGCGGCGGAGGACGGATCGTGGATCGAGCGGCGCACAGGCGACGATCCGGCCGCGCTCGGAGAGGAGCTGGCGGGTGCGAGTGCTCGTCACTCGTGAGGAGCTCGTCGGCCGCGTCGAGTCGCTCGGGCACGACGCGGTCTTCTGCGAGCTGATCCGCGTCGAGCCGCTCGGGGACGAGCCGGTGGACGCTCGCGCGTACGACTGGCTCGTGGTCACGAGCCGGAACGGCGCGCACGAGCTCGCGCGTCGCGGTGTGACCGCGAACCGCATCGCCGCGATCGGCCCGGCGACGGCCGAGGCGCTGCGATCGCACGGGCTGCGGGTCGACCTCGTCCCCGCGACGCACACGCAGGAAGGTCTACGGGACGAGCTACCGGAGGGGACGCTGCTGCTCGCTGCCGCGGAAGGCGCGCGGCGAGACGTCCTCGACGCCGACTTCCTGCCGCTCTACCGGACGATCGAGCTGCGGCCCGACACTCCGAGCGCCGACGTCGCGCTGCTCATGTCCGGCTCCGCCGCGCGGGCTCTCGCGGCCACCGGTGCGCGTGTGCCTGTCGTCGCCATCGGCCCCCAGACCGCGGCCGAGGCGCGGGCGGCCGGCCTCGACGTGGTGGCCGTCGCCGCCACTCACGACGTCGACGGGCTCGTCGAGGCATTACGTTCCAACACGTGGTCATCACCTTCCTGACCGACTTCGGGCTCCAGGACGACTTCGTCGGCACCTGTCACGGAGTGATCGCAACGATCGCGCCGGACGCGCACGTGATCGACGTAACGCACGGAGTCCGTCCGGGGCACGTGCTCCAGGGCGCGCTCGTGCTGGCGAACACGCTCCCCTACATGCCGGCCGGCGTTCACCTCGCCGTCGTCGATCCCGGCGTGGGCGGGAGTCGCCGCGCCCTCGCTCTCCGCGACGGGGAGGGCCGGCTGTACGTCGGCCCCGACAACGGGCTACTCCTGCCGGCCGCAGAGCGCTTCGGCGGCGTGGACCAGGCCCACGAGCTCGCTAACCCGGAGTACTCGCTGCAGCCGGTGTCCCGCACCTTCCACGGCCGCGACCTCTTCTCGCCGGCCGCGGCCCACCTGGCCGCCGGCGTGGCGCTCGAGGAGCTCGGACCGCCCGTCGGCCCGGACGAGCTCGTGCAGCTCGACGTCCCGCAACCGGAGGTGGGACACAACCGCATCCGGGCGGTCGCGCTCGCCGTCGACCGCTTCGGCAACGTCGCGCTCAACCTGCGTCGCGAGCACCTCGAGCCTGCGGAGCTCCCCGCCGGCACGCGGCTCGAGCTCACCTGCCGAGGCGAGCGGTTCTATGCCGTCTTTGCGCGCACCTTCGCGGACGCGGCGCGTGGGTCGCTGATCCTCTACGAGGACAGCTACGGCAGCCTCGCCCTGGCGGTCTCGCGCGGTAGCGCCGCCGAGCTGCTGCGCATCGAGGAGGGCGGCGAGATCGTCCTTGACCTCGCCGCGCGGTGATCGACGCCCAGCGCTTCGCCCGTCTGGTCACCGACGCGGTCGTCCGGCGGCCGGCACTGTGGCGGGTCTTCCGCGGGCCGCTGCGCAAGATGTTCGACGGGCTGGCTCCGACCTGGGAGACGCGGATCGGGCCGCATCACTTCTGGGCGCTCGACCTCGCGCTCGAGGACGTGCCCGCGCCGCGCCGCGCTCTCGATCTCGGCACGGGAACCGGTGTCGTGGCGCTGGCGCTCGCCGAGCGCTATCCGGAGGCCGAGATCGTCGGCATCGACCTCAGCCCGGGCATGATCGAGGAGGCGCGGCGGAAGTTGCCGCCCGAGCTCTCCGGCCGCGTCCGCTTCGAGGTCGGCGATGCTTCGGCGCTCGCGTGTCCCGACGGCGAGTTCGACCTCGTCGTCCTCTCGAACATGATCCCGTTCTCCGACGAGCTTGGACGCGTCGTCGCGCCGGGCGGGGCACTCGTGCTCTCGTTCTCACGGGGCGCCGAGACTCCGATCTACGTCGCGCCCGAGCGCCTGCGCCGGGAGCTCGCCAGTCGGGGCTTCACGGAATTTGCGGAGTCTTCGGCGGAGCCGGCTACGGCGCTCCGGGCGAGGAGGGGTTAGGGTCTGGTCAACGGTCGTCCGCGACACGGTCGCACCGGTCCGAACGACCCGAGGCCCCCGAGAACGCGCAAGCGTCACGGGGGCCTCTCTTGGTCGCGAGGGCGTCGGTCCGCGGTTGGCGGGGCGATCTACTCCAGCCATGATCCGACTTGGTCGGTGGGTGGTAGTAGTCGGCTCCACACTCGTGATCGCGGTGGCGGTTGGCAGTGTGTCCGGAGCCGGGGCGGCGGCGAGGGTGACCGTGTCGCCGTGTGGAACGGCGCAACTTCCCGCCTGGTCTCCGGACGGGACGCAGATCGCCTGGTACGGCCATCGCTGGCTCCGGCCTAACACTCACCACCGCGGCGGCGATACCGTCCTGCGGGCGTTCTGTGTCTCGGATGCCGACGGCAAGCACGTCCATCGGCTGCCTCATACGGTGTGTAGGGAGCGCTGCTCCCACGAGCTGAGCGACCCCCGGATCAGCTCTACTGGGTGAAACCTAGCCTGCTCCTCTACGGGAACGACCTCGGGATCGGCGCGATCCCGGTCGGTCAGAGCCCCAAGCTCCTCGGCAAGAAGCCGCCCGAACGGTTCTCCGTCGACTCGGCGGGCGATCGCGTCGCCGCGGGCGCGGTCTCGAGCTGTACGCGCACCGGCTGCGCGGGGTCGGTGAGGATCCTCAGTGTCCCGTCCGGAGCCGTCGTCGGAACGGGCGGCGGAGCGCAGCGCATCAACACCGAACCAAGCCTTTCCCCCGATGGGACGCAGGTCGTGTTCGCGCGCTTCGCCGCCAACGACTCCGGAAAGAGGCTCGGCGTCTGGACCGCATCGGCGGACGGGAGCCACCTGCTGCGGCTGGCGCGGGGCGGCAGTAACCCGCTCTGGTCGCCGGCCGGAGATCGAATTGCCTACCTCGCGGGAACATATCCGTCGGCGCTTCGGCTCGTCCCCTCGCAGGGGGGTGCGAGCACGACACTCCTACGCAAAGGCATCGTGCCCTCTTCGCCTGGTCGCCCGATGGCCGGCGCATCGCGTTCGCGGATTCGACAGGGAAGCTTGCCGTCGTCGACACGACGACGAAGAAGGTGCGCAGACTGCTGAAGCTGCAACCTCCGTGGGGCCCGTCGAGCATCGCCTGGTCGCCGGACTCGCGGCAAGTGCTGGTGGTGTGGCGGCCGCCGGCCCGCTCGAAGTGTCCCAGCGGGCTGTGGCGCGTCCCGATCAGCGGCGGGAAGCCGCACCTCGTTCACGGCTGCTAGCTAAAAAATGGCGAGGGCCGGACTCGAACCGGCGACACCCCGGTTTTCAGCCGAGTGCTCTACCAGCTGAGCTACCTCGCCGCGGCTGGGCGGCGGTCAGTGTAGCCGGGCATCCTCCACCGAGAGCGTTAGCCTCTCGCCCGTGAGTGTCGAGGAGACCGAGCGCGAGATCGCCGTGATCGGGGCTCCGCTCGACCTCGGCGCTGGGCGGCGAGGCGTCGACATGGGGCCGTCCGCGATCCGCTACGCGGGCCTCGAGCAGCAGCTCGCGGAGAAGCTCGGCGTGCGGGTGTCCGACGCCGGGAATGTCATCTCGCCGGTTGTCGAGACGACCGACATGGGCGACGAGCACGCGCGGTATCTCACCCAGATCCTTGACCTCTGCGACCGGCTGTCCGCGCTCGTGGCGGAAACCGCTGAGCGCGGCGCGCTGCCGCTCGTAATCGGCGGCGATCACTCCGTCGCGCTCGGCTCGCTCGTCGGGATGGCCAAGGTGCGGGGCGCGGGCGGTGTCGTCTGGGTCGACGCGCACGGCGACCTGAACACGCCTGCCACATCGCCGAGCGGCAACGTGCACGGGATGGTGCTCGCCGCGGCGCTCGGGCTGGCCGGGGACTCCTTCAGCCGCGACGGCTGGCCGCTGCCGGCGGTCGAGGCGGGGAAGCTCGCGCTCGTCGGCGTCCGCTCGCTGGACGAGGGAGAGCGGACGCTTCTGCGCAAGCTCGACGCGAAGATCTTCACCATGAGCGAGATCGACCGGATCGGGGTCGAGCCGTGTATGCGGGAGGCGATTGCGCACGCGGCGGGTGCGGCGTTCCTCCAGGTCTCGTTCGATATGGACGTCGTGGACCCCGACTACGCGCCGGGCGTGGGCACGCCGGTGCGGGGCGGGCTCTCGTACCGAGAGGCGCACCTCGCGATGGAGACGGTGGCCGAGTCCGGGCTGCTCGACTCGCTGGACGTCGTCGAGGTCAACCCGATCCTCGACCGCGAGAACGCGACGGGGCAGCTCGCCGTCGAGCTCGTGGCCTCGGCGCTCGGCGCGCGCATTCTCTAGTGCTGGAGCTCGAGGTCCGGCAGGGCGACATCGCCCAGGTCGAGGCAGACGCAATCGCGAACGCCGCGAACGACCGGCTCTGGATGGGCGCCGGCGTCGCGGGGGCGCTCAAGCGGGCCGGCGGTGACGAGATCGAGCGGGAGGCGATGGCGATCGGCGGGATCCCGCTCGGCACCGCCGTGGCGACAACGGCCAGCCGGCTTCGGGCGCGCTGGGTGATTCACGGCGCCGTGATGGGACAGGATCTGCGGACGGACGCCGACCTCGTCGGCCGCACGACGCGGGCCTGTCTCGAGCTCGCTGACGAGCTGGGCGCTCGTTCGCTCGCGCTGCCCGCGTTCGGGACGGGGATCGGCGGCTTTCCGCTCGGTCGGTGCGCCTCGATCATGATCGAGGAGGCCCGCATTTTCGCGGCGCAGTCGCTCGAACGCGTGATCTTCGCGGTCTACGGCGAGGAGGCCTACGAGGCGTTCTCCTCCGCGCTCTCCTCGCCCCCGATTCCTCGCCACTCGCCGACGGCTCGTAGTAGCGGCTGCTCTCGAGCTCCTCGGGGAGGTAGCTCGTCTCGAAACCCTGCGGGTCGTCGTGCGGGTAGACGTAGCCCTCGCCGTGCCCGAGCCGGCGGCCGTACCAGGAGCCGTCGCGCAACGCTTTCGGCGGTCGGGCGGCGCTGTGTTCCTGCACGTCGGCCGTGGCACGGTTCAGCGCCATGTAGCTCGCGTTCGACTTCGGCGCTCGGGCCAGGTAGATCGCGGCCTGGGCGAGATTGAGGCGCGCCTCGGGCAGTCCCACATGCTCGACCGCCTGGGCGGCGGCGACTGCGACGAGCAGAGCGCGCGGGTCGGCGTTGCCGATGTCCTCGGAGGCGAGCACGATCATCCGCCGCGCGATGAAGCGCGCGTCCTCGCCGCCTTCGAGCATCGCGGCGAGGTAGTACACCGCGGCGTCGGCGTCGCTGCCGCGCATCGACTTGATGAAGGCGGACGTGTAGTCGTAGTGGGCGTCGCCGGCCTTGTCGTAGACGAGCGGGGGCTTGCGTGCCGCGTCCTCGACGTGCGCCTCCGTGACCGGCGAGCCTTCCGCCTGCGCGGTCTCCGCCGCGAGCTCGAGGATGTTGAGCGCCGTGCGGGCGTCGCCGCCCGAGCGTCGCGCCACGAGCGCGACGAGCTCGGGCTCCAGCTCGACCTCGAGGTCGGATGCACCGCGCCGCACGATCTCGGCGAGCTCCTCCTCAGTCAGTGGCTCGAGCTCGTACACCTGCGTGCGGGAGATGAGCGCGGAGTTGACCTCGTAGTACGGGTTCTCGGTCGTCGCGCCGATCAGCGTCACGAGCCCCGACTCGACGCCGGGCAGTAGCGCGTCCTGCTGCGCCTTGTTGAAGCGGTGGATCTCGTCGAGGAAGAGGATCGTGCGCCGGCCAGTCGTGCCGAGCCGCTCCCGCGCCCGCGCGAGCACCTCGCGCACGTCCTTGACCGTCGCAGAGACCGCCGATAGCTCCTCGAAGGCCGCGCCGGTCGAGGCGGCGACGATCCGCGCGAGCGTCGTCTTCCCGCTGCCCGGCGGGCCGTACAGGATCGAGGAGTGGACGCGGTCCTCCTCGATTGCGCGCCGCAGCGCCGAGCCCTCGCCGAGGACGTGCGCCTGGCCGACGAACTCGCCGAGCGTCGCCGGTCGCAGTCGCTGCGCGAGCGGCGCGACCTCGCGCGCATGCTGGTCGGCGGCGTCGGAGAAGAGGTCACCCACGGCCTCAGTATGCTCCGCCGCGTGTCTGGATCTGCCGCCGACACCTGGAGCGGCGCGAGCTACGAGCGCATCGCAGAGACCTTTGCGCCGATCCACGATCGCGTCGTCGAGGCGCTTGCGATCGAGCCGCGGACGCGCTTTCTCGACGTCGCCTGCGGCACCGGCGGCGTGGCGCTGCGAGCCGCCCGGGCCTGTGCGGACGTGACCGGCATCGACATCTCCGCGGACCAGCTCGCCAAGGCCCGCCGTGCCGCCGAGGCCGAGGGCCTCGCGATCCGCTTCGACGAGGGCGACTGCCAGGAGCTTCCGTACGCGGACGGGGAGTTCGACGCAGTCGCGTCCGCTTTCGGCGCGATCTTCGCCCCCGACCACGAGCGCACCGCCGCCGAGCTGGCGCGCGTGTGCCGCCCGGACGGCGGCCGGCTGGCGCTCACGGCGTGGCCGGCTGACCACTGGTCGGAGACGCACGCGCGGGCGGGTCGGACGTTCGTCGAGGACGTGGACGCGCGTGAATGGGCGAACGAGGAGCACGTCCGCAAGCTGCTCGGCGATGCGTTCGAGCTCGAACTGCAGACCGGCGAATGGCGTATCGAGGCGGACTCGGGCGAGGAGCTCTGGGAGCTCGCCTCGACGTCGATGCCGCCGCTCCGGGCCTGGCTCGCCGAGCAGAGCGACGAAGCGCGCGCGCGCGCGGAGAAGGTCTATCTCGAGGCCCTCGCGTCCGGTGTCCTCGCGCGGAACTACGTCCTCGTGCTAGGAACCCGCCGATGAGCACGGCCACGCTCCGCGACGAGGTCACCGACCTCCTGCAGCGCCTGATCCGCGTCGACACGACGAACCCGCCGGGCAACGAGACCGCTGCGGCCGAGCTGCTGCGCGACTACCTCGAGGCGAACGGCATCGAGTGCGAGCTGATCGCGAAGGTGCCCGAGCGCGCGAACCTCGTGGCGCGGATCCCTGGCGGCGACGGCCCGTCGCTGCTCTTCCTCGGGCACACGGACGTCGTGCTCGCCGACGCGGCCGAGTGGTCGGTGCCGCCCTTCTCGGGCGAGCTGCGCGAGGGAATGGTCTGGGGGCGCGGGGCGCTCGACATGAAGAGCGAGGTCGCCGCCAATGCCGTCGCCATGGCGTCGCTCGCGCGCGAGGGATTCCGTCCCAGCGGCGACCTGATCTTCGCGGCTACCGCCGACGAGGAGGCCGGCGCCGGCTTCGGCCTCGAATGGCTGTGCGAGGCGCATCCCGACGTCGTCCGCTGCGATTTTGCGATCAACGAAGGCGGCGGCGATCGGGTCGAGCTCGAGGACGGCCGCGTGATCTTCCAGGCGACGGTGGCGGAGAAGATGACGGCGCCGTTTCGGCTGCTCGTGCAAGGCCGCTCGGGTCACGCGTCGATGCCGCGGATTGCCGACAACGCGCTCGTCAACGCGACTGCTCTGATCGATCGGATCGCCGCCTATCAACCGGAGCCGCAGCTCGGGCCGGAGGTCGAGCACTTTCTCCGGGTCGTGCTCGATGAGGTGCCGCCTGCGAACGAGGCGGTCGCGCGCCTGACGGGTCTCTCGCCCGTCGCGGCCATTGTCGTCGACGCCCTCCTCGGGCCGACCTTCTCACCGACGATCATCTCCGCCTCACGAAAGCGGAATGTCATCCCTGCGCTCTGCGAGATCGAGGTCGACTGCCGCCTGTTGCCGGGCCAGCATCCCGAGCACGTCGAGCCGATGATCCGAGCAGTGCTCGGGGGCGACGTGGACTACGAGTTCGAGTGGATCGAGGCGCGCGGCGGCACGCGCTCGGCGCTCGACACGCCGCTGTGGCGCGCGCTCGAGGAGTGGGTCGCCGAGGCCGAGCCCGGAGCAAAGGCGGCTCCGCTCGCGTGTGTCGGCTTCACCGACAGCCATTGGCTGCGCGAGGCGTTCGGCACGGTCGCCTACGGCTTCTTCCCGTCGTCGGGCGAGCTGCCGCCGGAGGTGGCGGCATCGCTCATCCATTCCGCCGACGAGCGCATCCCGGTCGCCGACCTCGAGCTCGGAGTCAGCTGGCTGCGCCACGCCGCGCACGCCATGCTCGACTGAGCCGACTACCCTTCGACGCGATGACTGAGGAGAAGATCCGGCTCGGCGGCATGGCCCTCCCGAACGGCGTGCTCGTGCACGGACCGCACTCCTGGGCGTGCGCGATCCGGCACGAGGACGGGCGGATCGAGGTCGCCTCGGCGCGGAAGCGCCTCCAGGCGTCCCGGATCCAGAACCCGTTTCTGCGCGGCCCGGTTCGTCTCGCCGAGGCGCTGGCGCTGCTCCCGCAGATCAAGAGGAAGCTCCCGGCGGCGAAGCTGCCGCTGGAGTCCCCGCGCACGATTGCCTCGATGCTAGGCGCGGCGGCGTTCGTCCGCGTCGTGCGTGAATCGGGACTGCGGCCGGTCGCACGGGAGCTCCTGGCCTCGGTTGCCTCGATCGCGCCGGCGGTCTTCGCGCTGCGTTCGGGCGAGCTCGCGGCGTACCACGGCGCGGAGCACATCTCGATCGGCACCTACGAGCAGGGGAAGCGCGCGACGAAAGAGCACGAGCGTTGCGGCGGGCATCTCGTCGGGCCGCTCCTCGCGACGTCCGCGGTCGCCAACGTCCTGGCCGGGCTCGCGCCGGAGCGCCATCGCCGCCAGGCGCAGGCGGCGGCCCAGATTGGCTCGATCGCCGTGGCAACCGAGCTCTTCGGCTGGATGACGCGGCACCCGGACAACTTGCTCGCGCAGGCGCTGGCGAAGCCGGGACATGAGCTCCAGCACCGTTTCTCGACCGCGGAGCCGAGCGACGAGCAGCTCGAGGTGGCCGAGGCGGCGCTGGCGGCGTGCCTCGAGCTCGAGCATGCCGAGCAAGCCGACTAGGCAGCGCCTCGCCCCCGAGGTCTTCGACCTCCCCGTCGAGAAGATGCGCGCGGGGTGGTACACCGACGCCTACTTCAACCACGCCCGCGCGACCCTTCTCGCCGACGGCCGCCACCCGCGCGTCGTCGTCCAGGTGTTCCAGAAGAACGACGCCTGGCTCGGCGGGGTGGACGAGGCGATCGCGATCCTCCGGCTCTGCTCCGACGAGCCGGACGGGCTGACGATCCGCGCCCTCCACGACGGCGACCGGGTCGAGCCGTGGGAGACCGTGCTGACGATCGAGGGCGACTACACGACGTTCGCGCACCTCGAAACCGCGTACCTCGGCACCCTCGCGCGGCGGACGCTGATCACCACCAACGTCGTGCGCGTGCTCGAGGCGGCGAACGGCAAGCCGATCATCTTCATGCCGGCGCGCTTCGACCACCACCGCGTGCAGGCCGGCGACGGCTACGCGGCCTACGTCGCGGGGCAGGTCACCGGCTTCGAGATCGGGGTCACGAGCGACGAGCAGGCTTCCTGGTGGGGCGGGCGCGCGATCGGCACGGTGCCGCACTCCCTCATCGCGGCCTACGGCGGCGACACTGTCCTCGCGGCGCAGAAGTTCGCGGAGTGGGCGCCAGCGGAGATGTCGGTGACGGTCCTCGTCGACTTCGAGAACGACTCGGTGCGCACGGCGCTCGACGTTGCCGAAGCGCTCGGCGACCGGCTCTGGGGCGTGCGGCTCGACACGTCCGAGACGCTCGTCGACCGCTCGCTGTGGGAGGAAATGGGCGACTTCAAGCCGACGGGAGTGAACGAGCGGCTGGTGCGGAAGACCCGCGAGGCGCTCGACGCCGCCGGCTTCGGCCACGTCCGTATCGTCGTCTCGGGTGGCTTCACCGTCGAGAAGATCCGCGCGTTCGAGGAGCGCGAGCGTGCCGGTGGACGCGTACGGCGTCGGCTCCTCGCTCATCCGCGGCGCCAACGACTTCACGGCCGATGTGGTCATGACCGACGGGAAGCGGTCGGGGAAGTTCGGGCGGCACCTTCGCGAGAACCCCCGGCTCGAGCCTGTCGACTGAGCGAAGCTCGGTCGACGGGGAGGCGGCCTGGGAAACCTCGTCAGCTGAGCTTCTCGGGATGGCCGAGCTGGCCGAGCTCGGCGATGTCGCGGCGGAAGAAGAGCGACACCGTCCAGTCGACGACGACGCGGACCTTCCGCTGGAGGAGCGGGAGCTGGTACAGGTGGTACGAGCGCGTGACCCACCAGCCGAGGAATCCGCGCAGGTTCAGGCCGAGCACCTCCGCGATGCCCTTGTGCCGGCCGAGGGTCGCGACCTGGCCGAGCATGCGGTAGCCGTACGGCTCGGGCGGCCCGGTCAGGTTCTTCGCGAGCCGGCGCGCCTGGCGGAGGGCGTGCTGGCAGGTCGGTGGGTCGGGCCGGTCGCTGCGCGTGTTCGGGACGAGCGCGCAATCGCCGAGCGCCCATACGTGCTCGTGCCCGCGCACGCGAAGCAGCTCGTCCACCTCGACCCGGCCCTTCTCGTCCAGCGGCAGCGACCACTTGCGCAGGGCGGGGTTCGGCGCGACGCCGGCCGTCCAGACGAGCGTGTTCGCTGGGATCCGCGTCCCGTCTCCGAGCACCGCCTCGTCCGCCGAGACGGACTCGAGCGTCGTCTCGACGTGGAGCTCGATCCCGCGCTTGTGGAGCTCAGCCGCGGCGTAGTCGCCGAGCGGCGGCGGGATGTCGGGGAGGATCCGCGGCGCGGCGTCGACGAGCACCCAGCGGCGCGGGGTCGCACGCAGCCGCGGGTAGTAACGCAGGGCGTCCTCGGCGAGGTCGGACAGTTCCGCGAGCGCCTCGACTCCGGCGTAGCCGGCGCCGACGAAGACGAACGTCAGCCGCCGCGATCGCTCCTCCTCGTCGAGCGCGGCGTCGGCCGCCTCGAGCTGGTGGAGGACGTGGTTGCGGAGGTGAATCGCGTCGGCGAGAGACTTGAAGGAGAGCGCGTGCTCGAACAGACCGGGGACGGGCAGCGTGCGCGGCACGGCGCCGAGCGCCAGCACGAGTTCGCTCCACTCGATCGTTTGCGGCCCCTCGTCCGTCTCGACGGCCGCGGTGCGCGCCTCGAGATCGAGCGCGGTCACGCTGCCGAGGATCAGCTCCGCGTGCGGGCACATCTCGCGCAAGGGCACGACGCAGTGCCGCGGCTCGAGCGTCCCCGAGGCGGCCTCGGGCAGGAGCGGGGTGTAGAGCATGAAGTTCTCCTTGCTCACGATCGTCGCGCCGCGGTCGCCGAGCTCGCGCGCGACGTAGGCGCCGGCGAAGCCGCCGCCGACCACGAGGACGCCGCCACGTGCTTCTCTCGTTGCGCTCACGTGTCCTAGCATCGCGCAAGATGGCGATCCAGGTCTCGGTCATCGGCAGCGGAACCGAGCACGAGGAGAACGCCGAGCAGGTCGGGCGGCTGCTCGCCGAGCGCGGGGCGACGGTCGTGACCGGCGGGCTCGGCGAGGTGATGGCCGCGGCTGCGCGTGGCGCAAAGGGTGCGGGCGGGACGACGATCGGGATCCTCCCCGGCGAGACGCGACTGGGCGGGAACCCGTGGCTCGACCATGTCGTCGTCACAGGCATCGGGCACGGCCGCAACCTCGCCGTCGTTGCCTCCGGCGACGCGGTGATCGTGGTCGGCGGCCGCTACGGCACGCTGGCGGAGATCGGCTTCGCGCTCACGCTCGGGCGGCCGGTCGTCGTGCTCGAGCCGGGCTGGCAGGTGGAAGGCACGCAGCGCGCGCAGACGCCCGAAGAGGCGGTCGAGTTGGCTCTGGCTCGCGCGGCCTAGGCCGCCGCGTGGCGCTTGCGGAAGCTGCGCGCCTTCTCGCGGTTGCCGCAGACCTCCATCGAGCACCAGGCGCGGGAGCGGTTGCGCGACTTGTCGTAGAAGGCGACGCGGCAATGCTCGTCGCGGCAGCCCTTCAGTCGCTTCCACTCTTCGGTCGGCGCGAGCTCGGCTACGGCCGCGACGATGCGTCCGATCGCGCCGCGCGCTCCGTCGCCCTCGGGTGCGAGGACGGGACGGCCGTCCTCGAAGCGGACGCCGAGATGCGCCTTGCGGCCGGCCTCCTCCAGCGTCTTCGAGGCGCCGGCCGCATCCGCGTCGACGCCGTTGTTCGCGAGCAGAAGCTCCCGGATGGCCTCCCGCACGGCAAGGGCATCGGCGACCTCTTCGTCCGACGGCTCCACGAAGTCCTCGACGAGACCCTGCTCCGAGAACCACGTCGCCAGCTCGTCGGGCGACGCGATCGTGTCGATGCCGGTCTCGAAATCGAGCGTGTTCACGTAGTCGCGGACGAGGTCGAGCTGCGTATGTAAAACCGTAACCATTGTAGTTGCGTCGGAGGTTACGTAACTGGTAATCTCCGAACAGTGGTTAGGGTAGCACGCCGATAGGAGGAGTGATGATGCATCCAGAGCTCATGCGCCAGGTCGCCATGTCGAGAATGGCCGACCGCAATCGCGACGCCGTCAGGTACCGCCGGGCGCGGGAGGCTTCGGTTCGCTCGCCTCAGCCGGTTCGGACGGCGATCGAGCTGCGGCTCAGCGCCTGCCGTGAAGAGCTGGAGCGCCTCTCGCAGCTGAGCGAGCGGCCCCTGCACGAGGGCGACTGGATCGTGGCGGACGTCGACGGAGTGGCGGTCGCGGCGGTCGCGGTCGACGACGGGACAACCGTGTACGACCCGTTCAAGCCCACGTCTCAGGCCGTGTCGCTGCTGAAGTTGCGGCGCAAGCAGGTGCTCGCGACCGCGTACTAGACGCGCGAGGCGGCCAGGCGGCTCTCGAGGAACGTGCGCTCGGTCTCGCTCGGGGCGAGCTCGAGCGCACGGGAGTAGGCGGCGGCCGCCTCCTCGTCCCGGCCGAGCCGGTGCAGGAGCTCGGCCCGGGTCGAGTGCCAGAGGTGGTACCGCTCCAGACCGGTCAAGGCTGTCGACGATCTCGAGCCCGGGCTCCGGCCCGTCGGCCATCGCGACGGCGACCGCACGGTTCAGCTCCACGACCGGCGAGGGGCTCAGCTGTGCGAGCTTGCCGTACAGGAGCGCGATCTGCGGCCAGTCCGCCGGCTCCTCGTAGTGGAGCGAGGCGATCGCCGCCTGCAGCTGGTACGGCTCCGGATGCCGAAGGCTCAGCGCCCGGTCGAGCGCGAGCCGGCCCTGCTCGATCTCGTCCGTGTCCCAGAGGCTGCGGTCCTGCTCGCCGAGCAGGACGAGCTCTCCCGCGGGCGAGACGCGCGCGTCACGGCGTGCGTCTTGCAGCAGGAGCAACGCGTGCAGGCCGTGCGCCTCGGCCTCGTCCGGCATCAGCGTCGCGAGCACGGCGGCAAGCCGGATCGCCTCCCCGCACAGCTCGCGCCGCACGGGCGGCCCGTAGCCGGCGTTGAAGACGAGGTAGATCGTCGCGAGAACGAGCCGCAGCCGTTCTGGCAGCAGGTGCTCGGCCGGCACGCGCAGCGGGATGCCCGCGTCGCGGATCTTCCGCTTCGCCCGGACGAGCCGCTGTGCGAGTGTCGCCTCCGGGACGAGGAAGGCCCGCGCGATCTCCGGCGTCTCGAGGCCGCCGACGAGGCTCAGCGTCAGCGCGACCTGCGCCTCCGGGGCGAGCGCCGGGTGGCAGCAGGCGAAGATCAGCTCGAGTCGCTCGTCGGGGATCACGGCCTCCTCGTCGTCCGGGAGCTCCTCGGCCCGCGCGAGCAGCTCTGTCTTGCGCGCCAGCGTCTGCTCGCGGCGGATCCGGTCGATCGCCGCGTTGCGGGCCGTCGTGACGATCCAGGCGCCGGGATTGCGCGGCGCTCCGTCGCGCGGCCAGCGCTCCGCCGCGCGGACGAAGGCGTCCTGCACCGCGTCCTCGGCGAGATCGAGGTCACCGAGGACGCGGCCGAGGATCGCGATCGAGCGGGCACGCTCGTCGCGGTAGGCGCGGGCGATCTCCTCTACGACGCGACCTCCGCCTTGACGCATCACGATCGGGCGCACCTCGATGTGGCCGTAGCGGGCGGAGGGGATCTTCGCGGCCCACTCGAGCGCCTCGTCGAGCGTGTCGACGTCGATCAGGTAGTAGCCGCCGAGCACTTCCTTCGTCTCCGCGAACGGACCGTCGGTCGTCAGCGTCTTGCCGTCCTCGACGTGGACGACGGTCGCCGTTCCCGCAGGCTGGAGCTGGTTGGCGCCGACGAGGATGCCGGCGTTCTGCACGTCCTCCGTGAACTTCGTGTACTCGCCGTAGATCGCGTTGCGCTCGTCCTCGGGCATGTCGCCCCAGTGCGCCTCGTCGTCGTGGATCAGGAGCAGGTACTGCATGGGTCCCTCCTTCGGGAGATCGTTGACGTCTCTACGACGAACGAATCAGCCGGAATTCGACATCCTCGTCAACAGTGTGAGGGCGCCGGCCTTGTCGAGGTACTCGTTGAGGTTGCCGCACTTGGGGCTCTGGACGCAGGAGGGGCAGCCGCGCTCGCAGGGGCAGCCGGCGAGCAGCTCGGCCGTGTCGGCGACCCAGCCCTCGAACTGGTCGAAGCCGCGGGCCGCGATCCCGACACCGCCTGCGTGGCCGTCGTAGACGAAGACGGTCGGCGCGCCCGTGTCGAGGTGGAGGTTCGTCGAGAGGCCGCCGATGTCCCAGCGGTCGCACATCGCCCACAGCGGCAGCAGCGCGATGAGCGAGTGCTCGGCGGCGTGGAGGGACGAGAGCAGCAGCGGCATGGCCTCGAGACCCTCGAGCTGGTGCGGCCGCGGCACGAACCAGACCGCCTCGGTGTCGAACGTGGTGGGCGGGAGGTCGAGCGGGACGGTGTCGAGTGTCGAGCCGTCCGCGGCAGCTTTCTTCTGGTACGCGACCACCTGCTCGGTCACCGACACGCGGCCGAAGGAAAGCTCGAGCCCGAGTCGCCGCTCGACGCGCAGCGGCTCCTCGATCGACGTCTCCGTCTCCTTCTTCGCCTGCGTGTACCAGTCGCCGTCGAACGGCTCGACGAGCGCGCGCCGCGCCTGCAGGTCGAGCTCGCGCACGAGGTACTGGCGGCCGAGGTGGAGGTAGACCGCGCCCTCGTGCACGGTGGAGTAGGCGCGCTCGCGCTCGGCCAGCCCCAGTACGTCCCCGCTCGAGGCGTCCACGACGAGGAATGCATCGGGCGAGGTGGAGCGGAGCGGGACGCGTGCCGCCGGCGCGTCCTTGCCGGCCCAGACCCAGCCGCGCGGGGTGTGGCGCAGCTCCGGCACGTGCGGCGCCCGCTCGAGCGCCTCCGGGCCGAGCGTCGTGGCGTCGCTGTCGTCCACCGGGGCCTCGAACGCGGCCGCGGCCACGTGCCCGTCCAGCACGCGCGGGTTGGCGTGGTCGAGGATCGCCGCCTCGACGTGACGCTCGAGTAGCGCGGGTGGCTCGCGCATGAAGTACTGGTCGAGCGCGTCCTCCGAGGCAATGAGGATCGCAAGGCCGTGCTCGCGGCGGCCGGCACGCCCCCATTGCTGGCGAAGGCTCGCCACCGTGCCGGGGAAGCCGACGGAGATCGCGCAGTCGAGGTCGCCGATGTCGATGCCGAGCTCGAGCGCGTCGGTGGACGTGACGCCGAGCAGGTCGCCCTCGACCAATCGCCGCTCGATCTCCCGCCGCTGCTGCGGCGTGTAGCCGGCGCGGTAGGGGGCCAGCCGGGCGGCCGTTGCGGCGTCCAGCCGGTCGCTGGCGAAGCGGTGGATGAGCTCCGCAGACTTGCGGCTCTTCGCGAAGCAGATCGTGCGCAGGCCGCGGCCGACGAGGCCGGCCAGCAGCCGGGACGCTTCTCCGAGTGCGCTCGCCCGCAGCCCGAGCTCGGCGTCGAGGAGCGGCGGGTTCCAGAGCGCGACCGTCCGCTCCGCCCGGGGCGCCGCGTCGTCCTCGACCACCGTCGCCTCCTCGCCGGTGAGCGCCAGCGCGAGCTCGCCGGCGTTCGCGATGGTGGCCGAGGCGAGCAGGAACTGCGGCTCGGCGCCGTAGATCCGCGCGAGCCGCCGCAGCCGGCGCAGGACGTTCGCGACGTGCGAGCCGAAGACGCCGCGGTACACGTGCGCCTCGTCCACGACCACGAAACGGAGGTTGTGGAGGAAGTCGCCCCACAGGTCGTGTCGCGGCAGGACGCCGATGTGGAGCATGTCCGGGTTCGTCAGCACGAGGTTCGCCCAGCCGCGGATCTGGCGCCGCCGCTCGGTCGGTGTGTCCCCGTCGTAGATCGCCGCGCGGACGGCGGGCACGCCGAGCTCGCCGAGCGAGCGCGCCTGGTCCTGCGCGAGCGCCTTCGTCGGATAGAGGTAGAGCGCGCGCGCGTGCCGGTCGGCGGCGAGCGCGTCGAGCACCGGCAGGTTGAAGGCGAGCGTCTTGCCCGAGGCGGTGCCGGTCGTGACGATGACGTTGCCGCCGGCGCGCGCCGCCGCGTACGCCTCGGCCTGGTGCGCGTAGAGCTCGTGGATCCCGCGCCGCGCGAGCGCTTCCCGCACGGCCGGCTGGAGGGAGTCCGGAAGCGGCGCTGGTCCGCGCTTCGCGCGCCGGCTCGGTTCGCGAGGTGGGCGAGCTCGTCGCCCACGAGGAGGTCGTCCCAGACGGCGGTGGTAGTCACCCCACCATTGAAGCGGGCTAGGGCTCGCTGAACAGTGTCAGCTGCAGCCCGTCGGGTGTCCGGAGGCGCGCGTTCCGGCCGCCCCATGGCGGGACGACGGGTGCGGCCATCGACTCAGCGCCGGCCGCGACGAGCCGCTCCGTCGCCGAGTCGAGGTCGGTCACCTCGAACGCAAGCCGCACCGGTCCGGAGACGCGGCGTCCCGCCTCGATCCGGTCGACGCTCTCTGCCTGGCGCTCGTCGAAGAGCTCGATCGTCGCTCTGCCTGCCTCCAGGAGGATGACCCTGCCGTCCTCGCCGCTCCAGTCGGCGATCTGCTCGAAGCCGAGTGCGTCGCGGTAGAACGCGACCGCCTCGTCGAAGTCCGGCACGGTCAAGACCACGCGCATCTCCATGCGGCTCCTAACGACTCTCCCGTACGGATCCATCCCGTTCGACGACGAGCACACGGTCCGCGTCGACCCCGGTGAGGTCTGCGCCGGCGGGAGCCACTACCGCGTCGAACCTGCCCTCGGGCCTCTCGGCGACAGTGCCGGCGCGCGCTTCTGCGCGGGCGCGAAACGCGGGGTCCGGCTCGACCACGACGACCTCCCAGCCCGCGAGCTCGAGCGGCGTGGCGTGGATCCCGGCGAAGCCGAGCTCGAGCACGCGACCGGGTCCGTCACCCAGCAGCTCGAGGATCATCGGCGTCGCGGACGGCGGCGAGGGCAGGCGGCAGCCGAGGCACGGCCAGACGCTAACGTTCGCGTACCGGGGTGCCTCGCGGTGAGGCTGAGATCACACCCGTCGAACCTGATCCGGGTCATGCCGGCGAAGGGAGTGCGTTGGTTCCACGCTGCATCACGATTGCGGGCTCCGATTCCGGCGGAGGGGCTGGGATCCAGGCCGACCTGAAGGCGTTCGCCGCGGCGGGCGTGCATGGCATGTCGGCGATCGTGGCCCTCACGGCGCAGAACACGCGCGAGGTGGCCGCCGTCCACGAGGTGCCGCCGTGGTTCGTCCGCGCGCAGCTCGACGCGGTCGCCGGCGACATCGGGATCGACGCTGCGAAGACTGGGATGCTCTTCTCCGGCTCGATCATCGAGGCGGTGGCCGACTGGGTCGAGGAGCATCCGCTGCCGCTCGTCGTCGATCCGGTCATGGTCGCGAGCTCCGGCGCGCGGCTGCTGGAGGACGACGCCGTCGACGTGCTCGTCGGCCGCCTCTTTCCGCTCGCGACCGTCGTGACGCCGAACCTGATGGAGGCGCAGGCCCTGACCGAGTCGGATGCGCCGCTGGACGATCTGGCCGAGGCGCTCGTCGGCCTTGGCGCTCGGGCCGCGCTCGTCACCGGCGGCCACGGCGACGAGCCGGCCGACCACCTCTTCGACGGGCGGGAGCACCTCGAGATCCCGTTCGAGCGGCGGGAGGTGGCCGCGACCCACGGCGCCGGCTGCACCCACTCGGCGACGCTTGCGGCTCTGCTCGCGCGCGGGCTCTCGCTGGCCGACGCGGCGCGCGGTGCCGCGGAGGCCGCTTCGCGTGCCGTCGCGCAGGGTCTCGTGGAGATCGGCGGCGGCGACGGGCCGGTGGACGTCCTGGGAGTTGTGCCGCGATGAGCATCTCCCCCGGAGCGACCCTGCGCGAGCTGCGCGAGCGCAAGCCGCTCGTCCACCAGATCACGAACTACGTCGTCATGAACGAGACGGCGAACGCGACCCTCGCGCTCGGCGCGCTGCCGGTGATGGCGCACGCGCGGGAGGAGGTCGAGGAGATGGTCGGGCTCGCGTCCGCGCTCGTGCTCAACATCGGCACGCTCTCGGAGCAGTGGATCGAGGCGATGCTGCTCGCCGGGCGCGCGGCGAGCGCTCGCGGGATCCCGGTCGTCCTCGATCCGGTCGGCGCCGGCGCGACCGCGTACCGCACCGACACGGCGCGCCGGATCCTCGGGGAGGTGCGCGTCACCGTCCTGCGCGGCAACCCCGGCGAGGTGGCGACGCTCGTCGGCGCCGAGGCAGAGGTGCGCGGGGTGGAGTCGATCGCGAGCGGACTCGAGCCTGCGGAGCTCGCGCGCGAGGCCGGCCGGCAGCTCGGGCTCGTCGCGTCAGTCACCGGCCCGGTCGACCACGTCTCGGACGGCGAGCGAGCGCTCGCCGTGGCGAACGGCCATCCTCTGCTCGCCGCCGTGACCGGCACCGGCTGCATCTCCTCGGCGCTGACCGGCTGCTTCCTCGCTGCGAAGCCGGAGGAGCCGCTCGAGGCTGCGGCGGAGGCGCTCGCCGCGCTCGGTGTCGCAGCAGAGGACGCCGCCGACGGTGCGGCCGGCCCCGGCACCTTCCACGCGCGGCTCTATGACGCGCTCGCGGCGCTCGATCCGGACACGCTCGACGGCCGGGCGCGCATAACCGAGTCGTGACGACGCTCGGGGAGGTTGGCGAGTTCGGGCTGCTGGCCGAGCTCGAGCGTCGGGGTCTCGCCGAGGGGATCGAGCACGACGCGGCCCTCGTGGACGGGCTCGTCGTGACGCAGGACGCGCTCGTGGAGGGAGTCCACTTCCGCTTCGACCTCCTGAGCTGGCGCGAGCTCGGCTCGCGCGCCGCCGCGGTCAACATCAGCGATCTCGCCGCCTCGGGAGCCGATCCGGTCGCGCTCCTCGTCTCGCTCGGCCTGCCGCCCCAGTCGAAGCTCGATGACGTGCTCGAGCTCTACGCAGGCCTGAACGAGCGCGGCGTTCCCGTGCGTGGCGGCGACACGACCCGGGCGGACCGGGTCGTCCTCTCGGTGACCGCGCTCGGACGCTCCGATCGCGTACCCGGCCGCGCGGGAGCGCAGCCGGGCGACCTCGTCGTCGTGACCGGTCCGCTCGGTGCAGCCGGCGCTGGCTTTCGGGCGGGCCGGCTTCCCCCGGTGCCGGATCGCGTGGCGGAAGGGAAGCGGCTGGCGGCAGTGGCGACCTCGATGCTCGACCTTTCGGACGGGCTCGCGCGAGACGCGGGCCACATCGCGCAGCGCTCGGGCGTCCACCTCGCGATCGAGCTCGAGCTCGTTCCCCTCGGCGAGGGCGCCGAGCTCGACGACGTCGGCTTCGGCGAGGACTACGAGCTGCTCGCGACGACGCCCGACCCGCTCGGCTTCCCGGTGATCGGTCGCGTCGAGGAGGGAGAAGGCGTCGAGCTCACGCTCCGCGGCGAGCCGCACTCACTCGCCGGCTGGGAGCACTTCCGCTAGCCACCGCTCGAAATGCGCGCGCGGGCGCACGCCGACCAGCGACCCTCGCGCCTCTCCGCCGGAGAAGAGGATCACGGTCGGGATCGACAGCACGTCGTAGCGCGAGGCGATCCCCGGCTCCTCGTCCACGTTCAGCCGCGCGACGTCGACGGGC
>CAVXXZ010000022.1:0-14057 GCA_963765795.1 uncultured Actinomycetes bacterium
CTCCGTGGACGTTACCCGGAATCTCAGCGGTGTCCGGGAAGACGGTGGCGGCGGACTGCCGCACAGCTGACATCGGGCCTCCTTTCCGGCCGGGGCATCATCCTGTCGGGATCAGCGCGTCGCCTTGCGCGGCTTCGGGCGGTGCCGGCGCCTCGGCAGCTTGCTCGGGTGGGTGGTCGAGCGCCTTCGCGACCCGCACGGCGGCCGAAACGAGCGGAGCCGCGAGCACGAGACCGAGCATCCCGAACAGGCAGCCGGCCCCGATCGTCGCCACGAGCACGATGAGCGGGTTGAGGTCGAGCGCGGAGCCCATCGCGAACGGCTGGACGAGGTTCTGCAGCAGCCCGTTGGCGAGGATGACCACCACGAGCATCGCGACGGCGACCCCGGTCCCGTGGGCGCCGAGTGCGAGCAGGACGGCGAACGTCCCGGCGACCACCGCACCAAGATACGGGATGTAGGCCGTCACGAAGGTGACGACGGCGATCGTCCCGGCGAGCGGGACGTCGAGGAGGAGCGCGGCGATCCCCACGATGACGCCGTTGAAGGCGGCGACGAACGTGACGCCCTTGAAGTAGCCGCGCAGCGAGGTGATCACCGCGCTGCTGATCGTGCGCGCGAGAGGACGTGGCAGCCCGACGTGGCCGTCCACCCAGTCGCGCATTCCGGGGCCGTCCTTGAGCAGGAAGAACGTCCCGAGCGCGGCGAGCGACATCCCGAACAGGACGGACGCCAGCCCAGTGATGCCGTGGACGATTCCGTGCGTCAGCGTGGAGATGATCTGCGGCGCCGCCGACTTCACCGTGGAAGCGGCACCCGAGGCGCTCGAGGAGTCGACTCCGGCGCTTTGCAGCCAGCTCTGCAGCCGGTCGACGCCGGCAGCGGCCTGCGCCGAGAGCTCCGCGTTCTGGCCGGTGATGCCGGCCACCACTACCACCGCGATGAGGACGGTGACGGCGGCGACCGCGAGCAGCACGAGCGCCGCCGCGAGCGCGCGCGGCATGTGACGATCGAGAATGCGGACGAGGGGCATCGCGACCACCGCGACGATCAGCGCGCAGACCATCGGCCCGACGATGGTGTACGTCTCCGCGAGCAGCCAGACGAGCCCTAGGAGGAGCGCGAGCACGCCGACCAGCAGCCAGGAGCTCCTGCCGAGGTCGCGGAGCCAGCGCGGCGTCGTGAACGCGCCGGTCAGCTGCGCCCGCCCAGCTCTGTCGTTGCCGCCCGTGGCGTTCACATCGCATCCAGTCTCCCCGCCCCCCGGCGTGCCCACCTCATCCCGCTGGGGTGAGGTGGCGGGGTCGTGTCTGCGACACGCTGGTCCCCTCACCGACTCACTGGTCCTAGGGAGGAGGACGCGATGGCAATCGGACCGGTCCAGTTGCTCGTGCTCGGGTTCGACAACCCCGGGTTCCACGGCGAGATCGCCCGGGAGCTGGAGAAGCTCCGTGAGAGCGGCACCGTGCGCGTGATCGACGCGCTTGCCGTGCACAAGGACGCCGAGGGTGAGATCGAGGTGCAGCACCTCAGCAACCTCACGAGGGAGGAGGCGATCGAGCTCGGCAGCAAGGTGGCGGCGCTCGTCGGTCTCGGCATCGCCGGCGAGGAGGGCATGCATGCCGCCGCCGAGATCGGCGCCGAGCAGGCTGCAGCGCACGGGCTCGAGGTGTTCGACGACGAGGTCGAGTGGGACGTCGTCGGGGAGATCCCGAACGACTCGGCCGCGGCCCTGATCCTGCTCGAGCACCACTGGGCGGTGCCGCTGCGCGACGCGATCGCGCGCGCCGGCGGCTATCGCATCGCCGACGGGATGATCGCGCCGTACGACCTGCTCGCGATCGGCCTGGCCAGTGCCGAGGAGGCGAAGCAGCTGCAGGCACAGGAGAGGTCGGCACCGGTCTCGCCGGCCTGAACCGGCGAGCCCGACGGATCTGTCGTTTCATCCGCCTCGCATGACGCGGGCCTCAGTGTCCTCGTCGAAGCTGGGCAGGGTTGATCGAGCTGGGTTGATCGAGAGGAGACGCACGATGCGCTGGCGGAAGTCACACCCGAACCGGCCGCAGACCACCGCCGAAGTGGCGATCGCGCCCGACTACGTGGAGCCGTTGAGTGCCTGGAGGCTGTGGGAGGTCGAGGACCTCGACGCAGCCCCTCGCCTGCGCAGCCTCTACCGATTCTCCTTCTGGCCCGTCGGAGCTCCTCTCGAGGCTCGTTGCGAAGCGCAGCGGTTTCGGCTGCCGCGCCGGCCCCGACACGCGGCCCCGACGGAGACGTGCACCTGTGGCATCTACGGCGCGCCCTTCGAGCTCATTCGCAAGAAGCTGGCGATCGACCACGGTCTGCCTCCGGGCTGCCTCTTCGTGATCGGCACGGTCTCACTGTGGGGCGCCGTGGTCGAGTGTGAGCGGGGATGGCGGGCGGCGTTTGCGTATCCCAGTCACGTGTTCGTGCCGCTCGGTTTCCCGGGCGCGGCGGAGCAGGCAGCGGGGCTCGGTGACTACGGCGTGCCCGTCGAGCTCGTCGACACGCACAACCTCGCCGACGTGCTCGACCACGTGGCGGAGCTCGCGGCATGACCACCGCCGCGCAAGAGGCACCGACTCCGGCTGCACGGGCGAAGCCGCTGTGGCGCCGGATGGTCATGTGGGCGCTGATCGTGGTGGTGATCGGCGCGGCCGCCAACCTGCTCGGCTGGGATCTCAGGAGCTGGTTCCACAGCCTCTGGAACACGGTCACGACGATCTCGGTGGGGTCGCTGATCGCCGCGATCGCCTTGATGATCGTGCAGACGACCGCGACGGCGTTCGCCTGGTTCTCGATCCTCCGCTTCGCCTACCCCGGGCGGGTGAAGTGGCGTGACATCCTCGCCGGCTACGCCGTCTCCGTCGCGCTGAACGGGATCCTGCCCGCCAACATCGGCACGCTCGTGTTCCTGATCATGATCACGGTCCTGGTCGGGATCAGCTTCGTCGCGGTGCTCGGCGCCTACGCCGTGGAGAAGATCTTCTTCACGCTCTCCGGAACCTTCGTCTACGTCTACCTCTTCTTCACCGTCAGCGGCTCGTTCGACATCTCGTTCAGCTGGGTGCACGAGCACTGGCCTGCCACGATCGTCGTCTTCGGTGGCGGGATCCTGATGATCGTGCTTCTCGTGCGCCGCTTCTGGCCCCACGTCGTCGCCTGGTGGGACAAGGCGAAGGAGGGCGGCGCGATCCTCGGCAAGCCGCGCACCTTCTTCGGGCGCGTGTTCTTGCCCTCGTTCGTGGGCTGGGCCGCCTCGCTGGCGTGCATCGGCGTCTTCCTCAACGCCTACGGGATCCCGGTCAGCTTCGACACGCTGATGCACGTCGCCGGCGGCAATTCGCTCGCCAACGTCACGTCGTTCACGCCGGGCGGCGTCGGTGTGACGCAGGCCTGGAACGTCGCCTCGCTGAGCGGCGTCGCCTCGTCGACGGACGCGACGGCGTACTCGGTCGCGCAACAGCTCGTGGGGACGGCCTGGAACATCATCTTCGCGCTGATCCTCATGATCTGGGCGTGGGGGTGGGGCGGCGGCAAGGCTCTCGTCTCCGACTCGTATGCCGAGGCCAAGCGCCGCCAGGCCGAGGAGCAGGAGAAGCGCCGCGCGAAGAAGGCGGCCAAGTCGGCGGACGCCGGCCAGGCCACTCCGTGAGCGCGGCGTACGGCGAGGCGCCGGGCTGGACGCCCGAGAGGCCTCGCCTCCGGGCGGGACAGCTCCTGCTCGGCTGGTTGCTCGGAGCCGTCTCCCTGGTCGTCGCGACGGAGCTCGTTCCGGGCGCGTCCGACTCGAAGTTCGGGGCCGCCCTTGCCGTTGCGGCCGCCCTCGCCGTGCTGAACGCCGTCCTGCCGCCGCTCGTCGCCGCGCTGCGGCTCCCTTTCACGGCGCTGCTCGGCTTCTTTCTCGTCCTGTTCCTCGATGCCGGGATGCTGCTCCTCGCGGACCGGGTCAGCTCGGGCCTGTCGATCGACTCCTTCTGGTCGGCGCTCGGCGTCGCGCTCGCCGCGGCGGCGGTCGGCGTCGTCCTCTCGGTGTTGTTCGGGACGAACGACGACGACCTCTACTCGCTGCGCGTGGTGCAGCGCATCGCGCGACGCTCGGGCGAGCGGGTCGTGACCGACCGTCCGGGCATCGTCTTCCTCGAGATCGACGGCCTTGCGCTGCCGGTGCTGCAGCGGGCCATGCGGGACGGGCATGCGCCGACGCTGGCGCGCTGGCTCGAGGACGGCACGCACCGGCTGGCCGAGTGGGAGCCGGACCTCTCCTCGCAGACCGGCGCCTCGCAGGCGGGGATCCTGCTCGGCTCCAACGACGACATCGTCGCCTTCCGCTGGGTCGAGAAGGAACGGAAAGCGCTCGTCGTCTGCTCGTCGCCGGAGGACTGTGCCGAGCTGGAGCGGCGGCACGCCACCGGGCCAGGCCTCCTGTCCGACGGAGGCGCGAGCCGCGGCAACCTCTTCTCGGGCGGAGCCGACCATCTGATCCTCACCGTCAGC
This sequence comes from uncultured Actinomycetes bacterium, assembly GCA_963765795.1. Classification (GTDB taxonomy): domain Bacteria; phylum Actinomycetota; class Thermoleophilia; order Gaiellales; family Gaiellaceae; genus Palsa-739. The sequence continues at coordinate 4,519 of CAVXXZ010000022.1, forward strand.
CGGATGGAGGCCGAGCGCTCGGCCAATCGCGGCTACCGCGCCTTCCTCGCAAACGGCTTCAACGTGGCGCGGACGTTCGTGCTCTTCGGCTGGGAGGTGATCCTGGAATGGGTCGCCGCCGCGAAGCAGCGGCGCCGGGATGTCCGGCCGCGCGGCCACCGGGGCGGCGTCTATCCGTTCCTGCGCGCGACGATGTGCGTCATCGCCCGCGACCTGATCGTGTACGGCGTCCTCACCGACATGATGAAGGGGAGGCCCGCTGTCTACGCGACCTTCGCAAGCTACGACGAGGTCGCACATCACTCCGGCCTCGAGCGTGACGACACGCTCGAGGCGCTGCGGAAGCTCGACCAGCAGTTCGGGCGCATCGAGCGCGCTCGCCGCTACGCCGCGCGGCCGTACGAGCTCGTCGTCCTCTCCGATCACGGCCAGACGCAGGGGGCGACGTTCCGGCAGCGCAACGGCTACGGGCTCGACGAGCTCGTGCAGCGGAACCTCGCGCACGGCGGCGTCAGCGCGGTGGCGGGCGGCGACGAGCAGGATGCGATGGTCGAGCACGCCGCCGCCGAGGCAACGGGGCGCAAGGCGAAGGCGCCGAAGAACGACGTCTCGGGCCGCGACGTCGTCGTCCTCGGCTCGGGCAACCTGGGCCTCGTCTACCTGATGGAGAAGGACGGACGGATGACGCGCGAGGAGCTCGAGGCCCGCCATCCGCAGCTGCTGTCGGCTCTGGCCTCGCATCCGCATATCGGCTGGGTGCTCGTGAAGTCGGGCGAGCACGGAGCCGTCGTGCTCGGAGGCGGAGGCGCCCGCTATCTCGAGGAGGACCGTGTGGACGGCGACGACCCGCTCGCGGGCTTCCACGCCACGGCTGCGCAGCACCTTCTGCGCACGCACGGCTTCACGCACGCCCCGGACCTCCTCGTCGGCAGCTTCTACGACCCCGCCCTCGACGAGGGCTGCGCCTTCGAGGAGCTGATCTCGTTCCACGGCGGGCTCGGCGGCTCCCAGACGCAGGCGTTCCTGCTCTACCCGGCGCAGCTGCCCGCGCCCGACCAACCGCTCGTCGGCGCCGAGACGCTCCACCGCGTGCTCGTCGGGTGGCGGCGCCTGCTCGAGGGCGGCCACGCGTCGCCGGCCGAGCCGGCGCCGGCGCCGGAGCCCGCGGTTCCGTGACGATTGCGCAGCGATGATTGCGTGGGAATGCCTGGAAGCCGCACAGCCATCGTCGTGCCCGGCCACGGCTGGCCCGACCTGGCCGGCGTGCACCGGATCAGCGGACGCTGCCTGCGGCTCGTCCGCGAGGCCGAGCAGCTCGTGAGCAGTTCGGAAGCCGACCTCGTCGTCTTCAGCGGCTGGTCGCCGACCGGCGGGCGCTCGGAAGCCGAGCAGATGCGGGACGCGTGGCGCGGCCCCGCGGTCGAGCTCGTCGTCGAGCCGACGGCTGCGTCGACGGCCGAGAACGCCGCACGCACCCTGCCACTGCTGCTCGAGCGCGAGGTCGGCGGCGCGGTCGTCGTCTGCGCGCCGCCGCACCTCCTCCGGACGCGGCTGCTCTTCAGCCGCCTGTATCGCGGCTCGGGCGTCGAGGTCGCCTTTCGCGTCGCGCGTCTCGCGCCGACCCTCCGGGCGGTCGCCTGGGAGCTCCTCGCATTGCCGTTCCTGCCGCTGCAGCTGCACGCCGCCCGGGCCGAGCTCGAGCGGAGGCGCGCGTGAGCAGCACGCTCGTCTTCATCCCCGCCTGGAACGAGGAGGAGAACCTGCCCGCGGTCCTCGAGGGTCTGCACGAGCGGCTGCCCGACGTGGACGTCCTCGTCGTCGACGACGGGTCGACCGACAACACGGCCGAGGTCGCGCGCGAGCACGGGGCGGAGGTGCTCTCGCTGGGGACGAACCAGGGCCTGCGCGTCGGGATCGCCGCCGGCTACCGCTGGGCCCTCGAGCATGGGTACTCCTTCTGCGGGCGCGTCGACGCGGACGGCCAGCATCCCGCAGTGGAGCTCGCGCGGCTGCTCGAGCGCGTGCGCAGCGGCGAGTGCGACGTCGCGATCGGCTCCCGCTTCGTGTCCGGGGACGGCTATGCGCCGTACCGCTACCGGCCGAGCCCGGCTCGGCGGCTCGGCACCGGGCTGCTCCGTCGCTCGGTCGCGGTCGTCCTGCGCCGGCCCTTCGGTGACGCGACGAGCGGCCTCTACGCGGTGAACGCGCAGGCGCTGCCGCTCCTCGCCGAGCCGTACACGAGCGGTGCGCCGGAGGTGGAGGCCCTGATCCGCCTCGCCGACGCCGGGCTGCGCGTCGACGAGGTTCCGGTGAACATGGCACCGCGCGCCGGAGGCGAGTCGAAGCTCCGGGGCGGCAAGGCGGTGAAGCTCGTGCTCACGGTGACGGGAACGCTCGCGCTGGCGCTGCTCGCCCGCCGCCGGCGCTGACGCTCAGGGCGCCGGCGGCGTCCGCTCGAGCAGCTCGCGCAGCTGCTGGAGCTGCGCGTCGATCTGATCGAGGCGATCGCCAACCGTGCGTTCTGCGCCGGCGGCCGCGTGCTCTGCGTCCGTCCTCCGCTCCCGCTGGGCACGGGCGACGAACACCGACGTGATCGCGGCCGTGATGATCGCGAGGAAGGCGACGCCCCACAACATCACGAGCGACGTCAGGATCTTGCCGATCACGGACTCGGGCGTCAGGTCGCCGTAGCCGACGGTCGTGACCGTCTCCAGCACCCACCACATGCCGAGCCAGATCGAGGCGTACTCCTTGTGGTCGAGCACGCGCATCAGCACGCCGCCGACCACCACGATGAGCACCGTCGCCGTGACGATCACGTTCGCGGCAAGCCGGACGGACGGCGGCTCGTGCAGGAACTTCGTCAGGCGCCGCTCGACGAGGTTCTGCGGGTGGGCTGCGCGGCCCGCCTTGCGGGCGACGCTCTCCGGCGGTGTGTTCCCGGGCTCGGTCATCGCTCGTGAATGCTGATCTTGCACCGATCTCCTCCGCAGCGGGTCATCCCTTCCGGGCGATGATCGCCCGCCGTCGCCGGTGCAGGCTGTGACGCCGGAAGGAGGATCCTGCCGGCCGATCCCTCAATCAGCCAGACGCCTCCCGAGGATGCGGAACCGACCCGCACTCCGGGCTTCGCGCTGGGCAACCGAGTCAGGAAGGTGCAGTCCTGGCTCGTGGGACGCGCGGACACGGCCTTGGGCAGGCTGGCGCTCGACTGGTTCCGGCGCTACTTCGAGTCGAGTCGCAACTCGGGCTGTGCGATCACGGTGTACTCGTCGCTGGCCGTCCTGCCTGCGGCGCTTGTCATCACCTCTTTCGCCCACTCGGAGGCCGACACCAACGTCTACACGCAGCACCTCATCACGCACCTGAAGCTGACGGGAGCCACCGCCGAGCTCGTCCAGAGCACCTTCGGCAGCGCCGCGTCGAACAGGTTGGCGGCGACCGTATCCGTGGCCGTCAGCGCCCTCGTCTGGGGGATCGGCATCGGTCAGATCTACCAGGACGTCTACGCGCGTGCGTGGCGGCTGAAGGTTGGCTCCATCGCCGATCAGGGGTTGTTCGCGATCTTCTTCTTCGTCCTTGCCGGCTCCGTGGCGCTCTTCGTCGTCGCAGCCGAGGGCCTCAGCACCCAAGGTCTGCTCGTGGTGGTTCCTGCGTGGCTCGCCGCATCGACCGTCTTCTGGCTCTGGGTTCCTCGGTTCCTGCTGCACAAGAAGGTCGCGCTCCGCGCGCTCATGCCCGGCGCCCTGCTGGCGACGGTCGTCGTCGGAGGGTTCATTGCGGTGTCGCCGCTCTTCCTGGGCGCGACCATGAATGCGAGCGGCCGCGCGTTCGGCTCGTTCGGAGTCGTCGTCACGCTCATCGGCTACGTCTTCATCATGATCACGCTCTCGCTCGTCTGTGCCGTGTTCTCGCCCGTCTGGGCCGGCTGGCGCGCGGAGAGAGAAGCGCCTACCGACGACGCCGGCTGATGGCGGCCGCCGCGCACGGGGAGGAGAACTCTCGCCGTTCGCGTCGCGAGGTTCTGAGGACGCAGGGCCGCGCGCTCGTCGATGCGCTACAGGCCGGGGACGAGGCGGCGGTCGAGTCGGCCGTGCTCGCGCTGAGCCGGTCGCGTCGGATCTTTGCCCCGCTCGTGTTCGCGGTCGGCGCGTTCGTGATGCTGTTCCAGGGTCTGCGGCTCGTTTTCGTCAACTGGAAACTCACGCTCGTCCAGGTCCTGCCGGCGATGTGGATCTGGGTGGCGATGCTCGACCTCAAGGCGCACGTGTTCAACGGGAAGGACTTCCACTCCTGGACCGGGGCGGGCGCGCTCGCGCTCGTCATCGTCATAGCGCTCGTGACGGCGGCGAGCTTCTTCCTCAACGCGGTGTTCGCGTTCGCCATCACGCAGCCGGGCCGGCCGCAGATCCGGCCGGGGTTCGCGCTCGCGCGACGGCACTCCGCGGTCGTCCTCGGAGCCGGGCTGATCGTCGGCGTCGCGCTGGGGTTCTCGGCGGTCGTCGTTCCCCGCTGGGGACACCCGTGGTTCGGCCTCTCGATGGGGGTGGTGGTCGGCGTGATGATGCTCACGTACGTCACCCTGCCCGCGCGCATCGTCGGGGTCAGGCCGGCCGGCTCTCGACGCGACAAGCTTGGCGCCTCGCTCGTCGGCGGAGCACTCGGCGCGCTCATCTGTACCCCGCCTTATCTGCTCGGGCGGCTGGGGATCCTGCTGCTGGGATCGCACGTGCTGTTCGTGCTCGGGATCGTCCTGCTCGCCGTCGGATTCACGTTGCAGGCCGGCGCGACAGGCGCGGTCAAGGCGATCAAGATGAGCGCGAAGCTCGCGGCCGGCGACCTTCAGTCTCAGTCCACGGAAGCGCGGACGGCCGTCGGAGACGGGTCGTCGTAGACGACGACGGTGCCGGCGAGATAGTCGGGAAGCGCGCGACGCCGGGAGTCGAAGAGGGCGGGCAGGAAGCCGAGGAAGCACGGGATGATCGCGAGAGCTAGACCGATCGTCCGCAGGATCGCCTGCCACCCGGTCAAGCGGCCGTCGTGCCGAGTCGAGAGGACGCGTACTCCCATCAGCCGCATCCCGGGCGTCTGACCTGCGGTCTGCCAGAAGACGACGAAATAGCCGACCGCGATCGCCACCGCCGCCAGCGAAAGGAGCGTCTGAGCGAGCCACTCGGGCCGCAAGCCGCCGACCACCGCCGCGACGAGACTGGCGGCGCCGCCCACGACCGCCGTACCGGCGACTATCGCGAACGCATCGACGACCAGTGCGGCGCCGCGGCTCGCCACGCCCGCGAACGGCGAGGCCGGCGATCTGCGCGCGCCCAGCGAGAACCGCGAGTCGAGACCGGTCGCGGTCGAACGCGCGCCGATCATGACCTCTTCCGCAAGTCCCGCGGACTGCGACGTCAGCGCGGCACGGACCTCCGGTCCCGCGAGTACGCGCTCGAGCGCCTGCTTCGTCGCGTCGCTTGCGAGCACGCGGTCGATCACTTCGCGGGACTGGGGGCTTGCGAGCGCCGAATCGAGCAGACGCTCCAGCTCCCCAGAGGCCGCGAACTCGTGGGCGATCCGCTCCACGACCCGATGCCGTACCAACAATCGCCCCAGCTCCTCCGGCAGCGGGCCCGAGAGCGCGTGATCGACCATCCGCCTGACCTCGGGCTTCGACAGGAGCTCCTCCGCGGCCGCCTCGATCGGGCCGCGCCAGACGCGAGCCGCGACCCGTGCGGAATAGACGGCCGCGCCTCCGATGGCGTCGGCAACCGCGGACCGCTCGTCCGGCCTGCCCTCGTCGGCTGCGGCGCCCATCGGCGGGCGGCTAGTAGCTGCCCTCTTGCGGACCTGCGTTCCGGCGGTCGTGGAGCCAGCCGAGGGCGAGCGCCCCCACGGCGAGTACCAGGAACGCGGCGAAGAAGCCCCACGCGTAGATCGCGGTCAGGAAGATCCACATGACGACGAACAGGCCGATAGCGCCGAGGACGAAGAGACCGGCGATCTTCAACCAGAACTTGAATCCGAAGTCGTTGTCGTCCATCGGTCGCAGGGTCCCTGCCGCACGCGTGCGCGGCATCGTCCCATCGGGATGATCGATCGACTTCAGCGGCCCGCGGCGTAGCCCTGCCTGCCGCGCGGGTTCGCTCCCGCCTTCAGGATCCCGTCGCGCTCGCGCCCGACGGCGGTGACGCGGCCGAGCGTCCACGGGCCCGATACCTCGACGTCGTGCCCGCGCTCCCGCAGCCCGTCGATCGTCTCGGTGCCGGCGCGCTCTTCGACAGCCACGTGCCGCGGGAGGCTCTCCCGCGGGTAGAAGCTCGACGGGAACGCCTCTGTGTGGTGGTTCGGCGCGTCGATCGCGGCCTGGAGGTCGAGGCCGTGGTGGACGTGGGCGAGGAAGACGTGCAGCGTCCACTGGTCCTGCTGGTCGCCGCCCGGCGTGCCCAGGGCGAGGCAGGGCTCCCCGCCGCGGGCGGCCAGTGTCGGCGAGAGCGTCGTCCGCGGCCGCTTGCCGGGCTCGAGCGAGTTCGGCAGGCCCTCCTCGAGCCAGAACATCTGCGCGCGGGTGCCGAGGGAGAAACCGAGCGAGGGGATGACGGGAGCGCCCCAGAGCCAGCCGCCGCTCGGCGTCGCCGAGACCATGTTCCCGGAGCGGTCCACGACGTCGAGGTGGACGGTGTCCCCGCGGGGGACGCCGGAGGCGGCCCCCGGACCTTGCCCGGGCACCGGCGGCTTAGCCGCCGGTGCTTCCAGGCTTGAGCGCGTCGGCTCGCCGACGCCGGGGGCGACCGGCGCGTCCTCGACCGGATGCGCCAAGCGCGGCTCCCGGCCTCCGGGCGAGCCGGGCCGGAGCTCGGGCGACGCTTCCTCGCCGAGCAGCCCGCGCCGCTCTTCCGCGTAGTCTCGCGAGAGCAGCTCGGCGAGCGGCACGTCGACAAATTCCGGGTCGCCGTACCAGGCCTCGCGGTCGGCGAACGCGAGCTTCGCGCACTCGGTGACGGTGTGCACCCACTCCGCGCTCGCCTGGCCCATGGCGCCGAGGTCGAAGCCCTCGAGCAGCCGGAGCTGCTGGAGGAAGACCGGCGCCTGGCTCCACGGGCCTGCCTTGAAGACCTCGTAGCCGTGGTAGTTGACGGAGAGCGGCTCCTCCCAGGTCGGCGCCCAGTCGCGCAGGTCCTCCTCCGCGAGCAGGCCCGCGTGGCGCTCGCCGCTGCTGTCGAGCCACTCGCGCTCCTGGAAGCGGACGATCTCCTCCGCGACGAAGCCGCGGTACCAGCAGTCGTGCGCCGCCTCGAGCTGTGCGTCCCTGTCCGTGGACGCCGCCTCGGCCTCCGCGAGGATGCGGTGGTAGGTCTGGGCGAGGACGCGGTTCCGGTGCAGCGTCCCCGGCTCGGGAGCCGGCAGGTAGACGTCCACGCTCGTCGTCCAGTCCTCGGTGAAGAGCTGCTCGACCCTGCGGATCGCGTCGCCGATCGACGCGAGGGCCGGATAGCCGTCCTCGGCGTAGCCGATCGCGAAATGGAGGACGTCGCGGAGCGGCACCGTCCCGTGCTCGCGCAGCAGGGCGATCCAGCCGCCGAAGGCGCCGGGCACGACCGCGGCCAGCGGGCCGGTGCCGGGAATCAGCGTGAGCCCCAGCTCGTCGCGGTAGCGCTCGATCGTCGCTGCGCGTGGCGCGGGGCCCTGCGCGCAGAGGACGAGCGGCCGGTCGCGCCCGGCCGGCCAGACGAGCGCCGGCAGGTCGCCGCCGGGGCCGTTGAGGTGCGGCTCGACGACCTGGAGCGTGAAGCCGGCGGCGACGGCGGCGTCGAACGCGTTGCCGCCCTGCTCGAGCACGGCCATCCCCGCCGCCGACGCGAGCCAGTGCGTGGACGCCACCATCCCGAAGGTCCCGCGGAGCTCGGGCCGCGTCGAGAAGCTCATCCGCCAAACGTTAGTGTGCCGCGCCGTGCGCTCCCGTCTGAACTCGCTCGCGCTCGACCCGAAGCTGCTCGCGATCGGGCTCGGCGGCGGCCTCCTCTCGGGGCTACTGGGGGTCGGCGGGGGCATCGTCATGGTGCCGCTGCTCGTGCTCTGGGCGGCCTACACGCAGCGTGACGCGCACGCCATCTCGCTCGGCGCGATCATCCCGATCAGCATCGCCGGGATCGCGACCTACGGCGTGGCCGGCGAGGTCCGGTACGGCACTGCGATCGCGCTCGCGGCGGGGTCGATCGTCGGTGCGCGGATCGGCGCGGGGTTCCTCGCACGGATCGACGAGCGGCTGCTCAAGGTCGTGTTCGGCACGTTCCTCGTCAGCGTCGCGGTGCTGCTCGGAGTCCGCGGATGAGCGGCCCGACGCTCTACGTCGTGCTCGTGGCGTTCGGCGTCGTCGTCGGCGTGGCCTCGGGGCTGCTCGGCGTCGGCGGCGGGACGCTCATCGTTCCCTTCCTCACCCTGGCGGTGGGGTTCTCGCAGCACTCCGCGGAGGCGACGTCGCTGCTCGTGATCCTCCCGACGGCGATCGTGGGGAGCCTCGTCCTCCGCCGCCGAGGGGTCGGCGATCTCCGACTCGCCCTCCGCTTCGGCGTCGTGGGCGCCGTCGGCAGCGTCCTCGGCGCGCTGCTCGCGCTCGCGCTGCCGGCGGACACGCTCCGCCTCGTCTTCGCGGTCTTCGTCGGGGTGGTCGGCCTTCGGCTCGCGCGCGACGGGATCCGTGGCGAACGGTCAGCACCGGGCAACTGACGTCCTACGACCCCACACTGTTCGAGGGCGCCGCCGCCCACTACCGGTACGGCAGGCCGCCCTACTCGCCGCAGCTCGAGTCCGTGCTCACCGAGGAGCTCGATCTCGACGGGAGCGGACGGCTGCTCGACGGCGGTTGCGGGCCGGGCATCCTCACGGTCCGGCTCGCCCACCTGTTCGAGGAGGTGGTCGGCCTCGACCCCGACGCAGCCATGCTCGCCGGAGGCCGCCGGGTCGCCGCCGAACGGGGCATCACGAACATCCGCTGGGTGCAGGCGGTGGCGGAGGCCCTCCCCGAGGCGGCGCCCGGGCCGTACCGGCTCGTGACCTTCGGCCAGTCGCTCCACTGGACCGACGAGGCCCGTGTTGCAGAGGCGGTGTACGACATGCTGGAGCCGGGCGGCGCTTTGGCGTTGATCGTCCACGAGGTCGAGGGGCGGCCGAAGCCGCCGAGCCCCGGGCCGCCGCCGATCCCGCACGCTGAGATCCAGTCGCTCGTCGAGAAGTACCTCGGCCCGAGCCGTCGCGCCGGTCAGGGCGTGGCGCCGGTGAGAACCCGCCGCTTCGCAGACATCCTCGTTCGCACCCGGTTCGGCGCGCCGCGGTCGATCTTCGTTCCCGGGATCCCCGACCTGGTGCGGGACAGCGAAAGCGTGCTGTCGGGGTACCTCTCGATGTCCTCGTCGGCGCCGCACCTGTTCGGCGACCGCCTCGAGGACTTCGCCGGCGCGGTACGCGAGCTGCTGGCGTCGCGGTCCCCGGAGGGCATCTTCTGGGACTGGCCCGGCGACACCGAGGTCATCCTCGCCGGCAAGCCT
>CAVXXZ010000023.1:0-80883 GCA_963765795.1 uncultured Actinomycetes bacterium
ATCGGGCCGTGCAAAAGGTCGTCCTGAGCGAGCTCGACTCCGGCGAGCGGATCATCTCCGAGCGCGTCGCGAGCGTTCGCTCCGTCTCGCTCGGCTTCTGGATCGACGTCGGCTCCCGCGACGAGCGAGCCGACCGTGCAGGCGTCTCCCACTTCATCGAGCACCTGCTGTTCAAGGGCTCGCGGCGCTTCGAGGCGCAGGAGATCGCGGAGACCTTCGACGCGATGGGCGCGGAGCTGAACGCCGCGACCTCGCGGGAGAACACGGTCGTCTACGCGCGCGTCCCCGACCACCACGTCGAGACGGCGCTCGAGGTGATGACCGACATGGTCTTCGCGCCCTCCTTCGCCGAGGTCGACCAGGAACGCGAGGTCGTGCTCGAGGAGATCGCGATGTACGAGGACACGCCGCAGGAGCTCGTGCACGACCTCTTCTCGGAGGCCGTCTTCGGCGACCACCCGCTCGGACGGCCGGTGATCGGCACCGCCGAGGTCATCTCCTCGGTCAGCCGCCGCGCGCTCGCCGGCTACCACCGGACCGCGTACTCGCCGGGGAACGTCGTCGTCGCCGCGGCCGGGAACCTCGAGCACGACCGCCTCGTCGCGCTCCTGCAGCGGAGCGAGCGCCGCGCCGGTGCACCGGCACGCGCGGGGACGCGCGTCCGCCGGCCGCTCGCGCGGCTGCCCGGCCCCGGGCTCCGTTTCCAGCGCAAGGAGACGGAGCAGTACCACCTCTGCCTCGGCGCGATCGGCATCTCGCGCTCGGACCGCCGCCGTTTCGCAGCCTCCCTGCTCGACTCGATCCTCGGCGGATCCGCCTCGTCGCGCCTGTTCCAGGAGATCCGCGAGAAGCGAGGCATGGCGTACGCCGTCTACAGCTTCGGGGCGCAGTACACGGACACCGGCATCCTCGGCGTCTACGTCGGCACGCGCGAGGAGAACCTCGCCACCTGCGTCGAGATCTGTATCGAGCAGATCGGCGAGATCGCGGCCGGCCGGCTCCGCAAGGGCGAGCTCGAGCGTGCGAAGGAGAACCTCAAGGGGCGGATCGTCCTCTCGCTCGAATCCACCTCGAACCGCATGAGCCGGCTCGGGAAGTCGCTCGTCACCGACACGGAGCTCCTCACGCTCGAGCGGATGATCGCCGAGATCGAGGCGGTCGAGCCCGACGAGCTCGCGGAGCTGGCCGCAGCGCTGCTGCCCGCCGAGCGGCTCGCGGCGGCCGGGGTGGGGCCCGACGAGGCGCGGTTCCGCTCTGCCGTCGGCCGCGCGAGCGCGAGCCTCTCCGAGCGGGCGGCGGCGTGAAGATCGCGTTCTTCGGCGCGGAGGGGAAGGCCGGCGGCGCGATCGTGGAGCGGCTCGAGGCGGCCGGGCACGAGGTGCGCGGGATCGAGCTCGGCGACGAGCCCGACGTGGGCGGTTGCGACGCCGCCGTCGACTTCACGACGCCCGACGCCGCACCGGCGAACGTCCGCGCCGCCCTCGAGCAAGGCGTCTCCTGCGTCGTCGGCACGACCGGCTGGGACCCGGCGGAGCTCGGCGCGCTCGCGGCCGAGAAAGGGCCTGCGGCTCTTCGTCGCTCCGAACTTCTCGATCGGCGCGGTGCTGATGATGCGCTTCGCACGCGAGGCGGCCGCGCACTTCCCACGGGCCGAGATCGTCGAGCTCCACAACGAGGCGAAGAAGGACGCGCCGTCCGGCACCGCCAAGGCGACGGCGGACCTGATCGGCGGCGAGCCGACGATCCACTCGGTGCGCCTGCCCGGGCTGGTGGCGCACCAGGAGGTCATCTTCGGCGGAGAGGGCCAACTGCTGACGATCCGCCACGACACGACCGGCCGCGAGTCGTTCGCGGACGGGGTCCTGCTCGCGCTCGAGAAGCTCGGCGAGCTACCGCCGGGACTTACGGTCGGCCTCGAGACCCTCCTCTAGTACAAGATTCCCCCATGCCGACCGAGGCGGCCGAGCTCGTCTTCGACGAGGCGACGAAGGTCTACCAGGGCCGCGAAGGCGCGGCGGTCGACCATCTCTCGCTCACCGTGCCGGCGGGGGACATCTGCGTCCTCGTCGGGCCGTCGGGAGGCGGCAAGACGACGGCGCTCAAGCTCGTCAACCGGCTGATCGCGCTCACGAGCGGCTACATCCGCATCGACGGCAGGTCAGATCGGCGACTACGACCTCACCGAGCTCCGCCGCTCGATCGGCTACGTCATCCAGCAGGTCGGCCTCTTCCCGCACATGACGGTGGAGGCGAACATCGGCACGGTGCCCAAGCTGCTCGGCCGACCGCGCTCGTGGATCAAGGAGCGCTCCGCCGAGCTGCTCGACCTTGTCGGGCTCGACCCGTCGTACGCGAAGCGCTTCCCCGCGCAGCTCTCCGGCGGTGAGCGCCAGCGCGTCGGGCTCGCACGAGCGCTCGCCGCCAATCCGACCCTGATGCTGATGGACGAGCCGTTCGGCGCGATCGACCCGATCGTGCGCGCGCGGCTGCAGGACGAGTTCCTCCGGCTTCAGCAGGAGTTGCGCAAGACCGTCGTCTTCGTCACGCACGACATCGACGAGGCGATCAAGGTCGGCGACCGGATCGCGATCCTCCGCGAGGGCGGCAGGCTCGCCCAGTACGACACGCCGCAGCAGATCCTCGAGCACCCGGTGGACGAGTTCGTGGCGGACTTCGTCGGCCGCGACCGGGCGCTCAAGGCGCTCGCGTTGAAGACGCTCGGCGAGCTCGAGCTCTCGCCTGCGACGCAGGACGGACTGCCTCGCCTGCCCGCGGACACGAGCCTGCGGGACGCGCTCGCCGCTCCTCATCGCCGAGCGCCGCGATGCGCTCCTCGTCGTGGGTGCCGACGGATCGCCGCTGGGCGTCGTGAAGCGCGAGGACCTGCTGAAGTGACCGGCTTCCGCGAGGCCGGCGGCCCGGTCATCCCGAACTTCGGCCGTGGGACCGACTGCCTGCGGAACAACCACTGGTTCTGCCCGAGCTGGGTGCGCGAGCACTGGGGAGACACCTTCCAGCCCGCGCTCATCCAGCACATCGAGCTGACGCTGGTGGCGGTCGGGATCGGCTTTGTGATCGCGTTCGCTGCTCGCACTCGTCGCGCTTCCGCTGCGCGGTTCCTCGGACCCGCCGCTCGGGGCGGCCACCGACTTCCTCTACATGCATCCCGAGCATCGCGCTCTTCCGGCTGCTCGTGCCGATTACCGGGCTCGACGGTGACCACGATCGCGATCCCGCTCGTCGCCTACACGCTGTTCATCCTCTATCCGAAACATCGTGCCGGATTGCGGGGCGTGCCGCCGGACGTGCTCGAGTCGGCGCGGGGCATGGGCCTGACCCGCAGGCAGACGTTCCTGGCGTGTGGAGTTCCCGCTCGCGATGCCGGCGATCATGGCCGGCGCTCCGGATCGCGACGGTGTCGACGATCTCGATCGCGACCATCGCGCGCCTTCTTCATCAACTACGGTCTCGGAGAGCCGATCTTCGATGCGCATCGGCCGGCCGGACATCTTCCGGACCGAGCTTGTCGCCGCCGGCGGCCTGCGATCCTGCTTGCGCTGTCGCCGACGGCCTGCTGTCGCTTCTCCAACGCGCGCTCACGCCCTGGAGCCGGGCCGATGGTGCTCGCCTCGCTCTTCGTCGACGCGCTGCGCTTCATCCCCGACCACGCTCGCCTGCTGCTCGACAAGGCGGCTCGAGACGGCCGAGCTCGCGTTCACCGCACTCGGCATCTGCCCTCCTCATCGCCATGCCGATCGGGCTCTGGCTCGGGCACCGGCACCGGGGCCTATTCTTCGCGCTCGGCGTATCCTCGATCGGCCGCGCGCTGCCGACCATCGCGCTCATCGGCCTCTTCATCGCGTGGCTCGGCGTCGGCTTCTGGAACGACACCGCGGCGCTCGTCGTGCTCGGCGATCCCGCCGATCCTCACGAACTACCTATCTTCGCCGTGGAGGGCGTCGACCGGGACGTCGTCGAGGCGGCGCGGGGGATGGGGCTGACCGAGCGACAGATCGTCACGGGCGTCGAGCTGCCGCTCGGACTCCCGCTTCTGCTCGCCGGGGTCCGGATCGCCGCTGTGTTCGTGATCGCGACCGCGACGATCGCGGGCATCGCGGGCGTGAGGCGGCGGCCTCGGCGAGATCATGGCGAACCTGTGACCGTACGGCCAGTCCGGGCGTGCTTGCAGCAGCGCTCGTGCGTCGCCGCCATGGCGCTCCTGACCGAACTTCGCACTGGCGCTCGCCCAGCGCGCGGCCTCGCGCCGGATGGCTCCGAGGGCGTAGGGTCTCCGCAGGACGCCAGAGAGGGCAAATCTACGAGAGGAGGGCACTGCATGTTCCGCAAGCACACACGCCGTGCTGCCAAGGCGGCGTTCGCGATTTCCTTCGGGGTCGCGCTTCTGATCGGCCTCACCGCCTGCGGCGGCGGAGGCGGCGGCAGCGACACCACGACGACTTCTGCGTCGGCGCCGAAGCCGACGATCACGCTCGGCACGAAGAACTTCGGCGAGGAGTACATCCTCGGCCAGCTCTACGGGCAGGCGCTGAAGGCGAAGGGCTTCCCGGTCACCTACAAGGGCAACTTCGGCTGCCTCGGAGCTCGCCGACAAGGCGATCAAGAGCGGGAAGATCGAACTTCTATCCCGAGTACACGGGCGTCATCGCGCTCGACCTCGCGAAGGCGCAGAATGCGCCGAAGTCGGCGAATGCGACTTACGCGGTCGCAAAGAAGTTCGAGGATGACGCGCGGTCTGACGCTGCTCAACCCGACGCCGTTCGAGGACACGACACCTTCACGGTGCTCACGTCGACGGCGCACGAAGGACGGCCTGAAGACGATGAGCGACCTGAGCAAGCTCAAGTCGTTCTCGTACGCCGGGCTATCCGGAGTGCCAGACGCGGATCACCTGCATCCTCGGGATGAAGCAGATCTACGGGCTCAAGAACATCAAGTTCATCCCGATCGGAAGCATCAGCGTCTACACGCTGCTCGACCAGGGCAAGGCGACCGGAGGAGACGGCTTCTCCACCGACCCGCAGCAGCTCCAGCACGAAGAAGTACACGGCGCTGGTCGACGACAAGCACATCTTCGGCTTCCAGAACGTCGCGCCGGTCTGAAGAAGACACTGCTCACGGGACCGAACGGGGCGCTGCTCGTCAGCACCGCCAACGCCGTCTCGGCGAAGCTGACGCTCGCCGGCGATGCAGGCGATGAACAAGGCGTACTACGTCGACAAGGCGACGCCGAAGCAGATCGCTCACGGCTTCCTGGCCGCGAACGGGCTGCTCAGCAAGTAGTGAAGGTCGTCGTCCTCGGCGGAGGGTCGACCGGCGAGCACTTCGTCGGCGCCCTCCGCCGGTTCGACGACGAGGCGCAGATCACGCTGGTGGAGAGCCGGCTCGTCGGCGGCGAGTGCTCGTACTTCGCGTGCATGCCGACGAAGACGATGCTGCGGACGACGGAGCTCGGCGCCTCGCTCGAGCGCGCGCCGGGGCTGCACGGCGGAGCGTCCGGAGCCGGACGGCGTCTGGTCGTGGCGCGACTGGATGACGAGCGACTGGGACGACGCCGGCCAGCTCCACTACCTCGAGGAGTGGAATTGCCGGCTCGTGCGCGGCGAGGGCCGCGTCACGCAACCGGGCGTGGTGGAGGTCGACGGGCAGGAGCTGGCCTACGACCGGCTCGTCCTCGCCACCGGCTCGCGGCCGGCGATTCCGCCGATCGACGGGCTCGACTCCGTCGAGTACTGGACGAACCGCGAGGCGACACGGACGCACAGGGTGCCGCAGAGCCTCGTCGTCATGGGCGGCGGCCCGGTGGGCGCCGAGCTCGCGCAGTTCTTCTCCCGGATGGGTTCCCAGGTGACGATCGTCGAGCGCGGCGATCACCTGCTGGGGCGCGTCCACTCCGACGCCGGCGAGCTGCTCGCCGACCTGTTCCGGGAGGAGGGGATCGACGTCCGCATCGGCGTCGGGATCGAGAAGGTAGAGCCGGGAATCCGGTTCCACCTGTCCGATGGCTCGACGCTCGAGGCGGAGCGGCTGCTGATCGCGACGGGGCGGCGGCCGAACGTCGAGCGGCTCGGCCTCGACGAGCTCGGGGTCAAGACGTCGGCTCGCGGGATCGAGGTGGACGAGCGGCTGCGCGCGGCCGGAGCCGACGACGTGTGGGCGATCGGCGACGTGACCGGCGTCGCGCAGTTCACGCACGTCGGCAAGTACCAGGCCCGCGTCGCAGCGGCGGACATGGCCAACCGCCGCGCCAAGGCCGACTACCGCGCGATCCCGGCCGGGATCTTCACCGACCCGGAGGTCGCGACGGTCGGCCGCACCGAAGGCGACGGCCTCGTGAGCGCCCGCGTCCCGCTCAGCTCCCTGCCGCGCCTCTCGACGTACGAGAGGCCGAAGCGGGAAGGCTTCGTCCGCGTCTTCGCCGACCCGCGACGGCGCGTACTCGTCGGCGCGGTCTCCGTCGGGCCGCAGGCGGCGGAGTGGCTCGGCCAGTTCACGCTGGCCATCCGCGCCGAGGTGCCGGTCGAGACGCTCCTCGACACGATCCAGCCGTACCCGACCTTCTCCGAAGGCGTCTTCTACGCCTTGCAGGAGTTGCAGGGCGCGCTCTCGTAGACTTCCTCTAGATGCTCGGCTCCGTCATAACCGCGATGGTGACGCCGTTCCGCGCCGACGGAGCGGTCGACTTCGAGCGGTTCCGCGAGCTGGCGACCTACCTCGTCGAGAACGGCTCGGACGGGCTCGTCGTCTGCGGGACGACCGGCGAGTCGCCGACGCTGAGCGACGCCGAGAAGCTCGATCTCTTCCGGGTGGCCGTGGACGAGGTCGGTGGTCGCGCGACGGTCATCGCGGGTACCGGCACGTACGACACCGGACACTCCGCAGCCCTGACGAAAGAGGCGACGAAGCTCGGCGTCGACGGGATCCTCGTCGTGACCCCGTACTACAACAAGCCGCCGCAGCGGGCGATCGTCCGCCACTTCGAGGAGATCGCCGGCGCCACCCACCTGCCGGTGGTCGCCTACAACATCCCGGGCCGTGTCGTCATCAACATCGAGTCGGAGACGATCGCGCGGATCGCCGAGATCGAGAACGTCGTGGCAGTGAAGCAGGCGCTCGACGATCCCGAGCAGGCGCGGTTCATCGCCGAGGAGACCCGGCTCGACCTCTACTGCGGCGACGACCCGAACACGTTCGCCTTCCTCGAGCTCGGCGGTGTCGGCGTGGTGTCGGTCACCGCGCACCTCTGGGGGCCGCAGATCGCGGAGATGATCCGCCGTCATCGCGACGGCGACGTCGAGGGCGCACGGGCGCTGCACGAGGAGCAGCAGCCCGCCTACGACCTCCTGCGGATCCAGACGAACCCGATCCCGATCAAGGCGGCGCTCAATCTCACGGGCCACGAGGTCGGCGGCCACCGGCTCCCGATGGTCGAGCCGGACGAGAACGAGCTCGCGCAGATCCGCTCCTGCCTCGAGCGCGCGGGTCTGCTCGCCACTGCGTCGGCGTAGCGCCCGCCCTAGACTCAGCGCCGATGGGCGAGTGCCGCATCATCCCGCTCGGGGGCCTCGGCGAGGTCGGCAAGAACATGACCGTCTACGAGGCCGACGGAGCGATCGTCGTCGTCGACGCCGGGCTCGCGTTCCCGCGCGACGAGCATCTCGGCGTCGACCTCGTCCTGCCGGACTTCTCGTACCTCCGCGACCGGGAGGAGATGGTGCGCGCGGTCGTGCTCACACACGGGCACGAGGATCACGTCGGCGCCCTCCCGTACCTGATGCGCGAGGTGCGCGTGCCGCTCGTGCTCGCCACGCGGCTCACGCTCGCGCTCGTCAAGTCGAAGCTCGACGAGCACGGGCTCCTCCGCTCCGCCGAGCTGCGGGAGCTCGCGCCGGGCGACGACCCCGTCGAGCTCGGCCCGTTCCGGCTCGAATTCATCCGCATGGCGCACTCGATCCCGGACGCGGCCGCGGTCATGCTCGAGACGCCGGGCGGCCGCTGCGTCCACACCGGCGACTACAAGCTCGACCACACGCCGGTCGACGGCCAGCGCACCGACGTCGGTCGTCTCGCGGAGATCGGCAGCCTCGGCGTCGACCTGCTGCTCGGAGACTCCACGAACGCGGAGCGAGCGGGAGTAACGGAGTCGGAGCGGGTCGTGGGCGAGGCGTTCCGCCAGATCTTCCCGAGCCGGGAGGGCCGCATCCTCGTCTCCTCCTTCGCCTCGAACGTGCACCGGATGCAGCAGGCGGCCGACGTCGGCGTCGACTGCGGGCGCAAGGTGGCCTTCGTCGGCCGCTCGATGCGGAAGAACGCGAACATCGCGCGCAGCCTCGGCTACATGGACGTCCCCGAGGAGGCGATCCTCCGGCCGCACGAGCTCGCCGAGCTGCCGCGCGGAGAGCAGCTGATCCTCTGCACCGGCAGCCAGGGCGAGCCGATGTCCGCCATGACGCGGATCGCGTACAACGACCATCCCGCGGTCTCGGTCGAGGCCGGCGACACCGTGATCATCTCCGCGAAGCCGATCCCCGGCAACGAGCTGCGCGTCCACGACGCGATCAACCGGCTCGCGAAGATGGGCGCAGAGGTGCTGCACGAGGACAACGCGCCCGTGCACGTGTCCGGCCACGGGAAGGCAGAGGAGCTGCGGACGATCATCGGCCTTGTGCGCCCGAAAGCCGTGATGCCGGTACACGGAGAGTTCCGGATGCTCGCCGCGCACGCGCAGCTCGCGCGCGAGGGCGGCGTTCCCGACGACCGGATCGTGATGGCGGAGAACGGCAGCGTGGTCGAGCTGCGCGACGGCGTGCCGGCGATCGTGGGCGAGATCGAGGCGGGCATGACCTTCGTCGACGGCCTCGGCGTCGGGGACGTGCACGACGTGGCTCTGCGCGACCGGCGGAAGCTCTCGGAGGATGGCATCTTGATCGTCGTCGCGACGCTCGCCGCACAGGACGGCGGCGGCCTGACGGCACCGCCGGAGCTGATCGCGCGGGGCTTCGGCGACGGGGCCGAGCCGCTCCTCGAGGAGCTGCGCGAGGAGGCGAACAGGGTCCTGCGAGAGCTGCTCGCCGACGACGTGACCGAGATCAAGCTGCTGCAGGAGCACCTGCACGACGCCCTCGGCGGCATCGTCTACGACCGGACTCGCCGCCGGCCGATGGTGCTGCCGGTGATCGTCGAGGTCTGAGCCGCCGCTACTTGGGTGGGAGGGAGCCGGCGTAGGCTGTCCCGCGCTCGACCCACTCGGCCAGCGCGGCGTCTTCGGCGACGTCGGCCGTGTCGACGCGGAGCCAGCCCGCCATCGAGCGCCCGCGCATCTCCATCGGCTCTGCGGGAGTCTTCGCGACGAGCTCGTCCGACTCCTCGGGATCGACCCGGACGAGGATCCCGCCCTGGCCGCTCGCGGCGATCGCCATGTTGCCGCCGATCAAGAACGCCAGGCCGCCGAACATCTTCTGCTCGGTCAGGCCGGCCCGGTCGCCGATCAGTACGCGGATGCGATCGGCGAGCTCCTCGTCGTAGGCCATCAGTCCTCCTCGACCGGCTCGCCGTCGAAGTATTCGAGCTCCTCGATCCGGCCGATCACGCCGACGCCCCGCAAGAAGATCTTCTTCGAGCGCGGATACCAGCAGATGTCGTTCGGCTCGCGCGTGCCGTAGATCAGCATCGTCACTCCGTCGGGGCCGGCGCGGAAGGAGTGCGAGATGCGCGTGCCGGGAGGGCGCGCGACCACGTGGCCGGCCCGCAGAGCGGTCTCCTCGACATCAGCCTCCCGTTGCCAGAGCTCTAGCGTTGCCGTCCCTTCGAGGATGACGAAGACCTCCTCCTCGGAGGAGTGGCAGTGCGGAACGCACCCGCGGTGGCCGGGTCCGATTCGCTCCCAATGGAGCCCGGCGAGATCCGAACGCTCGCGCGTCGCAAGCGGTGCGGTCGTGACCGCGTCCTCCCAGCTCTCGTGCTCGACCTCGTCGACGTTGACGATGTTCGCGGGCCTCGGCGCCGGCTCGCCCACCGCGAGCGGCTCGACGGTCGCTTCGATGTCCCAGGGGTCGTCGTCGCGGCCCTCGACCCACGGCCAGCCGATCCGGATGGCGCGGGAACGCGGCAGCCAGCCGAGCTCGGTCGGGTGGCGCGTGCCGAAGACGAGGTACTCGAGCCCGTCGGGCCCGGCGACGAACGTGTGCTCCATCCCGTCTGGCCGGTGGATGACGCAGTCGAGCGGCCGCACGTCGTGCACGTCGCCGTCCTGCCACGCGAGCCCGGAACCGGCGAGCACGAAGTAGAGCTCCTCGGACGCGCCGTGGGAGTGCGGCGGTGTCGGCAGCTTCCCGGGCGCGACGCGGACGCGGTTGACGCCGACGCCGCGCGTGCCGGCGGCGTTCCCGAGCCATTGCCAGGTCGCGTCCATCTCGCCCTTCGCGCGATGGTGGCTCTCGACCTCGTCCCACTGCGCGACGGTCACCGTCGGCAGTCTGTCATTTACGCGGGTCGGTCTCCCGTGCGATCTCGGCCGCTTCCGGCGCCTGCTTGCGCACCACGTCGTGGCCGTCGCGCGCGCTCGACGACGCTCTCGATCTCGGGGAACTCGTGGCCGTTCGCGATCACGTAGAGGAGGCTGTCGCCGCGGACGCGCTCGTACTCCGCCAGTGGCAGCCTGATCCGGTCCGTGCACTGGGAGTCGCCGCACTCGCAGATCACGGTGATCATGCCCTCATCGACGCCGAGCTCGTCGCCGACGCTCCGGATCTCCTCGTTCACCTGCCGGAAGATCGCCTCGTTCATCCCGACCCGTCGCTCCTGGTCCATCGGGACGGCCTGCCCCGCGGCGTCGGCGATTACACATCGGGATAGGCTCGACCGCATGGCTGCGCCCCGGATCACCGTCGTCGGCTCGATCAACCTCGACCTCGTCGCGCAGGCGGAGAGGCTGCCGCGGCCGGGCGAGACCGTGAGCGGCGCGCGCTTCGCGCGCGTGCCCGGCGGCAAGGGAGCGAATCAGGCGGTCGCCGTCGCGCGGCTCGGGGCGGAGGTCGCGCTCGTGGGCTGCGTCGGACGCGACGAGCTCGCGGAGGCAGCTCTCGCCGGATTGCGCGAGGCCGGGGTCGAGGAGCGATGGATCGCAAAGGACGCTCCGACCGGGATCGCGCTGATCACGGTGGACGCGGCGGGGGAAACGACGATCGTCGTCGCGCCCGGCGCGAACGCCGAGCTGCGGCCCGAAGATCTCGTGCTCGACGGCGCCGATGCGGTGCTTTGCCAGCAGGAGATCCCGGCCGAGACGGTCGCGCGCGCGGCCGAGCTCGCGCCTCGCTTCTTCCTCAACGCCGCGCCCGCGCGGGACGGCGCCCCGGAGGCCGAGCTGACGATCGTGAACCGGCTCGAGCTGGAGGCTCTCGGCGGGCGTCCCGGTCTCGTCTGCCTCACGCTCGGTGCGGAAGGCGCTGTGCTCCTCGAGGACGGGGAGGAGGTCGCACGCGCGCAGCCGCCGGCCGTGGAGGCGGTCGACGGCACGGGCGCGGGCGACGCGTTCACCGCCTGCCTCGTCGTCTCGCTGCTCGAAGGCCGGACGCGTGAGGAGTCGCTCCGCCGCGCATGCGCCGCCGGAGCGCTCGCCGCCTCGCGCTTCGGCGCCCAGACCTCGCTCCCGACCGCGGAGGAGGTGGACGCGCTGCTGTGAGCGTAGGCTCGACGGAGCTCACCAAAGAGCGGAGGCGGCGGCTTGGCCGGCGCCGGAGCGGAAAATGACCACGCCGATCGTCATCGACTGCGACCCCGGCCACGACGATGCGATCGCGATCCTGCTCGCCCTCGCCTCGCCGGAGCTCGAGCTCGTGGGCGTCACGACGGTCGCCGGCAACCAGACGCTCGACAAGACGACCCGCAACGCGCTCGTCACGCTCGAGATCGCCGGCCGGAGCGACATCCCGGTCGCCGCAGGGGCGGAGGCGCCGTTGCGGCGTGATCTCCGCACGGCCGCCCACGTGCACGGCGAGACCGGGCTCGACGGCCCCGAGCTGCCCGAACCGTCCGCGCGGCCCGTGGAAGCGCACGCCGCCGACTTTCTCGCCGAGCTGATCGAGACCGGGGTGGTGCTGGTCCCGACCGCGCCGCTCACGAACCTCGCGCTCATGCTCGAGCGGCACCCGGACGTGACCGACCGCCTCGAGCGCATCGTCTGGATGGGCGGCGCGATCGCGGAGGGAAACATCACGCCTGCGGCGGAGTTCAACGCGTTCGTCGATCCCGAGGCCGCCGCGAGCGGTGTTCGCGAGCGGGATCCCGATCACGATGGTCGGGCTCGACGTGACCCACAAGGCGCTGTTCACGCGCGCTCACGCTGAGCGCCTGCGGGTAGCGGGCCGCGCCGGCCGCTTCGTCGCCGAGCTGTCGGACTTCTTCCAGGCATTCCACGAGCGCTCGTACGGGTTCGACGGCTCGCCGATCCACGATGCGATGGCGGTCGCGCACGTGATCGACCCGACGCTGATGACGACGCGCCCTGCGAACGTCGCGGTCGAGACCCGGTCGGACTACTGCGACGGCCGCACCGTCGTCGATCTGCGCGGCGTCACCGGTCGCGAGCCGAACGCGGATGTCGGCGTCGATGTCGACGCGGAGCGCTTCCTCGAGCTGCTCGTCTCGCGGATAGCCTCGCTGCCGTGAGCCTCGTCTTCGCCTGCATCGCGCCGCACGGCGACTCGAGGAGATCCCGCTGCTGCGCACGGCGATGGAGGAGCTCGGTCGCCGCTTCGACGCGGCTGCCGCCGAGGTCGCGGTGATCGTCGTCACGCCGCACAACGTCCACGTCGAGGGCCACTTCGCCGTCGTCACCGCGGCGCACGTGGGGGAGTGGGAGGTCGACGGCGAGACTCGCGGCGGCGCTCCTCGAGCGCCGACTTGCCGATCCTCGGCGTCTCGTACGGCGGCAACGATCGGTCGAGCAGGCGGAGATGCCCGCTCGACTGGGGAACCGAGGTGCCGCTCGACTTCCTGCGCGCGAAGCGCGTCGTCGTCGTCGCCCCGGCGCGCGACATGCCGCTCGAGGAGCACCTCCGGCTGGGCGAGGCGATCGCGGCGCTGCCCGGGCGGCGTCGCGTCTGATCGCGAGCGCCGACACGGCCACGCGCACGACTGCCGACGGCCCGTACGGCTATCGACCCGGCGTCCGCGAGCCTACGACGCAGCTGCTGCAGGAGATCCTCGCCTCGGACCGCCTCGACTTCCGGCCGCTCGCCGAGCTGGTCGACGACGGCGAAGGCCGACTCGCTCTGGCAGCTCCTCGTTCTGCAGGGTGCCGTTGGCGAGGAAGCGCGAGCAGACGTCCTCGCGTACGTGGCGCAGAGCTACTTCGGGATGCTGGTGGCGGAGGTTCAGACCGCGGCGTAGACGCGCCACTCGCCCGGCACGCCCTTGAGCGCGTGCACGCCGCGATCGTCGAACGCGAGGCCGGAGCCGGCGACGAGATCCTTGACCGTCTGCGAGACGAGCACCTCGCCCGGGCCGGCGAGCGAGGCGATCCGCGCGCCGGTGTGGACGGCGATGCCGCGGATCTTCGGGCCGTCGAGCTCGCACTCGCCGGTGTGGATGCCCGCGCGGATCTCCACGCCGAGCTGCCGGACGGCATCGCCGGCCGAGAGCGCGCAGCGGACGGCGCGCGCTGGGCCGTCGAACGCGGCGAGGAAGCCGTCGCCGGCCGTGTCCACCTCGCGGCCCCGAAAGCGCTCGAGCTCGCGCCGCACCGCCGCGTCGTGGGTGCTCAGCAGCTCGCGCCAGCGGCGGTCGCCGAGCTCGGCAGCCCGCTCGGTCGAGCCGACGATGTCGGTGAAGAGGACGGTGGCCAGCACGCGATCGGGCTCCGGCACCGGCCGCGTGCCGGTCAGGAACTCCTCGATCTCGTCGGCGAGCTCGTCGACGTTCCCGGCGGAGATCCAGTGATCCGCTCCCGGGAGCTCGACGAACTTCGCGCCCGGGATCTTCGAGGCGAGGTACCGGCCTTCCGCGACGTTGACGTCGTGGTCGCCGGTGCGGTGGAGGACGAGCGTCGGGACCTGGATGGTGGGGAGGACGTCCCGGACGTCGATGTACGAGTTCATGCGCACCAGGGCCGCGGCTGCGCCGGGGCTCGCGCCGCGCCGGAGGTACTGCTCGAGGTTCCGCACGAACTGCTCGTCGCCGATGCGGCTCGGCGCGTAGTACTCGACGTCCTCCGGCCGAAAGTGACCCCAGTTCCGCTCGACGTCGTCCGCGGACTCCTCGCGGTTCTCGGCCGTCGGCGCCCAGGGATAGTCGTCGTCCGGGTCGCGGCGCTTCGCGAAGCTTCCGAGCGTGATCAGTGCGGTCGTCCGCTCCGGATACGTCGCGGCGAAGAGAACGCACATGTTCCCGCCCTCCGAGTGTCCGAACAGCGCGGCCCGCTCCGAGCCGACCGCCTCGAGGACGGCGCGGACGTCGTCCATCCGCTCCTCGAGGGTCGGGAGCTCGTCGTTGGACACGCGGTCGGAAAGCCCCGTGCCGCGCTTGTCGAAGAGGATGAGACGCGAGAAGGAGGCGAGGCGCTCGAGGAAGTGCGCCATCGCCGGCTCCTCCCACATGAGCTCGATGTTCGAGACCCAGCCGGGCACGTAGACGAGGTCGCGCGGGCCCTCGCCCGTCACCTGGTACGCGATGTTGAGGTCGCCGCTCCGTGCGTACCGCGTCTCCGGCGCCATCGGGACGGAGGATAGGCTCGGCCTGCGGGCGAAAACCAAGCGCATGCCGCGGAAGCGGAAGTCGAAGCTGCGCCGTAAGCTCCCGAGCCGCGTCAAGAAGACGCGGACGAAGCGCAGCGCCCACGCGCGCAACCAGCACCCCGAGCTCTGGGGCCTCGCTTCCGTCGCGCTCGGCCTCTTCCTCGGCGCCGTCCTCTACTTCGGCTGGAACGGCGGCTACGTCGGCGGCTGGCTCGGGGACGGGCTCGACCGGCTGGTGGGGGACGCGAAGTACGTCGTGCCGGTCGCGCTCGCGGTGCTCGGCGCACTGGTCGTGACGCGCAGCGCGCTCGTCGACGTCCGGCCGTTCCGTACCGGGATGGCGGTGCTCGGCTGCGGCCTCATGATCGCCCTCGGCAAGGACCAGGGCGGCTACCTCGGCCAGCTGATGGGCGGCGCGGTCGGGGTCGCGATCGGCGCCACCGGCTCGCTCCTGCTCGGCGTCCTCCTGATGCTCGTCGGCTCGCTGCTGCTGACCGGCGCCTCGCTCGGCGCGATGCTGCGCCGCTCGGGGCGGCGCCTTCATCACGTCGCCCGCAAGGCGCGGTCACGGTCTCGTGAAGCCGAAACCGCCACGATGTCGCGGCCCGTGCAGCCGGCGCCGTCGCTCGCGCCGCCGGTCGACGCGGTCTCGGCCTTCCCGGACGTGGTAGGGGAGAGCGTCGTTCCGCCGCACGCCGGCGGGCAGCCCGCTCCGCTCCAGACCGAGCCGCCGGCGCTGTTCGAGGATCCGCCCACGCTCTTCGACGAGGTGACCTCGGAGCACGCGGAGTACCAGCTGCCCGACGCCGGTGTCCTCCGCATCTCCCCGGAGCACGGCGACGACTCGGGGGAGACCGCGGCGCGCGTCGCTGAGCTCCTCGTGCAGACGCTCGCGCACTTCGGCGTCGAGGCGACCGTGATCGGCCAGATCTCCGGCCCGCGCGTTACGCGCTACGAGCTCCAGCTCGCGCCCGGGACGAAGGTCGCCAAGGTCGCGGCGCTGAAGGACGACCTCTCGTACGCACTCGCCACGACCGAGATCCGCATCCTCGCGCCGATCCCCGGCAAGCAAGCGGTCGGCGTCGAGCTCCCGAACCTCGCCCCGAACCTCGTCACCCTCGGCGACATCTTCGAGCCGCTGCCGGCGACGGCGAGCCCGGTCGCGGTCTGGCTCGGCAAGGACATCTCCGGCGCCGCCGTCTGGACCGACCTCGCGCGCATGCCGCACCTCCTCCTCGCCGGCACGACCGGCTCGGGCAAGTCGGGCTGCCTCAACACGCTCCTCACCTCCGTCCTCCTGCGCGCGACGCCCGACGACGTGCGCCTCATCCTGATCGACCCGAAGCGGATCGAGCTCAGCCACTTCGAGTCGGTGCCGCACCTGCTCACACCCGTCGTCTCGAGCCCGAAGGAGGCGAGCGCCGTCCTCGCCAACTGCCTCGCCGAGATGGAGCGCCGCTACGAGCGCCTCTCGTCGGTGCGCGCCCGCAACATCAACGAGGCGAACCGCGCCTTCCGCCAGCGCGGCGAGCCGACGCTCCCGTACGTCCTCGTCGTGATCGACGAGCTCGCCGACCTGATGATGGTCGCGCCGCAGGCGGTGGAAGACGCGGTGATCCGGCTCGCCCAGAAGTCGCGGGCCGTCGGGATCCACCTCGTCCTCGCGACCCAGCGCCCGTCGGTCGACGTGATCACCGGGATGATCAAGGCGAACGTCCCCTCGCGTATCGCCTTCGCCGTCTCGTCGCAGACCGACTCGCGCGTGATCCTCGACCACGGCGGTGCCGAATCGCTGCTCGGCCAGGGCGACATGCTCTTCAAGCCGCTCGGCACCTCGCGCCTCCAGCGCGTGCAGGGCGCGTACGTGTCGGAGGAGGAGATCGCGCTCGTCGTCGAGCAGACGCGGCAGCGAGAGCAGGAGCTCGACGAGAGCTACCTCGAGCTCCCGGAGGTCTTCGCCGAGCCCGGCGCCGACTCGAGCGAGGACGGCGAGTTCGACCCCGACGACGACCCGCTGCTGGACAAGGCGATCGAGATCGTCGTCCAGACCCAGACCGCGTCCGTCTCTCTCCTACAGCGGCGCCTGCGGGTCGGCTACACGCGCGCGGGCCGGCTGATCGACATGCTCGAGCGCCGCGGGATCGTCTCCGGCTACGAAGGCTCGAAGCCGCGACGCGTGCTGGTGGACGAGAGCCAGTACCACTCGTACGCCGCAACCGAGTAGTTCTCCCGGAGCGCAGCGGCGCGCGGCTCTAATATCGCCCCGAGGCCATTAGGATCGGCCGGTCACGCAGATCATGGGGAGACAGGAGGGCACATTTTGAGATCGAGGACACGCACGGTCGTGGTCCTGTTCGTGGCGGCGGCGGCCGTCGCGCTCGTCGCGGCAGGCTGTGGCGGAGGTGGCGGCGGCGGGGGATCCAGCACCACCACGCAGAAGAGCTCGTTCAAGGCCGCGCTCGTCAGCGACATCGGCAAGTTCACGGACAAGGGGTTCAACGAGAACCAGCTCAAGGGGCTGAACGACGCGAAGGCGAAGCTCGGCGTCGCGGGCATCCCGCTCCAGTCGAACTCCCAGAGCGACTACGCACCGAACTTCAACACGGCGGTCCAGAAGAAGGCGAACCTCATAATCGCGGCAGGCTTCCTGCTCGCGTCGACCGAGGCGACGTACGCGAAGAAGTACCCGAATATCGACTTCGCGATCACCGACTACACGGTGCACACCTCGCCGTTCGCCGACAAGAAGGGCACCGTCCTGCCGCAGTTCAAGAAGAACGTCGAGGGCCTGACCTACATGGCGAACGAGTCGGGCTGCCTCGTCGGAGTGCTCGCGGCGAAGATGGCCCAGAAGATGGGCGGCAACACCGTCGGGGCGGTCGGCGGCATCAAGATCCCGCCCGTCGACATCTGGATCGCGGGCTACAAGTACTGCGTCGACAAGGTTGTGCCGGGGATGAAAGTCCTCGTCCAGTACTCGAACGACTTCGTCGCCACCGACAAGTGCCAGAACGTCGCGCAGAACGAGATCGGACAGGGTGCGAAGGTGCTCTTCCAGGTTGCCGGCGGCTGCGGCCTCGGCACGCTGAAGGCCGCCGACGCAGCCAACGTCTGGGGCATCGGCGTCGACGTCGACCAGTACAACCTGGCGAAGCGAGTACTCACGAGCGGCGTCAAGCGGGTCGACACCGGCGTGTACGACGCGATCCAGCAGGCGGAGTCCGGACACTTCAAGGGCGGCCAGGACCTCGTCTTCGACCTGAAGAACAACGGGATGGGCGTCGGCAAGATCAATCCCGCCGTGCCCCAGTCCTGGATCGACCTGATGAACAAGTACAAGCAGCAGATCATCTCCGGCCAGCTGAAGGTGCCGACCGCCCTCGGCTAGCGACCGCGCTCGGGAGGGCGGGCGTTCTGCCCGCCCTCCTTCTTCTCTAGGATCGCCCCGTGCCCAGCGACGAGCTCGTTCTCGAGATGCGCGGGATCCGCAAGGAGTTCCCGGGGACCGTCGCCAACGACGACGTCTCGTTCGACCTGCGCCGAGGTGAGGTGCATGCCCTCCTCGGCGAGAACGGCGCCGGGAAGTCGACGCTGATGAACATCCTCTACGGCTTGTACCGGCACGACGCGGGCGAGATCCGCCTGGGCGGGAAGCAGGTCTCGTTCGACTCGGCTCGGGACGCGATCCGTGCGGGCATCGGCATGGTGCACCAGCACTTCATGCTCATTCCCGTGATGACCGTCGCCGAGAACGTCGTCCTGGGTACGGAGCCGGTGCGGAACGGCGTCCTCCTCGACGAAGCGGTCGCGGAGCGGAGGGTCGCCGACATGGCCAAGGCGTTCAACTTCGCCGTGGATCCGGCCGCGCTCGTCGAGGACATCGGCGTCGGGCAGCAGCAGCGCGTTGAGATCATGAAGGCGCTCTACCGGAACGCCGACATCCTCATCCTCGACGAGCCGACGGCCGTGCTGACACCGCAGGAGGCATCGGATCTGTTCGAGATCCTGCGGACCCTGCGCCGCGAGGGAATCTCGATCATCTTCATCAGCCACAAGCTGAACGAGGTGCTCGAGATCGCCGACCGCATCACCGTGCTGCGCCGGGGCAAGAAGGTCGAGACCGTGCCGCGGGAGGGCGCGACGGAGGAGTCGCTCGCCCGCGCGATGGTGGGACGCGAAGTCCTGTTGCGAATCGAGAAGACGCCGGCGCAGCCCGGTGACGTCCTTCTCTCTGTGCGCGACCTCCACGTGGTGGACGAGCGCGGGATTCCGAAGGTGCGCGGCGTCTCCTTCGACGTGCGGGCGGGCGAGATCGTCGGCATCGCGGGCGTCGACGGCAACGGACAGACGGAGCTCATCGACGCGCTCACGGGCTTGCAGAAGATGGAGAGCGGCACCGTGACGGTCGGCGGCCGCGAGCTTACGCACGCGAACGCGAGGACCGCGCTCGACGCGGGGCTCGGGCACATCCCCGAGGACCGGCAGCGCCGTGGCCTCGTGCTCGAGTTCTCGATCGCCGAGAACATCGCCCTGCACGACTACGACAAGGCGCCCGACGCGAAATGGGGCTGGATCTTCCCGCAGCGCATGGTCGAGCGTGCACGGGGGCTGATCCGGGAGTTCGACGTCCGCGGCGGCGGCCCGCTCACGCGCGCCGGCGGCCTGTCGGGCGGCAACCAGCAGAAGGTCGTCGCGGCGCGCGAGATCGCGCGGGACCCGAAGGTGCTGATCGCCGCGCAGCCGACCCGCGGGCTCGACGTCGGTGCGATCGAGTACCTCCACCGCCGGCTGGTCGCCGAGCGCGACGAGGGCCGCGCGATCCTGCTCGTGTCGCTCGAGCTCGAGGAGATCCTGTCGCTCTCCGACCGCATCCTCGTGATCTACGAAGGCGAGATCGTCGGCGAGCACACCGGCGAGGTGTCCGAGGAGAAGATCGGTCTCGAGATGCTCGGCGCGGCGAGAGGACGCCGCGTGAGCGCGCGACCTCGGCGCGTGCCGCCGCCGCCCGAGCAGGCGGCCGAGACCGGCACGCTGTCGCGCGCATCGCCCTCAAGCAGCGCGCGGGCGGGATCGTCGTTCCGATCGCGACCGTCCTGCTCGCGTTCTTCCTCGGCGGGCTCGTCGTCGCGGCGACGCAGCACATCCACATGCTCGCCTACCGCGACATCTTCAACGGCGCCGGGCTGAACTGGATCTTCCATCCCACCACGGACCTGCTCGAACTCTTCCGCCTACAACCTCTCGCAGACGCTCCTGCAGACGAGCACGCTGATCCTCACCGGCCTCGCCGTCGCCTTCGCGTTCCGCTGCGGCATGTTCAACATCGGCGGCCAGGGCCAGTACTTCATGGGCCTGTTCGTCGCCAACTGGATCGGCGTCCTTTCGTCGGCCTGAACTCGCTGCCCCACATCCTCCTCGCGGTCGGCGCGGAACGCTCGCCGGCGCCGCGTGGGCCGGGATCGCCGGCGTCCTCAAGGCGACCGTCGGGGCTCACGAGGTCATCTCGACGATCATGCTCAACTGGATCGCGTTCTGGTTCGGCTCGTGGCTCTTCGGTGACGGAGGACCGCTCCAGAACACGGCGAAGCCACCGTCCGATCTCGAGCCAGGTCGCGGCCGGCCCGGCTGCCCGACTTCTGGGGCGTGCAGGGGTTCCAGGGCGTCCACATCGGCGTCTTCATCGCGCTCGCCGCCCTCGTCGTCTTCTGGGCGCTCCTGAACCGGACGACGCTCGGGTACGAGGTGCGGGCGGTGGGCTTCAATCCCGACGCGGCGGCGTACGGCGGCATCAACGTGAAGAAGAACCTCATCCGCGCGATGGCGATCTCCGGCGCGTTCGCCGGTCTCGCCGGCGCGATCGACATGCTCGGCGACCACTACCAGTTCGGCCAGCTCGACATCCCCGTCTCGCCAGGTCGGCTTCCTCGGCATCGCCGTCGCCCTGCTCGGGCCGCAACACCGCCCTCGGCACCCTGCTCGCGGCGCTGCTCTTCGGCGGCCTCCTGTACGGGACGACCCACGGGCTGCATCCGGCGTGATCATCGACCCGAGCTCGCGGCAACCTCACCTACATCATCCAGGGCCTGATCGTGCTCTTCGTCGGCGCTGACGTCCTGATCCTCTCCGTCTGGAACTCGCGGCGGCTGCTGCGCAGCGCCGGCCGGCGAGGTCCGACGGGGGCTGCCGCGTGAGCACCTGGACGAGCCGGCTCGACAACCCGTCAGCGCGCGCCTGCGCGACGCGGCGATGACCGGCTACCTCGGGATCGTCCTCGCGGCGTTCGCAGCCTTCCTCGCGATCCCGCCGATCGAGGCGCGGACGATCACGTGGCCGATCGTCGTCGGCATCGTCGCCGTCCTGCTCGGGGTCTGGACGGTGACGCGCGGCCGCCGCCGGCTGGGCTGGGGCGCATTCGCGGCCGGCCTGCTCGGGATCGGGCTCGGCGTCCTCGCCACCCACTCGAGCACCGACAACCTCAACGGCGCTTCGACGCACGCTCGTCGCGCAGACGTTCGCCTTGCGACGCCGCTCGTCTTCGGCGCGATGGCCGGCATCTTCTCCGAGCGGAGCGGCGTCGTGAACATCGGCCTCGAGGGGATGATGCTGATGGGCGCCTTCTGGGGCGTCTACGGCGCGGACAAGGGCGGCAGCTGGGTGGTCGGGCTCCGTTGGGGCGGTCGCCGGGGGCTGCTCGCGCTCGTCTACGCCTTCTTCGCCATCCACCTGCGCGCCGACCAGATCGTCGGCGGGACGGGCGTCAACTTCCTCGCCGTCGGGATAACCGGCTACTTCTTCGTCCAGCTCTACAACGGCAACTCCGTATCGACCGGCGTCTCGCTGCTGCCGAACGTGCACCTTGGCTTTGCGGACGAGCTTCCTCGGGCGGTCGATCGGGAACCTCAGCATCCTGACCTGGGCGGGCTTCGCGCTCGTCATCGTCACGTACGTCGTCCTCTTCAAGACGCCGATCGGGCTGCGGATCCGCGCCTGCGGCGAGCACCCGCGCGCGGCGGACACGGTCGGGATCAACGTCTACGCGATCCGGTACGGCTGCGTCGTCCTGTCGGGGTTCCTCGCGGCGATCGGCGGGGTCTACCTGTCCGACGGGCCGGAGGAGGGACGTTCATCGACAACATGACGAACGGGCGCGGCTTCATCGCGCTCGCGGCCATGATCTTCGGCAACTGGCGGCCGGCCGGGGCTTTCGCCGCCGCGCTGCTGTTCGGCTTCTCGAGCGCGCTCGCCCTGCGCCTGCAGGTCTACTCGCCCTCGGCGGCGACGCTGTTCAACGTGCTCCCGTAGTCCTGACGCTGGTCGCGGTGGCCGGCGTGATCGGCCGCACCGTCGCGCCCGCCGCCGACGGCAAGCCGTACGTCAGGCAGTAGCCGGGCGGCCCTACCGTCGCTCGAGTTCCTGCTCTGACTCTGCGTCGTCGTGCTCGGGGTCGTCGTCACCCTGACGCGACTCGCGACGTGAGTCAGATCTCGCGAGCTAGGTGATCGAGACCATGCGCTCGATCGCGAGGCGCGCGCGCTCGGCGAGCTCGGGCTCGACCGTGATCCGGTGCTTGCCGTCGCGCAGCGAGTCGCGCACCTTCTCGAGCGTCGTCAGCTTCATGTAGCGGCACTCGGCGTCGTCTCGCACGGCCTCGAACCGCTTCCCGGGCGCCTCCTGCTGGAGGCGGTGGATGATGCCCGTCTCGGTCGCGACGAGGAAGCGCTGCTTCGGCGAGCGCTTCGCGTAGTCGATCATCTTCTCCGTCGAGAGGATCTGCGTCCGCTCGTTCCCGAACGCCATCGCCTGGCTCGCGCAGCCGCACTCGGGATGGACGAGCAGGTCTGCGTCGGGCGCCTCCTCCTGCCAGCGCTCGATGTCGGCGGGGCGGATGCCCGCGTGGACGTGGCACTCGCCGAGCCAGATCGTCAGCTTGCGGCCGGTCACCTTCTCGAGCCAGAGGCCGAGGTACATGTCCGGCAGGAAGAGGATCTCCTGCTCCGGCGGGATCGCCTCGATCACCGACTTCGCGTTCCCCGACGTGCAGCAGTAGTCGCTCTCCGCCTTCACCTCGGCGGTCGTGTTCACGTAGGAGACGACGACCGCGCCCGGGTGCTGGGCCTTCCACTCGCGCAGCTGCTCGGCGTCGATCGAGGCGGCGAGCGAGCAGCCGGCGCCGAGGTCGGGGAGGAGGACCGTCTTCTCCGGGCTGAGGATCGCCGCCGTCTCGGCCATGAAGTGGACGCCGCAGAAGACGATCGTCTCGCGCATCGGTCGCGGCCGCCTGGCGCGAGAGGCCGAGCGAGTCGCCGACGTAGTCCGCGACGTCCTGCACCTCGGGCCGCTGGTAGTTGTGGGCGAGGATCACGGCGTTCTTCGCGGCCGCGAGAGCGCGGACTTCGTCGTGGAGCTCGGTGGTGGACGGGGCTACAGCGGTCATCGGACCTCCAGGGAGACGTGAAGCGAGCGGGCGGAGTGGGTGAGGGCGCCGACGGAGACGAAGTCGACTCCGGTCTCGGCGTAGGCGCGGACGGTGCCGAGGGAGACGCCGCCGGACGCCTCGAGCTCGGCGCGGCCGGCCGCGAGCTCGACCGCCTCGCGCACCTCCTCGGGGCTCATGTTGTCGAGCAGGATTCGCGGCGCGCCGCCGTCGAGCGCCTCGCGCACCTGGGCGAGCGTCTCGGCCTCGACCTCGACCGGCAGCCCGTCGACGCGGCCGTCGAGAGCCGCGAGCGCCGCGGTGACGCCGCCGGCGACCCGGAGGTGGTTCTCCTTCACGAGCACGCCGTCGTACAGGCCGGCGCGGTGGTTGCGGCCGCCGCCGCAGCGGACGGCGTACTTCTCGAGCGCCCGCAGGCCGGGAGTCGTCTTGCGCGTGTCGAGGACGGACGTGCGGGTGCCCTCGGTCAGCTCGACGAAGCGGCGCGTCAGGGACGCGATGCCGCAGAGCCTGCGCGAGCAGGTTGAGCGCGACCCGCTCGCCGCTGAGGATCGCGCGCGCAGGTCCCTCGACCACGGCGAGGACGGCGGGGACGTCGGAAACCGCGGTGCCTTCCTCGAGCCTCGCCTCGACCTGCACTCCCGGGTCGAGCGCGCGGAAGACGGCTGCCGCGACCGGGACGCCGCAGACGACGCCGGGCTCCTCGAGCAGGAGCTCGGCCCGGCAGTGCGCGTCCTCCGGCACGAGCGCGAGCGTCGTCGCGTCGCCGGAGCCGACGTCCTCGGCGAGCGCCGCGCTGACGACGCGGTCGATGTCCTCGGGCGTCAGGTCCATTGCTCCAGCTCCGGCTCGCGGCCGGGACGGACGACGAGGTGCCCGGCGAGCGCCTCGCTCTCGACGGGGAAGTCCTCGCGGAAGTGGACGCCGCGGCTCTCCTCGCGCGCGAGTCCGCAGGCGGCGATCTCGCGGACGAGCGGGTGCGGCGAGTCGAGCAGGCGCCCGAGTCCCTCGGCGCTGCGGATCAGCCCGGCGTCGCGCCAGAGCGCGGCGCCCGGATCTTCGCCGGAAGCGATCGGCGCGCCGTCGGCGTCGAAGCGGGGCCCGGCGAGCGCGGCGAGGCCGGCGCGGCGGCCGAAGACGAGGCACTCGAGCAGCGAGTTCGAGGCGAGCCGGTTTGCGCCGTGCACGCCGGTGCACGCGCACTCGCCGGCCGCGTACAGCCCCGGCACCGACGTGCTCCCGTCGAGGTCGCTGACGATGCCGCCGATGGCGTAGTGGGCGGCGGGGGAGACCGGGACGGGCTCCACGGCCGGCTCGTAGCCGGCGCGCTCGAGCGTCGCCATCAAGCTGGGATACCGGTCGCGCTCGACCGGGCGCAGATCGAGGCGAGCCCCGGCCCGGGCGGCGACCGCACGCGCTACGACGTCGCGCGGCGCGAGTTCGTCGACGAAGCGTTCGCCGCCGTCGTCGAGCAGCGTCGCACCCGACCCGCGCAGCGCCTCTGAGAGCAGAAAGCCGTCGTGGCCGTTGTCGTCGCGGAGCGCCGTCGGGTGGAACTGGACGAGCTCGAGGTCGGCCAGGGCGGCGCCCGCGGCCTGCGCGAGCAGGAGACCGTCGCCCACGGCGCCGCTCGGGTTCGTAGTCCGCGCCCAGAGCGCGGCGTAGCCGCCGGTCGCGAGGACGACGGCGGAGCCGCGCAGCGCGCCGAGCGTCGTGATGCGCTCGCCCTCGACGATCCGGATCCGTGGATGCCGGCGAGCTCGCTCAGTGAGAACGTCCGCGATGAAGCGACCGGTGTCTGCGCCGCCGGCATGCACGACGCGGGCGCGGGAGTGGCCGCCCTCCCGTGCGAGGCCGTCGTCGAACCGCACGCCGAGCCGGCGCAGCTCCGCGATCCGCTCGGGAGCCTCCTCCGTCAGCAGCCGGACCGCGCTGGGGCGGCAGAGGCCGCGCCCCGCGGCGAGCGTGTCGGCTGCGTGGAGCGCGGGATCGTCGTCCGGGCCGACGGCCGCCGCGACTCCTCCTTGGGCGGCGTAGCTGTTCGAGCTCGTGTGGGAGGCCTTCGCGAGCACGAGCACCGAGGCGCCCGCATCGGCCGTTGCGAGGGCAGCGGAGAGGCCGGCGACACCGGCTCCGACGACGACCACGTCAGATCCCTCGCGTTTTTGCCTCACAATCGATAACCTCGATCCCGACTATACATGGTTGACGACTCTCAGGCGAAAACTTCGGCCCACGCCGTGCTAGCGGCCGTTCTCCAGGTGCGCGACCGGCGGCTTCAGGCGCTGCTCTGGCAGCGGGCACGCGAGCCGTTCGCGGCCTGCTGGGCGCTGCCGGGCGGGGCTCTCGCGGCGGACGAGACGCTCGAGGAGTCGATGCGGCGGCATCTCGCCGAGAAGGTCGACGTGCGGGAGGTGGCGCATCTCGAGCAGCTCGAGACGCGCAGCGATCCGGCGCGCAATCCCACGAGGCGCGAGCTCGCGACCGCGTTTCTCGGGCTGGTGCCGAGCGGGGTGGACCCCCAGGTGCCGGAGGACACGCGCTGGCACGCGCTCGACGAGCTCCCCGAGCTCGCGTACGACCACGAGGAGATCCTCCTCAGCGCCCGCGAGCGCCTCCGCGGGAAGCTCTCGTACACGAATCTCGGCTTCGCGCTCGCGCCGCCGAGCTTCACGCTCGCCGAGTTGCGCGACCTCTACGCCGCCGCGCTCGGCCATCCGGTGAGCGCGACGAACCTGCAGAGGGTATTGCTGCGGCGGCGGCTGCTCGAGGACACCGGCGAGCGGCGCCACTACGGCGCCGGCGGCGGCCGTCCGGCGGCGATCTACCGCTTCCGCACCACCCGGTTGGAGATTACGGACCAGTTCGCCGTCCTCCGGCCGCCTACAATGGCTCACTGAGTGGCAGTGCGCACGCAAGCTCTCTCGCAGCCGCGGCGGCTCAACGCCCGCGCCTGGCTCGCCTTCCTGTTCGGCCTCCTGTCGGCGGCCGTTATTCCGGCGGCCATCGAGCTGACGCGGAAGA
Source organism: uncultured Actinomycetes bacterium (assembly GCA_963765795.1). Taxonomy (GTDB): domain Bacteria; phylum Actinomycetota; class Thermoleophilia; order Gaiellales; family Gaiellaceae; genus Palsa-739. Next base: position 26,209 of record CAVXXZ010000023.1, read on the forward strand.
TTCCCGGCGCGGAGCTCCTCGATGCCGTCTGGGCGATTCCGGTCGCCGCGGCGGCCGCAACCTTGTCCCTGCTCTTCGCCCGCGGCGCGCGCGGCGCGATCGCACGGACGCTCCAGCCGGTCGGCGGCGAGGGATGCATCCGACTCGGCCGCATCTTCGCCGTGGCGGGCATCTGCGTCACCCTCTCCGCCTCGATCGCCGTGGGACTGTACGAGCTCCTCTTGCACCTCGAGCACTGAGCTCTAGACTCCCGCTGTGTTCGAGATCGGCAACAGCCTGCGGGAGGCGCGTGAGCGGCAGGGGCTCGGCTACCCCGAGATCGAGCTTGCGACCAAGATCCGCGCGAAGTACATCCGCGCGCTCGAGGAGGAGGACTTCACGTCCATTCCTGGCGATGCGTACATCCGCGGCTTCCTGCGGACGTACGCGGAGTACCTCGGGCTCGACGGCGACGTCTACGTCGACGAATACGCGTCGCGCTTCATCACGAGCTGGCGCGACGAGCTGCCTCCGCGGCCGGAGAGGCGGCGGATCCGGACGCGCGAACGGCGCCTCGAACGCCGCGCTGTGCTGCTCGTGCTCGCCGGCATCGTGCTCTTGGGGGTCCTCGTCTTCGCTGCCTGGCAAATCCCCGGCTCCTCCACGCACGTGCCGGGACTGGGGAAGAAGCAGCACCGCCACTCGGCGGCCACCAGCCAGCTCGTCCTGCACGGCGTCGGCCGCGGGACCTACGTCGAGGTGCGCCGCAGCAGGGCCTCCGGCAAGGTCGACTTCCAGGGAACGGTGGAAGCGGGACAGACCGACCGGCTCCCAGGCAGCCGCTTCTACCTCCTCGTGCGCACGCCCGCCGGCCTCCGCGTCACGCTCGACGGCCGCGCCGTCGCGCTGCCGGCCGTGCACAACCTCCGCGTCCTCGTCACACCGAACCGGACGACGCGCCTGCGCGGGTGAGCGAGCGGCCGCGCGCGGTCGTCGTCGTCACCGGCAGTGAGCTCGTCCGCGGCGAGCGCACCGACAGGAACGGCCCTTTCCTTGCCGCCGAGGCGCTGAGCCACGGGCTCGAGCCGGCCCGGATCACGATCGTCGGGGACGCTCCCGCCGAGCTCGAGGCTGCCTTCCGTGAGGGGTTGGAAGCGGACGCGTGCCTCGTCTCCGGCGGTCTCGGGCCGACGCACGACGATCGCACGGTGGAGCTGGTCGCGCGCGCAGCCGGGCTCGAGCTCGTCGTGGACGAGGCGCTCGAGCAGGAGATCGAGTCGATCTCCCGCGCGGTTGCGGAGCGCCTGCGGAGGCCGTACGGGGACTTCGCGTCCGGTGTGACGAAGCAGGCGACGCGGCCTGCTCCGGCGGTCTCCATCGGCCTCGCGGGCACGGCTCCGGGGCTCGTCTTCCGGGCGCCGACGGGCTGCGTCGTGGTCGTCCTGCCCGGGCCGCCGGGCGAGCTGCGGCGACTCTGGCCGAACGCGCTGGCCAGCGAGCCGATGCGGGAGCTGCTGGAGCGGACGCGACCCCCGGGACGGCGCGTGCTGCGGCTCTTCGGCGTGAGCGAGTCGGCCGTGGCGCGAGCGTTCGAGGAAGCGGGCGGCGACGGGGACGGGGTCGAGGCGACCATCTGCGCGCGGGAGTTCGAGATCCACGTCGACCTCGTCGTCGAGCCCGGCGCGGAGGAGCGCGGGGACGTCCTCGAGGCGGGGCTTGCGGAGCGCCTCGAGCAGTGGCTGTTCGCGCGCGACGAGCGACGGGTGGAGGAGCTCGTGCTCTCGCTGGCGGGCGCGAACGGCTTGCGGCTCGCGACCGCCGAGTCGTGCACGGGCGGCATGGTCGCGGCGCGGCTCACGGACGTGCCCGGCTCGAGCGCGAGCTTCGTCGGCGGCGTCGTCGCGTATGCGGACGAGGTGAAGCGCTCCGAGCTGGACGTGCCCGAGGAGCTGATCGCGCAGCACGGCGCCGTCTCTGCCGAGGTCGCGGCCGCGATGGCCGAGGGCGCGCGACGGCGGCTCGGCGCCGACGTGGCCGTGGCGGTGACCGGCGTCGCCGGCCCCGGCGGAGGAACGCCCGAGAAGCCGGTGGGGCGCGTCCATCTGCACGCCGCCGGCCCGGACGGGTCGCTGGCCCGCATGCTCGACCTGCCCGGCGAGCGCGGGCAGGTGCGGGTGCGCGCGACCGTCACGGCGCTCCATCTCCTGCGTGCGCTTCTGACGGGAAGTCGCGACGAAGCCGCATGACTCCGGCCGCTAGCGTGAGCGGCGATGAACGGCTCCGGCTCTTCCTCGCGCTGCGCCTGCCCGACGACGTGCTCGACGGGATCGAGCGGTGGCAGCGTGCGCAGCTCACAGGCGTTCGCGTCGTCCGGCGAGAGCACCTGCACGTCACGCTCGCGTTCCTCGGCCACCGGCCGGCGGGCGAGCTCGAATCGATCGTCGAGGCGTTGCGCGACGCCGCGGCAGGGGCGGGGGAGATCCGACTCACGCCGAGCCGCTATCGCGAGACGCGGAGCGTCGGCATGCTCGTCCTCGAGGACGACGGAGGGCAAGCGACGCTGCTCGCCGGGGACGTCCAGGAGCGGCTGGAGCGTCTCGGCGTCTACCGTCGCGAAGGCCGGCCCTGGCTGCCGCACCTCACGGTCGCGCGCTGGCGCGAGCGCGTCCCCGGCTCCGGCTCGAGCCGCCGCCGGTGGTACGAACGTTCGTTCCGTCCGACGCGGCTGCTTACCTATCCCGGCTGCACCCCGACGGGGCGCGGTACGAAGTCTTGGAATCTGTCGCTCTAGGAGGCTGAGGTGGACAAGCACGAAGCACTCGACGTGGCGCTCGGCCAGATCGAGCGGCAGTTCGGCAAGGGATCGGTCATGAAGATGAACGACCGCGCCGCGGTCTCTGTGGGCGCCGTCTCCACGGGCTCGCTCGCGCTCGATCTCGCGCTCGGGATCGGCGGCCTGCCGCGCGGCCGCATCGTCGAGATCTTCGGCCCCGAGTCCTCCGGCAAGACGACGCTCGTCTACCACGTGATCGCCGAGGCGCAGCGCCGGGGCGGCATCTGCGCCTTCATCGACGCCGAGCACGCGATGGACCCGGCGTACGCGAAACGGATCGGCGTCGACATCGACGACCTCCTCGTCTCGCAGCCGGACACGGGCGAGCAGGCGCTCGAGATCACGGAGCTCCTCATCCGCTCGGGCGCCCTCGACGTCGTGGCGATCGACTCGGTCGCGGCGCTGACGCCGAAGGCCGAGATCGAGGGCGAGATGGGGGACAGCCACGTCGGTCTGCAGGCGCGCCTCATGAGCCAGGCCCTGCGCAAGCTCGCCGGCACCCTCAACCGCACCGACACGATCTGCCTCTTCACCAACCAGCTGCGCGAGAAGATCGGCGTCATGTTCGGGAACCCCGAGACGACGCCGGGCGGTCGCGCGCTGAAGTTCTACTCGTCCGTGCGGCTCGACATCCGCCGCATCGAGACGCTCAAGGAGGGCGTCGAGGCGTTCGGGAACCGGGTGCGCGTCAAGGTCGTGAAGAACAAGGTCGCGCCGCCGTTCAAGCAGGCGGAGTTCGACATCATCTACGGCTCCGGCATCTCCTGGGAAGGCACGGTGCTCGACTCGGCGATCGACCGCAAGATCCTCACGAAGTCGGGCTCGTACTTCAGCTTCGGCGACGAGCGGCTCGGCCAGGGCCGCCAGAACGCGACGGCCTTCCTGCGCGAGCACCCCGACGTCACGCAGCAGATCCTCCAGGCGATCCAGGTGGAGCTCGGCTCGGACCAGGTCGCGTCCGCGCGGCTGCTGCCGATCGCCGCCGAGGAGTCCGCGGCAGCGAACGGCAAGGCGGAGGTCGCGGCGGAGGCGCTCGCGTCGGCCGAAGCGGAGGCGTGACCCCGGTCGTCACGGGTTTCGTCCGCGCTGCGCGAGCGGAAGCGCGGCCGGGTCGCCGTCGAGCTCGACGGCCGGCCGTGGCGTGTGTTGCCGACGGATGCCGTCGTGCGGGCTGGACTCACGGTCGGGCGCCCACTGGATCGGTCCACGGCACGGGAGCTCGCGCGCGGGGTCCGACGCGCGAAGGCGCTCGCAGCGGCCACGCGATCGCTCGCCGCGAGCGACCGCTCCGAGCGAGCTCTCGAGCAGCGGCTCGCGCGGGCTGGACATTCCGCCGCCGCGCGCGAGGACGCGATCGCGTCACTTGCCCGTGCCGGTGCGATCGACGACGCCCGCCTGGCAGAGAGCCGCGCCGAGCTGCTCGCGCGCCGCGGCTACGGGGACGCGGCGATCCGAGCCGACCTCCTGCGGCGCCTGATCGCCCCGGAGGTGGCGGCGAAGCGCCGTCGCCGCCCTCGAGCCCGAGCTCGAGCGGCTGCGGCGGGCGCTCGCGAACGAGAGCGTCACGCCGGCGCTTCTGCGGCGCCTGGCCGGGCGCGGCTTCTCGCGCGACACGCTTGGACGAGGTCGCGTCGTCGTTTGCGCTCGAGGCCTGAGAAGCGGTAGGATCCTGGAGCATTCCATTCGACGTTTTGCCTGCAAAAGCAGCTTTTCCGAAACCGCATCCGATGATCAACCACTCAGTTCCGACGACTCGGAGGTCGCGCGCGAGGTAGCGCAGCGAGTTTCCGGCAGGTCCCTGCCTGCCGGAGATACGGCTTCTCGGATAGCTGCCGCGTAGGTCCGGCGCGGATGGGACGTGCCGCCGAAGGCGGCTGGGTCCCCGACCGAGGAGCCGGCACATGATCGGGATCGGAATTGCCATCGGGATCGCCGGAGGCGCCGCCCTCGCCCTGCTCGCGGTCTCGGTCTTCGGCACCACCGGAGTCTCCAAAGCCCGCCGAATCCGCGACCAGCTGCTGGACGACGCGCGTCGAGAGGGCGATGCAGTGCGGCGCGAGGCGCAGGTCGAGGCCCGCGAGCAGGCCGTCCGCCTGCGCAGCGAGATCGACACCGAGCTCACCGACCGGCGCGAACAGGTGCTGAAGATCGAGGAGCGCGTCCTGGCGAAGGAGCTCGAGATCGAGCAGAGGCTCGAGGAGCTCTCACGCCGCGACCAGGGACTCGCCGACCGGGAAGAGCACATCCGCCAGCTGCAGGACGAGCTCAAGGAGACGAAGAACGCCCAGCTCGCCGAGCTCGAGCGCGTGGCGGCCCTGACGCAGGCCGAGGCGCGGGCGCTCCTGCTCGAGCGCGGAGAAGAGCAGGCGCGCCACGAGCTCGCGCGGCGCGTCCGGACGCTCGAAGACGAGGCGCGCGCGGAGTCGAAGCGCCGGGCGCGCAACCTCGTTGCCGACGCGTTGCAGCGCGTCGCGGCGAGTCACACCGCTGAGACCACCGTCACGGTCGTGGAGCTCCCCTCCGACGACATGAAGGGCCGGATCATCGGGCGGGAGGGTCGCAACATCCGGTCGCTCGAGCACCTGACCGGTGTGGACTTCATCGTCGACGACACGCCGCATGCGGTCGTCCTCTCCTCGTTCGACGGGCTCCGGCGAGAGGTCGCGCGCCTGACCGTCACGAAGCTCCTCGAGGACGGCCGGATCCACCCGGCGCGGATCGAGGAGACGTACTACGAGTCGAAGGCCGAGGTCGAGGAGGTCGTCCGCCAGGCGGGCGAGCAGGCGGTCTTCGAGGCGAACTGCGGGCCCTTCCCCGACGAGCTCGTCCAGATCCTCGGCCGGCTCCGCTTCCGGACGAGCTACGGCCAGAACGTCCTCAAGCACACGCTCGAGGTCGTGCATCTCGCAGGGATCATGGCGACCGAGCTCCAGGCAAGCGTCCAGACGGCGAAGCGCGCGGCGATGCTGCACGACCTCGGCAAGGCCATGACGCACGAGGTGGAGGGCTCGCACGCGCTCATCTCCGCCCAGCTCGCGCGTCGCTACGGCGAGTCCCAGGGAGTCGTCCACGCGATCGAGGCGCACCACTACGAGGTACAACCGCAAACGGTGGAGGCCGTCCTCCTGATCGCGGCGGACGCCGTCTCGGCAAGCCGGCCCGGCGCGCGCGGCGAGAGCCTCGAGGCCTACATCAAGCGCCTCGAGGCGCTCGAGGAGCTCGCGGCCTCCAAGCGGGGCGTCGAGAAGGTCTACGCGCTCCAGGCCGGACGCGAGATCAGGGTCATCGTCAGCCCGGGCGACGTCGGCGACGACGAGGCGGCGCTCCTCGCCCACGAGATCGCGCGCGAGATCGAGGACCGGCTCGAGTACCCCGGCCAGGTGAAGGTGACCGTGATCCGGGAGAGCCGCGCGGTCGAAGTGGCGAAGAACCACGCGTCGACGACAGCGCCTCCGCCGGCGCACGAGCAGCCGGAGCCGGCAGCCGACTCGCCGATCCAGGCAGCGTGATGTCGAACGTCTGGGACGAGGTCCCCGACTGGGGCGGCGTCGGAGCCCTCCGTCTCGACCGCCCCGAGGCCTGCGCGCTCGGCGCCTCGGTCTGGGAGCTCCAACCGGGCGGCGAGAACTGGAACCACCTCCACCACGGCAGCGAGGAGATGATCGTCGTCCTCCGCGGCACGCCGACGCTGCGGACACCCAAAGGCGAGCGCGTCCTCGCCGAGGGCGACGTCGTCGTCTTCCCGCGCGGGCCCGAGGGCGCGAAGGAAGTCCGGAACGAGTCGGACACGCCTGCGCGCGTGCTCATCGTGTCCACGAACGCCGACCCGGACGTGACGGAGTACCCGGACACCGGCAAGGTGGGCCACATCGTCGGCGGCGAGCTGCGCGTGCACCGCGCCGCGGACGCCGTCGAGCACGCAGGGCCTGAGTAGCAACGGGGCTACCCTTCCGCCGTGCGCCGCTACTACGTCACGACGTTCGGCTGCCAGATGAACGCGCACGACTCCGAGCGCATCAAAGGACTGCTCGAAGAGCTCGGGCTCGGCGAGGCGGCTTCGCAGGCCGAGGCGGACGTGATCGTCCTCAATACCTGCACGATCCGCGAGAAGCCCGACACGCGCTTCGCCGCCCACATGGGCAATGCGGCGAAGCTGAAGCGCGAGCGGCCGGGGACGGTCGTCGCCGTCGGCGGCTGCTACGCGGAGGCGCAGCGGGAGCGGCTGTTCGAGCTCTACCCGGACGTGGACGTCGCGTTCGGGCCCGGCACGATCTCGCACCTCGGCGACTGGCTCGGCGCCGGCGGCGAGGGCGTCGCTCGCGGCGCGTTCGGCACCGGCGAGGAGCGCGCCTTCGCAGCGAAGCTTCCAGTCCGGCGCGAGCGGCGCTTCCAGGCCTGGGTGCAGGTCTCGATGGGCTGTAACTCGGTCTGCTCGTACTGCATCGTGCCGGCCGTCCGTGGCCGCGAGACCTCCCGGCGTCCGGGCGAGGTCCTCGCGGAGGTCGAACGGCTCGCAGTGGAGGGCGTCCGCGAGGTGACGCTGCTCGGCCAGAACGTCAACTCCTACGGTCGCGACGTGGGTTCGAGCTTCGCGGAGCTCCTGCGCGCGGTCGATGCCGTCCCCGGGATCGAGCGGATCCGCTTCACGAGCCCGCACCCGAAGGACTTCCGCCGCGATGTCATCGCCGCGATGGCGGAGTGTGCCGCGGTCTGCGAGCACGCGCACCTGCCGCTCCAGTCCGGGTCGAGCCGGATCCTCAAGGCGATGCGGCGGACGTACTCGCGCGAGCGCTACCTGCGTCTGGTGGCGGAGCTTCGGGCCGCGATCCCGGACCTCGCGCTCACGACCGACATCATCGTCGGCTTCCCGGGCGAGACCGAGGACGACTTCCGCGAGACGCTCGAGGTCGTGGAGGAGGTCGGCTACGACGGCGCCTTCACGTTCGTCTACTCCCCGCGCGCCGGCACCGAGGCCGCCGCGATGCCGGAGCAGTTGCCCGACGAGCTGAAGCGCGAGCGCATAGAGCAGCTGGTAGAGGTCGTGCAGCGGGTCGCCGCGGAGCGGAACGCGGGCCGCGTCGGGATGGTCGAGGAGGTGCTCGTCGAAGGCCCCAGCCGGACCGAGCCCGAGCTCCTGCGCGGCCGGACACGCCGGAACACCACGGTCAACTTCAGCGGCGACGCCGCTCCGGGCGAGCTCGCCTCGGTCGCGATCGCGGGTGCGACCTCGACGACGCTGCGCGGTACTCACCTTGCGGCAGCCGCAGCCTAGAGACCTCGTCTGGGACGGCTGTCTCAACGTCCGCGAGCTCGGCGGCCTACCCACGCACGAGGGCGGTGAGACCCGGTTCGGCGCCGTCGTGCGGGCCGACAGCGTCCGCCAGCTGAGCGAGGAGGGGTGGCAGGCGCTCGTCGACCACGGCGTTCGAACCGTGATCGACCTTCGCGGTGACCAGGAGCGGACTGAGGATGCGCCGGCGGAGCTCCCGGTCGAGGTCGTGCACGTCCCGTTCATGGAGGCGAGCGAGGCCGAGTGGGACGAGATCGCCGAGGAGCTCGACGCCGCGGTCGCAGCCGCCCCAGACGTAACGACCTCGACTCGGGACGTGTACCTGGTCTTCCTCGAGCGCTTCAGGTCGAACGTGGCCGCGGCCGTTCGCGCGGTCGCCAGCGCGCCGGCAGGCGGTGTCGTCATCCACTGCGCGGGCGGCAAGGACCGCACTGGCCTTCTGTCTGCGTTTCTCCTCCACGTCGCTGGTGTCGACGACGAGGAGATTGCGGCGGATTACGCGCTGAGCGAAGAGCGGCTGCGACCTCGGCACGAGGGGTGGTTCGCGGCAGCTGAGAGCGAAGAGGAGCTCGAGCGGCTCCGGCGGATCGCGCAGACGCCCGCAGCCTCGATGACGGGGGTGTTCGCCGAGCTCGAGCGCCGCTACGGCGGCGTGGAACAGTACCTCCGCGGGGCCGACGTGACAGACGAGGAGCTCGGGCTCGTCCGCGCGCGCCTTCGTGGCTGAGCATGTCATCGGCCTCTTCGGGCCGACAGCAAGCGGGAAGTCGGACGTCGCAGCGGCGGTTGCCACGCTGATCCCCGCCGACGTCGTCTCGGCTGACGCGATGCAGGTCTACGACGCTCTGCCGATCCTCACGAACCGCTCGCCCCATCCGGAGCGACTGGTGGGCATCTGGCCGCTCTCGCACGTCGCGTCGGTGGGCGAGTACGCGCCGCTCGCGCACGCGGCCGTCGACGAGATCGTCGAGGCCGGGAGGACGCCGCTCGTCGTTGGCGGGACGGGCCTCTACTTCCGGGCCGCTCTCGCCGAGCTCGAGCTGCCGCCCGCACCCGCGCCCGGCGCGCGCGAACGGTGGGAACGGCTCTACGAGGAGGCGGGGCCGGACGCGGCACACACCCGACTCCGCGAACTCGACGCAGCGGCCGCGACGCGAATCCATCCCAACGACCGCCGCCGTGTCGTCCGGGCGCTCGAGCTCGCGGAGGCGGGACGGTCGCTCGTACCGCGCCGGGAGAGCCTGTTCGGCGGCGCCTGGCGGCATCCGACCCTCCTCGTGGGGCTCGACGTGCCAAAGCCCGAGCTCGACCGGAGGATTGCGGAACGGACGCGACGAATGTTCGAGGCTGGGGTCGAGGAGGAGGTGCGCAACGCGCTGGTCGCCGAGCCGTCCGCGACCGCCAGCAAGATCATCGGCCTCCACGAGGTGGCGACGCTGCCGCGCCAGAAGGCGATCGAGGCGCTGATCGTGCGCACCCGGCGCTACGCCGCGTACCAGCGCAAGTGGCTGCGGCGCCTCGAAGGGCTCGTTATCGTCGCGGCGGACCGGCCGCCGGAGGAGACCGCTGCTGAGATCGTCGCGCTGGCACGCACACGGGAACGTCTACCTAGTCTATGAAGGCCCGGCGGGCGGCCTCGACCTGTCCGGCACGGACGGCGTGGTCGAGGTGCTGTCGGTCGACGGCGACGACGTGACGATCGGCATCGTCAACCCGGACGGTTCGCGCGCCGAGATGTCCGGCAACGGGACGCGCATCGCGGCCGCCTGGCTCATGAGCCGCAGCGGCTCGTCGCAGGCTCGCGTCCACATCGGGCCCCGAACCGTGGCGGTGAAGCGGACGGAGGACGGCCTCTACGAGTCGGAGCTGGGGCCGGTGGAGGTGGGGACGACCGAGGTGGTGGACGGCGTCGAGCTGACTCCGGTCTCGGTCGGCAACCCTCATGCAGTCGTGGTCGGGGATCCGGCGCGGATCGGCGAGCTCGGCCCGCGCCTCGAGGGGCATCCGCGCTTCCCGGCGCGGACGAACGTCCAGGTCGTCCGCATCGAGCGACCCGGCGAGGTCACGGCACGCGTCTGGGAACGTGGCGTGGGGGAGACGGCGGCTTCGGGGACGAGCGCGGTCGCGGTCGCGGCTGCGACGAACCCCGACGGCGAGGTCCTCGTGCACTTCCCTGGCGGCGACTTGCGAGTGCGACTCGAGGAAGGCCGGGCCTGGCTCACGGGGCCGGCGGAGCCGCTCGACGAAGTGCCGGTGCCCGGCCGGGAAGCCGATACGGACCGGTAACGGGTTCGCCGATATCCTCGCCTCCGAGGGCGGAGGGAGAGCTACCCCGCCCTTTGGGTGGGGGCGTGGGCCGACTCACGATTGGTCACGAGAGGGTCAGGAGCCGATCTCGAACTCGCGCAGGACGTCGTTGAGGCTCGTCTTGAGATCCGTCTTCTCGCTCCGCCACCCGACGACGAGGGCGCAGGCCACCTCCCACGTCCCGGCCGGAAACTCCTTGGGCCGCGTGCCCGGCACGACCACCGCCCGCGGCGGCACGTAACCCCGATGCTCGACCGGCTCCGGCCCCGTGACGTCGATGACGGGCACGGAGCCGGTCAGCGAGACGTTCGGCGCCAGCACCGCCTGCTCGCCGATCACGACGCCCTCCGTGAGGATGCAACGCGAGCCGACGAAGGCTCCGTCCTCGACGATCACCGGCCGCGCCTGCAGCGGCTCCAGGACCCCGCCGACCCCGACGCCGCCGGCGAGATGCACGTCGGCCCCGATCTGCGCGCACGAGCCGACCGTGGCCCATGTGTCGACCATCGTGTTCGGGCCGACCCAGGCGCCGATGTTGACGTAGCTCGGCATCAGGATCACGCCCGGCGAGAGGAACGAGCCGTAGCGCGCCGTCGCGGGCGGCACGACGCGCACTCCGCGCTCGGCGTGGTCATGCTTGAGCGGGATCTTGTCGAGGTACTCGAACGGGCCGACCTCGATCGGCTCGACCTTCCGCATCCGGAAGTACTCGAGGATCGCCGACTTCGCCTCCTCGTTCACGCGCCAGTCGCCGTCGACCTTCTCCGCGACCCGCACCTCGCCGCGATCGAGCGCCGCGATCGTGCCTTCGACGTCCATCAAGTGACCTCCCGCAGGATCTCAGCCGCCCGTTCGCACTCCTCCAGCGTCGGCACGAGCGCGAAGCGGACGTAGCCCTCGCCGCTCGGGCCGAACATCTCGCCCGGAGAGACGATCAGCCCGCGCTCGAGCAGCACGTCGGGGTCGGGCCCGACGACCCAGAGGTACATCGTCGCCTCGCTCGCCACGATCTCCCAGCCGCGCGCCTCGATCGCAGGGATCAGCACATCCCGCTTCGCGCGGTAGCGCGCACGGGTCTCCTCGACGTGACGCTCGTCGTTCCAGGCCGCGACGGAGGCCCGCTGTACGAACTCCTGCGGCGCTGTCCCCACGGTCGGACGGTACGCCTTCAGTGCCGCGACGATCTCGGGCGGGCCGGCGACGAAACCGGAGCGGTAGCCCGTCATCGACGAGCGCTTGCTCAGCGTCTGGAAGACGACGATGCGCGAGCGATCGGCCGCCTGGAGCGCCGACGGCGGCGGATCGTCGAACCAGAGCTCCGTGTACGCCTCGTCCGAGCCCACCACGAAGTCCTGGCGCTCCGCCGCCTCCGCGAGCTCGTCGTAGAACTCGCGCGGCGCGACCGCGCCGGTCGGGTTGTGCGGGTAGTTGACCCAGACGAGCGCGACGTCGTCGTCGAGCTCCGCGAGATCCGGCAGGAAGCCGTTCTCGCGGCGCAGCGGCAGCGTCTGCACCCGAGCTCCGGCGAAGAGCGCGCCGCGCTCGTACACCGGGTACGCCGGCTCGCCGAACGCCACCACGCGCCCGCCGGTTCCGAGCACCTGCGCGAGCGAGAAGATCGCCTCCTTCGAGCCGTACGTCGGCACGATCTCCGTGTCGGGGTCGACCGCGACGCCGAAGCGCCGCTCGAGCCAGCCGGACGCCGCCTCGCGCAGCTCGGGCAGGCCCTGTGCGAGGGGATACGGCGCCCGTTCCGGCAGCGCCTCGACGAGCGCCTGGCGGATCAGCGGGTCGGTTGGCTCGTTCGGATCGCCCTTGCCGAAGTCGATCACGTCCACGCCGGCCGCCAGAAGCCTCCTCCGCTCCTCCTCGAGCCGCGTGAACGGGTACACGGCCATCTCGGCCAGCACAGGGTTGATCACGAGAGGAACCTAGCCAGCGTGTCGTACACCGCGTGCAGGTTCGCGATCGGAATCTGCTCGTCCTGCCGGTGCGCGTACGCCGTCGCGCCGGGGCCGTAGTTGATCGCGTCGATCCCCTGCTCGGCGAACTGCGCCACCGGCGTCCACGCCTGCTTCGGGGCGACGTCCGGAACGAGCTCGCGCAGCCGCTCGACGAGCGGGTTCCCGAGCGCGGGCGGCGCCGACGGTGAGTTGTGGAGGACGTGCAGCTCGCCGTCCGGCACGAGCTCGCGGAGCCGCGCCTCGGCTTCTTCGCGCGAGCGGCCGGGCGCGAAGCGGAAGTTGAGCTCGGCCGAGGCGAGGGCGGGGACCACGTTCTGCGCGATCCCGCCCTCGACGCCGACTACGCTCAGCACCTCGCGGTAGACGAGCCCGTCGAGCTCGACCTCGAGCGGCTCCAGGCGAGCGAGTGGCGCAAGACCATCGGCGAGCAGGTGGATCGCGTTGCGTCCCGTCCACGGCCGTGCCGAGTGCGCGCTCTCGCCGTGGAACTCGACCCGGGCCTGCAGGTTCCCCAGGCAGCCGGCGTGGAGGATCGCGTCCGTCGGCTCGAGCACGACGGCAAGCTCGGTGCCCGCGAGCACGCCGCTCGCGAAGGCGGCGGGCAGCGGGCTCTCCTCGACGGCGACCTCCTCGCGCGTGAAGAAGACGTAGCGAGCCGGCGCCTCCGCGCGCGCGAGCTCGAGCATCACCGCGACGCCGCCTTTCATGTCGCTCGCCCCGAGGCCGTGCACGGCTCCGTCGGCGATCCGCCCCGGGAGGTTCCCCTGTGCCGGCACCGTGTCGACGTGGCCTGCGAGGGCAACCGGCGCTGCGGCCTCTCCCCAGACGAAGGCCTCGCCGTCGTCGTAGAGCGGCTCACCGGGCAGGAGGCTCCGCACGAGCTCCATCGCGGGCCGTTCCCGGCGGCTCTCCGAGGGCACGTCGACGAGCTCGAGCGTTCGGGTGGCGAGATCGGAAATGGGCATGGCAGGAGTCATAATGACCGCCGGATGGCGGTGAGACAGCCCGATCGCTCCTGGGCGGCCGAGCCCGAGCGTGGGCTCCTCGTCGCCGTGCTCGCGCAAGGGACCGACGGCGCCGACGAGCTCGCCGAGCTCGAGGAGCTGGCGCGGACGGCGCAAGTCGAGCCGGTCGGCCGCGTTGTCCAGCACCGGCGGCTCCCCGACGCGCGCACGTACGTCGGCAAGGGCAAGCTCGAGGAGCTCAAGGAGGGCTACCGCGAGGCCCAGGCAGAGGTCCTGATCGTCGACGACGAGCTGAGCCCGCCCCAGCAGCGCGCGCTCGAGAACGCGCTCCAGGCGCGGGTCGTCGACCGCACGCAGCTGATCCTGGACATCTTCGCCCAGCACGCCGTCAGTGCCGAGGGAAAGCTCCAGGTCGAGCTCGCGCAGCTCGAATACAACCTCCCGCGGATGCGGGGGATGTGGCAGCACCTCGAGCGCCTCGGCGGCGGCGTCGGGACCCGCGGCCCGGGTGAGTCACAGCTCGAGACGGACCGGCGCCTGGCGCGCCGCCGCGTCACGCTCCTCCGCGAGCGGCTGCGCAAGTTGAGCCGCCAGCGCGACGTCCGGCGCAAGGAGCGGCGGCGCACCGAGACGCCGACGGTGGCGCTCGCCGGCTACACGAACGCCGGCAAGTCGACGCTCCTCAATGCGCTCACCGACGCCGGCGTCTCGGTGCGCGACCGCCTGTTCGAGACGCTCGACCCGACCACGCGCGGCTTCGAACACGAGGGGCGCCGTTACCTCGTCACCGACACCGTCGGGTTCGTCCGGCGTCTGCCGCATCAGCTGGTGGAGGGCTTCGCCGCGACGCTCGAGGAGACGCTCGTCGCCGACGTCGTCCTCCATGTCGTCGACGGCTCGGCTTCCGAGCAGCGCCTCGTGGAGCAGATCGCCGCCGTCGATGACGTTCTGCGCGAGATCGGTGCAAACGAGCTGCCGGTCGAGCTCGTGGTCAACAAGATCGACGCCGTGGACACGCTCGGCCGGCGCCGGCTCGCGAACCGATACCCGGACGCGCTGCAGATCTCCGCGCTCACCGGCGAGGGTCTGGACGAGCTGCGAGCGCGGATCGCCGAGCGCTTCGGCGAGCGGTTCGAGCGCGTGCGCCTCCTGCTGCCGTACGAGGAGGGGGGACGCCTGAACGAGCTGTACGCGCTCGGCGCCCCGATCGACGAGCGGGAGGACACACCGGAAGGCGTCCTCGTCGTCGCCCGCCTGCCGCGCCGCGAGCTGCGCCGCTACGCGCCGTACCTGATCGCCGAGGAGGTACCGAGACGCCGCCGGAAGGGTGCATGACCGACCTGCCCGTGACGCGCCTCCACGAGGAGGCGACGCTGCCTACGAGGGCGTACGAGGGCGACGCGGGCCTGGATCTCTCCGCGAGCGAGAGAGTCGAGCTCGGACCGGGGGAGCGGGCGCTCGTCGGAACCGGCCTCGCGGTGGCGATCCCCGACGGCCACGCGGGCTTCGTCCAGCCGCGTTCGGGGCTTGCCGCGCGGCACGGCATCGCAGTTCTGAACTCGCCGGGCCTCGTCGACGCCGGCTACCGCGGGGAGCTCAAGGTCGTGCTGCTCAACACCGACCGGAACGAGCGATTCGTCGTCGAGCCGGGGATGCGGATCGCGCAGCTCGTCGTCGTCCCGGTGGTCTTGCCCGAGCCGAGAGAGGTAACCGAGCTTCCCGCGAGCGACCGCGGCGAGAGAGGCTTCGGCAGCTCCGCCCACTGATGCCCCTCGAACCGCGCATCCGGGTCTCGGCCGTCCTCCGCTGGGAGGGGCGTGTCCTGCTGTGCAGGCACGAGAAGTCGGGACGCGGCGAGTACTGGCTCCTGCCGGGCGGCGGCGTCAACAGCGGCGAGAGCCTCGTCGAGGGGCTGCGCCGGGAGCTCACGGAGGAGGTGGGGATCGGCGACGATCTCACGTTCGAGGGGCCGGTCGCCGTCGTCGACTCGATCGCGCCGAAGCGTGCCTTCGTCGGCAAGCACGTGGTGCACATCATCTTCGCGGCCGACCTCTCGGGACGCTCGCTCGAACGCGTCACCTCGACCGATGCGGCCGTGCGCGGCCATCGCCTGTTCGACCCGGGTGAGCTCGACGACGTCGTGCTCCACCCGCCGATCCAGCGCTTCCTCGGCCGCTGGCAACCCGGCGACCCGGCGGTCTATCTCGGCGCCCTCTGGGCACCGTAAGGGCGATGGCGCCGCCACTCAGACGCGTCTCGATCCAGGGGTATCGCGCGGCCCGCGAGCTCGAGCTCACGCCGGGCTCCGTGTGCGCTCTCGTCGGGGAGGCCTCGAGCGGTAAGTCCACCGTGCTGACCGCGATCTGGACGCTGCTCGAGGCCGCCGCGCCGCCGCCGACCATCGACGACGTCGCCCGCGACGGGGCCGGAGGGCGGATCCGCCTCGAGGCGGACGTCGCCAAGGGAACGATCTTCCTCGACGCCAAGCCGCCCGACACGCTGAATCTCAATCGCAAAGGGGCGCCGCCGGTGCTCTTCCTGCCGGCGAACCTCCGCTCCCGGACGCTCGTAGCACCGGCCACCGGGAGGGGCGCTGCCGAGGTCGCCGAGCTCTTCCAACCGCCGCTCGTCGACCATCACTGGGCCAAGGCGGACGGGGGACTCGCGCTCGTGGCGGGCATGGAGCGGCTCGTCGGCTCGAATCTTCGCCACTTCGTGCTCCTGATCGAGGAGCCGGAGCTCTATCTCAGCCCACATGCCCAACGCCACCTCTACGGCCTTCTGCGGGATCTCGCGCAGGCGGGCAACCAGATCCTCTACTCGACGCACGCGCCGGTGTTCCTCAGCGTCGACAAGCTCGAGGAGCTTGCGCTCGTCCGTCACACGCCCACCGGCGGGACGTCGCTCTTCCAGCCGGAGCCGCTCGCGGAGGCGGAGACGTTCCGTGCGCTCTCGGAGTTCGACAGCGACCGCGCCGAGCTCTTCCTCGCGCGCTGCGCCGTGCTCGTCGAGGGGCGCACCGAGAAGCTGACGTTCCCGCTCGTGTTCGACGCGCTCGGCGTCGACGCCGACAAGGAGGGGATCCTCGTGCTCGAGTGCGGCGGCAAGGGCAA
The DNA here is from genome assembly GCA_963765795.1 of uncultured Actinomycetes bacterium. Lineage (GTDB taxonomy): Bacteria > Actinomycetota > Thermoleophilia > Gaiellales > Gaiellaceae > Palsa-739. The sequence continues at coordinate 42,660 of CAVXXZ010000023.1, forward strand.
CATGCCCCTCTTCGCGCGCATCGCCAACGCCTGCAGCATCCCGTACGTCGTCGTCCACGACCGCGACGCTCCGCGCGGCCTGCGGCCGGTCGAGTCGGAGCGGGTCGTCAACCGACTGATCCGCGAGGTCGCCGGCAGCCGGCGGACAGTCGTGCTGACGCCGGACTTCGAGACGGTCTCCGGGCTGAGAGCGAGCACCCGCGGCCGCAAGCCGCAGAAGGCATGGCTGCGCTACCGCGGCAACGGCGAGGTGCCGGAGCCGTTGCGGGTCGCTGTCGAGAAGGTGCTGAAGATCGCAGGGGTCGGTTAGCCGTCGAAGCGCCCGCCGCGGGAGCGGGCGCGACCGGCGGATACCTCGTGGGCGCGGCGCTCGAGCTCATCGGGCAGCGGCTCGAGCCGGGGAGCCTCGTCGGTGCCGAGCCGGTGCGCGAGCGCCTGCGCGAGGAGCCAGTCGGCGAGCCACGCGTTGCGGGGCAGGAGCGGCCCGTGGAGGTAAGTGCCGATGACGCGTCCGGCCCGGCAGCCCTCGAAGCCGCTCTCCCCGTCGTTCCCGAAGCCGGCGAGCACGCGTCCGAGCGGCTCGGCGCCGGGGTCGAGGCGCGTGCGTCCCGCGTGGTTCTCGAAGCCCGCCAGCGTCCGTTTCTCGCCGGGCTCGAGCTCACACTCGATCAGCACGTCGCCGATCATGCGGCGCTCGCCCGCGACGGTCTCGAGCGGGAGGAGCCCGATGCCCGGCATGTCCTCGCCGTGGAAGCCGCGATAGCCGCGGCCGAGCAGCTGGTAGCCGCCACAGACCGCGAGCACCGCCGCGCCGCCGTCGACCGCCTCCTGCAGCGGCTCCGCCTTCCGCGCCAGGTCCTCCGCGACGAGCAGCTGCTCGCGGTCCTGGCCGCCACCGACGTAGTAGAGGTCGTGCTCGCCGGGCGCGATCGCGTCTCCCATTCCCAGTGCGGTCACTTCTAGCTCGTGGCCGCGCCAAGCCGCTCGCCGCGTGAGCACGGCGATGTTGCCGCGATCGGCGTAGATGTTGAGGTAGTCCGGATAGAGGTGGCCGACGCGGATCGCGGTCATCCAGAGCGCTCCCAGTACGGCTTCGCGAGCCCGCGGGAGGCGAGGAGTCGCTGCAGGCCGAGCATCGCGGTGTAGGTGGGGAGGACAACGAGCTCGCCGCCCTCCGGCGTCAGCTCGAGCCCGCGGTCGAGCGCGCGGCCGAGGTCAGGCTCGAGCTCGATCGCGTCCTCGTCGAGCCCGCCGTAGCGGAAACGGAGCGCGAGCTCGGCGGCGCGGCCCCCGCTCGCGACGAGCGTCTCCAGGCCCGGCAGGAGTGGCTCGAAGTCCACGTCCCAGATCCACGAGACGTCGCGCCCGTCAGCGATCTCGTCGTTGAGCGCGACGACGACGAGGCGCGGTGCGCCGCCGTCCACGAGTGTCCGGACGGCCTCGTTCGCGCCGGCTGGGTTCTTGATCAGGAGCAGGAGGATCCGCTTGCCGCCGACTGCGATGCGCTCGAAGCGGCCGAAGGCCGCGGAGAAGCGCTCCAACCCGGCCGCGATCTCGTCGAGGTCTGCGCCCAGTGTGCGGGCGAGCGCGGCCGCCGCGACCGCGTTGTAGACGTTGTAGAGGCCGGGCAGGCCGAGCTCGATCCGGCATGAGCCTTCGGGCGTGTCGAGCCGGAATGCAGCACGCTCCAGCCCCTGCAGAGACACGTCCCGTGCGGCGACCTCCAGCGGCGGCCGGGCGTGATCGCCGCGCGGGCAGCGGTAGTCGCCGAGATGACCGACGTACGCGGCGGCGTAGTCGTACGGCGTGCCGCAGCGGACGCAGTACTTCGAATCGGCCGCGTGCTGCAGGGACGGACGAGCCACGCGCGGGTCGTCGAGGCCGAACGCGACGCTGCCCGCGTGCGCCTCGCCCACCGCGGCGAGCTGCGGGTCGTCCGCGTTGTAGACGAGCCGCGCCGCCGCAGGCAGGGCGGCCACCGCCTCGCGCCAGCGCTGGGCCACGAGCTCGAGCTCGCCGTACCGGTCCAGCTGGTCGCGGAAGAGGTTGCCGAGGCACACCGCACGCGGCCGCAGGCGTTCCACGAGCTCCGGCAGCGCACCCTCGTCGACCTCGAACAGCCCGAGGTCGGCGCCACCGGCGTCGAGCAGCGCGGAGGCGACGCCCGAGACGAGGTTCGCGCCCGCCGCGTTGTGCGCGAGCCGGTGTCGCGGGCGCAGGATCTCGGCCGCCATCGCCGTCGTCGTCGTCTTGCCGTTCGTGGCAGACACGACCGCAGTCCCCGCCGCGAGCCGCGCGGCGAGACGGTCGATCGCGCCGCGGTCGAGCTCGGCGAGGAGCTTGCCCGGGATCGTCGTGCCGCCGCCGGTTCCCAGGCGCCTCGAGAGCGCGGCGACGCCGCGCGCCGCGGCGATCTCGAGCCCGAGTGGGGGGTGGAGGCGCATCAGGCGAGCGTACCGAGACACGCCTGCACGGGACTACTTGCGGATTCCCCAACCTGCTCTACACTTATTGACATGGCTGAGAAGCCCCGCTATCGGGCGCTCGCCTCGATCGACCCGCAGGAGCTCGCGAAGTTTCAGGCCGGTATCCGCAAGCGCTACACCGACGAGCAGATCGTGGCGGAGATCGTCGCCTGCGCCGAGCGGCTCGAACGCTCGCCCACGATGCGCGAGTTCGCCGCGGACACGGAGACCGCGGTGCATCCGCAGACGGTGATCGAGCACTTCGGCTCGTGGAACGCGGCCAAGCGCGCGGCCGGGCTCGTCCCGCGCCGGTTCGCCACCCGAGAGGAGCTGCTCGGCCTCCTGCGCACGCTCGGTGAGGAGCTCGGCCGGCCGCCGACCGCGCGCGACATCGACGAGCACAAGGGCCGCCTCCCATCGAAGTCGCTCTACTGGCACACATTCGGCTCGCTTACGAATGCGCTGCGCGAGGCGGGGTTCGACGTCCCGGTGGGGGAGGAGAGGCTCGAGCGGGCCGTCGACCAGGGAGTCGTGCTGGCCGAGAAGCTCGGGCGGCTGCCGAAGTTCGCCGACTGGGCCGAGGCGCGGCGAGCGGACGACTCGCTCCTGACGGAGTGGCAGGTCTATCGGATGTTCGACGCCCGGCGCGGAGCCTGGTCGACGTTCCAGTTCCTCGTCCGCCAGCGACTCTCGGAGCAGGGCCGGGACGTCGCGAGCGACGGGACGCTGCAGCGCTAGCTAGGCGGCTGCGGCCGCGATCGCGGCGAGGCGCGCGAGACAGTAGGCGCTCTGGCCCGGTGCCCGGACGGCTGGGAGGGCGCTCTCCTCGACGTAGCTGCGGTCGGGGCGGAAGCGGGCGTTGCGCGCGAGGTGGCCGTCGCGGAGCGCGAGGAACGTCCCGTCGCGCAGCTCGCTCATCCGCAGCCGGACGCCCGTGTACTCGGAAGCGATCTCGAGCGCTCTGCGAGTGGACGCGAAGAAGACCTCGTTGCGGCCGCGACCGAGCCACAGCGGCCGGCCGACGCCGCGGGCGGCGAAGACGGTTCCCGGCTCGCGCTGGTCGAGCCACGCGGTCGCCATCGAGCCGGCGATCGCCTCGAGCGCACGCGGATCGTTCTGCGAGTGCGCCGCGAGGGCGAAGATCGCCTCGGAGTCGACGGTCATCCGCGGCTCGGCGCGCGCGCAGGAGTGGGGGGCGAGCAGCTCGTCGTCGTTGGTGATGATCCCGTTGTGAATCCCGACGACCGGGCCGTGCCGGACCGGGTGGTTGTTGGCCGGGATCGAGGGATGGCCTTTCGTGTAGTCGCGAACGTGGATTAGGAGCTCGTCCGCGTGCTCGGGCACCTCGATGCGGTCGAGCAGCCGGCTCGCGGCAGTCCGCTGCTTCGTGACCACCGGATACGTGTCGTGCCCGCCCCGATACGCGTAACCGACTGCGTCGGCGCCTCGATCGGCGATTCCGGCCAGCAGAGCCTGCGCAGCGAGCGTCCGGTCGACGCTGCTCCGAGCCGAGAGGCTATATCCCGCAATGCCGCACATATCGTTCTAAGGAAGCTTTTCTCCCTATCGGTATCCGAACCCTTCCACCGTAGGCCAAGTGAGTTAGGTCTTTCTAAAGGCCTAGGCGGACGGAGCCGATAACGGCCGCGATGGAGAGTTCGTTTGCGGCCGACGGCTCGGCCGCCGAGCACGAACCGGCGGCGGCAGATCCGCTCAAGCTTTACGTGCGCCAGATCGGCGGCGGCGCGCTGCTCACGCGCGAGGAAGAGCGGGAGCTCGCACGCCGCAAGGACGAGGGCGACGAGGCGGCGAAGAAGCGGCTGATCGAGTCGAACCTGCGACTCGTGATGGCGATCACGCGCAACTACACGAGGGCCAACGTCCCCCTGCTCGACCTGATCCAGGAGGGAAATCTCGGCCTCATCCGCGCCGTCGAGAAGTTCGACTACCGGCTCGGCTTCAAGCTCTCCACCTATGCGACCTGGTGGATCCGCCAGGCGATCACGCGCGCGCTCGCCGACCAGGGCAGGACGATCCGGCTGCCGGTGCACGTGGCCGACCAGGTGCGGCGACTGCTCCGCGCCCGCCGCCAGCTGGCGCAGAAGTACAACCGCGAGCCGACGCTCGCCGAGCTCGCACGCGAGACGCAGCAGAGCGAGGAACGTGTGCGCGAGCTGCTCGAGCTCGTGGAGAACCCGGTCAGCCTCGAGACGCCCGTCGGCGACGGGGAGAGCCTCTATGGCGACCTGATCGAGGACGTCCACGCGCTCGCGCCGCACGAGCAGTCCGCCGAGCAGGCGCGTGGGCGGGAGCTGGCCGGCGCGCTCGAGCAGCTGAACCCGCGCATGCGGCGCGTGCTCGTCGCTTCGCTTCGGCCTCGACGGCGAGTCTCCACAGACGCTCGAAGAGGTGGGCACCCAGCTCGGCATCACGCGCGAGCGGGTCCGCCAGCTCGAGACGCGGGCGCTACGCGAGCTGCGGCAGGCCAATCCGGGCCTCGAGCACTACTTGCGCGCCGAGTAGCCCGGGCTACGTCGCGATCATCTGCATCTCGCGAAGGTTCGCGAGACGGCGGAGGGAGTCGAGCTCGATCTGACGGACGCGCTCGCGGGTGAGGCCGAGCCGCTTGCCGATCTCCTCGAGCGTCTTCGGCTCCTCGTCGACGAGCCCGTAGCGCAGGACGAGCACCTGCCGCTCGCGCTCTCCGAGCGCCTGGAGCGCGACCGCGAGAGCCTGGCTGCGAAGTGCACCCTCGACGCGCTCCTCCGGGAGCGGCTCGTCGCCGGCGACGAAGTCGCCGAAGACGGCGTCCTCCTGGTCACCGACCGGCTGGTCGAGGCTCGCCGAGGCCCGCGCGGCGGCGCGCACCTCGCGCGCCTGCTCGATCGGCAGCGACGCCTCGTTCGCAATCTCGTCGAGGGTCGGCTCGCGTCCGAGCTCCATCCAGAGGGTGCGCTCGGCACGGTTCATCTTCTGCATCCGCTCCACGATGTGGACGGGCATCCGGATCGTCCGCGCCTTGTCGGCGAGGGCCCGGGCGACGGCCTGGCGGATCCACCAGGTCGCATAGGTGGAGAACTTGTAGCCGCGGCGCCAGTCGAACTTCTCGACGGCGCGGATGAGGCCGAGGGTGCCTTCCTGGATCAGGTCGAGGAAGGGGAGACCCTGGTTCCGGTAGTTCTTGGCGATCGAGACGACGAGGCGGAGATTCGACTGGATCATCCGCTGCTTCGCGGCCCCGTCGCCGCGCTCGATCCGCTTCGCGAGCTCGACCTCCTGCGCCGCCGTGAGCAGCTGGTGCCGGCCGGCCTCGCGCAGGAAGAGCTGCAGCGCGTCGGTCGTCGTCTCGAGCGGCTGAGCTACAGGCGGTGGTGTCTTCTCGGGCGGGGGCTCGGGCTCGGCTTCGCGCTCCGGCTCGGCGAGCAGCTCGATTCCGCGCCGGTCGAGCTCCTGGTAGACGGCCTCCGTCTCGAGGGGGTCGAGCTCGAGCGGCTCGAGCACCTCGACCAGCTCGACCTGCCGCAGCTGGCCGCTCGACTCCGACGCCTCGAGGAGCGTCGTGAGCTCCTCGCTGACGAGAATCGACTCGATTTCGACGGTTGTTACTGGATCCCCCTCACAAGGCGCTCCTGGACGTCGTTCCCGCCTGGTGACGCTACCGAAACACGCCGACCCCCTGCGGGTCAAGTCCAATGCACGATAAGCAATGTTATGTCAAGTAGCAGGAGAACGGTCTCGTGGCGCCTGCCGCCCCCCGCGGGTCGCGGCGAGGACGCCCCTGCTCCCGCTACGCCGAGTACGACGATGCCGAGTGCGACGGGATCAACCCAGACTCGCCTCTCGAGGCGGACGAGGTACCGGCAGCTGTGAACCGTGCGGAGGTGCGCTCGGGGCAAATCGTTCGCCGTTGCGCTCCGCATCGGCACTTCTGCCGAGTTATCCACAGGATGCACAGAGTGCTGTGGAAATGTTGATTATTCAACGTTCGCAAATTGCGGCATTTTCGTGTCGCGAGACCCTTGCGGCATGTCCCAAGAGGCCATACATTCCCTCCTGCGCCGAGCACGGCGCGGGAGTAGGACGAAGCAACACCGGGAGGCTGTACGAGGCGGCCCGCAAGGGCCGAAGCGGAAAGTCAGTCGGGGTTGTGGACGAAACCGCGACCGGCTCGGCGAATTTTTTTTGGTCCGCCCCATGCTGCGGCGCGCGGATTCCGGCTCGACTACGATCGCCGCGATGCCGCTTCCGCACCCGCCGCGTCCGCCGAGCATCGACCAGGGCGTGATCGCCGTGATCTGGGCGATCGGCCTGGGCATCTACATCTACTTCGGGCTCCTGGCGGTGGGCGCGAGCGGTGCGACGGCAATCGTGATCGCGCTCGTCTCGTTCGCAGGGATCTGGCTTCTCGTGCGCCTGCGCGGTGAGGAGCCGGTGCGCCGGCCCCGCCGCCGCCGCTCGTAGATCTAGGCCGCCCGCCGCCCCGAGCTGTGCGGGGCAAGCGCAAAGACGAGCTTGCGCGCGAGCTCGTTCCCGAGGCGTTCCTCGAGCCGCTCGCGCGCCTGGACAGCCTGCGGATCGAGGCTTTCCAGGTGTGCAACGAGGAGCCGTGCCCCCCGCTGAGTCCTCTCCTGGGCTAGGACGTTCATCCTGGTCCTGTATATCGGGGGACCTACCCCTTTAGCGTGATCCCTCCCGGCAGGGATCCGCGGCCGCCTCACTCGTTCGAGGCGGCCGCGAATCGGTTCTTCGCCGTCAGTGAGACGGTGTCCGGGTCCGCGTCTGCGCGGTCTCCTCGGTGGGAGTCGCGGGCGGAGTCGCCGGCGCACGCCTGCCGTTGTAGCGGCGCTCGGCTGCGACGGGCTCGTCCGCCGGGGGCCCGGCTGTGGTGCCTGCGGGGCCGGCATACGCCGGCGCTTCCTCGATCTCCGGCGCGGGGACGCCGTCGAGCGAGAGGCCGAGCGTGAGGCCGAGCGCGAACGCCAGGACGCCGTGCCACAGGCCGATCGAGTGCACGACGCCGAGGATCCCGATCGAGTTGCTCCACGAGTCGAGTCTCCCCTCCTGCCAGCCGTTACCCGGCTGGTTGGCGATCAGGATCCAGCCGACGCAGACGAGCACCGGCAGGAACACGAGGGCGAACGTGCCCGGCGACACTCGCAGCCTGAGCCCTTTCGTCCACGTTCCGACGTGGGCCGCCAGGGCGATCAGGAGCCCGGCGCCGGCGACGATCGCCATCGAGAGCCAGAAGCGTCCGGTCGTCTGCATCCCGACCTGGGTCGCGCCCCAGAGCCCGAGTCCCGCCAGCGCCGCAGCGAAAGCGAGCGTCAGACCGCGGGATGCGTCGTACAAGCCGTACCTGCGCATTCTCTTCACCTCGTTCCGTTGCCCGATGCAAGTGGAACGGTCGAGTCCCACCTCGGGATGCGCGTACCCCCGATTACTCGAGTGCAAGCCTGCGCGCGTCGAACGAGGACGACCACAGCTCCGCCCGGAACTCGTCGAGCGTCGCGAGGGCGTCCTCGGCGAACATGTGTTCCACCACCCCGATCTCGCGGTCGTTGTGGAACGGGACGTCGACGTGCGGATGCGAGACGAGGTTCAGGGACAGCCGGTGGCAGCTCGGGCAGCGCACGGCGACCCCCACCGTTCCGTCCGTCGCCGTGAGCAGCGTGAACGAGGACGGAAACACCGGACGCGGCTGCTCCTCCGGATAGCAGAAGAAGCTCCAGGGCCACTCGCCCCGCTTGATGTGGACGGCGGCGAGCTCGCCGAGCTCTGCGCCGACCGGGTCGAGACGAGCGGTCATGAGGTTGAGGAACTCCCCCGCGGCGAGCCCGAGCGGCGCCCAGTCGAGCTCCTCGTGCGTCAGGAGGCCGTCGTGCTCGGAGCCGCAGCCGCAGTCGAACCGGACGCGGAACACGGCCGGGTGCGCCGCACCGGGGAGCTGCTCGATGCTCCGGAAGGCCGAGAGCAGCACATGCGTCTCGCCCCGTACCGGACAGGCGAACGCGTAGCGACCCGTGAGGGGGTCGTACATGGGCACGTTGTAGAGAACGCCGCCGGACGCGCTCAGTAGGTGATCAGCGAGAAGAGGTCGTACTTCTCGAGTCGCCCGCGGCCGCCGAGGAACGAGAGCTCGATCACGAAGTTGACGCCCACCACGGTGCCCCCGAGCTGCTCCACGAGACCGGCGATCGCCTCCACCGTCCCGCCGGTCGCCAGCACGTCGTCATGGATGACGACTCGCGCGCCGCGTCCGATCGCGTCGGCCGCGACCTCGAGCGTGTTCTGGCCGTACTCGAGCGCATAGGTTGCGGAGACGGTCTCCGGTGGGAGCTTGCCCGGCCGCCGCGCCGCGACGAAGCCGCAGCCGGCCTCGACCGCGATCGCCGGCCCCAGCCAGAAGCCGCGGGCCTCGGCGCCGAGCACGAGGTCCGCCCCGCGCTCCTTCGTCCAGCCGGCGAGCTCGCCGACCGCCTGCCGCAGCGCCTCGGGGTCTTGCAGCAGCGGCGAGATGTCCTTGAAGCCGACGCCCGGCTCGGGAAAGTCCGGGACCTCGCGGACGCGCGTCGTGAGATCGATCCCCGCCACGCGCGCGAGGCTACTCCACCAGGCGCCGCACGTTGCGCCGCAGCAGCAGGTCGGCCAGCTCTTCAGCGCTCTGCGCGAGCTGCTGCAGGTCGCCGAGGGCGGCCTGCCGGCGCTCGGCGCTCCGCGAGCGCAGGGCCGGACCGATCACCGCCTCGAGCAGGCTGCTCTCGCGGTCGGCTGCGGTGCGGAAGGCGCGCAGGTTCCGCGGGTCGATCCCGAAGCGCGAGAGCGCCTCGCACGCAGCGGCGATGTCGGCCTCGCTCTCGGCATAGATCCGCTGCCCGTCCTCCATGCGCGACTCGAGCAGCCCGAACTCCTCGAGCTCGCGCGCCCGCGCGATCGTGATGCCGGCGCGCTCGCAGAGCTCCTCGAGGTCGAGCTCGTCCTCCCCGGCGTCGACCACGCTGCGCCGGCGCCGGCGCTGCTTGCCCGCGCCCGCTTCGAGCTCTTGCCGGATCACACGCAGCGGCAGGAACTCGTCCCTCTGCAGGCGGAGAATCGTCTCCAGCCGCTCGACGTCGTCCTCCGAGAAGAGCCGGTAGCCGCCCTGCGTGCGCCGCGGGTTGAGGAGCCCTTGGTCCTCGAGGTAGCGGATCTTCGAGATCGAGACGTCGGGGAACTCGTCCTGGAGCCGGTTGCAGACCGTGCCGATCGTGAGGAGCCGGCGGCGCGAGGGGGCTTCGGTCATCGCCATCAGCGCTGGAGGAAGGTGAGCCGGTACTTGCCGATCTGGAGCTCGTCGCCGTCCCTGAGATCGGCGTTCTCGACCCGCTCGCGGTTGACGAAGGTGCCGTTCAGGCTGCCCTGGTCCTCGAGGTGCCAGCGGTCGCCGTCCTTCGTGAAGACGGCGTGCTTGCGCGACACGGTGACGTCGTCGAGGAAGATCGCGCACTCGGGCGAGCGTCCGATCGTCGTCGGGCCGTCCTCGAGGGCGAACGTCTCGCCCGCCCGCCCGCCGCCCGAGCGGACGATGAGGGCCGCGCCGTGGATGCCGAGATCCTCGATCGGGTCGAGGCTCTCGGGCACGTCGGGCGCTGCGAACGCCTCGGTCGACTCCCCTTCCTCGGGGACGACGAGCGCCGCGCCGCACTTCGCGCAGAAGTGCGCGGACTCCGGGTTGTTGTACCCGCACTCAGGGCAGTAGACGTGCGCCATCAGGCAGGCGGCGCGGCCTTGCCGGTGAGGATGTCCGTGAGCGAGTCGACGTCCACGGACTCGAGGACGCTTCTCCCCTGCGTTTCCTGCAGGCGTGCCACGAGCTCGGCCCGCAGGATGTCGATCTTTCCGTGCAGGAGCCGCCGGCGGTAGGACACCTCCTGCTCCTCGCGCGTCAGCTCGTCGATGAGCTTCTTGAGGTCCTCGTCGGACAGCGTCGCAAGATCCGGCAGCGGTTCCATCCTGGCCTTTCTCCGTGGTCGGGGCACCCTCGGCGAGGGTGAAGCTGAACTTTAGCCTTTGCCCTCGGCTGGAGCAAAGAGGCGCTCAGGCGCGGGCCGCGGCGGCCTCTCCCTGCTCGATCTCGTCCACGAGCGCCCGCAGCTCCCGCGCGAGCTCTTCCGAGGCCTCGCGGGTCTCGCCCTCGGCGTAGAGGTGGAGGAGCGGCTCGTCGGGATCCGGCAGCACCTGCGCCCAGCCGCGCTCGTCGAACAGCTTGATCCCGTCGGTGAGGTCGACGTCGCGGCCTGCGAGGCGCTCGTTCAGCACGCGCATCACGAGGCCCTTGAGCGCCCACGGGCAGGGCACCTGGTGGTGGACGAGCGTCGGCTCCGGCAGCTCGGCCACGAGCTCCGACAGCGGCCGGTTGACGGGCGCCAGCAGCTCGAGCAGCTTCGCGAGGCTCGCAACCGCGTCGTAGCCGGGCAGGAACTCGGGGAAGACGTAGCCGCCGCCCACGGCGCCCGCGAAGACGACGCCGCCCTCGGCCGCGGCGCGCGTCAGCTCCGGCAGCGAGGTCGGAGTCCGCACGACCTCGAGCTGCGAGTCCTCGACGAGCCGCTCGACCTGGCTCGTCACGGTCACCGGGAAGGCGAGCTTGCCGTGGCGGCCGTTCGAGCCGAGCAGGCGGAGGAAGAGGAGCAGAGCCTGCTCGACCGGCACCTCGTGCGCCTGCTCGTCGACGAGGTGGAGCCGCTCGGCAGAGCGGTCGAAGACGGCACCAAGATCGGCGCCCACGACCGGCACGAGCCGTTTCGTCTGGCCGATCGAGGCCGCGAGCCCGGGGGCCGAGTCGGCGTAGTCGGGGCCTTCGCCGGTGAAGGCGTGGGCGGCCACGACCTCCACCCCGAGCGGGCCGAGCACGAGCGGAAGCACGTACGAGGCGCCGGAGAACCCGTAGTCGACGACGATGCGGAAGCGGCGGTCGCGCACGGCGTCGGCGTCGATCGTCGAGAGCAGCTCTGCCGCGTACGTCTCGCGCACCCGCGCGGGATACGAGATGTTTCCGACCTCGCCGGCCGCGACGCGACGGAACTCGCCGCGCGTGAAGTGCTTCTCGACCTCCTTCTGCATCGCGGCGCTCATCTCGACTCCGGGCGGCTCGAAGAACTGGATCCGGATCACCTCGGGGTCGTTCGGGCTGACCCCGACGTGGAACCCGGCGCTGTGCGCCTCCGACTTCACGAGGTGCCGGGCGACGGCCGCCGGGCTGACGCGGAGATCGGCGACGTGGACGCCCGTCGACGAGACCCCGGAGATCATCGCCCGCTTGATCATCCGGCAGGCTGCGGCGCCCTCGCGGCTGGCCACCACGCGCGCGCCACGCTTCAGGGCGGTGCCGAACGCGGCGGCGAGCCGGACTGCGACATCCGGCGTCAAGTCGACGTTCACCATCCCCGCCACCCCGGACTTGCCGAAGACGCGCGTCGTGCCGCGCGACTCCCAGATCAGGCTCTCGTGCAGCGTCGAGCCGGTCTCGACCTCCTTGAACGGATAGATCCGGACGCCGGGCAGGATCACGCTCTCGGCGCCGACCGTGACCTCATCGCCGATCGCGGCTCCCTCGTGCACGCGCACGTGCGCGCGCAGGTCGCAGCTGCGACCGACGATCGCTCCCACGACGTCGGTGCTGCGGCCCACGTAGGTGGACGTGTCGACGATCGAGCGGACGACGCGGCCGCGCTCGCGGACGGTCACGCTCGACGAGAGCACCGTGTACGGGCCGATGTGCGCGCCGCGCGCGATGCGGCAGTAGTTGCCGAGGTACGCAGGCCCCTCGATCGCCTCGAGATCGTCGAGGTCCACCCCGTCCCCCAGCCAGACGTTGCCGCGGATCCGGATCCCTTCGATCTCGAGCCGCACGCTCTCGTCGAGCGCGTCGAAGTTCGCCTGGCGGTACTGGTCGAGGTTCCCGATGTCCTGCCAGTAGCCGTCGAAGACGTGGCCGTAGATCGGGCGGCCCATCTCGAGCAGCAGGGGGAAGAGCTCCTTCGAGAAGTCGTACGGCCTGTCCTGCGGGATGTGCTTCAGCACTTCCGGCTCGAGCACGTAGATGCCGGTGTTGATCGTGTCCGAGAAGACCTGGCCCCAGGACGGCTTCTCGAGGAAGCGCTCGACGCGGCCGTCCTCGTCGGTGACGACGATCCCGAACTCGAGCGGGTTCTCGACCGACTTGAGCCCGATCGTCACCGATGCCCCCTTCTCGCGATGCGCCTCGACGAGCCCAGTGAGGTCGACGTCGCAGAGGGCGTCGCCGGAGATGACGAGGAACGTGTCGTCGAGCCTCCCCGCCGCGCGCTTCACCGAGCCGGCGGTGCCGAGCGGCGACTCCTCCACCGAATAGCCGATCTCGACGCCAAGCGTCTCGCCGCTGCCGAAGTAGCTGCGGATCGCCTGCGGCAGGAAGGCGACGGTCACGATCACGTCCTCGAAGCCGTGGCGCTTGAGGAGCTCGACGATGTGCTCCATGCACGGCTTGCCGACGATCGGCACCATCGGCTTGGGCTGGTTCGAGGTCAGGGGCCGCAGCCGCGTGCCCTCTCCCCCGGCCATGACGACGGCCTTCATCGCTGTAGTTCTCTCCGGGCGGTGCGCATGTAGAACACGCCGGCCGACGAACGCGAGCGCGATGCCGGCCCAGAAGAGGTAGAGCGGCCACTTCGTGGCCGGGTCGATGACGATGCGGAAGAAGATCGAGGCGTAGAGCACCCAGGTCGCGGCCTTACCGACGGTGTTGACCTCGACCTCGATGCCACGCGGCGCCAGCAGCACGGAGCCGGCGAGCAGGAGGACGTCGCGCCCGATGATGACGGCGAGGCCCACCCAGGGAAGCCGGTCGTAGACGGCGAGGAGGATCACGGCTGCGTCGATCATCAGCCGGTCGGCGAGCGGGTCGGCGAGCTGCCCGAAACGCGACTCGACGTGCCAGCGGCGCGCGAGGAAGCCGTCCACCTGGTCGGTGATCGCGGCGATGCCGAAGACGATGCCCGCCGGCCAGCTCGAGTTGTGCCCGGCTCGCACCATGAGCACGACGAAGACGGGGATCAGCGCCAGGCGCGCGATGGTGAGCGCGTTCGGGAGCTGCGCGAGCGGGCTGGGACCGCGACGAGCCTGAGCCTCCATGTGGAAAGGATACGGGCGTGCGGAAGTTGCCTCGGATCGCCGGCTTCGTGAACGCGCACTGCCACGCGTTCCAGCGGGCGTTGCGCGGGCGCACCGAGGGCGGCGACTTCTGGGCGTGGCGCGACACGATGCTCGCGCTGGCGGAGGGTCAGACGCCCGAGCGGGTGCGGCGCGACTACGCCGACGTCTACCGCGAGCTGCGCGCCGCCGGCTACACCGCGGTCGGCGAGTTCCACTACCTCGGGCTCGAGGAGGGACGTGCGGCGGCCGAGGCGGCTACGGAGGCTGGGGTCGAGCTCGTCCTGCTCCACGTCGCCTACGCCCGCGGCGGGATCGAGCGCTTCCGCCAGGAGTCGGTCGCCGCGTACCTACGCGAGCTCGAGCAGCTGCGGGACGACGGGATCCGCGTCGGCGTCGCCCCCCACTCCGTCCGTGCATGCCCCCGCGACTGGCTCGAGGAGCTCGGGCGGTACGCCGCCGAGCACGAGCTGCCGCTGCACGTCCACGCCGACGAGCAGCCGCGCGAGATCGAGGAGTGCCTCGCCGAGCACGGGCTGCGCCCCATCGAGCTGCTCGACGCGTGCGGCTGTCTCGGCCCGCGCACGACCGTCGTGCACGCGACGCACGCCGACGGGCACGAGCTCGACCTGCTCGCGGCGGCCGGCGCGCGCGTGTGCGCCTGCCCGACGACGGAGGCGAACCTCGGCGACGGCTTCCTGCCCGTCGAGCGGCTCCTCCACCGCGGCATCGGGCTCTGCATCGGCTCGGACTCGAACGTGCGGATCGACCCGCTCGAGGAGCTGCGCGAGCTCGACGGCATCGCGCGGCGCCAGTCGGGCCGGCGTGACGTCTTCGCGGTGGACGACCTGCTCGCGATCGGCTCCGTGGGCGGCGCGGACGCGCTGGGGCTCGAGTCGTGGCCGGAAGTCGCCGTCGACGTGGACCATCCCCAGCTCGCGGGAGTCGAGGACTGGCGGAGCGCGCTCGTCGCCGGCTGCTCCGCGGACGTTCTCGTCGCCTGAAACGTGATCGCGTCGTTCGGCGGATCAGATTGTTGGTTGGCCCCGACGCTAGTGCCGGGGCCAACCGGGACGCTCGGGCTACGCGCCTTACTTTCGAGGTGGCGGGTTGCCGCCTCCAAAGTTGTTCGGATTCTGCGGATTGCATGCCGTTCCAGGACTTGGCACGACGCCCTTCAGGCCAAGCTTGACGTCCTGCCCGTAGCTCTGCGTTCGACCACCAGGGCCGTTCGATGAGCCATCTGGATAGTCGTTCTGCCCCGAGTAACTGCACCACGAATTACCGTTCGACACGCGGGTCTCTGCCTCGGCCAGAGGGCCTTGCAGTTGGCGGCAGCGGTTCCGCTCCCTTTGAAGGGGTCGACCGGCTGGCCGGCGCCGCAGTTGCCAGTCGACTCACCAGCGAATGCGACGCTCGTACCGAGGCCGGTGATGACGACCGCTGCAAATGTGGCAATCGCTAGCAATGCCAGCCTTGAGCTCTTGCGCATGTATTTCTCCTCTCCCGGTTACCGGCGGAGCGTCGTCAACATCGGCCGCAGCCTCAGCCCTCCCCGCCGCGTTGCGCCTTCCAGCGTCCCACGTGCTACTGAGAGGATCAAGCGCCTACCGAAACATTGACGCTGGCCCGTCGCAGCGCCTCAGGGTCACTCCGGAACACTGGCACAGCGTGGTGTTCTTTGTGGTCGGAGCTCGTCCTCCATACGCAGGAGCATCAGCCTGTGGCTCCCAAGGCTGACTAAAAGCTGACTTGCGACCCTCGGGTGAGCCGGGATCCGAATCGGGGCGGCGGGATTCGAACTCGCGACCTTTGGTCCCCCAGACCAACGCGCTAACCAGGCTGCGCCACGCCCCGCGGCGACGGAAACCGTAGCTCACGGGACCTCGCGCGGACTGCCGGCTCGTATGGGTGGCATGCGCAGACTCCTCGTACTCGCCACCGCTCTCCTGCTCGTTCCGGCGGCGTCCGCCGCGCTCGTCGGCGAATCGGCCCGTCGCCATCGTCGCGGCCGAGACCGCAAACGAGGTTCTTGCGGTCTCGCTCGGGCCGGACGGAGGTCACGTGCTCAAGAGGGTTCGCCTCGAAGACCCTCTGATGGTCGCAGCGCCGCTCCATGGTCCGGCCGTCGTCCTCAATCCGCACGGGACCGTGACGCTGCTCGGCTGGCGCTCGCTGCGGCCGCTCAAGGTCTTCCACGGCTTCAGCGAGCCGCAGGTGGCGGGGATCGCCCCCGGCGACCGGTTCGCCTACGTCGCGGACGGCGGCAGCGGCGAGATCTCGGTGATCGACCTCGCCAGGCGAAGGATCGTGGACCGCGTCTACGTCGGCCTGCGGGCGCATCACATGTCGTTCAGCCCGGACGGCCGTCGGCTCTGGATCGCGCTCGGCGAGGTGGCGACCACCGTCGTCCGGCTCGATACGTCGAATCTCCGGCGACCGCACGTCGTCGGCCGCCTCCACCCGCGCTTCCCCGCGCACAGCATCGGCTTCGCACCGGACGGCCGTGCGGTCTGGGTCAGTTCGGCCCGAGTGCCCTACGTGACGGTCTACAGCACCCGGACCGGCAAGGTTGTGAGAGTCCTGCGGGCTGCGCGGGCTCCGCAGGAGGTGGCCTTCTCGGGCGCGCGGGTGCTCGTCACGAGCGGCTACGGCTCGTCCCTCCAGGCGTTCCTCTGGCGCACGTACCAGAGGCTCGGGCGTGTCCCGATGCCGTACGGCTCGTTCAACCTCGCCACCTTCGGCGGTCAGGTCGTGACCTCGTCCCTCTTCACCGGGCAGATCGTGGAGCTCGAAGCCGGGACGCTGCGGCGCTTCTGGACGACGAAGGTCGCGCCCGAGACGCGCTACGTCGCGATCTCGCTCTGGCCTGGCTAGCCGAGCTGGAGATCGGTGATCGGCGCTGCGCAGATCGGCATCAGGAACTTGCTCTTGTAGCAGCGACGTTTGGCGGTTGTCTGGAACACGACGTGCAGGTGTCCTGCGGAGCCTGCAAGCACGCGAATCGTCCCTTTCTCGACGACCGCGACCGCGATGGTGCGATCGCGCGTCTCGAACGCTTCGACCCCGCGGGGTAGGTCCTTGAGCGTCGGCCGCGATAGCAAGCCGTCCGTCGAGCCAGCCGATTCCGTGCGTGCTGTCACGCCAGAGCAACTTTCGGTGCGGGCCGACGAGGACGGTTCGGCGCAGCGTGTTAACGGCAAGCGCATCGCCGGTCGGGGCGAAGGCAAGCCGGATGGCGTCGCCTCCGTGCACGTCGACGACGCGTCGAGAGAGGTGGGCGAGGTCATACACAATCGGCTTTCCGCCCGCTCCGACATAGGCGAAGGCCAGCGAATCGGCACGCCACGAAGGCGTCGTCGGGAGCACCCGTGTATCGATCACCGTGTCGTGGGTCCCGTTCCCCCAGATGACGTGCAACGTGTACGGGAAACGGTGTGCCCGACGAACCACGTAGGCGATTCGCAACCCGTCCGGCGCCCAGGCGATCGCCACGACCTTCCCGCCGGCGGCATGGGACCAGGCGCGGCGTCCGTCAGGGGCCATCGCGACCAACGAGTTGCCGATTCCGGCGGCGACGTAGAGTGCGTGTGGCGACAGCGCGGCCGCACTGGCCGGCAGTCCTTGCAGCCGGAAGCCTCCGCGCGTGACAACCGAGAGTCGTCCGTTGACAATCGCCGCGATGCCGTGCGCTCCTCGTGGAAGCGTGAGCTGCGTGGGCGCCGGTGGCTCCTTCGGCTTCGTGCCGATGCTGACGTGAAGCGCCCCGGCCGCTCCGAGCGAGCCGGCGGCGATCACGAGCAGGACGACAGCCGCCGCGAAGGCGAGGACGGCGGCACGGACCCCGCGCCGGGGCGCCGCCACCGGATGCAGCGCGCGCAGCGCCCGGTGCAGCGCCTCCTCCCCCGCTCCCGGGTCGGGCTCCGGGGCCGCGGCGAAGCATCGCCTCGAGCCGCCGCTCGAGCTCACTCGACATGCTCGACCTCCAGCGACTCGCGCAGCTGCTCGAGCGCGCGCGCGAGGCGGGAGTTGACGGTGCCGACCGGGAGATCGAGCGCTTCGGCGATCTGCTTCGGCGTCATCCCGACTCCGTAGCGCAGGACGACGACGACGCGCCGCTCGAGCGAGAGATCGGCCACCGCGGAGAGAAGGCTCGCGGTCTCCCGCCGCATGTGCAGGCGCGGGATCGGGCGTGTCGGGCAGCTCCTCGTCGGAGAGGCGGCGTTCCGCCCGCAGCAGGTCGAGCGCGCGGTTCGCGACGATCCGGTGCAGCCACGGGCCGAACGGGCGGCGGTCGTCGAAGCGTCCCAGCGCGGCGAAGGCGCGCTCGAACCCGTCCGCGGCCACGTCGTCCGCAAGGGAGCGCCGCCCGGTGATCGCGAAGGCAGCGCGCCAGGCATCGCGCCAGTAGCGGCGAAAGAGCGCGGCCGCGGCTTCGCGGTCGCCGCGACGCGCCCGCCGCACGAGATCTCGGTCACTCGGTTCACGCACTCCTCTGCAGTCTTGTACGCATGAGCGGCGTTTGCACGTCCCGCGAATTGGAATAGTCCCCGATGTGACGGACTGGCAGGAGCAGGACGACGCGCTCGTGCGGGAGTTCGAGCTGCCCTCGTTCCCTGCCGCGATCTCCTTCGTCGACCGGCTTGCGGAGCTGGCGGAGAGCGAGGATCATCACCCGGACATCGACATTCGGTACCGCAGAGTCACCGTTCGCTGGACGACGCATTCCGAGGGCGGGATCACCGAGAAGGATCGCGAAATGGCGGAGCGGACCTCCGCCCTTGCCGCCGCGTAGCGCGCAATCGCGTCGGTAGAAGGTAAGACCTTGCCCGCGCCGGACACTAATCCTGATGTGAGCGCATTGGCGGCAGGCCCCCGGCCTCGAGGAGTGGTACCTCGACCTGCACGCGGAAGGCGCCCGCGGCGAGGAGGCGGTGGCGCATCTCCACGGGCTGCTCCTGCGGGCCGCCCGCTTCGAGGTGTTCCGGCGGCGCGGCTCTCTCCCCCAGCTCTCTGCGGTCGAGCTGGACGAGCTCGCCCAGGATGCCGCCGACGACGCCGCGGTCTCGGTTCTGCGCCGGCTCGACGACTTTCGCGGCGAGAGCAGCTTCCGGACGTGGGCGTACAAGTTCGCGCTGCTCGAGGCGGCCGTGAAGGTGCGCCGCCGCGCCTGGCGGGACCGCGAGGTGACCCTCGAGCCCGAGCACTGGGAGAGCCTCGCCCACGCGGGGCCCGGCCCGGACGACGACGCGGAGTACGGCGAGCTGCTCGAAGCCGTCCGCGAAGGGATCCGGACGGCGCTGACGCCGCGGCAGCGGCAGGTTCTCGTCGCGGCCGTGCTCGAAGGTGTGCCCATCGACGTGCTCGCGGAGCGCCTCGGCTCGAACCGGAACGCGCTCTACAAGCTGCTTCACGACGCGCGGCGGCGCCTGCGGGCCCATGTCGCCGACGCTGGATTCCCGGAGGTGAACGAATGACCGGTCGCGACCTAGATCCGACTCTCAAGCGCCTGCTCGGCAGCGGCGAGCCGGAGATCGGCTGCGACGAGTGCTTCGCGCAGCTCGACCGGTACGTCGAGCTCGAGCTCGCAGGCGCTCCCGCCGACGAGCTCGTCCCGGGCCTGCGGGCCCACCTCGTCGGCTGTCCCGCGTGCGCAGAGGAGCACGAGAGTTTGCGCGCACTGCTCGAGCTGGACTCTGTCTCCTGAATGCGTGTCTCCTGAAGAGAGGGCTGAGATGAACACGACCAAATACCTGATCGTCGGCGCCGGCATGACCGGCGACATGGCGGCAAAGGGCATCCGCGAGCACGACTCCGAAGGCTCGATCACGATGATCGGCGCCGATCCGCACCCCACGTACAAGCGGCCGCTGCTGACGAAGGGCCTGTGGCAGGGTGCGCCCGAGGAGAAGATCTGGCGCGAGGCTGCCGAGGGCGTCGAGCTCGTCACCGGTCGCCGCGTCGTCTCGCTCGACCTCGCGGCGCACACCGCGACCGACGACGCGGGCGAGGAGTACCGGTGGGAGAAGCTCCTGCTCGCCACCGGCGCGAAGCCGCGCGAGATTCCCGGCGCCGAAGGCGTCATCTGGTACCGCACCCTCGACGACTACCGCCGCCTGCGGGAGATCGCTCCCGAGGGGTCGCACGTCGTCGTGATCGGCGGCGGGTTCATCGGCTCGGAGATCGCGGCCGGTCTCGTCAACAACGGCCGCCGCGTCACGATGCTCTTCCCTGACCCGGGGATCGGCTTCCGCCTCTTCCCGCTCGGCCTCTCGCAGTTCGTGGCGGAGTACTACCGGGAGAAGGGTGTCGACGTGCGCACGGAGGAGCTGGTCGCAGCGGCATCGGGCAACCGGGTCGAGACGGAGTCCGGTCTCACGCTCGATGCGGACGCGGTCGTCGCCGGATTGGGCGTGATCCCGGACACCGAGCTCGCCGAATCCGCCGGACTCGAGACCGCCGACGGAATCGTCGTCGACGAGTACGGGCGCGTACCCGGGCACGAGGACGTCTTCGCCGCCGGCGATGTCGCTCGGTTCCCCGTCCGCGCGCTCGGTACGACGATGCGGATCGAGCACGAGGATCACGCGAACTCGCACGGCAAGGCCGTGGGCGCGAACATGGCCGGCGCGGCCGCTCCGTACGACCACCTGCCGTTCTTCTACTCCGACCTCTTCGACCTCGGCTACGAGGCGGTCGGGCAGGTCGACTCCCGCCTCGAGGTGGTCGAGGACTGGCAGGAGCCGAACCGCAAGGGCGTCGTCACGTACGTCGAGGACGGCAAGCCACGCGGCGTGCTGCTCTGGAACGTGTGGGACAAGCTCGACGACGCACGCGAGCTGATCCGGGCCGGAGAGGGAGCCCTTGCCGTCTAGCGCCCTCGCCCGGTCGCGCAAGCCGCGGCGCGGGACGGAGCTCGTGTGCGAGAAGGTCTTCCGGCCGCTCGCGCACCCGCTCGTCCTCCTCTTCGCGCGCCTCCGCGTGCCGCCGCCGCTCGTCGTCGTTGCCGCGGGCGGGGCCGGCCTGGCGGCCGCTGTCGAGCTCGGGCGCGGCTCGTTGCTCGCCGCCGCGCTCCTCGTCCAGCTGAAGACGCTGCTCGACAACGCGGACGGCCAGCTCGCGCGTCTCACCGGCCGGACGAGCGCCTTCGGCCGGTACCTGGACTCCGAGGTCGACCTGCTCGTGAACGCGGCGCTGTTCGCGGCGCTCGGCTGGACGACCGGGCAGCCGGCGCTCGCACTCGCCGGCTTCTTCGCGCTCACAAGCGTGCTCAGCCTCAACTTCAACGCCGAGCGGCTGTCGCGTGCCGCCTCCGCCGAGCCCGAGGCGGAGGGACGCGGGACGGCGCTTCTGCGCCGGGTCTACGGCCTCGTCTACGCGCCGCAGGACCGGCTTGCGGAGTCTCTCGTCGCACGGCGGCCTGCGCTGACGAGCCCGGCTGCGGTCTCGCTCCTCGCGAATCTCGGCATGTCGACGCAGCTCGCCGCGTTTGGGCTCCTGATGGCACTCGGACATCCGCTCGCCTTCGCCTGGGTCGCCCTGGCGGAGGTCGCCGTAATCGCGCTCGCGCTCCTGCCGCGGCGCGCGCCCAGAAGACAGGAGGAAGATCGCGTGAGCAGCAACGTCTTCGAGCTTCCCGCCACGATGCCGAGGAGGCCCGCGACCTCACTCCGGCGGACTGGGCACGTCTCGAGCGCAACGCGGCCGAGATCTTCGAGGCACTCGGCCTCGACCTCGACACGCCTGGCACGCGCGACACGCCGCGGCGGTTCGTGCGGGCGCTCTTCGACGCGACCGCCGGCTACGACGGCGATCCGAAGCTGCGCACGGTGTTCCCGACGGAGCGGCCCGAGGGCGTCGAGGGGCGCCACGCGCAGATCGTCGAGGGCCCTGTCGGCTTCTACGCGCTCTGCGAGCACCACGCGCTGCCGTTCCACGGTCGTGCGTACATCGGCTATGTCGCCGGCGACGAGATCCTCGGCATCTCGAAGCTCACGCGCCTGGTGCGCCTCTACGCGCGCCGGTTCACGGTGCAGGAGCGGCTGGCCGAGGAGATCGCGGACGGGCTGCGCGAGCTTGCAGGCGCCCGCGGCGTCGCGGTCAGGCTCGAGGCGGCGCACATGTGCACCGCGATGCGCGGCGTCGAGGAGGACGGCTCGGTCACCGTCACGACGGTCTGGCGCGGCCTGTACGACGAGGACGAGTCTCTGCGCTCGGAGTTCCTTAGTCTGACCCGGTGATCGAACCGTTCACGGTCCTCTCGGAAGACGAGGACCTGCCCCGCTGGGACGTGCCGGAGGAGCTCGCCGCGCTCTACGGCGGCGCGATCGGCCTCGACGAGCCGTGCGTCGTCGCGAACTTCGTCGAGTCTCTCGACGGCGTCGTGGCGGTGCCGCGGCTGCCGCGCTCGCACGCGGTGATCGGCGACGACAGCGAGGCGGACCGGTTCGTGCTCGCGCTCGTGCGCGCCTGCGCCGATGCGGTCGTCGTCGGCTCGGGCACGCTGCTCGCCTCACCGAAGGGGACGTGGCGGATCGACCGCGCGTATCCGCCCGCCGCGGACGCGCTGGCCGAGCTGCGGGCTCGGCGCGGCCGCTCGGAGCAGCCGCTCGTGGTAGTCGTCACCACCGGCGCCTCGCTCGATCCGGCCCACCCGGTGCTCGAGTCGGGTGCGCTCGTGCTCACGACCGATGAAGCCGCGTCGCGCCTGCGGGCGGCGGTTCCCGGGGCGACCGAGGTGCTGGCGGTGAACGACGGCGAGACGGTCGACCTCGCGCGCGCGTTGGAGGTGCTGCGCGACCGCGGCTGCCCCGTCGTGCTCACGGAAGCAGGCCCGACGATGTTCGGCTCGCTTGTCGCCTCGCAGCTCGTGGACGAGCTCTTCCTCACGATCTCCCCCGTCCTCGCCGGCCGCGCTGCAACCGCCCGGCTCGGCCTCGTCGAAGGCGTCGAGCTCGTCCCGCAGACGCGAGTGGCCGGCCGGCTCCGCTCGGTGCGGGCGCACGGCTCGCACCTCTTCCTCCGCTACGAGCTGGGCCGGTTGAGCTGACGGTAGAGGCGGTCGATCAGTGCCGGCATCGCCTCGAGCCGGTCCGTGATCATCCGCAGCCGGTACTCGCGGAAGTGCTCCGGCTCGACCTCGAGCGCGCCGGCCAGCGTGGCCACGACGTCGTTCGAGGGAACGGGACGGTTCCCGTGCACGAGGTGGTTGAGGTAGCCGGCGGAAAGGCCCGTGCGCCCCGCGAGCTGCCGGTACGTGACACCCTGCTCGTCCATCAGGCGCTGGACGGTCTCGCCGAATCCTTCCTCGCTGAATCGGCGTCGCTTTGCCACTACCTAGGTCTCCTTGCCGAGATCGGCAACATCTAATCGGTTCTCGGCGCCGCTTGCGCGATCCCGTACGTCGACCTTGCCGTCCTCGAGGCTCTTCCGGCCCGCCGTGATGCGGGTCGGGCAGCCGATCAGGTCGGCGTCGGCGAACTTCTCCCCCGCCCTCTGGTCGCGGTCGTCGAGGAGGACGTCGAGCCCGGCCGCCGAGAGCGCCTCGGCGGCCTGCAGTGCGATCTCCTCGGCCCCGGGAAGCACGACGACGTGCGCGTCGTACGGCGCGACCGCCTTCGGCCACACGATCCCGTTCTCGTCGTGCGACTGCTCGACGACCGCGGCCATCGTGCGCGCGAGGCCGATGCCGTAGCTGCCCATGACGAGCGGCTTCTCCCTCCCGTCCTCGTCCAGAAACGTCGCGCCGAACGCCTTCGAGTGGAAGGTGCCGAGCTTGAAGATGTGGCCGACCTCGATCGCCGTCTGCACGCGGAGCGTGCCGCCGCACTCCGGGCACGCGTCACCGTCCTTGGCCTGGCGGATGTCGGCGAACGTCGGCTCGTAGTCGCGCCCGGCCTGGACGCCGCGGAGATGGCGCCCGTCCTCGTTCGCGCCGGCCACGTACTGGCCCTCGCGGAGCGCGTCGTCGGCGATCACCTCGACCTCGACCCCGACAGGCCCGAGCGAGCCTCCGCCGGCCCCGAAGGCGGCGCGGATCTCGTCGTCCGTAGCGGGACGGAATGCCGCCTCGAACAAGGTCTCGAGCTTCTCGGGGCTGAGCCTGTCGTCTCCGCGCACGAGCGCGAGCACCAGCCGGTCGCCGGTGACGATCGGGAGCGCCTTCGAGGTGGCGGACTCCGCGATCCCGAGCAGGTTCGCGACGTCCTCGATCGTGGTCACGCCCGGCGTGTCGACGGCCTCGGGCGCATCGAGCGGCGGCGGCAGGTCGGGCGGCGGCGGCGCGCCGCGCGCAGCCTCGGCGTCGGCGAAGTAGTCGCCGTTCTCGCAGCGCATCAGCTCGTTCTCGCCCGAGCCGGTCGGAGCGAGGTAGCCGAGCGAGCTCTTGCCGCCCATGACCCCCGACTCCGCCTCGACGAGGTACGCCTCGAGCCCGCAGCGCTCGAAGATCCGCGCATACGCCTTCTCGTGCCGGTCGAAGGCCGCGTCGAGCCCGGCCTCGTCGGCGTCGAAGGTGTACGAGTCCTTCATGATGAACTCGCGGAGGCGCAGGAGACCGCCGCGCGGGCCGCGGCTCGTCCCGATCCTTGGTCGAGAAGTGGTACCAGACCTGCGGCAGCTGCTTGTACGACTGGATCTCGCGCGCGAGGAACGTCATCGACTCCTCGTGCGTCCACGAGAGCACGAACGGCCGGCCGCCGCTGTCGTTCAGGTGGAAGAGGATCGGGACATCGATGCGGCCGGTCGTCTCCCAGAGCTCGGCCGGCGTCAGCGTCGGAGCGCGCATCTCCTGGCCGCCGATCGCGTTGATCTCCTCGCGGATGATCTGCTCGATCCGCATGTGCACGCGCCAGCCGAGCGGCAGCATCGCCCACAGGCCGGCCCCGATCTGGCGGATGAAGCCGCCGCGCACGAGCAGCTGGTGCGAGGCAGCCTCCGCGTCGGCGGGCGCGTCGCGCAGGGTCGGCAGGAAGAGCTGTGAGGCTCGGGCGATCATCGGTGTTGTCGCCCTAGGCTATTCGAGCGGGATCAGCGAGGCCTCGGCCATCGCCAAGGCGGCCGGCTTCGCCATCTTGAGGCGCTTCGGGCGGTGCATGCCGTCGGCGATCCACTTGTCGATCTCGTGGAAGAGCTCGTCGATCAGGATGTCGGAGCCGACCTTCTTCAGGACGCGGCCGTGCGCGTAGATGAAGCCGACGTCGCGTCCGCCCGCGATGCCGAAGTCGGCGTCTCCGGACTCGCCCGGGCCGTTGACCGCACAGCCGAGCACCGCGACCTCGAAGTGCTGCGGGTACTCCTGCAGGCGCAGCTCGACCTCCTCGGCCAGCGTGTGCACGCCGACGTTGTCACGCCCACAGCTCGGGCAGGCGATCATCACCGGCCCGCGCTCGCGCAGCCCCAGCGCCTTGAGGATCTCGTACGCCGTCTTCGGCTCCTCGACCGGATCCGAGGACAGCGAGACGCGGATGGTGTCGCCGATCCCCTCGGCGAGGAGCGTGCCGATCCCGACGGCGCTCTTGATCGAGCCTGCGAAGACCGTCCCGGCCTCGGTCACGCCGAGGTGGAGCGGGTAGCCGACCTTCTCCGAGAGCATCCGGTAGGCGCGGATCATCGTCGGGACGTGGCTCGACTTGACGGAGATCTTGAAGTCGTAGAAGTCGAGGCTCTCGAGCAGACGCACCTCCTCGAGCGCGGCTTCGACGAGCGCCTCGGCCTGATCCTTGTGCGCCAGCTCCTCGAGATGCTTCGGCAGCGAGCCGGAGTTGGCGCCGATCCGCATCGGGATCCCCTTGGCCTTCGCGGCCCGGACGACTTCGGCGACCTTGTCCGAGCCGCCGATGTTGCCCGGATTGATGCGAACGGCCGCGACACCCTGGTCGATCGCCTTCAGCGCGAGGCTCGCGTTGAAGTGGATGTCGGCGATGATCGGGACGGGCGAGAAGCGCACGATCTTCGAGAGCGCCTCCGCGTCCTCCGTCTTCGGGACCGCGACGCGGACGATCTCGCAGCCCGCGCTCGCGAGCGCTGCGACCTGCGCGGTCGTCGCCTCGACGTCGTGCGTCTTCGTCGTCGTCATCGACTGCACGACGACGGGCGCGCCGCCGCCGATCTTGACGCCGCCGACCGAGATCTGCCGCTCGCTGGCCATCCGCGAGCCAGTCTAGCCAGGCGGGTTCAAGGGGAATCGCGCCCTCAAAGGACGCTGAGGCGCCGCCGTCAGTGCGGGGGACGCCGGAGACGTCGTTCGAGGATGCGATCACGAGGAGGAGCAGGATAAAGGCGAACCCGATGACGGAAACCCGCTCGTAGACCTCGCGCGCCAGGGCGCGGCCGCGGACCGCCTCGATCAGCGAGAAGAGGATGTGGCCGCCGTCGAGGGGCAGCAGCGGCAGGAGATTCAGCAGCGCGAGCGACATGCTCACGAACGCGAGGATCTCGAGGTAATGCGTCCAGCCGACTCGCAGCTGTTCCTGCGAGACCTGGACGATCCCTACAGGCCCCGAGAGCTGGCCGCGCCCCTGGCTCGAGAACAGCCCCGAGACTCCGTGGGCGGTGCCGGTCACGACGCGCCAGAGCTCCGATCCTGCCGTGCTCGCCGCTCTCCGCGTTGAGTACGGGACGGTCTGCGCCGCCGGTTGGAAGCCGAAGATCCAGCGGCCGTCTTCCTTGATCGTGTGGCGTGGGCCGACAGCCACACGCCGCCCGTCGCGTAGCACCGACAGCGTCACCTTGCCGCCACGACTCGACCGGATCAGATGCGACGTTGCGTAGAACGAGCCCGTGGGCCGGCCGTTGACGGCGACGATCCGATCCCCGGGCTGGAGGCCCGCGGCGGCCGCCGGAGTCCCGCTCGTGACCGCGAAGACCTCGGAGCTGGCTCGTTGCGAAGGACCTCCGCTGAGCGCGAAGACGAAGAACAGAATCAGGAACGCGACGGCGATGTTCGCGAACGGCCCCGCGGCGATGACGGCCACTCGCTTCCACGTCGCGCCGCGCCAGTACGCCTCCGGAGAGGTGCCCTCCTCCACCTCGCGGAGCGCCCGCTCGGCCGAGCGTCTCGCGCGAGGCGTCAGCTGTGCAGCACTCAGCTCCTGCTCGACCTCCGCGCCCGCCCGCCTCGCCGCCTCGTAGTCCTCCATCTCGAGAGCGCGTCGAAGCGCGCCGACGGCCGGCACGAGGCTCGGCTCCTCACGAACCGCCGGCTCGACGAACAGACGCAGATCGCGCGCCGACGGCCGATTCATGCCGGGCAGCTTGACGAGGCCGCCGAGCGGGATCATCCCGATCCCGTACTCGATGCCCTTGCGCTTGACCTTGACGAGGGCCGGCGGGAAGCCGATGTAGAAGCTCCGCGGGCGCATCCCGACCGCGCGCGCCACCCAGAAGTGCCCCAGCTCGTGCAGGAAGACGAGCAGGACGAGGCCGGCGATCACGACCAGATACGTCACGCGGTCGCCAGTGCTCCTTCCGCGATCTCCCGCGCCGCGCGGTCGGCCTCGACGAGGTCGTCCACGTCGCGGACAGGGTCGGTGTCCGCGGCCGCGAGCGTCTCCCCCACGACCTCCGGGATCCCGAGGAACGGGAGACGGCCGGCGAGGAAAGCGGCCACCGCCACCTCGTTGGCGGCGTTGTAGACGCAGGGCGCGCTCCCGCCTTCCTGGCCGGCGGCGCGCGCGAGCGCGAGCATCGGGAACGTGTCGGTGTCGGGCGGCGAGAACTCCAGGGTGAGCGAGGTGAGGTCGAGCGGCGCCAGGGGCGTCGCCGCGCGCTCGGGGTAGGTGAGCGCGTACGAGATCGGCACGCGCATGTCGGGGTAGCCGAGGTGCGCGAGCGCGGCGCCGTCGCGGAAGCGGACGAGCGAGTGCACGACCGACGTCGGCTGGATCGCCACCTCTATGCGGTCGTATGGAAGGCCGAACAGATAGTGCGCCTCGATCACCTCGAGCCCTTTGTTGGCGAGCGTTGCGGAGTCCACCGTGATCTTCGGCCCCATGCGCCAGGTCGGATGCGCGAGCGCCTGCTCGGGCGTGACGTCCTCGAGCTCGGCGCGCGTGCGGCCGCGGAAGGGGCCTCCGGAGCCGGTGAGCACGAGGGTGTCGACCTGCTCCGGCTCGCGTCCCTCGAGACACTGAAAGAGCGCCGAGTGCTCGCTGTCGACGGGAAGGATCCGCCCGCGACCCCGCTCGCGCGCGGCGAGAGCGAGCTCTCCGGCGGCCACGAGGCTCTCCTTGTTCGCGAGCGCGAGATCGACCCCGCGCTCGAGCGCCCAGAGCGTGGCGTGGACTCCCGCGAAGCCGACGACGGCGTTGAGGACGACGTCGGGCTGCGCGCGCTCGAGCAGCTCGGCCAGGTCGCCTCCTACCTCCTTCAGCGGGGCGTCGACGTCGTCGAGCGGCGTCGAGCCGGAGGCCGCGGCGCAGAGCTCGAGCTCCGGGTGCGCCTCCACGATCTCGATCGCCTGGCGGCCGATCGAGCCAGTCGCCCCGAGCAGCGCGACACGCTTCACTCGCTCAGTGTAGGGAGTCGGCTAGTGAAAGCCGTAGGCGATCACGAGGAAATACGCAGCCGGCGCCGCGAAGAGCAGCCCGTCGATCCGGTCGAGCATGCCTCCGTGTCCGCCAAGCAGCCTCCCGGTGTCCTTCACCTCGAGATCGCGCTTCAGCGCCGATTCGAACAGGTCGCCGATGAGCTCGGCGACCACGATGACGATGCCGAGCACGATCGCCTGCCAGACGCTGAGGTACTTGTCGCGCGTGTCGTAGAGCGCGATGAAGGCCACGAATATGCCCGCGGCGGCTCCGACCAGCAGCCCTTCCCACGACTTCCCCGGCGACAGGCGCGGCGCGAGCTTGTGACGGCCGAGCCACCGGCCGCCGGAGTAGGCGAACGTGGCTGCCGCCCACGCTGCCAGCACGACGGTGAAGGCGATCAGCCGCCCGTGGTCGTGCATCTCCCGCAGGAGGAGGAGGAAGCCGAGCCCCAGCCCGATCCAGGCCGCGCCCAGAATCGTCGAGCCGACGGCCGCCGTCGTCGGCGCGCGCGTGCTCGAGACCGCATGGAGGACGAAGGCGAGCACGAACGTCGCGAGGAAGCCGCCGAGCAGCCAGACGACTCCCCCCTTCTCCGCGCCGAAAAGCGCGAGCAGTACGCCCGCGTAGACTGCGGGGGCGAGCGGCCGCAGCGGTCGCGCGGTGGTCACGAACTCGTGCACGGCAACACACGACGCGACGGCGAGGAGCGTGAACAGCCACCAGCCGCCGAGCCACAGCATGCCGAGCACGAGCGGCAGGCCGACCGCCGCGACCAGGAGTCGGGAAGTGAGGTTGGTCACGAGTCGGAAGCGGGCGACGTCATCGACCGCCGAATCTACGGCGCCGGTTTGCGTACTCCTCGATCGCGGTTCGGAGCTCTTCCGGCCCGAAGTCCGGCCACAGGGTCTCGGTGAAGACGTACTCGGCGTACGCGGATTGCCAGAGGAGGAAGTTCGAGATGCGCCGCTCGCCGGAGGTGCGGATGACGAGGTCGGGATCCGGCATCTCGGGCTCGTAGAGGCACGCGGCGAACGCGGCCTCGTCGACCTCGTCGGGCTCCGAGCCGCTCTCGAGCAGCCGGCGGGCGGCGTCGACGAGCTCGGCGCGGCCGCCGTAGTCGAAGGCGATCCAGAGCTGGAGTTTCGACTTGTCCGCGGTCGCCGCCTCGAGCTCGTCCATCTTCGCGCGCAGCCAGTCGGGAGCACGTTCGCGGCGGCCGAGGAACCGGCAGCGGACGCCCTGCGCGGCGAGGTCCTCGAGCTCCCGGTCGATCGTCTCGCCGAAGATCTCCATCAACGCGCCGACCTCCCCGGCGTCGCGGCTCCAGTTCTCGGTCGAGAAGGCGTAGACCGCGAGGGACTCGATCCCGAGATCGATCGCCTTCTCGACGACGGGCCGCAGCGCCCGCGATCCCGCTCGATGGCCGTCAGCGACCGGAACCCCGTGCTCCGTGGCCCAACGGCCGTTTCCGTCCATGATGATCGCGACCGCGTGTGCGACCTCGGGAAGGTGCTCCTCGGGGCTGACGTCGGTGCCGGGGACGGAGGCCACCCGGGCTAGACCTCCATCACTTCGGCCTCTTTGTGCTTGAGGAGCTCGTCGATCTGCTTCGTGTGCTCGTCGGTCAGCTCCTGGACGCGGCCCTCGGCGCGGTGCTCGTCGTCGGCTCCGACCTCGCCGTTGTCGACGAGCTCCTTCAGGTGCTTCATCGCGTCGCGCCTGATCTCGCGCACGGCGACCCGGTGCTCCTCGGCCATGTTGCGCACGACCTTGACCAGCTCCTTGCGCCGCTCCTCGGTGAGCTGGGGGATCGGCAGTCGGATCAGCTTGCCGTCGTTCGAGGGCGTCAGCCCGAGATCCGACTCCTGGATTGCCTTCTCGATGGCCTTGATCGAGCCCGGGTCGAACGGCTGCACGCTGAGCATGCGCGGGTCGGGGACGTTGACCGTCGAGAGCTGGCGCAGCGGCGTCTGCGTGCCGTAGTAGTCGACCTCGATGCGGTCGAGGAGGGACGCCGAGGCGCGCCCTGTGCGGACCGTCGCGAACCCCGACCGTGCGTGCTCGACCGACTTGACCATCTTGTCCTGGGCGGTCTTAATCAGCTCTTCTGCAGTCGCCATTCGTCAGCCCTCCTTCTCACTTGTCGCGATGATCGTCCCGACCTCCTCGCCGTTCACGACGCGCGCGACGTTGCCCTCGGCGAGCTCGAAGACGTGGATCGTGAGGCGGTTGTCCATGCAGAGCGACAACGCCGTGGTGTCCATCACCTTCAGCCCGCGCTCGATCGCCTCCAGATGCGTGATCCGCGGCAGGAACTCGGCGTCGGAGACGCGCCGCGGGTCGCCGTCGTACACGCCCTTGACGCCGTGCTTCGCCATCAGGATGGCGTCGGCGCCCATCTCGAGCGCGCGCAGCGCGGCCGCGGTGTCCGTCGTGAAGAACGGGTTGCCGGTGCCGGCGGCGAAGATCACGACGCGCCCCTTCTCGAGGTGGCGGATCGCGCGCCGCCGGATGTACGGCTCGGCGACCTCCGAGACCTCGAGCGCGGACAGCACGCGTGTGTCGGCTCCCTCCCGCTCGAGCGCGTCCTGCAGTGCAAGCGCGTTGAGCAGCGTCGCGAGCATCCCCGCGTAGTCGGCGGTCGCGCGGTCCATCCCACTCTCGGCTGCCGCCGCGAGTCCGCGGTAGAAGTTCCCGCCGCCGACGACGACCCCGATGTCGACTCCCTCGCCTCGGATGCCCGCGACCTCCCTTGCGAGCGCCCGTGTCACGCCGGGGTCGATGCCGTACTCGCGCTCGCCCATAAGCGCCTCCCCCGAGAGCTTCAGGAGCACGCGGCGGAACGCGGGCGTGCTGGGCCGCGGGCCGGGCTCGGTCTCCGGCCGGGCGGTCATCCGGCCAGGGAGAAGCGCTCGAACTCGAGCACCTCGGCCCCGGCGTCGGCGAGGACCTTGCCGACCGTCTGCGAGCCGTCGTGGATCCACTCCTGCTCGGCGAGGACGTTCGCCCCGAAGAAGCGCTTGTTCAGCATCCCTTCGACGATCTTCTCACGCGCCTGCTCGGGCTTGGACTGCACCTCGTCGGTGTTGGCGAAGATCTCGCGCTCGGTTGCGATCGACTCCTCCGGGACGTCCTCGCGTGCGACCCACTGCGGGCTCGAGGCTGCGATGTGCATCGCGAGCTTGCGCCCGAGGTCGCCGTCGTCCCCGCGCACGTGCACGAGCACCCCGAGCTTGTTCGCCGGCGGGTGAGCGTACGCGGCGATGGTGGCGCCGTCGACGGCCTCGAAGCGGGCGGCGCCGGCGACCGCGATGTTCTCGCCGAGCTTCGCGGACAGCTCGACGCGTTCCTCTTCGAGCTGCGACGGCGCCTCGATTCCCTCGGCCTCGACGAGGTCGAGCACCTTCTTGCCGAAGGCCTGGAACTCCTCGCTCTTCGCGACCGGCTCGGTCTCGCAGCCGACGGCGACCATCGTCCCGCGGGACTGGTCGTCCGCCAGCCGGTAGCCGACGAGACCCTCGGTCGTCGCCCGGTCGGCACGCTTCGCCGCCTGCGCCATGCCCTTCTCGCGCAGGAGGACGACCGCGGCTTCCATGTCGCCGTTGGTCTCCTGCAGCGCGCGCTTGCAGTCCATCATCCCCACTCCGGTGCGCTCCCGGAGCTCGCGGACGAGCTGGGCCGAGATCTCTGCCGCCATCAGGCCTCCCCCTCCTTTCCGCGAGTCGGGTCGTCGAGTGCGGCAGCCGACCGCTTCGTCTCCTCCGCGCCTTCCTTGGCCGGGTCCTCGCCCGTTGGCACCGGAACGGACTCGCCCTCGGTGACCGGCTGGATCGTCTCCCCGGCCGACACGTCCTCGACGTCGTCCTCCGGAACGCTCTCCTCGGCCGCTGCGGGTGCCTCTTCGGCCTGCTGCTGCAGCTCCTGCACCGAGACCTTCTGCTTCCCGTCGTTCACCGCCTCGGCGAGCGCGTGCACGATCAGGTTGCACGAGCGGATCGCGTCGTCGTTCCCCGGGATGATGTAGTCGGCCTCGTCCGGGTCGCAGTTCGTGTCGACGAGCGCCACGACCGGCACGCCGAGCCGCCGCGCCTCGCGCACGGCGAGCGCCTCCTTCTTCAGGTCCAGGATCACGACCGCGTCGGGCTGGCGGCGCATGTCGGCCACGCCGCCGAGGTTCGCCTCGAGCTTCTCGAGCTCGCCGGCCATCGCGATCCGCTCCTTCGCGGGCAGGAGGTCCATCTGGCCCTCGTCGCGCAGGCGCCGCATCTCGTGCAGCCGGTCGATGCGGTCGGCCATCGTGCGCCAGTTGGTGAGTAGGCCGCCGAGCCAGCGATGGTTGACGTACGGCATGTCGATGCGCTTGGCCTCGTTCTCGACGGCGTCCTGCGCCTGCTTCTTCGTGCCGACGAAGAGGACGGTGCCGCCGCGCTCCGCGACGTTGCGGAGGAACAGCTGCGCCTCGTCGAGACGCTCCGCCGTCTGCGTGAGATCGATGATGTAGATGCCGCCGCGCTCGGCGAAGATGAAACGGCGCATCTTCGGGTTCCAGCGCCGCGTCTGGTGGCCGAAGTGAACGCCCGCCTCCAGCAGATCGCGCATGGAGACAGCGCCAGGGCTCGTGGAGACTGCCATGAAAGCTCCTTCCAGATTGGTTTGTCGTGCTGAGCCGGCGGGAGTCGAGGCGCACCTCCCGTAACGAGAGGCACGCGCGCCACGGCTGGGCCGCCGGGGAGAAGGGACGAAGACGCCGGAAGGTTAGCTGCGGGCCGCCGCGAGCGCCTCGGCGAGGTCGGGCGGCAGCGGCGACGAGACGTCCACCGGAGCGCCTGTCACCGGGTGCTCGAAGGCGAGCCGCGCCGCGTGGAGGAACTGGCGCTCGAGACCGAGCTCGCCTGCGATCCCGTAGACCCGGTCGCCGGCCACGGGAAGGTCGATCGCCGCGAGATGGACGCGGATCTGGTGCGTCCGGCCGGTCTCGAGCCGGACGCGGAGGAGCGCGTGGCGTTCCAGGAGCTCCTCGAGCTCGAAGTGCGTCACGGCCGCGCGCGGCGTCGGCGTGTCGAGGGAGTGGCGGAGCCTGTCGTGACGGTCGCGGCCGATCGGCGCGTCGATCGTGCCGCGCCGCGACCGCGGCCTGCCCACGGCGAGCGCGAGGTACTCGCGGGTCAGCGCACGGCGCCGGACGAGCCGCTGCAGCCGCTCGTAGGTCTCGTGCGAGCGCGCGACGACGAGAAGTCCCGAGGTGTCCCGGTCGATGCGGTGGACGATCCCGGGCCGGTCCTCCTCCCCGCCCTCGGCGCCGGCGGCCGCGAGTGCCTGCGCGAGCGTGCCGCCCGCGTGACCGGGAGCCGGGTGCACGACGACGCCTGCGGGCTTGTCCACGACGAGGAGGTGCTCGTCGGCGTAGGCGATCGTGAGCTCGGGCGGCTCGACGTCCGGCTCCGCCTCGGCCGGCACCGGCGCCTCGATCTCGAGCTCTTCCCCGCCGGCGAGCTTGTGGCTCTTTCCGCGAGCCCGCCCGTCCACGAGCACGGCGCCGGCCGCGAGAAGCCGCTCGGCGGCGCCGCGCGACCCGACGTCCGGCAGCCCCGCGAGATAGCGGTCGAGCCGCTCTCCTGCGGCCTCGGGCGGAACGAGCTGCTTCAGCGTCTAAACGCCCGCGGCTCCCGCTCGGCGAGGACGAGCGCGGCCAGCAGGATCCCGACCCCGATCACGATGAAGCTGTCGGCGAGGTTGAACGCCGGCCAGTAGCGGAAGTCGAGGAAGTCGGTGACGAAGCCGAGCCGGACGCGATCGACGAGGTTCGAGACGCTGCCGCCGATCACGAGGCCGAGCGCGACGGGGAGCACGGGATGGCGGGCGCCGGAGCGCGCGAAGTAGACGAGCATCCAGGCGATCGCGATCGCCGTCACGACGATCACGGCAGCAGTCGCGTTCGAAAAGAGACCGAAGGCGATGCCGGAGTTCTGGACGTGCCGGATCGTGAACGGCCCGACGACGTGGACTCCCTCGCCGAGCCGGAGATTCGAGGCGACGACGTGCTTCGTCACCTGGTCGGCCACGACCGCCGCGAGGGCGATCGCCGTGAGCGCGAGCCACTGTGCGCGCGTGGCCGCGAACGAGCGCGTCGCTCGGGAGACCGGCGTCAAAGCGTCCGTTGCCGAGCCGACTCGCACCTCCAGCTGCCGCACAGGCTCGTTCACCCTCCCTCGGCTCTTCGCTTGCAGTCGATACAGAGAGAGGCCCAGGGATTCGCCTCCAGCCGTTCACGCGGGATCTCGTTGCCGCAGTTGAAGCAGACGCCGTACGTCCGGTCGTCGATACGCCGCAGCGCGGCGTCGATCTCCGACAGCACCTGCTCCGCGTTGTCGCCGAGCGTGTAATCGATCTCGCGTCCGAGGGTTGCGCTGGCGGTCTCGGCTAGGTGGTTGTCGTTCGTCGCGGCGATCTCCTCGACCTCTTCGTCGAGCGATCCGGGATGCTCGTCGCGGAGCGTCGCGAGCGCGTGCTCGACCCGCTGCTTCTCCTCGAGCAGCGCGTGGCGGAAGTGCTCGGTGTCGATGCTCGTCACCGCCTCTCCTTTCTGCCTCGATCGCCGTGGCTGGAAGCGCCACCGGCCGAGCCGGTGGCGCCCGGCCGAAGAGCTTTGGCTGCCGAGGCGAGACGCCGTTCGATCAGCGCCGGCCCCATCCCCGTGAGCTCCACGATCTTCTCCCGGCCGCCATGACCCGAAACGAGCGTCAGGGCGGTGCGGGGAAGCGCGAGCGTCTCGGCGAGGAGGCGAAGGACGGCTTCGTTGGCGCGCCCGCGCTCGGGCGCCTCGGTGACGCGCACCTTCCAGGCGTCGCCGTGCCGCCCGACGAGCGCCGTCCGCCCCGCTCCCGGGCTGACGCGCAAGCGCAGGCGAGTCGTCTCCGCCGTCACGCACTCAGTCTAGTTCGGGCCACCTCACGCAGCATCCGCGTTCGGCACGCCGTACCAGCTGCGCTCTTCGGCTTCGCTCGCGTCGAGCTCGGCGGTCGCCTCCGGTTCCGCCTCCTGCTCGGCAGCCTCGGGATCCTCGAAGGCGGCGAGCGCCTCCCGCAGCTGCAGGCGCAGCCGGCGGGATTCGAGCTCGAGCCGCTCGTTATCGGCGATCGCGCGCCGCTGGATCTCGCGGGCCTCGGCGTGGGCCTCGCTGAGGATCAGCTCCGCCTCGCGCCGGGCCTGGTCGCGCGTGTGGGCCGAAGCCTGCTCGGCGGAGACGAGCGTCGTGCGCAGGAGGTTCTCGAGCTCGCGGAAGCGAACGAGGTCCGTCTCGAGCTGCTCGACCTTGTCGGCGAGGTCGGCGCGCTCGCGCCAGACGTCCTCGAAGCTCGCCGCGATCTCCTCCAGAAGGTTGTCGGTGGCCGCGGCCTGATAGCCGCGAAAGGTCGTGCGCGGTGGCGTCAGGTGCCTGATCTCGACGGGTGTGAGTGCCATCGGTCTCTCCTTTAGTGGAAGTGTTCGAGGACCCAGATGAGGAAGCGATCGATCACGCCGAGCGCGATCAGGGCCAGAATCGGCGAGAAGTCGAGCGCCCCCGTCGCAGGAAGCACGCGACGGAAGAGACGTATGTACGGCTCGCAGACGTCGTACAGGAACCGCTGGATCCGGTTGAGCCCGGGCGAGTAAGGCAGCCGCAACCAGCTCGTGAGGATGTAGACGAGGATCACGAGCCCGTACAGGCCGAGGAAGACGTTGATGAACGTCTCGACGCTCGAAATCGCGTCGCCGAGCAGCATGAACGTGGCTGACCCGCCCATCCAGGGCTGGTTCGCGCTTCGGGACGCTTCTCCTGTAGTTAGGAGGCCCGGTGAGACAGCGGCTATGCCGCCAGGCCTCCTATGCCTGGTTGAAGAAGCCCCGCTCGAGCATCCGCGCCCGGTCCTCGGCGGACAGCTCGACGTCGCTGGGCGTGAGCAGGAAGACCTTGTCGGCGATTCGCTGCATCCCGCCGTCGAGCGCGTACGTGAGGCCGCTCGCAAAGTCGATCAGGCGCTTCGACAGCTCGGCGTCGGCCGACTGGAGGTTGAGGATCACGGGGACGCCGTTCTTGAAGCGGTCGGCGACCTGCTGGGCGTCGTTGAAGCTGCGCGGGAGGATCAGGTGGACCCGGGAGGCGCCGGGGCCCTGCACCGGTTGGAGGTTGCGCACGCGGCGCGGCTCGTTGCGCGGGCGCAGGATGCTCGTCCGCTGCCCCTCGGGCTCCGGATCGGTCCAGTCGTCGTCGTAGTCGTGCCGTGAGCGGCGGGCCGGCAGACGGCGCACGTTCGGCTGCTCGTACCCCTCGGCGAGCTCTCCCTCGGTGAGGTAGCCGTCCTCGTCCCAGTCCTCCTCCTCGGCGATGCCGAAGTAGACGAGGGTACGAGCCCAGACGTCGGAGAGAGCCATTGGCGCCGCCGATGTTAGCGCTGCCACAGGACTGCGCCGACCCGGACGAAGGTCGCTCCCTCCTCGGCGGCGACCCGATAGTCCTGGCTCGTCCCCATCGAGAGCTCGCGCAAC
The DNA here is from genome assembly GCA_963765795.1 of uncultured Actinomycetes bacterium. Lineage (GTDB taxonomy): Bacteria > Actinomycetota > Thermoleophilia > Gaiellales > Gaiellaceae > Palsa-739. Next base: position 79,348 of record CAVXXZ010000023.1, read on the forward strand.
TCGTGCTGTTCGGCGAGCTCGCGGAGGCGGCGGAAGTACGGCCGCGATTCCTCCGGGTCGGCGGCCATGGGCGGCATCGTCATCAGCCCGCGCACGTCGGGATAGGCCTCGAGCAACGCCGGCAGCTCCTCGGGCGTTACGCCCGATTTGGTCGGCTCCCCGGAGAGGTTGACCTCGACGAGCGCGGGGATCGTGAGCTTTCGTGCGGCCGACTCGGAGGCGAGCGAATGGCAGAGCTCGCAGAGCTCGCTCACGACCGGCGCCTTGCGGCTCTGCAGGTGGCCGATGAAGTGCCAGCGGAAGGCGTCGCCGTAGCGTTCGTGCTTCGCCTGCAGGTCCTGCGCGCGGTTCTCGCCGACGACCTCGACGCCGGCCTCGGCCAGCGCGGCGAGGTCTTCGAGCGCGACGTACTTCGTCGCGGCTACGATCGTGACGTCCGGCCCGACCTCCTCGCGAATGCGCTCGTACCGCTCGTGGATGTCAGCCGGCGACGTGGGCGATCACTCCCTGCCGGCCGGTGCGGCCGGCGTCGCGCCGGTGCGAGAAGAACGTCTCGGGCTCGCATGCGGTGCAGCGGTCGAAGCGGTCGACGCGCTCGACTCCCGCTGCGCGGAGCGCACGCTCGGCGCTCGTCCATAAGTCGAGGCGGCGCTCGCGCATGACGTCGTTGCCGAACCGCTCGCGGAACGGCGCCGCCACCTCCTCCCCCACCTCGTAGCAACACGGGCCGATGCCCGGTCCGATCGCGGCCGTCAGCGCGCCGTGGCCCATGCTCTTTCGGCCGGGCGTCGCCGGCTGTGCCGGCGACGCTTCCAGCCTGAGCGCCTGCGCGCCCGCTGCGGCGATGCCCTCGAGCAGCCCACGCCAGCCGGCGTGGAGAACGGCGACGGCGGGCTCGCTCGCGCCGGTGCGCACGACCACGATCGGCAGGCAGTCGGCGGACATCGCGAGGATCGGCAGGCCGGGCTCGTCGGTCCAGAGCCCGTCGGCATGCTCGCCGCGCATCGCCGGCGCCGCGTGCAACACGCGTGACGAGTGCACCTGGTAGTTGAGCGCGAGCTTCTCCAGGTCGGCGCCGATCGCGTCGCACACGATGCGGCGGTTCTCGTCGACACGCTCGACCTCGTCGCCGCTCTTGCGGCCGAGGTTGAGCGAGGCGTACGGCCCTTCGCTCACGCCGCCGACGCGGGTCGTGAACCCGACCTCGTAGCCGTCCACCTGCCAGCGGATCACCGCCGCTCCTTCGCCCGCGCGAGCAGCTCGTCGCGTGTGTTGCGGGCCGGCTCGTCCACGACCGCGTCGAGGAGCTCGTGGAGGATGCGCCCCAGCTGCGGCCCCGGCCGGAAGCCGAGCTCGATCAAGTCGTTGCCGTCGATCGCGAGATCGCGGAGCCGGTGCGGGCTGGACAGCTCCTGCTCCACCACCTCACGGAAGCGCGCGAGCCGCTCGATCTCCTCCAGCGGCGGCGGCTCGCCTTCACTCCCGCGCTTGCCGAGCAGGTCGGCGTGCTTGTGGTCGATGAGGTCGAACGCGAGC
>CAVXXZ010000024.1:0-19632 GCA_963765795.1 uncultured Actinomycetes bacterium
TCCTCACGGCGGAGACCGCAGCCGCCGCTCCGGCCTAGCTCTTCGCGATCCCGCGATCGACGACCACGCCTTCCGGCTCCCACTTCGCATGGTGCTTCATCGCCCACTCGACGCGAACGTCGCCGAGCGTCATGCCGCGCAGCGAGTGCCGGGTCGCCGGGTGGATGAGCGCGAGATAGAGGTGGCCGACGAGGAGCAGGAGCGAGACGTACATCAGGCCGTCGTGGAGGATCACCGTGCTCACGAAGCGGAAGCGCGTGTCCTGCTCGCCGAACCAGAGCAGGAGGCCGGACGCGCCGAACAGGATCGCGAAGGCCGCGGTGAGCACGGCGTTGATCTTCTGGCCGGCGTTGAACCTTCCCTGCGGCGCCTTGCGGCGGCGGAGCCAGCGGAGGTCGTCGTTGTCGAACGCGTCGAGCTCGCGTGCGGTCGCGAGCAGGCGGCGCCCGCCGAGCAGCACGACGACGGCGAGCGCGCCGAGCCAGGCGACGCCTCCCCAGAAGTGGATGTACTGGATCGTCTGCCGCCGCGAGACCAGCTCCGACAGCCTCGGCAGGTAGAGGATCAGCCCCGTCGCGAGCAGGAAGAAGAAGCCGATCGCGTTCACCCAGTGGAGTAGCCGCTCCACCGGCGAGAAGCGTTTGACGTAGCCGGCCTTCACGTCCCGTACCCGTTCGAGCGGCCTACCCAGGCGTTCTGGTCGTAGCCCAGCTCCTCCCAGTAGCCGGGCTTCGTCTGCGGGACGAGGTTGATCTGCTGCAGCCACTTGACGTTCTTGTAGCCGTACATCTCCGGGATGATCAGCCGCACGGGAGCGCCGTGCTCGCGTGGCAGCGGCTTCCCGTCCATCTCGTAGGCGAGCATCACGTTGGGCAGGGAGGCCTGCTGCCGCGAGAGGTAGTCGACGTACGGCACCTCCATCGAGACGAACTCGAGGGCGTGTGCCGTGGACTGTGGCTTCGCGGCGGCGAGGACGTCGTGGATCCGGACGCCGCCCCACCGGACGTTCTGCACCGTCCAGCCCGTGACGCAGTGGAAGGTCGAGACCTGTTCGACGCGCGGCAGCGCGCGCAGCTCGTCGTACGTGAGCGAGACCGGGTGCTCGACGTGGCCACCGATCTTCAGCCGCCAGGTCTTCGGGTCGAAGACCGGCATGTGGCCGGAGATCGTGTAGATGCGCCAGCCTCCGGACGGCAGGATCGGCGCGAGGGCGTTGGCGACGGGGGAGACCACGCCGGTGACGTGATCCCAGGCGGCCTTGCCCCAGTAGAGGGACGAGAGGCCCCCTGCGAGGGTGACGAGGAAGAGCCTCCGCCCGTAGCGCCGCGGCTCGGGCTCCTCGGTATGGGTCGGCGTCTCCATCTGGACCTCTTTCGGCCCCCTGCGGCAGTGCTCACGGTACCTGTGGGTCTGACGTGTAGTTCGTCTTTCCTGCCGCCCCGGTTTGCGCCGCCTCGACGAGCTGCTCGAACAGATGTTGGTCCTCGCCGGCCTCGGGATGCCACAGGACACCGACGACGAACGGCTTGTCGGGGTCCTCGAGACCCTCGACCGTTCCGTCCTCGGCCCACGCGACCTCGCGCAGACCGTCGCCGATCCGGCCCAGCGCCTGGTGGTGATGCGACTTGACCGGGCCTCGCACCTCACGGATCCGCGACGACGGGTCGACGCGCACCGAGTGCTCCGAGAACTCACCGACGACCTCCCGGTGCTCCTCGTGGCCGACCACGTCGGGGAGGTGCTGGACGATGTCACCGCCGCGAGCGACGTTCAGCACCTGGAAGCCGCGACAGACCGCGAGCACAGGCAGATCCCGCTCGAGCGCGGCGGTGAGGAGCGCGCGCTCCCCCTGGTCGCGTTCGGGGTTCGTGCCCGTGGTCGCCGGATGGGCGTCGGCGCCGTACTCATCCGGCTCCAGGTCGTTGCCGCCGGAGAAGACCAGCCCGTCGAGCGCGTCGAGCAGCTCCTCGATGCCGTCCTCGTTGGGTGGCACGAGCACCGCCCGCCCGCCGGCCCGCTCGACCGCGCTGACGTAGGCGTACGGGACGAGCGCCGCCTCGAGCTGCCCAGTGCCCCCAGGAGGCGGGCTCGACGTACGTCGTGATCCCGATCAGCGGCTTCCGCGCCATGTCGCAAAGCGTAGAGCCCCGATCGCCTACCCTCTCGCGCGTGCAGCGGCTGACGAGGAAGCAGGCGCGGCGGATCGCGGTGCGCGCGCAGCTGCTCGACGCCCCGCGCCCGACGGATCTGCTCGAGGTCGTCGAGCGGCTGACGTTGCTGCAGGTCGATCCCACCGCGGCGATCGCGCCCAACGCCGACCTCGTCGCCTGGAGCCGCCTCGGCTCGTCGTACCGGCCCGAGCACCTGAAGCGGGCGCTCGAGGAGGATCGGACGCTGTTCGAGTTCAACGCGCTCATCCGGCCGATGGGCGATCTCGGCCTCTACCTCGCCGGTGCCGGCGGACGGCGCGGCCAGGGGAGGGTGGACGTGTGGCTCCGCGACAACGAGCGCTGCCGGCGGGACATCCTCCGGCTGCTGAAGCGCTCGGGCCCGCTCACGTCCCGCGACATCCCGGACACGTGTGTCGTGCCGTGGGCGTCGACCGGCTGGACGAACGACCGCAACGTCACCCAGATGCTCGAGTTCATGCAGGCTCGCGGTCAGGTGGCGATCTCCGGCCGGGTCGGGCGGGAGCGGCTCTGGGACCTGCCCGAGCGCGTCTATCCGGCCGGCGTCGAGACGCCGTCGGTCGAGGAGGCGGAGCGGATCAGGAACGAGCGCCGGCTCGCAGCGCTCGGCATCGCGCGGGCGCAGGCGCGGGCGATGCCGATGGAGCCGATCCACGTCGGCGAGGCGGGCGAGCCCGCCGTCGTCGAGGGCGTGAAAGGCGAGTGGCGCGTCGACCCGGCGTACCTGGACGACGGCTTCAAAGGCAGGACCGCGCTGCTGTCGCCCTTCGATCGGCTCATCCACGATCGCGTGCGGACCGAGGAGCTGTTCGAGTTCGAGTACACGCTCGAGATGTACAAGCCGGCCGCGAAGCGCCGCTGGGGCTACTTCGCGCTGCCGATCCTCCACGGCGACCGGCTCGTCGGGAAGCTCGACGCGATCGCCGACCGCAAGGCCTCGGTGCTCCGCGTGAACGCGATCCACGAGGACGTGAGCTTCAGCCGGGCGATGACGACCGCGGTGCGGAAGGAGATCGAGGACCTCGCTGACCTGGCTCGAGCTCGTCGTCGATAGGGGCCGATGAAACGGTGGCCGCGATGAGTACGGCCGCCGGACGCGGTCTGAACGACGACGACTCCCGAGCGAGAGGACGAGCAATGCAGAAGATCACGACGTGGCTGTGGTTCGACACCGAGGCCGAGGAGGCCGCCACGTTCTACACGTCCGTCTTCCCCGACGCGCGCATCACCGATGTCTCGCACTACGGCGCGGCGGGCCCACGGCCGGAGGGAATGGTGATGACCGTCGGCTTCGAGCTGTTCGGACGCGAGTTCTACGCCCTCAACGGCGGGTCGAACGCCAAGATCGAGGGGCCCGGCATCTCCTTCATGGTCGAGTGCGAGTCGCAGGAAGAGGTCGACCGATACTGGAGCGAGTTGTCCGACGGGGGGCAGGAGATCGCCTGCGGCTGGGTGACCGACCGCTACGGCCTCGCGTGGCAGATCATCCCGAGGCGGCTGATGGAGTTGCAGGCGGATCCCGACCGCGAGAAGGCTCAGCGCGTCATGGCCGCGATGCTGAAGATGACGAAGATCGAGATCGACGAGCTCGAGCGTGCGGCAGCCGACTGACGTGACGATGCGCCTTGCCTAGGATGTCGGTCGTGGCCACCGTCCAGCCCGCCACGACCGACGCCCTCGAGCAATACCGGCGCGAGCTCACCGGCTACTGCTACCGCATGCTCGGCTCGGCCTTCGACGCCGAGGACGCCGTGCAGGAGACGATGCTGCGCGCCTGGCGGTCGCTCGAGCGGTTCGAGGGCCGCTCGGCGCTCAAGTCGTGGCTGTACCGGATCGCGACAAACGTTTGCTTCGACGCGCTCGCGGGCCGCGAGCGCCGGGCGCGGCCGATGGATCTCGGGCCCGCACAGGAGCCGCTCTTCGAGAACCTCGCGGAGCTGCCGGAGGTGACCTGGATCACGCCGTTGCCGACGCCGGACGAGCTCGCGGAGCAGCGCGAGTCGCTGCGGCTCGCCTTCGTCGCAGCGCTGCAGCACCTGCCTCCGAAGCAGCGAGCCGCGCTCATCCTCTGCGAGGTCTTGAAGTGGCAGGCGAGCGAGGCGGCGGAGCTGCTCGAGACGAGCGTCGCCTCGATCAACAGCGCGCTGCAGCGGGCGCGCGCGACCCTCGCCAAGGCCGACCTCGCGCACACCATCCGAGCTGGACGACGACACCCGCGCTCTCCTCGAGCGGTACGTCGCCGCGTTCGAGGTCGTACGACATCGACCGGCTCACGGAGCTCCTGCACGAAGACGCGATCCAGTCGATGCCGCCGTACAGCCTCTGGCTGCAGGGGCGCGACAACCTCTTCGCCTGGTGGCTCGGCGCGGGGATCGGCTGCAAGGGATCGAAGCTCGTGCCGGTCGGCCTCGTCAACGGGATGCCGGCCTGGGGCCAGTACAAGCCCTCGCCCGAGGGCGGCCGCGAGCCCTGGGCGATCATCGTCCCCGAGGTGTCAGAAGGCCGAATCGTCGAGCTGACGTTCTTCCTCGACACGCAGCGTCTCTTCCCGCTCTTCGGGCTGCCCGACCGCCTCGATTAGTCCGCAGAGGTCGAGCAGCTCCCAGAGCTCGCGCGGCGCGCGGACGAGGCGCGCCCCCGTCCGAAGCCGGAGGCGCGCCAGGAAGTCGACCGTCCGCAGGTCGAACGTGGTGATCAGCTTGAGAGCGACGGCTGGACGACGATGAGCGAGTTGCCGTCCGGGTCGCGGAGCCAGAACATCGGCGGGACCGGGTCCCCGTAAGCGGCTGATCTCCTCGTCGACGTCTGCTCCCGCGGCCTTCAACGTCGCGTGATCGGCCTCGAGGTCGGTGCTGTCGAGGATGATCCCGGTCTGGCTGCCGCCCGCCTCCTGGCCCTGCGGCGGCGGGGCGAGCGCGATCGTCGTGTCCGCGCCGGCGACCTGCACCTCGACCCAGCGCATGTCCGGGCCCATCGGCTCGTCGACGACCTTCTCGAAGCCGAGCTTGCCGACGTAGAAGTCGAGCGCCCGGTCGGTGTCGGCGACCGTCACGCAGACGCGGCCGACCTTGCTGATGTTGAGCTTGGACGTCACGGTGGACATCTTCAGCCTCCTCGTGTCGGGGGTGTCGCAGCTACGACCGCCGCCCCGCCGGAAACTCATCGGCGCCTGGCCCTTGACGAGCGGGTGCTCGATGTGCGAAGTTAGGAGTGTCAGAGCCCGGGAACTGCGCAAGCGGTTCGCGGGCTTTGGCGTTTCTTGGGCAGGATGCTGTCTGCGAGACTTCGCAGCATGGAGCTCGACGGCGAGTACGTCTGGATCACGACGCGGAAGCTCAAGCCGGGATCGCGCGAAGAGTTCAGCCGTTCCTGGCGGCCGCGCGAGTTCCCCGCAGGAATGGTGCGGGCGTACGAGCTCGTCTCGCCCGACGGAAACGAGGTCGTCGGCGTCTCCGTCTGGGACTCGGTCGAGTCTCGCGACCGGTACCGGCTGTCGGAGGTGGAGTCGGAGCGGCGGCGGGCGATGGCGCCGTACGTGCTGGAGGAGACCTCCGGCTTCTACCTCGGGCGCGAGCTCAAAATCCCGCGCGGTTGAGGTCCGCGAGGCCGCGGGCGACGCGGGCTGCGGCGCTTCCGAGCTCGGCGGCGGCCCGGGCATCCCCGGCCACGCTGCTGCTCACGCGTTCGGCCGTGCGCAAGGCGATCTCCACCGCCTCGTCGGCGCGCCGCGCCATCTCCTCCGGGACGCGGACGATCTCGGCGCGCGTCTCCTCGTTCCGATCCGCCATGAAGGCCGTGTACGCCGCCGCGTCCGCATCCCCGAGCTCGACGAGCTCGGCGGCGAGGGCGTGCGCGCGGTCCGCAGCGGCCTCGTCGCCGGCGTAGCGGGCCGCGAGCTCGGCGAGGGCCGCCGCGAGCGCCGCGGTCAGGGCTGTCGCGGCGCCGCTCGCAGGCGCCGGGGTTCTCGCGCCGATCGCGGCGAGCAGTTCGTCGACTTTCAGCTCGCGCAGCATGGCCGAGGAGTGTAGAAAGGAGCAGGCGTGCCGACGGCGACACCCTCCTCTCTCGAGATCGCACAGGCGGCCCAGCTCCGCCCGATCGCCGAGATCGCGGCTGCTGCAGGGCTCGAGCCGAGCGAGGTCGACCTGTACGGCACCTACAAGGCGAAGGTCTCGCTCTCGGTGCTCGACCGGCTCGCCGGCCGTCCCGACGGGAAGCTGGTCTGCGTCACGGCGATCACGCCGACGAAGTTCGGGGAGGGGAAGACCACGACGGCGGTGTCGCTCACGCAGGGTCTCGGCGCGATCGGCCGCAAGCCCGCGCTCTGCCTCCGCGAAGCTTCGCTCGGCCCAGTGTTCGGGATCAAGGGCGGCGCCGCAGGTGCCGGCCGCGCGCAGGTCGTGCCCATGGAGGACCTGAACCTCCACTTCACGGGCGACATCCACGCAATCGGGGCAGCCAACAACCTGCTTGCGGCTCTGCTCGAGGCTCATCTCCTGCACGGCAACGAGCTCGGCATCGACCCGCTCTCGGTCTCGTGGCGCCGCTGCGTCGACATCAACGACCGCGCGCTGCGCGACACCGCCATCGGGCTCGGCGGGCGCGCGAACGGCTATCCACGCCAGACCGGCTGGGACATCACCGCCGCCTCCGAGGTGATGGCGATCGTCGCGGTCGCACGCGACCTCCGCGACTTGCGCGCGCGGCTCGGCCGGATCACGGTCGGTGCGACGCGGGGCGGCGAGCCGGTCACCGCGGAGCAGCTGAAAGCGGCCGGCGCGATGACCGTGCTGCTGAAGGACACGATCAAGCCGAACCTCGTCCAGACACTGGAGGGACAGCCTGCCTTCGTCCACTGCGGCCCCTTCGCGAACATCGCGCACGGCAACAACTCCCTCGTCGCCGACCGTGTCGCGCTCAAGCTCGGCGACGTCGTCGTCACCGAGTCCGGCTTCGGCGCCGACATGGGCATGGAGAAGTTCTTCGACATCGTTTGCCGGGTGGGCGAGCTGACGCCGAGCGCTGTCGTGCTCGTGGCCACGGTGAAGGCGCTCAAGCACCACGGTGGCAATCCCGACGGGGGCGCCGAGGCGATCGAGGCCGGCTCGGCCAACCTCGTCCGCCACCTGGGGATCATCCGGGAGTTCGGGCTCAACGCTGTGGTGGCCGTCAACCGCTTCCCCGACGACACCGACGAGGAGATCGAGCAGGTCCGGCGCGTCGCCCTCGCCAACGGCGCGTTCGCGGCCGAGGCGAGCGAGGCCGTCGCGCGCGGCGGCGAGGGCGCGACGGAGCTGGCGCAGGCGGTGGTCGCGGCGACCGACGAGCCGTCGAGATTCGCGCCGATCTATGCGCTCGATGACTCGATCGAGCGGAAGATCGAGACGATCGCCACCCGGGTCTACGGCGCGGACGGGATCCTCCTGCAGGCGGCCGCACGCAAGAGGATCGCCGAGCTCGAGAGCGCGGGCTTCGGCGGGCTGCCGATCTGCATGGCGAAGACGCACCTCTCTCTCTCGCACGACCCGACCCTCGCGAACGCACCCACCGGCTTCACCGTGACGGTGCGCGACATCCGCCCGTACACGGGAGCCGGCTGGCTCGTCGCCCTCTGCGGCGACATGCAGACGATGCCGGGCTACGGGCGGACTCCGGCCGCCCACGCCGTCGACATCGACGACGAGGGCAGGACCGTCGGCCTGTTCTGAGCCTCGCCCGGGAGGGCTTGGCGAAACAGTGGCTGTGCCGCAGGGCTGCGCTGAGCGCCGCGACTCCTCGCTTCGCTCGTCGGCCGGCTTCGCCGGCTGCTGCGTCCTCGGTCGCGCCGATAGGAACCGCTATCGGCGCTCCCTGCGTCCTTGCCTCGCGACGCCCATCGCACCCCTGCGGCGAGCACCGTTCCCCCAAGCCCTCCAGTAGATTGAAGACCATGGCGAGGAAGTACGAGAGGCTGACGACGCCGCTCGTGCGAGACGGCGGGCAGCTCCGGCCCGCGGACTGGGACGAGGCGCTCGACCGCGCCGCGGCCGGCTTCCGCGGGGCACTCGAGGAAGGCGCGCTGACGGGCGTCTTCAGCTGCTCCAAGGCGACGAACGAGCTGAACTTCGCCACACAGAAGTTCGCCCGCGTCGTTCTCGGCACGAACAACGTCGACAGCTGCAACCGAACCTGACACGCGCCCAGCGTCGTCGGTCTGGCGACGGTGTTCGGTGCAGGGGGCGGGACGAGCTCCTACGAGGAGACTCGAGCCGCGGACCTGATCGTGCTCTGGGGCTCGAACGCCCGCGAGGCGCATCCGATCTTCTTCCACCACGTGCTCAAGGCGGTCAACAACGGCGCGAGGTTGATGGTCGTCGACCCGCGCCGCACGCCGTCGGCGCAGTGGGCGGATCTCTGGCTAGGGCTCGACGTCGGGACGGACATCCCGCTCGCGAACGCCGTCGCGCGCGAGATCCTCGAGTCCGGGCTCGCGGACATGGAGTTCGTCGAGCGGGCGACGAGCGGCTTCGAGGAGTTCCGCGAGTCGATCGAGCCGTGGACGCTCGAGGAGGCCGAGCGCGTCACCGGCGTCCCGGCCGACGCGATCCGCGAGCTCGCGCACGCCTACGGCCGCGCGCACAACGCGCAGCTCTGCTGGACGCTCGGCATCACCGAGCACCACAACGCCGTCGACAACGTGTTCGCGCTCATCAACCTCGCGCTGCTGACCGGCAAGGTCGGCAAGTGGGGCTCCGGTCTCCAGCCGCTGCGCGGCCAGAACAACGTCCAGGGTGGGGGAGACATGGGCGCGCTCCCGAACCGGCTGCCCGGCTTCCAGGACATCCTCGACGACGGCGTTCGCGCGAAGTTCGAGGCCGCCTGGAGCTCGGCGATCCCGCCGCAGCCCGGCCTCCATCTGACCGGGATGTTCGAGGCGATGGAGCACGGCGAGCTGAAGGCCGTCTACGTCGTCGGCGAGAACCCGGCGCAGGGAGAGGCCGACCAGCAGCGGGCCCAGCGGCTGCTCGAGGGGCTCGACCATCTCGTCGTCCAGGACCTCTTCCTCACGCGCACTGCCGAGCTCGCCGACGTCGTCCTCCCGGCCGCGGCGACGCTGGGCGAGGTCGAGGGCACCGTCACCTCGAGCGAGCGCCGTGTGCAGCGCGTGCGCAAGGCGTACGACGCGCCGGCCGGCGCTCGCGACGACATCGAGATCGTCTACGAGCTCGCGTCAGCGGCCTCGGTCACGAGCTCGGCTCGCCCGCGGCCGAGGACGTCTGGAACGAGCTGCGCTCGCTCTCGCCGATGCATGCAGGGATGAGCTACGCCCGGCTCGAGGCACTCGGCGGCATCCAGTGGCCGTGCGCGGACGAGGACGACCCGGGCGCGCTCTTCATCCACGGCCGGCTCTGGGACGACGTCGTCAAGGACCGCGCACCATTCCAGCCGGTCGAGCACGACCCGCCCGTGGACGTGCTCGATGACGACTTCCCGCTGCGCCTCACGACCGGGCGTCGGCTCGAGTCCTTCAACACCGGCGTCCAGACCAGCGGCTACGCGTCGCCGCTCCACGTCGGCGGCGAGGCGATCCTGCTCGCGCCTGAGGACGGCGAGCGCTACGGCGTCGCCGACGGCGCGCGGGTGCGGATCGTCTCGCGGCGCGGCTCCGTCGAGGCCCCGGCCCGCTACGACCCGAACCTGCGGCCCGGCCTCGCGTTCATGAACCTCCACTTTCCCGATGAGGTGGCGACGAACGTGCTCACGATCGACGCGACGGATCCGAAGTCGGGCACGGCCGAGTTCAAGGCGACGGCGATTCGTCTGGAGGCCGTGTAGTTGGATCTCAAGCTGCTCGACGCCGAGCCGACCGAGGCCGAGCGCGAGGCGATCGATGCCGTGGTCGGGGTCGAGGCGGCGAACGGGAACCGCGTCGCACGCCGCGATCGCACGCGGCGCCACCTCCTCCTGCCCGCGCTGCGTGCCGCGCAGCGGCGTGTCGGCTGGGTGACGCCGGGAGCGCTCGGCTACACGACGCGCCGCCTCGACGTGCCGCCGGCCGACGCGTACGGCGTCGCGACCTTCTACGCGATGCTCGCGCTCGAGGAGCGTCCGGCGGAGGTGCTCCACGTCTGCGACGACCTGTCCTGCCGCCTCGCCGGGGCGGAGGTCCCCGACGGAGCTCTAGCTTCGCCGTGTCTCGGACTGTGCGAGCGGGCGCCGGCCGCTCTGCGCACAATCGCCGGGCCGCAGCCGCGCGAGGAGCAGATCCCGCCCGCGTCCCCGCCGCTGCCGCAGACCTCGGGTCTGAAGCTCCTGCGCCGCATCGCCGAGGGCATCGACCCGGAGTCGCCGTTCGAGCTCCGCGCACTCGAGCGCGCCCGCGAGCTCGGGCCGGAGCAGGTGATCGAGCTCGTGAAGGCGTCGCCGCTCCTCGGCCGAGGCGGCGCCGCGTTTCCGACCGGGACGAAGTGGGAGGCGGTCGCGCGGCAGCCGGCGAAGCCCCACTACCTCGTCTGCAACGCGGACGAGTCGGAGCCGGGCACGTTCAAGGACCGCGTGCTCATGGAGCAGGACCCGTTCGGGCTGATCGAGGCGATGGGGATCGCGGCGTACGCGACCGGCTGCGAGAAGGCGTTCCTCTACGTGCGCGCGGAGTATCCGCTCGCGCACGAGCGGCTGCAGAACGCGATCGACAAGTCCGACGTCGGGGTCGAGATCGAGCTGCGCATCGGCGCCGGCGCCTACGTCTGCGGGGAGGAGACCGCGCTCTTCCAGTCGATCGAGGGCTATCGCGGCGAGCCGCGCAACAAGCCTCCGTTCCCGGTCGAGGTCGGGCTGTACGGGAAGCCCACGGTGGTGAACAACGTCGAGACGCTCCTCAACGTCCCGCACATCCTGCTCGAGGACGACCCGCGCGACACGCGCCTCTTCTGCGTCTCCGGCCACGTCGCGCGGCCGGGCCTGTACGAGATCGAGCTCGGCATGCCGCTCTCGGAGCTGCTCGAGCTCGCCGGCGCCGAGCCGCCGAAGGCCGTCCTCCTCGGCGGCGCGGCCGGCTCGTTCCTGCGGCCCGACCAGCTCGACCTGCCGCTCTCGTTCGAGGGCGCCCGCGACGCCGGCGCGACCCTAGGCTCGGGCGTCGTGATCGTCTACGGCGAGCGGGCGAATCTCGTCGACGCCGTGCTCCGCATCGCCGAGTTCTTCCGCGACGAGTCGTGCGGCCAGTGCGTTCCGTGCCGCATCGGGACCGTGCGCCAGGAGGAAGCGCTGCACCGGCTCGCCTCCGGCTCGGCGAACGGGGACGAGCTCGCGGTGCTCGCCGACCTGACACAGGTGATGCGCGACGCGTCGATCTGCGGTCTCGGCCAGACTGCGGCCAACGCCGTCGACTCGGCGATCCACAACCTCGGAGTGCTCGCGTGAAGATCACGATCGACGGCGTTACGACCGAAGTCGAGGGCGGCACGATCCTCGACGCCGCGCGTCAGCTGGGGATCGACACGCCGACGCTCTGCTACGGCGACACGCTCACACCGGTCAACGTCTGCCGCGTCTGCGTCGTCGAGCTCGAGAAGGCACGCACGCTCGTCCCGGCGTGCTCGCGCAAGGTCGAGGACGGGATGGTGGTGCTCACCGACTCGGAGCGGGTGCGCACGAGCCGGCGCCTGGTGATGGAGCTGCTCGGCTCGGCGTGCGACCTCTCCACCGCGCCGGAGGCGCTCGCGTACATCGAGCGCTACGAGGCCCAGCCCGAGCGATTCGGCCCCGACTCGCTCACCGTCGCGCAGGCGGTGAAGGTCGACAACGAGCTCTACGTGCGCGACTACTCCAAGTGCATCCTCTGTTACAAGTGCGTCGAGGCCTGCGGGGTCGACCACCAGAACACGTTCGCGATCACCGTCGCCGGGCGCGGGTTCGGCGCGCACATCTCGACCGAGCTCGACGTGCCGCTGCCCGAGTCGGCGTGCGTCTACTGCGGCAACTGCGTCGCCGTCTGCCCGACCGGCGCGCTGATGGCGAAGAGCGAGTTCGACCTGCGGGAGGCCGGCGAGTGGCGCGAGGAGGAGCAGACCGAGGTCGACACCGTATGCCCGTACTGCGGCGTCGGCTGCAACCTCACCCTCCACGTGCAGGACGGGGGGATCGTCAAGGTGAGTTCGCCGGACGACCACGACGTCACCCGCGGCAACCTCTGCATCAAGGGCCGCTTCGGCTACGACTACGTGCAGCCCCGCCGGCGGGCGTGACCGTCGACCTCGCCTCGCTCGAGGAGCTCGAGCCGGCGCTCGCGCGGGAGGAGTTCGACATCGCGCGGGTGTTCGTCGGCTACGGCGCTTCCGCGCCCTCGGCGCCGGAGCCCTGCCGGCTGCCGGCGGTGGCGTACTCGCTCGACCCGCCTACCGCGGCAAGCGGCTCCTTCAGGACCGGCGAGTGGCACCAGACCTGGACTCCGGCCGCGTACGCCGCCGCGATCGAGACGGTGCGCGACGCGATTCACGAGGGCGACGTCTACCAGGTCAAGCCTCGTCCAGCACATGTGGGCCGATTTCAGCGGCGACCCGCTCGCGCTCGCGGCCGCCCTCGCCCCGCTGCGGCCTTTAGAGCCGGCGCCGCTGCAGGGCGACGGCTGGACGATCGTCTCCGCCTCGCCCGAGCTGCTGCTGCAGAAACGCGGCCGGATCGTCCGCACCTCGCCGATCAAGGGGACGCGTCCCGCGGGCGTCCCGATCGAGTCGGACAAGGACGCCGCCGAGCACGTGATGATCGTCGACCTCGAGCGCAACGACCTGTCGCGGGTCTGCCTCCCCGGCACCGTCCGCTGGCCCGAGCTGCTCGCCGAGCGCCAGCTCGCCGGAGTCACCCACCTCGTCGCCACCGTCGAGGGAGAGCTGCGGCCCGAGGTGACGCTGACGGAGCTGCTCGAGGCCGTCCTGCCCGGCGGCTCCGTGACCGGCTGCCCGAAGAGCAGCGCGCTCGAGCTGATCGCCGCGCTCGAGCCCGTCGGGCGCGGCGCGTCGATGGGGGCGCTCGGCCGCATCTACGCCAACGGGGATCTCGACCTCGCCCTCACGATCCGCACCTTCGCCGTGGTCGACGGCGCGATCCATCTCTGGGTCGGCGGAGGGATCGTCTGGGACTCGGAGGCGGAAGCCGAGATCGAGGAGTCGTGGGTGAAGGCGCGGCCACTGCTCGGTCGGATCTCACCCGGACACGTCCAATCGAGCCACGTCCGGAACCAGGTTCCTGACGTGGCCAGGAGGGCCATGGCCTGATGGAGGTTTTGGCCGTCGCGGTCGCCGGGCGCGGCCTGGTCGACCCGCACGAGCCGGTCTTCGCCGCGGACGACGACGCGCTCGTGCGCGGCCGCTCCGTTTTCGAGACGGCGCGGGTCTACGGCGGCCGGCCGTTCCTCCTCGACAGGCACCTCGTGCGCTTCGCGCGCTCGGCCGAGCGCGTCGGCGTCCCACCGCCCGACGCCGGCGAATGCGAGCGGCTCGCCGAGCTCGTTGTGGGTGCCTGCGAGGAGAAGGACCTCGCGCTTCGTCTCTACTGGACCGGCCGCACGCTCGTCGCCGCCGCAGCCGCGATCGACCCGGAGCTCGAGAAGCTCCGCGCTCGCGCGGGCTGCGGCTCGCCGCCGTCGGCTGGTCGACCGGCGCCCTGGCGAGCGCGAAGTCCATGAGCTACGCCGAGAACATCGGCGCCCAGGACGCGCGCAATCGCCGGCGGCGCGGACGACGCCCTGCTTGTCGCTCACGACGGGACGGTGCTCGAAGCTCCGACCGCGAACGTCTTCTGGCGCGAGGGCGACACCCTGCTCACGCCGTCGCTCGACCTGCCGATCCTCGCCGGTGTGACGCGCGGTCTCCTGCTCGAGATCGCGGAGCAGGAGACCGTCGAGGGCGTGTTCCCGCTCGGCCGGCTCCTCGAGGCCGACGAGGTATTCCTCAGCGCGTCGGTTCGCGAGGTGATGCCGGTCGCGTCGGTCGACGGCAGGGCGTTCGGGATCGGGCCCGCCGCGCACGAGCTGCAGCAGGAGCTACGGCACCGCGCTACGTCCTGAGGCGGAGCTTCTGCAGCACCGCGTCGATGCGGGCGAAGCCGCCCTTCGCGCCCTCCTCGACCCCGTACTGCATCGTCGTGTCGCGCTCCTCGGTCGTGGCGAAGCGCATCGTCTGGGTCAGCTTCGTGCGCTCGCCGAGGTCTTCGAACTCCAGCGTCTGCAGGTGGTTCTGGAAGGTCTGCACGAGCCGCTCCGGCGGCTCGACCTCGCGGAACTCCCCCTCGACGACGCCGTAGCCGGTGTTGAAGCGCCACTTGCCGCCGGGGCGCACGTCCATCTCCTCGACGACCGTCTGATCGCCCCACCACTCGGGGATCAGCTCGGGATCCGTCCAGACGGAGAAGACGTGCGCGCGCGGTGCGTCGAAGACGCGCTCGACGCGGATCTCGAGCTCGCTCGGGGTCGTGACCGTGGTCTCGTTCATCAGCTCACCGCCTGGGCGACGAGGTCGCCGATCTTCTTCTCATCCGCCTTCGTCAGCCTCGTCAGGGCATACGAGGTCGGCCACATCGATCCATCGTCGAGGTTCGCCTTGTCGTTGAAGCCGAATGTCGCGTAGCGATCCTTGAACTTGCCGGCGTCCTTGAAGAAGCAGACGACCTTCTCGTCCTTCGAGTAGGCGGGCATCCCGTACCAAGTGCGCGGGGTGAGCTCTGGTGCGACCTTGCGAACAATCGCGTGGATCCGCTCGGCCATTTCCCGGTCGGCCTCGGCCATCTTCGCGATCGCCGCAAGAACTGCCTTCTCGCCCTCGGCGTCCTTGAGCGCCGCCTTCGCTGCGGCCTTCTCCTCTGCGGTGAACTTCCGTGCCATCAGGTTCCTTTCGTTCGTTCGACTACCTGGGCAAATCGGTCGAGCCGCTGCAGCCACGTGCTGATGCCCTCGAACGCGTAGGGCGCGAGCATGCACCTGCGGACACGGCCGACCTTCTCCGTCGTGACGAGCTCCGCCTCCTCGAGCAGCCGGATGTGCTTCTTCATCCCGGTCAGCGACATGCCGAAGGGCTCGGCGAGCTCGCTGATCGTCGCGCTGCCGGTGCCGAGCCGCTCGAGGACGGCGCGGCGGGTCGGGTCGGCGAGGGCTGCGAAGGCGACGGTCGACGGATCCGGAATACTGAACCATTGAGTTCACTATAGCAAGTCGGGAGGTGCCGTAGTGTCTTCGCATGAGCCTCCGAAAGACCATCTTCGCCGCGATCTACGACCCGATGTCCCGCGCGAGCGAAGAGGCGGGAGTGCGTGACATGCGCCAGGGCCTGCTCGCCGAGGCCGGCGGCTCCGTCCTCGAGATCGGCGCCGGCACCGGCGCCAACCTGGCGCATTACGACGAAAGCATCGAGTCGCTCGTGTTCACCGAGCCCGAGCCGGCGATGCTGCGCCGCCTGCAGCGCAAGGCACGCGAGCAAGCGCCGCAGGCCGAGGTCGTGCAGGCTCCCGCCGAGGATCTGCCCTTCGAGGATGCAAGTTTCGACACCGTCGTCTCGACGCTCGTACTCTGCGGCGTCGACGACCAGGCACGGTCGCTGCGCGAGATCGACCGTGTCCTCCGGCCGGGCGGCCGCCTGCTGTTCCTCGAGCACGTGCGCTCGGATGACCCGGGTCTTGCCCGTCTTCAGGACCGGATCAGCCCGCTGAACCGCTTCTTCTTCGGCTGCGACTGCAACCGCCCGACGCTCGCGACGATCGAGGCTACGGGCTTCACGGTCTCCCGGCTCGAGCACTCCGCGCTCCCGAAGGCGCCGAAGTTCGTTCGACCGCTGATCGTGGGCTCGGCGGTCGCCGCCTAGGTCGAGGCGCTGCCGGAGACGAGGATGTAGAAGCCCCATCCCGCGAGGTTTGGCCTAGGCTGGCAACCGAGTCCGATGTCGCCCTACGTCCCCGAGAACGTCGAGGCCTACGCCGAGCGCTACACGACCGCGCGCGCGGATCTCTTCGACCGTCTCGGCGAGGAGACCAGGGCGACGCAGACGGCGCCCCAGATGATGGTCGGGCCGGTCGAGGGCGCGTTCCTCTCCTTCCTCGTCACGATGACGAACGCGAAGCGCGTCCTCGAGGTCGGCACCTTCACGGGCTGGTCCTCCATCGCGATGGCCCGCGCGCTGCCGCCGGGCGGAAGCATCGTCACGTGCGACGTCAACGAGGAGACGACGGCCGTCGCCCGCCGCTATGCGGAGGAGGCCGGCGTTGCCGACCGGATCGAGTACCGGCTCGGCCCGGCGGTGGAGACCCTCGCCACACTCGAGGGCCCGTTCGACCTCGCCTTCATCGACGCCGACAAGGGCGGCTACGTCGACTACTACGAGGCCGTCCTCCCGAAGCTCTCACCTCGCGGCGTGATCGCGGCCGACAACACGCTCTTCGGCCTGGACGGCGACAGCGAGAACGCGCAGGCGATCAGCCGCTTCAACGAGCACGTCCTGCACGACGATCGTGTCGAGGCGGTCCTGCTTCCGTTCCGCGAGGGCGTGACGCTGATCCGACGCCGATGAAGGTGCTCGTGGTCGGGACCGGGGCGGTCGGTGCGGCTGTCGCGGCGGTCGCGAGGCGGCGGGGCTTCTTCGAGCGGATGACGTTCGCCGACCTCGATCCGGCCCGGCCGGCCGCCGTCCTGGCGCGGGACGGCGACGATCGTTTCGCCGCGGCCCAGGTCGACGCGGGCGACAAGGACGCGCTCGTCGGCCTGCTGCGCGAGACCGGCGCCGACGCCGTCCTCAACGCGGCCGACCCGCGCTTCAACCCGCCGATCCTCGACGCCGCGTTCGAGTACGGCTGCACGTATCTCGACATGGCGATGACGCTCTCGGGCCCCGACGTCTTACTCGGGCAGGACGAGCTCGACATGCACGAGCGCTGGCGGGAGCGCGGCCTGCTCGCGCTCGCGGGGATCGGCGTCGAGCCGGGCCTCGCCGATGTTTTTGCCCGCTATGCAGCAGACCACCTGTTCGACGAGATCGACGAGGTCGGGGTGCGCGACGGCGCCGACCTCGTCGTCGAGGGCTACGACTTCGCTCCGACCTTCTCGATCTGGACGACGATCGAGGAGTGCCTGAACCCGCCGCTGATCTGGGAGAAGGAGCGCGGCTTCTACACGACCGAGCCGTTCTCGGAGCCGGAGCTGTTCGAGTTCCCGGAGGGGATCGGCGTGATCGAGTGCGTCAACGTCGAGCACGAGGAGGTCGTGCTCGTGCCGCGCGAGATCGACTGCCGCCGCGTGACGTTCAAGTACGGGCTCGGCGCGGAGTTCATCGGCGTGCTCCAGACGCTGCACAAGCTCGGGCTCGACTCGACGGAGCCCGTGCGCGTGCGCGGCGTCGAGGTGGCGCCGCGCGACGTCGTGGCGGCCGCCCTCCCCGATCCCGCGACGCTCGGCGACCGGATGCGCGGCAAGACCTGCGCCGGCACGCTCGTCACCGGGAAGCGCAAGGATGGTGGCGACGGCGCCGTCTACCTCTACCACGTCGCCGACAACGAGCGGACGATGCGCGACTACGGGCACCAGGCGGTCGTCCTCCAGACCGCGCTCAACCCGGTGATCGCGCTCGAGCTGCTCGCAGCCGGCACGTGGGAGGGAACGGGCGTCCTCGGCCCGGAGTCGTTCCCGCCGGACCCGTTCCTCGAGCTTCTCGCCGACTACGGCGAGCCGCACGGCGTCGTCGAGGGCGATCCGCGCCGAGCCTAGACCGCGCTCGAGGTTCAGCCGCGCCTGAAACGCCGCTACACGCCAATCGCGGCTGGGATAGGGTCTGGCATCGGCAGCCCAGCTCGAGGGGGAACGTGGCAGAGGTCGTCTCGACGAAGTCACGAAGGTGTACGCCGACGGCACCAAGGCCGTCGACTCGCTCGCGCTCGACATCGCCGACGGGGAGTTCATGGTCCTCGTCGGCCCGTCAGGCTGCGGCAAGACGACCGCGCTGCGGATGGTCGCCGGGCTCGAGGACATCTCCGGCGGAGCAGTCCGGATCGGCGAACGGGTCGTCAACTACGTTCCGTCGCGCGACCGCGACATCGCAATGGTCTTCCAGAGCTATGCGCTCTATCCGCACCTCTCGGTCTACGACAACATCGCCTTCGGCCTCCGGGTCAAGAAGATGCCGAAGCAGGAGATCGACCGGCGCGTTCGCAACGCCGCGCAGGGACTCGGGCTCGAGCCGTTCCTCAAGCGGAAGCCGCGCGCGCTCTCGGGCGGCCAACGCCAGCGGGTCGCGATGGGCCGGGCGATCGTGCGTGAGCCGGCGGTTTTCCTTATGGATGAGCCGCTCTCGAACCTCGACGCGAAGCTGCGCGTACAGATGCGGGGCGAAGTGAGCCGTCTCCAGCGCGGCCTCGGCACGACGACGATCTACGTCACGCACGACCAGATCGAGGCGATGACGATGGGAGACCGCGTCGCCGTCATGCGGAAGGGCGAGCTGCAACAGGTGGCCGATCCGCAGACCCTGTACGACCGGCCCGTCAACCTCTTCGTCGGGGGCTTCATCGGCTCGCCCGCCATGAACATGATCGAGGCGACGGTGATGCGCGCGAACGGAGGGCTTGCGGTGGACGTCGGCAAGCAGCAGCTCGGGCTCGACGACGCGACGTTGCAGACGCGGGCCCGCGCTGCGCGGCTACGAGGGACGGACCGTGATCCTCGGCGTCCGGCCCGAAGATCTCGAGGACGTCTCGCTCGAGCCCGACACGCCGGCTGACCGCCGCCTGCGCGGCGTCGCGGAGCTGCGTGAGGCCCTCGGCTCCGAGTTGATGGTGCATTTCACGGTGGAGGGGACACAGGCGGCGCTGACCGAGGACGTCAAGGAGCTGGCCCAGGACGCGGGCGCCGCCCCCGACGGCGAGCCTGCGCTCGAGAGCAGCGGCTCCGGCGCTCTCCTCGTCGGCCGCTTCGGCGCCCGGGCCTCGGTCGAGGAGGGGAAGCCGCTCGAGGTCGCGGTCGACACACGCTCACTCCACTTCTTCGACCCAGAGACGAGCGAAGGAATCTACGACGGAAACGAAGGCCAGAAAGGAGCGTCAGCGTGAGGGAGATTCGCAGCAGCAGACAGGCCGTGCGGTTGGCGGCTCTCGCAGGGGTCGTCGCAGTGCTCGTGGCCGTTGCGGCCGGCTGCGGAGGAGGAGGAGGAGGCTCGAACTCGACTACGACAGGGAACTCGAGTGTGTCGGGCTCCGTCAAGTTCTGGGGCATCTGGGCCGCGACGGAGCAGAAAGCGTTCCAGAAGGTCATCGACGGCTTCCACAAGCAGTACCCGAACGTCACGGTCACCTACTCGTCCAAGGGCAACGACATCCCGACCGTGCTGTCGACCGCGATCGCCGGCGGCAACCCGCCCGACATGGCCGACGTCGCCCAACCCGGCCTCGTGAAGCAGCTCGTGCAGCAGGGGAAGCTGAAGCCGATCACGTACGC
>CAVXXZ010000025.1:0-123325 GCA_963765795.1 uncultured Actinomycetes bacterium
GACGACGTGACGGAGCTCGGCGCCGATGAGCGCGCGCAGCGCGGCCTCTTCCTCGCCTTCCAGTATCCGCACGCGATTCCCGGCGTCACCGTGACGAGCTTCCTGCGCAGCGCGATCAACGCCGTGCGCAAGGCCCGCAACGGAGGCGTCGACGACCCGATCGCGATTCCCGAGTTCCGCACGGAGCTCCTCGCCCAGATGGACCGCCTCAAGGTCAGCCGCGAGCTTGCGTCGCGCTACCTCAACGACGGCTTCTCGGGCGGCGAGAAGAAGCGGGTCGAGATCCTCCAGATGGCGATGCTGAAGCCGCGCATCGCGGTGCTCGACGAGACCGACTCCGGGCTCGACATCGACGCGCTGCGGGTCGTGGCGAGCGGCGTGAACGAGCTCGTCGGCCCCGAGATGGGCGCGCTCGTGATCACGCACTACCAGCGGATCCTCGACTACGTCACTCCCGATCACGTCCACGTCTTCGTTGGTGGGCGTATTGTGGAGTCGGGAGGCGCGGAGCTCGCCAAGAAGCTCGAGAAGGAGGGCTACGTGCCCTACGAGCCTGAGGAGGTGCCAGCGTAATGGCACAGACCGAGACCGACGTCGTCAAGGGAATCCGCAGCGAGTACAAGTACGGCTTCTCGAACCCCGACGAGGCGAAGGACTATTTCTTCAAGTCCGGCCGCGGGCTCTCGCACGAGCTGGTCGAGGCGATCGCCGAGCACAAGAACGAGCCCGACTGGATGAGGAAGTTCCGGCACAAGAGCCTCGACTACTTCCTCGCACGCCCGCTGCCGCAGTGGGGCGGGAACCTGAACGACATCGACTTCGAGAACATCTTCTACTACATCAAGCCGACCGAGAATCAGGCGAAGTCGTGGGAGGATCTGCCGGCCGACATCTTGGACACCTGGGACAAGCTCGGCATACCGGAGGCGGAGAAGAAGTACCTCGCCGGCGTCGGCGCGCAGTACGAGTCGGAGGTCGTCTACCACAAGCTTCAGGAGGATCTCGAGAAGAAGGGCGTGATCTTCCTCGACACCGACACGGCGCTCCGCGAGCACGAGGAGCTGTTCAAGCAGTACTTCGGCACGATCATCCCGCAGAACGACAACAAGTTCGCGGCGCTCAACTCGGCCGTCTGGTCGGGCGGCTCCTTCATCTACGTGCCGCCGGGCGTCTCGATCGACATGCCGCTGCAGGCCTACTTCCGGATCAACGCCGAGAACATGGGCCAGTTCGAGCGGACGCTGATCCTCGTCGACGAAGGCGCCTATGTGCACTACGTCGAAGGCTGCACGGCGCCGATCTACTCGACCGACTCACTGCATTCAGCGGTCGTCGAGATCGTGGTCAAGAAGGGTGGACGCTGCCGCTACACGACGATCCAGAACTGGTCGAACAACGTCTACAACCTCGTCACGAAGCGCGCCGTCGCCTACGAGGACGCGACGATGGAGTGGGTCGACGGGAACCTCGGCTCGAAGCTGACCATGAAGTACCCGGCGATCTGGCTGATGGGCGACCGTGCCCACGGAGAAGTGCTCTCGATCGCCTTCGCCGGCAGCGGCCAGCACCAGGACGCCGGTGGCAAGTGCGTCCACGTCGCGCCGAACACGACCTCGGTGATCACGTCCAAGTCCATCTCGAAGAACGGCGGCCGCGCCGGCTACCGCGGTTTGCTCCAGGTGGACAAGGCCGCGGTCGGCTCGAAGTCGAAGGTGGTCTGCGACGCGCTGATCCTCGACGAGCAGTCGCGCTCCGACACGTACCCGTACATCAAGATCGACGCCGACGACGTCGACATCGGCCACGAGGCGACCGTCTCGAAGATCGGCGAGGAGCAGCTCTTCTACCTCATGTCGCGCGGGCTCACCGAGGCCGAGGCGAGCGCGATGATCGTGAGCGGCTTCGTCGAGCCGATCACGAAGGAGCTGCCGCTCGAGTACGCCGTCGAGATGAACCGACTGATCCAGCTCCAGATGGAGGGCTCGGTCGGTTGAGCTCGATCGCGAAGGTCGACGCCGTCGGCATTCCGTCAACTGATTGGGAGCGGTCGCGGCAGTTCTACGTCGAGACGCTCGGGTTGCGGCCGGACGAGCACGCGAAGGGCGAGTTCTGGGTCGGCGACACCTGCTTCGGCATCTGGATGCCGGAGCAGTGGGGCGAGGAGTTCACGCCGCAGCCGAACGCGATCGTGCTGCTCCACGTGGACGACGTCGAGGCCGCGCGGGCCGAGCTGGAGGCGAAGGGCGTCGAGTTCGACGGCGAGACCGTCGACACGAGCGTCTGCCACATGGCGACGTTCCGCGATCCCGACGGCAACCCGCTGGTCCTGCACAAGCGCTACGCCCCGTACGCGGAATGAACGTCGAGCGCACGGACTTCGTCTCCGTCTTCACGCAGGACATCGAGCGGGCCAAGGCGTTCTACGCCGGCACGCTCGGCCTGGAGATCGAGTCGGAGGGCGACAGCGACATGGAGTTTCGCTGCGGCCAGGTGACGCTCGACGTCTTCGATCCGTCGAGCATCGGGCAGCAGTTCGCGCCGTCGCCGGCCGGGCTCGCGCTGCGCGTGCACGACGTCGACGCGGCGCGCGCCGAGCTCGAGGCGAAGGGCGTGAAGTTCGAAGGTGAGACGGTCGAGACGGGTGTCTGCCGGATGGCCTTCTTCAAGGATCCCGACGGCAACGCCCTCCTACTCCATAGGAGGTTCGACGCGTGAACGTCGAGCACGTCGACTTCGTCAGCGTGCCTGTCACGGATCTGGAGCGTTCGGTGGCGTGGTACCGCGACACGCTCGGCCTGCCGCAGACCGGCGAGGGCGGCTTCCCCGAGTTCAAGCTCGGCGACAACGTCTTTCTGTACCTGATCGATCCGAAGGCGATCGGCGGGGAGTTCAAGGATGGGCACGGCGCGCCGATCGCGTTGCGGGTGGCGGACGTCGCCGAGACGCGGAAGGAGCTCGAGGCCCGCGGCGTCGAGTTCGTCGACGAGACGCACGACTCCGGCGTCTGCCACATGTCGCCGTTCGCCGATCCGGACGGCAACCGCTTCATGCTCCACCGGAGGTACGCGCCGAATGATTGACGTGCAGCGCACCGACTTCGTCGCGGTGCCGACCCGCGACCGCGAACGTGCTGCCGCGTTCTACGGCGAGACCCTCGGCCTGCGCAAGAACCCGAGCTCGACCGATACGTGGATCGAGTTCGAGACCGGCAACCTGACGCTCTCGCTCGTCGCTCCCGAGGAGGTCGGGATCGAGTTCGCGCCCCTGCCCTTCGGGACGATCATGCTGCGCGTCCCCGACGTGGAGGCCGCGAAGGCGGAGCTCCAGGAAGCCGGTGTGGAGTTCCTCGGCGAGACGTGGGACTCCGGCGTCTGCCACGGCGCCGTCTTCCGGGACCCGGACGGAAACTCGATCGGCCTGCACCACCGCTACGCGCCCTATCTCGACGGGACGACGCCCTGATGGAGATCACGCGCGTCGACTACATCCGCGTCCCGGTGGACGACATCGAGGCGGCGAAGCGCTTCTACGGGGAGGTGCTCGGCCTGCCGCGGAACGAGCACCTCGATCACGACGACTGGATCGAGTACGAGGCCTCGAACGTCACGCTCGCGGTGATGACGCCGGCGACGCACGAGTACGAGTTCGCCGCGCTGCCGTCGTCGACGATCGCCCTCGGAGTCCCGGACGTCGCCGCAGCGAAGGCCGCAGCTCGAGGCGAAGGGCGTCGAGGTCGGCGAGATGTGGGACTCCGGTGTCTGCAACGGCGCCGGCATCAGCGATCCCGCAGGCAACCGGATCCTCCTCCACCACAGGTACAAGCCGTATGAGTCGTAGCGACGCCCTCGCCGCATATGAGGCTCTGCCGCTTCCGGACACGACCGAGGAGCACTGGCGCTTCACGGACCTGCGCGGCTTCGACCCGGACTCGTTCGAAGGCGCCGCGTCCGCGGAGATCGAGACGATGCTCGACCTCGACGTCGCCGGCTACGCGACCGTCACCGCCGACGGGATCGACATCGAGAAGGCGCCCGAGGGGATCACCTTCGCGCCGCTGCCCGAGGAGCACGAGCGGCTCTACTCGCTCGTCGGCTGGGACGAGAAGTTCGCGGCCCACAACGCCGCGTTGTGGAAGCACGGCCTGCTCGTCGTCGTTCCGAAGGGCGTCGAACTCGAGAAGCCGCTCTACGTCCGCATCTCCGCGACGGGTCAGACCTTCTGGCGCCTCGTCGTCGTCGCGGAGGAGGGCGCCCGCGCGTCGCTCATCGAGGAGTACGCATCGCCCGCGCCCGACACCGAGGCCTACTCGAACGCGGTCACCGAGCTCTTCGTCGAGCCGGCCGCCAAGCTCGAGTACGTCTCCCTCCAGAACCTCTCGCGCGAGACGTGGCACTTCGCGAACCACCACGCGCGCGTCGAGCGCGACGCCGAGCTCGACTGGGTCGCCGGCGGCTTCGGCTCGAAGAAGGGCAAGACGCGGATCCAGAACGACCTCAACGGCCGCGGCGCGACGTCGCGCGTCACGGGCGCGTACTTCGCCGACGGCACGCAGCACCTCGACTACGACACGTTCCAGGAGCACATCGCGCCCGACTGCGAGAGCGACTTCGCCTTCAAGGGCGCGCTGCGCGACGAGGCGACGGCGGTGTGGCGCGGGATGATCCGCGTCGAGAAGGACGCGCAGAAGACGAACGCGTACCAGGAGTGCCGCAACCTCATGCTGTAGCCCGACGACGCACGCGGTGCCGATCCCGGGGCTCGAGATCCTGGCGAACGACGTCCGCTGCACCCACGCGGCGACGGTCGGGCGGGTGAACCGGGAGGACATGTTCTATTTGATGAGCCGCGGGCTTACCCGCCAGGAGGCCGAGCGGCTGATCGTGCGCGGCTTCTTCCAGGAAGTGCTCGACCGAATCGAGCTCGAGCCCGTGCGAGACGCGGTCACCGCCGCGCTCGAGGCGCGGATTCCACAGGCGTAGGCACCAGCGGCGCTGCTCTGCGAGCACGAGTGCCGTCGTCTATCGGCCCGGAAGATCCGTGAATTCACTGACGCTCGCCCGCGAAGGGGAGGCATAGCGTGCTCGTGAAGGGAGGTGACACTGTGTTCAAGTATGCGCACCTGTTCACCCTGACGCCCGAGGGCCATGAGACTCTCGACAAGGCGCCCGAGTACCTCGAGAAGTTCAAGTTCATCATCGAGGAGGAGGGCGGCGTTCTCGAGGAGACGTTCGCCATCATGGGGCCGTGGGACTTCTTCGCGCTCGCGAAGTATCCCGACAACGCCGCCGCGTTCCGCGCGCTGGCGAAGATCGGCAAGCTCGAGGTGATCAAGACAGAGACCTTCCCGATCGAGAAGGTCGACGTCTTCATCAAGACGCTCGTCTAGAGCGTCGACCGGAGGGCCGTCCGCGGCGGCCCGCCGGCCTCTCTCCTTCCTGGCTCACGCGCGCGTGAGCGGCTTGTACTTGATCCGGTGCGGCTCGAGCGCGTCGGGGCCTCGCGTCTCCTTCATCCACTCGACGTAGTCGCCCCACGAGCCCTCGAACCAGATCGTCTCGCTGTTCCCCTCGAAGGCGAGGATGTGGGTCGCGACCCGGTCGAGGAACCAGCGGTCGTGGGTGATCACGACGGCGCAGCCGGCGAACTCGAGCAGCGCCTCCTCGAGCGCGCGCAGCGTGTCGACGTCGAGGTCGTTCGTCGGCTCGTCGAGCAGCAGGACATTGCCGCCCGAGCGCAGGAGCTTCGCAAGGTGGACGCGGTTCCGCTCGCCGCCCGACAGGTCGGAGACGCGCTTCTGCTGGTCGCCGCTCTTGAAGTTGAACCACGAGACGTACTGGCGCGAGTTCACCTCGCGCTTGCCGAGCTCGATCGTGTCGTGGCCGCCCGAGATCTCCTTCCAGACGTTGTTCGCCGGGTCGAGGTCGGCGCGCGCCTGGTCGACGTAGGCGAGCTCGACGGTGTCGCCGATGCGGAGCGTCCCGTCGTCGGGCTGCTCCTCGCCCGCGATCATCCGGAAGAGCGTCGTCTTGCCCGCGCCGTTCGGGCCGACGACGCCGACGATGCCGGCGGGCGGCAGCGAGAAGGTGAGGTCGTCCACGAGGAGGCGGTCGCCGAAGCCCTTGCGCACGCCGTCGGCCTCGATCACGACGTCGCCGAGCCGCGGGCCTGGCGGGATGTGGATCTCGACGCGGTCGAGCTTGACGTTCTGCTCCTCGGCGAACAGGCGCTCGTACGCGCCGAGGCGCGCCTTCGCCTTCGCGTGCCGGGCGCGCGGGCTCGCGCGCACCCACTCGAGCTCGCGCGCGAGCGTGCGGCGGCGCGCCGACTCCTGCTTCTCCTCGTGCGCGAGCCGCTCCTGCTTCTGCTCGAGCCAGGACGAGTAGTTGCCCTGGAACGGGATGCCGCGGCCGCGGTCGAGCTCGAGGATCCAGCCCGCGACGTTGTCGAGGAAGTAGCGGTCGTGCGTCACGGCCATGACCGTGCCCTTGTAGTCCGCGAGGAAGCGCTCGAGCCAGAGCACCGACTCGGCGTCGAGGTGGTTCGTCGGCTCGTCGAGGAGGAGGAGGTCGGGCGCGGAGAGGAGCAGCCGGCACAGCGCGACCCGGCGGCGCTCGCCGCCCGACAGCGTCTCGACGTCGCGGTCTCCCTCCGGCAGGCGGAGCGCGTCCATCGCGTGGTCGAGCCGGTCGTCGAGCTGCCACAGGTCGGCGCGGTCGATCGCGTCCT
This sequence comes from uncultured Actinomycetes bacterium, assembly GCA_963765795.1. Taxonomy (GTDB): domain Bacteria; phylum Actinomycetota; class Thermoleophilia; order Gaiellales; family Gaiellaceae; genus Palsa-739. The sequence goes on from CAVXXZ010000025.1 coordinate 6,727, forward strand.
GCACCTTCGCCTGCTCGGCGAGGAGCGTGTCGAAGTCCGCGTCGGGCTCCGCGAAGGCGGCACTGATCTCGTTGAAGCGGTCGAGCAGGTCGCGCAGCGGGCGGACGCCGTCCTCGACGTTGCCGCGCACGTCCTTGGCCGGATCGAGCTCCGGCTCCTGCTCGAGCAGCCCGACCGTCGCGCCCGGCGCGAGCTCGGCGACGCCGGACGAGGGCTCGTCTCGGCCGGCCATGATCCGGAGCAGCGTCGATTTGCCGGCACCGTTCGGGCCGAGCACGCCGATCTTCGCTCCGGGCAGGAACGAGAGCGAGATGTTCGCCAGCACCTGCCGGTCGGGGCCGTAGAACTTGTCGGCCCGATACATCGTGTAGACGTATTCGCTGCTCACCGGCCGCCGACGATAGCCGGAGTAGGATCGGCGCCGTGGCAGGCTGCTGCCAGCCGGGGGGCTACGAGCGTCTCTTCAGCGCGAAGCAGGCCAGACTGGATGCCCGCCGCTACCGGAGGCGCGGGCTCGGCGGTACCTCGCAGCGTCTCGTCGAGCTCGCCGGCGACGTGTCGGGCGCGTCGGTGCTCGAGGTGGGCGGCGGCGTGGGCGCGATCGAGCTCGAGCTCCTGGCCGCCGGCGCGGACCGCGCGACGAACGTCGAGCTGTCCGGCGAGTACGAGCAGGAGGCGGCGACGCTCCTCGCCGAACGCGGGCTGAGCGAGCATGTCGAACGCCGTGTGGGCGACTTCGTCGAGGAGCCCGTCGAGCCGCATGACGTCGTCGTCATGCACCGCGTCGTCTGCTGCTATCCGGACGTCGACCGTCTCGTAGGCGTGGCGGCGGCGTGCGCTCGGCGGCGGTTGCTGCTGACGTATCCGCGCGAGTGGCCGTGGACGCGCGCCGGCGTCCGGGTGATCAACCTCTTCATGCGGCTCTCGAGCTCGGACTTCCGCGCCTTCGTCCATCCAGTCGCGCGGATGACGGCGGCGGCGCAGAGGGAAGGACTCGGGCTCGAACGCCGGGAGTCGCACGGCTTGGTCTGGGAGAACGCGTCTACGAACGGTTACGACCGCCTAGCCGGGTCCGAGCGCCCAGACGCCGTCCGTCCCGCCGCCGGCGATCACGATCCGGTTCCCGACCGTCGTCGCCGTAGGGTCGGACAGCTGCGCGGGCAGGCGCGCCGCGACCGTCACCTTCCCGGAACCGGGATCGATCGCGAGTACGCGCCGGCCTCCCACGAGGTAGAGCCTGCCTCCGAGAGCGGCGAGCGCAGCGTGATCCTCCGGCGCCGGCAGGGTCGCCACGCGCCGGACCGTGCCGTCGAGCGAGACGGCGTAGACCGCACTCGTCGCTCCGGTGGTCGTCAGTCCGCCCGCGACGTAGATCGTCGGGCCTAGCGCCGCGGCGCCCGCATAGCGCGTGCCGGTCGGCAGCCGGGCGACGGTGTGGGCCGCGCCGCGCGGGAGATACCGCAGGATCGCGCTTGCGAACTGCCTCCCGGTGTAGCCGCCGACGAGGTACGCGTGGCCGCCGAGCGCGACGGCGCCGAGGTCGGAGAGCGGCTCGCCGAGAGCGGGTGCCTCGGCGGCCGATTCGGTACGCGGGTCGACGCGGACGACGCTCGGCATCGACACGCTCTCGCCGCCGCCGAACAGATAGACGGAACCTCCGACGGCTGCCGCTGCCGCGTCATGGGTCGGTTGGGGGAGCCGGCCGACGACCCGCAGGCGGCTCGGCTGCCCGGCCAGGATGGTGTCGAGCGAGCCCGCTCCGGTGTAGCCGCCGAGCACCATCAACCGACCATGCGGGAGGGCGACCGCGGCGGCCTTGGAGAACGCCCGCGGCAGCGAGCCGATCCTTGTCACTTTCAGCCGGGACTTCGGGTTGCTGGCGGCGGTCGTCGTGGAGTTCGAAGTCGGGGAGCCTGCGCTGCTGCCGCACCCCGCCGCGAGGACGGCGACGCCCAGGAGCGCCGCGAGGGCGGCCCTAGGCACTCAGGGTGATCTGGCCGACGACCCCGGTTCCCGCCGCGTTGGGCACCCAACTGGCCTCGATGGTCCGCTGCTCGCCGTTCGCAAGCCGGCAGGTTCCGCTGAAGTCTTGGCCGCCAACGTTCGTCACCTGCCCGCGGCAGACGTCTCCGCTCGGCAGGTACTCGAGCTGGAGCGACGTCTTCTCGAGCGTCCCCGGCGCCACGAGCAGGTCGGCGCGCACGAGCAGCTTCTGCGGACGCGCAGCCTGTCCGACGAACGAGACGATCTGCTGCGTTTGCGTTCCGCTGCGGATCACGCTCCCCGTGAGGCTCTCGTTCACGTGGGCAGCGTTCCACACCGGTGCCGAGTGGCGGAGCGGTCCCATGATCAGGAGCGGCAACGCAATCACGGTCACGGCCCCGGTGGTGGCGATCCGGGGGAAGCCCCGCCCGGATCGGCCGAAGCGCCAGACGAGCAGCATGAGGACGCTGGCGACGGAGACCCCGTAGAGGATCGCCAGCCACGCGGCGCCCCGGTCGGTCCCCGACATCAGACCGTGCACCGATGCGAGGCTCCAGACGGCGAAGTTGAGGTAGTGCGCCTTCCGCCAGAAGCTGTACGGCAGCCGCTTCCGGTAGTGGTTCGTGATCGCGAGGGCCAGCAACAGCTCGGCGGCGGCGATCCCCAGCCCCGTCCAGAGCGGCCGATAGCTGGACGTGAACGGGACGAGCAGCTGCGTGAGCGAGAAGGGGAGGAACGAGTCGGCCGCGATGGTCAGGACGTGGATGCCGATGAGGGAGCCCACGAGGAGGCCGCCGAAACGGTGGACGTCCTCCACCGAAAAGCGGGGCCAGCGGCGGCTCTGCGCCTTGCCGCCGAGCGTGAGCCCGAGACAGACGACGATGCTGAGGACGACGTACGCAGCGACACCCGAGGCGCGTGCGGCGTACCAGATGGCCGGGCTCGAGGTCACGTGCATTGTCGCGCCTCCCTCGTCGCGATCGCCCAGGCGGCGTTCTCGACCATCTCGTCGTCTCCGCCGACGAAGCGACCGGGAAGCCCGCGCGCGTCGAGCCAGTCCGGTCCCTCTGCGCCGAGCAGGAAGCCGACTTTCGCGGCGACGTCGGCGTCGAGGCACGTCGCGCCCGACGCCGTCACCTGCTCCCAGCACGAGTCGCTCGCGCTGCCGGTCGCGGTGTCCACGAGGTGCGCGCCGCGCGACGCCGTCCCGCTCGTCGCGAGGCCACCGAAAACGACACGGATTGCGCCGCCGCCAGGGAGCGCTACGTCCACCGGCCCGCGCACGGCGAGATCGCCGCCGACCGAGACGAAGCCTGGCCCGTCGAGCGTCGCTGCGGCCTCGTCGACGGCGAGCGCCTTCACGACGCCGTTCAGGTCGAGCGCGAGACCCGGCGGGCGGGAGAGCATACAGCCGGACAGCACGACCTCCGGCCAGCGGCCGCAGAGCGTCGGGTCGACGAGCCCTTCCGTCGCGGCGGCCATGTCGAGCGCCGACTCCAGCGCGCGTGCAAAGAGTGACGAGACGGCGAGCACGCGCGCCGGTGATCGGTTCACGCGCGAGAGCTCGGACTCGGGCAGGAAGAGGCTGAACGCGGCTTCCCAGCGCTCGAGAACCGCCGCCATCCTCGCCGGGTCGCCCCCCGCAACGACGACCTCGCAGCCCATCGAACGAAAGCGTGTGACTGTCCCAGCGCTCACGACGTCGAACTTGAGACCGCCGGCGGCTGCGCGGGCGGGGCGATCTGCCCACCCTGGAGAGCGCTGTGCCGGACAGACCGCTCGAAGGAGGAGGGGGCTCCCAGCGGCTTCGCCTTCCCCTTGCTGTGGCCCGGCGCATGGGTCTTTGCACCCACGAAGGCGACGCCGAACACGACCGCCGTCACCACGCCGAGCCAGGTCTTCGCCGCGTGTGCGCGACGGCGGGCCCGTTCGATGCGGGAGTTCTCCCTCACGTCTGCGGGCAGTCTGCGGGCGGGCAATGAGAGGACGGTGTGAACACGCTGAAACGGTCTGGGATCGCTCGCACGAGGGGTTGACCGAGTCCGGTCGGAGTACGATGGTCGAGGTATGCGCCGCATCGCCCTGGCGGTTCTCGCCTTCGCGGGAATGCTTCTCGCTGCCCCGTCCGGGTTTGCGTGGCGCACGCTCGGCACCGGCGTCTCCAACACTGTTGTGCCGTCGATGCTCGTGACCCACGCCGGGACGGAGCTCGTCTCGTTCGAGTCGCCCGTCGCCGGGACGATTTCGGTCGCTCGGGCAGGGGGTGCGCCGCACGCAGTCGTGACCGGCGACCCGATCGCCGGCCAGACGCAACTCGTCCAGCTGCCGGACGGCTCGATCCAGCTCTACTTCCCGAACGGGTCCGGCGTCGCCCGCCTGACCTCGACCAACGACGGCGTCAGCTGGACAGGCCCGATCCAGACGATGTCGACCGACGTCGGCGGCGTCGTCGGCGCGACCGTCGGGCCGGACGGGACGCCGTACTTCGTCCAGGACGGAACCGGCTTCGTCAACGTTTTTCGCGGCCTCAACGGCGAGGCCGTGCAGAACGTCTACACACAGTGCTGCGGGTACGCGGCGTCAATTGCCGTCGACAGCACCGGTCTCGTGAGCGTCGCGCTCTACTCCAACGCCGACAGCGCCGGCAGCTTCGTCGTCGAGCAGCTCGGGAGCAACCTCGTGCCCACCGGAGGGACGGCCCTCCACACGACTGCGCCTCGCGACGACCGCGTGCCGCTCATCTCCGATTCCGCCGGCTTCACGTACCTCGGCTGGGCGCCCGGCTATCCGAGCGCGACCGGGTTCTGGGTCGAGCCATTCCAGGGCGCCGCGGAGAAGAAGAGCGGGATGCACGTCGGTGCCCAGTTCACCGGCGGCGACCCGCACATGGCGCTCTCGGTCGATCCGGCCGACAGGCTCTGGGCCGCCTGGACGGGTCAGGGACGCGTCCACGTCACCCGCTCGGGCACCCACGCGGCGCACACCGGCGCGCTCGTCTCCACGGCGCTCCAGGGCACCGCGTATCAGCTTTCGGCCGTCGGCCTTCCCGGCAAGGTGGGGGCGGTCGACATGATCGTCAACACGGGCTCGTCCCTCGTCGAGCAGCAGCTCGAGCCTGGGCTTTCCGTGCGCGCCTACCGGAAGGTGAAGAAGATCGGCAAGAAGACGGTCGTGACGCACTACGTCCAGGCGCTCGACGACCGCACGCCGGTTGGCGGAGCGACCTTCCGGATCGGCGGTCACACATACCACGCGAACGCGAAGGGCATCGCCAAGGTCCGGTCGGGACACGGCAAAGCTTCCGCTGCGGGCTACGTCGGCGCCTCGTTCCGCACCCGCTAGAGACGGCTCCAGAAGCGCCGGTACGATGGCTTCATGGCCGTGAAGACCGCTGCCAAACTCGACGCCCAGACGCTGCGCCGCGACTTCCCGATCTTCGAGCAGGAGATCCACGGCAAGCCGCTCGCCTTCCTCGACTCGGCTGCCAGCTCGCAGAAGCCGCGGCAGGTGCTCGACGCGATGACGGCGTTCTACGAGACCTCATACGCGAACGTCCACCGCGGCGTCTACGTGCTCGCCGAGCGGGCAACCGAGGCGCTCGAGCACGCGCGGGAACGGGTGCGCGCCTTCCTCAACGCGCCGGACGCACGCGAGGTGATCTTCACCCGCAACGCAACCGAGGGGATCAACCTCGTCGCGTACGCCTGGGGGCTCTCGAACCTCGGGCCGGGCGACCTCGTCGTCGTCACCGAGCTCGAGCACCACTCGAACTTCGTGCCGTGGCAGTTCATCGCCGGCAAGACCGGCGCCGAGCTGCGGATGATCCCGCTCGACGAGCAGGGCGAGCTCGACCTCTCCGTCCTGGACGAGGTCGCGCGCGGCGGCAACGTCAAGGTGGTGGCGACGAACCTGATCTCGAACTCGCTCGGCACGATCAACCCGGTCGCCAAGATCGCCGAGTGGGCGCACGCGCAGGGCGCGATCTACGTCTGCGACGCCGCTCAGGGCGCGCCGCACACGAAGGTCGACGTGCAGGCGCTCGGCGTCGACTTCCTCGCGATCTCGGGCCACAAGATGTGCGGGCCGAGCGGCGCGAGCGCGCTCTGGGGCCGGACCGAGCTGCTGCTCGCGATGGATCCGTTCCTCACCGGCGGGCACATGATCAACTCGGTGCGCCTCGAGAAGACGACGTGGGGGGAGCTGCCGCACAAGTTCGAGGCGGGCACGTCGCCGATGGCGGAGGCCGTCGGTCTCGGCGCGGCGATCGACTATCTCGAGGCGGTCGGCCTCGAGGCGATCGAGGCGCACGAGCACGAGCTCGCCGCGTACGCGCTCGGCCGGCTAGCGGAGGTGCCGGGCATCAAGCTCTACGGCCCGCCCGCCGACCGCCGCGCCGGCATCGTCTCCTTCAACCTCGAGGGGATCCACCCGCACGACGTCGCGCAGATCCTCGACCTTCAGGGCGTCGCGATCCGCGCCGGGCATCACTGCTGCCAGCCGCTGATGCAGAAGCTCGGCGTCGCGGCGACGAACCGGGCGAGCTTCTACCTCTACACCATCCCCGAGGAGATCGACCAGCTCGTCGACGGTCTGCACGCCGTCCGTAAGGTGTTCGCATGAGCGTAGGCTCGACGGAGCTCAACAAGGAGCGGAGGCGCCGGCATGTACGGCGCCGGAGCGGGAAATGAGCACGGATCCCGGGCTCGAGAGCCTGTACCGCGAGGTCATCCTCGACCACTACAAGAACCCGCGCGGGCACGGGGTGATCGAGGACGCCGACGCCGAGGCCGAGGGCCAGAACCCGCTCTGCGGCGACGAGGTCTCGGTCTACGTCGCCTTCGGCGAGGACGGCGAGACGATCGACGACGTGAAGTTCTCGGGCCGCGGCTGCGCGATCTCGCAGGCCGCCACGTCGATGCTGATGGAGATGGTCAGTGGGAGGACGGCCGACGAGGTTGCGACGCTCGACAAGGACGAGCTGCTCGCCGAGATCGGCGTCCCGCTCTCTCCCATCCGCCTCAAGTGCGCGATGCTCGGTCTCACGACGCTCAAGGTCGCGCTCCACAAGGCGAAGGGGACGCCGCTCCCCGAGGGCCTCGCCGGCTTCGACGAGCTCGACCTCATCTAGGCGTGCCCGAGATCGAGGTCGCTGCGGCCGACGAGTTCCCGCCCGGCTCGTCGAAGATCGTCCGCCAGGGGATGCTCTTCGTCGGCGTCTACAACTGCGGCGGCGAGCTGTACGCGATCGAGGACCGCTGCTCGCACGACGACGGCCCGCTCTGCGAGGGCGACTGGGACGAGGATCTCTGCCGGGTCATCTGCCCCCGCCACGGCTCCGCGTTCGACCTCGCGACCGGGACGCCCCGGAGCCTGCCGGCGACCGAGCCTGTCGCGACCTATCCGGTCCGCATCGCCGACGGCACGATCGTCCTCGAGCTTCCCTAGGCCGGTGCCTTACGGCGATCAGCCGGGGAGGATGGCGAACGGGTTCGTGTATTCCGACCGGCGGCGCGGGTCTGTGACGTGGTCCGAGGTTCGGCCGATGCCGAGGATGTAGTTCCCGGATCCCCAGTCGCCGGTGTAGGCCTTGCCGCCGAGCTGCTGGAGGTCGTAGCCGGACGGGGCCAGCTTTGCTCCGGTGCCGGACGCGACGTCCGCCTTCGGCGTGAGGGTGCAATGCCGACCGTGGAGGCTCCAGCAGACCCGGATGCGGTACCGACCTCGCTTGGAGTAGTCGGCGTGCGAGCCGTATGCGACGTACACGATCGGGTGGGTTCCATTCTGCGTCGACTGCGACGCCCAGCGCGACCAGCGGCGGCCCTGGTGCGCCGAGTAGCTGACCCCGAGCGGGTTGTTGCCGTGGAGGAAGACCGTGACGCCTTCCCAGTCGGCCTCGTGCTTGTCGTAGAACTCGTTGTAGAGATAGTGGAACCAGTACTCGATCGCGATCCGTCCCTTGGCAGGTTGGCGCACGACGTGGAAGTAGACGGTCGCGCGCGGGCGAGATGCGCGAAGGCGCCGCTCGATGTCTCGATACCTCGAGGGGTGTGAGTTCGGCTCGGCCCCGCTTATGTCGAGGTAGAACTTGCCGGCTACCGCGGGAAGCGAGAAGAGGGTGGGGTGGGTCCGAAGCAGCCGCCCATGCGGCGGCACCCCGGAGCGGAGCGTGGTAACTCCCAGGTAGTCCTCGAGCCGAAGCGGATGGTAGGGCTCCCCTGCGCTGAGGCGCAGGACCGGTGCGTACGTGCGCGCGAGCGCCAGCTTGGCAGCGGCCGGACGGGCACCAAGCGCGCGGTGCGTGAACGTGCAGGTCACCGTTTCACCGTCCTGGAGCGCAACGGATGCGGACGCCTGCGCGACGCTTGTGGTCGTGTCGCCGCTCGGGTCGTCGCAGACGAGGGCGGTTAGCGTGCGCGGCTGTCCCGCGTGTCCAGCCCTCTCGCGGAGCTGATACGTGCCCGGTTGCAGCGCGACGGTGTGCTCGGTCGCGACTCCACCGAGTTTGAACGCGGACCCCGCGCCGGAGTACTTCCAGGTCACGCCGGGGGGAGCAGGGTCGGTCACGAGACGGACGACCAGCGTGCCTGTCTGCTGCGCGGCCGCGTTCGCGCCCACGGCGAGCGCGCCGACCGTGGCGGCGACTGCGATGGGTGCGAGCACGCGCATGGACGTCCTACCCGGGCTGCGCGGAACCGAACTCGGAAGCGGAATGGTGGCCGCGCCATGACGTCCTCAGGCCGCTGCCGGACGCGGGCCGCGGACAGCGCTCTCGGTGCGGTTCCGGCCGTTCGACTTCGCCTGGTAGAGGGCCTGGTCGGCGGCGCCGAGCAGCTCCTCCACGCTGTCCTCCGGGAGCATCGTCGCGACGCCGCAGCTCGCGCTCGTCTTCATGTCGCCGACCGCATGCGCCTCGATCGTGCGGCGCAGTCGCTCGGCGAAGCGTTGCGCTCCTGCGAGATCGGTCTCGGGCAGGACGACGACGAACTCCTCGCCGCCCCAGCGAGCGACCGTGTCCTCCTGGCGTGCGAGCGAGGTGAGGAGCCGGCTTACCGCGCGCAGCATCACGTCGCCGGCGGCGTGACCGAAGGAGTCGTTGATCTCCTTGAAGCGGTCGAGGTCGAGCAGCACGACGGCGAGCTGGTGGGCGAAGCGGTGGGCGCGAGAGATCTCGGCGGCGAGGATCTCCTCGAGCGCGCGCCGGTTCGCGAGCCCGGTGAGCGCGTCGATCCGCGCCTCGCTCGCCTGCTCCTCGGTCCAGCGGAACGCACGAAGCAGGGGGCGGGTGAGCACGAGCGTGAGGATCATCAGCGCCACGAGCGCGAGCAAGCCGGCCTCGGCGACGCGGAGGTAGGCGGCGTGCTTCCGGTGCGCCTCGATCGCGCTCGGGAGATAGGCGCGGACATCGACCTGCTTCGTCAGCGGCTGCGTCACGCCGCGTCCGGCCGGGACGGGCTGTGAGCGGCCCGGACTGGACGTACACGAGCTGGACTCCCTCCGCAGCGCCCGCCGACAGCGCCCGCAGGGTCGCCGCATCGACCGGGAGCTGGGCGACGACCCAGCCGATGCCGGCGCCGTGCGTGACGAGCTGGACGCGCGTGGCGGCGGCGTCAGTCAGGTGCCGGCCATAGGTGTGGCCGTCGACCTCCAGCAGCAGATCGCTTCGGCGGGCGATCCGCTCGAGGGTTTTCGTGTCGTGGCGGCTGATCGCGGCCTGCAGGCGCAGCGACGAGGCTGCCGCGACGGCTTGCAGCTGACGCCGGTCGAGGAGGCGCGTAAACCGCGCCTGCGCGCTCTGGGCGGCGTCGTGTACCTCGAAGTCGATGGTGCGCGTGACGTTGCGGACCTCGTCCCGGACGATCACGTAGGAGACCAACGCGATCGGGAAGATCGCGATCGCCGTGAGGGTGAGCATCAACCGCAGACGGAGGCCGAGTCCGAGCGGAGACGCCTGGCGCGGCACGAGGCTCAGTGGCCGTTGCCCTGGCCGTGCGAGCCGTGACCTTCGCCGCCGTGCGAGCCCTGGTCATGCCCTTCGCCCTCGCCACCGTGCGAGTGGCGGGGCTTGGGGCTGTCCTCCCTCTTTGCCAGTCCAGGCGGGACGTGGTGCACATGGCCCGGCGGCGGGCTGTGCGGGTGGGAGTGCTCGTGCCCCGGCGGCTTCGGCGGCGCGGGGTGCTCGGGCTGCTGGGGATGCTCGGGGTGTTGGGGGTGCTGGGGGTGCTGGGGATGCTGGGGGTGCTGGGGGTGCTGGGGATGCTCCGGATGCTGGCGTTCCTTCGGCTCCTCTGAAAGTTTCGGCGCCTTCAGGCCGTGAGGCGTCTTCGCCGGCTTCGGATGCTTCGGTGGCTTGGGGAGCTCTCCACCCACAGCGGGCGCCGCAGGCGGCTCGGTGGTCGGCGGGGGAGGAACGGCGGTTTTGCCGGTCGCCGGCGGCTTCGGCTTCGACTTCGGCTTCGGCTTTGGCTGCAACGCAGGCTTCCCGCCGGTGGCGGCCTGCTGCGGAGCAGCGCCTGCTGCTGGGTCGGCGATGTGTTGACACCCGAGGTCGTCGTCCCGGTAGCGGGCGACGTCGGTGCCGCACTGTTCGCAGGCGCGACCGCCCGGTGGTGCGTCCGGTGGACGGCCGGCGGGGAGACGACGACCTTTTCGGCCGGCGCTGCGCTGGAACCCGCTCCGGCCCGGATCGGGGGAAGGTGCACGGTGCCCGAGTCGAGGATCAGGGCCATCGCGGCCGCGCCGAGGAGCAGCGGAATCACAGGCGCCGCCACTCGCCGAGCGACTACCCAGATTGCGAGCCACTTCCCGCTTCCGTTGGCCGACACCGGCCTCTCCTCCCCTTCCCTGGACGGGCCTCCCTCGGCCTTGGTACAGGGATACAAGAAACCCGGTCGGACGGCAACCCGGGTACGGAGCCGACGTTCGGTGTTTCCGGCGGAATAATTAGCGAGAATTCGTGCCGCCGTGCCCGAACCGATCCGCTGCTGGCCGACGAGCGACCCGGCGTACATCGCCTACCACGACGAGGAGTGGGGCCGTCCGGTGCGCGAGGAGAGCGGCCTCTACGAGCGCCTGTGCCTCGAGGGGTTCCAATCGGGCCTCGCGTGGATCACGGTCCTCCGCAAGCGCGAGGCGTTCCGGCATGCCTTTGCGGGCTTCGATCCGGAGCGGGTCGCGCGCTTCGGCGAGGGCGACGTCGAGCGGCTGCTCGGCGACGCGGGGATCATCCGGCACCGCGGCAAGATCGAGGCCGCGATCGCCAACGCGGGGGCGACGCTCGCGCTGCGCGAGGCGGGGACGCCGCTCGACGAGCTCATGTGGGAGTACCGCGACCGTGCGGACGGCAAGGAGCTGTCGCGGCGGTTGAAGGCTGCAGGCTTCCGCTTCGTCGGCCCGACGACGGTCTACTCGTCCATGGAGGCTTGCGGGATCGTCAACGGCCACCGCCTCGACTGCTGGGTACGCGACGCGGTCGAGGCCGAGCGCGCAGTGGTCTAGCTCTCGAGAATCTCCTTCAGCCGCTCGAAGTCCTTGCGGAACTGCTTCTCGGCGCGCCGTGCGAGGAGGCCCGCGGCGAAGCCGGGGACGCCGCCTTCGGCAGTGACCGTCAGCCGCGTCCCGCCGTCGGCCGGCTCGAGCTCGTGCCGGACGGTGAACGGCACCGGGCTGTCGAGCGCGCGCAGCGTGAACACGCGCGGCTCGTCCTGCTCGACGATCTCGAGCGTCGTGTGGAGCTCGCGCCCGAGCAGCGAGCGCGACTCCTCGACCCGCCCGTCGCGCAGCGCGGCGCTCTTCACCCCGCCCTGCCAGGCCGGCAGGTTCGAGACGTCGGTGAGGTAGGAGAAGACGTCCTCCGGCGTCCGCGCGATCTCGATCGTCAGCTCGGCGCGCACCGCTCCCACGATAGTTTCCGGCCCATGCTCGACGACCGCGTAAAGGCGGTGCTCGAGCGCCTCGAACGTGAGGACGCCGCCGAGCGTGAGCGCGGGCTCCCGCCCGAGCAGCGCTCGCGCCAGGTCGAGCCGACGACCGGCCGCTTCCTCTTCTCGCTCGTCGCGCCGCAGACCGACTGCGAGGTGCTCGAGCTCGGCGGCTCGCGCGGCTACTCCTCGATCTGGCTCGCGGCCGGGGTCCGGTATCTCGGCGGGCGCGTCCTCTCGCTCGAGCACGACCCGGCCAAGATCGAGGCGTGGCATCGCAACATCGAGGAGGCGGGCGTCGAGGAGTGGGCCGAGCTGCGCGAGGGCGACGCGTTCGAGCAGCTGCCTCGGATCGACGACGTGTTCGACGTCGTCTTCCTCGACGCCGAGAAGGACGACTACGAGGAGCTGTTCCGCCTCGCGCGCGAGAAGGTCGAGCCGGGCGGCGTAATTGTCGCGGACAACGTCCTCTCGCATCCCGACCCGCTCGCCCGGTACTCGGCCGCCCGCCAAGCGGACCCCACTCTCCTGAGCGTCACCGTCCCGCTCGACCGCGGGCTCGAGCTGAGCACGATCCTGAAGTAGGCAAGGTCTTGCGGTAGCCGCGCCGTCGGCTATCGTGCGGTTACCGCGGAAAGGAGGTGGTCCGAGAGTGATTTCAGACAGTTCGGGCAGTGGAGGTACCAGCGGGTAGGGGTGCCGTCCCCGGACCTACGGGGAACCGCCTAGCCAGCGTGGGGGACACCGCGTTCCGCGCCGCCCGGCCTTGACTACCGAGGCCGGAGCAGGAAGGCGCCTCTGCCACTACGCGCTGGTTACTGTGACGAGGGGCCGCTCTAAGCGGCCCCTCGTCTTTTGCTCAGGCAGCGACTCGCTCGGGAACCGCGACGGCTTCCGAGGCGAGAGTGGTCAGGTGCAGCCGGAGCTGTTCGAAGACTTCCGAGTCGAGGAGCCGGCCCTCGGCGTCGAATCGCTCGTGGGCGCGGGCGACGGGGATCTCCGTCCCGACGACGCGGGCGCCGGCGATGCCGAGGATCCGCTTCAAGTCCTGCTGGGCCCAGAGGGCGCCGAACTGGCCCGTGCTCGCGCCGACGACGGCGACCGGCTTGTTGCGGAGCACGGTCTCGAGCCGCGGGCGCGATGCCCAGTCGATCGCGTTCTTGAGCCCGCCCGGGACCGAGCCGTTGTACTCGGGCGTCGAGAAGAGGATCGCGTCGGCCGCTGCCCAGGCCTCGCGCAGGCGCACCACCGATTCGGGGGCGTCGTGCTCGAGGTCCTCGTCGTAGAGCGGCAGCTCGCCGAGGCCTTCCCAGAGCTCGAGCTCGACGCCGTCGGGCGCGGCCTCGACCGCAGCCCGCAGGAGGCTCGTGTTGAACGAGCTCTCCCGCAGGCTGCCGGAGACGGCGAGGATCCGCATCGTCAGTCCGCCTGCCTCACGAAGGTCAGGTCGGCCTTCAGCGTGACCTCGTCGCCGAGGTAGTTGCCGCCGCTCTGGTTCGGCGCGTTCCACGCGACGCCGAACTCGTTGCGGTCGATCGCGGTCTCGAGCGCGAGGCCGAGCCGCTCGCGGCCGAACGGGTCGACGCTCGGCGCCGCGGCGAGGCGGCCCTGCAGCTCGACCGGCTTCGTGACGCCCTTGATCGTCAGCTCGCCGGAGCCGGCGACGGTGCCGCCGTCCGCGAGCGCTGAGCTCGTCGGCGCGGAAGGAGATCTCCGGATGCCGCTCGGCATCGAAGAAGTCCGGCGACTGGAGATGGCCGGAGAGCTGCTCGTCCTTCACGTCGACGCTCGCGACGCGTGCCGAGCCTGCGAGGGACGAGCCCTCGAGCGTGGCGTCGAAGTCGCGGAAGCTGCCGCGGAAGATGCTGACGCCGGCGTACTCGACCTCGAACGCGACGTTCGAGTGGACGGGGTCGGCGGCCCAGGTGGTGCCGGCCGGCGCGATGGTTGTGGTGGATTCCAGTGTGCTCATCTGAGAACTTGCCTCCTTGGGCGAGTGAGCTATACTTGACAACGCAAGCAATCATAGCGAGAGAAGATTGTCTAGTCAAGTATTGATCACACAAGAAGTTTCTGACGAAGCGCCGGTCATCCCCGACGGAGCCTGGGTGCGCTTCCTGCGGGCGCACGCGGCGCTCACCCGGGAGCTCTCCTCGCGGCTCGAGGCGCTGCACGAGCTGACGCTGAGCGACTTCGACGTGCTCGTGCAGCTCTACTACGCCGAGGGACGTCGGATGCGGCGGATCGACCTCGCGCGCTCCGTCCTGCTCACGGCGTCGGGGATCACCCGCCTGCTCGACGGGCTCGAAGGCTGTGGCCTCGTGGCGAAGGAGCGCTGCGACTCCGACGCGCGCGTGACCTACGCCGTGCTCACGAAGTCCGGCGTGAAGAAGATCGAGGAGGCCCGCGAGTCACATCTCGCAGACATCGAGGAGCTGTTCGGCTCGAAGTTCTCGCCGGACGAGCGGGAGCAGCTTGCCGAGTTCCTCGGTCGTCTGCCGCTCGCGCACACGGCGGAGGCGTGCTCCGGATGACGCACGCGTTCGGCTCCCTCGACGAGCTCGGCGAGGGCTACGGCTTCCGCAAGATCCGGAAGGCGCTCGGCGTCGAGGCGTTCGGAGTCAACGCGATCGTCTATCCGCCGCACTACGAGGGGCCCGAGCACTACCACGACTCGCAGGACGAGCTCTATTTCGTGCACAGGGGCCGCATCCGGGTCGACGTGGACGGCGAGTCCCGCGAGCTCGGCGAGGGCGGTCTCTTCCACGCGAGCTCGACCACTCCGCGGCGCATCTCGAATGCGGGCGACGAGGACGCGATCGTCTTCGTCGTCGGCGGCCAGGGCGGCTACGTCGAGCGCGACGGTCACCTCGTGAACGAGGAGATCGACCTGCCGCGGAGGCAGGGCCTCAGCTAGAGAAGGGCCACGGTCCTGATCTCGCCGTGCTCGCCGATGCGCGGGAGCCGCTCGGGCACCTCGTCGAGCGAGATCGTGCTCGTCACGAAGCGGGCGAGGTCGATGCGTCCGTCGAGCGCCGCCTGAGCGAGGAACGGGAAGTCCTCCCGCGGGATCGTGTCGCCGCCGTGCGTCACGGCGATGGTGGGCTTCGGGCTGAACACGTCCGCGAAGAGGTCTATGTCGAGCTTCGTGTCCGGTACCGGCATCCCCACGAGCGTCGCCGTGCCCGCGTAGGCGCACATCCGGATCGCCTGCACGAGCCCGATCGGCGGGCCGATCGCGGAGAACGCGAACTCGACGCCGTACGCCGCCGGTCAGCTCACGGACGGCTTCGACGGGATCGACGGAGGATGCGTCCACGGCGTCGGTCGCGCCGAGGTTCCGCGCATGCTCGAGCTTGTCGGGTGCCACATCGACGGCGAAGATCCGCGCCGCGCCGCGCAGCAATGCGCCCTGAACCACGGCGAGGCCCACGCCGCCGCAGCCGATCACGGCGACATCGGACCCCTCGCGGACGGGCGTCGCCCACAATGCGGCTCCGGCGCCGGTCGAGAAGCCGCAGGCGAGCAGCGCCGCCTGCTCGACGGGCAGCTCCTCGGGCACCTTGATGGCACAGGCCTCGTGCACGATCGCCTGGTCGGCGTACGTGCCGCAGCGCAGCACCGGCGTCAGCAGTGCGCCGTCGGCGGCCCGGTGCATCCGTCGCTTCGCTCGGAGCTGCGAGGAGCAGCGGCGCGGATCGCCGCGCCGGCATTGCGGACACTCGCCACACGGCGCCCGCCACGCGATGACGACTCGGTGCCCGGGAGCAACGAGCGTGACGTCGCTTCCCACCTCCTCGACGACGCCCGCGCCCTCGTGTCCGAGCAGGATCGGGAACCGCGTTCCCCAGCCCTTCGTCTCGACGACGTGGAGGTCCGAGTGGCAGAGCCCGCAGGCAAGGACGCGGACGAGCACCTCGCGCGGGCCGGGCGGGTCGACAGTCAGCTCCTCGACGGCCGGCGCCGCGTCGGGCTCCGCGTAGACGACCCCGCGCGTCACGTCGCGCGCCGCAGCTGCTCGTCGAGCGGCACCAGCGGGAGCTTGAAGGTCTCGACCGCGCTCGGGTCGGTGACGACGTTGTCGCCGAGCTCGAGCATCGTGAGCTGGTCGCGGGTCACCGGCGCGCCGGGCAGCCGCTCGGTCACGGTCGCCTGCGTGCGCATCAGGCCGACGGGGACGTGCACCGACGGCCGCCGCACGCCCAGCACGCGCTTCAGGCGCTCCCAGAACTCGTTCCAGCTCACCGCCTCGGGGCCTCCGAGCTCGAACGTCCGGTTCGTCGCGGCCAACTCGTCGATCGCGCGCACGTAGTACTGGGCAAGATCCTCGATCCAGATCGGCTGCAGCCGATGCCTTCCGGAGCCGATGATCGGCGTCACCGGCGCGAAGCGCGCCAGACGGATGAAGGTCGGCAGGATCCCGCCGTCGCGGCCGAAGACGAAGCTCGGCCGGAAGATCACATGGTCGAGGCCGGACTCGCGGACGGCGCGCTCCATCTGCCACTTCGCGGCGAAGTACGGGACTGCGTCCTTCGATCGCTCGTCGAGGCCGAGCGCGCTCGCGAGCACGAACCGCCGCACGCCCGCCTTCTGCGCGGCCGCGACGACGTTCCGCGTGCCCTCCGCCATCACGCGCTCGAAGTCGGCGGGACGGCCGCGGATGATCGCGACGAGGTGGACGACCGTGGTCACTCCCTCGCAGGCAGCGCGGAGGGAAGCCGGATCGGTCACGTCCCCGGTGGCCAACTCGGCGCCCCACGCAGCGAGGCGCGTGGCCCGGGCCGGCTTCCGCACGAGCGCCCGCACCGGCGTCCCACGCGCGCGCAGCGCGTGCACGACGTGCGGCCCCACGAAGCCCGTCCCGCCGGTGACGAGGGTGGTCGCGCGTTGACTCATGCGTCCTCGAAGTTCTGCCAGTAGCGGCTCGCCGTCGGCCCGCGCTGGCCCTTGTACTTCGAGCCGATCGCCTCTGAGCCGTACGGCGTCGTGGCCGCCTCCGTCATCTGCATGAAGGAGACCTGCCCGATCTTCATCCCCGGGTAGATCGTGATCGGCAGGTTGGCGACGTTCGACAGCTCGAGCGTCACGTGGCCGTCCCAGCCCGGGTCGATGAAGCCCGCGGTCGAGTGGATGAGGAGGCCGAGCCGCCCGAGGCTCGACTTGCCCTCGAGCCGCGCCACGAGGTCGTCGGGGAGCCGGATGCGCTCGAGCGTCGACCCGAGCACGAACTCGCCCGGGTGGAGGACGAAGGGCTGCTCCTCCTCGACCTCGACCAGCTCCGTCAGCTCCGCCTGCTCGACCTTGACGTCGATGAACGGATAGCGGTTGTTGTGGAAGACGCGAAAGAACCGGTCGACACGGACGTCCACGCTGGACGGCTGCAGCAGCGCCTCGTCGTACGGGTCGATCTCGATCCTCCCCTCGGCGAGCAGGCGGGCGATCGTCGCGTCGGAAAGCACCATTGGAGCGATTCTTACCGTGAATCCCCGGCCGGTGGAGTGGCTATCGTGGCCTCATGGCGGTCACGCGCTCAATCGAGCTTCGCACGGAGATCCCGGGGCCGCGCTCCCGCGAGATCACCGACCGGAAGGAGCGGGTCGTCGCCGATCCGCTCGGCCTCTACCTCCCGATCGTGATCGCGGACGGCCGCGGCGCCACAGTCACCGACGTCGACGGCAACAGCTTCGTCGACTTCACCGGCGGCGTCGGCTGCCTCAACGTCGGCCATGCCCACCCCCGCGTCGTCGCGGCGGTGCAGGAGCAGGCCGCGCGCTTCCTCCACACCGACTTCACGATCGTCCCGTACGAGATCTACGTCGAGTACGCCGAGCGGCTCACCGCGCTCGCGCCGTTCTCCGGCCCGGTCAAGGCCGCGTTCTTCAACGCCGGTACCGAGGCCGTCGAGAACGCCGTCAAGTTCGCGCGCGGTTACACGCGCCGGCCGGCCGTGATCGGCTTCGAAGGCGGGTTCCACGGCCGCACACTCCTCTCGCTCACGCTCACGTCGAAGACGCATCCCTACAAGGCGGGGCTCGGGCCGTTCGCGCCCGAGGTCTACCGCGTCCCCTTCCCGGACGCGTACCGCGGCATCACGGCCCGCGACGCACTCGACGCGTTCGAGCGCGCGCTCTCGACGCAGGTAGCCGCCGAGACGGTCGCCGCGGTCGTCGTCGAGCCTGTGCAGGGCGAGGGCGGCTTCATCCCCGCGCCGCTCGAGTTCATGGAGGGGCTGCGCGCGATCTGCGACCGCGAGGGGATCCTGCTCGTCGTCGACGAGGTGCAGACCGGCTTCGGGCGGACCGGACGGATGTTCGCCGTCGAGCACTACGGCGTCGAGCCGGACCTGATCACGGTGGCCAAGTCGATCGCCGGCGGGCTGCCGCTGTCGGGGGTGCTCGGCAAGGCCGAGATCATGGACTCGCTCTGGGACAACGCGGTGGGCGGCACCTATGTCGGGAATCCGGTCGCGCTCGCGGCCGCAGTGGCCGTCCTCGACGTGTTCGAGGAGGAGGGGCTCGTCGAGCGGGCGCAGCGGATCGGCGAGACGATCCGGGCTCGCATGCTCGCCTGGCAGGAGCGGTTCGAGGCGATCGGGGACGTCCGCGGCCTCGGCGCGATGCTCGCGGTCGAGTACGTCGAGGACCGCGGGACGAAGGAGCCGGCGCCGGCCATCGCCTCGCGGGTCGCCGAGGAGGCCGCCGTCCGGGGGCTCTTGCTCCTCAAGGCCGGCATCCATTCGAACTGCAACCGTGTCCTCTGTCCGCTCGTCATCACGGACGCCGAGCTCGAGGAAGGGCTCGGGGCGTGGGAGGAGGCGCTCGAAGCGGTCCTGGCGTAGCCGCGCCCGCCGTTCGCGCGTTCCAGCGGTGTGCCGGGATCGAGGTCGACAACCCCTGCCGTGGCACGGCCCCCGCAGCCGGGCGATCTGATCGCCGACCGCTACGAGCTCGAGGAGCTCGTGCGGCACCGGCGGCATGTCGACCGTCTTCCGCGCTCACGACCGCCAGCTCGAGCGGCGCGTCGCGATCAAGATCCTCCACGAGCACTACGCCTCCGACCCGGAGTACCTCGAGCGCTTCCGACGCGAGGCGCGCGCGGTCGCGAAGCTGTCGCACCCGAACATCGTCACCGTCATCGACCGCGGGGACGACGGTGGGCGGCAGTACATCGTCTTCGAGCACGTCGAGGGCGAGAACCTGAAGGAGCTCGTCGTCCGGTCGGGCCGGCTGCCCGTGCGGCGAGCGCTCGAGCTCGCGCTCGACGTCGCGGGCGGGCTGGCCTTCGCGCACGACCACGGGCTCGTGCACCGCGACGTGAAGCCGCAGAACGTACTCCTCAGCAGCGAGGGCGAGGTGAAGGTGACGGACTTCGGCATCGCTCGCTCGCTCCACGTGGAGCACGGCGTCACCCAGACCGGCACGGTGCTCGGCACCGGCGAGTACCTCGCGCCCGAGCAGGCGAGCGGCAAGCAGGTGTCGCCCGCGACCGACGTCTACTCGCTCGGTGTCGTGCTCTGGGAGCTGCTGGCGGGTGACGTCCCGTTCGTGGGCGAGAACTTCGTCGCCGTCGCGCTGCGCCACGTCAACGAGCCGCCGCCGAGCCTGCGCGAGAGGAGGCAGGACGTCACGCCGAGACTGGAGGCAGCGGTCAACCGGGCGCTGGCCAAGGATCCGGGACGGCGCTTTCCCTCCATGGCGGCGTTCGCCAAGGAGCTGCGCGCCTGCCTCGCCGAGGTCGATGGCGAGGTGCCGCCGGCGCCGGCGCCCGACGACCTCGAGCTGACGCACGTTACTCCTCCCGCGCCTGCTCCCGCGCGCGCGCCCGCACGGCGGCAGCGGCGGACTCCGGCGCGTGCGCGCAGGCGCCGCCTCCCGTACGTATTGCTCGCGCTCGTCGTGGCCGGCGCGGCGTTCGCGGCCGTCGTGCTGCTCGGCGGCACGGGCCACCATGGCGGCGGGTTGGGTGGCGGCGGCTCGTCGGGCACGCCCGTGCCCCTGCAGGGAGTCGGCGACGCCTACTCCAACCCGGGCCACCCCGACTCGCACGCTGACACCGCCGGGATGGCGACGGACGGCTCCACTGCGACCTACTGGTACACGCAGACGTACGGCGACCAGGCGTTCGGTGGGCTCCTGACCGGCGCTAGGGCTCGTCGTCGACGCGGGCAGTGCCGTAACGCTCGGCCATCTGACGGTGACGACGCCGACCGCGGGCTCGGGCTTCACGGCCGAGATCCAGGCCGGCGACTCGCCAACGGGCGGCTTCACGCCCGACTCCTCTTCGCAAACGGTCTCGGGTACGAGAGCGACGTTCACGCTGGACGGCCAGACCGCGCGGTACTACGTCGTCTGGATCACGCAGCTGCCGGCGCAGCTGTACGCGCAGATCTCTGAAGTAACCGCGACGAGCTAGTACACGAGCTTCGAGCGGCGTTCGTGCCGCTCGAGCGCGAGCTCGATCAGCCGGTCGAGCGCGTCCGCGTAGCCGAGGCCCGACGCCTCGAAGAGGCGCGCCCAGACGCTCGTCGCGGTGAAGCCCGGCATCGTGTTGAGCTCGTTGAGGACGACCTCGCCGTCGGACTCGCGCACGAAGAAGTCGACGCGCGCCAGGCCCTCGCACTCGGAGGCGACGAACGAGTCGACGGCTCGCCGCTGCAGCAGCTCGATCGTCTCCTCGGAGAGGCCCGGCGGCGGGACGACGAGCTCCATGCCGCCCTCGTCGTACTTCGAGGCGTAGTCGTACCACTCGTGCTCGAGCGTGTCGATCTGGCCGGGCAGCGAGGCGATGGGCGGCGGCACGCGGTTGCCGAGGACGCCGACCTCGACCTCCGTGCCCGCGACGAACTCCTCCACCAGCACCTTCTCGTCGTGCCGGAACGCGAGCTCGACCGCCGGCGCGAGCTCCTCCTCGTCGTGCACCTTCGTGATGCCGACCGAGGAGCCGAGCCGCGCGGGCTTGACGAACACGGGGTAGCCGAACGGGTTCTCGACCGCGTCGCCGAGCCGGATCGCGTGGTGCGCCGCGACCGGGATGCCGCTGTCGCGCATGACCTTCTTGAACAGGTCCTTGTCCATCGCGAGCGCGGACGCAGCGACGCCGGCGCCGACGTAGGGGACGTCGGCGAGCTCGAGCAGCCCCTGCACCGTCCCGTCCTCGCCGAACGGCCCGTGCAGGATGGGGAGGACGACGTCCACGACGCCCAGCGTCTCGAGCGTCCCACTCTCCGCCGGGACCGGCAGCGTCTCGGCAGGGCCTCGCCCGAGCTCGGGCGACGGCGTTGCCTGCCTCCAGAGCCCAGCGTCCGTCGCGGCCGATCGCGACCTCGGCGATCTCGTAGCGGTCCGGGTCGAGAGCGCCGGCGACAGAGCGCGCCGACGCCAGGGAGATCTCGTGCTCGCTCGAGCGCCCGCCCGCGAGGATGGCCACGCGGAGACGGCGGGGCGAGGTCAAGGGGTCGTGGTCGTCGTCGGCGTGCGGTGGTGGCCCCGGCGAGTGCTGGCCGATCACGATCGTCACCTGCGAGCCCTTCTCCGCCCGGGAGTTGCCGGGCGGACTCTGCGACTGGACGATGTTGTCCTGGCTCGCGTCCGTCGACTGGTACTGCTGGGTGACCTGGAAGCCGGCGGCCTCGAGGGTCGACACCGCCTGCTGCGAGGTGTAGCCGACGACGTCCGGCACGGTGACCTCCGGCGGCCCGTTCGAGACGTTGAAGTTGACGGTCGTGCCCTTCGTCGCCGTCGTGCCAGGCGCGGGGTTCTGGCTGATGACCTGGCCCTGCGGCGCGGTGCTGTTGTTGACGAAGGTCGGATTCCCGTAGAACCCGGCCGCGTGGAGCTTCGCCTGGGCCTCGTCGACGCTGAGGCCGACGACGCTCGGCACCGCCGCCGTCGCCGGGCCGCTGTAGACGTTCACGCGCACCTTCGAGCCCTTCGGCACCCGTTCCCCGACACCCGGATCGGTCGCCGCCACCTGGTCCTTCGGTTCGCCGGGGACGATGTACTCCACCGGTTTGAGCCCGGCGTTGACGAGCGCCTGCTGCGCGTCGGGCCATTGCTGGCCCTTGACCGCCGGGACGGTCACCTTCGGCGGCCCCGTCGAGACCCAGATCGTGACCGTGCCGTCCTTCTCCAGCTTCGAGCCCGCGCTCGGATCCTGCTTGAAGACGATGCCCTGCTGTACCTCTCGCTCGGGCCCCTTCTTCACCGCCGGGACGAGGATGCGCCGCACGGATCTGCTGCTCGGCATGCGACTGCGTGCTCGTTCACATAGTTGTTGACCGGCACCGTCGCCTTCGAGCCGGAGAGCTCCTGGTAGACGAAGAAGCCGGCGATGATGGCCGCGATGACGAAGCCGGCCGCGACGAGCCACGGCCACAGCGGCCGCTCGCCGCCTTCCTCGTCGTACTCCTCCTCTTCCTCGACCACCGTGGGCGGAACGCCGGCGGCTGCCGTCGAGGGCGGCGTCGCGATCATCGTCGCGGCCGTCGCCGAGGCTGCGGCCGCTGCCGCCGCCGGGCGGCGGAGCACCTGCGTCGCGGTGTCGGCCGTGGTCGCCGAGACGCTCGCGCCACGCGCGACGCGCTCGAGGTCGGCCTCCATCTCGTCCGCGCTCTGGTACCGGTCGTCCGGGCTCTTGGCGAGCGCCCGTCAAGACGACCATGTCGAGCTCGGGCGGGATGTCGGGCCGTAGCTTGGAGGGCGGCTTCGGCGCGTTCGAGAGATGCTTCATCGCGATCTCGACCGGCGTCTCGCCATCGAAGGGCGTCTTGCCGGTCAGCAGCTCGTAGAGGACGACGCCGAGCGAGTAGAGATCCGAGCGCGGGTCGACCTCGCCTCCCCGGGCCTGCTCGGGCGAGAGGTACTGGGCCGTGCCGACGATCGAGCCCGTCTCGGTCATCTGGCTCGTCCCGGCGCGCGCGATCCCGAAGTCCGTCACCTTCACGCGCCCCTCGCCGTCGACGAGGACGTTGTGCGGCTTGATGTCCCGATGCACGATGCCGTGCCGGTGCGCGAAGCGCAGCGCCGAGAGGATCTGGCGCGCGTACTCGATCGCGACGTTGATCGGCGCGGCGCCGCGGCCGACGATGAGCTCCTTGAGCGTGCGCCCGTCGAGGAACTCCATCGCGATGTAGTAGGTGTCCTCGGCGTTGCCGCGGTCGTAGATCGAGACGATGTTCGGGTGGTTGAGCGCAGCGGCGTTCTTGGCCTCGCGGCGGAAGCGCTCGATGAACTGGTCGTCGTTCGCGTGGCGCCCGTTGAGGATCTTGATCGCGACGCGGCGGCCGAGCTCCTGGTCCTCGGCGAGGTACACGTCGGCCATCCCGCCGGCGCCGAGCTTCCGCTGGATCCGGTAGCGCCCGTCGAACAGCGTGTCGATGAGAGAGTCGCTTACCGCCACGGCCGCCTAAAGGGTAGAGACATGGTCAGCCACCCAGCAGTTTTTCGAGGATTGCCTTGGCGATCGGGGCCGCGACCGAGGCGCCGAAGCCGTTCGGCTGCTTCGCGACGACGGCCGCGACGACGTAGCGCGGGTTGTCGGCGGGGGCGAAGCACACGAACCACGCGTCGTAGACGGTCCCGAGGCCGAGCTCCGCGGTGCCCGTCTTGCCGGCGACTTTGAGGCCGGGGGGGAACCCGACGGTCGCGGCCGTCCCGCCCTGGACGACGAGCTGCATCATCTGGTTCAGCTCGGCGGCGGTCTGCGGCTTGATCGGCCGGCCGAGCGAGTGCGGCGTCGTCCGGCTGACGAGGCTGCCGTCGGGCGCGACGATCCGATCGACGAGATACGGCTGCAACTCTTCGCCGCCGTTCGCGATCGCCTGCCCCACCATCGCCATCTGCAGCGGCGTGGCGAGCAAGCTGAACTGGCCGAACGCGAGCCGCCCCGGATCGATCTGAGACTCGTTCGCAGGGTCGAAGAGCCTTCCGTTCTTGTAGAGGCCGGACGCCAGGCGCTCGTTGGACGGCGTCTCGAGCGGCGGCAGCGAGTAGAAGCCGAACCGCTTCGCGTACTCGAGGATCTTCTCGCCTCCGATGTGCTTGCCGACGTTGCAGAAGACCGAGTTGATCGAGTGCTCGAAGCCCTGGGCGAGGGTGACGTTGCCGAAGGCCTCCGGCCCGCTCTGGTCCGGGTTGCCTGCGTTGGAGACGCGCTGGCCGTACTCGGTGCAGTAGCCGGGATCGTTGAACGGCGAGCTCGGCGTGTAGGCGCCCGAGTCGAGGGCGGCCGCGGCGGTCACCATCTTGAAGGTCGACCCCGGCGGATAGAGACCCGCGGTCGCGTTGTTGACGAGGGCCGAGGCGTCGCCGCAGGTTCCTTTGATCTTCTTGACCTTGTTGAAGCCGGTCGGCTGCAGCATGAGGTTCGCGTTGTAGGTCGGCGACGAGGCCATCGTGAGCACGGCGCCGGTCTTCGCATCGAGGACGACGACCGCACCGCAGCGTCCGGCGAGCTGGTCCAGCGCGAGTCTCTGGATGTCGGGGCGCAGCGTGAGGATCACGTCGTCGCCGCGGATGGTCTTGCCGCCGAGCTTGTCGAGCGTCTGCTTGAGCGTGTTGCTGAGGTTCGTGTTCGCGCCGGTCAGGTAGTCGTCCAGCGACTGCTCGAGCCCGGTCGTCGTGCCGGCGTCCGTCGCGTAGCCGATCACCTGCGGCGCGAGGTCGTTCTGCGGGTAGTGCCGCGTGTAGATGGTGACGCCGTTCTTGCGGTGCCTGCGGTTGTTCGCAAGGACAGC
The DNA here is from genome assembly GCA_963765795.1 of uncultured Actinomycetes bacterium. Classification (GTDB taxonomy): domain Bacteria; phylum Actinomycetota; class Thermoleophilia; order Gaiellales; family Gaiellaceae; genus Palsa-739. The sequence goes on from CAVXXZ010000025.1 coordinate 31,360, forward strand.
GTGCCGCCGGCGCCGAGGAACTTGCCGCGGTCGACGGTGAGCCGCGCGATGAGCGAGACGGAGTTGTCCTTCCGGTTCGCGAGGTCGGCGCGGGCCCACGTCTGCCAGTACGTCGTCGAGACGATGAGCACGGCGAGGAGGACGAGTGCAACGACGGAGACGTGCCGGAGCTGCTTGTTCATGTTCCGGCTCCCTCTCGGTTCGCGCGGTTGGAGATCAGCATCAGGCCGGCGACGAGCAGGAAGTTGGCGACGATGCTCGAGCCTCCGTACGAGACGAACGGGAGCGTGATGCCCGTCAGCGGGATGACCCGCGTGATCCCGCCGACGATGACGAACGCCTGGAACGCAAAGCCGAAGCTGAGCCCGGCGGCGAGGAGCTTCGAGAAGCCGTCGGTCGCGGCGAGCGCGATCTGGAAGCCGCGCAGCACGAAGGCCATGTAGAGGAGCAGGATCGCGGCCGCACCGACCAGTCCGAGCTCCTGCGCGAGGGCGGAGTAGATGAAGTCCGTGTTCAGGTCCGGGACGACCTGCTGCCGGTCGGAGTGGTGACGATGCCACGGGCGAGACCGGTGCCGCCGAAGCCGCCGTGCGCCGATCGAGTAGAGCGACTGCATGGATCTGGTAGCCGCTCGCAGCTCCGGCGTGCTTGTGAGGGACCTTGTGCGTCGAGCCAGACAGTTCGACCCGCTCCTGGACGTGCGGCGTCACCTGCGTGACGGCGAATGCGCCGACGAGGAAGAGGCCGAGCCCGGCGGCGACGAACGAGAGCCGCGCGGTCGCGACGTAGACCATCGCGAGGAAGATGCCGTAGTACAGGAGCGCGCTCCCGAGGTCATTGGTCACGAAGAGGAGGAGCATCGCGGCACCCCAGATCACGAGCAGCGGCCCCCAGTCCTTGAGCCTGCCCTGGGCGAGCACCTCACGTCTTCTCGCGCAGGTAGGCGGCGAGGAAGACGATGAGCGCGATCTTGCCGAGCTCGCCCGGCTGGAACTGGAGCGAGCCGACGTGGATCCAGAGCCGCGAGCCGTTGATCGTCTCGCCGATCACGGGCAAGGGCGGGCAGGAAGAGAGGCCGATCGCCGTGACGCCGAAGACGTACTTGTACCGCTCGAGGACGCGATAGTCGTGGCGCAGCCAGAAGAGCGTGGCGGCGAAGACAGCCGACGCCGATCACGATCCAGAGCCCCTGCCGGAACGCGTTGCTCGGGCCGAGGCGGTAGATCTCCGTCACGCCGATCGCCGTCAGGAGCGCAGCCATGGGCAGCAGGTACGGGTCGGCGAGCGGCACGGTCAGCGCGCGCAACGACGTGCGCGACGAGGTAGAGGCCGAAGAAGAAGACTGCGTAGCCGAGCGAGCCGCCCGAGATCTGCGACTTGAGCGCGATGTACACGGTGGCGAAGCCGATCGCAGTCAGCGCGCCGACCGTGAGGAGTGCGGCCAGCTCACGGTTGCGAAGGGTCATCGCACCACCAGCCACCAGATGATCGCCGCGGCCACCAGCAGCAGCAGGACGATCACGATCAAGACGATTCGCACGCGCCGCGCGTCGGCGGCCGGCTGCGGCGGGGCCTCGTCCGCGATCGGCTCTTCCGGGAGCTCGCCGGGCGGGACGACCATCGTGTCGCCGTGCCCGTCGCGCTCGGCGTACTCGCGCGTCTGCTCGTCGGGCTCGTCCTCCTCCCCGGTGAGCGCCGGCATCGCGACCGTGTCCTCGAGGCTCGGCGCGGGCTTCGGACGAGATCCGGAAAGCGACCGCCGTGATGTTGTCCTCGCCGCCGCCGCGGTTCGCGGCCGAGACGAGCGCCTTCACCGCCTTGTCGAGGTCGTCCCGGTTCGCGTGGACGAGCTCGAGGATCTCCTCGTCCTCGACCATGTCGCTGAGCCCGTCGGAGCAGATGAGGAAGACGTCGCCCTCCTCGGCCTCGATCGTGAAGCCGTCGACGTCGACGTCGGGATCCGTGCCCACGGCGCGCGTGATCACGCTCCGCTGCGGATGGGCCTGCGCCTCCTCCTCCGAGAGCTTGCCGCTCTTCACCAGCTCGTTCACGAGCGAGTGGTCCTCGGTCAGCTGCTCCATCTGCTCGCCGCGGACGAGGTAGGCGCGCGAGTCGCCGACGTGGCCGATCGCGACGGTCATGCCCTCGACGAGCGCGACCGTCATCGTCGTGCCCATGCCCGAGGCGGAGGGATCGGTCGAGGCGCGGTCGAAGATGCGGCGGTTCGCCTCCTGGATGAGCTCGTCGATCCGCTTCGTCCCCTCTTGCGCATCGGAGTCGCCTGCTTCGAGAGCGGAGGCGGCGAGCTGCGACGCGACCTCGCCTGCCTGCGCTCCGCCCATCCCGTCGGCGACCGCGAAGAGCGGCGGCGCGACGACGTAGTTGTCCTCGTTGCGGCGCCGCCTGCGTCCGGTGTCGCTCGCGCCTGCGTACGCGCCTACCGGCATGGCACCACCTAGTCCTCCTCCACCACGAGGTCGGTCTCGCCGACGCGCAGCACGTCGCCCGCCTCGAGTCGCTGCGCGCCCGCGACGCGCGCGCCGTTGACGAAGGTGCCGTTCGTGGACTCCAGATCCTGCACCCAGGCGCCGTCGCCGCGCACCTCGATCCGCGCATGGCGGGCCGATGCGAACTCGTCGCCGGTGAGCACGAGGTCGTTCTGCCCGCCCCGGCCGACGGTGACCGGTGCCGAGTTGAGCGGGAACTCCGCCCCGTCTTCGAGGCTCGGGCTGCGCTTCACGACGAGCCGGACCGACCTGCGCGCCTTCTTCCCGCGGCCGAGCCCGGCTGCTGCGGCGGCTGCGGGCGTGAGGATCATGCTGTCCTGGCTCGGCGCCTCCCGCTCGCGTCCCGCCGAGCGGATCACGCGCACGACGAAGAGGTAGAGCAGCACGAGGAAGGCGATCTTGAGGACGAGGAGTACCTCCGCGACCCCCGTCGTGGCGACCATCGACACGGTGCTCCTATTCCCGTTCGGTCGAGAAGGTGACCGTCGTCTCGCCGATCGTGAAGCGCGAGCCGTCGGCGAGCCGCACGCGCTGGACGCGTTGCCCGTCCACCTCCGTCCCGTTCGTCGAGCCGAGGTCGACGAGCCAGTACGTCGAGCCCTCCTGCACGATCTCCGCGTGGCGGCGCGACACGTTCGCGTCCTCGATCCGGACGTCGACGTCGCGTGAGCGGCCGAGCACGGAGCGCTGCTGCTCGAGGACGCGCCGCTGGCCGCTCCAGCTCAGCACCGCGACCTCCCGCTCCACCCCGAGGTCGGTGAGCGAGGCGGCCTCGGTCGGCTGCGTCCGCGGCTTGTAGACCATCGTGGCGCCGGGCGCCGGGACCTCCGCAGGCGCCTCCTCGCCGGCCTGCCGCCCGTACTGCGCCATGCGGGTGGCGATGCCGAACTCGCCGACGCCGAGGTCCTCGTCGGTCTCGAACAGGACCCGCGGCGGAGTCAGCACTGCGTAGTTCTCGCGCGAGGCGTGCTCGGAGAGGTACTCCTCGAGCTCCGACACGAGCGAGTTCTCGTAGCCCTCGAACTGCTCGCGGTCGCCGGGGGAGAGGTAGATCGTGTACTCGTTCGGGACGTAGACGCGCGTCACCGACGTCGAGCGGTGCTCGTCCATCTCCTTCGCGAGCTTGCGTGCGAGCTCGACCGGCTGGACGTTCGTGCGGAAGGCGCGGCCGAAGACTCCTTCGAAGACCCGCTCCAGCCTCTGCTCGATTCCGCGCAGCACCATTACGCCGCCGCGTGAGGGTACCTCCAAGGCAGGAGCACGAAGCGCTGTGACCGCTGCGATCGCCCACGCAGCGAGGAGGAGCGGCAGGGCGGCGGCGCTCGGGACGGCGGCGACGGTGAGCACGATCATCCCGGCGCCGAGGCCGGCCGCCGCCCAGCGGCCGCGGGCGCGTGCGTGCGGGAGGGCGAGCGCGACGAGCGCGAGCGCGCAGGTCTCGAGCAGGAGCGACGGGTGCGCGCCTGCCGCGCGGGCGAGGGAGCCTGCGACGTCGAACGGGTCGCGCGCTCCGGCCACGCCGATTCCCAGCGGTGCAGGCCCACCCGACGAGAGGGAGCGCGACGTGCCGGATGCCGGCGGCGAGCGCGGCAGTGAGGACGCCGATTGCGACCGCGAGCGCGCGCAGCGGCGCCGAGCGCGTGCGCGCCGTGGCGAGGGGGAGGAGGCCGAGCGCGGCGATCGGCGCGAGTAGCGGCCCGACCACGAAGAGGAGGGTGGCGCGCGGCTCCCGCCAGGTCACGAGCAGCCAGCCGGCAGCGAGCGCCGCATAGAAGAGCGCGAGCCCGAGCGAGATGTTGCCGAGTGGGAGCACCGGCACGGCAAGCGCGAGGGCGATGCCGATCCGCTCGCGCAACAGGGTCGCGGCGCACGCGACGAGCGCCAGTAGAACCGGCCAGCCGTGCGGGTAGAACGGCAGGGCGGACGAGGTCCAGCCGACGAGGAGCGCCGCGAGGACGGCGGTCAGCGCTTGTCCGGCCTCGATGCGCGTCGGCAGCCGGAACCCGGGGCGTGGGACGGCCGCCGAAGACGCCGCGCCGCGCAGCGCGTCGGCGAGGTCGCGGGCCGTCGGCCTCCTGGCCGGGTTGGGCGACAGCGCGCTGTCGACGAGGCGCAGGAGCCGCTTCGGCAGGTCGGGGCGGAGCTCACCGAGCGGTCGAGCGCCGGCCTCGATCGCGCGCGCGGTCTCGAGCATCGAGCCACGCCAGAACGGATGCCGTCCCGCGAGCGCCTCCCAGAGCATCACGCCGACCGCCCAGACGTCGGCCGCCGGCGTCGCCTCGCCGCCGGCGAGCCGCTCGGGCGAGATGTACGCGAGCGTTCCCGGCACGTCTCCCGCCTCGGTGAGTGTCTCGGCGTCGGCCATCTGCGCGAGCCCGAAGTCGAGCACGCGCGCCGAGACATGGTCGTCGTCGGTCAGGAGGACGTTCGAGGGCTTGACGTCGCGATGCAGGATCCCGGCCGCATGTGCATGCGCAAGGCCGTCGCACACCTGCGCGCAGGCCTCGATCGCGTCGTCGTCGGTCAGCTCTCCGGCGCGCAGCGCCTCGCGGTACGTCTGGCCCGGGACGAACTCGTACGCGATGTAGACGTGCCGCGAGTCGCGGCCGAACCCGTACGCGCGCAGGCAGGCGGGATGGCGCAGGTGCGCGGCCGCCTTGGCCTCGCGCTCGGCCCGCATGGCCGACTTGCCCTCCCGCGCGACGATCTTCAGCGCGACGTCGAGGCCCGTCCGCTCGTCGCGGGCGAGCCAGACCGAGCCCGAGCCGCCGCTGCCGAGCGGCCGCAAGGGCCGGTAGCGGTTGAGGACGAGCTCGATGCCGGTGAGCGCCGGGGCAGCCTCTCCCATGCCTAGCGGAGATTGGCGACCCGGTCGGACTGTCCTTCCCAAACCGTCCTACCGGGGGCGGTAGGGTTGGCGCGGTCGTGAGCACCTACGACGACGACGACGAGACCGATCTCGAGTTCTTCGAGGAGCCGGCGACGCTCGAGGCGCCCGGCAGGCCGCGGCGGCGGATAAGGCCGAAGCGCGGCAGCGGCCCGCGGCGGCCGGCCCCGCCGCCTCCGGGAGCCGTGGCTCTCGCGCGGCTGGCCGGTCTCGTGGCACTCGCCATCGCGGTCATCGTCGGCCTCGTCTTCTGGGTCGGCTCGTGCCAGGGCCAGAGCAAGCACGACGAGTACAAGTCGTACATGGACAAGGTGCTGCCGATCGCGCAGAGCTCGGCCGCCACTGGGACGACGGCGCTCTCGAGGGAGCTGAACTCCCCGAAGCTCACGCTCGCCGACTTGCAGTCGAAGCTCGCGCTGTGGTCGCGGCAGCAGCAGCAGGACTACAACGAGGCGCTGCGCCTGGTACCGCCCGGGCCGCTGCAGGCCGCGCACCAGCAGGTTCTGGCGACGCTCCAGCTGCGCGCGATCGGGCTCACCGGTCTCGCCAACACGCTCGCCACGGCGGGATCGAAGGACGCCACCAAGGTCGGGGCCCTCCTCGGCGGGCAGGCACGGTTGCTGAGCGCCAGCGACCTCGTCTGGAAGGAGCTGTTCAGGCTGCCGGCGACGGAGACCTTGAGGAGGCAGGGCGTGCAGGGCGTGTTCGCTCCGCCTTCGCAGATCATCTCGAATCCCGTGGTGATCCGGCCCCATTCGTTCGAGGAGGTCTACGCGGCTTTGCACTCCACGAGCGCCAGCGGCAAGGTGACCGGTATCCACGGCAGCGAGCTCGTGAGCACCGAGGCCGTCTCGGGCGGCCAGACGAAGCCGCTGACGGTCTCCGGCCCGACGACGGTGGACGTCGCCGCGAACCTCGCCTTCAAGGTCACGTTCAAGAACGGCGGGGACTTCCGGGAGGTGAAGGTTCCCGTGACGCTCGACGTGAGCGTCTTCCAGAAGTCGGTGTTCAGCAAGACGCAGAAGGTCCCGTCGATCGACAAGGGGGAGACGGTCACCGTCTCGTTCGCGAACCTCAACCTCCCGCCGTCGGCCTTCGGTCAAAGGCCACGGTGCGCGTCGAGATTGGCAAGGTGCCTGGCGAGAAGACCCTTTCGAACAACAGAGCCTCGTATCCGGTCTTCTTCAGCCTCCCCTCGAACGGATAGCTACGTGCTCCGTCCGCCAATGGTCAGGGCATCCCCGCCGGCTGCAAAGCGTCGCGACTCCTCGCTTCGCTCGTCGGCCGGCTTCGGCAAGCCTTCGCCGGCTGCGGCGTCCTCAGTCGCGCCGATAGCTTCGGCTATCGACGCTCCCTGCGTCCTTGCCTCGCTCGCTTTTCGCACGGCGGAGACGCGAGACCATCACCGGACGGAGCACCAATGACCGCGTCGGTGGCAGGCTGGATCGCGATCGCGGCGGCGGTCGTCGCCGTGATCGGCCTCACGATCGCGCTGGTGCTCCACCTGCGGCTGCGGCGGGTGCGGGCCGCGCAGCTCACGCTGCAGGGAAGCGGCGGCGGCGACCTCGTCGACTTCGCCGTCTCGCTCCAGGGGCGGGTGGACGGGCTGCATCGCGAGCTCGACGAGGTCACGGCTTCGCTCGGGCGGCTCGAGCGCCGCGTCGACTCGACCGTGTCGCGGCTCGCTGTCGTCCGCTACGACGCCTACGAGCAGACAGGCGGCCACCAGTCCGCTTCGGTCGCGCTGCTCGACGCCTCGCGGAGCGGCGTCGTCCTGAGCGCCATCCAGGGGCGGGACTACGCGCGGATCTACGTCAAGGAGCTCGACGGCGGCCGCGCCGCCATCTCCCTCTCGCCCGAGGAGCAGGAGGCGGTCGAGCGGGCGATGCGCGCGCAGCAGTAGCTGCCGTCGGCGCTGCTACTTTTCGCCCAGGTTGCAGCACGTTCTTGTTTTGAACGCAAGTTACGAGCCGCTCAACGTGTGCACGGTGCGGCGTGCCCACGTGCTCGTCTACAAGGGCAAGGCCGAGGTAATCGAACGGCTCGACAAGCCGCTGCGCTCCTCGACCGGCAGCTTCATCTGGCCGCACGTGATCCGCCTCGTCCACTACGTGCGCGTGCCGCGCGCGATCCAGCGCAAGATCTCGCGCCGGGCGCTCTTCGCGCGCGACGGCTGGCGCTGCGCCTACTGCGGGACGACGAACGGCCGCCTCACGCTAGACCACATCGTCCCGCGGTCGAAGGGCGGCGAGTCGATCTGGGAGAACGTCGTCACCGCCTGCGCGCCCTGCAACCTGCGCAAGGGCGACCGATCGCTCGAGCAGGCCGGGATGCAGCTCCGCACCTCGCCGCGCGCGCCCACTCCGACGCTGTTCATCAAGCTCGCGGCTCCGCGGATCCCGTCCGGCTGGACGCCGTACTTGCCCGCTACGGCGTAGACGGTCGCGGTCTCAGGCGTAAGGACGCTCGCCCAGCCGACTGTCCTTTGCCTCGGGACCGCTCGCGTTCTTGTGGTCGTACTCTCTAGTGAGTGAACAAGAAGGTGACCCTTGCCGCGTTCGTAGCGGGACTTGCGCTCCTGGCTGGCCTTTCGTTCCTTCGCGGCCAGTCTGCGGCCGCTACACCAAGTACGCCCCAGCGGCACCTGATCCATTTCACAGCAGCCACTCACTCCGCCTTCCTCGTCATCCGTCAGCCGACTCTGGCGAAAGGGTCACGAGGAGTCGCGATCACGATCAGTAGCCCGCACTCGCTCCGGCCCGGGCCAGTGCGGTACGAAGGGGGCTACAAGGAGAAGAAGCTCGCGGCGACGGTCTTTCTCTACAACACGAGCCGCGACTTCTTCTACGCAGGGCTCGCCTTGCACGCCGGTGGCGGACCTGGCTGCGTGACACGCGCGGGGAAGGACGTATGTCGAACGCTCGTGGGTAGCGGCTTCGTCGACTTCCACCACCACCACTGGAAGCGTCTAAAGATCACCCTCTTCAAGCCAACACATCAAGCTGCCACCGTCGGGGTCGCCTCTCGGGCTGGCTGACGACTCGGGGGTCATTCCCGAACACTGGCCCAGGCGAGTGATCTTGGCCTAGCTAGGGCGGATCGCGAATGCGCGGACGGTCGCGGACTTGCCTTTCAGTTCCAGGTGGCGCTGTTTGGCGTCGGGGTATCGAGCAGCGACGGCGTCGTAGGTGGCCGCGTCCATGAGGATCTCCCCGGGTGCGGCTTGTGCGGTGAGCCGGGCGGCGACGTTGGTGATATCGCCGAGCGCGGTGAAGTCCTTGAAGCCGCCGCCTCCGACGTTCCCGACGAACTCCTCGCCGCTTGCTATCCCGACTCCAACCTCTAGCCAGTCGACCGCCCGAAGGAGACGGCTGCCACCCTCGACCGCCTTACGCCGATAACGGCCACCGGCAAGGCCTGGCACGAACACGCCCATCACCAGATCGCCTTCGATCTGGCCGAGCAGGGCCTCAGTTGACGATAGAGCGTGAGAGCTCGCCTCGTAGAAGCGGTTCATGACTTCGGGCACCTGCGCCGCGGACAGCCCTTCTGTCAGCTGCGTGTACCCGCGGACATCCGCCATCAGCACCGAGACCGACACGACAGCTCCGCCCGACGGAGCCCGCTCGATGCAGCGCGCACAGACCGCCGGATTCTTAGCCGAGGGCGAGTAGCCGACCCAGCGAAACGTCCCCGCCGCAGGCCCCCGGAAAGGCGCGTTGCACGACTTGCATCGCCACGGGCTTGGGAACAGGCCAAACAGCCGTCGATTCAGGCGAACAGCGACCGCGAGCGGGTCCCCGCCACGCAGGATCCGCTCCCACTTCTCATCGGCTGACCTCGCCATCACGTCCATCCGGATGATTACGGGATTCAGTCAGTCCGGCGTGGACGAATCCGATCGCCGCTCAGGGTCATTCAGGAACACTGGCTCAGCCGAGTGTCCTGCTCAGCGAGTAGCGGTGGCGATATGTGCCGACATCATTGCGCTCGTTCCGTCCCAGGGTTGGAGCGCCTGCTCGACTGCCGCGGTGCCGCGCTCGAGAGCGGATGGATCGAGCCGTTCGATCTCGGCTCGGAACGGAGAGCCGAGCACAGGGATGTGTCGTCTGGGCTGCGAGAATCCGGTTCTTGAACGAAGCGCGGCTTGAGGATGCTGGCTCCGGGCTCGCCCCCGTCACCGAGGGGTGGTTCGTCGTCAACGTGCGCGATGCCGAGTGGTTCACTTCGGAGACGAGGGGCGCGGCGTGCTGGTTCGCGAACGAGTACGGCGACTCTCCGGTGGAATTCCCGCAGTTCGGGATCAACGTGACCGTCCTCGAGCCAGGCCAGAGCGGCGTCTATCACGCCGAGGCGAATCAGGAGGCCTTCCTCGTTCTGGTCGGTGAATGCAGGCTGCTCGTCGAGGGCGAGGAGCGACTTCTCCGAGCCTGGGATTTCTTCCATTCACCTCCCTGGACGGAGCATGCCTTCGTGGGAGCTGGCGACGCGCCGTGTGTGGTCCTGATGGTTGGCGCGCACGTAAGCCCGGAAGTGCGGTATCCCGTGTCGGGCCTCGCAGCGCGCTACGGCGCGAGTGTGGAGAAGGAGACATCCGATCCGGAGCAGGTATATGCGACGGCCGAGCGTTTCCGGCGAGAGCGGCCGTCGTACTGGTCACGGCTGCCCTGGGGTTAGAGCCGTTCGCGGTAGCCGTCAGGCGTCATTCCCGAACACTGGCCAGGCCAGCGACCCCGGCCCCGAGGCTCCAAGGGATGCGCTGTGACGCTCGAACGCGCGGCGTCGTATGACATGCATGAACAGATTCCGCACGATCCTCCTGCTCGCCGGCGTGCTGCTCGTCGCGGCCGCGATCGCCGGCGTCGCGCAGCCGCACCTCGGCCGCTCTGCAACACCCTCTGCCGGCTCGACGATCACCGTCACCGGCAACGGGACGGTCGACGCAACGCCCGATCAGGCGTCGTTCGGCTTCGGCGTGACGACGAACGGCCTGACGGCCGCCGAAGCGCTGAGCCGAAACGCTTCCCGGGCGCGCGAAATCATCGATGCACTGAAGAAGGCCGGCGTCGGCTCCTCCGACATCCAGACGACCCAGGTCTCGCTCTGGCCGCAGACCTCCAGCAACGGCACGCGGATCACCGGCTACCAGGCGTCGAACTCCGTGCAGGTCACGGCCGCGCTCGGCAAGTCGGGCTCGCTCGTGGACGCCGCGGTCCGCGCCGGCGCGAACAACGTCGACGGCCCCAGCCTTGACACCGCCGACAAGTCCGCCCTCTACAACCGGGCACTGAAGCAGGCGCTCGTCGAGGCGAAGCAGAAGGCGCAGGCGATCGCGAGCGCGACCAGCCTCACGCTCGGCGCCGCGTTGAAGGTGCGCGAGGGTGGTGCCCCGACGCCGATCGTCTACGGGGAGGCCCTGGCGGCGCGGGCGACTGCAGTACCGATCGAGGCGGGGACGCAGAAGATCGAGGCGTCGGTGACGGTGACGTACTCGGCCGGAGGCTAAGAACTCGCATCGAAATGAAGCACGGGCTGCCCGACCGCGCTGGTCGGCACGATCCTGCGTCCCCGGTCGCGCAAATAGCGCTGCTATTCACGCTCCCTGCGTCCTTCTCTCGCACTCGCCCATCGCACCCGGTCAGCGCGTGGTGATTCCGAAACGAGTTCTAAAGCTCGCCGGCGCCGTGCCGGGACGCGATGCACTCGAGCGCCCAGCCGTTCGTGGCGTGGACGATCTGACCCGCCAGGAAGTCGGGCTCGTCACCCGCGTCCTCCCGTGGCACCTCGACGACGACCTGGTGCACCTTCGCCTCGATGGAGTCGGCGAACTCGTGCCGCTCCTCGGCCAGGATCGCGAACGCCGGGACGAGCTCGCGAAGGGCCGCGGCGAGCTCGTCTATCTCGGCCGGCGTCGCGTGCCTGCCCGCGAAGACCCCGAAGTTGACGCGGACCTCGATGCCCGGCTCGTCGTGGTCGCGCACGAACAGATGAGATGGCGGGTTCGTCGATCAGAGGGTTCATGCCGTAGCTCGTATCCACTCGTTCGAATAGCTAACGCTCGCGCGGCTCCCACTGGAACTTGAAGATCGTGAAGATCAAGCCTGCGACTCCCCAGGCGGCGAGGATTGCCAGCGCCTCCGGCTGCGACCAGACGCCGTCGCCGTGCAGGTACACGGCATTGACGAGCTTGACGAAGTACGTGAGCGGCAGCACATCACCGATCGCGCGGAGAACAGCCGGGTAGCCCTTCGTCGGCCCGAACGCGCCACTCAGGAACGCCATCGGCAGGAGGATGAAGTTGACCACCGCGGAGGAGCCCTCGGCCGAGCGGATCACCGAGGCGGTCGCGGTGCCGAGCGCCGCGAACACGGCTGCGCCGATGACGATGGTTGCGACGAACGAGCCGATGTCGGAGGGAAACGGCGTCCCGTAGAGCGCGCGTCCGAGCAGGAAGAGCGCGAGCGTCTGGAGCGCGAACACGATCAGCGTCGAAGCGAGGATCGCGGCGACGTACGTCGCGGGCGGTAGAGGCGTCGAGCGCAGTCGTTTGAGGATCCCGCTCTCGCGTCGCAGCACGAGCTGGATCGCGAGCCCCGCGAATGCAGTGTTGGCGCACCCGTAGCCGACGAGCCCGGCGAGAACCGCCCAGGCGACCGGCACGCCTTCGAACTTTCCCGAGTAGACCGAGCCGAGCAGGAGGAACAGCAGCAGCGGGAAGAGGAAGATGAAGAAGGCCGCCTCGCGGCTCCGCCAGAAGACGAGCTGCTCCGAGCGCAGCTGGTGGAGGAAGACCGCACGGGGCGGACGCCGGGTAGACACGCGGACTGCCTCGGCGCTCATTCCTCGACCTCCACAGCCGAGCTCTTCCTCGTCCGCCGTCAGCGCGAGGTAGACCTCTTCGAGCGACGGTCGCCGCACCTGAAGGCCCTCGAGCTCCTCGCCTTGCGCGACGGCAGCAGAGGTCAGCTCGGCGAGAACGCGTGTCGGCTCGTCCGTCCGCACGAGCACCTCCTCGCCGTTCTGCCGGTAGCGGATCTCCGTCTGCAGGTCGGTCGTCGTCAGCTCGGCGGGCGTCCCGACGCGCACGATCCGTCCCTCGCGCATCACGGCCACGCGGTCGGAGAGCTGCTCGGCCTCGTCGAGGTAGTGCGTCGTGAGCAGGACGGTCTTGCCGAGCGAGCGAAGCGAACGGATCATCTCCCACGCGGCGCGGCGTGCCTGCGGGTCGAAGCCCGTCGTCGGCTCGTCGAGGAAGACCAGGTCGGGATCGCCGATGAGCGCGATGCCGAGGTCGAGCCGCCGCTTCTGGCCGCCCGAAAGCGTCTTGACCCGTGCGCTCGCCTTCTCTCGGAGCCCGACGAGGGCGATCACCTCGTCGACGTCGCGCGGCGCGCGGTAGTAGCCGGCGAAGATCGCGTGCGATCTCGCGCACGGTGAGGTTCGGCCACAGCTCCGATTGCTGCAGGACGACGCCGATCCGCTCGCGGAAGTCCCGCCCCGGCCGCTCGGGATCGTGACCGAGGACGCGCACTTCTCCGGCATCGCGTTTGCGGTAGCCCTCGAGGATCTCGACGGTCGTCGTCTTGCCGGCGCCGTTGGGCCCGAGCAGCCCGAAGACCTCTCCCTCCTCGATCGCGAAGTCGACCTCCCGGACCGCCTCGAGGTTGCCGTAGGCCTTGCGCAGGCCGCTGACCTCGATCGCAGGCATCGGCGAGGAAGGGTAGACGGGACCCGGCGGCTACAGTCGCCGCGTGGCCACGTTCCGCTACGTCGTCGCAGACGTCTTCACCGACGTTCCGCTCGCGGGCAACCAGCTCGCCGTCTTCACCGACGCGCGCGAGATCCCCGAGGAGCGGCTGCAGCCGCTCGCGCGCGAGCTGAACCTCGCCGAGACCGTGTTCGTGTATCCGGCGGCCGGCGACGGGCACGCGCGGATCCGCATCTTCACGCCGACGCTCGAGCTGCCCTTCGCCGGGCCATCCGGTGCTCGGGACGGCGTTCGTCCTGGGCGGCCCGCTCCAGCTCGACGAGCTGTGGCTCGAGACCGGCGCGGGCGTCGTGCCCGTGCGGCTCGAGCGGGAGGGCTCGCGAATCGTCTTCGGCTGGATGCGGCAGCCGCCGTTCCCCTTCGAGCCGTACGACCGCGCGGAGGAGCTGCTCGCGTTGCTCGGCGTGGAGGAGTCCGGACTGCCGGTCGAGCTCTATCGCCAGGGGCCGGGCCACGTCCTGATCGAGCTCGGCTCCCCCGAGGCGGTTGCGGCGCTGCGGCCCGACTTCGGCGCATTGCTGGAGCTCAATCCCTACGGCACGGGCTGCTTCGCCCGTGACGGCGAGCGTTGGAAGGCGCGCGTCTTCGTCCCCGCCCATGGGGTTCCCGAGGATTCCGCGACCGGCTCGGCCGCCGGGCCACTCGCGCTTCATCTCGCGCGGCACGGCCGGATCGGCTTCGGCGACGAGATCGAGATCCGCCAGGGCGTGGAGATCGGGCGGCCGTCGACGCTCTACGCCGTCGCCCGCTCGCCGGAGGAGGTCGAGGTCGGCGGCTCGGCCGTCGTCGTCGCGCGCGGCGAGTTCCGGCTTGATGCGGCGCGTGGCCGTCATCGGGCGGTCGTGCTCGGGAAGACGACCGACTGCCCGCAGGCTCGCCGCGCCCCTCGGCGTCCCGCACATCGAGCTGGACGCCCTTCACCACGATCCCGGCTGGCAGGAGGCGTCGGCCGAGGTGTTCCAGACGCGCGTTCTCGCGGCCTTCGACGCAGCCCCCGACGGCTGGGTCGCCGACGGCAACTACCGCTCCAAGCTCGGCCCGCTCGTTCTCGAGCGCGCCGACACCGCAGTGATCGCTCGAGCCGCCGTTCGCGATCAGCCTTGTGGCGTTCCTTGCGGCGGACGGTCGGCCGGACGATCACGCGCGAAGAGCTGTGGAACGGGAACCGCGAGCAGCTGCGGCAACTGCTTTACGGGCTACTGGATCCCGTGGTGGGTACTGCGGACGCACCGGCACTACGCAGTTCGAGGTGCCGAAGCGCGTCGGCGGGCATCCACAGCCTGGACGTCGTGCACCTGCGCTCGGCGGACGAGATCGAGCGCTTCCTTCAGTCGATCCAGCCGATCGAGTCGATGTCCGGCAGCTCGAACGGCAGCGAACGCCAGAAGACGCCGCCGTTGGCCGAGACGTAGAGCCGGTTGCGCGCGGCGTAGAGCATCCGGTCGGGATCGTCCTCGGCGATCGCGACCGCGAATCCCGGCGGTAGCCCGCCGCCGGCCTCTCGCCAGGTCGCGCCGCCGTCGTTCGAGAGCATGAGCGGTGGTCTCCGCTCGACGACCGCGACCACGGTCGAGCCGGAGCGCGCAGCCGCCACGACCCGCGGCAGCGGCACCTCGGGGCGCTCGGTCGCGGGCACCTCGGTGCCGTCGCCCAGCAGCTCCTCGGCCTCGACGTCGACGAGGAAGACGCCGGCCACCGTGCCGACCGCCGCGATCACGGACGTGTCCTTCCTAGTAACAGACTGTTACTAAGTAGCGCGGTGACGAGTGCGCTCGCGCGCCGCGCGGCGGAGATCGGCCTGTGGCCGCCGGCGCGTGCGCTCAGATAGGCGACCGAGAATGCGTCGCCCGCTCCGGTGGGGTCGCCGCGAACCGGCCGCGCCGTCACGCGTACGGCGGCATCGCGCGTGAGGACGAGCGACCCGCCCGCGCCGAACGTCACGACAACCTCCGGAACGCCGAGCCCTCGCAGCTCCTCGAGCTCGCTGTGGCCGAGGATCGCCTCTGCCTCCTCCTCGGCGAGCTTGAGGATCGAGACGTGGCGCAGGAGCCTCCGGTCGAATTCCCCGTCGAGCCTGAGCGGGCCGATCTCCCGGGTGCGGACGAGCCCGTGGCCGTCGAGCAGCACGCGCCGCCGGCGCGCGATCCGCTCGAGCATCTCCGGCGGGAAGTCGTCGCGCAGGAGCGGCGCGACATGCACCCACTCGACGCGGCGCAGCCCGCGCTCCGGCTCGTCGCCCTCGCTCCAGGGCTTCCCGATCGTCTCGACGCGCATCTCGCGGTGCCCCTCGGCGTCGTAGTGGAACGAGAACGAGGTGGTCTCGCCTGCAGCCGCGAGCGACACCGGGAGGCCCAGCGCTGCGAGGCGTCGGAGGTACGAGCGCCGCTCGGGCTCGCCGCACTTCGCGACCACCATCGCCTCCTGCTGCAAGGCGCGCAATGCCCGCGCCGCGTACCAGGGCCCGCCGCCGATCCGGGGTGGCTGGGAGCGCGAGCAGCCAAGCTGCTCGCGCCCAGCGGAAGGCCTTGGGCGGCCGTCCACGAGGTCACGCGACAGAGGGCCGATCACGGCGAGCGGTCGCACGACCCGCAAGCGTAAGGCCGAGCGACAGAACGAAGGCGAGGGCAAAGCTCGGCAGCGAGCCGCCGATTGCTCCCTGGCCCGGGTGTGTGTGATCGACGAGGTGGATCCACGAGCTCGGGCCGACGGGCGCGAGCCACTGGTAGAGACAGAAGCCTGCGAGCCACGCGACGATCTGGCCCGGGCGGAACTCCGGGGCGGCGAACGGGTCACGTTCGCCCGCGAGCCACTGCGCGAGCAACACGCCGAAGAGCGGCACGAAGAACGAGCCGAGCAGGTAGAGGAAGCTCTGGTAGTTGACGAGGTCGATCACGAACGTCCCTGCCGTCGCCACCACCGCGACCGCGAGGATGAGCAGCCGCTGCGGGACCCGCGGCAGGACGTTCTGCACCGAGACGGCCGCGGAGTAGATGTTCGCAAACGGCTCCTTCGTCTCGTCGACGCCGAGCGCGACGAGCGCGAGCGCGGCTCCGATCCCGCCGGTGGCGATCGCCGTGATCACCGAGGGCGCATCTGCGAGCCCGCGTGAGAGCAGGAGGATCGCACCGAGCGCATAGAGCCACACGTTCGGGATGAAGTAACCGACCGAGGCTCCCCAGAAAGCGCCGCGGCTGCTCCGCGAGAAGCGCGTGTAGTCGGCGGCGAGCGGGAGCCACGAGACCGGCATCGCGACCATGAGGTCGACTCCCTGCCAGAAGCTGAGCCCACCCTTCCCGGGCTCTGACCAGAGGTCGCCGAGATTCGCGTCGTGCAGCGTCCACCAGGTCAGGTAGGCGAGCGAAGCGAGCACGACCCAGAGCGCGATGCGCTTCACCCACTGGCGGACGAACCCGATCGGGCCGAGCAGCGCGAGGATCGTCGCCGCAGCAGCGGCCGCGAGCTTCCACACCCAGAGCGGCCCGTGCACCAGCGCCTGCGCGGCGGTGGCGATGACGAGCACCTCGAAGATCGTCCAGCCGAGGTTCTGCAGGACGTTGAGCCCGGTCGGGAGGTACGAGCCGGCCCGGCCGAGCGGCGCGCGCAGCAGCACCATCGCCGGCACGCCGGCCTCCGCGCCGATTCCGGCCGCGCACCCGAGCAGCGCGTTGCCGAAGATCCCGCCCACGAGGATCGCCAGCAGCGCCTCGGGCAGCGAGAGGGCGGGGACGAGGAACGCGCCGGCGACGAGGACGAGCAGGCTGAGGCCGAGGCTGCTCCACAGCATCCCGTTCTCGAGCCCGCCGAGGGTGCGCAGCCGCTCCGGAACCGGCGTGATTCCCCAGGCTGGTGCTCTTTCCTCGATCGCTCCTCCCTTCGCCGGAATGACCCGGATCAGGTTCGACGGGTGTGATCTCAGCCGCTTGGCGGCACCCCGGGTCTCCCGAGTGTACGAACCGGAGCCCTGGGAACGACGCGCTCTATGGCCGAACAGCTGACGCCGGGTGAGAGCATCGGGGCGATGCGCGCGGTCTCCGTCACCGTCGCACTGGTAGCTGTCCTCTTCGCTGCCGGTTGTGGTGGAGGCGGCGGCGGTGGCGGCAGCAGCAACGGCAGCCAGACGTCCGCTCTAGCCGCACACTCGGCGGCGAAGGTCGTCGCGGACGCAGCGAAGGCTGCGGAGGCCGCGAGCTCGTTTCGCA
This sequence comes from uncultured Actinomycetes bacterium, assembly GCA_963765795.1. Classification (GTDB taxonomy): domain Bacteria; phylum Actinomycetota; class Thermoleophilia; order Gaiellales; family Gaiellaceae; genus Palsa-739. Next base: position 48,721 of record CAVXXZ010000025.1, read on the forward strand.
TGTCGGGCCAGGTTCAGTCCTCCGGAAAGCCGGTCGGAATCGATCTCTCGATCGTGCATGGCAAGGGAGCGACCGGAACGATCGCGGGCGGCGGGGCCAAGGTCGATCTCGTCCTGATCGGGAACCACGCGTACCTGCGTGCCGGCCCTTCCTTCTGGAAGCAGTACAGCCAGGCGAGCGGGGTCGCTCAGCTCCTCGCCAACAAGTGGCTCAAGTTCCCGGCGAACAGCGGGCAGCTCGGATCGCTCACCGGTCAGGCGAACGGCGAAGCGCTCTTCAAGAGCCTGACCGCCAACCACGGGAAGCTCGAGAACCGGGGTGAGACGACCTACAAGGGCAAGAACGTGGTGGCGATCCATGGCGTCACGAAGAACGGCACGCTCTACGTCGCGGCGTCGGGGACTCCGTACCCGGTGGCCCTCGTCAAGACCAAGGGGCGGACCGGCGGCACAGTCACGTTCGACAGCTGGAACCAGCCGGTCACGCTGACGGCGCCCAAGGGCGCGCTCGACTTCTCGCAGCTGGGCTCCGGCTCCGGTTAGCAGCCGGGTCGGGGCTGGATGCGGGCTAGCCGGTGAGCGTCTTGATGCGCTGGGCGAGCGCGTCGAGGTCGGCGGGCCGAGTCGTGTCGATCCGGATCGTCTCGCCGGGTAGCTCGAGCGGATCGTGCCGGCCTGTCTCGACCGCTTCGCGCAGCGCGTCGATCCGTTCCGAGTCGACGTGACCTGGATGCCGCTCACGACTGCCGTAGCGCTCGACCAGCACCTCGGCCGGAGCGCTGCAGTGCACCTGGACGAAGCGTGCCGGTAGCGCCGCCAGCCGGGCCTCCCTGCCGCGGATGAAGTTCGCCTCGAGCACGAGGCTCCCACCGGCGGCGACCGACTCCTCCGCGAGTCCGAGCATCGCGAGATAAGTGGCTTCGCCGAGCCGCTGCGACCACGCGAGGTCGCCGGTGCCGAGCCCGTCGAAGAGCGCCTCCTTGATCGTGTCCTTCGCGACCAGCGGCAGGCGGAGCCGCGCGGCGAGCCCGCGCGCGATCGGCGTCTTCCCGGCGGCCGGAGGCCCGGTGACGATCACCACCAGCGGTCCGTCCACGGCCTACTCGGAGAGAAGGCGCCGCAACACGTACTGGAGGATGCCGCCGTGGCGGAAGTACTCCCGCTCGCGCGGCGTGTCGAGCCGGACGCGGGCGCGGAACTCCTTGTCGTCGGCCCGCACGGTCACCTCGTCGGCCTGGCCGCCCTCGAGCCCCGTGACCGAGAATTCTTCGCGGCCGGTCAGGCCGAGCGATTCGGCGTTCTCGCCCGGCATGAACTGCAGCGGCGCGATGCCCATCATCAGGAGGTTCGAGCGGTGGATCCGTTCGTATGAGTCGGCGATCGCGGCGCGCACGCCGAGCAGGTTCGGCCCCTTCGCCGCCCAGTCGCGTGACGAGCCGGAGCCGTACTCCTTGCCGGCGATGACGATCGTCGGGACTCCTTCTGCGCGATAGCGCTCCGCGACCTCGAAGATCGTGCCCTCCTCGCCGTCGGGCAGATGGACGGTCCAGGTCCCCTCGCTCCCCGGCACGAGGAGGTTCTTGAGCCGGACGTTCGCGAACGTGCCGCGCACCATCACCTCGTGGTTGCCGCGGCGCGCCCCGTACGAGTTGAACTCGCGCCGCTCGACGCCGTGGTCGACGAGGTACTTCCCCGCCGGCGAATCGGGCCGGATCGCGCCGGCCGGCGAGATGTGGTCGGTCGTGACGGAGTCGCCGAGCAGGACGAGGCAGCGCGCTCCCTCCACGTCCGCCACCGGCTCTGGCTCGCGCGGCATCCCCTCGAAGTACGGCGGGAGCCGCACGTACGTCGACGCGTCCTCCCACTCGTAGAGCTCGCCCTCCGGCGTGTCGAGCCCGCGCCAGCGCTCGTCACCCGTGAAGACGTCGGCGTAGGTGGAGGAGAACATCTCCCCTTTCACGGATTTGCCGATCACGCCGTCGATCTCGTCGCGGCTCGGCCAGAGGTCGCGCAGGAAGACGTCCTCGCCGTCCGAGCCCTGGCCGAGCGGCTCGTTCACGAGGTCGACGTCCATCCGCCCGGCGAGCGCGTAGGCGACGACGAGCGGCGGCGACGCGAGGTAGTTCGCCTTGACCTCGCCGTGGATGCGCGCCTCGAAGTTGCGGTTGCCGGAGAGGACGGCGCACACGACCAGGTCGCCCTCCGCAACGGCGGCGCTGATCGGCTCGGGCAGCGGGCCGGAGTTCCCGATGCAGGTCGTGCAGCCATAGCCGACGGTGTTGAAGCCGAGCTCGTCGAGATAGCGGTCGAGGCCCGACGCGCGGTAGTACTCGCTCACGACCTTCGACCCAGGGGCGAGGGAGGACTTGACCCACGGCCGCCGCTCGAGCCCGCGCTCGACCGCCTTCTGGGCGAGCAGGCCGGCCGCGATCATCACCGACGGGTTGGACGTGTTCGTGCAGGACGTGATCGCGGCGATCACGACGGAGCCGTGCTCGAGCGCGTAGTCCTCGCCCTCGACCGCGACTCGCTTCTTCTCGAGAGTTGCCGTGCTCGTTGGCGCCGGCTCGGCGCCGTCGCTCACTCCGTCGCCGGTCGGCGGGTCGCTCGCCGGGAACGAGTCCGCGACCTCCTTGTCGTACGTCCCGTTCACGAGGTCGACGTCGAAGGAGCCGAGCGCCTCGATGAACGCCTCCTTCGCGCGCGCGAGCGGGACGCGGTCCTGCGGCCGGCGCGGCCCTGCGAGGGAGGGCTCGACGTCGTCGAGGTCGAGCTCGACGACCTGCGAGTACTCCGGGTGCTCCTCAGGCTCGTGCCAGAGCTGGTTCTCCTTGCAGTACGCCTCGACGAGCGCGACCCGCTCGGCACTGCGGCCCGTGAGGCGCAGGTACCCGACGCGTCACCTCGTCGACGGGGAAGAAGCCGCACGTCGCGCCGGTCTCGGGGCTCATGTTCCCGAGCGTCGCGCGGTCGGCAAGGGAGAGCGAGCCCACGCCCGGCCCGAAGTACTCGACGAACTTCCCCACCACGCCGGTCTTGCGCAGGATCTCGGTCACGGTCAGCACGAGATCGGTCGCCGTCGCGCCCTCGCGCAGCGCGCCCGCCAGCCGGAAGCCGACGACCTGCGGCACGAGCATCGACAGCGCCTCCCCGAGCATCGCGGCCTCGGCCTCGATGCCGCCGACGCCCCAGCCGAGGACGCCGAGCCCGTTGACCATCGTCGTGTGCGAGTCGGTGCCGACGAGCGTGTCGGGGAAGGCGACGCCGTCGCGCACCTCGACGACACGCGCCAGGTACTCGAGGTTGACCTGGTGGCAGATGCCGGTGTTCGGCGGCACGACGCGGAAGTTGTCGAACGCGCCCTGGCCCCAACGGAGAAAGGCGTAGCGCTCGAGGTTCCGCTCGAACTCGAGCTCGACGTTGCGCTCGATCGCGAGCCGCGACGCGAACTCGTCCACCTGCACCGAGTGGTCGATGACGAGCTCCGCCGGGATCTGCGGGTTGATCGCATTCGGGTTGCCGCCCTGCTCGCGCATCGCGTCGCGCATGGCCGCGAGGTCGACCACCGCCGGCACACCCGTGAAGTCCTGCAGCAGGACGCGCGCGGGATGGAAGGAGATCTCCCGCGACGGGTCGGCGTCGGCGACCCACCCCGAGACCGCCTCGGCGCCCTCCTCGGAGCCGTTGCGGAGGACGTTCTCGAGCAGGATCCGGAGCGTGTACGGGAGCCGGGTGGCGGCGGCGTCGAGCTTGTGGAACCCGTAGCTCTCGTTGCCGACCCGTAGCTGCTCCATGACTCGATCTTAGAGGCGGCCCAGCAGCTCCGGGCGCGCGAACTCGAACGATGCTGGTCAGCAGGCCACCGGGACGGTGTCGCTACCTTTGCGCAGGTGAGGCGGGAGGAGATCCAGCCCGGCGCCGCCGGCATGGTCGAGCACGCGATTCCCGAGGAGGCCGAGGAGCTGTGGACGGAGGACGGCCATGAGCACGTCGGCTGGTTCTGCGTCAGCACCGATCCGTTCCCGTGCCCCGCGCCCGGCTGCCTCTTCGTCGCGACGTTCATGACGGCCGCGCACCTCGTGCTCGTCTGGGAGGAGCAGGACGACCCGAATCTCCTCCGCCACGCGCAGCGCGCGAAGGAGGTCGGCCGCAACCCGCGGATCATCTCCTACGAGATCGACTTCGGCCCGAGCGCCTCGTACTACGCGTGGGAGGCGGCGGGCCGGCCGGTGCACGGCGTCCGCGGCAAGTAAGGAGCTCGGCATGGATCTGAGCCGCTTCGGCTCGGCCCCTCCGTGGTTGCTCGGGGTCGAGGAGGAACTGATGCTGGTGGACGCGGTGACGCTCGAGCCCGCACGGGACGGCTTCTCGCGCGTCTTCGGCGAGCCGACCGAGCGAATCAAGCCCGAGTTGTTCGAGTCGTTCGTCGAGATCACGACGACCGCCGTCGAGACGCCGGAAGAAGCCGAAGCCGAACTGCGGTCGCTCAGGAACGAGGCAGCCGAGCGGGCGGCGGCGCACGGCCTCGCCGTGCTCGCGACAGCCTCGCATCCGACTGCGCGCGGGCGCGTGCCGATCATTCCCATCGAGCGCTACCGGCGCCTGAAGGCGAAGCTCGGCACAGCCCTCTACCGGCAGCACGTCTGCGGGCTCCACGTCCATGTGTCGGTGCCTGATCCCGAGACCTGTCTGCGGGCTTTCGAGGGCGTCGTACCCCGGCTGCCGGGGCTCCTCGCCGCCTCTGTGAACTCCCCGTACTGGAACGGCGCGCCGAGCGGTTGGCGCTCGATCCGCTCCCGGATCCTGCTCGAGATGCCGACGGGCGGGCCTCCGCCACTGCTGCGGAGCTGGGACGACTGGGAGGCCGCGACCCGCGGCGACAGCAAGCGCCGTCACTGGGACGTCTGGCCGCGGCCGGAGTACGGGACGCTCGAGGTGCGGGTGATGGACCAGCCGACGTCGGTGCAGCGGACGGCCCAGCTCGCGGCCGAGGTACAGCGGCTGGTGCGCGAGGCCGCGGAAGCCGACGGGCGGCCATTCGACCGCGTGGAGTACTCCGCGCAGCGCGATGCCGCCGGGCGCGAAGGCGGCGGGCCGGAGGCCGAGCGCCAGCTCGAGCTCGGGCCGGAGGCTGCCGTGCGGGAGATCGCTGCGCTGAACGTTAGGCTGACGGCGTGGCGACGCAGAACGAGACGATCCAGGTCGGCGGCGTCCGCTGCGAACGCTGCGTGATGCGGCTGGCTCACGCGCTCGAGGGCCACGACGGCCTCGAGAGCGCGAACGCGAACCTGATGGGGCAGGTGACGCTCGCCTGGGACGACGAGCGCACGAGCCGCGAGGCGATCGTCGAGCGCCTCGCGAGGGCCGGCTTCCCCGAGCTCGCAGCCGTTTAGCGGCCCTCGGCGGAATAGCACCGTCCCCGGCGCCGTTGGGGAAGGAATGGCGCACGCTGGTACGGTGAACCGCATGGACGCGGAGCCGCAGGAGGCGCAACGGCTCGCGACCGAGGCGCGCGACCGCGTCCGGTTCGAGGAGGACGCGCTCGCGCTCTCCGACCAGGTCTACCGCGTCGCCCGTCACCTCGCCAACTCGCGCGAAGACGCCGACGAGCTCATGCAGGAGACGTACGCGCGGGCGTTCCGCAGCTGGCGCTCGTTCACGCCCGGCACGAACATGCGTGCGTGGCTCCTGCGGATCCTGACCAACCTCAACATCGACCGCGGGCGGCGGCAGCAGCGGGCACCGCAGATGCAGCCGCTCGAGGCGAACGACTACTTCCTCTACGACAAGCTCGCGGAGAACGGGGACGGCGTCTCCGACGAGGAACAGGTCGTGGAGCGGTTGTCGCAGGACGACATCGTGACGGCGCTCTCTGTAGTGCCGCACGACTTCCGCGACGTGCTCGTTCTCGTCGACCTCGGCGACTTCAGCTACGCAGACGCGGCCCAGATCCTCGACATCCCGGTCGGCACGGTGATGTCGAGGCTGCACCGGGGGCGCCGCATCCTGAAGCGGGAGCTGGCCGAGTCCGCCCTGGAGGAGGCGACATGATGGACCCCTGCGCGCACTGCGAGCAGATGATGCAGCCGTACCTCGACCATGTCCTGACCGACGAGGAGAGGGATCAGGCGGAGGCGCATCTCGCCGAATGCGTGGACTGCCAGAGGCGCTACCGGTTCGAGGAGAGCCTGCGGATCTACGTGCGCAAGGCGGTGACAGAAGAGATGCCGGCGGAGCTCCGGCAGAAGCTGGCAGCTCTCAGGATCCCGCTGGAGTAGGGGAGTCGACGTCTCCCGGCGGCGTGAGGTCGTCGCAGGGAACGAGCCGGGCCGGGAGCGACTTGGCGCCCTCGTCGGGGACGTCGTTCCAGAGCGCGCGGGCGAGCAGGACCGGGTGGAGGCGGACGCCGCCGTAGCTCGCGGCCACCGCGTCGCCGCCGTTCGTGTGCCAGTCCTCGACGACGCGGTCGACCGCACGCGGGTCGAGGTCGGGCCCGTCGGCGAGCACGACGACCGCGGCCTCGGCGTCGCGCGGCAGCGCGGCGAGGCCGCAGCGCAGCGAGGCGCCGGGGCCGCGCTCCCAGTCCGCGCAGTGGACACTCTCTACCGGAAGCGCGTGCGCCCCGCTGACGACGACGATCCCGCCGACGGCGCTACTGCCGCAACGCCGCGAGCACCTGCGGCAGCAGCGCGACCTGCTTCGGCGGCTCCGTCCCGTAGCGGGACGAGGCCCCAGCGGCTAGCACGACGGCGAAAACGGACATGGCTCGGTATCAGATACCAAGACATGTCCCGATTGGAGATCAGCTGGCACCCCTACGCGGACTTGCCCGTCCGACAGGTTGGTACGAGGCGCGTCTCGGTATCAGTTACCCAGACAGGTCCGAGATGGACCTGGCTACTTGAGCGAGGCGAGGGCGCGGCCGACGAGCGCACGCGCCAGCGGCACCTTCCACTCGGTTCGCGGCAGCGGCGTCGCGTGTCCAGCTCCTCGATGCTCTCGATCCGCCACGGGATCGGCGCGACGCCGGCGAGTGCAAGGCGCGTCGAGCCGTCAGTGTGCCGCGCGGCGGCGACGCCCACCTGCGGGAACGACCAGCGCTTGCGGTCCATCGCCTTGAGGTAGGCGCTCGCCTCCACGGGCGCGAGCTCGACCTCGAGGAGCAGCTCGCCGTCCTCGAGCGTCGTCGTGCTGCGGTTGCCCTCGTCCGGGAGCCGGTACAGCTCCTCGACCGCGAGCTCGCGCCGGCTCGTCCGCAGTCTCGCGCCGAGCGCGACCAGGGCAGCCGCGACATCCGAGGGATGCGCCGACGCACAGAACCCGTTGGCGAAGATCGCATGCTCGCGGTGCTCGCCGTCGCGCGCATGGCAGCGGTCTCCGCCGTGGAGGCGGCACGGATAGCCCAGCCGCCAGTACCAGCACCGCGTCGCCTGGAGCAGGTTGCCGCCGAGCGAGCACATGTTCCGGAGCTGGGGCGACGCCGCGAGCCGGCACGCCTCGCGCAGCGCGTCCGGAATCCCGGGCTCGACCTCGAGCTCCGCGAGCGTCGTCCCGGCGCCGATCGTGGCGTCCTGGACGCCGCGCGGCACGAGCCCCGCACGTCGACGAGCTGCTCTGCGTCGAGCAGCCCTTCGCGCAGCAGCGGCACGACCTCCGTGCCGCCGTGCACGAAGACGCCCGCCGTCGAGCTCTGCGACGTCAGACGGCCGCAGGAGCTCCACGCTTCTCCTTCTCCCGCTTCCGCTCCTCGGCCTCGCGCAACGCGCGCAGCATCTCCTCGCGGGAGATCGGCAGCTCGTGCACGTCGGCGCCGGTCGCGTCGCGGATCGCGTTCGCGATCGCAGCGGCGATCGGGACGATCGGCGGCTCGCCGAGCCCCTTCGAGCCGAGGTTCGTCAGGTGCTCGTCCGGCCGGTCGACGAACTCGCAGATGATCTCCGGCACATCCGCGATCGTCGGCATGCGGTACGCGTCGAGCGAGGTCGTGAGGATGCGGCCCGTCTCGGGGTCGAGCAGCCGCTCCTCCGAGAGCGTGTGCCCGATGCCCTGGATGATCCCGCCCTCGACCTGGCTCGAGGCGCCGAGCGGATTGACGATGCGCCCGACGTCGTGGATCGCCGCGACGCGCTCCACCTGCACCTCGCCGGTCTCGACGTCGACCGCGACCTCGACGACGTGGACGCCGAAGGTGAGGACGCTCATCCCGGTCGGGTTCGGGCCACGGGCGCCCTTGCCCAGGATCTGCGCCTCGTCGAGCACGCCGACGACCTCCTCGAGCGGCGCCGAGAGGTTGCCGTCCGCCGAGACGACCATGCCGTCGCGGATGTCGAGCACGCGCTGCTCGAGGTCGTAGCGCTGCGACGCGATCTCGATCACCTGCCGCTTCGCGTCGGCCGCGGCCGCCCGCACCGCCGGCCCCATCGAGGGCAGGGTCGAGGAGCCCGCCGAGATCGAGGCGTACGGCCCGCGCGCGGAGTCGCCGAGGACGACCTCGACGTGCTCGAGTGGCAGCCCGAGCTCCTCGGCGGCGATCTGCGCCATCGCGGTCCGCGTCCCGGTGCCGATGTCCTGCATCGCCGTGATCACCGTCGCGCGGCCGTGCGAGCCGAGTCGCACCCACGCGTAGGAAGGAGGCCCGCCGCCGCCGTACCAGATCTGGCTCGCCATCCCCACGCCGCGCTTCCAGACGGCGTCGGAGCGCGCGCGCACCTCGTGCCGCCGCTCCCAGTGCGGCTCGGCGCGCCGGTAGCAGTCCTCGAGGTTCTTGGAGGAGAACGGCGTGCCCTCGTTCGAGCTCGCGTAGTTGCGGCGCCGCAGCTCGAGCGGGTCGATGTCGAGCCGGGCGGCGAGCTCGTCGACCAGGCACTCGAGCCCGAACGTCCCCTCGACGAACCCGGGCGCGCGGAATGCCTTCATCGGCGGCGTGTTGAGCCGCGCGCCGTGCGTGACGGTGCGGACGTTCTCGCAGTCGTAGAGCATCTGCATCGGCCCCTCGGTCCCGGCGTTCCAGCCGGACCAGCCGACGGAGTTCGTGAACTCGCCGTCGAAGGCGACGATCGTCCCGTCGCTGCGGGCGCCCGCCCGGAGCCGTTGGATGGTGGCGTTGCGGTTGCCGGCGGAGGTGTGCTCCTCACGCCGGGTGAGGGCGCAGCGCACCGGTCGGCCCGTCCGCTTCGCGAGCTCCGCGGCGACGAACGTGTACTCGTCGGGGCCGTTCTTCGAGCCGAAGCCGCCGCCCATGTACTCGCAGACGACGCGCACCTTGTCCTCTGGCAGGCCGAGCTTGTCGGCGACCGCCTGCCGGATGCCCCAGATGAACTGCGTCGAGATGTAGACGTGGAGCGTGTCGCCCTGCCACTCGCACAGGGCCTGGTGGGTCTCGAGCGAGTTGTGGAGGACGGTCTGCGTGCGGTACTCGGCCTCGACGACGACGTCCGCCTCGGCGAGCGCGCGCTCGACGTCGCCGCGCTCGCGGCGCCGTGGCTCCTCGTCGGTGAGGAGCCCGCGCCGGACGGCGTCGTCCGGATCGAGCACGACCTCGAGCTCCTCCCACTCGATCTCGATCGCCTCGACTGCCGCGCGCGCCTGGCGGAAGGTGTCCGCCGCGACGGCGGCGACGGCGGCGCCCGAGAATCCCGCCTCTTCCTCGAGCCCGGCAGCCTCGCCCGGCCCGATCGCGGCCCGCACGCCCGGTAGCGCGAGCGCGGGCGCGAGGTCGATTCGCCGCGCTCTCGCATGCGCATGAGGAGACCGCAGTACGGCTGCGTGCAGCATCCCCGGCAGCTTGAGGTCGGCGGTATAGCGCGCCTCGCCGCGCACCCGCTCGTGGCCGTCCTTGCGCGGCGCGGGCCGGCCGACCACCGCGAGCGGCCCCGCGGGCCACTGCTCGAGTGGATCCTCCTCGACGACGATCCACACCTCCTCGAAGCGTCCCTCGACCTCTTTCTCGGTGCGGATCAGTCTTGCCACGAAAGGATCGCCTCCTCGATCTTGGGATACGTGCCGCAGCGGCAGATGTTCCCGGCCATCGCGTGCCGGATCTCCTCCCGCGTCGGTTGCGGGTTCGCCGCTACGAGCGCTGCCGCCGAGACGACCTGGCCCGGAGTGCAGTAGCCGCACTGGACGGCGTCGGCGCGGACGAATGCGTCGACGAGCGGATGCTCGCGCAGGCCCTCGATCGTCGTCACCTCGCCCTCGACCGTGTGCGCCAGCGTGATGCACGAGAGCCGCGGCATGCCGTCGATCTGGACGGTGCAGGCGCCGCAGTGCCCCTCGTTGCACGCGATCTTCGTCCCCGTCAGCCCGAGCTCCTCGCGCAGGAGGGAGCGTGCGCGAGGCTCGTCCCGACGGGCGCCGCGAGGACGTGCTCGCCACCGTTCACGGTGAGGCGTAGCTCACTCATTTGGAGGTCACTGCCACTGTGTCGGCAATCTGAAGCAGGCGGACGGAGGTGCGCGCGACGAGGCGACGCTCGCTGTCGTCCTCCGCCTCGGGCAGCGTCCGCCACAGGTCGCGCGCCGCCTCGAGCAGCTCGCGGATCAGCGGAAGCTCCTCCCGGTGGGTGCCGTTGGGCTCCTCGGTTGCGTTGAGCGCGAGCCCGAGCGTGCCGAAGCCGTCCGGCTGCCTTGCGAAGAGGAGCGGCATCGCCATCGAGACGTACTGGTGGATGCGCGCCTGCGCGAGCGGCTGCTCGAGGATGTCGGAGCCCTGTGGCTGCGAGGGCTCGAGCGGCTCCTCGCCGTCCGCGATCCGGTTCGCGTTGCCCGCGAACATGTCCCGCAGCTGCCGGTCGTCGAAGCCGGAGACGCGGGCGACACGGGACGATAGGAGCAGCGAGCCGGGCTGCTGGCCGTACGGGTAGTCCGAGGCGTAGACGATCTGCTCCGGCGGCACGAGCCGCAGCAGCCCGAGCAGGTCGATGGCGCTCCAGACCGAGGAGTCGAAGAAGACGCCGCGCTTGCCCGAGAAGCGGTACGCGAGGTTGGCAAGGTCGGCGATGCCGGCGTGGGCGAGGATGAGCTGGGTCCCCTCGTGCGCGTCGACGAGTCGCTCGAGCGCCTCCGCGATCGGCGGCAGGCCGCGGCCGGCGTGGATGAGGATCGGGACCCCGCGCTCGGCCGCCAGCGCGAAGACGGGCGCGAGCCGCTCGTCGTTGAGCAGGAACTTCTGAGCGCGCGGATGGAGCTTGATCCCACGCGCCCCGAGGTCGAGGCAGCGGCGCGCTTCCTCGATCGGCCCCTCGTCGAGCGCGAGCCGCACGAACGGGACGAGTCGGCCTTCCGAGCGGGCCGCGAACTCCAGCGACCGGTCGTTGCCGGCCTGGAAGCTGGGGTGCCGGTCGGGCTCGTCGAGGCAGAACATGAAGGCCCGCGAGATGCCGTAGCGGTCCATGGAGCCGATCAGCTCCTCGTAGCGCCCGACCATCCCGTCGATGTCCGTGCCGAGGTGGGTGTGGGCGTCGAAGATCTCGAGGTCGGCGGGGAGATCGGCGCGCAGACGCTCGTCCCATGACGCAGCGACCTGCCGTGCCCGCTCGAGCGCGTCCATCCGGCTGAATCTAGCCGTCCGTCGTCGCCTCGCGTCGCGGGCGGATGCGTGCCGGTTTCGTGCCGAGTGTGCAAAGGACACTGTCGGCGCGACGCCGCGGGCTGTAGCAAGGGGCCGTCCACTTCCCCCGGATCGGAGGCTCCATGAAGCGCATCCTTCTGCTCGCTCTGCTCTCGGCTCTCGCCCTACCACTCGCCGCCGCGTCGGCACGCGGCAGCGGCTCGGGGAGCCTCGTGGTCGCCGAGGTCTACGCAGCCGGCGGCAACAGCGGCGCTGCCTACACCAACGACTACGTCGAGCTGTTCAACCGGGGTGCGAGCCCCGTCGCCATCGACGGCTGGACGCTCCAGTACGCGTCCGCCGCCAGCACGAGCTGGCAGCAGACCGCGTTGAGCGGCACGATCCCCGCCGGCGGCCGGTACCTCGTCCAGCTCGCCTCGGGCGGTACGAACGGGACGGCGCTGCCGGCTGCCGACGCGACCGGTACCTCGAACCTCGCCGCCACCGGGGGAAAGGTCGCGCTCGTCGACGACGCGACGGCGCTGACCTGCGGAGCCTCGGCGGGTAGCTGCTCGACGGCCTCCGACCTGCAGGACATGCTCGGCTACGGCGGCGCCGCCGACTACGAAGGGAGTGCCGCAGCGTCGGCAGGCAGCGCGACGATGGCGATGGCCCGCGCGGACGGTGGCTGCACCGACACCGACGACAACGCGGCCGACTTCGCGACGGCGACACCCGATCCGCAGAACTCGTCGACGGCGGCGAGCACATGCTCGGTCTCGCCTCCTCCAAACGGAACGAGCGGATCGGCCGGCGTCGACGTCGACATCCAGCCGGTGCTCTCGATCGCGCTCGACCACCCGACGCTGAGCTTCCCCGCCGCGGTGCCGGGAACGACTCCGGATCCGCTGCCGGAGCACGTCACGGTGACGAGCAACGATGCGAATGGCTACACGCTCAGCGTCCACCGGACGGCGTTCGCCCCACACGACCTGCCGCTCGGCATCGGCGTCGGAGCGGGAGCCCTCGTGGCCGTGCCGATCGCCCCGGCGCCGGACCTGTCCCTGGCCACGACGAGCGCCCCGAGCGGAAGCGGGGGCGACACGGTGGCGACGAGCGTCGGCTTCGTCTCGCCGCTGCCGGTCGTGGCGGCCGGGCACTACACCGCGACGCTGACCTTCACGGTGATCGGCAAGTGAGACGCGCGATCGCGTTCCTGGTCCTCGCAGCGGCCGCGGCATCCATCCCGGGTGCCGCGGCCGGCCGCGGCATCGGGCTCAGCGCGAGCCCGCTGCGCCTGACCTTGCGGGGAGCGTCGACCGCCGCAGTCGTCCTCCGGAACCCGGGCCGGCGCGCCTTGCTCGTCGACGTTTCCCGGGCGGGCTTCGCACGCTCCCTGCGCGGGAAACCGCGGGTGCGGCCGGCTCGCGGCTCCGCGAAGTGGCTCCGGATGCGCCCGAAGCGGATCCGGATCGCTCCCGGCGCGAAGGGCGTCCTGCACGTCCGCGCCGTTCGTCGGCGGCGCGCCGCGCCGGGCGACCACCCGGCGCTCGTGCTCCTGACGACGCGGCCGCTCGGCGTGAAGCACGTGCGAGTGCGGCTGCGGGTCGGCGTCATCGTCGTCCTCCGCGTCCGGGGCCGGATCGTGCGGCGCCTCGACGCGCGTGCACTCACGGTGCGGCGTAGCAAGGCGCTCCGCCTGCTCGAGCTGCGCCTCGTCAACCGCGGCAACGTGACGGAACGGCTGGCCGGCGACGGTCTGCGGCTCGCGCTCCTGCATCCGGCGGCCGGAAGGTCGCGACGTTGCGGCCGCGGAGCCGGGAGCTCCTTCCGCACAGCGCCGGCATCGCGGTGTTCGCCTACCGCGGAGGACTGCGAGGAGTCGTGCTTGCACGAGTCGAGCTGCGACCGCCCGTGCGCGGGCCGCGGCGCTCATTCCGAGTGCGCCTCTAGGCGAGTACGCGGCGGAGAAACTCGGGCTCCGGCACTGCCCCATCCCAGCGCGGCTCGCCGTCGACGACGATCCGCGGCACCGCCCGGACTCCGAGCTCTTGTGAGAGCTGCGGGAACTCGTTCGCCTCGATCGCGGTCCCCGACACGCGCTCCGAGGCGAGGGCGAAACGAAACGCCAGCAGCACGGCCGGCGGGCAATGCGGTCAGGTCGGGGTGACGAAGACCTCGAGCGCGAGGTCGCGGTCGAGCTGCTCGAGCGCCGCCAGCGAGTCGGGGCGCAACGTCGGCTCTTCGCGACCCGCTTCGACGATCGCACCGACGAGCGAGCCGAGCTCGTAGCCCCACGGCAGGCCGTCGTAGCGGACGCCCGCATCGCGGCCATCGGGCCGGATCGAGACGGCCGGAAAGCGCGGGAAGCCCTCCGGCTCCTGCTCGATTCGGCAGGTCACGCCGCTCGCCGAGCTCGGCGAGGCCCTCGCACACGCGGACCATCTCGGCGCCGAAATCGACGTCACCGGAACCGGCCCTCGGCGTCTCTTCCGGCCCTAACGCCACGAGGAGCTCGACCGGCCGCTCGAGCTCCGCGAACCACTCGCGCACCTTCGTCTCTTCCTCGGCCCGAAGCAAGGGCATATCGGCGAGCCTATCCACGTTCCCCAACGTCATGGATCTGCGACGGCTCGGCCCGAGCGACCTGGAGATCTCCCGACTCGGCATCGGTACCGCTCCGATCGGCTCGCGGCCGGGAGAGTGGTGGGTGAACTGGGGACCGCAGGACGACGGCGACTCGGTGCGCGCCATCCATGCTGCGGTGGACGGCGGCGTCAACTGGGTCGACACGGCTCCGTTCTACGGGTGGGGGCACGCCGAGGAGGTCGTCGGCCGCGCGCTCGCCGGCCGCGAGGACGTCCTCGTCTTCACGAAGTGCGGGACACTGCGCCGGGACGACGGGGACGACTTCATGGACCTCCGGCCGGAGTCGATCCGGCGCGACTGCGAGCAGAGCCTGCGCCGGCTACGGCGTGAGCGCGTCGACCTTCTGCAGTTCCACGACCCCGATCGAAGCGTGCCGCTCGAGGAGTCGTGGGGCGCCCTGCAGGAACTCGTCGCGGAGGGGAAGGTTCGCTACGGCGGCCTCTCGAACCATCCGCCCGATCTCGTGGAGCGTGCGCTCATCGTCGGGCCCGTCGCGCGCCCTCCAGTTTCAGTACTCGGCGCTCGCCCGGGCGCATGAGGAGGATCTGCTCCCGTACGCGCTCGACCGGGGCCTCGGCGTCATCGTCTGGTCGCCGCTCGCGAGCGGGTTCCTCACGGACGGCTTCTCGCTCGACGCCCTCGCCGAAGACGACTTCCGGCGCACGCACCCCTTCGCCGAGCTGGACCTCGACCCGACCCACGAGGAGCTGATGCGCCCGCGGCGGAGGCAGCGTGACCCGGGGAGCACTCGACTTCGTGCTCTCGCATCCGGCCGTGACCGGTGCGATCGTCGGCATCCGCAACCAGGGCGAAGGCCGCGAGCTCGCGGCCGCGCTCTAGGCCCGGCCGTAGAGCTCGTCGATCGCCTGCTCGAGCTCGTCGAGCCGGGAAGCGCCGAAGGCGCGAATCGTCCCGTCGGAGTCGACAGCGACGTTCGTCGGCACGCCGCGCACGCCGAGCGTGCCTGCGAGCTCGGCACCGGGGTCGAGGAGGATCGGCCCCTTGATGCCCCACATCTCGCAGAACCGCTCGACCTCAGGGCGCGGCTCGGTCCCTTCCCAGATGTCGACGAGCACGATCTCGAGACCCGACCGGGCCTCCTCACGAACGCGCACGTCCTCGAGGAACGGCGCCTCCGCGTTGCACGGTCCTCACCAGGAGGCGAAGAAGTTGAGGATGTACTTCTTCTCGGCCCAGTCGCGGTTCGTGCGCTGCTCTCCCGACCAGTAGTCCTCGAGCGCGAAGGCGGGCAGCTTGTTGCCGATCCACGGATTCGCCTCCTCCACGACCGGCGCCGGGGGCCGAGCAGCGAGCAGGTCCTCGACGATCGACATTGTCTGGCTCCCCGCGTTGGCGACGAGGATTCGCCCGTCGTGTCGGTCGACGACTACGCCGCCCGGTCCTCCGCCGACCGGGATCTGCGACCACTCGACTCCGTCGGCTACGCCGAGCACGCTGACCGAGCCGGCGCCGCGGTTCGTGACATAGAGGCGGTCGTGCGACGGATGCATGGTGAGCCCCACCGGCGCTGAGCCGGTGCGGATCTCCTCCTTGACCTCGATCTTGTCGAGGTCGACACGCGAGACCGTGCCGGCGATCGAGTTGACGATGAACGCCTCGCCGCGCTCGGGAACGATCCCGATCGCGCAGGTGCCGGTGCCGAGCTCGAGCCGCCCGACCTCCTCGAACGAGTCGGCGTCGTAGAAGTTGGCGGAGGCCGCGACGAAGTTGACGCAGACCACGAGGCGGCGGGTGGGGTCGACGCCGATCGCTCCGGCGCCGGGCTCCGCGTCCACGGTTGCCACCGTCTCGAGCGTGTCGAGGTCGATCACGCTCATCGTCGAGCCGAGCGAGTTGCCGACGTAGAGGCGCCGGAACTCCGGAACGTGGGTCAGCCCGGAGGGATAGCCGCCGACGGGCACGGTGGTCTCGACTTCGAGCGTCGCCGAGTCGATCAATCGTCACCTGGTCGGAGTGGGCGTCGGCGGTGAACACGCGGCCCGTCTGCTCGTCGAGGCCGATGTCGATGGGCTCGTTGCCGGTGCGGATCTCGCCGATCACCTCGTGTGTCTCGAGATCGACGACCGAGACGAAGTCGCTGCGCGAGCACGCCACGAACGCGCGCCGGCGCTCGACGTCGACGGCGATGCCCTCCGGGTCGAGGCCGACCGGGATCTCCGCGATCTGGCGCCACGGCGAGCGCGAGTCGATCCGGCAGGCGGCTCCGACGGGGAATGCCGGGTCTTCTCTCTCGTCAGTGGCCGCCATCGAGCCGCGAGTATCCCCTCTTGTCGGGCCGGGCGCCAGGGGAACGCGCACGCGGTCGCTAGCATCGGATCCCTCGTGGCAGACGCGGTTCTGATCTACGCCGACTCCTTCCGCTCCGCCGATATGCGGCACGCGGTGCCGCTCGGCGTTCCGGATCCGTTCCTCTACGCCGAGGAGAACGGCAGCAGGCACGTCTTCGCCAGCTCGATGGAGGCGACCCGCCTTCGCGAGCTCGGGCTCTTCGAGGTGCACGTACACGAAGAGCTCGGCTTCGACGAGTTGATGGAGTCGGGACTGGACTATCGGGAGCTGGGTGCACAGCTCGCGCTACGGGCCGTCGCGAGCCTCGGGCTCGAGCGCGCGACCGTGCCTGACAACTTCCCGCTCTGGCTCGCCGACCGGCTCCGTGCCGACGGGGTCGAGCTCGACGTCGACCAGGAGCTCTTCGACGATCGCCGCCGCGCGAAGACCGAGGCGCAGCTCGCAGGGATGAAGCGCGCGCAGCGGGCCGCGGAGGCGGCGATGGACGCGTGTCGCGAGCTCCTGCGGCGGGCGGAGGCCCGCGGGGACGAGCTGCTGCTCGACGGCGAGCAGCTCACCGTCGAGCGCGTGAAGGCGGACATGAACGTCGTCTTCGCCGCGCACGACACGACCGCCGACGAGTACATCGTCGCCCCCGGAGCGCAGGGCGCCGTCGGTCACGACATGGGCTCGGGCCCGATCCGGCCGGGCACGCCGCTCGTCGTCGACATCTTCCCGCGCGACAACGCCTCCGCGGTGTACACGGACATGACGCGCACGTTCGTCGTCGGCGACGTGCCCGACGACGTGCGCGAGTGGCATCGGCTGTGCAAGGAGGCTCTGGACGCGGCGGTCACCGAGCTCCGCGCCGGCGTCGACGCGCGCGCCGTCTTCGACGTCACGTGCGACATCTTCGAGGCGGCGGGCGAGCCGACGCAGCGCACGAAACAGCAGGGCGAGGCGCTCGCCGACGGCTTCTTCCACGGGCTCGGTCACGGCGTCGGCCTCGAGGTGCACGAGGCGCCGGGCATGGGTCGGCTGGCGCAGCAAGAAGCTCGTCGCCGGCGACGTCGTCACCGTCGAGCCCGGCCTCTACCGCGCCGGCTACGGCGGCGTCCGCCTGGAGGACATCGTCCTCGTGACCGAGACCGGAGCCGACGTGCTGACGAACTACCCGTATGAGCTCGAACCTTGACTAACCCTCGCGAAATCGGGTAGAGACTGCACCAAATACATCGGGGGGCGACGGATGACCTTGGGGGATATCCGTCAGCCACCCACCTAGGAGGGCTGGATGAGCGCACTGTCTTCCGAGCGGCCGGTGCAGTTGGTAGAGAGCACGCCGGTTGCCGACCCCGCGCCGCTCGGTCTCGCGGGATTCGCCCTGACGACGTTCCTGCTCAGTGGGCACAACGCGTCGTTCATTCCGGACCTGATCTGGGTCGGCCCCGCGATCTTCTACGGCGGCCTGGCGCAGCTCCTCGCCGGGATGTGGGAGTTCCGCAACCGGAACGTCTTCGGTGCGACGGCGTTCTCGACGTACGGCGGCTTCTGGATGGGCCTCGGCCTGTTCATCACTCTCGGCGTCGTGACGAAGAACTGGTTCGTGGGCGTCGGCGCGACCAACATCGACAGCGCGGTCGCGTGGTTCCTGTTCGCGTTCGCCGTCTTCAACACGTACATGCTGATCGCCAGCTTGCGCGTGAACACGGCCGTCTTCCTGGTCTTCCTCACGCTGGAGATCACGGAGATCCTGCTCGTGATCGGCTTCTTCAACGTGTCGCACGGCGGCACGCAGTGGTGGCTGCACGCGGGCGGCTGGGCTGGCATCGTCACGGCGGCGGTCGCCTGGTATACGTCGTCGGCAGGTGTCATGAATGGCGTCTCGGGCCGAACAGTGTTCCCGGTCGGGCGGCCGTTCGTAGCGGAGTCCCGCGTGGCGGCTACTGCGTGACTTAGGATTCGCACTGCGATTGAGGCGGGCCCGCCTCACGGGTCGGGCCCGCCAAAGCGTCGTCTGTTTGACGAGGAGGTGAGCACGTTGGGAACCGTTGAGGAAACCGGGGTTTCGGAGGCCCAGATCGCCGTTCACTGGCGGGAAGAGGAGTACTACGACCCGCCGGCAGCGATCAAGAAGGTCGCGAACGCCAACGACCCGGCAATCCGGGAGCGCTTCGCGGAGGAGCACTTCCCGGAGTGCTTTGTCGAGTACGCGGAGATGCTGACCTGGGACAAGAAGTGGGACACGATCCTCGACACCTCGAAGCCGCCGTTCTGGAAGTGGTGGGTCGGAGGCCGGCTGAACGCCTGCGTCAACTGTGTCGACCGGCATCTCGAGACGCGCGCCGACGAGAACGCCATCATCTGGGTGCCCGAGCTCGAGGAGCACGAGACCCAGGAGATCACCTACGCCGATCTCCACCGGCGCGTGAACGAGTTCGCGGCGCTGCTCAAGGACTTCTGCGGCGTGAAGCCGCAGGACCGCGTCACCTTCCACCTGCCGATGCTGCCGGAACTGCCGGTCTCGATGCTCGCCTGCGCCCGACTCGGCGTCATCCACTCCGAGGTGTTCGGCGGCTTCTCGGGTACCGCCTGCGGACAGCGGATGGCGGACGCCGACAGCACGATCCTCGTCACGATGGACGCCTACTATCGGAACGGCGAGCTGATCGACCACAAGGTGAAGGCGGACGAGGCGATCGAGGCCGCCCGCAAGGAGGGCACTGAGGTCGAGAAGGTGCTCGTCTGGCGGCGCCATCCGGGCGAGTACCACTCCGAGAGCCCGATGGTCGACGGTCGCGACTTCTTCGTCGACGAGCTTCTTCCGAAGTACGAGGGGCAGCAGGTAAAGCCGGAGTCGATGCGTGCGGAAGACACGCTCTTCCTCATGTACACGAGCGGCACGACCGGTCGCCCGAAGGGTGCGCAACACTCGACCGGCGGCTACATGTCGTACGTCACCGGCACGTCGAAGTACTACCAGGACATCCATCCGGAGGACACGTACTGGTGCTTCGCCGACATCGGCTGGATCACCGGGCACTCGTACATCGTCTACGGCCCGCTCGCACTCGGGACCACGACCGTCATGTACGAAGGCGTCCCGACGTATCCGGATGCGGGGCGGCCGTGGCGGATCGCGGAGAAGCTCGGCGTCGACATCTTCCACACGGCGCCGACGACGATCCGAATGCTGCGCAAGCTCGGCCCCGACGAGCCGGCGAAGTACGACTTCCACTTCAAGACGATGACCACGGTCGGCGAGCCGATCGAGCCCGACGTCTGGCGCTGGTACCACGAGAAGGTCGGCAAGGGCGAGGCGGCGATCACCGACACCTGGTGGCAGACTGAGAACGGCGGCTTCCTCGGCTCGACGCTGCCCGCGCTCGAGCCGATGAAGCCGGGCAGTTGCGGGCCGGGCGTGCTCGGGATCTACCCGGTCATCTACGACGAGAACGGGGAAGAGGTTCCGAAGGGCTCGGGGAAGGCGGGCAACATCTGCATCCGCAACCCGTGGCCGGGCTTCATGCTCACGGTCTGGGGCCAGGACGAGCGGTACGTCGACACGTACTACAAGAAGTACAACCGCGACTCGAAGAGCACGGACTGGCACGACTGGCCCTACTTCTCCAACGACGGCGCGATGCAGGCCGCCGACGGCTACTTCCGCATCCTCGGCCGCGTCGACGACGTGATCAACGTCGCCGGCCATCGGCTGGGGACGAAGGAGCTCGAGTCGGCCGCAATCACCGTCGAGGAGGTCGCCGAGGCGGCCGCGGTGCCGGTCATCGACGAGCTTCGCGGCCGGGCGGTCGAGATGTATGTCTCGCTCAAGCCGGGCTACGAGTCGGGCGACGAGGTCGCTCAGAAAGTCTCGCAGGCGATCGAGCGGGACATCGGCAAGATTGCCCGGCCGAAGAACGTCTGGGTCGTGGCGGACATGCCGAAAACGCGCTCCGGCAAGATCATGCGGCGCGTGATCGCGAGTATCTCGAACTTCGCCGATGTCGGCGACGTGACGACACTCGCGAACCCGGAGATCGTCGAGGCGATCAACGAGCACGTGCGGGCCGAGAAAGTCGCGCACGGCGACATCCCGCGCGAGCTCTCCGAGCAGGAGCTCGAAGAGATCAAGCGCTTCGGCCAGGCCGAGTAGGAGACGTCTCCGTCCTCTACGCCGGGGGAGTCTCAGACTCCCCCGGCAGCAGGTCGAGGTCGGACCCGACTCCTTCCAGATAGGCGATCACTAGGGGGTCGTCGGATTCGAGCCGCTCGACCGGCTCACCAGTGCATTGCTGGAGCTCAACGACCGTGCGGTGCTCCCCGTGGTGGAGGACGCGCCAGTGGGCGCCTGCGCGCACCCAGTCCTCGAGCGTTTGGATCGTCAACGTCTGAGCTGACACATCGAGGCTCCTCTTTTCCCATCATGCCCGTAGGATCGGAGGCGTGACACCCGAGGAGCATCGCCGGCTCGGCGTCGAGCTCTACAACGTGACCTGGGAGCTCATCGAGCGCCAGGACCGGACGCCGGACGAGGACGACGAGATGCTTCACCGGGCTCACGCCTCCGCCTACCACTGGCTGCAAGCGCCGCACACGGCGGCGAACCAGGCGCGTTCCCACTGGCTCTGCTCTCGCGTGCACGTGCTCGCGGGGCAGCCCGAGGGCGCGCTCCACCACGCGCGCCGCTGCCTCGCCCTCGTCGAGAGCCACAGCGAGGAGATGGAGGACTGGGACCTCGCGGGGGCGCACGAGGCGCTCGCCCGCGCCCATCTCGCAGCCGGAGAGATGGATGAGGCCCGCCGTCATCATGAGCTCGCACGCGCCGAGGCGGCCACGATCGCGGATCCAGACGACCGGAAGCACATCGAGGCGGATCTCGACGCGCTTCCCCTTTGAGCAGGCTGGGCGCCGTCCGCGGCGAATGGTAGAAACCTCACGTTCGAGCGGCTGCGAAGGTCGAAGGCACTCCAACGGGCGGATCCGGGCGAGGTGCCAACTGGACCGCCGACCCTCGCCAGGCCGACGTCGGGAAAAGATGGATGCGCCGAGCACGAGCTGCTCGGCGTGCCCGGTTACTCCGAACGTTCTGGTCGCTGAGGAGAGGACGCTGGCCTGGGCCAGGGTTCCGGAATGACCCCTGAGCGGCGGCGTCCATTTCACGTCGAACCCATCCTTGTCGGCTAGATGTGTTCGGGAAGACCGAAGCGGCCGGGCAGCGCGGGGTCGGCGAAGAAGGTGATCTCGTCGACCTTGCTCCCGCTCAAGGTGAGCACCATCATGCCCCAGGGCTGCGAGCGCAGGTAGCAGCCGAAGGCCGGCTGGCCGTTGGCGCGGGTCGGGCGTACCTGTAGCGGGGCGCCGCGGACCTCGGCGCCGTGGTCGAGGTACACGCCGATTGCTTCGTGTCCGATGAGCTCGCCCGGGCTCGGCGGCATGGTCACACGAGCGTCGGAGCTCAGCAGAGTTAGGAGGCGCGCCGTGTCGCCGGCTTCGACGGCGTCGCTGAAGGTGGCGAGAAGGTTCCGTTCGGTCGGCGAGTCGGGAAGCGGCGCCTGCTCGCGTTCGACGGTGTACGAGTCGAGCGTTGCGCGTGCGCGTTGGAGCGCGGCCTTGACCGACTGCGGCGTCGTCTCGAGGATCGAGGCGGCTTCGTCGGTGGGGAAGCCGAGCACGTCGCGCAGCACGAGCGCTGCGCGCTGCTTCGCAGGCAGCTGCTGCAGCGCGACGATGAACGAGAGCTGGATCGCTTCGCGCTGCTCGTAGCGTGCTTCAGGTCCGGGAGCGGGATCCGGAAGCGCGCTGTCCGCGTAAGGCTCGAGCCAGCTGGGCTCGACGGCGCGGCGGGTTCTTGACGGTCTCATGGTGTTCTCCGTGGCGGGGCGGCGCCCGCGTTCGCGAATTGCGTTGAGACTCCGGTGGGTTGCGATCCTGTAGAGCCAGGAGCGCAGCGACGCCCGCTCCTCGAAGCCGTTGAGCCCGCGCCAGGCGGCGAGCAGTGTTTCCTGGACGAGATCCTCGGCGTCCTGCACGGAGCCGAGTAGCCGGTAGCAATGCAGCTGGAGCTCGCGCCGGAACGGTTCGACCAGCGACGCGAACGCGCGCTCGTCACCTCCCTTGGCCCGCTCGAGATCGACGGTCATCGCGTTAATGACACCAGGTCCGTCGTAAACGGACCGCGGTCCGTTTCGCGGCATCGCGGTGTCTTTGACCTCCGATGTACCCCGAGCTGATTCATCAGATGGTGCTCGAGCGGACGGCCCGCTTCCAGCGCGATGCCGATCGGTACCGCCAGGCCCGGGAGGCCCACATCCGCCCGCCCCAGCCCGTGCGGACGGCGATCGAGCTGCGGCTGAGCGCCTGCCGCGAGGAGCTCGAGCGCCTCGCTCGCCGTCGTGCAGCGACCGGTCGCCCAACAGAGTGAGCAGCGCGCTCGCACGTGTTTTCGCCGTTTGGCGTACGGGCCTACCGAGGCCTGTCCTCGTCCTGCAGGGCGGAGACGCGCTCAACTTTTTCGGCACGGGACTGATCCTTCCGTTCGAGATCATCTACCTCCACGCGGTCCGCGGCTTCTCGACGGCGACCGCGGGGCTGGTGCTGGCGACGGTCATGGGCACGGCCGCACTGGTAACGCTTCCTTCGGGTGCGCTCCTCGATCGTTTCAGTGCGAAACGGCTCCTGATCGCGGGCACTGTCTTGAACGGACTCGGCTACGGGGGCTTGGCGTTTGTCGACCGCCCGTGGCAAGGCTTCGTCTGCTCGGCCGTCGGTGGTGCCGGCTTCGGATTGGTGGGAACCGCCGGCCAAGTTCTGACCTTGACCCTGGTCCCGGCGGAGCAGCGCGCCGCATCGACCGCGCTTCGACGAGTCGCAGGCAACTTCGGTCTCGGCCTCGGCGCGACGGTTGCGGGCTTCATCGTCGCGGCCTCCCATCATCACCTCCAGGCGTTCCAGGGCCTCTACCTCTTCGATGCAGTCACGTTCCTCGTCTTCGCGCTGGTTGTGCTCGTCTGGATCCCGGATCCCGGCCTCGCGGATGCTCCGTCGGCGAGCAAGGGCGCACGGGGTTTCCGAACTGTTGCTCGGGATCGGCTCTTGCTCGCCTTGATCGCGGGCAACCTCGCGCTTGTGATGATCGGCGGCGCGTTCTTCTCCTTCATCCTCTCGCCGTTTGCGGCGGCGCATACACCTGTCGGGCCCGTGGGGATCGGTGTCGTCCTCTTCATCAACACTTTCTTCATCGTCGTAGCGCAGATACCGGCGACACGGGTGGTGGCGCGGATGCGACGCACTCACGCTTTGTTCGCCACCAGCGCCACATTCGCAGTCGGCCTGCTCGCGGTCCTGCTCGCAACGCTCACGCACTCGACGCTCGCCGCTACCACCGTCTTGGCCGGCGTCGCGATCCTGATCGCGATCGCTGAGTGTGGCCAGTTCATCGTGCTCGGCCCGCTAGTCGCGGAAATCGCGCCGCCGCATCTGCTCGGCCGCTACATGTCGTTCTACCAGCTCAGCTTCCTGGTCGGCGTGGCTCTCGGCCCCGCGGTCGGCGGCGTGCTGCTCGGAACGTCACCCAACACCATCTGGTGGGGCGGCGCCCTGGCACTGGCACTGACCGGAGCCGGCTTCCTTCGACTCGGAAACCGGATACCCGACCCCCTCTTGCCGACGAAATCCCCGCCGCTGCAGGCCGCGTCAGAGGCGACCTGATGCGCCGAGGGATCGCGGGGGCGGGGGTCCTCTGACCGGGCGCTCATCGCAGTGACGCAGCGCGGGAAGCCGATGTCAAGGCCGCGATGCGCGCGCAGGGCTCGCGCGATCCCCAAACGTACTCAGGCGCTGCCAATCAGGCGACCGGGGCGTGGGTTGGGCCAGTGTTCCCGAATGACCCCCGAGCGACCGCGGAACTGCTGCCTCAGACCGCTGCCGCGGAGCCTACGGCGGTTGCGAGCTGCTGCTGGATCGCCGGCCAGTCGAAATAGGAGTCCTTCCGAGCCACCAAGCCTTCTTCCACCGCGAAGACGTCCGCCCCGTCGCAGACGATCCGCCGCCCGTCGGGCGTCGCCGCGCTCATCCGATACTGGGTGACGAAGTGATCCGCTCCGATGTAGACGGCGCTCCGCTCGAAACGGATATCCGGCCACTGCGCCATGCCAGCCGCGAACGCTTCTCGAACCGCGGACCGACCAATAGCCGGCTCGCCGCCTCCGTGCAGATGGAACACCGTGTCGTCGGTGTGCATCGCCATGATCGCGTCGAGATCGTGGTCCGCCCAGGCGTCGCCGTAGCGAACGGCAAGCTCTTGAACCTCTTTGCTAATCACTCCTCCCTCCTGAGAGGCACCAGAGCCTAACGCGCTATCGCCTATTCCGGGGACATTGCACTCGCCTGGGCCAGCGTCCTTACGCCTGACGCTAGCCGTCGAGCAGAGGCTCGAAGCGCGAGGCGTCGTCGAACGGGCCGATCACCGCGAGCCGCAGGCGATCGGCCGTGATCAGCTCGGACGCGACCCGCGCCACGTCGTCGCTCGTCACCCCGTCGAGCCCGCGCATCACCTCGTCGGGGTCCGGGAGCCGCTGCTCGAGCACCTCTTTCCGCAGGCCGAACATCATCAGGCCCTGCGGGCTCTCGAGCGAGAGGACGAACCGACCCTTCGCAAAGTTGCGGGCCTTCTCGAGCTCCTCCGCCGGGACGGGCTCTGCCGCGATCTTCCGCAGCACCTCGGCGATGGTCGCCACGGCGTCGTCGATGCGGGCGATGTCGACGCCCGCCTGCGTGTAGAGCGTCCCGGCGTCCGTGTAGCTGTGGTTCAGCCCGAAGACGTAGTAGGCGAGCCCTCGCCGCTCCCGGACCTCGCTGAAGAGCCGCGACGACATCCCGCCGCCGAGCGCGGTCGCGATGAGCTGCATCGCGTAGCGGTCGGGGTGGTCGAGCGGCAGGCTGTGCACGCCGAGCGAGACGTGGGCCTGCTCCGACTGCTTCGTGTGGACCGTGACGCGGCCGTTCGCGTGCGCCGCGACGGGCTCCGGCTCGCCGGTCTCGGCGTCCTCGAGGTCGCCGAGAAGCTCCTGCGCCCGCTCGAGCAGCCCGTCGCCGATCCGGCCCCCGACCCCGAGAACCATCCGTGACGGCTTGTACCACTGATCGAGGTAGCCCATGAAGGTGTCGCGGGTGGCGCCCTGGACCGTCTCCTTGCGGCCGATGATCTCCCGGCCGAGCGGCTGGTCCCCCCAGAGGAGATGCTCGTAGACGCCGCCGATGAAGTCGCGCGGCGTGTCGTAGTACATGTTCATCTCCTCGAGGATCACGCCCTTCTCGCGGTCGATCTCCTCCGCCTCGAAGCGCGAGTTGCGGAGCATGTCGACGAGCACGTCGAGCACCACGTCGCGGTGCTCGGCTGCGCACTTGACGTAGTACGTCGTGTACTCCTTGCCGGTGAAGGCGTTGAACTCGCCGCCGATCGCATCGATGGTGCCCGCGATCTCCTTGGCGCTCGGCCGCTTCTCGGTTCCCTTGAAGAACATGTGCTCGGAGAAGTGCGCGATCCCGGCGTTCTCGGCCGTCTCGTAGCGGGAGCCGGCGGCCAGCATCACGAGCACGGCGACCGACTGCGCGTACGGCAGGTCGGCCGTCAGGACGCGGAGACCGTTGTCGAGCGTGTCTCGTTGGAACACCGTCACGACGCTCGATCGTATAGAGGTATCGCTCGTGCACGGCGAGCAGACGAGACGAGCGATGGCCGCGCAGCCCGAGTGGCTGGCGCAGGTGCCGACCGACAAGCGCTTCCCTGACGGCGCGCGGCTCCTCTTCACGGGCTGCGGGACGTCGTTCCACGCGGCCCAAACAGGAGTGACAGAGTCCGGGGGCGACGCGGTGCAGGCGCTCGAGCTCGTGCTGCGTCCCGAGCGGGAGGCCGACTTGCTCGTCTGCATCTCGCACGAGGGCGAGACGCCGCTCACGCTCGAGGCCGCGCGCGCCTGGCGCGGCCCGCGGTGGCTCGTGACCGGACGGCAGGACGGGCCGATCGCCGACCTCTGCGACGAGGTCGTCGTCTGCACGCCGGAGATCGAGGAAAGCTGGTGTCACACCGCGAGCTACACGTGCGCGGTCGCGGCGGTCGCTGCGCTGCACGGGGAGGACATCGCGTGGTTGCCGGGCGCGGTCGAGGAGGCGCTGGCGGCTCCGCTGCCCGAGGTGGGGGAGCAGGAGCGTTTCCTCGTGGCGGGGGCGGGCCGGGATCTGGCCACCGCGCACGAGGCGG
Source organism: uncultured Actinomycetes bacterium (assembly GCA_963765795.1). Taxonomy (GTDB): domain Bacteria; phylum Actinomycetota; class Thermoleophilia; order Gaiellales; family Gaiellaceae; genus Palsa-739. Next base: position 75,466 of record CAVXXZ010000025.1, read on the forward strand.
TGCTGAAGCTGCGCGAGGGCGCCTGGGTCGCGGCCGAGGCGTACGAGACGGAGCAGCTTCTCCACGGCTACCTCGCCGCGGTCGACGAGTCGGTGCGGGCATTCGTCCTCGAGGGCGAAGGTGTCGCGGCCGAGCGGGCGGCGGCGGCTGCCGCGGCGCTGCGGGCGCTCGGCTGCGAGGTCGACCTGCTGCCGACCCGGCATCCCGTCGTCGACATCGTGCTCTTCCAGCGGCTCACGGTCGAGCTCGCCGAGCGGCGCGGGCGCGAGCCGGACCGGATCCGCCGCCACGATCCGCGCTGGGCCGCGGCCGCGAAGGCCGCAAAGGCGGACAACGCCGCCTAGGAGGGCTCGGCGGGACGGTGCTCGTCGCAGGGGTGCGATGGGCGTCGCGAGGCAAGGACGCAGGGAGCGCGTAGCGTGTCTATCGCGCGACCGACGTAGCACCGCTGCCGGCACAGCCACTGTCTCGCCGAGTCCTCCTACAGGCCTGCGAGCAGCCGGTCGACCTCGTCGAACGTGTTGTAGTGGACGAAGCCGGCGCGCACCGTTCCCTCCGGCTGCAGCCCGAGCCGCGTCATCGGCTCGAAGGCGTAGTAGTCGCCGTCCCAGACCGCGATCTCTTGCTCGGCCAGCCGCTCGGCAACTGCGCGGGACGAAGCTCCAGCGACCCGGAACGCGAAGGTCGGTACCCGGCCCTCCATGGTCGGGGGGCCGTAGAGCGTGCAGCGGTCGGGCAGCGCGTCGAGGAAGCGTTGCCCCAGCGCCCGCTCGTGAGACTGGACCGCGTCCCACCCCAGACGCTCGAGGTACTCGACCGCGGCAACGAAGCCGGCGAGCAGCTCGTGCGCGAGCGTCCCCGTCTCGAACCGGCTTCCCACCGGCTCGTCGGCCGCCGGCCGGACCTTGTACGGACGCCACGACCGCAGGAGCTCCTCGCGGCCGAACGCGAGACCGAGGTGAGGGCCGAAGAACTTGTACGGCGAGCAGAGGAGGACGTCGACGTCGAGCTCGGCGACGTCGATCGGTCCGTGGGGCCCGTAGTGGACGGCGTCCGCCCAGGCGAGCGCGCCGGCCGCGTGCGCCAGCTCGACCACGCGCGCCGCATCGGGCACCGTCCCGAAGGCGTTCGAGGCGAGCGGGAAGGCGACAATGCGGGTTCGCTCGGTCAGCTGTCGCTCGAGGTCGTCGAGGTCGAGGGTCGTGTCCGGATGGATCTCGACGAAGCCGACGCGGAGGTCGAGGTCGTGGGCGAGCTCGAGCCACGGCGCGATGTTGCCGTCGTGGTCGAGGCGCGTGACCAGGATCTCGTCGCCGGCCGCGAGCGTCCGTCCGAGCGCGCGCGTGAGCGCGAAGTTGAGGGTCGTCATGTTCTGGCCGAAGATCGTCTCCGCGGCCGTGCAGCCGAGGAAGCGGGCCGCGGTCGCGTGCGCGCGCTCGACGAGCTCGTCGCTGCGGCGGCTGGCGGCGAACGCTCCGCCGAGGTTCGCGTTCGACTCGCGGAGATACGTGGCGATCGCGTCGATCACGGAGCGCGGGCACTGCGTTCCGCCGGGTGCGTCGAGGAAGGCGACGCCTGAGCCGAGCGCGGGGAACTGCGCCCGGACCGCCTCCAGATCGATGGTCGAAGACGCCATCTACCCCTGCTCGAGCGGCGCCAGCGTCAACCCATGCCCGCGCAGCTGCTCCCAGTAGAGCTCGGCCTGCTCGCGGAGGCCGGACCAGACGACGGCCTGCCCGGAGTTGTGGATCCGGTTCGCCAACCGCATCCCGTCGTCGTACGAAACGCCCGGGACGACCGCCGAGAGCGCCGCCGCGACGCCCTGGAAGGTGTTGTGGTCGTCGTTGAGCACGATCACGAGCCAGGGCCGGCCGAGGCCGGTGCCTTCGCCGCGGTCGAGCCGCTCCCGCGGCGGCGTCAGCGTGCCGCTCACGAACCGACCGTGCGGCCGTTCACGACCCACCGGTAGCTCGGCTTGGCAGTGAGGGAGGAGCCGACGAAGCAGTCCCGTTCGGCCAGCGCGAGGAGCTCGCCGAGCGCATCATGCTCCGGCTCCGGCGCGAGCTCCACGACGAGCTCGAGGTCCGTCTCGACGAGCGCATACCGCTCGTCCGTCTCACGCTTCGTCACGAGAGTCCGGCTGCTGCCTGAGGCCGAGCGGACGTCGACGCCCCTGCGTTCCGCGTGGTGGCGGAGGCTCTTGAGCGAGCAGCGCATGAGGGCCGCGAGCAACAGGTGCTCGGGCGACCACTCCGCCGGCGCGTCGAGCGCAACGCCGTTCTCGTCCGTCAGTTCGCCGGCCGTCGTGAGGTCGACCGCGTATCGCAGCTCCTTCGCCCTGACCGCCACGGCTCGCATGGTCTCAGAAGTCCTGCTCCGTCCGGGACGCGTCGTACGCTGCGGCACGTGCGGCGACTGCGTTCGCTGTCGGAGACCGAGTGCTACGTTCGCTTATACGGCGGCTGGGATTCGACGGTGACCCCGGTTAAGATCGAGCCGCGGCGTCCGCGGTACGAATCGTCCGTGTCGGGTGAGGATCTGCGGCGCGATTTCGAGGCGCGCATCGAGGCCCGGACCGACGAGCTCATGGCGGAGCTCGACGCGGCAGAGGCCGCCGCCGAGGCCGCGTAGATCGCGCCGCAATCATCCGGCACAGAGTTGCCACCCCGACGTAACGGCTCGTCGCCTACCGTTCGCAAAGGGAGCCTCGCTCCCCCATTGGGGGAATGAGTGGTTCACACCAGGGACATGGCCGGAGGGGACGCGACGCCCAGCGACGTGCCCGACGTCCTCGCTCCGGATCTCCGGATCGTCTTCGTCGGCATCAACCCGGGTCGCGTGTCGGCTGAAGCGCGCGCGCACTTCGCGAACCCGCGCAACGACTTCTGGCGCCTGCTCCACGCGGCTCAGCTGACGTCCCGGCTCTACACGCCCCAGGAGCAGTTCTCCCTGCTCGAGGAGGGAATCGGCGTGACGAACGCCGCCTACCGGACGACACCCGGCTCGAGTGACCTGCGTCGCGGCGACTTCGCGGGCTCGGCCGAGCGCTTCGAACGGATTGCCCACGAGCTGCATCCGCGGTGGCTCGCCTTCGTGGGCAAGGAGGCGTACCGCGGCGCGTTCGGCACCCGGCCCGAGCTCGGTCTGCAGGAAGGAACCCTGGGCGACACGAAGCTCTTCGTCCTTCCCTCCACCTCGCCGGCGAACGCCGCGGTTCCGTGGGACGAGCGGCTGCGCTGGTTCCGCGAGCTCGCAGGACGGGAGAGCGGGCTACCGGAACGCCAGACGATCCGCGCCGCGGTCGTCGACGAACGGGGCCGCATCCTGCTCCTCCGCTACGGCGACGAATACGGGGACTGGTGGGTGACGCCCGGCGGCGGCCGCGAGGCAGGAGAGGCCGACGAGCAAACGCTCCGCCGCGAGCTCGAGGAGGAGATCGGCCTCGTCGGGTTCGATCTCGGCCCGCTGCTCTGGGAGCTGCGGGGCTGGACGCGGCAGGAGCCCGGTTTCGGGAGCTTTCTCTCCCGCGTCTACCTCGTTCGTGTTCATCGCTTCGAGCCGCCGCATCTCACCGAGGCGCACGAGGCTCACTGGTTCTCGCCTCCGGACCTGAGGACGGTGTCGACGCGGCCGCCCGATCTCGCGGAGCGGCTCAGCTCCGCCAGTGATTCGTGATCGGCGTCCGGCGGTCGCGGCCGAACGCCTTCGGCCGCAGCCGCACCCCCGGAGGCGCCTGCCGCCGCTTGTACTCCGCCCGGTCGATGAGCGCGACCGCGCGCGCGACCACGTCCGGGTCGAAGCCGTCCGCGCTCAGCTCGTCCAGCGAGCGGTCGTCCTCCACGTAGGCCTCGAGCACGCGGTCCAGCTCGGGGTACGGCGGCAGGGAGTCCTCGTCGAGCTGCCCCTCCCGCAGCTCCGCGCTCGGCGCCCGCTCGATCGTCGACTGCGGGACGAGCTCGCGTCCCGCCTGCTCGTTCAGGTGGCGCGCGAGCCGAAAAACGTCCGTCTTGAACACGTCCTTGAGGAGCGCGAACCCGCCGGCCATGTCGCCGTAGAGCGTCGCGTAACCGACCGACAGCTCCGACTTGTTGCCGCTCGCGACGAGCAGCCAGCCGAACTTGTTCGAGAGCGCCATCGCGAGCGTCCCCCGGATCCGCGCCTGGAGGTTCTCCTCCGCGACGTCCGGCTCGCGCCCGGCGAAGGAATCGGCGAGCACGCCGGTGTAGGCCTCGACGACGGGCTCGATCGGCAGCTCGCGAAAGTCGCAGCCGAGGTTCTCGGCGAGCCGGCGCGCGTCGGCCCGCGTCTCCTCCGAGGAATAGCGGGACGGCATCGAGACGCAGTGAACGCACTCGGGCCCAAGGGCCTCGACCGTGAGTGCGGCCGTGACGGCGGAGTCGATCCCACCCGAGACGCTGACGACGACTGCGTCGAACCCGTTCTTCGCGACGTAGTCGCGCAGCCCGAGGACGAGCGCACGCCGCATCTGCTCGAGGTCGTCGTCGAGCGCCGCGATCGCCGCCGCCTCGGGCCGCTCGAGGTCGACGACGAGTAGCGTCTCCTCGAAGCCTGGCGCCCGTGCCAGCACGCTGCCGTCGCTCTCGAGGACGAGCGAGTGCCCGTCGAAGACGAGCTCGTCCTGCCCGCCGACCGTGTTGCACAGCGCGACACGCACACCGCTCTCTCGTGCCCGTGCGGAGAAGATGGCCTCGCGCTCCTGTGCTCGCCCGACGTGGAACGGGGAGGCCGAGAGGTTGACCACGAGCTCGGCACCCGCGGCGGCGAGCTTGGTCGTCGGCGGCCCGGAAACCCACATGTCCTCGCAGATCGTGATCCCGACTTTCGTGCCTGCCACGTCGATGAGCGCGAGCTCGTCGCCGGAGGCGAAGTAGCGCTTCTCGTCGAAGACGCCGTAGTTGGGAAGGTGCCACTTCTTCGCCCAGCCGGTGACTTCGCCGTCCGCGCAGATCGCGCACGCGTTGTAGAGAACGCCGTCGAAGAGCGGTACACCGACCAGCGCGACGATGTCCCGCGTCTCGGCCGCGATGCGCTCGAGCGAGGCGCGGGCCGCGCGCACGAACCCCGGCCGTAGGAGCAGGTCCTCGGGCGGATAACCCGTCACCGCGAGCTCGGGAAGGAGGACGAGATCGGCACCGGCCGTTCGGGCCTCCTCGATGCGCGCGAGGATCAGGTCGCGGTTCCCCTCCAGGTCGCCGACAGTCGGATCGATCTGCGCGAGCGCGAGCTTCATGGCAGTTTCAGCCTAACAGTCGAAAACCACCCGGCGGCAGGCTTCCGCGTGGACAAGTTAGCGTGCGCTAACCTAGTGCGCGCTAACTTCCGGACGAGGTGAAAGCGTGAGAGCACGAGTACTTGGCGTCCTTCTGGCCGAGGAGAACCGCAAGTGGGTGACGCTGGCGGCGGTCTCGTTCGGCCTGTTCATGATCATGCTCGACAACACGGTCGTGAACGTCGCGCTGCCGACGATGGAGAAGGACCTTCACGTCACGCTCGCATCGCTCGAGTGGGTGGTGATCGCATACGCGCTCACGTTCGCTGCGCTTCTGATCACCGGCGGCAAGCTCGCCGACCTGTACGGGCGGCGCCGGATCTTCGTCGTCGGGCTGGCGATCTTCACGCTCTCCTCGCTCGCCTGCGGGCTCGCCCCGAGTGCGAGCTTCCTGATCGGAGCGCGCGCGGTGCAGGGCGCCGGCGCAGCACTCATGAACCCGGCGTCGCTTTCCATCATCGTCGCCACCTTCCCGCCGAAGCTGCGCGGGACGGCGATCGGGATCTGGGCCGGGCGTGTCGGCGCTCGCGCTCGCGATCGGCCCGCTCGGCGGTGGGCTGATCGTGGAGAACCTGAACTGGAACTGGATCTTCTTCATCAACGTCCCCGTCGGCATCCTGGGGATCGTCGTCTCCCAGTTCGCGATCCGCGAGTCTCGCGACACCTCCGCCGAGCAGAGCATCGACTTCCCCGGGCTCCTGACGTCGATCGGCTTCCTCTTCTCACTCAGCTACGCGCTCGTCGAGGGGAACGGCCACGGCTGGAGCTCGCCCGAGATCCTGGGTCTCTTCGCGCTTGCGGCCGTCTTTCTCGTCGCCTTCATCGTGCTCGAGAAGCGGCAGCGGCTGGCCATGCTCGATCTCTCGCTGTTCAAGATCGGCGCGTTCACCGGCGCGAACGTCGTGGCGATGCTCGTCTCGCTCTCGATGTTCGGCGTCTTCTTCTTCGTCTCGCTCTACATCCAGAGGATCCTCGGCTTCTCGCCGACGCAGGCGGGAGCCGCGTTCCTGCCGATGGTGACGCTGATCATCCTCATCGCGCCGCTCGCCGGCCGGCTGTCCGACCGGATCGGCTCGCGCTGGCTGATGGGCGGCGGGATGACGCTCGTCGGCCTCTCGCTGCTGCTGTACGAGCGCGTCACGGTCCACTCGAACTTCTGGACGCTCCTGCCGTCGATGATCCTCGGCGGTGTCGGGATGGCGATGACGATGTCCCCGATGACCTCGGCCGCCATGGGTGCCGTGCCGGTCGACAAGGCGGGCGTCGGCTCGGGCGTCCTCAACAGCTTCCGCCAGGTGGGCGGCTCGCTCGGAATCGCGGTGATGGGCGCGATCGTCGCTTCGTACCTCCATCATCCGCCGCAGCAGTCCACTGGCCGCTCAGGACTACGTCAACGGGCTCCATGCGGGCTTCGCAGTCGGCGCGGCGATCACGTTTGTTGGCGCGATCGTCGCCGTCGTCACCGTGCGGACGCGGCCCGAGGTCGTACGCGAGCACATCGCGGAGCTGGCGGCGTGAGCATCGCTGCGCCGCGGATGGCGGCGGCCGAGCGCCGGCAGCACCTGGTCGAGACCGCGATCCGCCTCTTCACCGAGGGCAGCTACCACGGCACGACGACAGCGGAAATTGCCCGCACGGCCGGAGTCTCGGAGCCGATCCTCTACCGGCACTTCGCCTCGAAGCGCGACCTGTATCTCGCTGCGCTCGAGCACGTCTGGGCGAAGACGCGCGAGAGCTGGGAGCGGGCGCTCGACGAGACTCCCGACGCATGTGCCGCGATCGAGGCCATAGGCAAGGGGCACGTCTCCGTGCGGTCGCCGAAGCTTCAGCTCACCGAGCTCTGGGTGCAGGCGCTGAGTGAGGCCTCGGAGGATCCCGCGCTGCGGCGCCACCTGCGCAAGCACATGCGCGAGGTGCACGACTTCGTCGCAGACCTGGTCCGGCGTGGTCAGAACGAGGGAGCGATCGCTTCGGATCGCGACGCCGACGCCGAGGCATGGATCATGCTCGCGGGCGGAATCCTCGGCATGGTCGGAAGGCGAGTGGGTCTCCTAGACGACAACGAGCTTCAGGCCATCCGCGCCGCCCGGCTGTCTTGGCTTCGAGGCTGACCTAGCTCTTTCTCTGCCCGCGCCCGACCGCGAAGCGCGCCTGCGCCGGCGAAGCGGGCGAGGCGGACCAATGAAAAGGCCCCGGCTGCGGCTCCGGGGCCTTCTCGAGAGGTGCGCCACTCTCGGCGGGAAATAGGAGGCGGATCTGCGGCCCACCCGCTTTCCGTTCCTCTGCCGGGAGTGTCCGGCGCACCCCCTGCGAACCTCGGCCTGGCGTCCGGCCTGGTTGCAAGGTGCGCTCACTATAGGAGCGTCTCGCCTGCTCGTCAAGTAACTCGGTCAAGTGATTCTGCGTTCCGCATGGTTGACCGACTTTTGCGATGAATACGCTCAAACGAGGGATGGTCAGACCGGCGAACTTGCGCTTGAGTGAAGTATGCGCTTGACTAAACAGCGCGCCGAGAGCATGCCCATGAGAGAAACAGCCAGCCGCAACACTCGCAGGACGAGCCCCGAAGGGCTCCGTCTCGGAGAACGGCTCCGCCAGCTCCGCGTCGCCGCGGGACTGACGCAGAGTGAGCTCGCGGGCGACCGCTTCTCGAAGGAGTACGTGTCCCAGATCGAGCGCGGCAAGACGCGCCCGACCGAGGGGACGATCGAATGGCTCGCCGACCGCCTGGGAGTCGACGCCGGCTTCCTCGCGAGCGGCGTCGCGACCGACGAGCGCGCCCGGCTCGAGGGAGCCCTCTCGCGCGCCGAGGCGCTGTACGAGGCGCAGCAGGACACGGAAGCCGTGGAAGCGTTCGAGCCGCTGGTCGCTGCGGCGCGCGCGACCGGCATGCCGGAGCTGCAGGTGCGTGCGCTCGCCGGCAGTGGTCTCGCGAAGATGCGCACGGGCGAGCACCGTGCCGCGGTCGAGCTCCTCAACGAGGCACGCTCGATCACCGAGGCCGAGTCGTTCTCGGACGTCGAGCGGGCGGACGTTCTGTTCTGGCTCGGGTGCTGCCGCTACCAGCTCACGAGCGTCCAGACGGCCCTCGCGCTCTTCAACGAGGCGCTCGGGCTCGCCGAGCGTTCCGGGCTGCCCTGCGACGCGCTCAAGGCGAACATCCTCTCGTGGCGCTCGCGCTGCTGGCAGCGCCAGCGGGACTTCGAGGGAGCCCGCGACGACGTCGAGCGGGCGCTCGAGCTTTCGCAAGGTGTCGAAGACCTGCGCACCATCGGCGCCGCCTACTTCCAGGCCTCGCTCATCGCCGACCGCGAGGGCCACTGGGTGTTGGCGCGCAACTACGCCGAGCGCGCGCGCGAGGCCTACGGGCAGCTCGCCGACCGCGTCCATGTCAGCCAGCTGACGAACAATCTCGGTGGCCTGAACTTCCTGCTCGGCAACACCGACCAGGCCGTGAAGCTGCTCAAGGAGTCGTTCGCCATCGCGCTCGACCTGGGGCGGGACGCCGACGCCGGTCGTGCAGTCTCGTCGCTCGCGCAGGTCCACCTGCGCACCGGCAGCGTCGAGCTGGCCGAGGACCAGGCTCGCCAGGCGCTCGATCTCCTCGACGGACGCGTCGACTATGTGGACGAGATCGGGAGCGCCCAGCTCGTGCTCGGGCGTTCCTTGCTCGAACAGGGACGGCTCGACGAGGCGGAGGCGGCATTCGTCGCCGCCGAGACGAGCTACGGCGACCTCGGATCAGGTAGCCATCGCGCGGCCGTGTGGGTCGCACGCGGCGACCTGGCAACTCGACGGGGGGACCACGAACGGGCGGCCGAGCTGTACCGGACGGCCGCAGAGGCTCTACAGGACGTCCGCTTCTAGAAAACGGAAGGAGGTGACGAATTGACCAAATCACGGCTCATCTACCTCTTGCTCATCGCATCGCTCTTCGCGTACTTCCTCGCGTGCTTCCGCCTTTCCGGTCTCAGCCCCACCGGAATGAGCGACGGCGGCGGCCTCCTCCACCTGTAGGCCTGGGAAGCGACAAGCGCGACTCCGCGCCTGCGTTTCCCAGGTCGCCAACGGTGGCATGACGCCGTCGTGGGCGCACGTCTCGAGCGCGCTCGGCGCGCTTTGACCGTCGGGCGGGTCGCACACCAAAGCGGACTGCGGCGCATCCTTGCCGAGATCGGCGTGGTCGGCCGGTCCGAAGCGACGCGCGAGGGAGCGCGGGCGTTTCGCTGCGGCCTCGAGGAGCTCGGCACGACGTTCATCAAGCTCGGACAGTTCCTGTCGTCGCGGCCGGATCTCCTGCCCGACGTCTACATCGAGGAGCTCGGCCACCTCGTCGACTCCGTCCCTGCCGTCCCGTTCGCGGAGATCGAGGCCGTGCTCCGGGAGGACTTCGGCGACGAGGCCTTCGTCAGTCTCGACCCGGAGCCGCTCGCCACCGCCTCGATCGCGCAGACGCATCGCGGGCTGCTCGCCACGGGGCAGGAGGTCGTCGCCAAGGTGCGACGCCCCGGAGTCGTCGAGCAGGTCGAGCTCGACCTTGCGGTGCTGCGCTCGACGGTTCGCCTCACGGCCCGCCGCTCGGAGGCGGCGCGGCTGGTCCAGCTCGAGGAGCTCGCGGAGGAGCTCGAGCTCCATCTCCGTGCGGAGCTCGACTTCCTCGAGGAAGCGCACAACACGGAGCTCGTGCGCAAGCTCGTCGAGCCGTTCGACGGGCTTGTGGTGCCGCGCGTGATCCGGCCCTACGTGACCGAGCGGGCGCTCGTGCTCGAGCTGATCCCGGGCCGCAAGGTCGAGGCGGGCCACGGGCTCGAGACGGAGCGGGCCGCCCTCCTCGCGCGCGAGTTCTTCCGCTCCTATGTGTTCCAGGTCGTGGTCGAGGGCGTCTACCACGCCGACCCGCACCACGGGAACGTGCTGCTGACCGAGGACGGGCGGCTCGCGCTCCTCGACTTCGGGCTGCTCGGCCGGCTCGACGAGGACACGCGGACCGGCCTCGCCCTGCTCCTGCTCGCGCTGGCCCAGAACCGGGCCGACGACGTCGCCGAGCTCGTCTTCTCGCTCTCGCTCACCTCGACCCGCTCCGACCAGGCGGGCTTCGTGCAGGACGTCCGCCGCAAGCTCCCCCGTTTTCACCACCGTCCGCTCGAGTCGATCGAGGCGGGGCACGCCCTTGCCGACCTGCAGCGGGCCGCGATCCGGCGCGACATCGCGCTGCCCACGTCCTTCGCGCTGGTGGGCAAGACGCTCGCGCAGGCGGACTCGATCGCACGGATCCTCGACCCGGAGCTCGATCCGGTCGGGCTGATCGAGGAGCAGTCGGTCGAGGTGATGACGCGCGAGGTCGAGCGCCGGCTGGAGCCGAACCGGTTCGCCGCCTATGCCTTCACGCAGCTCGCGCCGCTCGCCCGCCTGCCGGGGCGCGTCGGGCATGTCGTCTCCGAGCTCGAGCGGGGCACGCTGAAGGTCGGCGTCCACCCCACGGGGCTGGAGGAGCTCGAGCACAATCTCCGCTCGATCGCGAACCGCATCGGCGCGGCGATGATCGTCGGCGCGCTCCTGCTCTCGTCGTCGCTGCTCGTCCGCTCGGACAAGGTCGAGTGGCTCGGCATCGCCGGCTTCTGTCTCGCCGCCGTGCTCGGCCTCTACATGATCTGGAAGATCATCCGCACGCCCGGCGAGCTCTAGCGAGCCGGCCGAGGGGCTGCGCCGCCCGTTCGCTAGTAACAGACTGTTACAAGCTGCCCGGGAGACGCCCATCCGAACTCGCCGGACAGGTCCGATCGGGCAACTGTCCAAGTAAGTAACAGACTGTTACTTGGCACGTAGGTGCGCGACCGCATGAACCGAGCTAGTGCACGTCGCCGTCGCGCGAGCCCATCCGCTCGATCACGACTTGGGGGATGCGAGCGTGGGGGCTCAGCCGTAGGCACATGCGCACGACCTCCGCGCAGTCCTCGGGGCGGATCATCTCGGCCGGCTCGATCCCGGACCACTGCGCCATCGGCGTGTCGACGAAGCCCGGGCAGAGCGCGATCGCGCGCACACCGTCGGCGTCGAGCTCCTCGTTCAGCGACCGCGTGAGCGCGATCACCGCAGCCTTCGTGGCGCCGTAGGTGGCGAGCCCCGGGGTCGGGAGCGTGCCGGCGATCGAGGCGAGGTTGACGATCCAGCCTCGCGACTCGCGCAGGAGCGGGATCGCTGCCTGCGTCACGAGGAAGAGGCCGCGCAGGTTGACGGCGAGCTGGAGGTCGTGGTGCTTCGCCGGCAGGTCCTCGATGCGCCCGCCGATCCCGATGCCCGCCGAGTTGACGAGCACGTCGAGGCGCCCGAACCGGTCGCGATGCTCGGCGACGATCCGCTCGCACTCCTCCGCCTCGGAGACGTCGGCCGCGATCGCCGCGGCGCCGAGCTCGGCGGCCGCCGCCTCGATGCGCTCGGGTCGGCGCGAGACGAGCGTCAGCTCGAAGCCTTCGTCCCGCAGCATCCGGGCGATGGCGAGCCCGATGCCCGACGAGCCGCCGGTGACGAGTGCAGATTCTGGCATTGCGCCTACAGTAAACGGCTGTGGAAGCAACGGGCCTCACGAGCCTCACCGTCGGCGGCGGCTGCGCGGCGAAGTACTCCGCGTCGCGGCTCGAGGAGCTGCTGAAGGGCTTCGTCCCCGCGGAGGCGGAGGACCTCCTCGTAGGCCTCGATCCGGCGGACGACGCGGCGGTCTACCGGCTCGACGACGAGCGCGCGCTCGTATTCACGGTCGACTTCTTCCCGCCGCTCGTCGACGACCCGGCGCTGTTCGGACGGATCGCGGCGACGAACGCGCTCAACGACGTCTTCGCGATGGGCGGCACGCCGCTGCTCGCGCTCTCGGTCGCGGCCTTCCCGGAGGAGCTCGAGACGGAGCTCGTCGCGGCGGTCTTCGCGGGCGCCGACGAGCAGGTGCGCGCCGCCGGCGCGATCCTCGCCGGCGGGCACACGATTCGCGACACCGAGCCGAAGTACGGGCTCGCGGTCGTCGGCACCGTCCATCCCGACGGCGTCTGGATCAAGAGCGGCGCCCGGCCGGGAGACGCTGTCTTCCTGACGAAGCCGCTCGGCACGGGGCTCGTGCTCGCCTCGAAGGGCGACCTGTCGGAAGCCGCGCGCTGGATGACGACGCTCAACGACGGCGCGGCGCAGGTGCTGCGGCCGTTCTCGCCGCACGCGGTCACCGACGTCACCGGCTTCGGACTGCTCGGCCATGCGCACGAGACCGCTGAGCGGAGCGGCGTCCGGATCCGGCTCCGGGCTTCGGCGCTTCCCGCGCTCGAGGGCGCGCTCGAGGCGGCGCGCGACGGCGTCCGCACCGGCGGCGACCCGCGCAACCGCGACTTCGCCGGCCCGCACGTGGAGAGCGACGGCGTCCCCGAGGAGCTGCTCGCGCTCGCCTACGACGCCCAGACGGCCGGCGGCCTCCTCGTCACGCTGCCGGCCGAGAAGGCGCTCTCGCTCGAGGCGGAGTTCGAGCGCGCCGGCCTCTTCCTCGCCCGCGTGGGCTCGGTGGAGGAGGGGACGGGCATCGTGCTCGAGGCGTAGCCGCCGAAAGGGCCGGTCTACACTCGGGGCGTGAACGCGGGGTCCGCATCGGCTGCGCTGCCGCGCCGGCTCGCGGCGACGATCTCCCCGGTCGTCTTCCGGCGCATCGCGATGGCGGCAGTGGGCGCGCTCATCCTCATCGTCGCCACCGGCGCGACCGTCCGGCTGACCGGCTCGGGCCTCGGGTGCCCGCACTGGCCGACGTGCACGACGCACCATGCGCTCCCGCGTGGCTACCACTCCGACGTCGAGTTCTCGAACCGCGTCGTCTCGGCGGTCACCGTCTTCACGACACTCGCGCTGGCCATCGCGGCATGGCGGACTCGCGGTCTAGGGCGCCGCGGCCGCTGGCTCGCGACGGCCGTCTGCGTGGGGACGCTCGCCCAGGCGCCGCTCGGCGCCATCGTCGTCTACTTCGACCTCAATCCCTACCTCGTGATCACGCATCTGCTGCTCTCGTTCACGCTGGTCGCGCTCGCGGTGCTCACACTGCTCGAGGCGTCGCGGCTCGTGCGCGGGGAGGCAGCGCCGCTGCCCGGGATCGCGCGGCTCGGCGGGCTCGTGCTCGTCGCCGCCGTGACCGTGCTCGCGGTCAGCGGGACGGCGGCGACCGCGGCGGGACGCTTCCCCGGGAGCTCGGGCACGAAGGTCGTGCCGCGGCTCGGCTCCTTCTATCCCGCCGTCTACTGGCACGTGCGAGCGGTCGCAGTCTTCGGCGTCGTCTTCCTCGTCCTCGCCGCCTGGGCGTGGACGCGGCGCAGCTCGTATCCGTGGCTGCTGCGCGGCTGCGCGGGACTGCTCGCGATCCTCGCGGCGCAGATGGCGATCGGCGAGGTGCAGTACCGGACATACGGCGACGTGCCGTGGTGGCTCGTCCTGCTGCATGTCGCCACGGCGGCGACCCTGGTCGGCTGGACGGTGGGGCTCGCCGCGCGTCTCTGGCGCCCGATCCGGAACCGGCGAGACCCGGGCACTAGACTGAGACAATGTCGGAGCTGAACGTCTCCTCGCGGCCGGAGCTCCGCCGCCCGGTGCTCATCGCGGCCTTCCAGGGCTGGAACGACGGCGGCAAGGGCGCGACGCTCGGTGGCAGCTACCTCGCCAAGCAGTGGGGAGCCGAGTCGTTCGCGGAGATCGACTGCGAGAACTTCTACGACTTCCAGGCCGTGCGTCCGAACGTCTCGCTCGAGGACGGGCTGACGCGCAAGATCGAGTGGCCGTCGAACACGTTCCTCCACGCGCCCATCCCGGGGCTCGACCGCGATGCCGTGATCCTGCTCGGCGTGGAGCCGAACCTGCGCTGGAAGACGTACACGGCGCTCGTGCTCGAGCTCGTGCAGGAGCTCGAGGTCGAGCTCGTCGTCACGCTCGGCTCGCTGCTCGCCGACGTGCCGCACACGCGGCCGGCTCCGGTGAGCGCGGCAGCGAGCGACTCGACGCTCGTGGAGGAGCTCGGGGTCGAGCCGTCGCGCTACGAGGGGCCGACGGGCATCGTCGGGATCCTGCTCGACGCGTGCCGCGAGGCCGGGCTACCGGCGGTGAGCCTCTGGGCCGCTGTACCGCACTACGTCTCCCTCGCGCCCAGCCCTCGCGCCGCGCTCGCGCTCTGCCGGCGGCTGGGCGAGCTCCTCGGCACCGACGTCGACGTCGCCGAGCTCGAGCAGGCGGCGGAGGAGTACGTCGAGCAGGTCACCGAAGCGGTGGCGTCCGACGCCGAGACGGCCTCGTACGTCGAGGAGCTCGAGCGCCGCGTCGACCTGATGGAAGCGGCCGAAGAGCTCCCGTCCGGCGAGAGCCTCGCCGCCGAGCTGACGCGCTTCCTCCGAGAGCGCGACGAGGAAGAGGACGGCGGCGAAAGCGCCGGCGGCCCGGCGTCCTAGAACTCTCGGTCAGTCGCTCTTGGCAGAAGGTGCGTCTTTGGCTTCCGCCGGCTGCTCTTGCTTCGTCTCGCCGGTGCCGTTCTGCTTGGCCTGCGCTCCGGCCTTCGCGGCAGCACCGCCACCCTTGCGCCTGCGGCGGCGGCGGCGCCGGCTGCGCCCTGAGCCCTGCTTCGGGGCGGGGAGGTTCTCCGCGAGCGCGAACGCGACTTCCTGGATCGTGCCGAGTTGTTCGCGCGCTTCGTCGATGAGCTTCGTCGCGCGCGGCGTGTAGCCCTCCGCGGAGGCGAGGAGCGCGACGCCGACCGGCAGAGGTAGCTCGCGAGCGGCCGCCACGAGCTTCGCGGCGTTCTCCTCGTGTCGGTGGCCGCGCGAGTTCGCAAGCGCGCCGAGCAGGCGCTTCGCCTCCGGATACTCCGCCGAGGCGCGCCGGTCCTGCACTTTGCGCGTCGCGCGCGCGAGCCGCCACGTCCAGCGGGCGAGGATCTGCTCCGGCGCGTCCGGCTTCTCCTCGCCGATCGCGCGCAGGAGGATGCGGATCCCGGGCAGCCGCTCCTTCTCCCACGGCGGGGCCTGCGTCACGAGCGTGACGAGATCGTCGAAGTCGGCACGCTCGACGCGCATCGAGACGCGGTCCTGCAGCGCCATCATCCGCAACCGCCGGTTCGGGTTCTCGGCCGCGGCAGTCGCGAGGAACTGCTCGAGCGCGACCTTGCTCGCGTTCCGGTCGGTCAGCTTCTGGACGAACGACGCGCGCTCGTCGAAGCGGATCTGGCGCCCGGCGATCGTCGCCCAGTAACGCTGCTCGTCCTCGTCGAGGTACTTGGGATCGATGCGCTGCCACTCCTTCTGGATGACCTCGATGCGGCGGCGCACGTCCGGGGTGACCGGCACGAGCCACGGCGCCGGCGTGAGGCGGCGGCGGGCGCGGCGCTGCGAGCGGCGGCGCGGCGCCGGGGTGACCCGCGCACCCTCGCGGTAGAAGTTGGCGTCGAGCAGCGAGTGGAGCGAGACGACGCGCTCGTTGTGGGTCGCGCCCTTCGGGACGAAGTCGACGACGATCCCCGCTTCCTTGCGCGGGTGGAGGCGCATGATGCGGCCGATCCGCTGCTGGTAGACGCGGCGTGATGCGGTCGGCGCGAGGTGCATGCAGACCGTGGCGCGCGGCGAGTTCCAGCCCTCCGCGAGCAGCTGCGCGTTGATCAGCACGTTGATCTCGCCGCGCTCATAGGCGGCGAGTGTCTCGGCGAGGCGCACCGGCGGCGTCCGTCCCGAGACCGCCTCCGCCTTGATCCCGGCCGCGCGGAACTCCGTCGCGAGGTTGTACGCGTGGTCGACGCCGGCCGCGTAGACGATGCCGGGCGTGTTGTCGAAGCGTTCGCGGTAGAGGCTCGCGGCGGCCTGGTTCAGCGCCTGGTGGTCGAGGGTCTTGGCCAGGATCTCCTGGTCGAAATCGCCGCCGACGATCGGCACCGAGTTGATCGCGGTGACCGGCGGCACGCGCAGGTCGCGCAGCGGCGCGATCAGGCCGCGGCGTGCGGCGTCCTGCAGCGGCAGGTCGTCGACCGAGGCGGGGAAGACGTCGGAGACCTGCTTCGCGATCAGCTGCTCCGTCGCGGTCATGCCGATGTAGATGGGCTCGGGGAAGGAGCGGATCGCGGCCGAGGTCTTCTCCCCGAGCGCCGTGTGCGCCTCGTCGCAGATCACGAGCTGGTACGCGTCGCGGTCGATCTCCTCAACGTGGCGCGCGAACCAGGCGTACGTCTGGATAGTGAGCGGCGCCTTCTTCGCGCTGCGGCTGTCGCGCGTGATCACGTCGGTGAAGCGCTTGCCGTAGCCCTCGGTCGTCAGGTCGCGCGTGAACTGGGAGACGAGCAGGCGGCGGTGCGTGAGGATCAGGACGCCGAGCGTGCGGGCCGCCTCGACGAAGCCCGCCGCGGCGATCGTCTTGCCCGACGCGGTCGGATGGCGGAAACGGTAGCGGCGGATCGCACCGGGGTCGTCCTGCTGCGGCTCCTCGGGAAGCTCCGCGTTCCTCGATCTCGACGACGAGCGTCGAGTCCTCGTCCTCGTCCTCGACCTGCAGCTGCTCGAGCTCCTCCGCCGTCGCCGTCTGGCCGTTGCCATTTCCGTTCCCGTTGCCACTCGGCTCGTCGTAACGCTGGCTCGCGGCGATGAGCTCGGTGAGCATCCCGGCGAGCGCGTCGACCTGGTGGCGGCGGAGCGCGGTGCCGGCGGCGGTGGTCGGCTCCGGCTCGGCGAGCACGCGTTCGAGGCCGAGCAGGAGGCCGTAGCGGACTTTCCACTGTGGAGAAGGAGCCTTCTGTCCCGCGTCCATCTCGGCGACTGCCTCGTCGAGCGCGCGGCGGCGGGCTGTGCCCTCTCCGAGCGCTTCGGCCGGGTCCTCGCCCTCGCGGACGAACGGCTCGCCCGCCCACGCTTCCGCGCGGAGAGCGGCGGCGACTACCGGGTCTGCCGCCTCCAGTGAGCTGGTCGGCTGCGGGATCGCTTCTTGCATATGCGCAGCACATTTCGGTGCTGCAAATCCATCAAGAGATACGCGCTCGGCTTTGAATTCCCCTGGGCGAGCGGCGCAGGAGGAAGCATACCCTGCGCGCCGGAATCGTCAACGTGGGCTAAACGCCCATGCCTCCGAAGATGGCGAACGGATTGCGCGGCTCGACCTCGTAGACGAGCTCGCCGCCCGGCTCGACCTCGCCGTGCAGGCGGGTCGCCAGGGCGTCGGCATCCTCGCGGCTCGCGGTGCCGACGATGAGGTAGTGGAAGCGCCGCTCGGGCTTGTAGCCCTCGGCCTCGAGCTGCTCCGCAAGCTGACCGGCCTCCTGGCGCGAAGCGCACTCGACGCGCACCTCCCACGGGGCGAAGCCACGCTCGAGCTCTTCCTCCTCCCACGTCTCGCCCGGTGGCTCGTCGTCCCAGCGGTCCTCCTCGTCGAGCCAGTGCTCGATCCCGCTCGTTCGCGCCTCGACGCCGTGGGCGCGCAGCTGGGCCTCGACGACCGCGTGCGCACGCTCGGCCTCGGCGCGGCTCGCGGCGTAGACGAAGACCGTGTCGGCGTCGCGCGAGACTGCGAGGCGGTGGGCCTCGAGCTCGCGCACGAGCTCGCGCGCTTCCTGGTCGAGGTCGCCCGTGAGCCGCTCGAGCAGGCCGCTCGCGTGCTCCTCTTCTTCGACCTCGATCCGGATGCGCCAGTCGTCGTTGGGCATGGCCCGAGCCTAGTCTGTGCGCGTGGACTGGCGCGAGCGGTACGAGCGCGCCGCGGAGCGCTACGCGGCCGGCGAGACGCGGGAGCCCGACGAGCGCCAGCTCGTGCAGCTCGCGAACTCGGCCTGGGCAGCCGGGCTCTCGCTGCTGATGGCAGGCGACCGCGACGAAGCGAGGGAGTGGTTGCGGCGGTCTGCAGACCGCTATCGAGAGAGCTGGGACGCCGGCGACGGGACCGACGCGTGGGGGCGGCCTATCGGAGCGATGAAGGCGCTGCTCATCGCCGGCGAGGACGCAAGTGACGCGGCGCGCTGGGCGCTCAACGTGGGCGCCGCGGACGCGGAGTCGCCGATCGGGCGGTATGCGGGCGCGCTTGCGCTGCTCGTTCTCGGCCGGGACGAGGAGGCGGCCGAGGTCGCAGCGACTCTCGGCGAAGGCTTTCCGGGAGACGTCGCCGACGCGCTCCGTGCGCTCGCGGCTCATGAGGAGGACGCGTACCGAGCCGCCGTCGAGCTCGATCCGGCGCTCCTTCGAGACACGCGAGGCCTTCCTCGAGGACGTCCCGGTTCCCGACACCGCGTTGGCGCTCGACGCGCTCGCCGCGCAACGCGGCCTCGGCTAGAGCATCGCGGCGGCGGCGCGGTCGAGGATCGCGCGCGTCGTGCCCTCGGCGGCTCGTGCCAGGCTGCCCGGCGTCGCCGGCGAAGGGTCGCCCGCGAGCGCGCGCGAGACCGCTTCGGCCTTGTCCTCGCCCGTGACGAGGAAGAGGAGCTCGTGCGTGTTCCGAATGCGCGGCAGCGTCATCGAGATTCGGTCGACGAAGGGCTCAAAGCCGGCTTCGGAGCCGATCACGTCCCGTCCCCTCACGTCGAGCGAGGGGAACTTCGGGAACAGCGAGGCGATGTGGCCGTCGGGGCCGAGCCCGAGCAGGACGAGATCGAAGGTGCCGACGTTCGTGAGCTCGAGCCGGTACTCCGTCGAGCCCTCGTCGCGGCCGAGCTCGCCCTTGATCCGGTGGACGGCGGCCGGCGCGCTCTCGAGCCTGTCGAGCAGCGCGGTCTTTGCGATCCCGTAGTTCGAGCGCTCGTCGTCGGGCGGCACGCAGCGCTCGTCTCCCCACCAGAGCTCGACGCGGCTCCAGTCTGGCTCGAGCATGGCGGCGAGCTCGTAGGCGAGGCGCGGTGTCGAGCCGCCCGTGAGGACGATGTGGCCACCCGCGCGTGCCTGCTCCGCAAGGCGTTCCGCGGCGAGCCGTGCCGCCTGCTCCGGGTAGGCGACGACCGTGATGTCGACGGAGCTCATCCGCCTTCGGCGAGCTCGCGCGCGCGGTCCATCGCAGCCTGGATCGCGTTGAGGAACGCCGCGCGCACCCCGGCCTGCTCGAGCTCGCGGATCGCGGCGATCGTCGTACCGCCGGGCGACGTGACCGACTCGCGCAGCTCGACCGGGTGCATGCCCACGTCGCGGAGCAGCTTCGCCGTCCCGAACATCGTCTGCACGACGAGCGTCGTCGAGACCTCGCGCGAGAGACCGAGCAGGATCCCGGCTTCGATCATCGCCTCCGCCAGCAGCGCGAAGTAGGCGGGGCCCGAGCCCGAGACCGCGGTGATCGCGTCCAGCCACGTCTCGGGCACACGCACGACGCGGCCGAGGTGCGAGAGCAGTTCCTCGGCGAGCGCGAGCTGCTCGTCGCCGGCGTGCGCGCCCGCGCAGATGCCGGCCATCCCCTCGTGGACGGTCGCCGGCGCGTTCGGCATTGCGCGAACGACCGGGACGCCTGCCGCGATCCGCTCCTCGATGTACGCCGTCGGAATGGCGGCCGCGACCGAGACGAGGATCTGTTCCGGCGTGAGGTGCTGGCCGATCTCGCCGAGCAGGACGTCGATGTCCTGCGGCTTGACGGCGACGACCACGAGCCCGGCCCCGTCTACGGCGGCTGCGTTGTCGGAGGTCGCCTCGGCGCCGTGGCGCTCGTGCAGCTCGGCGATCCACTCCTCGCGCCGCGCGGTGACGACGACCTCGGAGGGGTCGCGCCAGCCGGAGCTGAGCAGGCCGGAGAGGAGGGCCTCCCCGATCCGGCCGCCCCCGAGGATGGCGATCTTGCGTGAGCTCATGGCGGAAGCCTAGGCTGCGCGCGCAGCCGGCAGCGGGATCAGGCCGCGGCTGTAGCCGGTGAGGAGATAGACGCTCGCGAGGCCGGCCCATTCGCCGTACGGCTCGAGCAGCTCCGCCGTCTCCCAGCCCTCCACGGGCCGGCCGCGCAGCGCGCGCAGGAGCTTGACGAGCCCGAGGTCGCCGACGAGCCCGTGCTCGAAGCGGCCGAGTCCCTCGAGGCAGACGACGCCCGCCGACCAGGGGCCGAGCCCGCGCTCGCGCTCGATCCGGCGGACGACTGCGGCGGTCGAAAGGTCGTGGAGCCGTTCGAGCTCGAGGCTACGACACACACGGACGATCGCCGCGCCGCGCCGCTCGTGGAGCCCGAGCCGCCGCAGCTCGAAGGGCGCCGCAGCCGCGAGTGCCGCCGTGGAGGGCGGCTCGCAGTAGCCGTCCTCGTCCGGCGGCGCGAGCGCACGGATCAGGCGACGCTCGAGACTTCGTGCCGTCTTCGAGTCGATGAGCTGCCCGCAGACTGCGCGCAAGAGTGCCTGCGCGACCGTCGCCGTCCGTACCGGCCTCAGCCCGCGGAGATGCTTCGCGGCGCGACCGAGCAGGGGGTCGTCCGCGACACGCCGGAGGAACTCGGTGTGGTCGTCGTCGAGAGCGAGCGTCCAGCGGAGCTTCTCGGCTGCAGCAGCCGACTCCGATCGGACGGTCACCGTGCCGTCCGGCGACTGCCACGCGCGGGCAACAGCCCCGCAGCAGCGAGCCGTGAAAAGGCCGTCTCGCACCCGCCGCGTCGCGTCGCCGGCGAGCCGAGCGGAGAGCGCAAGCGAGTACGGACCACGCGGGCGGACGGCGATTTCGACCATGTCCGCGAGCCTACTGCCTCGCCTGGACACGACTGCAAGAGCGTCTTGTGGCGGCCGAGAGCGCGACCTAACGTCGCCGAATGGCGAGGCCGGCCGACTTGGTGATCGCAGTGGTTCTCATCTGCGCGGTCCTGGTCGTGTTCGCGCACGGACACGGCCACGACGCGCACTCGATCCTTGCCGACCCGGTGCGCACGCCCGGCGTCCTCAACCCGGACGTGACGCAGGCCAACATCCGCTCGACGATCTGCCGTCACGGCTGGACGGCGACGATCCGCCCGCCGACCTCGTACACGAACGCGCTCAAGAAGAAGCAGATGCGGCAATACGGCGAGGCGGGCTCGCTCTCCGACTACCAGGAGGATCACCTGATCAGCCTCGAGCTCGGCGGCAACCCGACCGACCCGCGCAATCTCTGGCCCGAGCCCTACCCGCGCGCGTCGGACGTCGACAAGATCGAGAACGAGCTCAACTCAGAGGTCTGCTCGGGACAGCTCACGCTCGCCAAGGCACAGCAGCGCGAAGACGATCTCAAGCACACGCAGGGTTAGGAGAGCTCGGCGAGGAGGCCGTCAACGTCGAGCGGCTTCGTGAACATCGTGAACGAGCCATCCTCGGCGCGCGGCCAGTCCTCCTTGGGCCGGTCGCGGTACAGCTCGACGCCGTTCGAGTCGGGATCGCGGAGGTAGATCGCCTCGCTCACGCCGTGGTCGCTCGCCCCGGTGAGGGGGATGCCGGCATCGAGCACCCGGCGCACCGCATCCGCGAGCGTGCGCCGGTCGGGGTAGCGGATCGCGGTGTGGAAGAGACCGGTCGTGCCGGGCGCCGGCGGCGGGCCGCCCTTCGACTCCCACGTGTTCAGGCCGATGTGGTGGTGGTATCCGCCGGCGGAGATGAAGGCAGCGTCGTCGCCGTAGCCGCATGCTGGAGCTCGAAGCCAAGCACGCCGCAGTAGAAGTCGAGCGCCCGGTCGAGGTCAGAGACCTTCAGGTGCACATGCCCGATGTCCACGCGGGGGTCGATCGTGCGCGGCGTCACCTCGGTCGGAGTGGGGGTCGGCTCCACACGGCGATCGTACTCCAGGGCGCGCAGGCGCCCGAGAAGCCGGAACGTGCGCTATACCTGCGGGGAGGGAAATGAGCAGCAAGCCGGTCGAGCAGCTCTCTCAGGTCATCGTTCGCTTCGCGGGCGACTCCGGCGACGGCATGCAGCTCACCGGCTCGCAGTTCACGTCCGAGGCGGCACTGCTCGGCAACGACATCTCGACGCTGCCCGACTTCCCCGCCGAGATCCGCGCGCCCGCCGGCTCGCTGCCCGGCGTCTCCGGCTTCCAGCTCCACTTCGCCGACCACGACATCCTCACGCCGGGCGACGCGCCGAACGTCCTCGTCGCGATGAACCCGGCCGCGCTGAAGACGAACATCGCCGACCTGCCGAAGGGCGGGACGCTGATCGTCGACGCCGACGCCTTCACCGAGCGGAACCTCCAGAAGGCCGGCTATGCGCAGAGCCCGCTCGAGGACGGCTCGCTCGACGAGTACCAGGTGCACGCCGTGCCGCTCACGTCGCTGACCGTCGGAGCGCTGAAGGAGATCGAGGGCGTGACGCCGCGCGAGGCCGAGCGCTCGAAGAACATGTTCTCGCTCGGGCTGATGTCGTGGTTGTACGGGCGCTCGATCAAGCCGACGATCGAGTTCCTCGAGCAGAAGTTCGGCACGAAGCGCCCGGAGATCGCGGCGGCCAACATCAAGGCGCTCCGCGCCGGCTATGCGTTCGGCGAGACGACCGAGTCGTTCGCCGTCACGTACGAGGTGAAGCCGGCGCCGCTCAAGCCCGGGACGTACCGGAACATCACCGGCAACCAGGCGCTGTCGCTCGGGCTCGTCGCCGCGTCGCGGCTCTCGGGCCTGCCGCTCTTCCTCGGCGCCTACCCGATCACGCCGGCGAGCGCGATCCTCGAGGAGCTCGCGGGCTACAAGCACTTCGGCGTGCGGACGTTCCAGGCGGAGGACGAGATCGCGGCGGCCGGCGCGGCCGTGGGCGCCGCGTTCGGCGGCGCGCTCGGCGTCACGACCTCGGCCGGGCCGGGCATCGTCCTCAAGGCCGAGACCGTCGGGCTCGCGATCATGCTCGAGCTGCCGCTCGTGATCTGCGACATCCAGCGCGCAGGCCCGTCGACCGGGATGCCGACCAAGCCGGAGCAGGGCGACCTGCTGATGGTCATGTACGGCCGCAACAGCGAGTCGCCGGTGCCGGTGGTCGCGGCGCGTTCGCCGTCGGACTGCTTCCACGCGGCGATCGAGGCGGCGCGGATCGCGCTCAAGTACCGGACGCCGGTGTACCTGCTGTCGGACGCCTACCTCGCGAACGGCTCCGAGCCGTGGCTCCTGCCCGACCTCGAGACGCTGCCCGACCTGACGCCGACCTTCGCGACCGAGCCGAACGCGGGGGAGGAGTTCCTCCCGTATCTGCGCGACGAGCAGACGCTCGCGCGGCCGTGGGCGCTGCCGGGGACGAAGGGGCTCGAGCACCGGATCGGCGGCCTCGAGAAGGCGGACCGCACGGGGAACATCTCCTACGACCCCGAGAACCACGACCTGATGACGCGGCTGCGCGCGCAGAAGGTCGCGGGCATCGCCGGCGACATCCCGGAGCTCGAGGTCGACGATCCCGACGGCGACGCGAAGCTGCTCGTGCTCAGCTGGGGCGGCACGTACGGCCCGGTCGCGGCGGCCGCGCGGCGCGTCCGCGCGAACGGACAAGCAGATCGCGCACGCCCACCTGCGCCACGTCAACCCGTTCCCGCGCAACACCGGCGACGTGCTGCGCCGCTACGAGAAGGTGCTGATCCCGGAGATGAACCTCGGCCAGCTCCTGCAGCTCGTCCGGTCGCAGTTCCTCGTCGACGCGATCGGCTACAACCGCGTGCGCGGCTTCCCGCTCCGCGAGGCGGAGGTGGCGGAGGCGGTCGAGGCCCTGGTGGACGCGACATGACCGAGACGAACGGCAACGGAACGCTGACCGCGAAGGACTTCCGCACCGACCAGGAGGTGCGCTGGTGCCCGGGCTGCGGCGACTACGCGATCCTCGCCGCGCTCCAGTCGTTCATGCCGGAGCTCGGGATCGAGCGCGAGAACACGGTCTTCATCAGCGGGATCGGCTGCGCGGCGCGCTTCCCGTACTACATGAACACGTACGGGATGCACTCGATCCACGGCCGCGCGCCGGCGATCGCGACCGGCCTCGCGACGACGCGGGCCGACCTCTCGGTCTGGGTCGTGACCGGCGACGGCGACGCGCTCTCGATCGGCGGCAACCACCTGATCCACGCGCTCCGCCGCAACGTCAACTTCAAGATCCTCCTCTTCAACAACCGGGTCTACGGGCTGACGAAGGGGCAGTACTCGCCCACGAGCGAGCTCGGGATGGTGACGAAGTCGACGCCGATGGGCTCGATCGACTGGCCCTTCAACCCGATCTCGCTCGCGATCGGCGCCGAGGCGACGTTCGTCGGGCGCGCGATCGACACCGACAAGAAGGGGATGACCGAGGTGCTGCGCGCCGCGGCCGAGCATCGCGGCAGCGCGTTCGTCGAGATCTTCCAGAACTGCCCGATCTTCAACGACGACGCGTTCGACTACGTGCGGGACGACAAGGAGGGCGTGAACCGGATCGTCCTGCGGCAGGGCGAGCCGATCACGTGGGGCAAGGACGGCGAGAAGGCGCTGCGCCAGCGGCCGGACGGGACGATCGAGGCGTGCGCGCGCGGGCGAGGACGGCGTGCTCGTGCACGACGCGAGCCACGCGGAGCCGTCGCTGGCGTTCGCGCTGTCGCGCGTGACGCAGGCGACGCACGGCGGCACGCCGGTCGGGATCTTCCGCAACATCGAGCGCCCGGTCTACGACGACCTGATGGCCGAGCAGCTCGCGCGTCGCCGAGGAGAAGCGCGGCAAGGGCGATCTCGCGGAGCTACTCCACTCCGGCGAGACCTGGGTCGTCTAGCCTAGGCGGCTACGCGTGCTGCGGCTCGGCGGCGCGGCGGCGCGTGGTGAGGCGCGGCGTCCAGCCGAGCGCCAGCGCGGCGCCGACCGTCGCGACGAGGCCGACGATCCCCGAGACGACGAAGGCGAGCTCGGTGCCGCCGGCGGCGCAGAGCCAGCCGGTCATGATCCCGGCGATCGCGCCCGTGCCGTTGAAGGCGTAGAAGTAGAGGCCGATGATCCGGCCGCGCAGGTGGTCGGGCGCGGCGAGCTGCATGATCGCGTTCGAGTTCGCCGACCAGGCGGTGAAGCCCGCGCCGATGAGGAAGAGCAGGACGCCGGCGAGGAGCGCGCGAGTGGACCGGGCGCGAGCAGGAGCTCGCGCGCCGGTGAAGACGAGCGCCGCCGACGAGCAGCACCTTCGATCGACGCGCGTCCGAGCGAGGCGGCGGCGAGCGCGCCGACGAGCGCGCCCGCGCCGAAGACCGCCGAGAGGAGCCCGTACACGTAGCTGTGCCCGTGCAGCGTGACCTTCGCGAGCACCGGCAGCGTGACGTTGAAGTTGAAGCAGAACGTGCTGAGCACGAACGTCAGCGCGAGGAGGACGAGCATCCGCGGCTGCCGGCGCACCCAGGCGAGCCCCTCGCGCGTGCCGCGCGAGGATCGTCGGCCGCTCGAACTCCTCGAGCGGGAAGAACTCCGAGACGCGCATCGCGAGCAGCCCGATCAGCACGGCGAGGAAGCTGATCGCGTTGACGAGGAAGCAGATGCCGGCGCCGGCGACGAGGACGATGCCCGCGACCGCCGGGCCGAAGATCCGCGACGCGTTGAAGAGCGTCGAGTTGAGCGCGATCGCGTTCGGCAGGTCGTCGCGCCCGACCATCCGGTACGTGAGCTGCTGGCGCGACGGCACGTCGAGCACGAGCACCGTGCCCGTTGAGGAACGCGATCGTGTAGAGCATCCACGGCTCCGCGAAGCCGCCGAGCGCGATCCAGGCGAGCGCCGAGGCGGAGACGAGCTGCGCCGCCTGCGTCGCCGATCACCGTGCGGCGCGCGTCGAGCCGGTCGGTGAGGACGCCGGCGAACAGCCCGAACAGCATGTACGGCAGGAACTGCGCGAACGCCATCACGCCGACGTCGAACGGCGAGTGCGTCAGCTGGAGGACGAACCAGCCGAGCGCGATCCGCTGCATCCACGAGCCGGTCTGGGAGACGATCTGGCCGCCGAAGAAGAGGCGGTAGTTGCGGTAGCGGAGGCTGTGGAACGTGCGCCGCGCGGCCTTCGTCACGCGCGCGCCTCCTCGGCTCGAGGAGCCGCGCGAGCGGCTCGACCGCGGCGCTCGACCGCGGCGAGCTCGTCGGCGACAGGGCGCCGAGCCGGCTCGCAAGCCAGGCGGTGCGGCGGGAGCGGACGCGGCGGAGCACGCGCTGGCCCTCCTCGGTCAGCGTCAGGCCGACGCAGCGCCGGTCGGCCTCGCTCTGCGTGCGCGCGACGAGACCGTCGCGCTCGAGCCGCGAGACGCGCTTCGACATCGCGGCGGTGGAGACGCGCTCGTCGGCGGCGAGCTCGCCGACGGTGACGCCGGGCGCGTACTTGATCGCGACGAGCAGCGCCGACCTGGTGCGGCGAGACGCCGGCGATCTTCTCGCGGCGCAGCTCGCGGGCGAGGCGGAGCAGCGTGGGGCGGAGACTGTCGGCCACCGCCATCGCATCGAGCTCCTGCTTCGTCGCCTGGACATTCGTTAACCAGGTTAGCAAAAGTCGCTAACCAGGCTAACGGTTTCCTTACACGCCCGTGATCTGTGGGGCGCCCCCTCCGCCTCGAGCTCGGGCGGCGGTGGAACGGGAGGCCCCTGAATCCCCCGGCGACGGCGTACCTTGAGCGCCACAGTGAGCACGATCGCTGCGATCGAGATCCCATCGTCACGAGCCCGATCTGGTGGGCCGTCGTGCGCGCGCTCTGCTCCCATTCCCCGCGTAAAAAAGAGAGATCCTGCGGGCTGCTCTGCGGAATGTTGTCGACTCCCAGCGGGTACCGCGTCGTGTGCTCCGCCGCCCAGGTGCCGAGCGGGAGCACAAGCCATTAGCCCTTGAAGTCGAGCACGCCGGCCATTTTGCGCCGATCACGCGACCGGGCGACGGGTCGCCCGCGCCCGCCTACGAGGTCGGCCCATAGACGTCGAAGTCGAAGTATTTGGCGTTGATAATCTTCTTGTAGGTGCCATCGGCTCGGATCTTCTTCGATCGCGGCGTTGAACTGCTCTGGCGCAGGTCCGTCCCTCGCCCTTGCGTGATCGCGATCCCGACCCCCTCGCCGTGGAACTTTTTCGGATCGCTGTAGCTCGGGGGGCCGACGAACTCGAAGCCCTGTGTCCGGCGTCGGTCTTGAGAAAACCCTCGAGCTAAGACCCACCGAGTTGGCCATCACCAGGTCGAGGCCGGCCGGACGTCCAGGTCGGGCGTCGGCCTCGTCCTGGGTCGCGTAGGGTCCGCACGTCGCCTGTCGCCGGGGAACTTGGCCGCGCAGGAAGTTCTCGTGGGTGGTCGCCCGCTGCACGCCGATCACCTTACCCTTGAGCCCCTCGGGCGAGATGGTCGAAGTTGGCGCCCCCCTTGGCCGCGACGAAGCTGGCCGGCGTCGGTAGTATTTCTCGGTGAAGTCGACCTTCTTCTTGCGCTCCTCGGTGATCGACATCGAGGCGATGATCGCGTCGTACTTCTTGGCGAGCAGGGCCGGGATCATCCCGTCCAAGTCCTGGTGACACGAACTACACTCGGCGTTCGCGGCGCGCACAGCGCCTAGGCGATGTCGATGTCGAAGCCGACTGCAGTTGGCCGTCGCGGCGAGCCGGTTGAACGGCGGGTAGGCGCCCTCGACGCCGATCTTGACCTTGCGCATGTCCCCGGCCGAGGCGCCGCCTGCAAGCATGACGAACGCCGCCGCGGCGATGACCAGGGTGGCCCGCTT
This sequence comes from uncultured Actinomycetes bacterium, assembly GCA_963765795.1. Lineage (GTDB taxonomy): Bacteria > Actinomycetota > Thermoleophilia > Gaiellales > Gaiellaceae > Palsa-739. Next base: position 103,350 of record CAVXXZ010000025.1, read on the forward strand.
GCCGAGATCTGCCAGCTGTCGCATGTCTACGGTCCTCCGGCTCGGTACGCTTTTTGCGGCCGGCCGTCTTGTTGGTTGCGCTGCCGAAGATTCCATCTTCGCCGGCGGTCATCCAGGGGAAATCGCCGCCGCCCGCAACACCCGGGCGCACCGTGCCGGCGTCGCGGCTGGCCACTCGAGGGCGCCCGCCGGCGCTAACCGTGGTTCCCGGTCGGGCGCGCCCCATAGGACTGCATTTTAAGGGTATTCGCGATTGTCGAAGCGGCCGCGAACCCTTAACATCCGGTTAATTCGGCATGGAAGGCACGGCAGACGCCCATGGATGGTGAACGCTACGTCGGTGAACGGCTCGGTGCTCCGGCACTTCCTGCAGGAGTTACGGCCGCTCGTGGTCGCCGCCTTGGGCGAGGACGCGGTGCTCCGCTACCGGATCGACCGCGGCCTCAACTCGGGCGACCTCGCGGCCTTGCGCAAGGCCCGCGAGATGTTTCACAACCAGCCCGAGGACCTCAAGCGCCGGCTGATGCGCGGGATCTTCGAGGCGCCGGCGGCCAGGCCGAGCAAGAGCCATCTGCTCGAGCGCTATACCGAGCGCGAGCCGGAGCCCTTCGTGCGCTTCGACGCCTACCCGGCGGCGACCTCCGAGGGCATCGGCCTGTCGGTCGAGCTCGACCATGAGCTCAGCGAGGACGTTCCGCTCCGGGTCCTGATCAGCCCCGGCACCCTGCCCTCGAGCGCGGCCGCGGCCCTGCGCCAGATCGCCGACTGGATCGAGCGCGACCGCCGGCTGCTGTCGGCGCGCCACTGGGACAAGGTGGCGGGCGCGCAGGCGTCGCTCGAGCGCGATCCCGGGCCGGTCGGTATGGAGGATGGTCAAAGCGACAGTGCCGACCAGGCCTGAGCCGCCGACCCGCGGCCGGCGCCCGGGCCGCAGCCGCTGGCGGCCCGTGCTGGCGGCCGGTGGCGCGCTGCTCGCGGGTTGCGCGCAGGAAGCGCCGCGCACCGGCGCACCGGGCGAGGATGCCCGACGGGCGCTCGCCGAGCACCGGAGCGCCGGGCCGATCCTGGCGGTCGTCCGCGGCAATCCGTTCGGCATGGACGAGGGGCGCCTGAATGCTCTGGTGAATTCGGGCGATGGCCGAAGGGGTCCGGGCCCTCACGGTCGAATTCACGACCGACGCCGATCGGGCGGCAGCGCCCGAGCCGCATCTCGTGGTGCTCCTGGACCCGGTGAACGAGCCGGCCGCGGCCGCGATCTGTGGCGCGCCGGAGGCGATCGTCACGGCGCCGGCGAGCGACCAGCTGAGCGTGCTCGCCGCCTTCTGCGACGGCGATAAGGCGCTCGACGTCGTGCGCCAGGAGGATCGGGTCGCAGGCCCGACCGACCGGGCCTTCGAGCGCCTGCTCTGGCGCACCTCGGAGGCCCTGTTTCCCGACGACTACGCGAACACCTACGGCTTCGGCATCCTGCCGCGCTGGCTCAACCTCGGGGTCGGCGGCTCGTTCGGTCTCTGACCGGCGCGCCCGAGCGGCTCACTCGGTCTCGATTTCGTACAAGGCGCGCTCGGCGGCCGCGAAATCGATCTCCTGATGGTGCCGTTGCGCGGCCCGCGCCGTGATCACGGCCGCGTCCAGGTCGACCTGATTGCAGAGCCCGAGCAGGACCGGGTCGCGCGGCCGGATCTCGCTGCTCTTCCAGTGGGTGCGGTCGCGCACCGCGTTGACCGTGTTCTTGGTCGTGCCCAGCAGCTTGCAGATCTGCTGATCGGTGAGCTCCGGATGGTGGCGCAGCAGCCAGGCGATCGCGTCCGGTCGATCCTGGCGCTTGGAGAGCGGCGTGTAGCGCGCCTCGCGCCGCTTGGTGATTTTGAGGTCGGCGACCGCCGGGCGGGCGATCTTGAGACGCGCCTGGGGGTCCTTCTGGCAGCGCTCGATCTCGCCGCGCTCCATCTGGCCGCTCGCGACCGGATCCAGGCCGCGAATCCCCGCACCCACCTCGCCATCCGCGATGCCCTTGACCTCGAGCGGATGCAGGCCGCAGAAGTCGGCGATCTGCTCGAAGGTCAAGCTGGTGTTGTCCACGAGCCACACGGCCGTGGCTTTCGGCATCAACGGTCGATCCATAACTTGCTCCCTCAGACACGGGTCGCCGGCGCGCCGCACCGACCGCACCGATGGTGGCGCGCTGCGCCGAGCTGCTTTCTAGGGCTCCGCCAAGCAGATGGGAAGGCTGTTGCCGCTTGGCAACAGCCGGGACAGTCAGCCCTCGGCCACCGGCACCGTATAGTTGAGAGCGAGCCGACCGCCGTCGGGATAGATGGTCTGGCCGGTGATGTAGCTCGCCTCGTCGCTGGCGAGGAACAGGGCCACCTTGGCGATCTCCGCGGGCTCGCCGCAGCGGCCCATCGGCGTGCGCGAGAGGATCCGCCGGCGCGCGGCGTCATCGCTCATCACGACCTTCAGGAGGTCGGTCAGGATCGAGCCCGGACCGATCGCGTTGACCCGCACGCCCTTGTCCGCAAGCGCCAGCGCCATGACCTTGGTCAGCTGGCCGACCGCGCCCTTGCTGGTCACGTAGGGCACCTGGTTGGCGATCGCCAGCACGGCGTTGGCCGAGGACATGTTGACGATCGCGCCCTTGCCCGCTCTGACCATGACGCGCGCAGCGGCCTGGCCGACCAGGAACACCCCCTTGAGGTTGACCCTGAGCACGGCGTCGAAGTCCGCCTCGCTGATCTCGAGGAAATCCGCGGTCTTGATGATGCCCGCGTTGTTGATCAGGACGTCGAGCCGGCCGAAGGCGGCGAGCGTCTGCTCGATCAGCCGGCCGGCATGGCCAGCGTCGCCGACATCGGTCGCGACGAAGATCGCCCGGCCGCCGCCGTCCTCGATCGCGCGCGCGACCGCCCCCCCGTGCCCGGCGTCGACGTCGGCGACCACCACGGCCGCCCCCTCGGCCGCGAAGGCCTCGGCGCAGGCCCGGCCGATGCCGTTGGCGCCGCCGGTGACGATCGCAACCTGACCCCCAAATCGCATGGCAGCTCCCCTTTGGCAGCGTCCTTCCTCGCGCGGATCTACCACGGGGCCTCGCGGATGGTCTACCGGACGGCCACTTTCCGGCGTCACCGATGCGGGCGGATGGCGGCAGGGCGTTCGCGACGCCTGGCTGTCGTCACAGAAAATCGCGCAGGAACGCGACCAGCGGCCGGTCGGCTGCCGGCATGGGCAGCTCCTGCATGTCGCGCGGCCGCAGCCATTTCAGGGCCTGGCCCTCGCGGGGCTCGGGCAACCCCGTCCAGACCCGGCAGACGTAGAGCGGCATCAGGAGATGGAACCCGGCGTAGGCATGCGAGGCGAAGGTGAGCGGCGCCAGGCAATTGGCCGCGACGTCCAGCCCCAGCTCCTCCTCGAGCTCGCGGACCAGGCAGGCTTCAGGCGTCTCGCCGGGCCCGACCTTGCCGCCCGGGAACTCCCACAGGCCGGCCATCGGCTTGCCCTCCGGCCGGCGCGCGAGCAGCACCCGATGGTCGACGTCGACCAGCGCGCAGGCCGCGACCAGGACGAGCTCACGCGCGGCCATCGGGCGCGGACAGCGGCTCGAGCGTCGGCGTCAGGGTCGATCGTCCGGTCAACGCGCGGTCCAGCCGCCATCCACGGGCAGCGTCACGCCGGTGATCATGCTGGCGGCGTCGCTCGCAAGGAAGAGGATCGCCGCGGCGACCTCCTCGGGCTCGACGAAGCGGCCAAGCGGCGTCTCGGCGAGCAGCCGCTCGACCATCGCGGGGTCGCCCAGCAGCGGCTCGGTCAGCCGGGTACGGGCGAAGGTCGGAGCGACCGCGTTGACCCGGACGCCGTGGGGCGCCCATTCGCAGGCGAGCGCGCGGGTGAAGTTGACGAGCGCGCCCTTGGCGCTGTGGTAGGCGAGGTTCGGGTAGTGGCCACCGCCGACCAGGCCCATGATCGAGGCGAGATTGACGACCGCGCCGCGCCCGGCTTCGAGCATGTGCCGGCCGGCCGCGCGCACGCAGAAGAAGCTGCCATCCAGGTTGACGGCCATGACCTGACGCCAGCGCTCGGTCGGCAGCTCGACCGTCGGGACCCGGGCGCCGAGCCCGGCGTTGTTGACCAGGATGTCGATCCGCCCGTGGCGGGCGGCGATCGCCTCGACCACCGCCGCGACTTCGTCCTCGTCCGTGACATCGAGCCGATGCGCCTCGCCCCGCCCGATCTCGGCCGCGACCCGCTGAGCCGCCTCCGGATCAATGTCGGCGACCGCGACCCAGGCACCGGCCTCGGCCAGCGCCTGGCAGGTCGCCCGCCCGATGCCGTTGCCGCCGCCGGTCACCAGCGCGATCCGGCGCTCCAGCCGCAACATACCGAGATACTGAGTCATCCCCGCCCCCCGACAGGTACCCGCCGACGGCCGCGACTATGCCAGCAAACTCGCCGCCGGCCAAACCTCAGCGGGTGCACCCAGGGTCCTGTTGCCCGCTGGGCGGGGACGCGAGTCTCGTGTCCTCGGGGCTGAACGGCTACCGCATCAAGGCAGGGCCCCCGCTTCCGACTTCCAGACCCTTACGATCTCGCTGCCGCCGCCGCCTCGAGCTGCCGGTCAAGCGTGACCAGCTCCGAGCTCGTCCTGCGGGCGAGCCACAGGTAGCTCGCGTCATAGGTGGTAAGCCGCCCGAACGTTCGGCGAGCCCGAGCACGTCACCATGGTCGACGTCCATGACGCCCAGCTCCATCCGACCGAGCATCTCGAACGCGGCCATGAGGGCATCCCGCTGATCGGGGTGCCGGCGCACCTTCTTGAGGCAAATGTTGGCGATCTCGAACGGCAGCAATGCGGGAGCGACGAGGCCAGCCCCCCGCAGGCGTTCGGCGATCAGAGCACCGTCCGGCTCGCCGAACAGCAGGGCACCCAACGCCGACGCGTCGACGACCTTAACGGCCATCCCTGTCCTCGCGTACGATCGCGGCAGCCTCGCGCGGGGTCGACAGGCCGAGCTGCCGGGTCCTGGTCAGAACATCGTCGGGGGTGTGCGATCGAGGCCCGGCCACAGCCTCTTCGAGGATCGCCATGAGCTCCCCTTGCAACGACCGATGATGGCGCTCGGCGCGCTCCTTGAGACGCTTCACCATCTCGTCGGGCGCATTCTTGATGGACAGGCTGACGGGCATGTCTGGCTCCAAAACGCCTCCAATCCGGAACCAGTTTAGTTCCTACACCACGGGGAAGCAACCCCGCCATCAATGCGAGCGCCGTTCCGCCGCGCCCTTGTATGATTCCACCTCGTCCGCGGTCGCCGGCCAGGCTTGCTCAGATCTCCGCGTAGCTGCGCACCTCCGCCTTGGCACCGGGGTGGGTGACGGCGCCCTTCTCGGCCGGGCCGACGGTCTGAGCGTAGCGCCAGAGCGCGCCCGAGCGGTAGATCGTCGCGCGCGGCTGCCAGGCGCTCCGACGCGCCTGCAGCTCGCTGTCCGCGAGCTCGACGTCGAGCCTGCCCGCCTCCGCGTCGATGACGATGATGTCGCCGTCCTGGAGCAGCCCGATCGGGCCGCCGACCGCCGCCTCCGGCCCGACGTGGCCGATGCAGAAGCCGCGGGTGGCGCCCGAGAAGCGGCCGTCGGTGATCAGCGCCACCTTGTCGCCCATGCCCTGGCCGTAGAGCGCGGCGGTCTCGCCAGCATCTCCCGCATCCCCGGCCCGCCGCGCGGGCCCTCGTAGCGGATGACGAGGACCTCGCCCTCGCTGGTAGTGGCGCGCCTGGACCGCGGCGAAGGCGTCCTCCTCGCTGTCGAAGCACGCGCGCCGGGCCCGCGGAACTTCAGGCTCGTCATGCCCGCGACCTTGACGATCGCGCCCTCGGGCGCGAGGTGCCCCGCAGCCCGACCACGCCGCCGGCTCGGTGATCGGGTCGGCGACCGGCCGGATCACCGTGCTGGTCGGCGTCGCACGTCACCGCCGCGAGGTTCTCGGCGATCGTCCTGCCGGTGACGGTGATGCAGTCACCATGCAGGTAGCCGCCATCCAGCAGCGCCTTCATCACCATCGGCACGCCGCCCGCCTCGTGCAGGTCCTTGGCGACGTACTTCCCGCCCGGCTTGAGGTCGGCGATGTAGGGCGTGCGCGGAAGATCTCGCAGACGTCGTGCAGGTCGAAGTCGATCCCGGCCTCGTTCGCGATCGCCGGCAGGTGCAGGCCGCCGTTGGTCGAGCCGCCCGAGGCCGCGACCACGCGCGCGGCGTTCTCGAGCGCGCTGCGGGTGCACGATGTCGCGCGGCCGGAGGCCTTCTCGAGCAGCGCCATGACCGCCTCGCCCGGGGCTTCGGCCCACTGGTCGCGGGTCTCGTAGGGGGCGGGCGCGCCGGCCGAGCCGGGCAGCGCAAGCCCGATCGCCTCGGACACGCAGGCCATCGTGTTGGCGGTGAACTGGCCGCCGCAGGAGCCGGCCGAGGGGCAGGCGACCCGTTCGAGCGCGTCGAGCTCGGCGTCGTCATCGTGCCGGCCGCATGCTGGCCGACCGCCTCGAACACGTCTGGACGGTCACGTCGCTGCCGTGGAAGCGGCCGGGCAGGATCGAGCCGCCGTAGATGAAGACCGAGGGCACGTTCAGGCGCACCATCGCCATCATCATGCCCGGGCAGCGACTTGTCGCAGCCGGCGAGGCCGACCAGCGCATCGTAGAATGGCCGCGCACGGTGAGCTCGACCGAATCCGCGATCACCTCGCGGCGACCAGCGAGGACTTCATGCCCTCGTGGCCCATGGCGATGCCGTCGGTGACGGTGATGGTGCGTGAACTCGCGCGGCGTGCCGCCGCCGCCTTGACGCCCGCGCTTGGCGGCCTGCGCCTGGCGGCATCAAGCGAGATGTTGCAGGGCGCGGCCTCGTTCCAGGTCGTGGCCACGCCCACGAACGGCTGGCGCGATGTCGGCCTGGGACAGGCCCATGGCGTAGTAGTAGGAACGGTGCGGCGCCCGGTCGGGCCCGACCGTGGAATGCCGGCTCGGCAGCTTGGACTTGTCGAAGACGGTGTGCGTTGCCATGGATGCCTCCCGCGATTTGGCTTGGCGCTACCTATAGCCGCGGGAAGCGGCCCTGACCAGCAAGCTGCGCGCACAGGACCTGTCGAGCCGGCGCCCTTCGGGAAGGGGGCGAAAGCGCTAGCCGACCTCCTGGTAGAGCACCCACTGCTCGGCGCAGAGGTCGAACAGCACCCGCCAGTCGTGGCCGAGCCGGCCCGGGCGCCCGGCCGGCGCCCGTTGCCTTGCCGCCTGCAGGCGGCGGGCGATCCGGGCATCGCGCCTGGCCTTCAGGCGTTCCATGCCGGCGCGGTCGTCGAGGCCGCAGCGTTCGAGCAGGGCGACGAGCTCGTCCCAATTCTGCTCGATCAGGCGCCACCACTGGGCCGAAGTCTGGATGGTCATCGCCGGGGGTCGCCCACCGGTCGCGGTGGGCGATCGCATCCTCTGTTGTCTGGTTTCGAGAGATCAACAGATGGGGGCCCCGACTGGTTGCAGCGGTGCGACATCGAGTCCGAAACCGGCGTCAAAGCCGGTCGCGCAAATCGGCGCCGCGCGGTAGGTTGACATGCGGCCTGCTGGCGATGGCAGGGCCGCATCGGGTCACGCCAGCGCGAGCCAACCGCCATGCCGACCGCCGAGCCGACCGCTTTGACGATCATCGAGCTGATTGCGAACGGCCCGGACGAGGCCGCGGCGATCGGCGCGCCCGACCGGCCGCCGCTCACCTATGGCGGGCTGCGCCGGCTGGTTGCGGCGCACGATCGCCGGCCCTGAACGCGCTCGGGCATCGGCCGCGGCGACCGGGTCGCGATCGTCTGCCGAACGGGCCGGAGATGGCGACCGCCTTCGTCGGCCGATCGCGGCCGGCGCGACCGACCGCGCCGCTCAACCCGGCCTACCGCGCCGAGGAGTTCGAGTTCTACCTGACCGACCTGCGGGCCAAGGCGCTGATCGTCCAGGCGGGCGACGACACAGCCGCGCGCGCGGTCGCGCGGCGGCACTGGCATCCCGGTCCTCGAGCTCGCGGTGCCGGCGCGGCGCGCCGGCCGGGGTGTTCGACGCTGCAGGCGGCGGGCGCTCGCCGGCGCACCGGTCGCCGGCCGGGCCGGCCGCAGCCGGACGACGTCGCGCTGGTGCTGCACACCTCGGGCACGACCTCGCGGCCCAAGATCGTGCCGCTGACGCCAGCGCAACCTCGCCGCCTCGGCCCGCCACATCGGCGCGACGCTGGCGCTGACGCCCGCCGACCGCTGCCTGAACGTCATGCCGCTGTTCCACATCCACGGGCTGATCGCGGCGGTGCTCGCCTCGCTCGTCGGCCGGCGGCGTCGGTCTGCTGCACGCCCGGGCTTCAACGCGCTGCGCTTCTTCGCCTGGCTCGATGAGGCGCAGCCCGACCTGGTACACGGCCGTGCCGACCATGCACCAGGCGATCCTCGCCGCGCGCCGAGCGCAACCCGGAGATCGTCGCGCGCGGCCCGCTGCGCTTCATCCGCTCCTCCTCGGCCTCGCTGCCGCCGCAGGTGATGGCGGAGCTCGAGGCGACCTTCGGCGTGCCCGGTGATCGAGGCCTACGGCATGACCGAGGCCGCCCACCAGATGGCGTCGCAACCCGCTGCCGCCGCGGCGCGCGCAAGCCCGGCATCGGTCGGCATCGCGGCCGGGCCCGAGGTCGCGATCATGGACGACGGACGGCAGCCTGCTGCCGCCGGGCGAGATCGGCGAGGTCGTCATCCGCGGGCCGAACGTCACCGCCGGCTACGAGAACAACCCGACGGCCAACGCCGAGCGCCTTCACCGACGGCTGGTTCCGCACCGGCGACCAGGGCATGCTCGACGCCGAGGGCTACCTGCGCATCACCGGCCGGCTGAAGGAGATCATCAACCGCGGCGGCGAGAAGGTCACCCCGCTCGAGGTCGACGAGGTGCTGATGGACCACCCGGCGGTCGCCCAGGTGGTCACCTTCGCCATGCCGCACGCCAAGCTCGGCGAGGAGGTCGCGGCGGCGGTCGTGCTGCGCGAGGGCATGACGGCCGAGCGAGCGCGAGATCCGCGACTTCGCCGCCGACGCGGCTCGCCGACTTCAAGGTGCCGCGCAAGGTGGTGTTCCTCGACGAGATCCCGAAGGGCGCCACCGGCAAGCTGCAGCGGATCGGCCTCGCCGAGAAGCTCGGGCCTCGGCGGCATGAGGATCTGCATCTTCGGCGCCGGCGCCATCGGCGGGCTGCTGGCGGCCGAGCTGGCGCGCGCCGGGCGCCGAGGTCAGCCTGATCGCGCGCGGCCCCCACCTCGCGGCGATGCCGAGCGAACGGGCTGACGCTCCGCTCGGCGGCGAGAGCGTCACCGGTGCGTCCGCGCGCCACCGACGACCCGGCCGAGCCGGCCCGCAGGACTACGTCGTCATCACGCTCAAGGCGCATCGGCGCTGCCGGTCGTCGGCGCCGCCGATGCGGCCGCTGCTCGGCGCCGAGACGGCCGTGGTCACGGCGTCGAACGGCGTGCCCTGGTGGTATTTCTACGGGCTCGGCGGCCCGCTGCGAGGACCGGCGCGCTCGCGAGCGTCGATCCCGGCGGCGTGCAGTGGGACGCCATCGGCCCGGAGCGGGCCATCGGCTGCGTCGTCTATCCGGCGGCCGAGGTCGTCGAGCCGGGCGTGATCCAGCACACGAGGGCGACCGGTTCACGCCTCGGCGAGCCCGAGGCAGCGCACCGAGCGCGTCGAGCGCCTGTCGCCAGGCCCTGATCGCGGCCGGCCTCAAGGCGCCGGTCCGGCCGCAGATCCGCGACGAGATCTGGGTCAAGCTCTGGGGCAACCTCTCGTTCAACCCGATCAGCGCGCTGACCGGCGCGACCCTCGACGTGATCGCGCGCGATCCCGGCACGCGCGCGGTCGCCGCGCGGCATGATGCTCGAGGCGCAGGCGATCGGCGAGAGGCTCGGGCGTGCGCTTCGCGCATCGACGTCGACCAGCGCATCGACGGCGCCGCCGCGGTCGGCGCGCACAAGACCTCGATGCTCCAGGACCTGGAGCGCGGCCGGCCGATGGAGATCGACGCGCTGGTGGCGCGCCGTGCAGGAGATGGGCCGGCTGGTCGAGCGTGCCGACGCCGACGATCGATACCGTGCTGGCCCTGGCCCGCCTGCGGGCGCGCGTGGCCGGCTGTCCGGAGCACTGAGCGGCCGCGGCGACTGCCCAGAGGCCGGTTGCCGGGCCCCCCTCTGGCGCTCTATCTCAAGAGCGGGCACGCCCGGCAGAGGTGGCCGGCGCCCGAGGAGTCCCGGATGAGCCTCTGGCCGATCCTGGCCGCGCTGACGGTTTTGGTGCTGGCGCTGGTGCTGTCGCCGCTGCTACGCCGGCCGGGCGCGGTTGCTGCCCGCCGCGAGCACGACCTCAGCGTCTATCGCGCCCAGCTCGGCGAGCTGGAGCGGGACCAGGAGCGTGGCCTGCTGGGCCCCGAGGAGGCCCGGGCGGCGCGCCTCGAAGTCGAGCGGCGGATGCTCGCCGCCGACGCCGGCGGGCGCGCCGAGCGGCTGCCGGCTCCTGGCCTCGCCAGGCGCCATTGGGGCACGGCGCTGATCCTGCTGCTGACGCTGCCGGCGCTCTCGGCGGTGCTCTACGACCGGCTCGGGCGGCCCGATCTGCCTGCCCTGCCCTTTGCCCAGCGGCCCGCGCCGGATACGACCGCAGCCGGCGCCGGCGCACCGCCGGCCCTGCCCTCGGTCGAGAGCCTGATCGCGAAGCTCGAGCAGCGGGTGGCGGCGGCGCCGGACGACCTCGAGGGCTGGCATCGGCTGGCGGCCGCCTATCAGCTGGTCAAGCAGCCGGCCAAGGCCGCCGAAGCCTATCAGCACGCGCTGACGCTGGACGACCATAGCGCCGAGCTGCAGGCGGGGTTCGCCGAGGCGTCGATCGGGGCCGCGGGCGGGATCGTCACCGAGAAGGCCGGCAAGGCGCTGGCGCGCGCGCTCGAGCTCGATCCCCGCGACCCACGCGCGCGCTTCTATCAGGGCCTGGCCCTGGTCCAGCGCGGCGAGCGGCAAAAGGCGCTCGATCTCTGGGCGGGCCTGACAAGGACACGCCGGCCGACGCCCCCTATCTCGCGGTGCTGCGCGAGCGGGTCATGGCGCTGGCGCAGGACCTGGGCCAGGATCCCGCCAAGGTGATCCCCCAGCCGGCGGCGCCGGCGGTGGCGGCGGCCGAGCCGGCGGATCAGCTGCCGGGCGATCCCGACGTGTTGCGTGCCGAGGTCGCAAAGCTCGAAACCGCCCTCGGGGCGAATGCCAAGGACTGGCAAGGCTGGATCCGGCTCGCCCGCGCCCGGGCGGCGCTCGGCCAGAGCGCGGATGCCGAGGCGGCGCTCGCCCGCGGTGCCAGGGTCTACGCCGGGGCGCCGTTCGTGCAGCAGCAGCTCGCAGCGGCGGCGAACGCGCTCGGGATCGCGGCACCGGGCGGCGACGCCGACGCGCAGACTGGCGCGCGCGGACCGAGCGCCGGGCAGATGCAGGCCGCCAGGGACACGCCGCCTGAGCAGCAGACCGAGATGATCCGGGGCATGGTCGACAAGCTCGCCGCCCGCCTCGCAAAGCAGCCGGACGACGTCGAGGGCTGGCGCATGCTGGCGCGCTCCTACCGCGTGCTCGGCGACAACGCCAAGGCGGCCGAGGCGGCGAGGCAAGTCGCGACCCGCCTGCCCGACGACCCGACCGCCCAGCGCGATTACGCCGAGGCGTTGCTCGCGCTCGAGCGCGACGACGCCCCGCTTTCGGCCGCGGCGATCGACCAGCTGCAGCGCCTCGCCGCGCTCGACGCCGATGATCCCGAGGCGCTCTACTTTCTCGGCCGCGCCGCCGCCGAGCAGGGCGATCCCGAGCGGGCGCGGACGTACTGGCAGCGCCTCCTGGCCAAGATGCCCGCGGCCGCGCCGCAGCGGGCCGAGTTGCAGAAGATGATCGACCAGCTCGGTGCCCGCGACTGACGGCGCGCGGGCAAAGGCTCGGCGGCGCGCCTGCCCCGGCAGGGCATACAGCTGGTGCAGTTGGGGGAAAAACCATGAAACGTGCGGGTGTGATCGGGCTTGGCGACATGGGCAGCGGTCTGGCCAGGAACCTGATCGGAGCGGGGTTCGAGACGACCGGCTTCGACCTCGCCGAGCGTCGGATGCGCGCCTTCGTCGAGCTCGGCGGCCGGCCGGCGGCGAGCGCGCGCGAAGTCGGCGAACACGCGGAGGGGGTCTTCGTCATGGTCATGAACGGCGACCAGGCGAAAGCCGTGATCCTCGGCGAGGACGGCCTCGTGCGCTCGCTGCGGCCGGGCTCGGCGGTGCTTCTGACCGCGACCGTCGGCCCCCCGGCAGCCCGGGAGATCGCGGACGGGCTGGAGACGGTATCGGTCTGATCGATACGCCGGTCAGCGGCGGTTTCGGCGGCGCACAGGCCGGAACGCTCACGATGATGGTGGCGGGTTCCGACCAGCTGGTGGCGGAGTACCGCCCGCTCATGGAGGCGGTCGGCAGGTCGATCCACCGGGTCGGCGACCAGCCGGGCATGGGGCAAACGGTCAAAGCCTGCCTGCAGACGGTGATCGGCGGGATCTACGGCGCGACCTTCGAGGCAGCCGCGCTGGCGGCGAAGGCGGGCGTCAGGGGGCAGGTCCTTCATGACGTGGTCAGCACGTCCGCCGCCGGCTGCGTGGTCGCCAATACCGCGCTCGCCTGCATCATCGAGCGCCGGTTCAAGGACACCGGCAGTCAGATCGAGACCATGCACAAGGATCTGAGCATCGCGCTCGAGATGGCGCGCGACCTCGGCGTGCCGCTGTTCACCGCCGCGACCGCCATGCAGCTGTTCCAGGCCGGCATCACCCGCTATCCGGACGGCGACAACTGGGTCGTGACCCGGATCCTCGAAGACATCGTCGGCGCCGAGCTGACCCGATAGCGCGGGGAGCGGGCCCCGTGAACCTGGGCGTCATCACCGACGGCATCAGCCGGGACTTCGCGCATGCGCTCACGGTCATGGACGAGTTCGGGCTCGAGTATGCGGAGCTGCAGTACTTGTGGGACAAAGAGGTAGGCGACCTCGACGCCGGGGAACGCCGGCGCGCCCTCGACCTCCTCAGAAGGCATGGCAAAAGGGTCGCCTGCATCTCGCCGCACGTGTTCGCGGCCCTGCCGATGTCGACCCGACCGGGCGATGAGCTGCACGAACGCCACCTGGACGGGCTCAGGCGCTGTATCGCCATGGCGCAGGAGTTCGGCTGTCCCCTGGTGCGGATCATGAGCGGCCGCAAGGAGATGATCCTCTGGGGCAGTCACGGCGCCGAGAAATGGAACGTCGCCAAAGGTGCCTGGGACTGCCTGCCGCCCCTGATCGAGCCCCCGCGGTGCGCCTGGCCGAGCAGGCGGGGGTGACCTGGTGGTCGAGACCGGCAACGGCACCATGGTCCACTCGGCCTACACCGCCCGCCTTCTGCCTGCGAGGCGATCGGCAGCGATCATCTGAAGGTGCTGTGGGACCCGGCGAATGCCTGCTACGCCCACGAGCGCGCCTGGCCGGACGGCTACGACGAGCTCAAAGGCGGCTGGCTCGGCCACCTGCACCTCAAGGACGTCCAGGTCGACACGGCGCGCGCCCATCTCAAGGTCCGCGAGTTCGGCAAGGGCCAGCTCGCCGATCAGTTCGGCCCGCTCGCGGATGCGCTGCGCGCGGACGGCTATGGCGGCGTGGTTTCCTTCGAGAGCGTCTACCACCCGGGCGACGGCGACTTCGAGGCGGGCTTCCGGGCGGGCATCAAAAGGTTCAAGGAGATCTTCGGCTGAAGCCGAAGAGCCAGGCCTGCGCGCGATCGCCCGACCCCTGAGGCGGTCCGGGCGCCCGAAGCGCCCGGTGCGATGCCGTGGCTACTCGACCACCTGGACCGGCTGGGTGGGCGGCGTGAGGTTGCCCCAGAAGCGGGTGTCGTCGACGTTCGCCTTGGTGATCGCGGCCCCCGGGATCTTGAGGTTCGGGCCCCAGTCCTCGATCGGTCAGCTCGGACTTCAGCCCGATGCACGTCGTAGGTGCCGGGCTTCAGGCTCCTTGCCGCGCCAGGATCATGGGCGTGAACATGGCGAGCCCGTAGACCTGGGCGTAGGCGGCTGCTCGACCTCGACCTGCTGCCAGCCCTTGCGGATGTTGTCGAGCCCGACCGGGGCGCCGTTGCGTGGCCATCATCATGATCTGGCCGGGCTTCATGCCCTTGCAGCCTCCATGGATCGAGACGATCGGCACGGTCAGGTGGGCCGCGTGGCAGAAGATCAGGTCGATGTCGGGGTTCACCAGGAGCTGGTCCTCGAACGATGTTGGCCGGCGTTCGTAGCCTCCCACTGCATCGCCGCCTTGGTGATGATCTCGACGTCGGGCGCCTCTGGCCTCATCACCTCCTCGAAGCCCTTCTGGATGTCGAGCGTGTAGTTGTCGCCGGGATCGCCCAGGATCTGCAGCACCTTGCCCTTGGCGCTGCCGTTCTATCGCTCGGTCAGCAGGCGGACCGCCTCGCCGCCGGCGATCTGGCCGATCTCGACCGTGCCGGCGACCGAGGTCAGCTCGAACTTGGTGTTGCGGATCTGGCGGTCGAAGTTCATGACCTTGATGCCGGCGGCGCTGCGCCTTCTCGATGCCCGGGCACGATGGCGTCGAAGTCGACCGCGTTCATGATGATCGCGTCGGGCTTGAGGTTGATCACGTCCTCGAGCTGGTTGAGCTGGCAGGTCGGGCGGTTCTGGGCGTCGAGCGAGACGACCTTGTAGCCCATCTCGCCGAACACCTCCTCGACCGCCTTCTGGGTCTCGGTCTGGAACTCGTCGAGCAGCGTCGGGATCATGTAGTAGATCGTGCCCTGCTCGGCCGCCATCGCCGGCTGGCAGCCGGCCAGCCCGACCACCGCCGCGCCCGCCAGCAGCGCGCTCCGCCTTGTCATCTTACCCATGGTTCCTGCCTCCCTGTTTCGGATCGTTGCCGACCCCTGATTAAACGTCCCCTCGCCCGCCGGATCAATCGCCTTTCCGGCGAGCAGTGAACGGATGGAGCCGGGGATGAAGGCGGAATTCGGCGTAGGCGCGACGTGGACCCACTTCCACGGCGACTATCCGTTCACGGCCATCGAGTACGTCGTCATGCTGCGAAAGAAGCATCCGTCCATCGTCCGGCACGCCACGATCGAGGGCTGGTTCTCCCGAACCCCCGATGCCCGACCGGCTCAGCGTTCAAGCCGCAAACTGATCGCGGTCGGGCACGCGGCGGCCCAGGCCTTCGGCGAGCAGAGTTACGGCCAGGGTGTTTAGGCTGACGCCTTCGGCTTTGGCACGTTCGGCAAGCCGTCGGTGAAGCGATTTCGGCACCCGCATGTTCCAGCGGCCGCTGTAGGCGTCATCTGACGGGCGCGAGGGCGGCGGGATCGGGTCGCCGAATTCGCGGGCGGTGGCGAGCCATGAGCGGAGCGCGTCGGCGCCGTTCGCGATTGCTTCCTCGATGGACTCGCCGTCCGACAGGCAGCCGGGCAGATCCGGAAACTCGATCAGGTAGCCGCCGCCTTCGTCCGCCGTCATGGGCCGGATCTGAAACGGGTAGTCAAGTCGGGTCGCCATCGGTTGTCTCCAGGGCTTCGATCAGGGCGAGGAACTTGCGGACGTAGAGACCGGCTTGATGGGCCTTCGCGCCGGCACGGTCAGCTTGTCGCCGCTTGGCGGACGGAAGGTCACGTGGCTCGTGCCCGGTTGCCGCCAAGCGATGCCGTAGCGGTCCGCGACCGTCTTCAGCTGCTCGATCCGCCAATCGCCGGCCGGATTGCGCCGCATTGCGCTGAGCAGCTTGTCGAGCCGAGCCATGCCCGCATCAGTACCATATGTAGTACTGGTCGGCCAGGATCCAATTGCATTGACCCGGCCGTGCGACCGCGCGGCTTTCTGTTGCACCCGCGGGCGGTCCCGGGCGATGATCGGCGATCTGCCGATGCGCCACCGGGGCCGGATCCGCCGGCCGACCCGCAAGCTCCGCGGCGCACGCGCGGCAACCGGCCCGGATCGGGGGCCAGCAAAGGGGTCGGCGGGAGGGAGATCATGACAAGGTTCGGGATGGCTTGGGTGGCAGCCGTGGCGCTGCTGCTGGCGGGGCCTGCGCCCGCTCTGCGCGCGGCGACGCCGGCGGACACGCTGGTGATCGCCAAGAACATCGACGACATCATCAGCCTCGACCCGGCCGAGGTGTTCGAGCTCTCGGGCGGCGAGATGATCAACCAGCTCTACGACCGGGTCATGGCCTACGAGGCCGAAGACACGGCAAAGCTCGTGCCGGCGTCGCCGAGAGCTACAGCGTCAGCGACGACGGCCGCACGATCACCCTCAAGATCCGCCCCGGCCTCAAGTTCCATTCCGGCAATCCGGTGCGCGCGGAGGACGTCGCCTTCTCGCTGCAACGCGTGATCAAGCTGAACCTGACGCCCGCCTTCATCCTGACCCAGCTCGGCTGGAGCAAGGACAATGTCGAGAGCATGGTCAAGGCCAAGGGCGACGACACCGTCGAGCTGACGATCGGCGACGACCTCGCCGACCTTCGTGAGCAATACGTGGCCATGTTTCTGCATACCTACTTCGGGTTCCAGTACGTGCTTTGCTTCCGCCTGCGCCGGGTCCACTTTTAGGGATCGCGCGCGAAAACACATCACCAGGTGCTAAAACATGAAGGGTTTTACAAGGTAGTAGTTAGGCACCGCCAGCGAAACCTATGACAATCTCGCTCTCATGCCGGTTGCCGCTCATCAGGACAACCGGCAGCTGTGACGTATCGCGAATTATCGACAGGCTTGAATGCCCGGCAGGAATGGCATGTCGACGTCGGGGAGAGCGATGTCGGCTCCTACGGCAATCAGGCTATCTACGCCTCCTCAGCAGTTAGTCACGGCGCTCGCCGCAAATCCACTCAACGAAAGCCGTCAGGCAGTCACGTCAAGGAAATCTTTATCGTAGTCCGCAAGCAGTACACGAATGCTCACTTAGCCACATCTTTTCATGGAATGATTTGCTGTGAAAGTTACAAGACCCTACGTTCTGTCCGGTGGCCTCATTACGTTGTGTTGCCCACGCAAACTGGTGTGGATGACGCCGGTGAAGTGGGAAAACGGTCACGATGTAGCCGGTTCCGATATGTTAACCAGACAGCTCGGAACGATCCTGATTGTTGACTTACTGCCTATTGTCTCCAGTTTCAGCCCGGATGCTCCTGATGTGTCCCTTAACGACCTGGCTGCTTGCTTCTCCCCTTGTAGCCCCCAAACCCGGTGAATGAGGTCGCTGTGGGGCACCACCTGGCCGCTCAACAAGGCAAGCTCTCCAAGCGCGATACTCCAGGCCATCTGTAAGGCACACACTGAGATCGCCGGAAATCGCCTTTCGCCACTGGCCGTCCATAGCTAAATAGCGAGATGGTCAGGCACCAGACGAGGTGGATTCGCTCGCGTCTGCGTCCTCGCAAGATCGCGCACGCCACTGCAGCATACGAGGGCTAAATGGCTTTGGCGACGTCGTCTTCACACCCAGCTCGAGCCCACGCACCATTTCTTCTTCGGCGTCGGCGCCGGTGACCGAGATCATGACGGGAGTTGCGGACTCTGTGCATATCGTTTTGCAAGCATGCCACCCGTTCGTCTTAAAGCAGTCGCCGATGTCCAGCACGACAGCTCCAGACTGCTCTCGCCATAGTTTGAGTGCAGTTTCACCATCATGGGCAACGATGACGTCATGTCCATCGCGCCTGGAGGTAGCTCATGAGGTCAGAAAGATCTCCTCGTCCTCCAGCAGAATCGCCATACGCGTTGACGCTCCTTTAAGGTCGACATCGAATAATTCCCTGGCTGGAGCTTGCGGCCTGGACCCTGTTCGTCACGTGCAGTTTTTCTCAAGATGACAACGCCGCGTCAGGTGCGTCCTTGACCGTGTGTTCCGATAGTGATAGCTGCGCGGCGATGCCGCGATTGGTGTGGCCCTGCGAAAGCAACGCGATCCCCTCCTGCTCCCTCTGCGTGAGGCTTTCTTCCTTTCGGCGTTCGAGCGCAGGCCAGGGTCCCTTGCCATGGAACCACGGGCCGGAGGTGCGCTGCCTGGGCGGAGCAGACGAATTCGCCGGCAGCCACTCTTGTGATTTGGTTTCAGAAGCTCAAGAGGGAAGGACCAGGCCGAGGGCAACGCCTTGTCATTGATGATGCCTGTAGCGCCTGCGTGCAGGGCAGCGACCATCGAAGCGTCGTAGTAGTCGAAGAAAAAGACGGCTATTTTCGCTTTTGGGGTAAAAGTCCCGGAGCTCTTGGAGCTCCTCTCAACTATTCACTCGAAATACCGGTGCCACGACGCAGACAGTGACGTCGACCAGTTTGGCGTGGACAGAGCTGGACGGAGAACGTCGCACCAGACCTCGAGCGAGCCTGCATTCCGCGGTGCGGCAACGAGGCTCTGCCAGACCAACATATGGTTGCCGACAGATAAAGCCCTCAATGAGATGTTGGATATTGCCCATCGCTGACGTCCTGCCCAACTTGCATTCCGTGCTGGACTCGGCCGTCCACCGCAAATCAAACGAGGAAAATATTTCACACAACTACCTAATATTCAGTAGTAACCTGCGAATCGCCTCTCCCCGCCCGACAGCCAGAGGCGCACCGTTGTGAATCTCTGGGTGAACTAACTTACATTCACAATCCCTTACTAACAAATCGCCTCGGGCGGACATGGTGTGTAAGTGGCGGGCCCCATCCTCACTCGGCCTGCAAACCTCTGTCAACTGCGTCTTCTAAGACAGTCGATGCTTCTGACAGATCCCCTCAGGAGGCCTTACTTCCTTGACCTGCAGAACTTAATACTCTTTCCGCCGGATCACGCTACCAGCGCTTTTGGCAGCACAGCTCATGCACTCATCCCATTCTGGATATCAACTTCATCTCAACGTGAAGCCGCTACCTTTCGTGCATGAAACCTCTGCCGAGCCTAGAACGACGAATAACCATTGTTGGTGCCGGCCACGTTGGCCTAGTCACGGCCGCATGCTTCCAAAGCTCGGCCATAAGGTCGTCTGCATGGATCATGAAGGGAGCGCATCGGCCCGCATAGCCCACGGCGAGATGCCCTTCTTCGAGCCAGGTTTGGCTCAGCTGGTCGATGCGGCGCTGCTTCCGGCCGGCTGCATTGGCTCCTTCCTTTCGCAGAAGCGGTCGCAGAAGCTGAGTTCGTCTTCATCGCCGTAGGCACCCAGACCATGGTCGAGGGACTTGCCGATTTGGCCAACGTACGAGCCGCCGGCCGAGCAATCGCCGACGCCCGGCCTCCGGACGGAGCCATTCTAATAAGTAAGAGCACCGGCCCCGTCGGCATAAGCCAGGCGCTCGAGCGCCTCCAAGAGGTCGAGCACTTTTCAGCCACAATCGTCAACCCTGAGTTCTTGCGAGAAGGCACCGCGGTAATCGACTTTCTCCAGCCGGACCGAGTCGTGCTTCGTTCGAAATCGAGCTGCCGCCGCCGTCGGCAAGCTGTACGAGCCGCTGGGCAAGCCAATCATCTACACGGATATGAAGTCGGCGGAGATGGTGAAATACACGTGCGACGCATTCCTCAGCGACCAAAATATCCTTCATAAACGAGATCGCGGAAATCTGCGAACGTGTTGGGGCTGACGTACGCGACATGGCCGAGGCAGCGGGCCTCGACCATCGAATTGGCCGCTCCGTTCAATGCCAGCGTTGGGTTCGGTGGCGACTGCCTGCCGAAGGACGTGAAGGCTCTCGCCTACGTCGCGGCCGTGTATGGGTCTGGTAGCGAACTTGCTGAACGCCGTCCTGGAGATTAATGCCGAGCAGCGACGTCGCCTGGGTCGGGCACCTGCGGGACGCGCTGGGTAGCCTGCGCTACCGGCGCATCGCCCTGTTC
>CAVXXZ010000026.1:0-72629 GCA_963765795.1 uncultured Actinomycetes bacterium
AGCTCGACCGCGGGGTTCGACGTGTGCACGGTCACGTCGGCCGGGGTCTCGAGCAGCGCCTCGGAGTAGTTGAAGATGATCTTCACCCCGGCCGAGACGAGGTCGTCCGCCGCCTTCTGCGCTCCGTCCGCAGGCACGGCGAGCACGCCGACGACGACGTTGTGGTCGCGCACGAGCTCCGGGAGCCGCCCGTACGGCTCGACCGAGACGCGTCCGATGGGCTGCCCGAGCTTTGCCTCGTCGGTGTCGACGACGACGGCGATGTTGATCCCGTGTTCGGCAAAGATCGAGGACGAGGCGATCGCCTGCCCGAGCCGGCCGGCACCGACGAGCGCGACGTTGTGCTGGCCCTGCGTGCGGAGGATCTTCCGGATCGCGTCGAGCAGGAGCTCGATCGAATAGCCGACCCCGCGCTTGCCGAACTTGCCGAAGTTGGACAGGTCGCGGCGGATCTGCGTCGCGTTGATGTTCGTGTACTCGGCGATCTCCTGCGAGGAGATCCTCGTCTTCCCCATCTTCCGTGCCTGCGTCAGCACCTGGAGGTACCGGGACAGGCGGGCGGCGACGCCGACGTTCAGGCGCTCGGCCACACGACCCCCCTTCGCTCGACTTCGTGACAGCGTTCTCTGTTGTACCAGGCCTACTTACGAGCCCGCTTGTGCAAGCGCCCGCCGCAGCGCGCCGGGGTGCACGTGGTAGACGAAGCGCCGCCGGCCGTCGATCTCCACGACCGGGATCCACTCGCGGTACGCCGCCTCGAGCTCGGGATCGCCGTCGATCGCCACCTCCCGCAGCTCGAAGCCGAACTCGTCGTGTGCCGCGGTGACGACGCGCCGGGCGGCCGCGCAGAGGTGGCAACCCGACGCGGTGAAGAGAGCGACCTCCGTTACGGGTAGATCCCTCGGATGACCGTCGCCTCGGCGACGCGCTGCACGGCGAGCCCGTAGGCGGCGACGCGCATCGGAAGCTTGCGGCTCTGGGCCGTGTCCCACGTCTCGTCGAACGCGCGGCTCACGATGTCGTTGAGCTTCGCGTTCACCTCGACCTCCTTCCAGAAGTACTCCTGGAGGCCCTGCACCCACTCGAAGTACGAGACGACGACGCCGCCGGCGTTCGCGAGCACGTCGGGCAGGATCAAGACGCCCTTGTCCTCGAGGATCGCGTCGGCGGACGGCGTGACCGGGCCGTTCGCACCCTCGCAGATGATCGGGGCCTTGACCTTCTCGGCGTTCTCCGCGGTGATCACCTGCTCGAGCGCGCACGGCGCGAGGATGTCGCAGTCGAGCAGCAGGAGCTCCTCGTCGGTGATCGTCTCTGCGTCCTTGAGGCCGACGAGCGTGCGGTTCTCGGCCTTGTAGGCGAAGGCGGCCGGGACGTCGATGCCCTTCGGGTTGTAGAGCGCCGTCGTCGAGTCGGAGATCGCGACGACGAGCGCGCCCTCCTGGTGGAGGAAGTTCGCGAGGTAGCTACCGACGTTGCCGAAGCCCTGGACGACGACCTTCATCCCGGCGAGCCGCTTGTCGAGCTTGGCGACGGCGTCGCGGATGCAGAAGAGCGCGCCGCGCGACGTCGCCTCGACCCGGCCGAGCGAGCCACCGATCGTGAGCGGCTTGCCCGTCACGACGCCGAGCACGGAATGGCCCTTGTTCATCGAGTACGTGTCGAAGATCCAGGCCATCACCGAGCCGTCCGTACCGACGTCGGGAGCCGGGATGTCCTTCTCCGGGCCGATCTCGTTGATGATCTCGCTCGTGAAGCGGCGCGTCATTCCCTCGAGCTCGTGGCGCGACATCTTCTTCGGGTTGCAGACGACGCCGCCCTTCGCGCCGCCGAACGGAATCCCCATCAGCGCGCACTTCCACGTCATCCACATCGCGAGCGCCTTGACCTCGTCGACCGTGACGTCGGGGTGGTAGCGGATGCCGCCCTTCGACGGCCCGCGCGCGATGTTGTGAGTGACGCGGTAGCCCTTGAAGACCTGCGTCGTCCCGTCGTCCATCGTCACCGGGATCGAGACCTCGATCGCCTTCTTGCACTCACCGAGGACGGAGATCAGATTCGGGTCGATCTCGAACGTGTCGCCCACGCGCCGCAGCTGCTCGCGCGCCAGCTCGAACGGGTTCTCGCGCAGGTGGGTCGTCGTTGCGACTGCCAAGGCCTACTCCTTTTGTCGCTGCAAACGGGGCGGAAGAACCGGAACCCCGCGGCGAGCTTAGCGCGACGCGTACGCGTCGAGGGCCAAGTAGCGCGGGTACGGCACCGGCTCGGTCCAGCGGGCGGCCGAGGCAATCATCGCCGCGTTGTCGGTGCAGAGGGCGAGCGGTGCCGCGGCCGCGTCCGGGAGCGCGGCCCGCAGCGCCGAGTTCGCGGCGACGCCGCCGACGATCGCGATCCGCTCGCGCCCGGTCTGTTCTGCGGCATCCCGCACGCGCTCGACGAGCGCCCGCACGATCGCGTGCTGATACGAGGCCGCGAGATCGGCGCGGCGCGCCTCGAGCTGCTCCTCGCCCAGCTCGCGGACCGCGTACAGGAGCGCCGTCTTGAGCCCCGAGAAGGAGAAGTCGAGGCCTGGCAAGCGCGCGACAGGAAAGTCGTAGGCACTCGGGTCTCCCTCGCGCGCCAGCAGGTCGATCTCGCGCCCGCCGGGGTAGCCGAGCCCGAGCAGGCGCGCGCCTTTGTCGAACGCCTCGCCCGCCGCGTCGTCAAGCGTCGACCCGAGGAGCTGCCGCTCGGTGTGCGAGCGGACGTCGAGCAGCATCGTGTGACCGCCGCTCGCCAGCAGGCAGAGGAACGGCGGCTCCAGCGGCTCCGGCTGGAGATAGAGCGAGGCGACGTGGCCGTCGAGGTGGTCGACGGGTACGAGCGGTAGCCGGCGCGACCACGCGACCGCCTTCGCTGCGGCGAGCCCGACGAGGAGCGCGCCGATCAGCCCGGGCCCGCGGGTCACCGCGACGCGGTCGACGTCCTCGAGGCTCGCGTCCGCCTCCGCGAGCGCCTCGCGGATCACCGGCGTCACGAGCTCGAGGTGCCGCCGCGACGCGACCTCGGGCACGACACCGCCGTAGCGCGCGTGCAGCTCCGCCTGCGACGAGACGACGCTCGAGCGGATCTCGCCCTCGCCGGTGACGAGCGCAGCCGCGGTCTCGTCGCAGCTCGTCTCGATCCCGAGGATGAGACCGGTAACAGGTACCGTCACAAAAGGGTCACGCACCGCGGGCGGCGACGGGGTCCTTCCACATGATCAGCGCGTCCTCGCGGTTGTCCGTGTAGTAGCCGCGCCGCAGGCCGCGCGAGCGGAAGCCGAGGCGCTCGTAGAGGGAGATCGCCTTGTCGTTCGAGACGCGCACCTCGAGCGTGTAGCCGCGGCGGGCGTCGTCGGCCGTGAGGTCGAAGAGCCGCTCGAGCAGCATCGTCGCTACGCCACGGCCGCGGTGGTCCGGATCGACGGCGACGTTCATCACGTGCCAGGCGTCGACGTAGCGCGAGACGATCAGGTAGCCGACGAGCGCGCCGTCCTCGCCCTCTGCCTCGAAGGCGCCGAGGCAGATCGAGCTCGGCTTCGCGAGCTCGCCCGCGAACATCGAGCGTGACCACGGCGTCGGGTAGGAGCGGCGCTCGATCTCCTCGATCGCGAGGAGGTCGGCGAGCGCGAGCCGGCGCAGCTCGATCGTCGTCATCCGAGATTCCTCTCGGCATCGGGGACGCGAAGGTACAGCGGCTCGAGCTCGTCGACCGAGCCGGCTTCGCCGGCCAGCGCCGCATGGAAGCGGGCGCGCGGCAGGTGCCGCTCGTCGTCGTCCGGCGGGACGACCGCGCCGCGCTCCTCGAGCAGCGACCGGTAGCGCTTCGCGCCGTCGCCGACGCAGAGGGCGCCGTCGCCCAGCGGCAGCTCCTGCGGCGTGAGCACGCGCGGCTCGCCGTCCACGAGGGTGAAGACCTCGCGCCGCTTCGCGTCGACCACCGGAAGCGCCCCAGGAGCGCCGGCGGCGAGGGCCGCGAGCGTCGAGACGCCCGCGCCGGGCAGGTCGAGCGAGAGCGCGAGCCCGCGCGCCACCGCGAGCCCGATGCGGACTCCCGTGAAGCTGCCGGGGCCGAGGCCGACGGCGAGCCGGTCGAGATCGGACGGGTGGGCGCCGGCCTGGCGCAGCAGCGCGTCCACGTCCTCGAGCAGCGTCTGCGCGCGCGAGACGCGCTCGCCGAGCAGCTCGTCGTCGTCCACGAGTGCGCTCGTCGCGACCGCGGTCGCGGTATCGAAGGCCAGCGTCAACACTCCTCGATCTCCACCGCTCTCCCAGCGCCAGCATGCCGCAAACACACCGCGAAGCGAGGGGCCGGCAGGACGCCCTCCCCCGCCTCCGGCCACTCGACGAACACGATCGCCTGCTCGAAGTACGGCTCGAGGTCTCCCCACTCCGCCGGGGAGACGCCCTCGAAGCGGTAGAGGTCGAGGTGGGAGACCTCGACGCCGTCGCCGTGGTACCGATGGCCGATCGTGTAGGTCGGGCTCGTCACGCGCTCGCGTACGCCGAGCGCGCCGCACGCGCCGCGGACGAAGGTCGTCTTCCCGGAGCCGAGCTCCCCGGCGACCGTGACGACGTCGCCCAGCGCGAGCCGCCGCGCGAGCTCGGCCGCGATCGCCTCCGTCTCCTCCGTCGAATGGCTCTGCTGCTCCACGCGTACGATCCAACCATGCCCGCCTACGTGATCGTCGAGACCGACGTCCACGACCGCGAGCAGTACGCGCAGTACAAGGCGGCGTCGCCGGACGCCGTCCACTCCGGCGGCGGCCGCTTCATCGTCCGCGGCGGCGAGCTCGCGGTGCTCGAGGGCGACTGGGATCCCTCGCGGCTCGTCGTGCTCGAGTTCCCCGACCTCGAGGCCGCGAAGCGCTGGTACGACTCGCCGGAGTACGAAGGGGCGAAGCGCCTGCGCGAGGGCGCCGCGAACCTCCGCATGGTCGCGGTGCAGGGTCTCGACGAGCCGGTGTAGCGCAACGGGAACTCGGTCGGTGCCATCGGACCCCCAGATGACAGAGGTGAATGAGCTTTCCGATCGTGTGCTCTGGCGGCAGGCGCGTGAAGGCGACGACATCGCGTTCGGTGTTCTGTTCGAGCGGCATGCAGGCCGGATCTACAACTACTGCTTCCGCCGCACCGCCGACTGGGCGGTGGCCGAGGAATTGACGTCCACCACTTTCCTTCACGCGTGGCGTACCCGTGGGCGTGCGCCGTTGCAGGCCGAGAGCGCGCTGCCGCTTCTCTACGGGATCGCAACCAACGTCCTGCGTAACCAGCGCCGCTCGCTGAGACGCCGCCGCGAAGCGTTCGCGCGCCTTCCGCTCGAGCGAGCCGAGGAACCGGACTTCGCCGAGGAGGCCTCGACGCGACTCGACGACCAGGCTGCGATGCGGCGCCTGCTGCGTCTGTTCGCCCGACTCCCACGGCGCGAACAGGATGTGGTCGCGCTCTGCGACTGGAGCGGGCTCTCCTATGAGGACACGGCCGCTGCCCTGGACATTCCGATCGGCACGGTCCGCTCGCGGCTGGCGCGAGGCCGCCACCGGCTGCGGGAACTCGCCAACACGTGCGGACCCGAAGGGGACGTAGACGTCGTCCCGCTTCGCATCGAGGTGAACGAGCAATGACCATCCGTCTTACTCCTCCCCCTGAGCGCGACTTCCCGGCGGAACGGCTCCAGCAACGGAAGGAGCAACTCGTGTCCCGGATCTTCGGCACTTCCGCCGCAACCGCGCAGCGCTACCCGCGGCGAATCCTCGTGTGCGTCGCCGCCTTCGCCGTCGCCGGCGTGTTCGCCGCGGCCGCCTACGCCGGCTACGCGCTCACCCAGGGTGCGACACCGGTCGCGACGATCGGCTGCTACGAGACTGACTCGCTCGATGCAAACACGGCTGTCATTGCCTCCGGCACGGATTCGCCTGTCGCAGCCTGTGCCGGTGAATATGCCTCGGCCTTCCCGGGCTCGCAGAAGCCCGCGCGCTTTGCCGCCTGCGTGCTCCCCAGCGGCTCGGTCGGCGTCTTCCCCGCTGACACGACCGGCGACACCTGCAAGAGCCTTGGGCTCGCCAAAGCTCCTTAGGCCGATTGCCTAGAACAAGCCGAGCTGCTCGGCCGGAGCCTCGACCAGGGGCTCCGGCTCGGGCTCGGGAAGCGCTTCGAGCGGTGCCGGCTCGGCCGCACCCAGGAGCCCGGGCAAGCGGGCGAAGTCGGCCTCGAGCACCTTGAGCATCGCCGGCGTGTAGAGCGCCGCAGCCGGGTGGTAGAGCGGATAGAGCAGGACGCTGCGGCCGGCGATCGTGAGCTCCTGCTCCTGGCCGTGCACACGTGTGATCCCGAGCGGCCGCCCGGAGAGGAGCTTCGTCGCGAAGTTGCCGAGCGTCGCGATCACCTTCGGCTCGATCAGTTCGATCTGGCGGAAGAGGTGCGGCTCGCATGTCTCGATCTCGTCCTGTTGCGGGTCACGGTTGCCGGGCGGGCGGCACTTGAGGACGTTCGCGATGTAGACGTCCTCGCGCCGGAGCTCGACACCGGCGAGCAGCCCCTCGAGCAGCTTCCCCGCCTGGCCGACGAAGGGGACGCCCTGCTTGTCCTCGTGGAAGCCGGGAGCCTCGCCGACGAACATCAGGTCGGCGCGCGGGTTGCCCGCGCCGAAGACGACCTGCGTCCGTCCCTGCGCGAGCCGGCAGCGCGTGCAGCTCGCGGTTGCTGCCGCGTACTCCTCAAGGGTCTCGACCCCCGCGACCGGCACTGCACTCATCCGCTCCAGCGTCGGCCAAGCCGACGTCTTCGCTGGGCGAGTCTACGAGGCACGCCCGACGGACACGATTCGCGCCCGCCAGCGGCCGCGCGGCGCGTCCACCTCGATCTCGTCGCCGGGCGCCTTGCCCAGCAGCGCCCTTGCCCACGGGCGAGTCGGGTGAGACGCCACCGACGCCCGTGATCTCCATCTCGAGCCGCTCGCCGTCGTCCTTCTCCAGCTCCACACGCGAGCCGACGGTGACGACGCCGCTCGCCGCGGCCTCCGCCTCGTCGACGATCGTCGCGTGCTGGAGCCGGTGGCGCAGCACCCTGATCCGCGCCTCGAGCAAGCCCTGCTCGTTCTTCGCCGCGTGGTACTCGAAGTTCTCGGAGAGATCGCCGTGCGCCCGGGCCGTCGCGATCGCCTGTACGACCTCCTTCCGCTTCGGGCCCTCGAGCTCGGCGAGCTCGGACTGCAGCTGCTCATGGGCGGCGGGCGTCAGCAGCTCGCCCTCTTCGTCCCCCCGTGCCATCGCGGCGCTAGTGGCCGCAGCCGCAGGAGCCGCCGCAGCATCCGCCGCCGCCGCCCGTCGCGACCTTCGTCACGCCGTGCACGGCGAAGGAGGAGAACTGCCGCGAGACGTCGGTCGCGGCGCAGTCGGGGCACGCGACCTGCTCCTCGCCGCGGACGAGCTCCTCGAAGTGCGACTCGCACTCCATACAGACGTACTCGTAGATCGGCACCGTGGTCGCAGAAGGTATCAGCGGTTCGCCGAGGTAGGCTCCACGGTCACCGCGCCGGCATCGACGCGCACCGTCCAGCGTCGGCCGAATGCGTGGACGCCGGTGAGCGACAGGCCGTCCAGCCGCTCAGGCACACACGATGCCTCGCGAGCGAAGCACTCGCTCGGCGCGATCGGGCACGAGGTGGAGTACCGCTTGGAGGAGGAGGACGGGAGTCCCCGCCGCCCACGCTTGTGGCGATGAGGCCGTCGGGTACACAACCGGGAAGCCGGTGTGGTCGCGGGCAAAGCCCGCGAAGACCTCCGGCAGGCGGTAGTCGAAATGGGACGCAGCCTCGACCATGGCGTGAAAGATGCGGGCCGCATCCTCCGGGCGCCCGCTCTGCGCGAGGCCCCATGCGACGAGGGAGCAGTCGTGCGGCCAGACCGTGCCGTCGTGGTAGACGAGCGGGTTGTACGCGCCCTCGCCGACCGCCATCGTCCGCACGCCCCAACCCGACCAGAGGGGATCGCTCATGAGCAGGTCGGCGATCGCCTCCCTCCGCCGCTCCGGGACGATGCCGCTCCACAGCAGATGCCCGAGGTTGGACGTCAGCGAGTCGATCGGACGCTTCTCGCGGTCGAGGCCGAGCGCGTAGAACCCCCGATCCTCCAGCCAGAACGCCTCGTCGAAGCGACGTCGCAGCTCCGCCGCGTCTTGCTCGAGCTTTCCGGCCAGAGCGTCGTCGCGCCAGATCTCGCGCGCGATCTCGGCGATCCGCAGCTTCGCGTCGTAGACGTAGCCCTGCACCTCGACGGGAGCGATCGGCGGCAGAGCGAGCGTCCCGTCTCGGAAGGCCATGGAGTCCTCGGAGTCCTTCCAGGTCTGGTTGCCGGATCCCGTGCGAGCTGCGGCGCTCGTACTCGACGAAGTCCGTCCCCGTCGGCGTCCGCCGGGCCGTCGATCCAGGCGAGCGCGCGCCGTGCCGCGTCCTCGAGCTCCAGCGGGAGCGTCGGATCGTCGGTCCAGCGCCAGAGCTCCGAGAGAAGGACGAGGAAGAGCGGCGTCGCGTCGACGGTCCCGTAGTAGCGGTCGGTCCAGGAGAGCGCCGCCTTGCCGCGCCGCAGCTCGTGGATGATCTTCCCGGGCTCGGCATCGCGCTCGGCGTCGTCGCTCGTCGCCTGCGTCGCCGCGAGGACGCGGAGGGTGCCCGCTGCCAGCTCGGGGCCGAGGAGCAGCGTCTGGAGCGACGAGATGAGCGTGTCCCGCCCGAAGACGGTCATGAACCACGGCGTGCCGGCGGCGAGCAGGTGCCCGTCGGCGAATCTCGGGCACGCGCATCCGGAGCGCCGCGAGATCGGCGAGCGACCGGTTCCACGTGTGGACGAGGTCGTCCCAGCCCGCGCTCAGCACTGGAGCCGAGCGCCTTCCAGTCCATCATCGACTGCTCTGCGCGGCGCCGCTCCTCGTCGAGCTCGCGCGCGAACGACGCGGCCGACAGCGGCGCTACTCCTTCGAGCTCCGCCTGCACACCGACCACGAGCCGCCAGCGGGCACCCGGCTCGAGGGAGAGCGCGAACCGAGCGACGCCGTCCGACTCGTCGAACGCCTCCGACAGGTGGACGACGGTTCGGCCGGAGAACGACGCCGTCCGAGAAGATCAGCGTCCCGTTGCCGCCACGCTCCGGCGGATGTGACAGGCGGCAGCGTCTCGTCTGCCGGCTCTCCGAAACCGGGCTCGAGGCTCTTGACGACGAAGATGTCGGCGAAGTCGGCGGCGAGCTCCAGCCCGAGCTCGACTGTCGACGCGACGATGGCTGTGGTTCTGGACGACGATCCGCTCCTCCATGCAGTCGCCGACGAAGCGCTCCCGCTCGATCACGAGCTCGTTCGGCCGCAGGCCGGCGGCGAGCGGGTTCCGCAGCACGAACGAGGCGAGGTGCGGCGTCGGAGTGGTCGTGCGAAAGGGGATCGAGGCGCGCGCCGCCGAGCGTCAGCACCGAGCGCGAGAGGAAGCGCGTGTCGGAGGCGAAGAAGCCGGACGCGGTGGCGAGGCCGTCGACGTCGCCGCGCTCGTCGCAGACGCAGAAGGTCGACCCGTCGAGAACCGTGAGGGGCAAGGGCTAGGCAGCTGTTCCGACTGCCCGGCTGCTCTCTTCGTCGAAGAGCAGCACCTTGTCGAGCGGCACGGAGAACGTCTCCTGCTGCCCGGCCCGCAAGCGCGGCTCGACCGGCAGCTTGACCACGATCTCGTGGTCGCCGAGCCGTAGACGTGCCGAGCTGCTCGTCGCCCAGGTACTCGACCACCTCGACGGCCGCGTCGTAGCTGCCCGATCCCGGCACGACCGTTGCCGAGCCGGACGTGCTCCGGGCGGAAGCCGGCGAGCTGCCCGGTGCCGCCGATGCCGAGCACCGACGAGGGCAGCATGTTCATCGCAGGCGAGCCGAGGAAGCGGGCGACGAACGTGTTGGCGGGATGCTCGTACAGCTCCTCGGGCGTCCCGAGCTGCTGCAGCTCGCCCTTGTTCATGACCGCGATGCGGTCGCCCATCGTCATCGCCTCGATCTGGTCGTGCGTGACGTAGATGGTGGTCGTGCCGAGGCGCTTCTGCAGCCTGAGGATCTCGGCGCGCGTCTGGACGCGCAGCGCCGCGTCGAGGTTGGAGAGCGGCTCGTCCATGAGGAACCCCTTCGGCTCGCGGACGATCGCCCGTCCGAGCGCCACCCGCTGACGCTGGCCGCCGGAGAGTTGCCTCGGCTTGCGCTTGAGGAGGTCGCCCAACTCCAGCACGTCGGCCGTCCGCCGGACGCGCTCGTCGATCTCGCCGCTTCGGCACTTTCTGGTTGCGGAGGCTGAAGGCGAGGTTGTCGAACACCGTCATGTGCGGGTACAGGGCATACGACTGGAAGACCATGGCCACGTCGCGCGCACCGGGTGCGACGTTGTTGACGACACGGTCGCCGATGAGGATCCGGCCGCTCGTGATGTCCTCCAGTCCGGCGAGCATCCGGAGCGCGGTCGTCTTCCCGCAGCCGGACGGGCCGACGAGGACGAGGAACTCGCCGTCGGCGACCTCGATGCTCAGGTCGGCGACGGCGGTGGTCTCGTCGAAGCGCTTGGTGACGTGCTCGAACGTGATCGGTGCCATCAGACCTCCCGGGCTTCCGCGGGCAGCACGAAATGCGCCACGGCGACGAAAGAGTAGGCGACCGTGATCGTGAGGAACGGCATGACCGCGGCGGCGATGCCGGCGAGGTTGACGAGAAGGAGCGCGAGCCCGAGCAGGAGGGTCGCGCCCGGCCTCTGCGCCGCCAGCGTGGCGGCGCTCCGAGCGGCGAGCCGCAGCGGCAGCCCGGGGTCGGCGACGGCGACCGTCGTCAGCACGGCGGCGTAGATGCCGAGGAGCACGACGAGGTAGAGCGTGAGGAAGGCGAACGGCCAGCCGAGCGCTCGACCGCGTGTAGAAGTGGACGGCGAGCGCCGGCGAGCACGCCGAGGGCGACGCCGGCGGCGCCGAGCGCAAGGCCGCGGCGCCAGTGCAGCCGCAGTCCCTCCCACGCGTCCGCGAGCGCGAGGTTGCCCGTGCGCACGAGCGTCACCGAGCAGTGGGCGAGCGCCGCTGCCAGCGGGCCGGCGAGCACGGCGAGCACGAGCAGCGCGTGCACCGCGACCGCGGCGACCGCGGAGAAGACGAGCACCGCTCCGAGCGCCGCGTTGACGGGCACGAGCCGCCACGAGTTCCGGTACAGGTCGCCGAACGCGAGCCCGAGGGCGCCGCCGCGCGCTCATCCCTTCACTCCCGCCGAGACGACGCCCGAGACGAAGTAGCGCTGGAAGGCGAGGAAGATGACGAGGACGGGGAGGATGGCGATGATGCTGCCGGCGGAGATCTGCGGCCATGAGTCGTGAATTGATAGTGCAGCTCCGCCAGCCCGAGCTGGAGGGTGTAGTGGTCCTGGTTTCCCTGTCCGAAGAGGATCAGCGGCCAGAAGAAGTCGTTCCACGTGCCCTGGAACTGGAGGATGGCGAGCGCGGCCATCGCCGGCAGCGCGAGCGGCAGCATGACGCGCCAGAACGTCTTGAAGTACCCGGCGCCGTCGAGCTTCGCCGCCTCCTCGAAGTCCCTCGGAATCGTGAGGAAGTACTGCCGCATGAAGAAGAGGTTCACGGCGGAGACGAGGTTGATCAGGATGTAGCTCGAGAACTCGCCGTACAGGCCCCAGTGGACCATCATCACGAAGATGGGAATGAGGCGCAGCTGGTCGGGCACCATCAGAGTTCCCAGCACGAGCAGGAACAGGAGCTCGCGGCCCGGGAACCTGAGACGGGCGAACGCGTAACCGCCGAGGGCCGACAGGAAGAGGTTGCACGTCACGATGACGGCCGCCAGGAAGAGGCTGTTCTTGATGTAGGTCGGGAAGTCGTAGCTCGGGTTCGTCCACA
The DNA here is from genome assembly GCA_963765795.1 of uncultured Actinomycetes bacterium. GTDB lineage: Bacteria > Actinomycetota > Thermoleophilia > Gaiellales > Gaiellaceae > Palsa-739. The sequence goes on from CAVXXZ010000026.1 coordinate 11,923, forward strand.
GGTCGTGCCACGCCGCGGTCGTCCACGGGTGCGGGATGAGGTTGAAGTTGACGCTGTCGGTGATGGTCTTGAAGGACGTGACGAGTGTCCAAAGGAACGGCATGAAGAAGATCGCAGCGACGACGAGGTAGACGCCGTAGAGCAGGACCTTGCGGGCGACCTCCGAGCGGGCCCTGGCGGGGATGTACGGCTCGGCACTCGCGACCGTTTGCGGCGTCATGCGGCCTCCTGCCGTCCCACGGTGAGGCGCTGCACGATGGTCAGACCGAAGATGAGGACGAAATAGACGACGCCGGCTGCCGCGGCGAGGCCGAAGTCGGAGACCCCGAACGCCGCGTTGTAGATGTACAGGATGGGATACATCGTCGCGTAGTTCGGGCTGCCGGAGGCGCCCTTGCCGATGAGAAACGGCTGGTCGAACAACTTGAGCGCCCCGATGCCGAAGACCACGAGGCAGAAGAAGTGCGCCGGCCTGAGCAACGGGAACGTGATCTTCCAGAACGTGCGCCAGGAGCCGGTGCCGTCGAGCGCCGCGGCCTCGTAGACGTCGTCCGGGATCGCCTGGAGCGATGCGAGGTAGAAGAGCATCACCGTCCCCGAGGTAGTCCAGGCGTTCATGCCGACGATCCCCCACCCGACGGTGCTCGCATTACCGAACCAGTCCGTGCTGAAGCCGAAGAGGTGGTTGAACAGCCCGTTCTGGCTGAAGATGAAGAGGATGATCGTCGTAATCGCGACGGATGAGGCGATTGACGGGAAGTAGTACGACGAGCGGAAGAAGTTGCGACCGCGGATCTTCTGGTTGATCACGAGCGCGAGCGACAGCCCGAGCGCCATCTCGAGCGGGACGACCGCGAAGGCGTACTCGGCGATGTTCTTGAGGGCGGTGTGGAAGATCGGGTCGTGCAGGACCTTCGCGTAGTTGAAGGTCCCCGTCCCCGGCGCCGTCTTCCCGAGGATCCCCCAGTGGAAGAAGCTGATGTAGACCGCGTAGCCGAAGGGGTAGATGAAGAAGAGCCCGAAGACGACCAGCGGAACGACCGCGAACGCGTAACCCCAACCTGCCTCGCGAATGCGCGCGCCGAACATCGAGCCGCGGAGGCGGTTCGGCGCGGCTTCGGTCGCGGTCGTGGTCGCCATCGGGACGAGATCGTCCCCTACGCGGCCGGAGCCGCGCAGGGGACGGTCGGTCGGTTGGACCTACTGGCCCTTGAGGGCCTTTCCGACATCGGCGAGCATCGCCGGAATCGACTTGCTGCCTGCGATGACCGCATTCAGGTCATTGCCCATGACCGTGTAAGCGCTGGCGAAGTTCGGGTTGCCGAAGCCCCACCCACGGGCGTAGGGGGCTGCCGCGAGGAACGGCTTCCGTCCACCGATCGACGGCACGTCACTGCGCGGTGAGAGCGCGAGTCCCTTCGACATCCAGATCTTCTCGCCCTGCTTGCCAACGAGCCAGCTGAGCACCTTCCACGCAGCCCCCTTGTTCGGATTGCTCTTCGCAATCGACCACGAGACGGTGAAGGCGAGGTTCCCCTGCGCCTTGTTCTTCACCATTGGGTGCACGGAGAAGTGCGTGTTCGGATACGTCGACTTCATGTACGGGAGCAGCCAGTTGCCCTCGAACGCGATGGCGGCGTGGCCCTGGCCGAGCTCCTGGCCACACCAACTGCCCGAAGGCGGCGAGTAGGCGAGGCCGCTCTTGAGCAGACCGACGTAGAACTTCACGGCCTGGACGTTGGCCGTCGACGTGAGGTGCTTCGTGATCGAGCCCTTGTTCTGGTACATGAAGGCGCCCATCCGCGCCCAGTCGGCCGAGAGGCAGATCGGGTGCTTGGACGAGGTCTTGTTCTTGATCGCCTTCGCGTCGGACTTGAGCTGTGCCCACGTCTTCGGCGCCTTGACGCCTGCCTGCTTGAGCAGGCCGTTGTTGACCTCCGTGGCGAGCGGCGACCAGTCCTTCGGGAAGCCGTAGATCTTGCTGCCCTTCTTGAAGGCGGCGAGCAGCTTCGGATAGAACGGCTTCGTCTTGAAGTGAGTGCTCTTCACCATGCCGTTCAGTGGCGCAATGACGCCCTGCTTGATCCAGCTGCCGATCACGCCAGAGTCGACGTAGAACACGTCCGGCGCATTGTGAGCGGCGAACCGTGCCGTCATCGCCTGGCCGTAATCGCCGTTGATGACCGTCCACGTCACGTGGATGCCTGTATGCGTCGCATTGAACTTGTCCGCCATCTGCTGGTCGAGCGCGTCCTCGTCCGGGCCTGAGGACCAGCCCGCAAACGTGACGTTCGTGACTTTCTGGGTCTTGTGCCCAGCCTGAGCAGACGCGGCGACTAGGACCAGGGCCAGTAGCAGCAGGCCGAGGACCATCGCAAAGCGCTTGGTCATGAGGTAATGCCCTCCCTCGTCGTTGGAACCGGTTTCAAAGATGAGCAGCCCAACCGCGCGATGATAACCCCGATAGCCGGTTTTGTGTCCTCGTTCTTCTTGACCAGAACACGGCTCCTCTTGACTTGTAGACGACTAATCACCACGCTTGTTAGTGATGGAACCGCTACCAGGCGCTGCGGCCCGCCCGGTCGGTAGCTCCGCCCGCATCGCGGACGTCGCTGCCCTTGCCGGCGTCGGCGTCGCCACGGTCTCGCGCGTCATCAACGACCACGTCGGCGTGCGGGCGAGCACCCGCGAGCGGGTCGTCGAGGCGATCGAGGCGCTGAACTACCGCCCGAGCTCGCTCGCCCGCGGGCTCTCCCTCCAGCGGACGATGGTGGTGGCGGCTGTGCTGCCGTGGTTCACGAATCCCTCGGCGGTAGAACGGGTCAGAGGCATCGTCGACGGACTGAGCTCGAAGTACGACCTGATGGTCTTCGACATCGAGTCGGAAGACCGCCAGCGCCGCGCGTTCGAGCTCTTCGATCGCGGCGACCGGGCCGATGGGTTACTCGTCGTCTCCACGCTCCCGCCCGAGGCCGAGGTCGACCGCCTCCGTGCCGCCAGGATCCCCTGCGTCCTGATCGACGCGATCCACCCCTCGTTCCCGAGCGTCGCGGTCGACGACGTCGCAGGCGGCGAGCTCGCGACGCGACATCTCGTCGAGCTCGGCCACCGGCGGGTTGCGCTCATCGGCGACCCGCCGCCCGAGTTCCGTTTCGACTGGAGTCGCGACCGAACCCGGGGATACGAGCGTGCGCTCGCCGCCGCGGGGATCGAAGCGCGAGCCGACTACGTGCGTGAGGGAACCCGCCTCCCACACGTCGCCCGCGCCATCGCCGCGGAGCTCCTCTCCCTGCCCGAGCGGCCCACCGCAGTCTTCGCCGCCTCGGACACGCAGGCAATCGGCGTGCTCGAGGCGGCACGGTCGCTCGGGATCAGCGTCCCGGGAGAACTGTCAGTGATCGGCTTCGACGACATCGGGGTCGCCGCGTATCTCGGGCTCACCACGGTGCGCCAGCCGCTCGTGGAAAGCGGACGCCGCGGAGCGAAGCTGCTCCTCGACCTACTCGCGGGGCGACAGGTGGCGCCGTTGCGCGAGCTGCTGCCGCTCGAGCTCATCGTCCGCGGCACTACGGGACTGCCCCGGTGTAGCCATGTCTGCAGTGGGCGCTCTTCGTCCTCCAGTGAAGCTGCTTCCGGGCGAGCGGCTCGAGGCCGTCCAGGATCTCGACCTACACGATCCGAAGACGATGCCCGACGCGCTGGAAGAGCTGTGCAAGTTGACCGGTGTCGAGAGGCCCGAGGAGATCGGCCTGAACGGTCCGGCGGTTGGTGCGCGCGTTACGGAAAAGAATGCGGGCGAGGCGGCGCTCCGGCTGTTCGAGGTGGTCTTCGGCCGGGACTCGCTGACCGTCGCGCTGGTCGTCGGTGACCTCTTCCCGCGGCTGCTGGAGGCGACGGTCCTCTACCTGGGCGGCATCCAAGGTCGCAAGTTCGACACGCTGCGCGAAGAGGAACCGGGCCGGATCGCGCACGAGATCCGCGACGTCGAGACGAATGGTCTGTGGGGGTTCCCCTATTACGGGTCGGTCGACGCTACGCCTCTGTTTATCCGCGCTGCGGTGCGCGCGATTGAGCGCCGGCCGGACTTCGCGGCCATGCGGGTCCCCGGGCGCGAGACGAGAGTGCGCGACTCGCTCGATGCGGCTGTCGGCTGGCTCCTCCGGAGGCTTGCGGGAGACGAGCTCGGGCTCCTCAGCCACCGGCGCGTCAATCCGCACGGGCTCGAGAACCAGGTCTGGAAGGACAGCTGGGACAGCATGTCGCATGCGGACGGCACCGTCTCTAACCTCGACGCCCCAGTCGCCTCGGTCGAGGCGCAGGCGTTGGCCTATGACGCGGTCGTCGACGCGGCGGGGCACCACTCGAACCCGGCAGTCCTGCTCCAGGCGGCGAACAGGCTCGAGCGCGCCGTCGAGAAGCACCTCTGGGTCGACGATCCAGAGGGTGGTTTCTACGCGATCGGAGTCGACCGCGACCCGAGCTCCACGCGCCCCGGCCAGTGAAGACGCGAGCGTCCAACATGGGGTGGCTACTCGGTTCGCGGCTGCTCGACCGGCCGGAACATGCCGCGCGCCGCCGGCGACTCGTCGAGCTGCTCCTTTCAGACGAGTTCCTCGCCGAGGGCGGGATCCGCACGCTCTCGGCGCGCGAGACGCGCTTCCGCCCGCGTGCGTACCACAACGGCAACGTCTGGGGCTGCGACAACTACCTGATCTCGCTGGGCTTCGAGCGGCAGGGGTTCCGCGACGAAGCGTTGGAGTTACAACGCCGCCTCGTTGCGTCGTGCCGGGCCACACGCCGCTTTCCCGAGTTCGTCGCCGGCGACGAGCCCGGGACGGAGCTGATCGCGAAGCGAATCATCGACGTGTACGACAGCCGCAACGAGCGCATGAACCGCATCGAGCAGCCGCCGCAAGAGATCCAGGGCTGGACAGTCGCTGCGATGGTCGCAATTGAGCACTCTTCCGCCGGCGCGGTTACTCTCGAGCGGTGAAGATTCTGCATCGCATCAGGCTGGCGATTGCGCGCGCCGGTCGCTCCGCGGGTCCGGCTGTCTCGGGAGGAGGAGCGGGGACCCAGATGGGGCTCGGTCAGATCGAGGCGATCGAGCACGAAGAGTTCCCGCCGGAAGAACTCGCCGCCGATGAGAACGGAGAGAGCGAGTCGTAAAGTGGACCCAGCACCCCAAGAACCTCGGGCCAGTGCTCCGCACTTGCGGCTCAAGGTCAAGATCTATCCCGACCACCAAGCCGACACTGGCCGAGGCGGCGGAGATCTGTCGCCAAGTTCGCGAGTTCTGTGCCACCCTCTCGCCCGCTTTTCACCCTGTCGTGGACATCATGGAGGGATATGGCATGGGCCACTCCGTAGATCCGGGCGGTTCGGAGGCCAGCGCAGCCTAGGGGTTGCAGGTCGCTTCGGTGCCGCCGAAGAGCTCCCGGACGAGCCCGTCCGGCGTGCCGGGGACGCTGAGCGCGAACCGCTCCGGCCGCGTCAGCTCGAGGTAGGTCATCTTGTCCGGCCCTGGCGCGACGCAGCCGCCGCCCTGCAGCCGCAGGTACGGGGTGTAGTGGGTGCGTAGGAGGTAGCGCCCGGCCGCGAAGACCCGCCCGCGGATCGCGGTGTGGCCGAAGGAGGTGACGACCGGGTTCGCGGGGCCGGTCAGGAGCGGCGTCGCGTGCGGGAGCTCGTAGATCGTCCAGTTCCGGCTCCGGAAGACGGCCTTCAGCCCGGAGCGCGGCGAGCGCAGGACGCGCGCCTCCTGCGGGCCGCCCTCCCAGTCGAGCGGCGCGGTCGTGCTGAGGAGGACGTAGCGGACGGCATCGGAGCGCAACCAGTGGCGGTACGCCGAGGCGTCGAGGTGGTTCGCGTAGAGCGCCGGGTTGTCGGCGACGTCGAGCTGCCGGTACCAGCCGCGCGCGAGCGGGAAGCCGGACTTCGGGATCCAGTACGCCTCCCAGTGCTCCGCCGTCGGCACGACCTCCACGCGGTAGCCCGGCTGCTCGTGGGCCGGAGGAAGCGGATCGCGGGCCGCCAGAAGCTCGCCTGCTGCGTGTCGTTGTCCAGCCGGGACGGGACGAGCAGCGCGTACGGCACGAGGTTGTAGGCGAACGCCACCGCGAGCGCGAGCACGACGAGGCGCCGCGGCTGGAAGCCGGCGAGGCTCGCGGTGAGGAGCATGACCGGGAAGACGAAGGCGCTGAGCCGCGTCCAGTTGTCCCCGAGCGGCGACGGCACGATGTAGACGACGACGCTGCCGAGCCCCCAGAGCGCGTAGAACGCGACGAGCGGCCCGGCGCCGCGAGCGTTCCGGGCGACGAGGACGCCGAGCGTCGTGACGCCGAGAACCGCGACGAAGTCGATCCAGTGGAACGGGTAGACGCCGGTGCCCGCCCCGGGAAGAGGACGAGCGCGGCCACCTCGATCCCCGCCGCGACGGCGAGGCCGACGCCGAACCAGACGTTGCGGCGCGCGATCTGCCGGCGAGAGACGGCGTACGACCCGACGATCAGGCAAAGGAAGGCGAAGGCGAGCGGGCTGAAGCCGACCGTGAGCGCGGCGAAGAGCGCCGCGAGCCAGGGCCGCCGCAGCTGCAGCAGCTTGAGCGTCGCGAGCATCGCGGCGAAGCCGAGCGTGTACGCGTACAGCCCCGTGAACAGCGGCGCCGCGGCGAGCACGCCGAAGACGCGCGCCGGCCAGACGGCGGCCCTTCCCCACTCCCGCAGCGCGATCGACGAGAAGAGGACGGTCGAGGCGACCGCGGCGGCGAAGACGAGCGGCAGGTTCCCGACGAGCGCCGCCGGGAGGTAGTAGAGGAGGCTGTACGAGGCGAGCGGGTACGTCCCCGCGTACCAGAAGTTGTCCCAGACGAGCGCGCCGTCGCGGACGAGGAACGTGCGGTAGAGGTGGACCGGCGCGTCCCCCGGCGCCGGCCCGACGGCGAGCACGAGCCCCGCGAAGGCGGCGGTCAGCGCAGCGCCGAGCACCAGCTCGCGGCGAGGCGAGAAGCGGAAGAAGTCGGAGAGGCTTGCGGCGGCGGAGCTCATCGCGGGAGGCGAATGTTCGCATGAATGCGGGTCAACAGCGCAGCAGGAAAAGAGGGAGGAGCGTGGCACGGGCCCGGGGAGGCAGCGGTGTGCCCCGGGCCCGTGGGCAGTGCTACGCCGAGGGCGCGATGTTCTGATTCAGGCGGAAGACGTTCGTCGGGTCGTACTCGTCCTTCAGAGCGACGAGCCGACGGTAGGTCTCCTCGCCGTAGGCGGCCTCCGCATCGGCGGTGTCGTCGAGGAAGTTGACGTACGCGCGACCGGTCTCGTCGGCCTTCGCCGACGCGATCACGGCGCGGGCCCACTCGGTGTGCGCCGCGAGCGACTCGCGGTCGGGCGTGCCCGTGACGGCGTTCAGTACGAACGGCATCGAGCGCTCGGGGAAGGCCGTGTCGCCCTGCCCGACGCGCGCGACCGCGCCGCCCATCTGGTGGACGTGGATCTCGCACTGCGGCCCCGGGGTGTCGAGGTGGAGCGCCGCGAGCGAGTCGATCGTCTCGTCCGAGAGGCGGGCGAGGTTCGCCGCCTTGAAGTAGGCGTTGATGCCCTTCGGCCAGAGCGGATCGAGCAGGCCCTGGATGAAGGTGTAGGGCATCGGGTGGATCAGGTCGGCGACGGGCTCCGCGACCGAGCGCAGGTCGCGGACGAGCGCCTCGCCGTCCTCGACGGGCCCGGCGCAGACGGCGATCACGATCGCCACCTTCTTCCCGTGCCACTCCTCGGGGATCACCGGCAGCGGCGGCGCGGTCGCGAGGCTGATCGCCGTCGTGATCGCGTCGGGCTGATCCGGCGCCCACTCGCGGAAGAAGCGGAGCAGGTCGACGGTCCGCCTCCGCGGGCAGGAACAGCGGCCCGGCGTACACCTCGGGCCCGACGGGATGCAGCGCAAGCTCGAAGGACGTCACGATCCCGAAGTTGCCGCCGCCTCCGCGCAGGCCCCAGAGGAGGTCGGCGTTCTCCTCCTCGCTCGCGTGGAGGAAACGGCCGTCGGCAGTGACGACGTCGGCGCCGACGAGGTTGTCGGCCGCAAGGCCGTACTGGCGCATCAGCCAGCCGATGCCGCCGCCGAGCGTGAAGCCGGCGACGCCCGTGGTCGAGACGAGCCCGCCCGTGGTCGCCAGCCCGAACTGCTGCGACTCGTGGTCGACGTCGCCCCAGACCGCGCCGGGACCGACGAACGCGCGGCGGGCGGTCGGGTCGACGCGGACGTTCCGCATCGGGCCGAGGTCGATCACCATGCCGCCGTCGCTGGTCGAGTACCCGGGGATGCTGTGACCGCCGCCGCGTACGGCGACGGTCAGGTCGTGCGCGCGGGCGAAGCCGAGCGCCGCGATCACGTCGGCCGGGCCGGTGCAGCGGGCGATCACCGCCGGCTCCGACCCGTCGTGGGCGCCGTTCCAGAGCCGTTTCGCCTCGTCGTAGCCTTCGCCCCCAGGCTGCAGCAGCTCGCCTCGGAGCGCGTCCCTCAGCTCCTGGACGCTGGCCTCGCCGAGTACCGGTGCAAGCGTTCGACTCATTCCTGCCTCCTTCTCGTGGACTTCGATGCACCGGTTCTAGCGACGGCCTATTTGCCCCCCGTTTGCGCGCGCTTTGCGAGGCTGCGAATCCGGGAGCGAACGTACGCGACGCCCTGCGCATCGTCGCGAGAGGCGAACGCGTCGAGCGCCCGCTCGAGGAGATCCCGCGCCCGCGCGTCCTCTCCGCGCAAGAGCGCGACCTCCGCACAGTGCGCCAAGGTGACCGCCAGCCAGCGGCGGTTCGGGGTCTCCTCGACCACGCCCAGCGCCTGCTCGAGCAGCTCCTCTGCGCGGTCGAGCCGGTCACGCGCCTGCTCGAGCTCCGCCGTGCGCCAGAGCGTCGACGCCAGCCCCCAGCGGTCGCCGGCACGGCGGAACGTGTCGGCGGCCTCCCTGAGCAGCGCCTCGGCGCGCGCGTAGTCACCGGCCGCGACGGCCGCGTGCCCGAGGCCGACGAGGGCGAGCGCTGCGCCCCGCCGGTCGCCGCGGCGTGTGCGCAGTGCCCGGACACGCTCGAACAGCTCTGCGGCTTCCGCGAAGGCGCCTTCGGCGAGTTCGAGATTCGCCAGCCGTGCCCAGACGTCGGCGCGGCCGCGCTCGCTTCCTGCCCGTTCGAACCGCTCGAGCGCCTCGGTGAGGAGGCCGCGGGCGCGTGCGGGATCGTCTGCGGCGCGGGCGACGTTGGCCCAGTTGAGAAGGACGTAGGCGGCGGCGACCGCCGACGAGACCTCGGCGAACGGCAACAGCGTGTCTTCGAAGACGAGCCGCAGGCCGGGCGCACCGGGATCCTGCACGGCGATCTGGGCGACGTTGATCAACGCCGGCGCCGTCTCGTCGGGTCGCCGAGGGCGCGCGAACAGACCGGCGCTCTCCGCGAAGCGCTCCTCGGCCGCCGGGACGTCGCCGCCCACCCAGGCGGCGACGCCGAGCGAGTAGACGCTCACAGCCTCCGGGGCCGCGAGCCGGTTCTCCCGCGCGACCGCGAGCGCCGCCTGGTAGTGGCTTGCGGCTGCACGTCCGTCCTCGCGCGCGATCTCGATGCCGCCGCGGAAGTGGAGCGCCCGCCACTCCAGCTCGGGCTCGCCGAGCTCGTCGCGCGAGCAGCGAGCGCCTCGTCCGCGTGGTCGAGACCGAAGCCGTCGTCGCCCGAGCCGGCGCGAACTCGACCGCAGCATGGCCGAGCAGGGCCGCACCCGCTCGGGCGAGGGCTCCGGCGCGCGCTCGAGCGACTCCCGAGCCAGCGCCGCGCCTCGGCAGCTCGATCCGCCGCAGCCAGAACGGCCACACCTGCGCGCACAGGCGAAGCGCTGCCGGCGGATCCGCGGCGAGCAGCGTCTCGAGCGCGGCGCGGAGGTTGCCCTGCTCCGGGTCGAGGCGGTCAAGAGCTGCGAGTCGTCACGATCCACGAGCCGCAGCAAGCCACGCGGCTTGCCGCGCGGAGAGGGCCGCGCGCTCGCCCGCGTCGGCGAGCCGGCCCGCGGCGTAGCTGCGGATCGTCTCGAGCAGCCGGTAGCGCCGGGGCCCTGGCGCTCCTCCCCTACGACGAGCGACTTCTCGACGAGCCGCGCGAGCAGGAGCGCGACTGCGTCCGATCGAGGCCGTCTCCGGCGCAGACCTCCTCGGCCGCCTCCAGGGAGAAGCTCCCCGAGAAGGCCGCGAGCCGCCGCAGCAGGACCTGCTCCTCGGAGAGAGCAGCTCGTGGCTCCAGTCGAGCGCCGCCTGGAGCGTCTGCTGGCGCGTCGGCGCGGTGCGGCTGCTCGCTCGGAGGAGGCGGAAGCGGTCGTCGAGGCGGCCGGCCAGCGCGGCCGGAGTGAGCGCGTCGGCACGGGCGGCCGCGAGCTCGAGCGCCAGCGGCAGCCCGTCGAGCCGGTGGCAGATCCTGGCGACTGCGGGCGCCGCCTCCGTCGAGCGTGAAGCCCGGCGCGACGGCACCGGCGCGCTCGACGAACAGGCGCACGGCCTCGTAGCGGAGCAGCGCCTCGGGCAGCTCGGCGGGTCGGGATCGGGGATCCCGAGCGAGGGGACGCGAAAGACGACCTCGCCCGGAACGCGCAGCGGCTCGCGGCTCGTCGCGAGGACGGTGAGGCGCGGAGCACCGGCGGAGCAGTGAGTCCACGAGGGCCGCGCCGCCCCGATCAGATGCTCGCAGTTGTCGAGCACGAGCAGGAGCTCTAGCGGCTCGAGCTCCGCGGCGAGGGCCTCGATCACCGCTCCGCCGCGGAGGGCGCGCAGGTCGAGCGCCTCCGCGACGGCGCTCGGGACGAGGCGCGCCGTCGTCGAGCGAGTCCAGCTCGACGAGGAGCCCGCCGTCGGCGTGCGCGTCCTCGTGGCTGCGCCGAGCTCGAGCGCGAGCCGCGTCTTGCCGACGCCGCCGACGCCGGCGAGCGTGAGCAGGCGGGTACGCCCGAGCAGCGCCTGCAGCTCGGCGAGCTCGTGCTCGCGGCCGACGAACGTGGTCCGTCTCGAGCGGCAGCCGACTCCTGCCGGGAATGACGCCGAGGTCTCCGAGCATCTGCTCGAGCGCCGCGCGCAGCGCCGACAGGCGCTCGCGCTCGAGGCTCGTCCAGTCGTCGTAGCGGTTCTCGGGCAGCAGCTCGCCGCCGTAGAGGGAGAGCGCGCGTTCGCAGGCTGCGCCCGTCTGCTCGCGCCTCGCGTCGCCGGCGGCGCGCTCGAACGCGTCGACATCGAGATCCGCATCGAGGCGGACAAGCCCATCGTGCACGGCGATCGCCTCGGGGCCGAGCGCCCGCCGCGCGGCGTGCACGGCCTGGTTGAGGTTGTTCGCGGCAGCAGCCGCGTGTGTGCGAGCAGTGCGGCCAGCTCCCCGAGCTCGTGGTCACGGCCGACGAAGGTGGAGGTCTCGGCCGGCAGCGCCCGCACGGCCTCCCGAGCTCCGCCCAGATCGGACAGCAGCTGCTCGAGCTCCGCATGCAGGTCGGCGAGCCGTTCGCGCTCGAGCGAGGCCCAGTCGTCGTAGCGATTCTCGGGCAGCAGCTCGCCCCTGTAGAGCGAGAGCGCGCGGACGCAGGCCCGGGCCGTTCGCTCGCGGCGCGCCTCCGACGCCGCGCGCTCGAACAGCTCCGCGTCAACCTCCGCTTCGAGCCTGAGCAGGCCGTCGAGAAGGGTGATCGCCTCCGAGCCGAGCGCGCGCCGTGCCGCGTGGACGGCCTGATTGAGATTGTTCGCCGCCGGGCCCGGGCCGCGATCCGGCCAGAGCGCGTCCATCGCCTGCTCGCGGTGCAGGCGATGCCCGTCGGCCAGCGCGAGCAGCTTCACGAGCTCCCTCGCCTTGCGCAGGCGCCACGCGGAGTCGGGAACGGGCACACCGGAGGCTTCGGCCGCGAAGCCTCCCAGCAAGGTGACGCTCGACCTCTTCGCATCCGGCATGAGTGGAGCATTCACGACGCGCCGCAGGAGTACAATCCGCGGTGCCCGGCATCCGGTTCGGAGCTGGAGCTAGAGCGTGATCGAAAGAGTCGACGTCATCGGTTCGGGCCGCGTCGGTTCGGCCCTCACCGCCCGCCTGCGCGAGCGCGGCGTAGCCGTGGGCGGGGACGACCCTGACGTCGTCCTCCTCTGCGTCCCGGACACGGCCATTTCCGACGTGTCCCGGTGCCTGGCACCGGGACGTGCCTGGGTGGGACACGTCTCCGGCGCGACGCCGTTGGCCGCGCTCGAGCCGCACGAGCGCCGCTTCTCGCTCCATCCGCTCCAGACCTTCGACCGGAGCGGCGATCCCGCCCAGCTCGACGGTGCATGGGCGGCGATCACGGGCGACACCGCCGAGGCGCTGGCCGTCGCGCGCGAGCTTGCGGAGCTGCTCGGGCTGCGGCCCTTCGAGCTGGCCGACGGCGACCGGACGCTCTACCACGCCGGTGCCGTCTTCGCCTCGAACTACCTCGTGACGCTGCAGCGGGCCGCGGTGCGGCTCGGCGTTCCGGCCGAAGGGCTCGTGCCCTTGATGCGCGGGACGATCGAGCACGGCTTCGAGCTGACCGGGCCGATCGCCCGCGGCGACTGGGCGACGGTCGAGGCGCACAAGCAGGCGATCCGCGCAAGGCAGCCGGAGCTCGAGCACCTCTACGACACGCTCGCCGAAGCGACGGTGCAGCTCGCATGAAGGTCGTCCGCACGATCGCCGAGCTCGAGACGGCGCCCGGAACGGGCCTCGTGCCGACGATGGGAGCCCTCCACGACGGCCATGTCGCGCTCCTCCGAGCGGCCCGGCAGGAGAACCGCACCGTCGTGATGTCGCTCTTCGTCAATCCTGCGCAGTTCGACGAGCAGACGGACCTCGACGCGTACCCGCGCGACGAGGCGCGCGACCTCGAGATCGCAGAAGCCGAAGGAGTCGACGTCGTGTTCGCGCCGGCGACCGACGAGCTCTACCCGCCGGGCTTCGCCACCTGGGTCGATCCGGGCGAGACGGGAGCCGAAAGCGTGGCTCGTCCCGGCCACTTCCGCGGTGTCGCCACGGTCTGCCTGAAGCTGTTCAACCTCGTTCGCCCGGAGCGCGCGTACTTCGGCCAGAAGGACGCGCAGCAGATCGCCGTGATCCGGCGGCTCGTCCGCGACCTGAACGTCCCCGTGGAGATCCGCGTCGTCCCGACGGTGCGCGACCCCGACGGCCTCGCCCTCTCGTCGCGCAACGGCCGCCTCTCGGCGGAGGAGCGGAAGCGCGCCCTCGGCCTGCCGCGCGCGCTCGCGTCCGCCGCCGCCGAGGCCGATCCCGTCGCCGCCGCACGCGCCTCGCTGAACGGGCTCGAGCCGGAGTACGTCGAGCTACTCGACCTCGGCGACGCCCGTGTCCTCGCCGCCGCGATCCGCGTCGGCACCACCCGTTTGATCGACAACGTCCTCGTGGAAGGAGACCTCAGATGAGCATTCCCGCAGGCAAGCTGCCGCTGCCCGAGCTGCTCGCGATGAAGCGGCGCGGCGACAAGATCGTGATGGTCACGGCCTACGACGCGCCCGGCGCGCGCTTCGCCGAGGACGCCGGCATCGACCTGATCCTCGTGGGCGATACCGCCGCGATGGTCGTGCTCGGCCATCCAGGCACGACGCCCGTGACCGTCGACGAGATGCTGTTCCTGACGCGGACGGTCTCCCGCCAGGTTCACCGCCCGATCGTCGTGGGCGACCTCCCGTTCGGCTCGTACGAGACCTCGAACGAGGACGCCGTCCACACCGCCGTGCGCTTCGTCAAGGAGGGCGGCGCGGACATCGTCAAGTTCGAGGGCGCCGGGCCGATGGTCTCCCGCGCCCGCGCGATCGTCGAGGCCGGGATCCCCGTCATGGGCCACGTCGGCCTGACTCCGCAGTCGGCGACGATGCTCGGCGGCTTCAAGACGCAGGGCAGGACCGCCGAGGCCGCGAACCGGATCGTCGACGGCGCCAAGGAACTGGAGGACGCCGGATGCTGCTCGGTCGTCCTCGAGGCAGTGCCCGCGCCGGTCGCGGCGAGGATCACCGGGGAGCTGTCGATCCCGACGATCGGGATCGGCGCGGGAGCGGACTGCGACGGCCAGGTGCTCGTCTACCACGACCTGCTGGGGCTCTCGGAGGGCCACCTGCCCCGCTTCGTCAAGCGGTACGCGAACCTCTCGGCCGAGATCCGCGACGCACTGACCGCCTATGCGACGGAGGTGCGGAGCGGCGCCTTCCCCGAGCAACAGCACACGTACGCGATGCCCGAGGAGGAGCAGGCCGCGTTCGAGGCCGTTTCAGGTGATCGTGGCGAACACGATCAGCGCCGGTAGGGCCGCGGCAAGGGCGACGGTCGCGAGGCTGCGACCCCAGCTCCAGCCGTGCACGCTGCGGACGCCGACGACGAGCAGGATCGCGCTCCAGGCGAACGCGAAGTAGAGGAGCCCGCCGAAGGTGCGGTCGCCGGGCCCCCAGTCGGTGCCACCGGTGCGGAAGAGGTCCTGGCCGTAGATCGCGATCCGGACCGGCCAGAGGGTGAAGAGCGCGAGCGCGAGCGGCGCACCCGAGAGAGCGAGCACGCTCCGGGCCCGCCGATAGCTGCCGAGGCTGCCGAAACGGCGCGCCGCGCCGTACAGGAGCCCGCCGCCGAGCCAGTACACGGCGACCGCGTAGACCATGCCGCCGAGGAAGGCCCAGACAGCGACTTCCGTGGGCGAGACGCCCGCCTGGTTCAGGAGCTGGCGCGCGACCGGAGTGCCGAGGACCCCGGCGATTCCCGCAAGCCCGGCGATCGCCAGCAGCGGCTCCTGCCTCGCGTCGACCGCCTCCTCCGACTCGTCTCGCAACGAGACGAAGACGGCGCGTGGCGCAACGAGCACGGCCGGCGCGCGCAGCCACCAGCTCCGCTCGAGCACCGAGCCGCGTGCGGTGTCGGCGGTTGCCGCCATGTACCGGAGCGTAGCCTCAGCGCGTGCGGAAGCGAGTTGTCTCCGTCCGAGCACGCATGGAAAACACGAACTTGCTCGGATGTCCCGAAACCGGTTTCCGGTCGACTGATCGTCTAGGCGGCGGCGACGGCGCGCGCAGGCAGCACGTTCTGCAGGAAGCGGCCCGTGGAGCTCTCCTCCACCTGCGCCACATCTTCGGGAGTGCCGACGGCGATGAGCTCGCCGCCCGCCTCGCCGCCTTCCGGCCCGAGGTCGATCACCCAGTCGGCCTGCTTGATCACGTCGAGGTTGTGCTCGATCACGATCATCGTGTTGCCGCCGTCGACGAGCCGCTGCAGCGTCTCGAGCAGCTTCTCGATGTCCGCGAAGTGGAGCCCCGTCGTCGGCTCGTCGAGGATGTAGAGCGTCTTGCCCGGTCGCGACCTTCGACAGCTCCGACGCGAGCTTGACGCGCTGCGCCTCGCCGCCGGACAGCGTCGTCGCGGGCTGGCCGAGCTTGATGTAGTCCAGCCCGACGTCGTGGAGCGTCTGCAGCCGGCGCCGGATCTTCGGGATCTTGGCGAAGAACTTGAGCGCCTCCTCGACCGACATCTCGAGCACGTCCGCGATCGACCGTCCCTTGAACCGCACCTCGAGCGTCTCGCGGTTGTAGCGCGCGCCCTTGCACGTCTCGCACGGCACGTAGACGTCCGGGAGGAAGTGCATCTCGATCTTGATCTGCCCGTCGCCCTTGCACGTCTCGCAACGCCCGCCGCGCACGTTGAACGAGAAGCGGCCCGGCTTGTAGCCGCGCACCTTCGCCTCGGGCGTGAGCGAGTAGAGCTCGCGGATGTGCGTGAACAGGTCGGTGTACGTCGCCGGGTTCGAGCGCGGCGTGCGGCCGATCGGCTTCTGGTCGATCTCGATCACCTTGTCGAAGACCTCGATCCCCTCCACGCCCGCGTGCGCGCCGGGCTTGACCCGCGCGCGGTTGAGCCGGTTCGCGAGCGCCTTGAAGACGATCTCGTTCACGAGCGTCGACTTGCCGGAGCCCGAGACGCCGGTCACGCAGATGAACTTGCCGACCGGGAACTCGACGTCGAGCTCCTTGAGGTTGTGCTGCGCGGCGCCGCGGACGAGGAACGAGCCGCGATCCTCGTCGCGCCGCTCGGGCACCGCGATCGAGCGCTTGCCCGCGAGGAACTGCCCGGTGACCGACTTCCCGACCCGCTCGACCTTCGCCGCCGGGCCCTCGGCGACGACCTCGCCGCCGTGCAGGCCGGCGCCCGGCCCCATGTCGACGAGCCAGTCGGAGCGGCGCATCATCTCCTCGTCGTGCTCCACCACGACGACGGTGTTGCCGATGTCGCGCAGCCGACCGAGGGTGTCGATCAGCCGCGCGTTGTCGCGCTGGTGGAGCCCGATCGACGGCTCGTCGAGGATGTAGAGGACGCCGACGAGCTGCGAGCCGATCTGCGTCGCGAGCCGCAGCCGCTGCGCCTCGCCGCCCGATAGCGTCGCCGCCGCGCGGTCGAGCGTGAGGTAGCCGACCCCGACGTCGTCGAGGAACGTGAGCCGCTCGCGGATCTCCTTCACGATCCGGTGCCCGATCAGCTCTTCAGTGGTCGTCAACTCGAGCTGATCGAGAAACGCGAGCGCCCGCGCGACGGACATCTGGGTGAACTCGTGGATCGAGCGGTCGCCGATGGTGACCGCGAGCACCTCCGGCTTGAGGCGCGCGCCCTTGCAGACCGGGCACGGGCGCAGCGACATGTACTCCTCGATCCGCTCGCGCTGCGTGGACGAGTCGGTCTCCTTGTAGCGGCGCTGGAGGCTCGCGACGATGCCGTCGAACGCAAGCATGTACTGGCGCCGCCGCCCCATGCGGTTGCGGTACTGGACGTAGATCTTCTCGCCGTCCGTGCCGTTGAGGAAGCGGTCCTGCTCGGCGTCGGTCAGCCCGGACCACGGCTTCGACGTGTCGATCTCGTAGCGGTCGGCGATCGCCTGGATCACGGCCTCGTAGAAGCCCGACGAGCCGCCGACCGACCACGGCACGAGCGCGCCGTCGTCGATCGAGAGCGACGGATCGGGCACGAGCAGGTCCGGGTCGATCTCCTGCTGCGAGCCGAGGCCGGTACAGCGCGGGCAGGCGCCGTGCGGCGCGTTGAAGGAGAAGATCCGCGGCTGCAGCTCCGGCAACGAGACGCCGTGGTCGGGGCACGCGAAGTTCTCGGAGAAGAGGAGCTGCTCTCCGGAGTCGACAAGGTCAACCGCCACCAGACCGTCGGCGAGGCCCGCCGCCGTCTCGATCGACTGCGTGAGCCGCAGCCGCAGGTCGGCGCGCATCACGAGCCGGTCGACGACGACCTCGATGGTGTGCTTGAACTTCTTGTCGAGCTCGGGCACGCCCTCCTCGAGGACGTACTGCTCGCCGTCGACCTTGACGCGGGTGAAGCCCTCCCGCGTCAGGTCCTCGAACACGTCCTTGTACTCGCCCTTGCGGTCGCGGACGACGGGCGCGTTGACCGTGAAGCGCGTCCCGTCCTCGAGCTTCAGCACCTGGTCGACGATCGCGTCGAGGCTCTGTCCCGCGATCGGCTTGCCGCAGATCGGGCAGTGCGGCCGCCCGACACGGGCGTACAGGAGGCGCAGGTAGTCGTAGATCTCGGTCACGGTGCCGACCGTCGAGCGCGGGTTTCTGGAGGTCGTCTTCTGATCGATAGAAATAGCCGGGCTGAGGCCGTCGATGTGGTCGACGTCCGGCTTCTCCATCATCTGCAGGAACTGGCGCGCGTACGCGGAGAGCGACTCGACGTAGCGGCGCTGCCCCTCGGCGTAGATCGTGTCGAAGGCAAGGGACGACTTGCCGGAGCCGGAGAGCCCGGTGATGCAGATGAGGCGGTTCCGCGGCAGGCGGACGGTGATGTCCTTCAGGTTGTGCTCGCGGGCGCCGTGGACGATTAGTTCGTCGGCAGCCATGTTGAAGGGCATTCTACCCGGCCGAACAGACGTTCTGGGTAGCTATCGCCGCTGCTGGAGCAGGCGCGTGAGCCGCCGCGGCACGTAGTCCATCTCGAGCTCCCCGGCCACGACGGTGCCGTAGCCGAGGATGCGGCCGAGCAGCGTCCGCTCGACCTCGAATACCGTCCCGTTGAGCGAGATCGACGCGGTGCGGCGGCTCAGGAAGCCGTGCTCGACCACCAGCGCGTTCCCGGTCACGGAGAGGTGCGTCCGGTCCCAGCGCGCCGACCGCCACTACCGCGATCAAGGCGGCGACCGCGAGCAGCACGGCCCCCACGGCCGCAACGGCCGTCCACGGGGCAAAGAAGCAGGCCGCGCCGGCGAGTGCGAGAACGAGCGCGCGCAGGAACGGTCGTGCGAGCGCGATCCCGTGCCGGTGAGTCTCGATCTGCGGCGTATCCACGTTCGCTTCGTTCGGGTTGTGACAGGGAATCCCTCGACAAATGACTGGAACCGCACGCAAAGCGGCGACGGCGACCATCGTCGCCGTCGCCATCGTCGTCCTCGCACTCGCCCTCTGGAAGATCCGGATCGTCATCGCGCTGCTCTTCCTCGGCTTCGTGATCGCGTCGGCGATGCGACCGAGCGTGGAGGCGCTCTATCGCCGGGCACGCGTGCCGCGCAGCGTGGGCGTCGTCCTCCACTACCTCGGCTTCCTCGCCGCGATAGGGCTGTTCCTCTACCTCATCGTGCCGGTCGCGATCACGCAGATCGACCATGCGATCGGCACGGTGCCGACCTCGCAGTCGCAGCTCCACCACGCCGCCGTCCACTCGCACGGGATCCGGCACGAGATCCTGAGCGCGGTCGACAAGCGGCTGCGCCAGCTCCCGTCCGGCACGAGCCTCCTCCACCCCGCGATCACGGTGACGAGGACGCTGTTCGAGATCATCGTCGGGATCCTGTTCATGTTCGCGGTGGGCGCCTACTGGATCTTCGAGCGCGACGAGACGATCGCGCTGGTGCAGTCCCTCCTACCGCGCAAGCACCGGCGCGTGACCCGCGATACCTGGGTCCTGATCGACATGAAGCTCGGCGCCTTCGTGCGCGGGCAGTTCCTGCTCGTCGTCATCGTCGCGACGCTGCTGTCGTTCGCCTTCTGGCTCGACGGCGAGCCGTACTGGCTGCTGATCGGGGTCTTCGCGGGCCTCGTCGAGCTCATCCCGATTGTCGGGCCGCTGGCCGCGGGCGCGGTTGCGATCGGCGCGGGGCTGACCGTGAGCTGGGCGGTCGCGCTCGGCGCCGGGATCGCGGTACTCGTCCTGCGCCAGATGCAGGACTACGTCATCGCCCCGCGCGTCATGGGCCATGCGGTGGGGCTGTCGCCGCTCGTCGTGCTCGTCTCGGTGGTCACCGTGGGCTACCTGCTCGGCCCGATCTGGGTGCTGATCGCGACACCGATCGCCGCGGTCGTCGCGACGCTCGTCGACGTCGTGGTGCGCGGCCGCGACCCGGCGGAGGAGGAGGCGCCGACGGTTCTCTTCGCCGGCACCGGAGAAGCGAAGCGCTAGCTCAGGCCCTGCGCCAGCGGCCGAACACCAGGCCGCCCAGCGTGAAGCCGAGCCCGAACGTGCCTGCTGCGAAGGCCCCGATCGCCGCGGCCTTCCGAGCGGTCGACAGACGCTGCCAGCGGGTGAGGGCCTCCCGCTCCTCGTGGGTCAGCTCCTCGCCGCGCCGCTGCTTGCGCAGGGCGCCGCCGGCTCGCACGCCGAGGTAGAGGTCGTCGAAGATCTCGCCGGAGTCTTCTGTCACAGCTTCCAATCTATAGCCTCGTGCGGTTGTGAACGCGAGGCTCCTCCATGTTTCCGACCTGCACGCGGGTACACATGAAGCGCGCGAAGTCGAGCAGGCGCTGGCGCGGCTGGTGGAGCGGCTCGACCCGCAGCTCGTCGTCGCTTCCGGGCGACCTCGCGCACCGGGGGCGCCCCGAGCAGCTCGAGCGTGCGGCGGAGCTGCTGCGCTCGCTCGGGCCGCCGGTGCTCGCCGTGCCCGGCAACCACGACCTCCCGTACACGCCGGCTCGCTTCGTGCGCCCGTGGACGGCGTTCGAGCGGGTCTGGGAGACGACCGAGCCGACGGCGTCGGCGCCCGGCCTGCACGTCGTCGGGCTCAACTCGGCCCGGCCGTTCCGCCATCAGGGCGGCGCGTTGAGCCGGGCGCAGCTCGAGCGCGCGGCGGAACGGCTCGCCGCGGCCGACGCGGGGGCGCTGCGCGTGGCCGTCCTCCACCACCATCTGATCGGCGCGCCGTGGCGCGCGGCGCGCAAGCGTCCGGTCTCGCGCCGCAACCACGTGCTGCGTGCGCTGTTGGACGCAGGCGCCGATCTCATCCTCGCGGGCCACATCCACCAGGCGGCGGTGAGCGAGCGGCACGACTTCGAGGTCGTCGGCGACGAGGCGCACACGGCCGTGGTCGCCGTCGCGCCCGGGCTGGGCCAGCCACGGCCGCGGCGGCTGGGCGAGGCGCGCGGGCTCCATCTCCACGAGGCGGACGCCGAGGCGATCGTCGTCCGCACGTTCCGCTGGTCGCGCGGCGACTGGACGTTGAGCGCCGAGCGCCGTTTCGTGCGCTAGGCCCGCAGGCTCTCGAGCAGGCGCGTCCGCGCCGCCGTGTACTCCTCGTCGTCGAGCACTCCCGTGTCGTGGAGCTCCTCGAGCAGCCCGAGATAGTGCGCCGGGTTGTCTGTCGGGCTGTCGCCCGAATGGGCCCGCGCGGTGGCGAGCGGCGGCTGCATTGGCGGCCTCGGCTGGAGAGCTCCGAACTGCTGCTGCGTCCCGATCTGGTCCGGGTCGATGCCGGCCTTCTTCAGCCGCTCGCGATATTGCTCGACGCCGAAGCCGCGCTCGGGAAAGCGGTACGCGCCCCTCCCCCAGAGCGGCCGCTTCTGGACGAAGCGCCGGTAGATCACCACCAGCCCGACCGCGACGAAGAAGCTCGCGAGCCCCGCCCACGAGGCTGCCTTCCGGCCCCCGATTGCGAGGACGATGCTGGTTCCGGCCACAGTGCCGACGAGGCCGATGGCGATCGTCAGCCAGGGCGGCATCGGGTCGGGCCCGGGCAGAGCAAAGCGCGCGAGCGCGCCGGTGACGAACGCGATGAACAGCGCGGCGACCACGTTTCCGAGGAGCACCCGCGGAGCGTAGCGCGGCGGGATGAAGGCGCAGGTATGTGCGGCCTGTTACGCGGCGGTCTGCTCGAGCGCCTGGAGATCCCGACGCAGGTCCTTGATCTCGTCGCGGAGCTTCGCCGCGTACTCGAACCGCAGCTCCTCGGCGGCGAGATACATCTCCTCCTCGAGCGTGATCACGAGCTTCTCGAGCTCGTCGCGCGACATGCCTTCGACCTTCGTCGCGCCGCGGCGGCGCCGCGAGGACGGGCACGGTCGGCGACTCGAGCTGCAGCAGCTCGGCGATGTCGGAGACGCCCTTCGCGATCGTCTCCGGCACGATCCCGTGCTCCTCGTTGTACGCGAGCTGGACGGCCCGGCGGCGGTTCGTCTCGTCGAGCGCCTCCTTGATCGCCTCCGTCTGCTTGTCGGCGTACATCAGCACCTTGCCGTTGACGTTCCGCGCCGCGCGGCCGATCGTCTGGATGAGGCTCGTCCGCCCGCGCAGGAACCCCTCCTTGTCGGCGTCGAGGATCGCGACCAGCGACACCTCCGGCAGGTCGAGCCCCTCGCGCAGGAGGTTGACGCCGACGAGGACGTCGTACTCGCCGAGCCGCAGCTCGCGCACGATCTGGATCCGCTCGATCGTGTCGATCTCGGAGTGGAGGTAGCGCGCCTTGACGCCGGACTCGAGCAGGTAGTCGGTCAGGTCCTCGGCCATCTTCTTCGTCAGGGTCGTGACGAGCACGCGTTCGCCGGCCGCCTCGCGAGCGCGGATCTCGCCGAGCAGGTCGTCGATCTGGTTCTTCGTCGCGCGCAGCTCGACGTCGGGATCGACGATGCCGGTCGGCCGGATCAGCTGCTCGGCGATCACCGTCGAGTTCCGGCCCTCGAACGGCCCCGGCGTCGCCGAGACGAAGACGAGCTGCGGCACCTTGCGCAGGAACTCGTCGAAGCGCAGCGGCCGGTTGTCGAGCGCCGAGGGGAGCCGGAAGCCGAAGTCGACGAGGGTCTGCTTGCGCGAGCGGTCGCCTTCGGACATGCCGCCGAGCTGGGGCACCGTCTGGTGCGACTCGTCGACGAAGACGACGAAGTCCGACGGGAAGTAGTCGAGCAGCGTGAACGGGTGCGTTCCCGCGGCGCGGCCCTCGAGGATCCGCGAGTAGTTCTCGATCCCGTTGCAGAAGCCGAGCTCCTTCAGCATCTCGAGGTCGTACTCGGTGCGCTGGCGGATCCGGTGCGCCTCGAGCAGCTTCTCCTCGGCCTCGAAGTGCGCGACCTGCTGCTCGAGCTCGTGGCGGATCTCGTCGACGGCACGTTCGACCGTCGGCTGCGAGGTGACGTACTCCGTCGCAGGCCAGATCGAGAGGTTGTCGAGCTTCGCCAGCACCTCACCCGTGAGCGGGTCGAAGTGCGTCATCCCCTCCACCTGGTCACCGAAGAACGAGATGCGGTACGCGGTCTCCTGGTTCGCCGGCTGCACCTCGACGATGTCGCCCTTCACACGGAAGCGGCCGCGGCCGAGCATCGTGTCGTTGCGGACGTACTGCGAGTCGATCAGCTTCCGCAGCAGGAGATCGCGATCGTGCTCGGCGCCGACCTCGACGTAGATCATCCGCTCGCGCCACTCCTCCGGCGAGCCGAGCCCGTAGATGCAGGAGACGGACGCGACCACGACCACGTCGCGGCGTGTGAAGAGCGACGAGGTCGCCGAGAGCCGCAGCCGCGCGATGTCGTCGTTCCGGGAGGAGTCCTTCTCGATGTAGAGATCGGCCTGCGGGACGTAGGCCTCGGGCTGGTAGTAGTCGTAGTAGGAGACGAAGTACTCGACGGCGTTGTGCGGGAAGAACTCCCGGAACTCGTTGCAGAGCTGCGCCGCGAGCGTCTTGTTGTGGGCGATCACGAGCGCCGGCCGGCCGACCTTCTCGATCGTCCACGCCATCGTCGCCGTCTTGCCGGTGCCGGTCGCGCCGACGAGCGTCTGGAACTGCTCGCCCGCGAGGATCCCGTCGGCCAGCTTCTCGATCGCCTGCGGCTGGTC
Organism: uncultured Actinomycetes bacterium; assembly: GCA_963765795.1. GTDB lineage: Bacteria > Actinomycetota > Thermoleophilia > Gaiellales > Gaiellaceae > Palsa-739. The sequence continues at coordinate 35,010 of CAVXXZ010000026.1, forward strand.
GCCGGTCGGGCTGTAGGTGGAGGTCGTCCGTAGCTCGGCCACTACGGACAGGGTAGTCAGCCGCCGAAGGCGATCACGCTGCGAATGCCGTCCTGGGCATGCATGAGGTCGAAGCCCCGATTGGCCTCGTCGAGCGTGAGCGTGTGCGAGATGAGCGGGTCGACGTCGATGTCGCCGGCGAGGTAGCGGTCGACGAACTGCGGCACCTGGTCGCGTCCCTTCACGCCGCCGAACGAGGAGCCCGCGACGCGGCGGCCCGTGATCAGGAACCGCGGGACGACGTCCAGCGTCTCGCCCCTGCCGGCGACGCCGCAGACCGTCGCGAGGCCCCAGCCCATGCGCGCCGACTCGACGGCCTGGCGCATCACGTCCACGAGCCCCGTCGCCTCGAACGTGTAGTCCGCGCCGAAGCCGCCGGTCATTTCGACGATCTGCTCGACGACATCCGGCCCGCCGGCGAGCGTGTCGGTGGCGCCCTGGGCGCGCGCCAACTCGCGCCGCGGCTCGGCAGGATCGACGCAGACGATCCGCTCCGCCCCGCTGAGCCGGCAGCCGATGACCGCACCGAGCCCCACCAGGCCGGCACCGAATACGACGCACGTCGAGCCGGCCGCGACCCTGGCGGTGTTCAGCGCGGCGCCGAGCCCGGTCGAGAGGCCGCAGGCGAAGACGCAGGCGCGATCGAGTTGCGCCTCGGGAGCGATCTTCGCCAGCGCGATCTCCGGCATGACGGTGTACTCCGCGAACGTCGACGTACCCATGAAGTGCCGGATCGGCTCGCCGTCGCGCGACAGGCGCGTCGTCCCGTCCGGCAGGAAGCCCTGGTTTTGCTGCTCGCGGATCGCGAGGCAGAGGTTCGTGCGCGGGTCGAGGCAGTGCGCGCATTCGCGGCACTGCGGCGAGAAGAGCGTCACCACGTGGTCGCCCGGCGCAAGGGAGCCGACACCCTCGCCGACCGCCTCGACGACACCCGCGCCCTCGTGGCCCAGCACCGTCGGCGCGTAGCCGGATGGGTCGGCGCCGGACGCCGTGTACAGATCCGTGTGGCAGACGCCGCACGCGACGAGGCGCACCAGGACTTCGCCTGCCTTCGGCTCGGCCAGGTCGACCTCCTGGACCTCGAGCGGCCGACCGAACTCCTCGAGCACCGCGGCCCGGATCTTCACGACCGCTGTCCTACCAGTTTCTCGAATGCCGCGGATGCGCAGAAGGGCCTCGTGACCCCGGAGCAGTCCCCTCCCTACGGCGCCTACGCCGTGATCATGGCCGCGTTCTGCGGCGGCCTCGCCGGCGCGGGCACGCTCGCGCGAGCTCTCGGGCGCGACCCGCAAGAGCACACGACGCTCGATCTCGTGGCGCTCGCGCTCGCGACGTACAAGGCGGCGCGCACGCTCTCCGGCGACGAGGTGACGAGCTTCCTCCGCGAGCCGTTCGTCGAGGGACACGCCCACGAAGGCGGCGAGGAGCCGCTCGGGAACGGCGGGATGCGGCAGGCGATCGGGGAGCTCGTGACGTGCAGCCGGTGCGTCGGCACATGGGTTGCGGCGGTGCTCGGCGCGACGCAGATCGTCGCGCCGCGCTTCGGACGGCTGCTCACGTGGACGCTCGGCGCCGCCGGGCTGAACGACTTCCTCCAGGCCGGCTTCGCCGCGCTCACGAACAAGAGCAACGAGATCGAGAGCCGCGTTCCCTAGACCCTGGCGCGGACCACGTGCCCGCTGCGGCCGGGCTGCACGAGCTCGACCTGCGAGAAACCGCACTCGGCGAACATCCGCCGGAGATCGTAGGCGCTGTAGTTGAAGATCGGCACCTTGCGCACGCGCTCGTAGCGAAACTTGCGAATCGGCCCCTTGAACCAGTGCCAGGCCGGGAAGCTGGCGACGACCGTCCCGTCCTCGGAGCAGACCTCGCGCATACGGCGCAGGAACGGCTCGGCGTCCGGGAGATAATCGAAGAGGCCGAGGCCGAGGACGACGTCGAACGTCCCGTCGAGCGGTACCTGGCGGAAGTCGCCGAGGACGAGGTCGACCGGTGCGTCGAAGCGCGCGAGCCGCTCTCGCGAGAGGTCGAGCATGGGCTCGGAGAAGTCGACGCCGACGTACGCACCGGCTCCGTGCTCGAGCACCTCTTCGGCGACCCGACCGGAACCGCAGCCTACGTCGAGAACGCGCGGCCGCTCGTACGAGTCGACCACTGCGAGCGCGATGTCCTTGCGGGCGTGCAAGCCCGGCCGGACACGCCGCTGGAGCAGGCCGTCCTCGTCGTAGAGGTGGTCAAACGATCGCGCCGCCGCGCGAAAGTGCCTTCGCACCTCGGTCGCCGAGTGTGTCGTGTCCGAGAACTGATTCATAAGTGACGAGCGGAAACTCGCGAGCCACTCTAGCCAGTTGTCCCATCGTCCGGCGCCGACCGGGGTTGCGGTAGAGGCTCCGTGAGGCGGCTCGGAGCCGCTGCTTCGGCGGCGCGTCGCGCGGGAGGCCGGCCCGCAACGGCTCGGGGTCGAACTCGTACGGGTGGAAGTAGAGGACGGGGTAGGTGCTCTCCCGCTTGAGCGCGTGGAGCTCGCGCAGAAGCAGTCGGTCCGGGAAGACGCGCCAGTACCCGCCGCCTCCGATCGGGAGCGTGCGGCTCCCGAGCCGCCGGACGGCGATCGGGAACTCCCAGATCTCCCGGCCCGAGTCGAGCCGGAGGCGGTATGCGTCGCCGGGGATGCCCTCGATCCGGCGGGGGATCCTGGGCGAGTCGTGTTGACTCGAGTCGTACCGGAAGCCGAGCTCGCTGAGCACGTCGTACGCCCAGAGCGTGTCCCGGTTGATCGAGAACGCCGGCGCTCGGTAGCCCGCCGGCCGCCGCCCGGTCAGCCGCTCGAGCTGTGCGACGCTCTCCTCGAGGTCGCGCCGGAACTCGTCGCGCGTTTGCGCGTGGACGCGCGCGTGCGCCGTTCCGTGCGAACCGATCTCATGACCACGACCCGCGATCTCCGCGACGAGGTCCGGGTAGTTCCGGGCACACATGCCGAGTACGAAAAACGTCGCCTTCAGGTCGAGCTCGGCGAGGAAGTCGAGCAGCACGCGCACCTGACGCTCGAACGCCGGATGGGGCACGTCCCAGTTTGCGGAGCCTGCGCCACGGCGAACGAGCTGGTGCCAGTCCTCGAGGTCGATACTGAGCACGAAACCGTCGAAGCGCCTCCCACGCCGCGCACGGTAACCGAGCGCGCCGACTCAGCCGATGCCGAGTTGCGACGCGTACACGCGGCGGTAGAGCTTCTTCAGGCGCTCGACCTTGTCGACGTAGTCCCGCGTCTCGTCGAACTGGATCCCGACGTGCTCCCTCTGCCAGCGGTCGACGTTGTCCTCGCCGGCGTTGTAGGCCGCGAGCGCGAGCCGCTCGTGCTGGTCGTAGCGGTCGAGGAGGTGGCGGAGGTACCAGGCGCCGTAGCGGACGTTGATCTCGGGGTTCGTCAGATCGGAGACGCGGAAGTCGTGGCCGCCCGTGTACTGGGCGATGCCCTTCGCCGTGCTCGGCGTCAACTGCATGAGGCCGACAGCGCCCGCACTGGAACGGGCGTCGGCGTTGAACTTGCTCTCGGACTCGATCACGGCGGCGAGCAGCGCCGGGTCGAGGCGATAGTGGGCGGCGTGGCCCCGGACGATCGCCGTGTAGCGGAGCGGGTACCAGAGCCGCGCGTACCACGGAGGCTCCGTCTTCTGCAGATAGAGGAAGACTCCGATCGCGGCGAAGACCACCGCACCTGCGACGAGCCAGCGTCTCAGCGTGACCGACGTAGCTCCTCCAGCACTCCGGCGACGAAGGCGTCGAGCTCCTCGAGCGAGCCGTCGTTGACGAAGCAGAAGTCCGCCCGCCGCACCTTCTCCTCTTCCGGCACGAGCCGATCCTCGCGGTCCGCGACCGCCCCGCGTCGCGCCTCTCGCACCTCTGGGGGCGCCGTCACGACGACGACGCGGTCGAAGCGCGCCTCGCCGCCCGTCTCGTAGAGGAGCGGGATCTCGGCGACGGCGACGTCGGCGGTCTGCTCGGTGAGCCACGCATCGGTGGCCGCGCGCACCCGTGGATGGAGCTCGGACTCCAGCCACGCGAGCTCGGCGCGGTCGGCGAAGACGATCCGCCCGATCTCCTCCCGGTCGACCTCGCCGTCCCGGAACACGCGCTCGCCCCACCGCTCCCGCAGGGCGGCCTGCAGCCCCTCGTCCTCGCGGTAGAGGCGGTGGACGACGTCGTCGCTCGAGATCACTGCCGCGCCGTGGCGCGCGAATGCCCGGAGCGCCTCGCTCTTGCCGGCTGCGATCCCGCCCGTGAGCGCGACCGCGAGCGGTCGCTTCATCGCTATTCGGGAGCTGCCTCGTCGGAGGCGTCGGCTTCGGCTTCCGGCGCCTCTGCCTCGGCCCCGGCGGCCGGCTCTTCCTCGGCGACCGGCTCTTCCTCGGCGGCCGGCTCTTCCTCGGCGACCGGCTCTTCCTCGGCGACCGGCTCTTCCTCGGCGACCGGACTCTTCCTCGGCGACCGACTCTGCCTCGGCGACCGGCTCTTCCTCGGCGACCGGCTCCGGCTCCTCTGCCGCAACCTCGGACTCGGCCGCCGGCTCCTCAGCCACAGGCTCTGCCTCGGCGGCAGGCTCCGCTGCGGGAGCCTCGAGCGCCTCGGCGGCGGGAACCTCGTCGGCGAAGACCTCGTCGGAGAGCCCCAGCGCCGGCGGCTCGCCCTCCTCGCCGGGCTTCGGCTGGACGGGCATCCCGTCCTCGACCCGCTTCAGCGAGAGGGAGAGGCGCCGCCGTTCGGCGTCGACCTCGAGGATCCGGACGTTGACCTGGTCGCCTTGCGAGACGATCTCGCGCGGGTTCTCGACGTGGTGCTGCGCGAGCTCGGAGATGTGCACGAGGCCCTCGACCCCCGGCAGGATCTCGACGAAGGCGCCGAACGTGACGACCTTCGTCACGGTGCCCTGCACGACGTCGCCATCCTGGTAGCTGTCGAGCACCTGCTGCCACGGATCGGTCTGCGTCTGTTTGAGGCCGAGCGAGATGCGCTGGCGGTCGCGGTCGATGTCCAGAACCTGCACCTTGACCGTCTGGCCTATCTCCAGGACCTCGGACGGGTGGTTGACGTGGCTCCACGAGAGCTCGGAGATGTGAATGAGGCCGTCCATCCCGTCGAGGTCGACGAAGGCGCCGAAGTCGACGATGTTGGAGATCGTGCCCTCGACGACGTCGCCGGGGTTGAGGCGGTCGAGGATCCGCTGCCGCTGCTCCTTGCGCTCCTCCTCGAGCACGGCGCGGCGCGAGAGGACGACGTTGTTGCGCGAGCGGTTGAGCTCGATGACCTTGGACTCGAGCTCCTGGCCGAGGAACTCGTCGAGGTCCTGCACGCGGCGGATGTCGACGAGCGACGCGGGCAGGAAGCCGCGCACGCCGAGGTCGAGGATGAGGCCGCCCTTGACGACCTCGATCACGCGGCCGGTGACCGGCTCGCCCTTCTCGTGGGCGCCCTCGATCGCCTTCCACGCGATCTCGAAGCGCGCGCGCTTCTTCGAGAGGATCAGCCGGCCCTCGGCGTCCTCCTTCGTCAGCACGAGCGCGGCGATGTCGTCACCCACCGAGACCTCGTCCTCGGGGTTGATCGAGCGGCGAATCGAGAGCTCGGAGACCGGGATGACGCCCTCCGACTTGTAGCCGATGTCCACGAGCACCTCGTCCTTGTCCACGCGGACGACGGTTCCGTTGACGACCTGCCCCTCCTCGATCGTGGGGAAGGTGGATTCGTAGTCGGGGACTAGCTCGCCGCTCTCGGGGTCGGTCGTCCAGACGCCTTCCTCGAGCCGCGGGTCGTTGATTGTCTCGTTCGCCATGCGGCGAGCCAATATACCGGGCAGTTGTAAGCGCCGGGCTCGTCCGGGGGCCGGGGCTAGGCTGCGACGGATGGACGAGCGGTATCCGATCGGCGTCACCGACTCCTGCGCGGTGGCGGTCCTGCGCCACGACGGCGGCGGAGACGGCTACGGGAGCTGGTCGACGACGCTCGGGCTGCGCAGCGGCGAGGCCACGATCCGCGTGCCGGGACACTACGCCGGCGTCCTCGCGGAGCGGCTCGGAACAGCCGCGGAGCGGTTCGCGCCGGGCCGGCGGCTGGCCCGCGACGAGTATCTCGACGTCACCGCGCTCGCGACCGACGGCGTCGAGACGCTCGCGCTCTCCTCCACGGCCCGCTCGCCCGTGCGCGTGACGATCGAGGTGCCACGCGACGAGGTCGACGAGCTCGCAGCCCTGCTCGCCGAGGCGCAGCACGTCATCGAGACGCTCCGGCAAGGGCTCGGGATCGTGCCCGACTCGCTCCCGGAAGAGGCGCTGTGAGCGGAGGCTCGACGGAGCTCACCAAGGAGCGGAGGCGGCGGCTTTGCCGGCGCCGGAGCGGAGCATGAGCGCGCTGCTCGACTACGCGACGGCCGGCGCGCGCGTCGCGGAGCGGGCGCTCGTGCAGCGGCCGAGGCTGGGGCGCGAGGAGCGGCTCGTGTTCGTCGTCGGCTGCCCGCGCTCGGGGACGACGTTCGTCGGCCGCGCGATCGGGGGCCTGCCCGGCTTCGTCGATTTCGGCGAGGTGACGCCGTGGAAGGCTGCGCTGCCGGCGGGGCCGTCGGCGGCCGAGCTGCGCACCATCCTCGAGCGGATCCGGCGCATCGGGCTCGCGTGGGGGCTGCGCGGCGTCGAGCAGACACCCGAGACCGCGCACGTGCTCGACGCGGCGCTGGAGGCCTATCCGCAGGCGCTCGCGGTGCACGTGCTGCGTGACGGCCGCGACGTCGTCTGCTCCCTGCTCGAACGCGGCTGGCTCAACGCAGACGCGGAGGGACGGGACGACGCCCGGCTCGCATACGGATCGGAGCCGCGTTTCTGGGTCGAGCCCGAGCGGCGCGAGGAGTTCGCGCAGGTGAGCGACGCCCGGCGCTGCGCGTGGGCGTGGCGGTGCTACGTCGAGGCCGTGCGCGCGGCCGGCGCGGGCGACCGCCTGCTCGAGATCCGCTACGAGAGCCTGGCGACCGTGGCCGACCGGCTCGCGGAGTTCCTCGGCGGGAACGTGACCTCGACGCATCGCGCGATGGACACGTTCCGCGACTCCTCGATCGGACGCTGGCGGCGGGAGCTGACACCCGAGCAGCTGGCGGACGTGGAGGCGGAGGCCGGGTCTCTGCTCGCCGAGCTCGGCTACACGCGGTCCGACGACCTGTCCTGAGTGCGTCCGCTCTCGAGCGACGACCAGTCGACCCGGTCGTAAGCGATGTCGGCGAGCTCCTCGAGCGCGAACAGCGACTGCGCGAGCATGAGGCGCAGGCGGCGGGCGAGGAAGCCGGTCACGACGCCGGCAGCGACGTACGACGCGAGGCGGACGAGTGCGGGCGCATCGTCGAAGTCACTCCAGACCAGACCCGTTCGCTCGTGGATCGCGAGCTCGTAGAGGAAGAGCGCGCCGAGACCTGCGAGCGCCCCGAGAGCGGGGCTCGTCGCGGCGGCCGCAAGGATCACGGCCACGAAGAACCCCTCCCCGACGCCCAGCCCGGGGCGGCCGTACTCGACGAGCAGCGCGAAGACCACGCCGTAGGTCACCGCCGAGGCGATGAGCAGCTGCTGCGGGATCGTGATCCCGGCGAGGGCTCGGCGGGCGAACGGCACCACGGCATTTGAAACGCGATGGGTCTCAATTGCAAATAGGTTCACGATCAAGGATCGACGGGCCAGGCTTAATACGCGCCTAACAGGAGTCTCGCTAGGCTCGGTGCATGTTGAGTTGGATCTGGGTACCCGCCCTGTACGTGCTCGCGTTCGGGCTGTTCGCATGGCTCGGGGGCATTTCCGCCGCCGGCGACGCGATCGCGCGCTGGGGCCGCGAGACGGCAGAACGGCGCCGCTCTGCGGCCTCGCCCTGCTCGTAGCGGGCCTCTCGTCGTCGGGCACGTCCAAAGGCTCGCCGCCCAGGGTGTGGTCGGCGACGCGCTCCTTGAACGGCTGGAGGCGCTCGAACAGCTCTTCCGGCGGTACCGCCTCTTCCGGCTCGCCGCCGAGCAGCCACGGCGCGGCGTCGACGGCCGTCTTCCAGGCGACTTCCTCCACCGCCTCGGAGGTGCCGCCGTCGTCCGGCTCCTCGAGCGGAGGCCCTCGTCGTCGCGCAGGACGAACCGCGTGTTGCCGGACTACGTCTTGAACGCCTTCACCTCGGCGACGTGACGACCGCGTCTGGCATGGAGGATGTCTTCCGCGCTCGTGCAGCCGCTAAGCCCGTTGTTACAGACGGGCCCGGAAGGGAATCCAATCCGTATGGCGACGCGCACGCCGCTGCGCGACTACGAGCGCTCCCGTCCCGAGCCCTCACACGGCCTGCTCGAGCGCGCCGAGGAGTGGGCCGAGGAGACCAGCCTCGCGCCCGAGGACGAGCCTGAAGAGGGAGTGCCCTGGCACGCCGTCGCGCTGCTCCTCGCCGCGCTCGCACTCCTCATCGCCCTCGAGATCACCCTCGCCTTCTGGATCGCGAAGCTCGCCTACCGGGCACGCGTACTAGCTCTTCGCGTCCGCCCAGGAGTCGCCGGCGCCGACGTCGACCGCGAGCGGCGGGTCGAGCGGGTAGGCGCGAGCACATCTCGTCGCGCACGAGCTCCTTCACCACCGAGGTCTCCGCGTCGGGCGCCTCGAGCAGGAGCTCGTCGTGCACCTGGAGGACGAGCCGCGCGCTCCTGCCCTCCTCCCGCAGCCGCCGCTCGATCGCGACCATCGCCACCTTGATGATGTCGGCGTTCGAGCCCTGCATCACGAAGTTGACGGCCACCCGCTCGCCGAAGCCGCGCGTCGCGCGGTTCCGCACGCGGAGCTCGGGCACCGGCCGCCTCCGGCCGAGCAGGCTCGTGACATAGCCGTCGCGCTCGGCTTGCTCGATCGTGCGGGAGATGAAGTCCTGCACGAGCGGGAACCGCGCGAGGTAGGCGTCGATGTACTCCTGCGCCTGCTCACGCGGGATCTCGAGGTTCTCGGAGAGGCCGAAGGCCGAGATCCCGTAGACGATCCCGAAGTTGATCATCTTCGCGATCGACCGCTCCGCCGGCGTCAGCTTCGCCGGCTCGACGCCGAGCACCTCGGCCGCGGTCGCGGTGTGGATGTCCTCTCCGCGCTCGAACGCCTCGCGGAGCTTCGGCTCGCCGGAGACGTGCGCGAGGATCCGCAGCTCGATCTGCGAGTAGTCGGCGGAGATGAGCCGCGCGCCCTGCTCGGCGACGAACGCGGAGCGGATCTCACGCCCGAGCTCCGTGCGGATCGGGATCGACTGGAGGTTCGGGCTCGTCGTCGAGAGCCGGCCGGTCGCGGCGACGGCCTGGTTGAACGTCGTGTGCAGGCGCCCGTCATCGCCGATCAGCGACGGGAGCGGCACGAGATACGTGTTGAGGAGCTTCGAAAGCTCGCGCCACTCCTCGATCACGGCCACGATCTCGTGCTCGGCGCGGATCGAGCGCAGCACCTTCGTGTCGGTCGAGTAGCCGGTCTTGCCCTTGCGGCCGGGCGTCAGCTCGAGCTTCTCGAACAGGATGCGGCCGAGCTGCTGCGGGGAGCCGAGCACGAACTCCTCGTCCGCGAGCTCGTACGCGCGCGACTCGAGCTCTTCGACGCGGTCGGCGAGGCGCGCAGTGATCTCGCCCATGCGGTACGTGTCGATGCGGACGCCGGCCTCCTGCATCCGGCCGAGGACGCCCGTGAGCGGCATCTCGACGTCGCGGTAGAGCGGCTCGGCGCCGCGCTCGCGGACGCGGTCGAGCAGCGGCTCGCGCAGGCGCTGCGTCACGGCTGCGTGCCGGACGAGGCGTGCCGTCTCCTCCTCGGCCTCCGGCTCCGCGACCGCCTCGACGGCGTACTCGGCCGCGAGGTCGTCGAGGAGGTACTCGCTCCGTGCCGGGTCGATCAGGTAGGCGAGGAGCATCGTGTCGTCGGCGGCGTCGACGCGCAGCGCCTTCGCGTCGTGCGCGACGAACGTCCCCTCGAGCCGCTCCGGGCGCGGCGAGACGACGACCTCGTCGCCGAGCGCGACCGCGACGCGCCCGTCGTCGGCGGCGATCCCCGCGATCGAGTCGGCGCGCGGCACCTCGCCCTCGCGCCAGGCGACCGCCGTGCCGGCGGAGATCCGCTCACGCGCGGGCACCGCCTCGTCGAGCTCGTCGACGCGCCCGAGGAGCGCGCGGAACTCGAACTGCCGGAACGTCTCGCGCAGCTGCGCGCGGTCGGGCGGCGCGAGAACGAGCTCGGCGGGATCAGCGGCGATGTCGAGATCGCGTTGCATCGTCGCGAGCACCTTCGCCGCCCGCGCCTGCTCCCCGAACTCCGTCAGGTTCTTCCGGCGCGCCGGCGACAGCTCCTCGACGTGCTCGAGCACGCCCTCGAGCGACCCGTACTGCGCGACGAGCTGCCCGGCGGTCTTGTCCCCGATGCCCGGGACGCCCGGAATGTTGTCGGAGGTGTCGCCCTTGAGCCCGATGAAGTCCGGGATCTGGTCGGGCCGGATCCCGTAGCGCGCCTCGACACGCTCCGGCGTGTAGACGTTGACGTCGCTAACGCCGCGCGGCGTCATCATCAGGCAGACGTTCTCCGAGACGAGCTGGAACGCGTCGCGGTCGGTCGAGACGACGCACGTCCGGATCCCCTCCTCGTCTGCGCGCGTCGCGAGCGTCGCGATCACGTCGTCGGCCTCCCAGCCCTCGAACTCGAGGTTCCGGTAGCCGAACGCGGCGACGATCGGCCGGAAGTGCGGGAACTGCTCGGCGAGCAGGTCCGGCATCGGCCGGCGGCCCTCCTTGTACACGACCTCGACCGCTTCGGCCTGCGCGTGGCGGTGCACCGGGCGGGTGTCCCAGGCGACCGCGACGCCCTTCGGCCGGTAGTCGGAGAGCAGCTTGAAGAGCATGTTCGTGAAGCCGAGCAGCGCGTTCGTGGGGAAGCCCTCGCTCGTCGCGAGCTCCTCGGGCAGCGCGAAGAAAGCGCGGTACGCGAGGTTGTTGCCGTCGACGAGGAAGAGCTCGGCCTCGCGCGCCGGGGCGTCGTTCAGGTCGAGCTCGACGCCTGTGAGGGTCTTCGGAGACATCGTCTCCGAGTCTATTCCGACCTACTTGAGCGTCTTCAGGTACGCGTTCAGCTCGGCGATCTGCTGGTCGGAGAGGATCCCGCCCCAGTGCGGCATGCTCACGATCGGCGCCTTCCCGATCACGCTGCCGCTACGGATCACATCGGCGATCGCCTTGTCCGTCGGGAAGTCGTGACGGAAGCCCTGGCCCGACAGCGGCGGAATAACCGTGTCCGGCGAGAGCGGGTTCGGCACGCCGCCGAGGCCGTTCGGGCCGTGGCAGTTGATGCAGCCGTAGCGTACGTAGAGCGCGGCGCCGGCGACCGCGGCTCCCTGTCCCGCCGGGACCGAGACCGGCTGTGTCGCCGCGACCGCCGGCAGGCCGGCCCGGATGTAGGCAACGAGGTCCGAGACCTGCGTCTTCGAGATGACCTCTCCCCAGACCGGCATGTACGGCTGCTTCGGATCCGCCGACGCGCCGAGACCGTGGTTGATGATGTGCGGTGAGCTGGGCCACCGTGAGGCTCTGGCCGACCGTCTTCAGCGCCGGCACGGCCGGATCGACTCCGCCGCGCCCCTGGAAGCCGTGGCACTGGACGCAGGCGAACTGGACGAAGGTGTGCGCGCCGGCAGCCACCTGCGGGGACACCTTCGCGGGCGTCGCCGTGCCCGGCCCGCCGGCCGCCTGGATCGTGAGCGTCTTCGTCTGCTCGCCGTAGTGGCCGGCCGCGTAGGCGACGACGCCGACCGCGATCGCAACCGCGACTCCGGCGGCGATGACCGCCGGCAGGATGCGCACCTCGCGCCGAGAGCGCTCCTCGTCCGCCATTGGCGCATCCTCCTACTCCGGCACGCCCACTGCAATCCGTACTTCGCCGCGGACCTCGCTGGTTGAATCCACGGGTGCCGCGCGTCCCCCTCCTCTCGGGCAGCCGCATCGTCGTGGCCTCGGCGCCCGACGACGCGCGCGTGCTGCGACCACCCGCGCCGGGCCGCGCGACGGACGTCGAGGCGGCGACGAAGGAGGCGCTGCGCTTTCCGCTCGACGGAGAGCCGCTCGAGGCGCTCGCCGCACGGGCCTCCCGGGTGACGATCGTCGTCGAGCCGCCGGCGCTGCCGCTCACCAACGTGCTGGGCGACCCGCGACGGCTCGCGATCGCGGCGGTGAGCGAGGCGCTCGAGGAGCTCGGCGTGCGGACCGAGCAGCAGACGCTGCTCGTCGCCTGTGGCCTCGCCCGCCGCGTGGGCCGCGGGGAGATCGCTGCGCTCGTCACGCCGGAGCTGCGGCGCCGCTTCCACGGACGGGTGGAGGTGCACGACGCCGCGGACCCGGAGCTCGCCGGGATCCCTCCCGGCGCGCCGCGGGTGCGAATCGCGCGCGAGCTCGTCGACACGGACCTCGTCGTCGTGGTCAGCGCGGCGGAGACCGTCCTCCACGGCGGGCCTGCCACGCTGCTCGCCGCCACCGACGCCGAGACGCAGCGGGGCGCGACGGCAGCGTCGCTGCTCGAGACCGGAGGCTCGGAGGGCTGGCGCCTCGCGACGCTCGTCGAGCGGTCGCTCGCGGCGCGCGTCCCACTTTTCGGCGTCTCGCTCGTACTCAACCACCCGCACTTCGCGGGCCTCCTGCGCGGCTATCCCTACGACCCGGAGGCTGCCGAGCGGATCGCGCGCTCGCCGCTGCGGCTCGCCTTCTCGGCCTCGCCGGAAGCCGTGCGCAGTCGAGTGCTCCGTACGTTGCGGGGGACGCGGACGGCGGCGGCCGTGCTCGCGGGGCCGCCGTCCGTCGCCCACGCCGAGGCCCTGCTCCGCGCGATCGAGCTGCGCCTGCGCGACCCTCGACGAGCCACTCGACGCACTGGTGATCGGGATCCCGGCCACCACGCCGTTCCTGCCGCGCGAGAAGCCGAACCCCCTCTTGGCCGCCCATCTCGGGCTCGCGCATGCGCTGGGGCTGTGGCGGGACGCGTTCCCCGTCCACGACGGCGGCATCGTCATCCTCGTCCACCGCTTCCGGCGCACCTTCGCGCGGCCCACGCAGCAGCCGTACCACGTCTTCTTCCGCTCCGACCCGATCGCGCGAGACCCGGAGCTGCTGGCCGCCGCGGAGGACGCCGTCGCCGCGGATGCGCGAGCCGTGGAGGAGTACCGAGCCGGCCGCACCGTCCACCCGCTGCTGCCGTTCCGCGACTGGGAGGCCTGCCGGCCGGCGCTCGAGCGGCTCGGCGCCGTCTACGTCGCGGGCGCGCGGGACGCGGCCGCGGTGCGGCAGCTCGGCTTCGTCCCGATCGGCGGGATCGGCGCCGCGCTCCAGATGGCCCGCGGCCACCGCGGCCCCGACGCGCGCATCGGCTTCCTCCTCGCGCCGCCGTACTTCCCACTGCGCGTGGGCTCAGGGGAGGCGTAGGCCCAGTACGTCCGCGGCGGCGGCGATCTCGTCGTCGGCGACCTCCAGCTCCCTCACCGAGACGAGCCGCAGCACGGACGCTGCGCGGTCGAACAGGGTCACGTTCAGCCACTGCGACTCGAACGTCGACCACCAGCGCAGCCCGGCGGTCTCGCCGTGCTTCTCGTGCAGGGCGAGCGCCTGCGGCTGCGTGATCGCGCGCTCGCGCGTCGCGACGCGGGACGGACGCAACCGCTCGCGGCGCAGGGCCGCCGGGTCGTCGAGGTCGACGAGCTCGGCGTCGTCGGGGAGCTCGAGCTCCGCGAGCGCGAGCGGCAACCCGCGCCGGCGGAGCAAGGGCGGTGTGAGCCGCTGGCCGCGGAAGCGCGCGAGCTGCTCGACGACGCACGAGAGTGGCTGCTCGGAGAGGTAGAGGCAGCCGTAGACCGCCGGGTTGTCGTGGCGGCCCTCTCCCTGGTACGGCCGCGGGAACCAGAGGGCGCCGTCTGCGGCATCCGGCGCGGCGCGCTCGTTCCACGCCAGGCACCGGTGGAGGATCACGCGAACGAGTCGGAGCGCTCGGCGCGGATCGCCCGCATCAGCTCCTCGGTGCGCCCCTCGCGGATCAGGTCGATCGGGCGCCGGTCGCCGAGCACGGGATTGACCCCGAAGAGCCAGGCGAGCGCCGCCTCGCGCTCGTACAGCCGCAGGAGGTTCGACCAGACGAGCTCGAGCAGGTCGACCTTCTCGGCGTTGAGCGGGTCGATCCCGGAGCCGCGCAGCCAGCGCGTCACCTGTGCGCGGCTGACGCCGAGCATGTCGGCGAGACGCGCGGCGGAGCCGAAGTCGATGCGGAGGGCGTCGACCTTCGTTGCGATCGCGACTGCCATGCCGCAAAGGTTAGCGCAACGTTTCGTGTTGCGCAACGAATTGTGTTGCGCGAAGCCGTGAGGTAGCCGACAGCGGCGCCACGTACCATGGCGTCGCACGCCGAAGTGGCGGAATTGGCAGACGCGCCGGACTCAAAATCCGGTGGCCTTCGGGCCGTGTGGGTTCGACCCCCACCTTCGGCATCGTTAGCTCTCTACGCGTTGCGGCGTCCGGAGGACGGCGTACGCGACCGTCCCGGCGACAAGCAGGCACAGGCCCACACCGCCCCAGTAGAAGGGATTCGGCGTGCCGTCGCCCACGGTGCGGTCATGCCAGGCGTTCCACTGGATGGCCGCGACGACCAGGAGCGGCAGGCCGGCGCCGGCCACCAGGCCGACCAGGGACGGGCCGTCGTTCCACCGTGACCGGCGAGCCAGCAACACCGCGAGCAGGACCGGCGGGATCAGGAAGAAGACGATGAAGCTGATCGCCCCGAAGACCAATCCTGCGCCGACCAGCGCCCACAGCCAGAAGCCGGCACAGCCCGCGAGGTGAGATTGCGGCCGGGTCGCGTGCGGCTGCACGGTCACGCGAACAGTCTACGTAGGCGGACCGAAGCCTCTAGGCTCGGGCCGGTATGGCGAAGAGCGTCGGCATCCTGACCGGGGGCGGCGACTGCCCCGGGCTCAACGCGGTCATCCGCGCGGTCGTCCGCCGGGCGGACGCGGCCGGCTGGGACGTCGTCGCCGTGCGCGAGGGTTGGCGCGGTCTCGTCGAGCCGATCTTCGAGGATCTCGGCCCGCAGCAGGTGTCGGGGATCCTCCCGCGCGGCGGCACGATCATCGGCACGAGCCGCACGAACCCCTTCAAGCTCGAGGGCGGCGTCGAGCGCGTGCTGCAGAACTTCTCCGACCGTGGCCTCGACGCCCTCGTCGCGATCGGCGGCGAGGACACGCTCGGCGTCGCGGCGCGCCTGTTCGCGGAGCATCAGCTGCCGGTCGTCGGCGTCCCGAAGACGATCGACAACGACCTCTCCGGCACCGACTACACGTTCGGCTTCGACACCGCGGTCTTCATCGCGACCGAGGCGATCGACCGGCTGCACACGACCGCCGAGTCGCACAACCGCGTCATGGTCGTCGAGGTGATGGGCCGCCACACCGGCTGGATCGCGGTGATGAGCGGCATCGCCGGCGGCGCCGACGTGATCCTCGTGCCCGAGATCCCGGTCGACTTCGAGGAGGTCGCGGAGGGCATCCGGAAGCGCCACGCGCGCGGCAAGAACTTCTCCATCGTCGTCGTCAGCGAGGGCTGCGAGCTGCCCGGGCCTCGCCGACGCGGGGGAGCAGGACCAGTTCGGGCACGTGATCCTCTCGCGGCGCGGCGTCGGCGACGCGCTCGGGCGGGAGATCGAGGAGCGCACCGGCTTCGAGACGCGCGTCACGGTGCTCGGCCACGTGCAGCGCGGCGGCTCCCCCACGCCGCGAGATCGCGTGCTCGCTACGCGGTTCGGGCTGAAGGCGGCCGATCTCGCGCTCGGCGGCGAGTTCGGGCAGATGGCCGCTCTGCGAGGGGACGACGTCGTCGCCGTCCCGCTCGCAGAAGCGACCGCGAAGCTGAAGGTCGTGCCGCGCGAGTGGTACGACGTCGCGCGGGCCTTCTTCGGCTAGGTCGGAACCGCCTCGGCCGTGGGCGGCGAATCAGCCTCCCCTCCCTCGGCGAGGACCGAGCCGAACTGCGCGACCTTGTCCGGCGCTCGGAGGCGCAGGACGATCAGGTACACCAGGCCCAGCCCGAGCCAGCCGAGCGCGACCCAGATCGAGTAGCTGATCGGCTTCGGCGGACGGGGTGTGATCGACCAGTAGATCGTCAGGCCGCACACGACGATCGCTATCACCGGCAGGAGGATGTCCCAGAGGACGTTGTATGCGACCGCCGACGTTGCCCTGGTCCGCCAGAAGTAGGCGATCCCAGCGAGTGAGACGAGGATGTACGTCCCGAGGATCCCGAACGTCGCGGTCGTCGCCATGAAGGCGAAGTACGTGAACGGGTCGTTCCAGACGCCGCGCGCGAGCCAGCTCACGAGGATCACTGTCAGGACGAGCGAGGCGATGATCGAGACCCAGGGCGTCTTGAAGCGCGGGTGCGTCCACGCGAAGACCTTCGGCAGGCCGCCCTCGCGTCCCATGGCAAATGCCGTGCGGGAGACGAGCGCGGTGCCGGCGAGTGCTGCCACGAAGGCGTCGACCACGACTGCGATGTCGACGAGCGTGGCGAACCAGCTGCCCACGTACTGCGTCGCGAGCGTGTCGAGTGCTCCCGGGTTGCTCGCCCAGGCAGCCGAGTTGTCCACGCCGAAGCCGAGCGACATCGCCCACGTCACGAAGACGTAGAAGACGAGCGCGACCAGGACGGCCGAAAGGATCGCCTTCGGGATCATCTTGAGCGGTTCCGCCGACTCCTCACCGAGCGAAGCCGCCGCCTCGAAGCCGATGAAGCCGGTGAAGGCGAAGACCATCGCGTAGAAGAAATCGTGGGCAGTGCCTGCGTTGTGGAAGTTGAACGGCTGGAGGTTCACGCCGTGCGCCCCACCCTTGCCGAGAATCACGCAGGCGAGGATCACGAGCAGGAGCACTCCGAGGCTCGCGAAGACGAGCTGCGTCCGGGTCGAGAGTCGGATGTCGGCGAGCGCGAAGACGGTCAGCAGCGCGACGAGGATCCAGAAGCACTGGAACCAGCTCAGGTCGATCGACGTGTGCACCGTCAGCACGGTCGAGAGGAAGAACGACGCGATGATGAGGACGAACGAGATCCCGGCGGCGAAGCCCCACGCGTAGAGCCAGCCGCCGATGAAGCCCGTATTGCTGTCGAGGCCTCGCGCCGTGTACGTGTAGAGGCCGCCCGCGCTCGCCATCCGCCGCGTGAAGCGGATGATCACGGAGGCGAGGCAGAGCGAGCCGAAGCCGGCCGTGAGATAGACGAGCGGAACGGTGGGCCCGGCGAAGCCAGCCGCCGAGCTGGTCGCGAGCGAGCTCGCCATGACGAGGGCGAGCAGGGCGAGGGAGAGGCCAAAGGTCTCCCCCAGGCCGAGGATGCCGCGGCGAAGGGATCCGACGCGGCCGATCGATTCGAGCATCTTTCCCTCCCTGCTAGTCGGGAACGAAGGCGAGGACGCGCGCGGGCGCTCCGTTCGCCGCGCGCACTTTCAGCGGCGCGACGACGACCTGGGTCCGCGCCGGTAGAAGGTCGAGATTGGTGAGGTTCTCGAGGATCATTCGACCTGCGCCCAACCAGACCTTGTGCAGCTCGAACGTCTCGGTATCGACCGGATCCGCGGAGGGGCCGTCGAAGCCGATGCCGACGATGCCGCGCTCGACAAGACCGCGCGACGCCTCGGCGTCCGGATACGACCATCCGGTCCAGTAGTCGTCGCTTCCCCAGTTCCGACCGTTGTCGGAGCAGAGGAAGAGCCAGTCGCCCTCGTGGAGGTCGCCCAGTAGTGGTTCGAGCTCGCTCCACCCGACGGCCCCCTGCTCTCGGCTCGAGAGGTCGAGGGTCACCGCTTGGGTGACAAACGACTCCAGCGGGATCTCGTCGAGCGTCGCACCGCCCGCGATCTGGTGCGAGGGCAGGTCGACGTGTGTGCCGATGTGGTTGAGCAAGTGGTACTCCGACATCGCGTAGCCGTCCCGCTCCACCTGCGCGAAGTCGTGAAAGGAGGGCGACGGAAGTCCCGGATACAACGGCATGTCGTCCGCGTACGCGTGACTCAGGTCGACGATGCGCACGGGGACGAGTATGCAACTCGGCGCGGCCTTCGTTCAATCACCGGAGCCTCGACGCGACGATCACGGCCATTGCGGGCGTCGCGAGGATCTCCTCAAACCTCCGGCGGAGCCTCGCCGGCGAGCGGCGACACGTCGGCCGCATGGACGATCACGGCGTCCACGCCGGCGCGTTCGAGCTCGTGCACCTCGTGCTCGGTCGTCACGGCGAGGTCGGCGATCGCGAGCTTCCCGGCCGGCACCGCGGCGAGCAGCTCGAGGACCGCCTCGAGGCGCTCCTCCTCGTCGTCCTGCGGCGGCACGAGGAGGAAGATCTCGGGATCGAGGACCTCGAGCGCACGCTCGAGCTCCTCCTCGCTGCGCACCTCGACCGCGCAGTCGAGCCCGGCCGCGAGCGCGTCCTCGTGCCGCCGCCGCGCCGGATCGTGATCCTCGTCCTCGTCCTCGGGGAGCGTGAGGGTCACGGCATCCGCGACCTCGGCGGCGCGATCGACCCCCGCGCTCGCGCGCCAGAGGATCGGCAGGCGCGTCGCTTCCCGCAGGGCGGCGGGGTCACCGTTGACGACGAGCGCCTCCGCCCGCTGCGCCTCGGCGGCTCGAGCCGCGTCGGGGTCCTCGACGGCGGCGACGACGGAGATGCCGTCGCCTTCGGCGATTGCATGACTGAAGCGACGGCTCGCGCTCACGAGTGGCGATTCTCTCAACTCACTGCCCCATCGGGTGCCAGACCGTCTTCAGCTCGAGGAAGGAGGCGATCTCCCACGGGCTCTGCACGTCGGCACGGCCGCGCACGACGCGCTTGACGTTGTCGGCCGCGAGCCGCTCGAGCTCGGGCGCGTCGCCGTCCGCTCCGCAGAGGTCGATCGCGTTCACGTCCATATGCGAGGCGAGCACCGGAGCGAGCTCTGCGTGGTTGCCGGTGAGGAGATTGACGACGCCGCCGGGCACGTCGCTCGTCGCGAGCGCCTCCGCGAGCTCGATCGCCGCGAGCGGGCGCGTCTCCGATCCCACCGCGACGACGGCGTTCCCGCCGACGAGCGGCGGGAGCAGGCGCGTGACGAGACCGAGCAGCGGCGGCTCGTCGGGCGCGAGCACGGCGACGACGCCGGTCGGCTCAGGCACGGTGAAGTTGAAGTACGGGCCGGCGACGGGGTTCGAGCCGCCGAGCACCTGCGACAGCTTGTCGGCCCAGCCGGCGTACCAGACGATGCGGTCGATCGAGCGCTCGACCTCGTCCTGTCCACTGCACAGCTCGGCGAACTCGGCGATGCGCGCCTCGACCATCTCCGCGACCCGGTAGAGCACCTGGCCGCGGTTGTAGGCGGTCGCGGCCGCCCAGCCGGGCTGCGCGCCGCGTGCGGCGCGGACGGCGTCGCGGACGTCCTTGCGTGAGGCGCGGGCGACGTTCTGACCCTCCGCGTCGTACGTGCGTCCCGACTCACTGCGCGGGAAGGCCCCGCCGATGAACAGCTTGTAGGTCTTCTTGACCGGGAGCCGCTCAGCCACCGAAGGCCTCCGACTCCTCGAAGTCGAGATATGGCTCCAGCCCGTGCCGGCCGCCCTCGCGGCCGAAGCCCGACTCCTTGTAGCCGCCGAACGGTGAGCTCGGGTCGAAGCGGTTGAACGTGTTCGCCCACACGACGCCGGCGCGGAGCCGCTGCGCCATCCAGAGGATGCGCGAGCCCTTCTCAGTCCAGACCCCGGCGCTCAGCCCGTACGGCGTGTTGTTCGCCTTCTCGACCGCCTCCTCCGGCGTGCGGAACGTGAGTACGGAGAGGACCGGGCCGAAGATCTCCTCCTGCGCGATCCGGTAGCTCTGAGCGACGTTCGTGAACACGGTCGGCGCGAACCAGTAGCCCTTCTCGGGCAGGACGCACGGCGGCTGGTAGATCTCGGCGCCTTCCTCCTCACCGGAGGCGACGAGCTCGCGGATCTTCTCGAGCTGGGCGGCGGAGTTGATGGCGCCGACGTCGGTGTTCTTGTCGAGTGGGTCGCCCACGCGCAGCGTCGTGAGGCGGCGCTCGAGCTTCGCGACGAGCGGCTCGTAGATCGACTCCTGGACGAAGAGGCGCGAGCCGGCACAGCAGACGTGTCCCTGGTTGAAATAGATCCCGTTGACGATCCCCTCGACCGCCTGATCGAGCGCCGCGTCGTCGAACACGATGTTCGCGGCCTTGCCGCCGAGCTCGAGCGTGAGCTTCTTGCCGGTGCCGGCGAGGCGGCGCTGGATCTCCTTCCCCACCTCGGTCGAGCCGGTGAACGCGATCTTGTCGACGTCCTCGCTCTCGACGAGCGCGGCGCCGGTGCGACCGTCGCCGGTGACGATGTTGACGACGCCGGGCGGGAGCTCCGCCTGGCGGAGGACGTCGGCGAAGAGGAGTGCCGTGAGCGGGGTCGTCTCGGCGGGCTTGAGGACCACGGTGTTCCCGCAGGCCAGCGCAGGCGCGATCTTCCAGGCGAGCATGAGCAGCGGGAAGTTCCACGGGATGATCTGGCCCGCCACGCCGATCGGCCGTGGGCGCCGGTTCGGGAAGGCGTACTCGAGCTTGTCGGCCCAGCCGGCGTAGTAGAAGAAGTGCGCCGCGGCGAGCGGGAGGTCGACGTCGCGCGACTCCTTGATCGGCTTGCCGCCGTTGAGCGACTCGAGGACGGCTAACTCGCGCGATCGCTCCTGGAGGATGCGGGCGATGCGGAAGAGGTACTTCGCTCGCTCGGAGCCCGGGAGCGACGACCAGCCGTCGGCGTAGGCGGCTGCGGGCCGCGGCGACGGCACGGCCGACGTCGGCCGGGGAGGCCTGGCCGACGGCGGCGAGCGGCTCCTCGTCGCGGGGCGCGATCGTCTCGTACGTCTCCGCCGGCTCCAGCCACTCGCCGCCGACGAAGAGGCCGTAGCGCTCGCGGATCTGGACGATGTCGCGCGACTCGGGCGCGCTCGCGTAGGTCCAGTCGCCGGGAACGTCGATCTCGCTCTGCGGCTTGTCGAGCTTAGCCACGCCTGCTCCGGACACGGTCGGTGCGGACGGCTGGCGAGCGCGGCGGGCGTGTTCCCCAAACCCACCCCCCACCCTTATGGGAGGGGGCGAGCTTAGGCCCGAGATGCTCGCGCATGTGCGCCGCCTGTGTCACGAAATCGTGCCTCTTCAATCCAGGGTGAAGTAGTCGCCGCTCTGGTACGCGCCGGTGCGCTCCTTGCGCAGCTGCATCAGGATGTCGTTGAGCAGCGACGACGCGCCGAGCCGGTACAGGTCGGGCGTCAGCCAGTCCGGCCCGAGCGTCTCGTGCACGAGCACCAGGTGCTGGACTGCCTGCTTCGCCTGCCGGATCCCGCCCGCCGCCTTGAAGCCGACGCGCCGGCCGGTCTCCTCGTACACGTCGCGAATCGCCTCGAGCATGCAGAGCGCGACCGGCAGGGTCGCGGCCGGCGAGATCTTCCCGGTCGACGTCTTGACGAAGTCCGCCCCGGCTGCGATCGAGAGCAGCGTCGCACGGCGCACGTTGTCGTAGGTGCCCAGCTCGCCGGTCTCGAGGATCACCTTCAGGTGCGCGTCGCCGCACGCCTCCTTCACCTGGACGATCTCGTCGTAGACCTTCGCATAGCGACCCGAGAGGAAGGCGCCACGGTCGATCACCATGTCGATCTCGTCCGCCCCGAGCTCGACGGTTGCGCGAACGTCGGCGACCTTCACGGCCGTCGGGTACTGGCCCGATGGGAACCCGGTGGCCACCGCCGCCACCTTCACGTCGCTGCCGACGAGCCGCTCGCGCACCGCGGGCACGAGGTTCGGGTAGACGCACACGGCTGCCACAGGAGGAACGGATGGATCGGCCGGATCCGGACGCCGCGCCTTCGAGGCGATCGCCGCCGCCTTGCCAGGTGTGTCCGCGCCTTCGAGCGTCGTCAGGTCGGTCGTGCGGATGGCAAGGACGAGCGCCCAGACCTTCGCGTCGCGCTTGATCGAGCGCTTCGCGAGCGACGCCGCGCGCTCCTCGAGCGCTGACTGCGTCGACGGCGCCGATCCGTGGCAGCCGGGCCTCGAGCGGCAGCTCGAACCCGGTCGGAAGTGCAGGCGCCTGAGCCATGCAACTGAGTCTAGTCCCGGCCCGCGGCCCGGCAATTCGCCGCCCCCGAGGGCGCAGAAACCAGGGCTACCCTGTCCGCGATGCTGAGGGAACTTGCGGGTCTCGTCGCAGTGGCGGCGGTTTCGGTGGTCTCGGCTGCTGCCGGGCCCGGCCCCGCGACGAAGGCGCACGCTGTCACCGGCTTCTCCGACACCGCCGAGACGGTGATGGGGACGCTCACGGCGCCGCCGAACCGGAGGTTCCTCACCCGGATTCGCAACGGGAAGATGGGTGGCGTCGTGCTGCTCGGGAACGGCTGGCTCACGCGCCACACCGCCGCAACCGTCACGACCGAGCTGCAGCAAGCCGCGTGCACGCGCGGCGAGCCGCTCCTGATCGCGGTCGACCAGGAAGGCGGGCTCGTCCGGCGGCTCGCCTGGGCTCCTCCCACCGAGGCACCCGCCTACATGTCGAGCCCATCCGTCGCACGCTCCCAGGCCTCGGGAGCTGCGGCGGCTCTCCGCTCGGTCGGGATCGACATCGACTTCGCGCCGGTCGTCGACACGCCCGGCGCGGCGGGCAACTTCCTTGGCTCGCGCGCCTTCTCGCACTCCCGCACGTGGAATGCAAAGCTGGCCCACGCCTTCGTCGGCGGCCTGCAGACGAACGGGATCGGCGGCGACCGCCAAGCACTTCCCCGGCCTCGGCCTCGCGAGCGGGAACACCGACAAGGGGCGGATCGTCATCCGAGCCGCCGCGTGGAAGCTCCACGAGGGCCTGCTGCCGTTCCGGAGCGCCGTCCGGGCCGGCGTGCAGCTCGTGATGGTCTCCACCGCGGTCTACCCCAAGCTCGACGGCTCGAAGACGCCGGCCGCCTTCTCGAGCACGATCATCAACGGACTGCTGCGGAAGCAGCTCGGCTTCACGGGCGTAACGGTGACCGACTCGCTCACCGCGCCCGCGGCGAACAGGATCTCCCACACCGCGACCCGGGCGATGCTCGCCGGCTCCGACCTGTTGATCTTCGGCGCCGAGAGCGCGAGCGAGCGCGGCTACTCGACCCTCCTCGCCGACGACGCCGGCTCCATCCGGCTCCAGAACCGGCTCATTCAGGCGTCGGCCCGCATCCGGGCGCTCAAAGCCTGGCTCGCCGCCCGCGGCGGCCCCACCTGCCCAATCCAATAGAAGACGCTAGAGCCCGAGCCGCTCGAGCGTCGCAGCATCGCGGCGCCACCTCGGCCGCACCTTGACCTTGAGCTCAAGGAACACGGGGTGACCGAGGAGCGCCTCGATCTCCGGCCGTGCACGCGTCCCGATCTCCTTCACCATCGCGCCACCTTTGCCGACGAGGATCAGCTTCTGCGACTCCGTCTCCACCAGGATCGACGCGCGCACGACCTTCTCCTCGATCTCCTCCAGCTCGACGGAGATCGCATGCGGCACCTCGTCGCGCGTCAGCCAGAGCGCCTTCTCGCGCACCAGCTCGGCGAGCTGCAGCTCGAGCGAAAGGTCGGTGCGCTGCTCCTGCGGGAAGTAGAGCGGCCCCTCGGGCAACAGCCCGACGAGCTCGTCGCGGAGGGCAGGTATGCCGTCGCCGGTCTTCGCACTCACCGGATGAAGGGCGTGGAACGCACCGAGCCTCGCCGCCGCGTTCATCTGCTGCGCGATGTGCCCCGCCTTGAGCCGGTCGACCTTGTTGAGCGCGATCACGACGGGGACGCCGAGCGCGAAGACCCGCGAGGCGATGAAGCGGTCGCCGGCGCCGATCCGCTCTCGCGCCGAGAGCACGAAGAGCACCGCCTCCACCTCCTCGAACGCGGCGTCGACGGTCCGCTGCATTCGCTCGGTGAGCGCGTCGAGCGGCCGCTGGAAGCCCGGAAGGTCGGCGAGGACGAGCTGGTAGTCGTCGCCGTTTGCGATCCCGAAGATGCGCCGCCGGGTCGTCTGCGGCTTGTCGGAGACGATCGCCACCTTGCCACCGCAGAGCGCGTTCACGAGCGTCGACTTGCCGACGTTCGGGCGGCCCGCGACCGCGACGATTCCGCTCCTCATCCCCTCGGCAGGTCCCACGTCTCCGGCAGCAGATCGTCGGGGGCGTACGTCGCGACCGTGCCGTCGGACCGGCGGAAGTGGACGTGCTCGAACCGCCATTCGTGCAGCCACTGGCGGCAGCCGCCGCACGGGGATGCCGTGATCGCGATCGCCTCCATGTCGCCGGGCTGCAGGCCCTCGCTCGCCGCCTTGGCGATCGCCGCCCGCTCCGCACAGACGCCGAGCGGATAGGCCGCGTTCTCGACGTTTGCGGCCGCGATGACGCGGCCGTCGCGCGTGAGGACGGCGGCCCCGACCTGATAATTGGAGTACGGCGCATACGCCCGCACCGCCGCCGCGTCGGCCCGCGCGAGAAGCTCCTCCGCCGTCATGCGAGCACTCCGCCGCCGTAGAGGAAGTGACCGGTCTTCGTGTCCTGGAATTCGAGCTCGAAGCCGAGCGGCCGCACGCGCTCCGCGAGCTCGTCCGGCGCCCAGCGTCGCTTGACGATGCGGAACGTGCGCCCGTCGGCAAGCGAGCGGGTCTCCTCCCCGTCCGCCTGTGCGGTGCCCGTATGCGCCGTGTCGCCGGCGCCGCTGTCGACGAGGAACACCCGCCCCTCGGGCCTGAGCGTCGCCCGCACGAGCGACCAGAACTCGTCGAACCGCTCCTCGGGCACGTGCGAGAGCCAGAAGGAGAAGAAGACGAGGTCGAAGCGGTCGGCCGGCTCCCACTCGAACACGTCCGCGCGCACGAGCTCGGCGTCTCCGGTGTTGAGCGCGAGCGTCTCGGCGTTCACGTCGACGGCGACGACGCGGTCGGCGAGCCGGACGAGCTTGCGCGTCCAGATCCCCGTGCCGGCCGCGAGCTCGAGCACGGTCCCGCCCGGCGAAAACGCCTCGAGCGCCGCCTCAGCCTCGGCTACGTCGGCCCGCCAGCGCGCGAGCCCCTCGGGCTCGAGCTCGTAGCGGCCGCGCCGGTACCACCAGTCGTCGTACTCCGGCGCGCGCTCCGCGTAGTAGCGTTTCTGCTCGGCGACCGGGTCGCTCATGCCGCAACGGCTTCGCTGAGAAGGTCCTCCACGCCGGCGAGCGAGTCGGCATAGCGCGCAGCGCGCGGGTCGGGCCGGCGCACGAGCACGGCTGGCATGCCGACCGCCTCGGCGCCAAGCATGTCCGCGACCATGTTGTCGCCGATCATCCACGCCTCGGCCGGCCGCAGCGGGTCGAGCACCGAGGCGAAGGCTTGCGCGTGCGGCTTCTCGTAGCCCGTCTCGGCCGAGCACGAGAGGAACGCGACGACGTCGTCGAGACCGAGCGCCGCGACGATCTGCCGTAGCTCCGGGACGTGGTTCGAGAGGATCGCGTGCGTCCAGCCCGCCTGCGAGAGCCGCTCCAGAGCGGGAAGCGTGTCGCCGAACAGCTCCCAGCCGATCTGCGGGTCGACGTAGAGCCGCCGCGCGACATCGGCGAGCTCGAGAGCGCGCGCCGGCTCGTAGCCCGCCGCCGCGTACGCCCGGCCGAGCACGGGCCGCACCGAAGCCCACCAGGCCTCCGGCTCACACAGCTCCGGGTGCGCGATCTCGGGCTGGTGCCACGGAAAGCCCTCGCGCAGATGCGGCCTGAAGGTGTCGGCAGAGCGGCCGTGCCCGGGATCCTCGGCGTCGAGAGCCTCGGCGAGCAGGATGCTCCAGCCGGTCTCGCCTCGCCGGTGGGCGAGCGTGCCGTCGAAGTCCCAGATGAGGAGCCGCGTGCCGCTCACCCGATCAGCTGGAAGACGACGAGCGTCACAATCGCGCCGAGGGCACCGCCGTACGCGACCTCGAGCGTCGAGTGGATCCCCGACTCGACCCGCGTCTGCGCGACGAGCACGGCCATGATCAGCGTCAGCGCCGAGACGACGAAGCGGTGATTGTCGCCGACGAGGTACGTGATGGCGACCCAGCCGGCGAAGGCGACCGCGGCGTGGCCGGACGGGAGCCCGCCGCGCAACGGCGTCCCGCGTCCCGTCCACGCCTTCGTCGCGAGGACGATGAAGACGACGAGGACGAGGGCGACGAGCGTGATGTCGGCCGGCGCGTCGCGCACCCGGTCGAGCGTGTTCGTCGCACGCTCGCCGACCGCGCTCTGGAAGACGAGGAAGCCGATCGCGATGGCCGTGATGGAGGCGATCAGCACCGCGCCGGCGGCGATGTCCTTCGCGAGCTTCGCGTTCGGGTCGAAGGACGTGGTCGAGACGTCGATGATCCCCTCGATCGCCGTGTTCAGCATCTCCGCGACGAGCACGAACGCGATCGCGAGGACGAGCGCGATGAGCTGGAGCCGGGTAACGCCGACGGCGATCGCGGCGCCGAAGACGAGCACGGCCGCGAGGAAGTGGATGCGGAGGTTCCGCTGCGTGCGGAGGACGTGGATGATCCCCTCGAAGGCGTAGTTGAAGCTGTCGA
Source organism: uncultured Actinomycetes bacterium (assembly GCA_963765795.1). Classification (GTDB taxonomy): domain Bacteria; phylum Actinomycetota; class Thermoleophilia; order Gaiellales; family Gaiellaceae; genus Palsa-739. Next base: position 61,690 of record CAVXXZ010000026.1, read on the forward strand.
TCAGGGACGGCGCCCGGCCCGGAGCGGGCGGTGGGGAGCGGCGCGGCGACCCCTCGCGCTGCTCGTCCTCGGGGTCGCGCGGCAGCGGCGTGACGCTCATCCGCAATACACCGCCTCGCGTACTTCCATCTCGGGCCCGTGGTCGTAGCCGACGAGGTGCAGCAACGCGTGCACGAGCGGCCGGCGCCACTCTTCCCCCACGACGTCCGGGCAGACGACGACGTCTCCGAGCTGGCGCGGCATGCCGTCCGGCAACTCGCCGAGCCCGTCGATCGGGAAGGCGAGCGCGTCGGTTGCCTCGTCGACGCCGAGGTGCTCCCGTTTCAGCGCACGGCTCTCGTCGGGCCCGACGAAGGCGAGCCCCAGCTCTCCCGCTCCGACGCCCTCCCCCGCGAGTACCGACCGCGCGAGCTCGACCGCGGCCGCCTCGTCCACCTCACTGCCCGAGCGGTTGACGATCTCGACCTCGATCACCGGCTCCGCTGTGTTCCGGTCTGCTCGGCATGCTGCTTGTACGCCTCGACGATCCGCTGCACGAGCTTGTGGCGGACGACGTCCTGGTGGCTGAACTCGACGAACGCGATGCCGTCGACCGTGGAGAGGATCTGGCGCACCTGGATCAACCCGGACGCCTGCTCCCGCGGCAGGTCGACCTGGGTCACGTCGCCGGTCACGACCATCTTCGAGCCGAAGCCGAGCCGGGTCAGGAACATCTGCATCTGCTCGGGCGAGGTGTTCTGTGCCTCGTCGAGGATGACGAAGCTGTCGTTGAGCGTGCGTCCGCGCATGAATGCGAGCGGAGCCACCTCGATCGTGCCGCGCTCCATGAAGGCGTTGAGCTTCTCGGGATCCATCGTGTCGTAGAGCGCGTCGAAGAGCGGGCGCATGTACGGATCGACCTTCGCGAGGACGTCCCCCGGGAGGAAGCCGAGCCGTTCTCCCGCCTCGACCGCGGGGCGGGTGAGGATGATGCGGCCGACCTGCCGCTCCGAGAGCGCCGCGACCGCGAGCGCGATCGCGAGGTACGTCTTGCCCGTCCCGGCGGGGCCGATGCCGAAGGTGACCGTGCAGTCGCGGATGGCGTCGACGTAGCGCTTCTGCGTCACGGTCTTCGGCGTGATCTTCTTGCCGCGGTGCGACCACACGACGTCGGCGAAGATCTCGTGCACGTCCTCGGCCTGGTCGATGGCGCCGAGGATGGCGTCGACCGTGCCGGCGCCCACTTCCTGGCCGCCCTCGACGAGCTCGACGAGCTCCTCGACGACCGCCTGCGCCTCGGCGACCTTCAGGTCGTCACCGGCGAGGGTGAGGCGGTTGCCGCGCAGGTTGACGGTGCAGCCGAGCCTGTCGCGGAGCGCGTCGAGCACCGGGTCGCCGATGCCGGCGAGCTCCGCTGCGACCTCGTTCGAGACGTCCAGAACCGTTTGCACAAACCGCAGTGTAGGGGGCGCTACGGCGCTTTCCTGCGGGCTTTAGGCGGTCTGGAAGGGTTGGTTGCGTCGGTCACGAACATGACTCTGTCGCCTGCATACGCTAGGGTCACGAACTTCGGACGCCCTTTGCATCGCCTTTCCTATGCGACGTTACGGTCTCCTACTCCTGTGCACGCTCGGTCTCGCCGCACTCGCGGCAGCCGTCGCCACGACCGTGGCGGGCGCGCGCTCGACCCCGCAGATCCGAGCAGCGCAGGCTCACGAGCGCGCAGTGATGGCCCAGGTCAACGCGATCGGCAGGGATCTCCAGCTCGCCGAGGACCAGTGGGCGAACGCCCAGCATCGGCTCGCGCTCGTCAACGCGAGCCTGCGGCAGAACGAGTACCGGCTCCACGTGGCGAAGGGGAACCTCAAGGCCGCGCAGAAGCGGCTCCAGGCGCGCCTCTACTCCCTCTACGTGAACGGGGCCCCGAGCACCATCGACGTCATCGCCGGCGCGCACAGCCTCTCGCAGCTCATCGACCGCGCCGAGTCGGCGCAGGTGCTCTCGAATCAGGATGCGGCACTGGGGCAGCAGGCGCTTTCCTTCGAGCACTCGGTACAGGCGCGGGAGCGGCAGCTCCACCAGCTGAAGCTGAAGCGCGAGCAAACCGTCAGGGAAGCTGCCGCGCGGAAGCAGCAACGCGCGTCGGAGCTCGCGCAGCAGAAGCGGCTGCTGGCGTCGATCCACTCGTCGATCTCGCAGCTCCAGGCGCAGGAAGCGGCGCGCGAGCAGGCGGCCAGGGCCGCGGCGGAGGCACGCCTGAGAGCCGAGATCGCGGCGCGCAAGGCGGCAGAGCGGGCCGCCGCGGCGCAGGCGACGCAGTCGTCGTCCGCCCCGACTCTCACTCCACCGCCGCCGGTAAGCGTGCCGACCGGAGGCGGGTCCGGCGCCGGCCATGCCGCGGCGGCCTCGATCGCGCTCCGGTATCTCGGCGTCCCGTACGTCTACGGCGGCGCTAGCCCGAGCGGCTTCGACTGCTCCGGCCTCGTGATGTACGTCTACGCGCAGCTCGGTATCTCGCTACCGCACTACACCGTGGCGCAGTGGAACGCGAGCCAGCCGGTCTCGTCGCCGGCGCCCGGCGACCTCGTCTTCTTCAACGGTCTCGGCCACGTCGGGATCTACCTCGGCGGCGGCAGGTTCGTCAACGCCCCGCACACCGGATCGGTCGTCCGCATCGACAGCATCTCGAGCTTCGGCGGCTACGACGGCGCCCGCCGCGTCCCGTAGCGCGCTAAGCGAGCTTCTCGCGCACGATCTGGCTCACCTGTGAGCCGTCGGCGCGGCCGGCGATCTGCGGCATCACGTCGGCCATCACGCGCCCGAGGTCGGCCATGCTCGTGGCCCCCACCTCGGCGATGACGTCGTCGACGATCTCGTCGATCTCGTCCTCGGAGAGCGGCTCCGGCATGAACTCCTCGAGAACCTCGAGCTCGCGCTCCTCGGCCTCGGCCTGCTCCTCGCGCCCGCCGGTGCGGAACGCGTCGGCCGCCTCGACCCGCCGCTTCCGCTCGCGCTGCAGCACCTGCAGCTCCTCCTCCTCGCTCAGAGGCCGCTGCAACTCCTTCTCCGAGTTCTTGAGCGCGTTGAGGATCAGACGCAGCGTGTCGCGGCGCTCGGCGTCGCGGGCGCGCATCGCATCCTTCAGCTCGTCGTCGATCTCCTCGATCAAGCTCACGCCCAGCCGCCTTTGATGTGCCAGTGCAGATGGAAAACCGTCTGGCCCGCCGTCGGGCCCACGTTGACTGCGACACGGTAATCCGTCAACCCCTCGCGTGCAGCGACGTCCGCGACGAACTCGAGCATCCGCTTCGCCTCCTCCGGCGGGAACTCGCCGATCTCGCGGAACGAGTCGACGTGCCGCTCGGGGAGGACGAGCAGGTGGACGGGCGCCTGCGGGTTGATGTCTCGGATGGCGACGAAGCCGTCGGTCGCGGCGACGTGGTCGCCCTCGCGGTAGAGCTTGCAGAAGAGGCAGTCGTCCTTCAGGCAGCGAGGATCCCCTCCTCCGAGACGGCGGCACCGCGGACGCCGAGCAGCTCGCCGACGGGCGCCGACTCCGGCACGAGCCACGGGGAGTAGTCGTCGCCGTAGCCGCGACCCGGCCGGTCGACGAGCACGAGGTCGTCGCGGCCGATCTTCGACGCGCCAGTGCGCGAGGCACGCCTCGTGAGACGCGGCGCGCAGCCGCGCGCTCCGCTCCTTCTTCGACCTGGGGCGGCACCGGGTCCTCTGCCGCGGTGCCGGTGCCCGGCCGCGGCGAGTACGGGAAGACGTGCACCTTCGTCAGTCCCGCCTGCGCGACTACGCCGAGCGTGCGCTCGAACGCCCGCTCGTCCTCCGCCGGGAAGCCGACGATGACGTCGCTCGTGAGGTTGAAGTCGCCGCGCAGCGGCTCGAGCCTGCGCAGGTAGGTGCGGACGGAGTAGCGGCGGCCCATCGCGCGCAGGACGTCGTCGTCGCCCGACTGGAGCGGCACGTGCAGGTGGCGGCTCGCGGTCGGCGTCTCGCTCAGCGCGCGCACGAGCTCGTCATCGACGTGGTTGATCTCGATCGAGGAGAGGCGGAGTCGTTCGAGCCCCGGCGTCGTGCCGGCCTCGCGGACGAGCCGCGCCAGGCGATAGCCGGCGGCGCGGTCGCGGTAGCAGCCGAGGTTGATCCCGGTGAGGACGACCTCGCGGTGGCCCTGGGCGACGCGGCGGCGGATCTCGCCGAGCACGGCCTCGGCCGGGCGGCTGCGCGAGGCACCGCGCACCAGCGGGATGACGCAGAAGCGGCATGCGAACGAGCAGCCGTCCTGCACCTTGACAAAGGCGCGAACACGGTCGAGGCGGGCATCCGCCTGCACGCAGCCGATCGCACCGACGTCGCCCGCGACGAACTCCGGCGTCTCCTCGCTGCGGCGCGCGACCACGACGACGTTCTCGGGCAGCCCGGCGAACGCGTCCCCGGCGAGGTTCGCGCCGCAGCCCGTGACGTACACGCGGCGATGGGTGCGCGCCGCCCGGGCCGCCTCCTTGCGGGACTTTGCGACGGCTTCGTGGGTGACGCAGCACGTGTTGACGACGGCCACGTCGGCACCGCCGTCGCGCTCCTCGTGGCCATCCGCGAGCAGCCGCTCGCGCACCGAGTGCGCGTCGACGTGCGAGACCTTGCAGCCGAGGAAGCGAACGGAGAACGTCGTCACGGCCGCAATTCGAGCAGGTCCGCAGCCCAGCCGTCGCGCACGCGTCGCGCCAGCCGCTGCCACCCATCGACGCGCGGCTCGTCTCGTTCGAGGTAGCCCGACGTGATCGCGCGCTCGACGGCGAGCTCAGGGAGCATCCGCTCGACGACGTCGAGCGCGATGTTCATCACGGCGAGGCTCGCAGGCGTGAGCTCGGCTCCGACCTCGACGGAGACCCCGTTCGCGGCCGCGTTCGAGCTGGTGACCTCGAGCGCGACCTCGTCGACGTCCACGGCGTGTACCGGGGCGAAGCCGAGCTTCGCGGCGGCGATCGAGAGCACGCCCGAGCCGCAGCCGACGTCGAGCAGGCTCGTCGGCTCCACCTCCTGCAGGAGCTCGAGGCAGAGCCGGGTCGTCGCGTGCGCGCCGGTGCCGAACGCGCGGCCCGGATCGATCACCACAGGCGTTGCGTCCGGCGGCGCCTCCTCCCACGGCGGACCGACCCAGAGGCGCCCGACCCGGACACCGTGATGGAAGGCGCGCCAACCGTCCTCCCAGCCCTCGGCCACGTCGTCGACCGCGACGACGTCGAAGCCGAGCGGCGGCTCCTCGGCGTAGACGGCGTACGCGCCGTCGAGCTCCTCGACGCCCTCCGGGAAGATGTGGAGCAGGAGTGCGAGCTCCGGCTCGCCGCCGACCACGACGAACCGCTTCAGCGGAACGCGCTCTTGAGCTTGCCGAAGAGCCCTTCGGACTTGCCGTACGTGTGCTCGTCGGCGTGCTCGTCGAACTCGCGCAGGAGGCGCCGCTGCTCGTCGCTCAGATGACGCGGCACGAGGACGTTGACGAGGATCCGCTGGTCGCCGCGGCCGTGGCGCTGCAGGACGGGCATGCCGCGGCCGCGCAGGACGACGATCTCGCCCGGTTGCGTCCCCGGCTGCAGCTCGAGCTCCTCCTCCCCGTCGAGCGTCGGGATCGCGACGGTGGCGCCCAGCGCGGCCTGCGTGAAGGTCAGGTCGACGGTCGCGTAGATGTCGTCGCCCTCGCGCACGAATCGTTCGTCGGGGCGGATTTGCACCTCGACGTAGACGTCCCCGGCGCGGCCGCCGACGAGGCCGGCGTGGCCCTCGCCGGTCAGGCGGATCCGCTGGCCGTGGTGGATCCCCGGCGGGATCTCGACCTCGAGCGTCCGTTCCTCGACGACGCGGCCGGCGCCGCGGCATTCGCTGCACGGCTGCTCGATCCGGCGGCCCGAGCCCGCGCAGGTCGGGCACGTCTGGGTGCGGACGAACTCGCCGAAGACGCTCCGCGTCACCTGCTGCAGCCGTCCCGGATCCGTTGCACGTGGGGCAGGTCGTGATCTCGGTGCCCGGTTCCGCGCCGTCGCCGCCGCAGCGCGTGCAGGTCACCGCCGCCTCGAACGGCACCCCGCGCGTAACGCCGTGGGCCGCCTCGACGAGGTCGATCTCGACCGTCGCGGCCAGGTCGGCCCCGCGCCCGCGACCGCCTCCGGAGCGGCCTCCGAACAGGACGTCGTCGCCGAAGAAGGCCGAGAAGAGGTCGGCGAGGTTGCCGAAGTCGACGTGGCCCGTCTGGAAGCCGCCGCTCCGCAGCCCTGCATGGCCGTAACGGTCGTAGAGGTCGCGCGTCTCCGACTTCGACAGCACCTCGTACGCCTCGACCACTTCGCGGAACCGCTCGTCGGCGTCCGGAGCGTCGGACACGTCGGGATGGAGCTCGCGCGCGAGCCGGCGGAAGGCCCGCTTGATCTCCGCCTCGCTCGCCTGCCGCCCGACACCGAGCAGCTCGTAGTAGTCGCGGTCCGTGGTCGCCATCGCTCGGAATGTAGCTAGGGCCCTCCGCGGGCGAACTCAGTCTTCGTCGTAGATCGACTCGACGAAGTGCGAGAGCTCGAGTGCGGCCGAGCGCACGGCCCCGAGCGCCTTCTCGTAGTCCATCCGCACCGGGCCGACGAGGCTGACGGCGCCGAGCGCCCGGTGGACGAGCCCGTAGCACGCGCCGACGAGCGCGATCTCGGCCAGTGCCGGGTGCGCCAGCTCGTGGCCCAGGCGGACGAACGGACGCTGCGAGCCGCTCGGCTGTCCGAGCACGTCGATCAGGTCGGCGCGGCGCTCGACGAGCTCGAACAGGCTCCGGTAGGCGTCGAGCTCCTCGGCGCGGACCTCGCCGAGCAGGTCGGACGCGCCACCGACGTACAGCCGCTGCTCTGCCGAGACGAGCTCCGTGAACGCCGGCCGGAGGGCGTCGAGAAACGCGCGCTCGGCCGGGCTGAGACCGGGGTCCTCGAAGCGCCGCCGGAGCAGGCCTGTGCCGAGCTGCAGCCCGGCGACGGCCTCGTTCAGGTAGTCGCTCGCCCATTGTGCGAGTCCCGCGTCGACGGGCTCCTCGAAGTGGAACAGCCGCTTCGAGACGCCGCCCGCGGAAGTGATCACGACGACCATCACGAGCTGGGGCTGCAGGAGCAGCACCTCCACGTGCCGCACGTGCGTCGCCTCGAGCGGCGGCGCCGAGACGAGCGCGAGCAGCCGCGTCACCTGGGAGAGCATCTCGGTCGTCGCCTGCAGTGCCGACTCGACCTCGTTGCTCGTGGACGTCAGGTCGAGCGGGAACGCGGGAGGCTGCGGCTCGAGCCGTCCGAGCAGCTCATCGGCGTAATGGCGGTAGCCGCGCTCGGTCGGCACGCGCCCGGCGGACGTATGCGGATGCGTGAGCAGCCCGAGGTTCTCGAGCTCCGCCAGCTCGGCGCGGACCGTCGACGGCGAGACGCGGAGGTCGGACCGCGCGACGAGCGTCTTCGACCCGACCGGCTGGCCGGTGCCGACGAACTCCTCGACCACGCGGCGGAGGACCGCCTGCTGCCGCTCGCTGAGCTGCACCGTTTCCTGCATTTGCAGGAGATTTTAGCCGGTGCTCAGACGACGATCTCGGCGGTCACCCCGCCGCCGAGGAAGCGGCCGCGCCGGGTGAGCGTCAGCGTCTCTCCGCCGTCGACGGCGAGACCGAGCTCCTCGGCGCGCGCGAGACCTTCGGCATCGAGTGCCGAGCGGAGCCCGCGGAGCGGCAGCGGCTCGTCCAGCCGCAGGCCGAGCATCACACGCTCACGCGCCCGCGTGTCCTCGTCCAGCAGCTCGATCTCGCGGTCGTAGTGGCCCTGCAGATAGCGCGCGAGCTTCGGCGTGTTGCGTCGGCGCTCGTGACCGAGCGTCGAGACGGCGCCCATGCCGAGGCCGAGATAGTCGTGCCCGAGCCAGTAGCCGAGGTTGTGCTCGGCACGCTTGCCGTCGCGGCAGAAGTTGGCCGTCTCGTACCAGCGATAGCCGGCTCCGGTCAGTTGCACGACGACGCGCTCGAAGTAGTCCTCCATCCGTTCTGCCTGCCGCTCGAGCTCGGCGCCGTGCGCGATCGTGAACCGCGTGCCGGGCTTCGCCTCGAGCTCGTAGGCGCTGATGTGCTCGGGCCTGAGCGCGATCGACTCGGCGAGGTCGGCGGCGAGCTGCGCCGACGTCTGTCCGGGAATGCCGTAGATGAGGTCGAGCGAGAGGTTGTCGAAGCCGGCGTCGCGCAGGTGACCGAACGCGCGCTTCACGTCCGTCGGCGTCGCGCGCCGCTCGAGCACGCGCAGCAGGTGCGGCTGGAAGGTCTGCGCGCCGAGCGAGACGCGGTTGACGCCGGCGCCCCGCAGCTCGCGGGCGAGCCCGGGCGTGATCGTCTCCGGATTCGCCTCGACCGTCAGCTCACGTGCCGGCGGGAGCGCGCGCAGAAGGCGCAGCAGCTCGGGCAGTGCCGTATACGTCGGCGTCCCGCCGCCCAGGAAGATCGTCTCCACCGGCGAGCCGTCGTGCTCTTCGTGCAGCTCGCGCAGCAGCGCGTCGACGTACGCCCCGTGCAGGTGATCGCGGCCGGTCGCCGTGACGAAATCGCAGTAACCGCAGCGATGAGCGCAGAAGGGCAGGTGGACGTACAGGTGCGGAGCCCCGCTCCTCACGCTGTCACCCGCCTCGGCCGCGCGACGAGCTCGCCGCTGCAGTTCGGGCACACGAAGTCCATCGCTTCGGCGCACGGCCGGCAGAACGTGCACTCGAACGAGCACACGACCGCGTCACCGTCCTGCGCGAGCGCAACAGCGCACCGCTCGCACTCCGTGCGCATCTCGAGCGCCATCAGCTCTTCTGCCCCTGGCCGATATTGAGCACGGCGAGGAACGCCTCCTGCGGCACCTCGACCGCGCCGACCTGCTTCATCCGCTTCTTCCCCGCCTTCTGCTTCTCGAGCAGCTTCCGCTTGCGCGTGATGTCGCCGCCGTAGCACTTCGCGAGCACGTCCTTCCGCTTCGCCTTCACCGTCTCGCGGGAGATGACGCGCGAGCCGATGGCGGCCTGAATCGGGATGTCGAACATCTGCCGCGGGATCTCCTCGCGCAGCTTGTCGACGAGCAGCCGACCCCTGTCGTACGCGAAGTCGCGGTGAATGATGAGGGACAGCGCATCGACGGGCTCGCCGCCGACGAGCACGTCGACGCGGACTAGTTCGCCCGGCTTGAAGCCGGCGAGGTCGTAGTCGAAGGACGCGTAGCCGCGGGTACGCGACTTGAGCTGGTCGTAGTAGTCGAGGACGATCTCCGCGAGCGGGAGCTCGTACGTCAGGTGGACGCGCTCGGGCGAGAGATACTCGAGCTTCCCGAACGTGCCGCGACGGTCGTTGTTCAGCTCCATCACCGTTCCGACGTGCTCCTTCGGGACGATGATCGACGCGGCCACGTACGGCTCCTCGACCTCCTCGATCTCCCGCGGGAACTCGGCGGGGTTGTGCACCTCGACCCAGCCTCCGTTCTTCTCCTGCACGCGGTACGCGACGTTCGGCGCGGTCACGAGCAGGTCGAGGTCGAACTCGCGCTCGAGCCGCTCGCGGACGATCTCCATGTGGAGCAGACCGAGGAAGCCGCAGCGGAAGCCGAAGCCGAGCGCCTGCGACGTCTCTGGCTCGTACATCAGTGCGGCGTCGTTGAGCTTGAGCCGCTCGAGCGCGTCGCGGAGCTCGGGATAGTCGTCCGAGTCGGTCGGGAAGAGCCCGGCGAAGACCATCGGCTTGACTTCCTTGTAGCCGGGCAGGGCCTCTTCCGCCGGCCGGGGCACCGACGTGAGCGTGTCGCCGACCCGGAGCCGCGAGACGTCTTTCAGCCCGGTCACGACGTAGCCGACCTCGCCGGCCGTGAGCCGTTCGACGGGGGTCATGGCCGGGGAGAAGACGCCGAGCTCCTCGGCGTCGAAGCGGGTGTCGGTGGCCATCGTCCGCAACGCCTCGCGGGTGGAGAACGAGCCGTCCACGACCCGGACGAAGGCGACGACACCCCGGTACTGGTCGTAGGAGGAGTCGAAGACGAGCGCGCGGGCGGGCGCGTCGAGGTCGCCGGCCGGCGGGGGCACCCGCTCGACGATCCCGTCGAGGACGTCGGCGACGCCGTCGCCCGTCTTGGCGGAGATACGCAGCACGTGAGTGGGGTCGCCGCCGAGCAGATCGGCAACCTCCACGGCCGTCGCGTCCGGGTCGGCTGCGGGGAGGTCGATCTTGTTCGCGACGGGGACGATCTCGAGCCCGTTCTCGATCGCGAGGTAGGCGTTCGCGAGCGTCTGCGCCTCGATGCCCTGCGCCGCGTCGACCACGAGCAGCGCACCCTCGCAGGCCTGCAGCGAGCGCGAGACCTCGTACGTGAAGTCGACATGCCCGGGCGTGTCGATGAGGTTGAGCTCGTAGCCCTTCCAGGTGACGCGGACGGCTTGGGCCTTGATCGTGATGCCGCGCTCCCGCTCGAGCTCCATCGTGTCGAGGACCTGCTCGCGCATCTCGCGCGCCGAGACCGCCTCGGTGAGCTCGAGGATCCGGTCCGCGAGCGTCGACTTGCCGTGGTCGATGTGCGCGATGATCGAGAAGTTGCGGATGCGGCTTTGATCCATCCCGCGGGCGATGGTACTGGCCGCCCGTTCAGCCTCAGGAGCCGCGGTTTACGGTATGCGGCATGGGGGTCGAAAGGGATGCGGGTCGCAGTCGTCTTCCACGCGCGAGAACCGCACACCCCCACCCAGGGTGGGGTCCGTGTTCCCTCCGCCCTCGCGATCGACGCTAGCGGCCGACCCGTGCCGCCGGGATGCCGGCTCTGTCAGAACATGCCGGCAGGGAGGGCCGCGAAGGTCAAGCGCGAGTGCGCCGCAGCCGCAATAGCGTGTCCAGCTCGCGCACACCAAGCAGCCGGCACATACCGAAGAATGCGGCGTAACCGAGC
>CAVXXZ010000027.1:0-48784 GCA_963765795.1 uncultured Actinomycetes bacterium
CGTCGGCGACGGCGCGAAGCGATACCGGTCGCTGCTCGAGGAGCGCGGTGCGTCCGTCCCTCCGGACGACGACGAGCGCCACCTGCCGCGCGCCCGTTTCCATGCGGCGCTGGCCGGCGAAGCCGGCTCGGTCGACGAACTCGAGCCGCTGTACCTCCGCGTCCCCGATGCCGAGAGGAATCTCGGATGACGACGATCGAGCTGCGCCGGCTTGCGCTCGCCGACCTCCTCGCGATCGAGGAGATCGAGCGCCGCTCCTACCCGACGCCGTGGTCCCGCTCGATGTTCGCCGGCGAGCTCGCGAAGCCGAGCTCGATCTGCCTCGGCGCCTTCGAGGCGGAGGGCGAGGACGGCGCGCTCGTCGGCTACCTCATCGTCTCGCGCTACGTCGACGCGTGGCACGTGATGAACGTCGCCGTCGATCCCGACCACCGCGGCCGTGGCGTGGGGACGATGCTGCTCGAGCGGCTCTTCGACCTCACGGCCGACGACACTCGCCGTGGCTACACGCTCGAGGTGCGCGTCTCGAACGACAAGGCGATCTCCCTCTACGAGCGCCTCGGCTTCCGCTCGCACGGCCTGCGGCGCGGCTACTACACGGACAACCGCGAGGACGCGCTGATCATGTGGAAGGACCCGGTCGCCCCCCAATAAGGCAAATGCTGCGATCCTCGGGATCGAGACGAGCTGCGACGAGACCGCGGCTGCGCTCGTCACCGGCGAGGGCGAGATCCGCTCGAGCGTCGTCTCGTCGCAGGCGGAGCTGCACGCGCGCTACGGCGGCGTCGTGCCCGAGGTCGCGTCGCGGCGGCACCTCGAGCTCGTGACGCCGGTGATCCGCGAGGCACTCGCGGAGGCGGACGCGAGCCTCGAGGACGTCGACTGCGTCGCGGTGACCCGCGGGCCTGGGCTGATCGGCGCGCTCCTCGTCGGGCTCGCCGCGGCGAAGGCTCTCGCGTGGTCGCGCCGGCTGCCGCTCGTGCCCGTCGACCACCTCGACGGCCACGTCGCCTCGCTCTATCTCCAGCCGGAGCCGCTCGAGCCGCCGTTCCTCTGCCTGCTGGCGAGCGGCGGTCACACGATGCTGCTCGACGTCTGCTCGCACACCGAGCGGGAGCTGCTCGGGTCGACGCTCGACGACGCCGCGGGCGAGGCGTTCGACAAGGGTGCGCGTCTGCTCGGGCTCGGCTACCCCGGCGGGCGCGAGATCGACCTGCTCGCGCGCGACGGCGACTCCAGCGCGTTCGATTTCCCCGTAGCCCGCGTGCCGGGCCTCGACTTCTCGTTCTCGGGGCTGAAGACGGCGCTCCTGTACGCCGTCCGCGACCTGGGTGACGAGCAGTTCGACGCGCGCCGCGCCGATCTCGCGGCCTCGTATCAGCACGCGATCGTGCGGGCACTCGTCGAGCGCGTGCGGGAGGCCGCAGAACAGACCGGGCGCGAGCGGATAGCGATCGTCGGCGGCGTCGCCGCGAACTCGGCGCTGCGGGCCGCGCTCCCGGACGCAGCCGCGGCACCGCTCGCCCTCTGCACCGACAACGCGGCGATGATCGCCTCGGCCGCCCGCTGGACCGAGCCGGTGCCGTACCCGCGCTACCTGGCCCTCGACGCGTACGCGTCGCGCTAAGCTCGCCGCGGGGTTCCGGTTTTTCCGCCCCGTTTGCAGCGACAAAAAGGAGTAGACCTTGGCAGTCGCAACGACGACCCACCTGCGCGAGAACCCGTTCGAGCTGGCGCGCGAGCAGCTGCGGCGCGTGGGCGACACGTTCGAGATCGACCCGAATCTGATCTCCGTCCTCGGCGAGTGCAAGAAGGCGATCGAGGTCTCGATCCCAGTGACCATGGACGACGGGACGACGCAGGTCTTCAAGGGCTACCGCGTCACCCACAACATCGCGCGCGGGCCGTCGAAGGGCGGCATCCGCTACCACCCCGACGTCACGGTCGACGAGGTCAAGGCGCTCGCGATGTGGATGACGTGGAAGTGCGCGCTGATGGCGATTCCGTTCGGCGGCGCGAAGGGCGGCGTCGTCTGCAACCCGAAGAAGATGTCGCGCCACGAGCTCGAGGGGATGACGCGCCGCTTCACGAGCGAGATCATCAACGAGATCGGGCCGGAGAAGGACATCCCGGCTCCCGACGTCGGTACTGACGGGTCGGTGATGGCCTGGATCTTCGACACCTACTCGATGAACAAGGGTCACTCCGTGCTCGGCGTCGTGACGGGCAAGCCGCTCACGATCGGTGGCTCGCTCGGCCGGGTCGAGGCGACGTCGCGCGGCGCGCTCTTCTGCATCCGCGACGCGGTCGCCAAGCTCGACAAGCGCGTCGCCGGGATGAAGGTCGTCGTCCAGGGCTTCGGCAACGTCGGTAGCTACCTCGCGAACTTCCTCCATCAGGAGGGCGCGCTCGTCGTCGCGATCTCCGACTCGACCACGGCGCTCTACAACCCGAAGGGCATCGACGTCCCGGCCGCCTTCGCCTACAAGGCCGAGAACCGCACGCTCGTCGGCCTCAAGGACGCAGAGACGATCACCGACGAGGAGCTCCTGCTGCTCGACTGCGACATCCTCGCGCCGTGCGCACTCGAGCAGGTGATCACCGCGGAGAACGCCGACAAGGTCAAGGCCCCGATGATCTGCGAGGGCGCGAACGGTCCGGTCACGCCGGCCGCCGACGCGATCCTCGAGGACAAGGGCGTGTTGATCCTGCCCGACGTGCTCGCGAACGCGGGCGGTGTCGTCGTCTCGTACTTCGAGTGGGTGCAGGGCCTCCAGGAGTACTTCTGGAAGGAGGTCGAGGTGAACGCGAAGCTCAACGACATCGTGAGCCGCGCGTTCGACGAGACCTGGGACACGGCCCAGAGCCGCAAGCTCCCGATGCGCGTCGCTGCCTACGGGCTCGCGGTGCAGCGCGTCGCCGAGGCGACCGTCATCCGAGGCATCTACCCGTAACCCAGGTCGTCCTCTTCACTGCATCCGGCTGCCACCTCTGCGCGGCGGCCCGGCGCGTCGTCACCGCGGCACACGACGAGCTCGGCTTCGAGCTGCGGGAGGTTGAGATCGACGGCGATCCCGAGCTGGAGGCGGCGTACCGCGAGTGGATCCCGGTGGTGGAGATCGACGGCCGCCGGCGCTTCGTCTACCACGTGCACCCCGACGCGCTGCGGCGGACGCTTGCACAAGCGGCCTCGTAAGTAGGCCTGGTACAACAGAGAACGCTGTCACGAAGTCAAGCGAAGGGGGGTCGTGTGGCCGAGCGCTTGAACGTCGGCGTCGCCGCCCGCCTGTCCCGGTACCTCCAGGTGCTGACGCAGGCACGGAAGATGGGGAAGACGAGGATCTCCTCGCAGGAGATCGCCGAGTACACGAACATCAATGCGACGCAGATCCGCCGCGACCTGTCCAACTTCGGCAAGTTCGGCAAGCGCGGGGTCGGCTACTCGATCGAGCTGCTGCTCGACGCGATCCGGAAGATCCTCCGCACGCAGGGCCAGCACAACGTCGCGCTCGTCGGTGCCGGCCGGCTCGGGCAGGCGATCGCCTCGTCCTCGATCTTTGCGGAGCACGGCATCAACATCGCCGTGGTCGTCGACACCGACGAGTCGAAGCTCGGGCAGCCGATCGGACGCGTCTCGGTCGAGCCGTACGAACGCCTCTCGGAGCTCGTGCGAGAGCACAACGTCGTGGTCGGCGTGCTCGCCGTGCCGGCCGAGGGCTCGCAACGGGTGGCGGACGATCTCGTCTCGGCCGGGGTGAAGATCATCTTCAACTACTCCGAGGCGCTGCTCGAGACTCCGGCCGACGTGACAGTGCACACGTCCAACCCGGCTGTCGAGCTCCTCTACGCGCTGTACTTCCATCTGACGTAGCGCCTCTCCCCGGCCGTCACCGGTACGGCGGGTGGAGCGGGAGGAGGAACGGCCGTCTCGGCTTCTGGTCGAAGTCGAAGTCGTTGGCCAGGTTGCCGAGGATCGGTGCGTTCTCGCGGACGTCTGGGCGAGGGTCGGGGCGTCCGTCAGTGGTGGGGTCGATGCGTCGGTGGTGGAGGAAGACGTTTTCGATGAACTTGAGGTAGGCGTCCTGGCTGAGGACCTGGTGGTCGATGTAGCCCTTCCTGGCATAGGGGCTGATCACGAGGGCCGGGACGCGAAGTCCGTAGCCCTGGCCGTCTACCACGGGCGGTTTGACATGGTCGTAGAAGCCGCTCCAGTCGTCCCAGCAGAGGAAGATCGCAGTCGAGTCCCAGGCGCGCGAGCGCATGATCGAGTTGATCAGGCCGGTGACGTAGGCCTGCCCGTTGGTGATTAGGGCGGGCGGATGGTCGCTGTCCTTGTCGCCGGGCACGATCCACGAGATCGACGGCAGCGTGTTGTCCTTGAGGTCCTTGAAGAGAGCGCCTAGCGGCTTGACGTTGCGCAGCTGGTGGTCCTGCCGCACGGTGTCGAACCACGGGAGAGGGTTCCAGGTGCCGGGCGTACGCGAGTTCTGCGGCACGGGGGCGCAGAACATCTGGTCGTCCGCGCAATCCGGCTGCGCGCCCTTCTGCACGTAGTAGCTCCAGCTGACTCCGTACCTGTGCAGGAGGTAGGTCAAGTCTGTCCACGCGTAGTCCGGGATCGCGCCGGTCAGGTTGCCGGGCGAGCCCGGCGGCGAGCCGGGAGCCTCGACCTCGGCGTGGCAGCTCATCGGGTCGCCCTTCTTCGTGCACTTCGCGGACCAGCCCGAGACGAGGTAGAGATGCTCCGGCAGGCTCCAGGACGTGTCCGACTCGAACATGTGGTCCTGGAGGACGAAGTGGCGGGCGTAGTCCCAGTAGTTGGGGATCTCGCGCGAGTCGTGGTATCCCATTACGTCCGGGCGTGTCGGCAGGTACGAGCAGCGCGGATCGTCGAAGTAGACCTTGCAGTAGCTCGTCGCACCTGATTCGGCTTGCGCCACGAAGCCGTCCATTCGACCGCCGTTGATGTCGGCCGTGGCATCGTCGTGTCCGTGCGGCCCACCAAAGTTGCGGTCCGACGCGTCGTGGTAGGGACGGTTGCAGCCGTTCCGCCGAGGGTTGGGCACGCACGGCAGTGCGCCTGGATTCCCCGCGAGCCCGGGGATCCCGTCGGCGCCCGGGAAGGTGCCGAAGTAGGAGTCGAACGAGCGGTTCTCCTGCATGATGATCACCACGTGGCGGATCTTGTGGATCCCTGCGGGTGTTCCGTCGCGCAACGGCTTCCCCGCCCACGACACGTGGTGGTGGTGCCACGGCGACTCGACCAGGGCGACTACCAGGCCTACGAGCAGGAGCACCGCGAGGCCGCCGAGTAGGGCTCGCAAAGGGTGTGTTCTCAACATGCCTCGGTGGATCCTGCCGTGATCTTCGCCTTCGCCGTGGGGCTTGCTCTCGGAGCCGTCCAGCTCGCGCAACTCTCGCGTCGCCGCTTGACGTAGCGTCCGCCTCGTGCGGGTGCTTCTCTGGCACGGCTACCTGCTTGGCGGGACGGGGTCGAACGTCTACACCCGGGCGCTCGCGCGCGAGTGGAGCCTCGCGGGGCACGACGTCACGGTCGTCTGCCAGGAGCGGAACCCGGAGCGCTTCGACCTCGGCGGCGCGCGCGTCGTCGTGCCGGAGCTGCCGGGCGGGCTGCTGCCCGTCTTCGTCCTCGACCGCTACGAGGGCCTCGAGGCTCGGCTGCTGGTGGACTTCTCGGAGGCGGAGCGTGAGGCGTACGTCGAGGCGAACGCCGCGGCGCTGCGGAAGCTTGCTCCTGCCGATCTCGTGTTCGCGAACCACGTCCTGCTCGGCGCGCCCGTCGGCGCCGCGAGCGGCATGCGCTTCCGGGTCAAGGCGCACGGGTCGGAACTCGAGTACGCGATACGCGGGCGGCCCGACCTCGTGGCGTGGGGCGCCGAGACACTGGCGGCCGCCGAGGTCGTGTACGCCGGCTCCGAGCACATCCGCGACGTGCTCGAGGAGGTCATCGGCGACGTCGATCGCGTCGAGATCGTGCCGCCGGGCGTCGACGTGGACGAGTTCCGGCCCGAGCCGCGCGAGGAGGCGCTCGCCGCGCTGCTCGAGGAGGCGCGGGCCGATCCACCGAACCCGGGCAACGGGGAGGAGCGGCTTCCCGACGAGGGCAACGCCGCGCGCTTCGCCCGCTTCTTCGCCGAGGAACGGCCGACGGTCGTCTACTTCGGGAAGCTGATCGAGAACAAGGGCGTCCAGGTGCTGCTCGAGGCCCTCGCCGGCCTCGACGCGCGCGCGGTCGTCGTCGGCTTCGGCGACTTCCGCGAGCAGCTCGAGGCGCTCGCTCCGCTCGGCACGCTCTTCACCGGGGCGCTCGAGCACCGCCACCTCCGGCATCTGCTTCCGCTCTGCGACGTCGCCGACGGTGCCGTCGATCTTCCCCGAGGCGTTCGGGATGGTCGCGGCCGAGGCGGCGGCGGCCGGCGTGCTGCCCGTCGTCTCGGCGCACTCGGGTCTCGCCGAGGTGGCGGCCGGCATCGGAGAGGAGGTCGGCCCGGAAGCTACGGCGCTCCTCTCCTTCCCGGCCGGCAACTCGGTCGAGCTGCGAGAGCGGCTCGCCGCGATCCTCGCGCTGCCAGAGGGACGAAGACGAGAGCTTGGCCTGGCCGCGCGCCGCGCGGTCGAGCAGCGCTGGAGCTGGACAGTGGTTGCCGAGCGCTTGCTTCAAACGCACAAGTAGGCTTTTCGCGTGGGCGAGGAGCAGCGGCTCGGGTACGAGGAAATGTTGGCGCAGTCCCGCGCTGCGTTCGAGGCGGTGCCGGACTTCACGGTCGCCGTCGAGGAGGAGTTCGCGCTGATCGACCCGGAGACGCTCGGCCTCGTCAACCGCTTCGAGGAGCTCCAGGAAGCAGGCCGGGGAACCGAGCTCGAGCCGCATCTCGTCGGGGAGCTGATCGCGTCGGAGATCGAGGTCCGCACCGGCCGCTGCGACTCCTTCGCCGACGCGGCTGCGCTCCTCGGCGAGCGCCGGCAACAGCTCCGGGAGCTCGTCGAGCCGCGGGGGGTCGCGCTCGGGGCGACCGGCACCCATCCCTGGAGCCCATGGCAGGAGCAGCGGATCATCGACACGCCGCATTACCGCCTCAACGACCAGGTGCTCCGCTACGTCGTCTGGCGCAACAACTCCTTCGGCCAGCACGTCCACGTCGGCATCAACGGCCCCGACCGCGCGATCCGCGTCTGCGCCGCCCTGCGCAACTACCTGCCGGAGCTGCTCGCGCTCTCCGCGAGCTCGCCGTTCGTGGAGGGCGTCTTCAGCGGTCTGCACTCGGCGCGCACGCAGATCTTCACGCGGATGTTCCCGCGCTGTGGCATCCCGGACGCGTTCGCAGACTGGGACGAGTGGGAGACGTACGTCCGCTTCCTCTACGAGACCGGCTCGATCACCGAGCACACGCAGATCTGGTGGAGCGTGCGCCCGCACCTCGCCTTCCCGACCGTCGAGATCCGGATCTGCGACGCGCAGCCCGATCTCGGCGAGTCACGCTCCCTCGCCGCGCTCGGCTACTCGCTGACGGCGCGGATCGCGCGGGCGCTCGACGAGGGCGAGCCGCTGCCCAACCTGCCGCACCGCCTGCTCGAGGAGAACCTGTGGCGGGCGATCCGCCACGGCCTCTCCGGCGAACTGATCGACTTCGCGAGCGGCGACGTCGTGCCCGCACGCACGCGCCTCGAGCGGCTCGTCGAGTGGGTGCGGCCGGTCGCCGAGGAGCTCGGCGCGGCGGAGTGGCTCGCGATCCCGGAGCGGAACGCCGCCGAGCGACAGATCGCGCGCCACGAGGAGGGCGCGTCGGCGCGTGAGATCTTCGAGGAACAGGTTCGCTGGCACGTCCGCACGCCCACTTCGTGACACGGCGAAACCGGCCCTTGTGGTAAAAACCGGCGGCGCCGGGGTCGTCTCGGCGCTGACTTTGTGACGCCCGGAGGGAGCCCTAGCCGATGAGTTGGTTCATGGATCACGCCGTGCTGTTCGCGCTGCTGTGCGCGGGCGCCGCCGTCCTCTACGGCATCGGACTCACCGTCTGGCTCCTGCGGCAGCCGGCCGGCAACGAGCGGATGCAGGAGATCGCGCGCGCCGTGCAGGAGGGCGCCGCCGCTTACCTGCGCCGCCAGTACCAGACGATCGCCGTGGTCGCGATCGTGCCGTTCCTCCTGCTCGGCTTCTACCACTCACTCGGCTGGGGAACGGCGATCGGCTTCCTCATCGGCGCGGTCCTGTCGGCCGCCGCCGGCTTCATCGGGATGAACGTCGCCGTGCGCTCCAACGTGCGGACCGCGGAAGCGGCCCGCCATGGGCTGCCGCCTGCGCTCAACGTCGCCTTCCGCGCCGGATCCGTCACGGGCCTCATGGTGGTCGGGCTCGGCCTGTTCGGCGTGGCCGGCTACTACGGGATCCTCACCGCCTGGATCGGCGACACCCCGCACCAGGCGATCCAGCACCTCGTCGGCCTCGCCTTCGGCGGCTCGCTCATCTCCGTCTTCGCCCGGCTCGGCGGCGGCATCTACACGAAGGCCGCGGACGTCGGCGCGGACCTCGTCGGCAAGATCGAGGCCGGGATCCCGGAGGACGACCCGCGCAACCCGGCCGTGATCGCGGACAACGTCGGCGACAACGTCGGCGACTGCGCCGGCATGGCAGCCGACCTGTTCGAGACGTACGCCGTGACCGCGGTCGCCGTGATGCTGCTCGGTGTCACCGGTCGCCCATTTCTCACCGGCAACGAGCTCTGGCTCTATCCGCTGTGCATCGGCGGCGTCTCGATCATCGCCTCGATCATCGGCGTCCAGTTCGCGCGCGTCCGTGAGGGCGGCAACATCATGAACGCGCTCTACCGCGCCGTCCTCGTCGCGACGCTCATCTCGGCGCTGATCTTCATCCCGGTGACGATGGGCTTCGACTCGAGCGGAGACTTCTCGTTCGGCAATCTCTACGGCTCGGCGCTGGTCGGGCTCGCGATCACCGCGCTGCTCGTCGGGATCACCGAGTTCTACACGGGCACGCGCTGGATTCCGGTCAAGTCGATCGCGCGCGCGTCGCAGACCGGCCATGCCACGAACATCATCGAAGGCCTCGCCGTCGGGATGCAGGCGACGGCGCTGCCGGTCGTCGTGATCGCGGTCGGGATCCTGCTGGCGAACCACCTCGCGGGCCTGTTCGGGATCGGCGTCGCCGTGATGGCGCAGCTCTCGATGACCGGGCTCATCGTCGCGCTCGACGCATACGGCCCGGTGACGGACAACGCCGGCGGGATCGCCGAGATGGCAGACCTGCCGCCGGAGGTACGCGCCATCACCGACCCGCTCGACGCCGTCGGCAACACGACGAAGGCCGTCACGAAGGGCTACGCGATCGGCTCCGCCGCGCTCGCCGCCCTCGTCCTCTTCGGCTCGTACTCGGACGGGCTCGCCCAGCAGGGCCTGCCGACGCTCTTCGCAGCTGAACGACGCCTGGGTGATCGCCGGCCTCCTGATCGGCGGCCTGATGCCGTTCCTGTTCGCGTCGCTCGCCATGCAGGCCGTCGGCCGCGTCGGCGGCGAGGTCGTGGAGGAGGTGCGCCGCCAGTTCCGCGAGCACCCGGGGATCATGGAGGGCACCGAGCGTCCGGAGTACGGCCCGGCGATCGACATCGTCACGGGCTCGGCGATCCGCTCGATGATCGTGCCCGCGATGGTGCCGATCCTCTTCCCGATCGTCGTGGGCCTGATCAGCGTGAAGATGCTCGGCGGCCTGCTGATCGGGACGATCGTGACGGGTCTCTTCCTCGCGATCGCGATGACGGCGGGCGGCGGCGCCTGGGACAACGCGAAGAAGCTGATCGAGGACGGCCTCTACGGCGGCAAGGGCTCGGAGGCCCACGCGGCCGCGGTGACGGGGGACACCGTCGGCGACCCGTACAAGGACACGGCCGGCCCGGCGATCAACCCGATGATCAAGATCGCGAACATCGTCGCGATCCTGATGATCCCCATCCTCATCTCGATTCACGGCTAGACGCCTGTAGACATAGCGCTCCGACTGCCCTAGAAGTTCGTGGCATGAGTCGCAGGCGGGCGACGACGGCGCTTTTGGGGCTCGCCGTCGTCGTGCTGCTCACCGTCGGGGCGTCCAACTGCTCCGGCGACTCCGGTCGCTCGGGTCGACAGAGACATGGGGCGAGGAACGTCGAGTTCGTCGTCACGGGCAGTGCGCCGAACGGCGTTGACATCACCTACGGCAGCGACGCGTCCAACTATCAGGGGCGCCTGCCGATGGACGTAACGAAGCCGATCAGGAAGAACGTCTTGTACTGGGTGATGGCTGAGCTCAAGGGCGGGGGTCGCATCACGTGCAAGGTGATCATCGGCAACGCCGTGAGAGCCGGCCACGCGATCGGTGGCCACAACGTGTGCACGGCGCAGTCACCGAGCGACCTCATCCGTGGCTGGAACTAGCGGATAGAGGAGCGCACGCGGAGTACCGTTGGCCGGGTGAGAACGGCTTCGTCCGGGTCGTAGCCTGCATCGGCCGGCGCGCTCGCGCTCGTCACCGGCGCCATCGAGCTCCTGAAGGGGCACGTGCCGGTGCTCAGCCTGGCCGTGCTCTACCTGCTCGCGATCATCCCGGTCGCGGTCGCCTGGGGGATCGTCTACGCGGTCGGCACGGCGATCGGGAGCATGCTCGCGTTCAACTTCTTCTTCCTCCCGCCGCTCTACACGTTGACGCTCAGGACACGCAAGTAACTGGTTCGCGCTGCTCGTCTTCCTCGTCACCGCCGTCGTCGTGAGCGAGCTCGCGACCCGTTCGCGGCGGCGCGCCGAGGAGGCCGAGGCTGCCGCTTCGCCGCGCTGCAGCGAGGTGACGGAGGAGCGCGAGCGGCTGGCGGAGGAGGCGCTCGAGGCGGAGGCGCTTGCGCCGGAGCGACGCGCTGAAGACGGCGCTGCTGCGCGCGGTGTCAGCCACGACCTCCGCTCGCCGCTGATGGCGATCCTCACCTCGGCCGGCGCCCTCGCGCACGCCGGGCTCTCGCTCGAGCCCGACGACCGGCGCGAGCTCGCCGAGACGATCCTCGGCGAGGCGACCGCCTCGACCGCGTCGTCGAGCAACCTGCTCGACCTCTCGCGCCTGCAAGCCGGCGCGGCCGAGCCGGAGCTGGGGGACTGGCCGCGTCGACGAGCTCGTCGGCCAGGCGCTCGACGGCGTCGGGGCGAGGCGGGCCGCGTCGAGGTCGGTACTTCCGGAGGACGACCTGCCGCTGATCCGTGTCGACGCCGCCCAGATCGAGCGGGTGCGTAGCCAATCTCCTCGAGAACGCGCTCCGCTACTCGCCGTCCGACTAGCCGGTGCGCTGCAGGTGGAGCGCGGCGGCTCCGAGCTGCGCATCCACGTCATCGACACGGGCCGGCCTGCCCGGCGAGGCGGACGCGGATCTTCGAGCCGTTCCAGCGCGGCTCGTCCGCGGCCGACGCGCGGGGCCGGCCTCGGCCTCGCCATCGCGCGCGGGTTCGCCGAGGCGAACGGCGGCCGGGTCTGGGCGAGACGATGCCGGGCAGGGGGCGACTTCGTGCTCGCGCTGCCGCTCGCGCGCAGCGCGCGTGCGGAGGTGCCCGCATGACCGGGCCGCGCGTCCTCGTCGTCGACGACGAGCCGCAGATCCTGCGCGCGCTGCGGACGAGCCTGCGCGGCGCCGGCTACGAGGTCGACACCGCGGAGACGGCCGAGGCCGCGCTCGCCGCGGCGGCGATGCGCCCGCCCGAGGCCGTCGTGCTCGACCTCGTGCTTCCGGACGGCAGCGGGACCGACGTCGCCCGCGAGCTCCGCAGCTGGAGCAGCGCGCCGATCATCGTCCTTTCCGCAGTCGGCGAGGAGCGGGAGAAGGTCGCCGCGCTCGACGCGGGCGCCGACGACTACGTGACGAAGCCGGTCGGCGATCGACGAGCTGCTGGCGCGGCTGCGCGCCGTCGCTGCGCCGCACGGCGCCCGAGCGGCGAGCCCGTGATCGAGGTGGGCGAGCTGCGTCGTCGACCTCGCGAAGCGCGCGGTGCGGATGGCGGGGAAGCCGGTCCAGCTCACGCCGCACCAGTTCGACCTCCTCCGCGTCCTCGCCTGCAACGCCGGCAAGCTGCTGACGCACCGGCAGCTGCTGCAGGAGGTCTGGGGGCCGGGCTACGCGCGACGCGGCGCAACTCCTCCAGGTCAACGTCTCCCAGCTCCGCCGCAAGCTCGAGCCCGACCGCGCGCATCCGCGCTACCTCCTGACGGAGACCGGCGCCGGCTACCGGCTCGTCGACCCCTCCTAGCGCCTTCAGGAAATCGTCAGGGCGCCGCCGCGAATCGTCAGGCGGCGCTTCAGGCGCTCGGTCCTACCGTGGCAGGCGTCATGGGGGATCTCGCAGCATTGGGGATTACGGCCGCGTGCTTCGCGGTGATCTTCATGCTCCTCTGGACCCTGGAGCGCGTCTGATGTCGGCCGCCGACGCGTTCGGGCTTGCGATCTCGCTGGCCGTCCTGATCTACCTCGTCTACGCCCTCTTCCGGGGAGAGAAGCTCTAGTGGGTCAGGGCATCGGCCAGCTCCTCTTCTACGCGGTCGTCCTGATCGCGCTCAGCTACCCGCTCGGCATCTGGATGGCGCACGTCTACACGCGCGAGCGCGGTGACGTTGTCGAGCGCGCCTTTCTGCGTCTGCTCGGGAAGGGCGCGAGCGGCGACCAGAACTGGAAGCAGTACGGGGCGTCGGTCGTCGTCTTCACGATCGCTTTCAGCGTCTTCCTCTACGGGCTGCTGCGCCTGCAGGGCCACCTCTTCCTCAATCCCGACCACTTGCCGGGGGTGCCCTGGGACGTTGCGCTGAACACGACGGCGAGCTTCGTCACGAACACGAACTGGCAGTACTACGCGGGCGAGGCGACGATGTCGTACCTCAGTCAGATGGCCGGGCTCGCCGTGCAGCAGTTCGTCTCGGCCGGCGTGGGGCTCGCCGTGGTCGCCGCGGTCATCCGCGGCATCGCCCGCCGCGGGGGCGGCGTCGGCCTCGGCAACTTCTGGCGCGACCTCTACCGGTCGATCGTCTACATCTTGCTGCCGCTCTCGCTCGTCCTCGCGGTGATCCTGATCTCGCAGGGGGTGCCGCAGACGTTCCACGCGCACGCGACGGCGACGACGCTCCAGGGTGCGCACCAGACGATCGCGCGCGGGCCGGTCGCTTCGATGATCGCGATCAAGCAGCTCGGGACGAACGGCGGCGGGTACTACGACTCGAACTCCGCAGTCCCCTTCGAGAACCCGACGGCGCTGTCGAACTTCCTCGAGGTGCTCGCGATCCTGCTGATCCCGTTTGCGCAGGTCGTGATGTTCGGGCGGATGGTGCTGGCGCGGCGGCAGGCGTGGGTGCTCTACGCCGTCTGTTTCACGATCTTCGCGGTCGGGGTCTCCCTCGCGTTTCCCTCCGAGCAGCACGGCTCGCAGGTGCTGCGCAACTCAGGTGTGAACATCACGCACAGCGCGAGCCAGGTCGGTGGGAACATGACCGACAAGGAGACCCGCTTCGGGATCGCCAACACCGCTCTCTGGGCAACCGCGACGACCGACGTCTCGAACGGGTCGGTGAACGGCGGGCACGACGCGTTCACGCCCGCGGGCGGAGCTGTGCCCTTGGTGAACATGTTCCTCGGCGAGGTCGAACCGGGAGGTGTCGGCTCCGGGCTGTACGGCCTGATCTTCTACGTCCTGATCGCGGTCTTCGTCGCGGGGCTGATGGTCGGCCGTACGCCGGAGTGGCTGGGGAAGAAGATCGAGGCCCGAGAGATGAAGCTCGCGGCCGTCGGCGCCCTTGCCGTCCCGACGATGGCGCTCGTGATGACCGCAGCGGCGATCGTGACGCCGGCCGGCCTCGCATCCATCTTCAACCCGGGCGCGCACGGCTTCACCGAGACGCTCTACGCCTACACGTCGCAGTCGAACAACAACGGCAGCGCGTTTGCCGGCTACGCGGCCACGAACTTCTCGACCACGCTCGGCACGGTCGCGCTCTACTTCGGTCGCTTCTTCCCGCTGCTCGCCGGGCTTGCAATCGGCGGCTCGCTCGCCTCGAAAAGGGTCGTGCCCGCTTCGGCGGGGACGTTCCGAACCGACGGCGCGACGTTCGGGATCATGCTGCTCGGGGTCATCGCGCTCACGGCTGGGCTGATGATCCTGCCGGCCCTCACGCTCGGTCCGATCGTCGAGGGGCTGATGCACTGATGCTGCGCGCGCTCCTCGCTTCGGTCGTGGCGATCGTCGTGCTGACGGTCGTGCTCGGCTTCGGTTACCCGGTTCTGATGACCGGCTTCGCACAGGTGGCGCTGCCACACCAGGCAAACGGGAGTTTGGTCAGTCGGGGCGGGAAGGTGATCGGTTCCAGTCTCGCCGCGCAGTCGTTCTCGTTCCCCGGCTACTTCCACGAGCGGCCTTCGGCCACCTCGCCTGCATACAACCCCGGCTTCACGACCTTTTCCAACCTCGGCCCTACGAACCCCGCGCTCGCGAAGCTCGTCAAGGAGAACGCCGCGGCGATCCTCAAGCTCGAAGGCCCGTACAACCCCGGGCTCACGATCCACCAGATCCCGGTCGACGCGGTCGTCCCGTCCGGCTCGGGGATCGATCCCGAGATCTCGATCGCCTACGCGAACCTCCAGGCGCGGCGCGTTGCCGCGGTTCGCCACCTGCCGCTCGCCACCGTGCAGCACCTGATCAAACAGCACACCGTGGGACGCCAGCTCGACTTTCTCGGGGAGCCCGGCGTCAACGTCCTCGAACTCAACCTCGCGGTCGACAAGCAGGTGAGCAGCTGATGGCGCGGCGCGAGACCAGCATGTTCTCGCGCGACCTCGTCCTCGCGGCGATCCGCGACTCGTTCCCGAAGCTCGACCCGCGCCTGCAGCTGCACAACCCGGTGATGTTCATCGTCGAGCTCGGCAGCGTGATCACGACGGTCATCTTCTTCAAGGACCTCGCGCAGGGGAACCACGGCCAGCTCTGGTTCGTCGGCGTGATCGCGATCTGGCTCTGGCTCACCGTCCTGTTCGCGAACTTCGCCGAGGCGATCGCCGAGGGCCGCGGCAAGGCGCAGGCGAACGCGCTGCGGGCCACGCGGACGACGACGACGGCGCTTCGCCGCTCCGACGACGGGCATCTCGAGGAGATCGCGGCGCCGGACCTGCAGAAGGGCGACGTCGTGGTCGTCGAGGCGGGGATGACGATCCCCGCCGACGGCGAGGTGATCGAGGGCGCCGGCTCGGTCGACGAGTCCGCGATCACCGGCGAGTCCGCGCCGGTGATCCGCGAGGCCGGCGGCGACCGCTCGGCCGTCACCGGCGGCACGAAGCTCCTCTCCGACCGGCTCGTGATCGAGGTCACGCAGGAGCCCGGCAAGTCGTTCCTCGACCGGATGATCGCGCTCGTCGAGGGCGCCGAGCGGCGGAAGACGCCGAACGAGATCGCCCTCAACATCCTCCTCGCCGGCCTGACCATCACCTTCCTGGCCGCCGTCGTGACGCTGCGCCCGTACGGGATCTACGCCGGGACCCAGCTCTCCGAGACCGTCCTGATCGCGCTCCTCGTGGCGCTGATCCCGACGACGATCGGCGCGCTTCTCTCGGCGATCGGCATCGCCGGGATGGACCGGCTCGTGCAGCGCAACGTGCTCGCGATGTCGGGGCGCGCCGTCGAGGCGTCTGGGGACGTCGACGTGCTCCTGCTCGACAAGACCGGCACGATCACGCTCGGCAACCGGCAGGCGACGGAGTTCATCCCGGCGCCCGGCGTCGACGAACGCGAGCTCGCCGAGGTGGCACAGCTCGCCTCGCTCGCCGACGAGACGCCGGAGGGCCGCTCGATCGTCGTGCTCGCGAAGGAGAAGTTCGGGCTGCGCGAGCGCGAGCTCGGCGAGCACGAGTTCGTGCCCTTCAGCGCGACGACCCGGATGAGCGGCGTCAACCTCAACGGCACGCTGATCCGCAAGGGCGCCGCCGACGCCGTGAAGGCCTTCATCGCCGAGAACGGCGGTCGCACTCCGGCCGAGATCGACACGGCCGTCCAGCGCGTCGCCGAGCAGGGCGGCACGCCGCTCGTCGTCGCGCGCGACAACTTCGCGCTCGGCGTCGTCCACCTCAAGGACATCGTCAAGGGCGGCATGAACGAGCGCTTCGACGAGCTTCGCCGGATGGGCATCCGCACCGTGATGATCACCGGCGACAACCGCGTCACCGCCGCCGTGATCGCGCAGGAGGCGGGCGTCGACGACTTCCTCGCCGAGGCGACGCCGGAGGCGAAGCTCGCGCTGATCAAGGACGAGCAGACGCAGGGGCGGATGGTCGCGATGACCGGCGACGGGACGAACGACGCGCCCGCGCTCGCCCAGGCCGACGTCGGGGTGGCGATGAACACCGGCACCTCCGCGGCCAAGGAGGCGGGCAACATGGTCGATCTCGACTCGAACCCGACGAAGCTGATCGAGATCGTCGAGGTCGGCAAGCAGCTCCTGATCACGCGCGGCGCGCTGACGACGTTCTCGATCGCGAACGACGTCGCGAAGTACTTCGCGATCCTGCCGGCGATGTTCGCCACCACCTACGCGTCCGCACCCGGCGAGACGGGGCCGCTCGACGCGCTCAACATCATGCACCTGGGCGACCCGCAGAGCGCGATCGTCTCCGCCATCATCTTCAACGCCCTGATCATCCCGGCGCTCGTCCCGCTCGCGCTGCGCGGCGTCAAGTACCGCGCGATCGGCGCGACGGCGCTCCTGCGCCGCAACCTCCTGATCTACGGGCTCGGCGGCATGATCCTTCCGTTCATCGGGATCAAGCTGATCGACCTGATCGTCCACAACCTGTTCGGAGCATGAGCGCATGGCGCGCGGCCACTACCGGATCCTGCTCGGGATGGCGGCGGGCGTCGGCAAGACGTACCGCATGCTCCTCGAGGGCCGGCAGGCGCAGGAGGAGGGGAGGGACGTCGTGATCGGCTACCTCGAGCCGCACGACCGCCCCGAGACGACGGCGCTCGCCGAAGGGCTCGAGGTCGTGCCGCGGCTGCGCGCGCAGCACGGGACGCTCGAGCTCGAGGAGATGGACGTCGACGCGGTGATCCGCCGTGCGCCCGAGCTCGCGCTCATCGACGAGCTCGCGCACACGAACGCGCCGGGATGCGGAACGAGAAGCGCTGGCAGGACATCGAGGAGGTGCTCGGCGCCGGCATCGACGTCATCTCGACCGTCAACGTCCAGCACCTCGAGAGCCTCAACGACGCGATCTTCGAGCTCACCGAGATCCGCGTGCGCGAGACCTTCCCCGACGGGATTCTCGACGAGGCCGACGAGGTCGTGCTCGTCGACCTCTCGCCCGAGGAGCTCCACGAGCGCCTCCGGGCGGGCAAGGTCTATCCGAAGGAGCGGGCCGCGGTCGCCCTCGAGAACTTCTTCCGGGCGGACAAGCTCGGCGCACTGCGGGAGCTCGTGCTGCGCGAGGTGGCGGAGGACGTCGAGGCGCGGCGCGCGGCCCGCCCGCTCGAGCCGCTCAGCAAGAACGCGGTCGCCGAGCGGGTGCTCGCGCTCGTCGAGCCGCAGCCGAAGTCCCAGCGCATCATGCGGCGCGCCTGGCGCTCGGCGCAGCGGTTCGGCACGGAGATGGACGCGCTCTGGGTGCGCCCGCCCGGACGGCCGCCGACCGAGGAGGAGGCGACGCAGCTCGCGGCTCTGCGGCGCCTCGCGGGCATCCTGGGCGTCCACTTCCTCGAGGAGGAGGGCGACGACCTCGTCGCCACCGTGCGCCGCGTCGCCGCCCAGCGCGGCTCGACCTACATCTTCGTCGGCACGCCCGACGAGTCCGGCGCCGCGAGATCTTCGGCGGCTCGCTCCTCTCCCGCATGGTGCGCGAGCTGCCCGGCCTCGACATCCGGGTCGTCGCGAACCGGGCCGACCGGGACCGGCTGACCGAATGATCGCCGCCGTCATCGCGCTCGCAGCGCTCGCAGCCGTTCTCGCCGGCGTCCTCGTCGCCCGCAGCGGCTTCCGGCTGCGCCGGCCGCGTGCCGGCGCCCGCCGGGTCCTCGTCCCGTTCACCGGCGGCACGCTCGACCCGACCGTGCTCGACGCCGCGATCAGGCTCGCCGCCGCGGAGAGCGCGACCCTCGTTCCCGCGTATCTCCTGCTCGTCCCGCTCCGCTACGCGGAGGACTCGCCGCTGCGCGACGAGGTTGCGGTCGCGCTGCCGCTGCTCGAGGCCGTCGAGCACGCCGCTCTCCGCGCGGGAGTCCCGGTCGACGCGCGCATCGAGAAGGGGCGGAGCCCCACTCATGCTCTGCAGCGCCTCTGGGACGTCGAGCGGTTCGACCGGATCGTGGCGCCGGCGCCGAACGGGCGGAGCGGCGGCTTCACCTCGAAGGACGTGACCTGGATCCTCGCTCACGCGCCGAGCGAGACGATCGTCCTGAAGCCGGACCCGAACGGCGCACAGCAGGCCGCCTGAGTACCGTTTCCCGCAATGAGAACGCGGGCCGAGCTCCTCGTGGGCGTGCTGGCGAGCGCCGGCGTCGTCGTGCTCGTGAGCGCCGTCGTCGCGCTGCTGAAGCCCCATGTGCCGGTCCTCAGCCTCGGCGCGCTCTACGTGCTCGCCGTGCTGCCGGTCGCGATCCTCTGGGGGACGGCGCTTGCGGCCGTCGTCTCCGTCGCGAGCATGCTCGCCTTCAACTGGTTCTTCCTGCCGCCGTACCACTCGTTCCACCTGCACGAGAGCCAGAACTGGCTCGCGCTGGTCGTGTATCTCGTGATCGCCTTCACGGTGAGCGCCCTCGCCGCTCGCGCCCGGGCGCGGCGGGACGACGCCGAGCAGCGGCGAGCCGAGGCGCATGCGATGGCCGAGGCGGCGCTCGACCTACTGCGCGGGCGGACCCTCGACGAGGAGCTTGGGCGGCTCGCGGCCCTCACCGCCGGCGTGCTCGGCGTCGAGGGGGCACGGCTCGAGCTCGGCGAGCAGCGGCCGCAGGAGGGCGAGCAGGCTCTGTCCGTCGAGGCGGGGCTGCGGTGCGTGGCCACGCTCTTCATCGACGAGGAGGCAAGCGTGGACGAAGCGGTCCGGCGCCGCTTTCTGCCGTCGCTCGCCGCGCTGCTCGCGGTCGTCGCCGAGCGCAGCCGGCTCGAGGCGGAGGCGCTCGAGGCAGAGGCCCTGCGGCGAAGCGACGCCCTCAAGACGGCACTGCTGCGCGCTGTCTCGCACGACCTCCGCTCGCCGCTGACCGCGATCCTCGCCTCGGCCGACGCGCTCGCGAGTCCCGGGCTCTCGCTCGCGCCGGAGGACCGGCTCGCGCTCGCCGAGACGATCCAGGGCGAAGCCGCACGCCTCGACCGCGTCGTCGAGCAGCTGCTCGACCTCTCGCGGCTCGAGGCCGGCGCCGCCGAGCCGCACCGGGAGCTGTGGCACGTGGACGAGCTCGTCGGCCAGGCGCTCGCCGGGCTCGGCGCCGACACGAGTCGCGTCCGGCTCGAGATCAGGCCCGAGACGCCGCCGGTCGAGGTCGACGCCGCCCAGATCGAGCGGGTGCTCGCGAACCTGCTCGAGAACGCGCTCCACTACTCGCCGCCCGGCTCGGGCGTGGTCGTTCGGGCCGAGCGGGGGCGACCGAGCTCCGCATCCACGTCATCGACCGCGGGCCGGCCTGCCCGCCGAGCAGCGGGAGGCGCTGTTCCAGCCGTTCCGGCGCGGCAGCGCGGGACAGCTCGGCTCCGGCCTCGGCCTCTCGATCGCGCGCGGCTTCGCCGAGGCGAACGGCGGCCGGCTCTGGGCGCAGGACGATCCGGCAGGCGGCCACCTCGTCCTCTCGCTGCCGCTCGCGGAGCGTCCGGCGGCGGTGCGCACATGAGCGCGCGCGTGCTCGTGGTGGACGACGAGCCGCAGATCGTGCGGGCGCTGCGCACGAGCCTGCGCGGCGCGGGATACGACGTCGAGACGGCCGCCACGGCAGAGGGGGCGCTCACCGTGCTCGCCGCCAACCCGCCCGACGCCGTCGTGCTCGATCTCGTGCTCCCCGACGGGAGCGGCACCGAGGTCTGCCGCGAGCTGCGCACCTGGAGCAGCGCGCCGGTCATCATCCTCTCGGTCGTCGGCGAGGAGGCCGAGAAGGTCGCGGCCCTCGACGCGGGCGCCGACGACTACGTCACGAAGCCGTTCAGCGTGGAGGAGTTGCTTGCGCGCCTCCGGGCGGCGCTGCGCCGCGCAGACGCTCCGGCCGAGCCGGTCGTCGAGCTAGGCGATCTGCGGATCGATCTCGAGAAGCGTGCCGTCTCGGTGCGAAGCGAGCCCGTGCAGCTGACGCCAAACGAGTTCGCGCTCCTCCGCGTCCTCGCCCGCAACCCGGGTAAGCTGCTCACGCATAGGGTGCTCCTGCGCGAGGTGTGGGGGAGGGGCTACGGCGACGAGTCGCACTACCTTCACGTCTACATCTCGCAGCTGCGGCGGAAGCTCGAGACGGACCCGGCCAGACCGCGCTACATCCTCACGGAGCCCGGGGC
Organism: uncultured Actinomycetes bacterium; assembly: GCA_963765795.1. Taxonomy (GTDB): domain Bacteria; phylum Actinomycetota; class Thermoleophilia; order Gaiellales; family Gaiellaceae; genus Palsa-739. Next base: position 20,537 of record CAVXXZ010000027.1, read on the forward strand.
CGGTTATCGGCTCGCCGAGCGGCCTTGAGGGTTTCCTGAGCCGCAAGCCCAATCCCTGAGCCACATTTGAGGCCTTCGGCCGTACCGTCGAGGTATGGCCATCCATGCGCCGTCCTTCGGCACGCTCGACCTCCCCCGCCCGGGCCGGGCGGCGTTGCCGCTCCTCGTGCTCGCCCTCGTCGCGCTCGCGCTCGAAGCGTCGCCGCAACTGCGCCTCGCCGGACTCGCGGCCGCCGCGTGCTTCGCCCTCGCCGCCGCGGTCCGGGCCGAGCGCGCGGAGGCCGAGCTGCGCGCGATCCGTCGCACCGCCGACCGCCTGATCCTCGCCGACCCGCATGCCGCCGACGGATCGGACATCGTGCGCTGGCGGACGCTCGAGCTCGCCACGCCCGCAGCGCGCCGGGGTCTCGCGCGGGAGGTCGAGCAGACGCTGCGAGAGACCGACCCGGCCCGACTGCCGTCGGCTTCGCCGTTGCGGCGCGGCGTCGCTCGCCGGCACCGCGAGCTGCTGCTGCGGATCGAGGAGCGGATGCTCGACGGCTGTCCCGTGGCCGCGCGCGGCGTGCTCCTCCTCCGACGGCTCCTGCGAGAACCGGCCAGCCCACTCTACGACGAGCACGCGGGCGACCTGAGCCGCGCTCTCGCGCGCGTGCTCCTGGAGCTCGAGCCGTGAGCACCGCAACGCGCCCGGGGGAGGATGCGCTCGAGCCCAAGCGCCTGCGGCGCGTGCTCGTCGGCCGGCCGATGCAGACCGGCCAGATCCACGAGACGCTGCTGCCGAAGTGGCTCGCGCTGCCGATCTTCGCCTCCGATCCGCTCTCGTCGGTCGCGTACGCGACGGAATAGGCGCTCGTCGTCCTCGTCGGGGTCTCGGCGACCTCCGGCGCATCTCGTCTTCCCGATCTCGATCGGGATCGCCTGCCTGCTCGGCATCGTCATCCTCTCGTACCGGCAGACGGTGCGCGTGTACGAGACGAGCGGCGGCGCTTACATCGTCGCGCGCGAGAACCTCGGCACGACGCCCAGCCTCGTCGCGGCCGCGGCCCTGCTGACGGACTACGTGCTCACCGTCGCGGTCTCGATCTCGGCGGGGATCTTCGCCATCACATCGTTCGTGCCCTCTCTCACCTCCCACAGGGTCGGCCTCTCGCTCGCCTGCCTGGTGGTGATCGTGCTCGCGAACCTGCGCGGGGTGCGCGAGTCGGGGATGCTGTTCGCGCTTCCGACGTACGCGTTCATCGTCGCGATCCTCGCGGTCGACGCAGTCGGGCTCGTCGAGGGCCTGACCGGGCATCTGCACCACGCGGTCGTCCCCAATCCGCTGCCGACCGGGACGGGGGTGGTCACCGTCTTCATCCTCCTCCGCGCGTTCTCGTCAGGGTCGACCGCCCTCACCGGCGTGGAGGCGATCGCGAACGGCGTCAACGCCTTCCGCCATCCGCAGGGGAAGAACGCCGCGAGGACGCTGGCCGTGCTCGGGACGATCACGATCACGATGTTCATCGGCGTCTCCTACCTCGCGGTGCACGTCCATGCGATGCCGAGCGCGACCGCCTCGGTCGTCTCCCAGATCGCGCGCACCGTCTTCCAGCCCGGCTCGTTCGGCGGCTTCATGTTCTACGCCGTCCAGGCGACGACGCTGCTGATCCTCATCCTCGCGGCCAACACCTCGTTCCAGGGCTTCCCGCGGCTCTCGGCGCTGCTCGCGCGGGACCGCTTCGCGCCGCGGCAGTTCTCGAACCTCGGCGACCGGCTCGTCTTCTCGAACGGGATGCTCGTGCTCGCCGCGGCCGCGGCGGCCCTGCTCGTCATCTACAAGGCGAACACCAACAGCCTCATCCACCTCTATGTGATCGGCGTCTTCACCGCCTTCACGCTCTCGCAGGCGGGGATGGTGCGGTACTGGCTGCGCGTGCGGACGCCCGGGCTGGCGCGGGCGGGCGCTCATCAACGGGGTCGGCGCGGCGGCTACCGGCCTCGTCACCGTGATCGTGATCTGGACGAAGTTCGCGCGAGGGCGCCTGGCTCGTCACGGTCGCCATCCCGGTGATCGTCTTCGCGATGCTCGGCGTGCGGCGCCACTACGCGCGGGTCGGACGACGGTTGAGCGCCGGAGCGGCCGCCGTCGCGGCGGCTCCCGGTGCCCGCAACCGCACGCTGCTCGTGGTGGAGGACCTCGACCCGGCGGCCGAGCGCGCGCTCGCCTTCGCGCGGACGATCGCGCCGGACGGGTTCCGCGCGATCCACGTCCCGCGACGTGGCAGTGACCCCGGGATCGGCCCGCGCTGGTTCCACCTCGCCGGCGGCGCACCGCTCCTCGAGACGCTCGACCCGCACGGCGGCACGGTCGACGCGGTGCTCGAGCAGGTCTGGCGCCTGCCGCGCGGCGAGTCCGACTTCGTCACGGTCGTCGTCCCCGAGCAGTTCCGCCGCCGCGCGCTCGCCGAGGAGGCGCGGCACCCGTTCGAGTTCGCGCTCAAGCTGCGGCTCCTGACCGAGCCCGGCGTCGTCGTCGCGGACGTGCCGACGGTGGACGAGAGCGCGGACGGCCGCCCGCTCGCCGTGCGGATCTTCGTCTCCGGCGCCAACGCGGCCTCGATGCGCGCCCTGAACTGGGCGGAGTCGGTCGGCCTGCCGGACACGCGCGCCGTCAACTTCGCCTTCGACGAGACCGAGGCGTCCGAGATGCGGCGTAAGTGGCTGGCCGCGGACGCGCGCGTGCCGCTCGAGGTGCTCGCGGCGCCGTACCGCGACATCGGCGACCCGCTCCTCGCGTACCTGCGCGAGCTCACCGAAGAGGGGAACGACGTCCTCGTCGTCCTCCCCGAGCTCATCCTCCGCGGCTGGCGGCGGCTGCTCCACAACCAGCGCGCCCTCTACGTGAAGCGCCTGCTGCTCGTCGAGCCGAACGTGATCCTCGCCTCCGTCCCGTACCACCTCATCAAATGAAGCTGCCCGGACGTCAGAGGGTTCCACCGCCGCGCGCGGCGCCTCGCGCGCTGGACGGGCTCGGTCGCCTACCGGAGCATCGTCGTGCCGCTGCTCGACCGGGAGGAGACGGAGCACGCGGTCGACCTCGCCTGCCGTCTCGCCGCAGACCGGGGCGCCCGAATCGTGCTCGTCGCGCCGGCGGTCCTCGAGCGCGAGCTGCCGATCAACGCGCACCTCGACGGGCAGCTCGTGAGCCTGAAGGAGCGGCTCGAGGTCGCGAGCGCGGTCGCGAGCTCGTACGGTGTCGCGGTCCGGCGCGAGATCGTCCGGACGCGGCCCGGGAGCTTCGGCGAGGAGGTCGCGCGCGTCGCGGCCGAGCACCGCGCCGAGCTCGTGGTCGTCGGCGCGCCGGTCGAGTCGCGGCGCGGCTTCCACCGTGCCTTCCCGCGCGAGATTCTCCTGCTGCTGCGCGACGCGCCGTGCCGCGTGATGATCGCCACAGGCCCGGTTGCGGGCGCAGGAGCGACCGCGGCGGGCACTACAGTCCCGCCGTGGCACGACGGCGTCGCCAGGCGCACGAGCTCGAGCGCGTCCTCGGGGCGAACGCGCTCTTCGCCACCGCGTACGGCAACGTCGGCTCCTCGATCTACTACGCCCTCGGCGTAACCGCCTTCTTCGCGCTCGGGCTGACGCCCGTCGTCTTCGTGATCGCCGGCCTCTTCTTCGCGGCGACCGCTGCGACGTACGCCGAGGGGACGGTGAGCTTCCCGGAGGCGGGCGGCTCCTCGAGCTTCGCGCGGCACGCCTTCAACGAGCTCGTCTCGTTCACGGCGGCCTGGGCGCAGATGCTCAACTACATCATCACGATCGCCATCTCGGCGTTCTTCGTGCCCCACTACCTCTCGATCTTCTGGGAGCCGCTGAAGCAGAACCCGTGGGACATCGTCGGCGGCGCAGTCGTGATCGTGCTCCTCGTCGCGCTCAACATCGTCGGGATCCAGGAGTCAGCCCGGATCAACGTCGGGCTCGCCGCGGTCGACTTCGCCACCCAGGTGCTGCTCGTGCTGCTGGGTTTCGCCCTCGTCTTCAGCCCGCACACGCTGGTGTCGAACGTCCACTTCGGCGTCGCCCCGAGCTGGGGTCATTTCCTGCTTGCGATCCCCGTGGCGATGATCGCGTACACGGGCATCGAGACCGTCTCCAACCTCTCCGAGGAGGCGCGCGACCCCCTGCGGACCATCCCGCGCTCGATCTTCATGGTGGCGGTCGCCGTCTTCGCGATCTACTTCACGCTGCCGCTGATCGCGCTTTCGGCGATGCCCGTCCACCTGGTCAACGGGCACTACGAGACGGTGCTCGGCCTGCCGCCGCCGAAGGGCTTCGCCAACGACCCAGTGCTGGGTGTCGTCTCCAATCTCGGCCTCACCGGAGCCCTCCTGTCGGCGATCAAGATCTACGTGGGCATCCTCGCCGCGACGATCCTCTTCATCGCGACGAACGCCGGCGTGATCGGCGCCTCGCGGATCACCTATGCGATGGCCGGCTACCGGCAGTTGCCGAGCATCTTCCGCCGGCTGCACCCGAAGTTCAAGACGCCCTGGCTGTCGCTGATCATCTTCGGCGGCTTCATCTCGATCCTCGTGCTGCTTCCCGGCAAGACAACCTTCCTCGGCACGATGTACTCGTTCGGCGCGATGCTCTCCTTCACGATCGCGCACGCCTCAGTGATCCAGCTGCGGCGGCTGCGCGCGGGCGAGGACATCCCGTGGAAGGCCCGGCCCAACTTCCACTGGCGCGGGGTCGACTGGCCGCTCTTCGCCGTGATCGGCTTCCTCGGAACGGGCCTGTCGTGGCTCGTCGTCGTGATCGAGTATCCGAGCGCGCGCTATGCCGGGCTCGGCTGGCTCGCGCTCGGGTTCGCCGTCTACGTCGTCTACCGACGGCAGGTGCTGCACATCCCCCTGAGCGAGACGGTGCGCGCGCCGGTCGAGTACGGGAAGGCGGCGGCTCTCGAGTTCCGCAGCATCCTCGTGCCGATCGCGCCCGGGTACCCCTCCGACGAGGCGATGGACTTCGCCTGCCGGCTCGCGGCCGAACGGCGGGCGTCGATCGTCGCGTTCACGGCGATCCAGGTGCCGCTCGACCTGCCGCTCGACGCGGAGCTGCCAGAGGACGTGCAGGAGGCGAACGAGCAGCTCGACGAGGCGCGCGCGATCGGCGACTCGTACGGCGTGAACGTGATCGGGCGCATCGCGCGCACCCGCAACATCGGCCGCGCGATCGTCGACGAGGCGATCCGACGGCACTCCGAGATCATCGTCATGGCGGGGCCGCGGCGGGTGCGCCTGCAGCACGGGCGTCGCCAGATCTTCGGCGACGCGGTCGACTTCGTCCTCCGGCACGCGCCATGTCGCGTCATGGTCGCGACGCCGCGCGAGCGCGCCGCTTGAGCAACCTGCATCGTCGCTCGGTCTTCGTCTTCGGGCTCATCGCGATCGGCCTCGGCATCGCGCTCCTCGCCGAGACGGTCGCGATCGGCGGGGGCTCGACCGGCTACGTCCTCGGCGTGCTCTTCATCGCGCTCGGCGGTCGGCCGCCTGTACCTCCTGCGGCGGCGTTAGGCTCACCGGCGCGATGGCTCGCAAGTTGCCGCAGCTGCAACGCGTGCTCGACGCTCCGGCGCTCGCCTCCGTCGCGTACGGCGAGGTCGCGTCGTCCCTCTACTTCGCGCTCGGGATCGTCGCTCTGCACGCGCTCGGTCTCACGCCCGTGGTCCTCGGCGTCGTCGGCGTGCTCTTCCTGGTCGTGACCCTGTCGTACGCCGAGGGGACGACCACGATCGGGGAAGCCGGCGGCGCCGCGACCTTCGTCCGCGTCGCCTTCAACGACCTGGCCGGGTTCGTCACCGGCTGGGCGCTCTTCCTCGACTACCTGATCGTGATCGCGCTCTCGGCGCTCTTCTTCCCGCACTACCTGGGGCTCGCGATCGGCTGGCAGTCGATCGCGCAGCGCCCGGGCGACGTGATCGTCGGCTGCGTCCTGATCGGAGTGATCGCGCTCGTGCGCCTGCTCAGGCCGACGCGGCTCTACTCGTTCAGCCTCGCGGTGCCCGTGCTCGACCTGGTGACGCAGTTGCTGCTCGTGATCCTCGGCTTCGCCTTCCTACTCTCGCCGAGCGCGCTCACCCGCGGTCTCCACGTCGGCACGCAGCCGTCGTGGCACCAGATCGCGTTCGCACTGCCGCTCGCGTTCCTCGCGTACACGGGGCTCGAGACCGTCGCGAACCTCGCCGAGGAGACGCGCCGGCCGGGACGCGACCTGCCGCGGAGCCTCTTCACCGGCATCGGCGCCGTCGTAGTCGTCACGGTGCTGATCGCGCTCGTCGGCCTCTCCGCCTACCCGGCGCCTCACGGGACGACGGAGCTCGGGACGACCTGGCTGCGTGCGCCGCTGATGGGGATCGTCTACGCGCTCGGGCCGCACGTGGCGTTCTGGGTGGAGCATGCGCTGCGGGTCTACGTCGGGCTGACCGGCGCGCTCATCCTGCTCGTCGCCGCGGCGACCTCGAACTCCGGCTTCGGGCGCCTTGCCTTCTCGCTCGCCGAGCACGGACAGCTGCCGCGCCGCTTCGGCCGGCTCAGCCGCCGCAGCCGCCACTCGCCGGAGACGGTGATCGCCGCGGCCGCGATCTCGATCGTCACTTCTCCTCTCGACCGAGTTCACGACGAACCCGGTGGGGTTCCTCGCGAGCCTCTTCAGCTTCGGCGTCCTCGTCGCGTTCACCGCCGCCCAGCTCGCGGTCGTCAAGCTCCGCTTCTCGAAGCCGGACGCAGAGCGTCCCTTCCGCGTGCCGCTCTCGATTCGGGTTCGCGGCGCGGACGTGCCGTTGCCGACGGTGATCGGCGCGCTCGCGACGACGGCGATCTTCGTCGCGGCGATGGCGACGCACATCGGCGCGCGCTACGGCGGCCCGATCTGGCTCGCCGCCGGCGTAGTCGTCTACCTCCTCGTCCGCCGCGGCCGCGGCACCGGCCTGCTCGAGCACGTCGAGCCGGTAGAGGAGGGAGAGCTGCCGCAGGCGGAGTTCTCGAAGATCCTCGTGCCGATGAAGCTCGGCGAGATCGGGGAGGAGATGGTCGCGACGGCGGTCAAGCTCGCGCAGGAGCGCGGCGCAGCGGTCGTGGCGCTGCACGTGATCCGCGTGCCGCTCGACCGGCCGCTCGACGCGGAGCTGTACGACCAGGAGGAGCGGGCCGCCGCATCGCTCGCGGAGGCCGCCGCGCTCGGCGCCGACCTCGGCGTCACCGTGGAGGGGAAGTCCATCCGCGCCAGGTCGATCGGCGAGGCGATCGTCGAGGCCGCCGAGGAGACCGGCGCCGACCTGATCGTGCTCGGCTCTTCGCCCCGCTGGCGCCGGCAGTCGCGCTTCTTCTCGCCGACCGTCGACTACGTCCTGCGCAAGGCGCCGGCCGAGGTGCTCGTCGTCGCCTTCCCTCAGGGCGTGCTCGAAGAGGTCTAGCGAGCTACGGTTCGTCAGTCATGGAGGGGCTTTCGCTCAAGGCGCTCGTCATCGGCTGCGGCCGTGTCGGCTCGTCGATCGCGCTCCAGCTGCACCAGGAGGGCTGGGACGTGACCGTCGTCGACGAGAACGAGGACGCGCTCTCGCGGCTCGGCGAGAACTGGCCCGGCGCGTTCATCGTCGGGCACGGCATGGACGCCAAGCTCCTGCGCGAGGCCGGCATCGAGGATGCCGACGCCGTCGTGGTCGCAACCGACGGCGACAACACGAACATCATCATCGGCCAGGTCGCGCAGAAGCGTTTCGACGTCCGCTGCGTCGTCGTGCGCGTGCTGGATCCCGCCCGCGCGAAGTTCTACAAGGAGCGCGGCCTCGACACGGTCTGTCCCACGCGCGTGGCCATCGACGCGCTGATGGACGCGGCGCGGACGTGCGCGATCCCGCTTCCGCAGCAGGAGACGGAAGAGGTCGCCGGCTGATGTACGTCATCGTCGCCGGCGGCGGCAAGATCGGCGAGAACGTGACGCGCTCGCTCCTTCGCCTCGGGCACGAGGTGACGCTGATCGAGCAGAGGCGCGACCGCTTCGAGCAGCTCGAAGACGAGTTCGAGCACCAGGTGCAGCGCGGCGACGCGACCGAGATCTTCGTCCTCGAACGGGCGGGGATCGCGCGGCCGCCGGACATCGTGCTCGCGCTCACCGGCGACGACGAGGACAACATGATCGTCGGCCAGATCGCGCGCGAGAAGTACGGCGTGCCGAAGGTGATCGCGCGCGTGAACGACCCGCGCAACCAGCCGCACTTCGACCTGCTCGGGATCTCACCGACCATCTGCGCCACCTCCAGCGTGATGGCGCTCGTCGAGCACGAGGTGCCCGAGCACGACCTCATCCACCTGCTCGAGCTGCGCGGCGAGAACCTCGAGATCGTCGAGGTGCAGATCGACGGCGACTCGCCGTCGGCGGGGCGGAGCGTCGAGGCGCTGTCGCTGCCCGAGGGCTCGCGGCTCATCTCCGTGATGCGAGACGGGCGGGCGGAGATCGCCGTCGGCTCGACGGTGCTCGAGGCGGGGGACCAGGTGCTCGCGATCCTCGAGTCGGGCAAGGAGGACGAACTACGTCGCGTTCTTCTGCGCCGCTGATGGCCCTCGCCGTCGGCGGCGTCGTTGCCGCCCTTCTGGCCGTGTACCTCAACGGCGGCCACCTGGAGTTGGCCTTCCCGTGGGACCACCAGGCGAACGTTGGGTTCAAGGTGGAGAAGGTGACGACGTCCTACTCGTTTGCTCCCTACCTGGGCGGGTTCGACTCGCCTGACTACGCGACCTCGGCGCCAGGCGACCCCGACACGCTCTACGTCGTCGAGCAGCCCGGCACCATCCGCATCGTCCGGAACGGCAAGATCGCGGGCACGTTCCTCGACATTCGGAGCCTCGTCGTGAGCGGCGGCGAACAGGGCCTGCTGTCGATGGCGTTCAGTCCGCACTACGCCTCGAACCACCTGTTCTATGTCTCGTACACCAACGTGGACGGGAATTCGCGCGTCGTCCGCTACCGCTCGGCGAACGGCGTGCGGCGTCCGCTCGAGTGCCAGGATCCTGCTCCGTGTGAACCAGCCGTACGCGAACCACAACGGCGGCCTGCTCATGTTCGACAAGCGTGGCTACCTCTATTTCGGGCTCGGCGACGGGGGCTCCGGAGGAGATCCCCAGCAGCACGCCCAGAACGTGCGCTCGCGGCTCGGCAAGCTGCTGCGCTCGCGGTCGAAGTCACCCGGCACGCGCTGGAAGACGGTCGGCCTCGGTCTGCGCAACCCGTGGCGCTTCTCCTTCGACTCGGCGAACGACAACCTCTGGGTGGGCGACGTCGGCCAGGACCGCTACGAGGAGATCGACTTTCGCCGGGCGTCGAAGCTCGACAAGCCGGCGAACTACGGCTGGAGCCGGTACGAGGGCTACGCCGTCTACGACTCGAGCCACCGGTACGCGAACGCCCGCGCCAAGGTGTCGTCCGGTGATCGTCGTACTCGCACGACTCACGGCTGCTCGGTCACGGGCGGCTTCGTCTATCGCGGCAAGGCCGTCCGGGCGGCGCGCGGCCACTACTTCTACGGCGACTACTGCGCCGGCACGGTCTGGAGCTTCCGCGTCGGCAAGCACGGCCGCGCCTCAGCCGCAGTGGTGTCGGGCCACGTGCCGTCGCTCTCGTCGTTCGGCGTGGACGGGAACGGCGAGCTGTACGCAACCTCGCTGGACGGCATGCTCTACAAGCTCCGTTAGGCGTGCGCGCAATCCTCCGAACCGCGTAAGGAGAACGAATCACGTCGCGTCTTGCTCTGTCGCTGGTCCTGATCCTCGTCGCGGGGGCCGTTCTCACTGCCTGCGGAAGCGGCGGCGGGTCGTCCGCCGGCGTCGCCGGTGCCCGTAAGACCGTCGCGGCCTCGAGCCGCGACTGGACGCGCTTCGGTTGGGACGCGCGCCGCAGCAACGACGATCCGCACGCGACCGGGATCACGGCGGCGAACGTGGGCTCGCTGGCTCGCCAGCAGGTTCACCTGCCGGGCACGGTCGACTCCTCCGCGATCTACCTGCACGGCGTGTCGGTCCACGGGGCGACCCACGACGCGTTCTTCGTCACGACCACCTACGGGATCACGCTCGCAATCGACGCATCGAGCGGGAGCATCCTCTGGCGCTGGACACCGCCTGGTTACTCCCGTCGGGCGGGCTCGGCGCAGATCACGACGGCGACTCCGGTTGCCGATCCCAGCCGCAAGTGGATCTACGCCGCCTCGTCCGACGGGCGGATCCAGAAGCTGTCGGTCGCGACCGGCCATGCCGTCTGGCGCCGATCGATCACGAAGCTGCCGCAGTTCGAGAAGATCGCCGCCTCGCTCAACTTCAACGGCGGTCACGTGATCGCCACGACCGGCGGTTACATCGGCGACGCGCCGCCGTACCAGGGACACGTCGTCGTCATCGGCGCGAAGCACGGCCGGCTGCTGCACGTCTGGAACTCCCTCTGCTCCGGGCATCACGGGCTCATCTACCCACCGAGGTGCACGCCCAGCGACTCGGCGATCTGGGGCCGCGCCGGCGCGGTCGTCGTCCCCGGCAGCGGCAAGCTCCTCGTGGCCACCGGCAACGGGCCCTGGGACGGTCACTCCAATTGGGGAGACGCGGTGCTCGTCCTCTCTGCGAAGGCGAAGCTCGTTGGCAACTACACGCCGACGAACACCGCGCAGCTGAACGTCCAGGACATCGATCTCGGCTCGACGTCCCCCGTCTATCTCACCTCGAAGCTCATCGCGCAGGGCGGCAAGGACGGGAAGATCCGGCTCCTATCCCTGCGGCGGTTGCGGGGCACCCGGCCGCACAAGGGCCACGAGCTGCAGATCGTCTCGACGCCCTCCGGCACCGATCTCTTCACCGCGCCTGCGGTGTGGCGGAGTGGGAAGCAAGTCTGGCTCATCGCGGCCGACGGCGGTGGGACGCAGGCGTGGTCGTTGAGCGGCGGGCGCCTCCACTCGGTCTGGCGAAACGGCCACGGAGGCACGAGCCCGGTCATCGCCGGCGGGCTGCTCTGGGTCTACGACCCCGGCGGCGGGTTGCGCGTCTACCAGCCGGCCAGCGGGAAGCTCGTCACGACGCTGAGCGCCGGCGGCGGCCACTGGAACAGCCCGATCGTCGCGGACGGCCGTGTCGCGCTGCCCGAGGGCGACGCGAACGACCACGCGACGAGCGGCGTGCTCGACATCTGGCGCCTGAAAGGCTAGGCCGAGTGGCGGCGGCGCACCTGAGGCGCCTGCTGCCCGAGCGCGGCGTAGGCGAGCGCCTGTAGGGACTCGTTCAGCGTCGCGAGCTCGCGGGCGATGCGGAGGAAGTTCTCGTCGTTGTCGAGGCGCTCGTTCGTCTTCGCGAGCTCGTCGGCGATCCGGTCGAGCCGCTCGAGGATCAGGTCGAAGCGCCGGTCGGAGAGGTTGTGCTCCACCCGCTTATCGTAGTGCTGCGAGCTCCTGGCGCGACCGTACGACGACCGCCTCGCCTCCGAGCGCAGCCTGCACCTCGGCGAGCGTGCCGACGACCTCCACCTGCCGCGCGGCGCCCGCGTGGGCTAGCGCGATCTCGGCGAGCTCCCGCGGCGCGTCGCTGAAGACGCCGATCCGCGTTCCCGCCGCCTCGAGCCTCCGCAGCCCCGCGTTCGTGTCGGGACGGGGACGGATCCAGAGCGGTGCCCGGTCCGCCGCGAACCGCGCCAACAGCGGGCGCCAGTCCCCGAGCGCCTCGTCGAGCACGACCGCCGCCACCTCGCGATCCTCGGGCACGTCGAGCTCGACCCGCACACGGCGCGCCGCGTCCTCGAGCCACGCGTCCCAGAGCGGCCGCGTGTCGGCGAGCACACCGTCGAGGTCGAGCGCGATCGCGAGCCTGTCGGTCACGGAAGGCGATGCTAGATTCCCGTCACAAACCGGCGAGCGGTGAGGGAACTCCGGTGCAAGTCCGGGACGGTCCCGCCGCTGTAAGGGGAGACGCTCTCCCGCCACGACGCCACTGGTTCGCAAGACCCGGGAAGGCGGTGGGAGAGGGAGCCCCGAGTCAGAAGACCTGCCGCCCGCCGCAAACCCGAACCCCTCGCGGAAGGGAGGATTCGTGTTTCACCGTTCCATCGCTGTCGTCGCGGCCCTGGCCGCCGCGCTCGCCGTCGTGTCCCTCTCGGCGGCTGCGTCCCAGCAGAAGGACGCCACGCACCGCTACCACCGCATCATCTCGCTCTCGCCGACCGTGACCGAGGATCTGTTCGCAATCGGCGCCGGCAAGCAGGTCATCGCGGTCGACAACCAGTCGAACTACCCGAAGCGCGCGCCGCAGACGAGCCTTTCCGGCTACAACCCCAACGTCGAGGCGGTGGCGAACTACCACCCGGACCTCGTCCTCATCTCGTACGACCCCGGCGACTTCGCCTCGCAGCTCCGGCAGCTCGGGATCAAGGTCAGATTCGAGGCGGCTGCGAACAACCTGAAGCAGGCGTACCGGCAGATCCTCGGGATCGGGCGACTCATGGGCCACACCCGCGGCGCGAAGGCCGTCGTGCACTCGATGCGGGCGCACCTGGCCGCGATCGTCGCCGGCGTGCCGACGACGCGCCGGCACCTGCGCGTCTACCACGAGCTCGACCCGACGTACTACTCGGCCACGTCCAGCACGTTCATCGGCAGTGTCTACAAGCTGTTCGGCTTCCGGGACATCGCCGACGGGGCGGGCAGCGCCGGCGGCGGCTACCCGCAGCTGTCGGGCGAGTACATCATCGCGAAGGACCCCCAGATCGTCGTCCTCGCCGACACGAAGTGCTGCGGGCAGTCGTACACGAGCGTGGCCGGCCGCCCCGGCTGGAGCAACATCGCCGCGGTGCAGCACCATCGCGTGGTCACCGCGAACGACGACGTCGCCTCGCGTTGGGGGCCGCGGATCGTGCAGTTCGCGCGGACGGTGGCGCGGATCGCGAAACAGGGATGACCGCAGCGGCCGGCGGGGTCGAGGCAGCATCGGCGGAGGCGGCACCTCGCGTGGAAGCGCGAGGTGTCGGCCTCCGCGCCGGCCTCGTCACGGTCGCTTTCCTCGTCGCGGCGCTCGCCGTCGGCCTCGCGGTCGGGCCGGTGCACATCGGCGTCGGCTCGATCCTCCGCTCGGCGCTCTCGTACGTTCCGTTCCTCCACGTCCACCAGCCGCTCGGCGCGGTCGACCACGCCGTGCTCTGGCAGCTGCGCGCCCCGCGGGTCGCGCTCGCCGCGCTCGTCGGCGGGATGCTCGCGGTCGCGGGCGCCTCGTACCAGGGCGCGTTCCGGAACCCGCTGTGCGACCCCTACCTGCTCGGCGTCGCCGGCGGCGCGGGGCTCGGCGCGACGCTCGCGATCGTCTACGCGTCCGCAGCGGCAACGGGAAGCACCTGGACGGTGCCGCTCGCCGCGTTCGCCGGCGCGATCGCAGCCGTCGTCGTCACCTATGCGCTCGGCCGTTCTGTCGGCGCCGCGCATATGACCGGGGCGCTCGTGCTCGCGGGTGTCACGATGGCGACCTTCACGGCGGCGGTGCAGACCTTCGTCCAGCAGCAGCACACGCAGCAGCTGCAGAACGTCTACTCGTGGCTGCTCGGCGGTTTCTCGACTGCGACCTGGCACGACGTCGCGATCTGTGCCCCGTACATCGTGGCGAGCTCGCTCGTGCTCGTGCTGCACCGGCGCGTGCTCGACGTCCTCAGCCTCGGCGACGACGAGGCCTCGAGCCTCGGGATCGACGTCGGGCGGGCGCGGCTGGCGATCGTCGTCGCGGCCACGCTCGGGACGGCCGCGGCCGTGTCGGTGAGCGGCCTGATCGCGTTCGTCGGGATCATCGTCCCGCACACGATCCGGCTGCTCGTCTCGACGAGCTACCGGGCCGTCGTCCCGCTCTCGTTGCTCGCCGGCGCCGGCTTCCTCGTGCTGACGGACGTGGTGGCGCGGACGGTCCTCTCGCCGGCCGAGCTGCCGATCGGCGTCGTCACGGCGTTCCTCGGCGCTCCCTTCTTCGCCATCGTCCTCCGCACCTGGAGGCGCGGCGAAGTAACCCTCTCGGCGGCGGAGCGCGATCCGCGGCGTCAAAGCGTTCCTCGTCGCTCCCTTCTTCGCATCGTCCCACCTCGAGGGCGGCAAGGTGACCCGATGATCGAGGCGCGCGACCTCTGGGTGCGGTTCGGGCCCGTCGCGGCCGTGCGCGGGCTCTCGCTGCTCGCGGAGGCGGGAGGCTGGACCGCGCTGATCGGGCCGAACGGCGCGGGGAAGACCTCTGCGCTGCGCGCGCTCGCGGGCCTCGCCGCCTACGAGGGCGAGGTGCTGATCGACGGGCGGGACGCGCGCCGGCTCGGGCGGCGCGCCGTCGCGCGGCTCGTCGCCTTCGTTCCGCAGAAGCCCGAGACGCCGCCGGCGCTGACGGTCGCGGAGTACGTCCTCCTCGGGCGCACGCCGCACATCCCGTACCTCGGCGGCGAGGGCCGCCGCGATCGCGAGGCGGCGACGCAGGCCTTGCGGCGCCTCGAGCTCGAGCGCTTCGGCGAGCGGCCGCTCGGCTCGCTCAGCGGCGGCGAGCTGCAGCGTGCCGTGCTCGCGCGCGCGCTCGCGCAGGAGGCGCCGGTGCTCCTGCTCGACGAGCCGACGACGGCGCTCGACCTCGGCCGCCAGCAGCTCGTGCTCGAGCTTGTCGACGCCCTCCGCCGCGACGGGCTGACGGTGGTGACGACGATGCACGACCTCACGCTCGCCGGCCAGTACGCCGACCACCTCGTGCTCCTGAACGAGGGCTCGGTCGTCGCCGAGGGAACAGCGGCAGAAGTCCTCTCGGCGCCGAACGTCTCCACGCACTACGGCGCGAACGTCCGCGTCGTGGACGACGAGAACGGCGTCTTCGTCCTCCCGGTGCGCAGCCGCCAGACCTGACTCATCCGGCCCTGGCTTTCCTTGTAACAGACTGTTACTTGCGATCTCGCTAGAGTGGCCGACGGCGCTCTGCGCCTTCCTCATGCGCGACTGACCTGTCTCATCCGGCCCATGTCCTCGCTAGTAACAGTCTGTTACTAGCGCTCAGTGTTGGAGGTCGTTGCGCATGTCTCGCCTTGCCGGCTCGCTCGTCGCGGCCGGAGTCACGAAGTCGTACGGAGCCGAGGTCGTCCTCGAGGACGTCAGCCTCGCCGTGCCGGCGCGCGCGCGGATCGGACTCGTCGGGCCGAACGGTGCCGGAAAGTCGACACTCCTTCGCCTGCTCGCGGGGCTCGAGGAGCCCGACGCGGGACGCATCCGGCGCACGCCGCCGGCGCTCGCGGTCGGCTACCTCGCGCAGGAGCGCGACGGCGCCGGCCAGTCGGGTGGGGAGGAGACGCGGGCGGCGCTCGCCGGCGTCCTCCGCGGCGGCTTCGACGTGCTCCTGCTCGACGAGCCGACGAACGACCTCGACTTCGCCGGCCTCGCCTGGCTGGAGCGCGCGCTCGCCTCGCATCCTGGCTCGCTCGTCGTCGTCTCGCACGACCGCGCCTTCCTCGACCGTGTCGTCACGCGCATCGTCGAGCTCGACGAGTGGACGCGAGGGACGACGGAGTACAGCGGCGGCTGGAGCGACTACGAGGCCGACCGCGAGCGGCGGCGCGAGCGGCATTACCGCCGCTGGGACGCGTCGGTCGCCGAGCGCCGGCGCATCGAGGAGCAGCAGCGCCGCATGGCGGAGTGGGAGCGGCGCGGCTATGGCCAGGGCCGCAAGAAGAAGAAGTCGAAGGACGTAAAGCGGACATACGGCGCGAAGCTCGCGCGCGTCGAGACCGTCGAGAAGCCGTACGAGCCGTGGGAGCTCCAGCTCTCGCTCGCGCCGGCGACGCGCAGCGGCGAGACGGTCGTGCGGCTCGAGGAGGCTGTCGTCGAGCGGGGCTCCTTTCGGCTCGGACCGCTCGATCTCGCCGTCGGCTGGGGCGACCGCGTCGCGATCGCCGGGCCGAACGGGAGCGGCAAGACGACCCTGCTCGACGCGCTGCTCGGCCGGCTGCCGCTCACGGGCGGCACGCGCTGGCTCGGCCCTGGCGTCGTACTCGGTGAGCTCGAGCAGGATCGTGCCGCGCTCACCGGCCCGCAGACGCTGCTCGAGATCTTCCGCGACTTCGAGGAGGGGACGGCCCGCACGCTGCTCGCGAAGTTCGGCCTCGGCGCGGACGACGTCCTGCGCTCGGCCGCGTCGCTCTCGCCGGGCGAGCGCACGCGCTCCGGCCTCGCGCTCCTCACCGCCCGCGGCGTCAACTGCCTCGTCCTCGACGAGCCGACGAACCACCTCGACGTCGAGGCGATCGAGGAGCTCGAGCGCGGAATCGCCGGCTACGACGGCACCGTGATCCTCGTCACCCACGACCGCCGCTTCCTGGAGGCCTTCGCGCCCGGCCGTACCATCGACCTTGTGACCCCGACCGCCTCGATCCTCACGATCGGGAACGAGCTCGTCTCGGGCGACGTGGCGAACACGAACGCGGCCTGGCTCGCGCGCCGGCTCGCGCCACTCGGCGTCGCCGTGCGACTGGCCGCCGCGCTGCCCGACGAGATCGATGCGATTGCCGAGTTCGTCCAGGCCGAGGCTGCGCGCGTGGACTTCCTGCTCGTGACGGGCGGCCTCGGCGGCACGCCCGACGACTTGACGCGCGAGGCGATCGCCGCCGCCTTCGGCGTGCCGCAGGAGGAGGTGCCGGAGGTCGCCGCCGACCTGCGCGCGCGGTTCACGCGCAACCCTGAGTACGCGGCGCGCTGGGCTCAGCTGCCCCGTGGCAGTCGAGCGCTGGCAAACCCGCTGGGCGGCGCGCCCGGCTTCGCGATCGAGAACGTCTTCGTCCTGCCCGGCCTGCCCAGCGAGATGGAGGCGATGTTCGCCTCGATCGAGGAGGAGTTCCGCCACGGCAGCCCGATCGAGTCCTGGCGCCGCGTCTACCGGACGTACGAGAGCGTGATCTCGTCGACGCTCGCCGAGACCGGCGAGCGCTGGCCGAGTGTCCTCGTCGGCTCCTACCCGAGCTTCGGCGCAGGCGGTTTCACGGTCGAGATCGTGCTCAAGTCGAGTGACGTCGCGGCCCTCTCCGCGGCGTCCGCCTGGCTCGAGTCAGCGATCGAAGAGGGCGGCCGACGGTAGATAGAAGGCCGCGATCGCGAACGTGACGACGACGGCGGCGAGCGGGCTGAAGAACGCCACGACGAAGACGGCCCCGTACATCGGCACGCCAGGCCAGTAAGCGCGGTCGACGGCGCGCAGCGCGGCGTCGGGCGTCTCGTCGGCGATCAGCCGCCGGTTGCGGCGAGCGTACTGCCACCAGACCTGGTGGAGGATCGCCATCACGACGAGGGTCCCCGCGTAGGCCAGCGCGGCCGCCTGCTCGCCCTCGCCGCGGAGATAGTCGCCGACGAGCTTCGTGGGAAAGGGCAGGAAGGCGACCGTCAGCAGCAGCAGATTGTTGATGAAGAGCATCGTCCGGTCGGTCCGGGCGATCAGCGAGACCGTGTGGTGGTGGTTCATCCAGATGATCCCGATCGTCACGAAGCTCGTGATGTAGGCGAGGTACTGCGGCCAGATGTGCAGGAGCGCGTGGCCGAGCTCGCCGCTCGAGGAGACGGACAACTCGAGCACGAGCAGCGTCGCTGCGATCGCGAAGACCCCGTCGCTGAACGTCTCGAGACGCGTGGTGCCGGGCTCCATGTCGCGGATCGTCGCGGACGGGGCGGACGGTCAGGCGAGCGCCGGCGCGAGCTCGCGTCCGATCAGCCGGACCGGCTCGAGATCGGTGTGGAGGAGGTGCTGGAGCATCACGCGGTCGCACCCCGCGTGCTCGTAGGCGCGGAGGCGCTCGGTCGCTTCTTCGACCGAGCCGACGACCGCGAAGCCCTCCACTCCGGCGAGCCATTCGTCGAACGAGGCGTCGCGTGGCCTCCGGGCGTAGAGAGTGCGCGCACGCTCGAGCGCGTCGTCGCGCGTCGCGCCGATGACGCAACCGGTCATGACGCTGAAGCGCAGCGGCCGCGTCTTCTCCCGAATCGCCGCCGCGCCCTCGGGAGAGACGAACGGCGTGTTGTACTCGTCGGCGAACTTGAGCGCCGCTTCGACGGTGCCGCGCCCGCCTCCCCCGCCGACGAGCAGCGGCGGCCTGGGCTGCTGGACGGGTTGTGGCTGCGCGGGCGCATCCTCGAGCGTGTAATGCCGGCCTTGGAAGTCGACGCGCTCCTCGGTCCAGAGCCGGTGGACGATCTCGACCTGCTCGGCGAGCATCTCGACGCGCGTCCGCGTCTCCGGGAACGGGAAGCCGTACGCGCGGTGCTCGCGCTCCATCCAGCCCGCGCCCATCCCGAGCTCGATTCGTCCGCTGGAGACGTGGTCGGCGGTGGCCGCGGCATTCGCGAGCAGCCCCGGCGCGCGAAAGGTGGCGGGGGAGACGAGCGTGCCGAAGCGGAGCTTTGTCGTTCTCGCGGCGAGCGCGGAGATCGTGGTCCACGCGTCGTGTGCGACGTTGTGAGCTTCGTCCCCCTGCGAGATGTAGTGGTCGGAGCGGAAGAGCGTCTCGACGCTGTGCTCCTCGCAGGCGTCCGCGAGCGCGCACCAGTCCTCCCAGGTCACGCCTTCCTGCCCCTCGATCATGAGCGCCAGCCGCATGTCGCGAGCGTAAGCGTTTCCGGCTTGGGCCGGTCGGGGACGACAGCTTCCATGACGAATCTCCGCCTCACCAAGCAGCTCGCGGACCTTGCGGAGCCGCTCGACGACTACGCCGATCCGGTGCAGGAGGCAGTGAACTCCATGCCGCAGCCGGTGCGCGACGTCCTCGACGGAGTCTGGTTCGGCAATCCGCTGCACCCGGCGCTGACAGATGTGCCGATCGGCGCCTGGTCTGCAGCCTTTGTGCTCGATCTCGTCGGCTCGGAGGCAGCCGACGGGGCGCTCGCGGTCGGCATCCTCGGCGCCGTGCCGGCGGCTCTCACGGGCCTCAACGACTGGAGCCACCTCAAGGACGACGCCCGCCGGATCGGGACGGTGCACGCGCTCGTCAACACGGCCGGTTTGACGCTCAACGTCCTGTCGCTCGCGGCGAGGCGCGGGGGCATGCGCAACCTCGGCCGGCTGCTCTCCATGGCTGCCTACGGTGGCGCGCTCTTCTCTGCCCACCTCGGCGGCCATCTCTCGTTCGGGCTTGGCGTCCGCGTCAACCGAACGGCGTTCGAGAGCCCCCGCGACCGCTACGCGCCTGTCTGCGAGGAGTCGGAGCTCAACGGCGGCAAGCTCGTCGGCGTGGAGCTCGAGGGCGAGTCGGTCGTCGTCTCGCGCTCGGAGGAGACCGGCGAGGTGTGCGCGATCTCGGCGACGTGTTCCCACCTCGGCGGCCCGCTCGACGAGGGGAAACGGGACGGCGACATCGTCGTCTGCCCCTGGCACGGATCCCGCTTCGACCTCTGCACCGGCGAGGTGCGCGGCGGCCCGGCGGTCTACCCGCAGCCGCGCTACGAGGCTCGCGTCCGAGCCGGCAAGGTCGAGATCCGCGCCGCGAAGGACTAGCCGACAGTCAAGGTGCGGTTCCGGAAAAAGCGGGCTATAGTGGGGCCGCGCCCTTAGTTCGTACTACGAACGAGAGGGGTCTGACGCAGCGGGGACGGAGCCGACTTCCAGGCCAGCTCGGTCCCTGCAACTACGGCACGGCCTGGGGTTGGGGGTTACAAACCGAATGAAGCGGACGATCATCGCGCTGGGCGCGATTGCACTCGCGCTCGCGCTCGCGGGCGGAGCATGGGCCGGAAAGAAGTACCTCATCACGTCCTCGTCCCAGGTGAAGGACGGCGCGCTGACCGGCGCCGACATCAAGAACCACTCGCTGACGGCCCGGGACATCTCCCCGAGCGTCCTTGGCGCTTTCGTGCCGCCGAGCCAAGGCACCACCGGGCCAGCCGGCCCGCAGGGGCCGAAGGGCGACGCTGGTGCCCAGGGGCCGAGGGGCGACACCGGTGCCCAGGGGCCGAAGGGCGATGCCGGCGCGGCCGGACCGCAGGGATCGCGGGGTCCGCAGGGCTCGCTGGTGAACTACGAGGTGGACGGCGGCTCGAGTTGGGCGCTCGCGAACATGCCGCTCGCGCTCCCCAACGCAAATGGGGGCTACGAGGACGCCGGCATCGTGGTCGATGTCGGCCCTGCATCTGACTTCGCCGGGATCACGGCGACCGGCAGCGGCCCGTTGAAGGACAACGTCTGGATCACGGACGGCAGCGAGGCGTTCTCACCCGGTCTACACCCGTTCGCCACCGATCATCCCGACTTCTCCTACGGGTTCGACAACGGGGACGGGACGTTCTACATGACGAGCGGCCCGCACGCCGGCCAGACGCTCACGATCTCCGAGATCCAGAGCGACTTCGCCGGGTATGAGGCGTACGCCTGGGTCGGTGTGACGAGCGACGGGACGAGCACCGTCACCGGGCACATTGCCTCGGTGAACGGCACGCACGTCAGCGACGACGTGACGCTCGACTCCGCGACGGCAGCGGTCAACTAGCCGCGGAGAGGGGGAGGGGGCGGCTTCGGTCGCCCCCCTCGCGGCTACGATCGAGCGGTGGCCGCGACAACCCCGGAGACCTATCTCGCAGACCTGAATCCGGCGCAGCGCGAGGCCGTCCTACACACGGAAGGGCCCGTGCTCGTCGTCGCCGGCGCGGGCTCCGGCAAGACCCGCGTCCTCACGCGCCGCATCGCGCACCTGCTCGGCGCGGTCGGCGTGAAGCCGCCCGAGATCCTCGCGATCACCTTCACGAACAAGGCCGCGGGCGAGATGCGTGACCGCGTCCAGGACCTCGTCGGCCCACCGGCGCGCGCCGCCTGGGTGATGACGTTCCACTCGGCCTGCGGACGGATCCTGCGTCGCGAAGCGCAGCGGCTCGGCTACCGCTCCAACTTCACGATCTACGACCAGGCCGACCAGATCCGCCTCGTGAAGCGCTGCCTGGAGGAGCTCGAGCGCGACCCGAAGCGCTTCACGCCGCGCGGCATCCACTCCCAGATCTCGAACGCGAAGAACACGCTCGTCGGCCCGGAGGAATACACCGAGCGCGTGGCAAGCTTCTACGACCAGACCGTCGCAGAGGTCTACGACCTGTACCAGAAGCGGCTCTTCGCCTCGAACGCCGTCGACTTCGACGACATGCTCTTTCTCACGGTCGACGTGCTCGAGCGCTTCCCGGAGGCCCGCGCCAAGTGGCAAGAGGCGTTCCGCTACATCCTCGTCGACGAGTACCAGGACACGAACCACGCGCAATACCGCCTGCTCCAGCTCCTCGCCGAGAAGCACCGCAACGTGTTCGCGGTCGGCGACCCCGACCAGTCGATCTACGGGTTCCGCGGCGCCGACATCCGCAACGTCCTCGAGTTCGAGCACGACTTCCCCGGCTCGTACTCGATCGCGCTCGAGCAGAACTACCGCTCCACGCAGCACATCCTCGACGCGGCCAACGGCGTCATCACCCACAACCGCGAGCGCAAGGAGAAGAACCTCTGGTCGGAGCTCGGCGACGGCGACCCGGTGCGGGTCATCGAGGTCGAGGACGAGCATGCCGAGGCGCGCTACGTCGCCGCCGAGATCGCGCTGCTCGTCGAGGAGGGCTTCTCGGGCAGCGAAGTCGCCGTCTTCTACCGCACCAACGCCCAGAGCCGCGTGCTCGAGGACATCCTCGTGCGCCAGGGCATCGCGTACCAGGTGATCGGCGGCCCGCGCTTCTACGAGCGCGCCGAGATCAAGGACCTCGTGGCGTACCTCCAGGTGCTCGACAACCCGTACGACGGGGTCTCGCTGCTGCGCATCGCCAACCGGCCGCGCCGCGGCATCGGCGACACCAGTCTCGCCCGTCTCCAGACGTGGGCCGACCAGCGCGAGATCTCGCTCTGGGAGGCGACCGCGGAGGCCGAGATGGCCGGCGTCGGCGCCGCGCCACAGAAGGCGTTGAAGGCGTTCCGCGGCACGATCGAGTCGCTCATGTCCGCCGCGCAGGAGTTCGAGGTGCCGGAGCTGATCGAGGAGGTGCTGGCCCGCAGCGGCTACCGCGAGTCGCTCGAGGCCGAGCGCACGATCGAGGCGGAGGGCCGCCTGGAGAACCTCGAGGAACTCGTCTCCGTCGCCCGCGAGTGGCGCGAGCAGACAGAGACCGAGGACAAGACCCTCTCGGCTTTCCTCCAGGAGATCTCCCTCTATGCCGACCAGGACGCGATCCGCGGCGACACCTCGCTCGTCACGCTCATGACCATCCACAACGCGAAGGGCCTCGAGTTCCGTGCGGTCTACCTGATCGGCATGGAGGAGGGGATCTTCCCGCACTCGCGCTCGATCGAAGAGCAGGGAGTCGAGGAGGAGCGAAGGCTCTGCTACGTCGGCATGACGCGGGCGCAGGAGCGGCTGACGCTGATGCACGCGTCGTCGCGGATGCTCCGCGGCATGCGCGACCACAACCTGCCGTCGCGCTTCCTCGACGAGGTGCCGGACGGACACGTCGAGCGCGAGCGGCTGCGGCCGGCGTCGTGGTCCGGTTACAACGCGCCGCGCCAGAGCCAGATCGCGCCGCGCGACGACGTCCCCGATCTCTCCACCGGCGACTCCGTCCGCCACTCGACCCTCGGCGAGGGCGTCGTCACACGGATCGAGGCGGGCGGCCTCATCACCGTCCGCTTCGCCGACGACGGCAGCGAGCGCAAGCTCATGCTCGACTACGCGCCGCTCGAGAAGCTCTAGGAGGGCTTGGGGAACGGTGCTCGTCGCAGGGGTGCGATGGGCCTCGCGAGGCAAGGACGCAGGGAGCGTTCGTAGCAGAGCTACGGACGCGACTGAGGACGCCGCAGCCGGCGAAGCCGGCCGACGAGCGAAGGGAGGAGTAGCGACGCCCAGCGCGGCCCTGCGGCACAGCCACTGTTTCCCAAGCCCTCCTACTTAGATAGCGTCGCGGTCGTGTTCGAGGTCCGTCCCTGTGCCGACCAGGACGAGTACGGCCGCGCGATCGGCGCGATCGGCCAGTACTTCAACCCGCCGCCGGACGAGGAGTTCCTCGAGCGCTGGGTGCGCACGCTCCCGCACGAGCGCATGCACGCCGCCTTCGAGGACGGCCAGATCGTCGGCGGCGCGGGCGCGTTCCCCTTCGAGTTGTCAGTCCCAGGCGGCTCGCTGCCCTGCGCGGGCGTGACTGCGGTTGGCACCCAACCGACCCATCGTCGCCGCGGCGCCCTCCGTTCGCTGATGGACACGCAGCTGCGCGACGTTCGCGAGCGCGGCGAGCCGATCGCGGCGCTCTGGGCCTCCGAGGAGACGATCTACGGCCGCTTCGGCTACGGCATCGCCTCCTGGGCGGGATCGCTGACGGTCGAGCACGAGTGGGACGCGTTTGCGGGCCTGCTCGAGCCCGCCGGGACGACGCGCTTCGTCACGCCCGAAGAGGCGCGCAAGCTGTTCCCGCCTGTCTACGACGCGGTGCGGCGGGAGCGCCCGGGCATGACGTCCCGGAATGACGTGTGGTGGGAGGAACGCCACCTGCGCCTGGAGGAGGACGAGAAGGACGCCCCGCGCCGTTTCGTCGTGCTCGAGGCGGACGGCGAGCCGCAGGCGTATGCGATCTACCGGACGCGCTTCTCGTTCGAGGGGGGTCTTCCGGCATCGCGGCTCATCGTTCGCGAGGCGCTCGGCGCGACGCCGGCGGCGACGGCCGCGATCTGGCGGTTCCTCCTCGACGTCGACTGGATGTCCGTCGTCGAGGTCTCGCTGGCGCCGCCGGACCACCCACTCTTCCTCCTGCTCGCCCTGCCGCGCCGGGCGCGCTACCGGATGAGCGATGCCCTCTGGGTGCGGGTCGTCGACCTGCCGGCCGCGCTGTCGGGCCGTGCGTACGGCGAGGGAGGGCCGTTGGTGCTCGAGGTACGTGACGCCGTCGGCGAGTGGAATGACGGACGCTGGCGGCTCGAAGACGGCGTGTGCGAGCCCACCGACGCCGAGCCCGACCTCGCGCTCGACGTCTCCGCACTCGGCTCCGCCTATCTCGGCGCGGTCTCGTTCACCCAGCTGCGCCAGGCACTCCGCGTGGAGGAGCTGCGGGAGGGAGCCGTCGCGCGCGCCGACGCACTGTTCGCGTGGCACCCGCTCCCCTGGTGCCTGGAGATCTTCTAGGAGATTCGAGCACTTTCGTATCGCGTTGCGAACGGTTCACTTGAACGGGTGAACCGTGCGGGTCCTACCTCCTCCGAGGGATGCCGATGACCTTGGCCGGGCCTACCTTCCGGCCTCTCCATGCGGTCAGTGCGGCTTCATCCCCCTCCCCAAAGAGTCGGCGCTGCCCCTGCGTCGGCGCTCTTGCCGCGTCCGCGATGGGGAACCTTCCCTCGCACGCGTAGGTGAACGGTGTGAGCGTCACGACGATCCCAGAACCCACGGTGGCCGTCACCTCGGCCGCCTCGGCTTGGAACGGCAGGCCATGAGCGCGGCGGCGGTCGAGACCGGACGGCGGCCTTCGCGGCTGCGCGGGACGCGGGTGGGGGCGCTGACTCCGGGCGCCTGGCTCTACTGGACGGCGGTCGTCGCACCGGCGGCGGTCGGGATCCTCGTCGCGGCCAACTACGTCGAGGCGATCGACTGGAGCCTGTTCGTCGCGCTCGCCGTGCTGGCCTCGGTCTCGCAGCTCCTCTCGTTCCACCTCAACCGCCGCCGCGTCTTCCATCCGGCGATCCTCTTCGTCGTCGCTGGTGCTCTGCTGCTGCCGCCCGAGCTGATGATCCTGCTGGTGGTCATCCACTGCCTGCCCGACTGGCTCAAGCAGCGCTACCCCTGGTACATCCAGACCTTCAACATCGCGAACTACGTGACCGCGGGAGTCGTCGCGTGGGCGGTGGGGCAGGCGATCGGCTTCTCCGGGTCGGGCGGCCGCGAGGCCATGGCCGGCGCGTGCGCGGCCACCGCCTTCGTCGTCACGAATCGCCTCCTGCTGCTGCCGATGCTCTACCTCGGCCGCGGCCTGACGCCCCGCAAGACGGGCCTGCTCGACGCGGAGGACGTGACGATCGAGCTCGTCCTCGCGCTGATGGCAGTGCCGGTCGCGGCCTTCTGGCCCCACAGCCTTCCTCTCGCCGCACTCGCGCTCGCGCCGCTGTTCCTCATCCACTTCACGCAGCGCGCCGTGCTGCGGCTGGAGGAGGCGGGCGAGACGATCGGCCGGCAGAACGCCGCGCTGGGGGAAGCCCATCGCGCGGTGATCGAGCGCTCGACGGCCGCCCTCGAGGCCCTGTCGGCGACGGTCGACGCGCGGGACACGTACACGGCCGGCCATTCGCGGCGCGTTGCCGCTTCGGCGACCGTGATCGCACGGGAGCTCGGCGCCGACGCTCCGCGAGCAGGCGCTGAGCGACCACAAGACGGGGCTGCTCAACTCGCGCGGCATCGACCAGCCTGCGCGCCGCGAGTTCGCGCGTGCGCGGCGGCTCGGGCGGCCGCTGTCGGTGCTGCTGTGCGACGTCGACGACCTGCGGGAGATCAACAACCGCCACGGCCACCTCGAGGGCGACGCGGCCCTCGCGGTGATCGCGGCCGCCTTCCGCGCGGAGCTGCGGGCGTACGACCTCTGCGCCCGCTTCGGCGGCGACGAGTTCCTCGTCGTCCTAGCCGGAGACGGACGAGGAGGAGGCGGTGACCGTCGCCCAGCGGATCCAGGCCTGGCTCGAGCAGAATCCGCTCCCGACGAGCGAGGGCATGCTGGCGGTCGGCATCTCGATCGGCGTCGGCACGCTGCAAGACGGCGAGCCGGAGATCGGGACGATGCTCGCGCGCGCGGACGCCGCGATGTACGCGGAGAAGCGCGCCGGCGGCCGCTCGTTCCTGACGGTCGGCTGAGCCCGGCTACAATCCCCGCGACCCGGGCGGTTAGCTCAGTTGGGAGAGCACCAGCTCGACAAGCTGGGGGTCACTGGTTCGAGCCCAGTACCGCCCATTTTTAGGCCCGTTTTGCGGGCCTTTTCTGTACTCCGCCGCCCCACAAGCGGCAATGAATGCGACGGGGTGCGATGTCTCGCTTGCGGTTCCTGGTAAGCGTTTGCGGCACTTCTCGGACAACGCGGACAACACTGCTGAATTGTCGTCTGGTGCGTTCATGGTGTGTTTACCAGCATAGGATCGGTGTCATGTCGAAGCTGCGTCGTCTGCGTCGTCTCGTGCCCGATGAGGTGCTGTTCGACCGGCGGGTTGCCGGTGAGTCTCTGCGGGTGCTCGCTCCCGACTACGGGGTTGTGCACTCCACTCTGAGTGACTTCTTTCGCCGTCCGGAGGGGGCGCTCGGGCTGCGGGAAGCACGGTTGCGCCTGCAGGAAGAGCGCAAAGCTCGGCAAGCGGAGGAGCGGCGTTTGAAGCAGGAGGTGCAGAGGCGAGCTCGAGAGGACAAGGAGCGCGACCGCCGGCTGGCGGCGTGGCCGCCGCCGGGCCAGCTTCGCCGGTCAGGCGAGGCGGGCTGGCTCGATGAGCGTGACGCCCCGCGAGGCCTGAGTAGTCGGGATCGCTTCAGCGCGAACGACGATCTGGCCGAGGCCGTGGTCGAGGCCGGCGGTGGCCTCGAGCAGGTGAGGGACGCCACAGGGTTGAGCACCGAAAACGCCTTGTCCAACATTGATTTCCAACTCATGCGGCGCGCGCTTGCGAACGACACCACGTTCCCGTCGAACGCCCGACCCGATGCACGCCGCCTTCGCCGGCTTGTCCCAGACTCCGAGCTAATCCGGCGCGGCGCGGCGAAGGAGCCCCTCCGCTCCATCGCAACCGATTACGGCGTCTCGCACACGACGATCCTTCGCTATTTCAGGAGGCCAGCGGTCGCGGAGCAGCTGCTCCGTGCGCAACGACGGCACGATCGCCCGCGAGGCGGACGAATGCCAGGGGGTGACGCCGCAGTCAGTCGCCAGAAGCGCGCCCGAGGCTGACTGACTGGCGGCATCCGCCAGTGGTCGCAGCTGGGGTAGCAGAGGATTCATAGTCCTCTGCTTCCGCCACCACGTCGACCTTGAGCTGAAGTGGATCCGGCGCGGCCGGAAACGGTTTGTACCGCTGGTCGAGCTCGAGGGGTGGGCGAGGCGAACGGGGAGGCGACCCAGTGGCGGAGCGCTGCTCGGCTAGCTCTTCTGTGTTCGTCGCGATCACCGTGATCTGAGCTCCCCTGCTCGCTCTAACGATTTGACGGAGGCCGGAGGCGCTCACCCCCGCGTATATGGTGGAACTGGACGCGGGCCGAAGTCAGCGGCCTACGTGTGACCCTCTCAGTAGTGCAGAACGAGCGGGCCGGCAAAGATGCTGGCGGTGTCTGTCGACGCTGAGGGAAGGGACACATGTTGAAGCCGGTCTCGAAGACGGAGCGGGCTGAGAAGACTCGCCAGCAGATCGAGCGGGTGGACGAGCAGTTGGTCGGCGAGTTCTCGAGTCTGTCGCCGGACGTCGTGCATCGTGAGGTCGAGTTGGTCTCTGAGGGACTGCTCGCGGGTGCGCACTTCACGGATCATGTCGCGGTGCTCACGGGCCGTTTTGCGGCGGAGCACTTGAGAGACCTCGAGCGGCCGTTGGAGGCTCTGACCGACAGCCCGGTGTCGTCGTGAGGGCGATCGCGATGGCACAGACCTACCGGCTCACTCGCTCTCGCGGCTAATCAATGTCGTCATCAGGCGCCTCGTCCTGCTCGGTCTCGGAGGCCACCACACCTACCTGCTGACCACGCAGGGCCGGAAGACCGCCGCCGTCGGGAGGGGGCTATGGGGCCTGGTCGTTTCTGCTCTCTCTCAACCGATTCCACGGCCACACGCCGTCGATCTCGACGTCGAGCGAGAAGCTGAGCAGGATCCGGATCAGAACGATGATTCCGAGCACGGTCACGCTCTGGAACGTCTGATCTACGACGACGGTGCGGACGATGTCGGCGACGATGAGCACTTCGAGCCCGAGCAGGATGCATCGGCCGAGATTGCGGCGAAGCCGTTCGTACGACCCGGCTCTTCTCGTGTCTGTGGCTGCATCGCGCAGAAACGCGAGGAACGCGCCCAGCCCGCCGATGACCATGATGCCGGTGCCGACCGTCTCGACGACCTTGACGATCTCCGTAATCCACTGCTCGTAGCTCACGGGCGGGAGGCTACTCCCCGTCGCTGCGACGAAGCTGGTCTCTGGGCCGGCCGTCGAGACCGTCGCATTTGCGACCGGTTGCAAGTCGTTGCACCCGCTTCGCGCTAGCGGCCATCT
>CAVXXZ010000028.1:0-16897 GCA_963765795.1 uncultured Actinomycetes bacterium
GGTCACTACCTGGAAGGACACCGCGCGCCGCTCTCTATTCCCGGGAATAGACGCGCGCCCTCGGGGTCTTTAGGCGGCGGAGGGGTCAACGACTCGGAAAGGAACGAGCATGATGAACCTTCGCCTCACGAAGGGCACGGTAGGGCCTGGCCGCCTCCTGTGGGTGGCCGCGGCAGGCGTCGCTGTCGCAGCGGCGATCCTCCCAGCGCAGGGAGCCGCCGCTCGGAACCGACACGACCTCGAGTCCGCGCACGTGCGGATCGCACATCACACCTTGCGCGTGCGGGGGACCGAAGCAAACGACCGGATCGCGCTTCGGCTCGCGGCCGGCAACCCCGCCGTCGTCCAGGTGGATCTCGGCGACAACGGGTCAGCCGACTTCAGCTTCCCGCGAGCCGCGATCGAGAGCATCAGTGTCAAGGCGCGCGGCGGCAACGACCGGGTGCGCATCGACGACAGCAACGGTGCGTTCACCAACGCCATCCCCACCAGGATCGACGGAGGTCCGGGCAACGACACGATCGCCGGCGGTGCCGGTTCGGAGACGTTGAACGGCGGTCCCGGCAACGACACGATCGACGGCAACGGCGGCAACGACGTCTCTGACCTCGGCGCGGGCGACGACACGTTCGTCTGGGACCCGGGCGACGGCAGCGACACGATCGAGGGCAACGACGGCACAGACACCATGGTGTTCAACGGCGCCGCAGCCTCCGAGACGGTCGACCTGTCGGCGAACCGGAACCGGCTGCGGTTCTTCCGTCAGCCGGCGAGCATCACGATGGACACCCACGGAGTCGAGCGGGTCGATTTCAATGCGCTCAGCGGTGCCGACGTGGTCACCGTCCACGATCTGACCGGCACCGATGTCAAGAGCGTCAATCTCGACCTCGCCGGCACCCTCGGCGGCACCACGGGTGACGGCCAGACCGACCGCGTCAACGTCATCGGCACCAACGGAAACGATGCGCTGACCGCGGCCGGCACCTCGTCGGGCGTCACGGTGACCGGCCTTCAGGCGCAGGTTGCGATCCAGCATCAGGAGCCCACCGACCAGCTCTTCGTCGAGGGCCTCGGCGGCGCAGACGCCATCTCGGCCACCGGTCTCGCAGCCGGGGCGATCAGCGAGTTCCTCGACGGCGGGGACGGCAACGACACGATCGCCGGCGGCCCGGGCGCGGAGACGCTCCTCGGCGGCAACGGCAACGACTCGATCGACGGCAACGGCGGCAACGACCATGCGGCTCTCGGTGCAGGCGACGACACGTTCGTCTGGGACCCGGGCGACGGCAGCGACACGATCGACGGCCAAGACGGCAGGGACACGCTGGTGTTCAACGGCGCAGCCGCCTCGGAGACGGTCAACCTGTCGGCGAACGGGAACCGGCTGCTGTTCTTCCGCCAGCCGGCGAACGTCGCGATGGACACGGGCGGAGTCGAGTTCGTGACCTTCAACGCGCTCGGCGGCGCGGACAACGTGACGGTCAATGATCTGACCGGCACCGACGTCACGAGTGTCGACCTCGACCTCGCCGGCGCTCTCGGTGGAACCGCCGGTGACGGCCAGATCGACCACGTGGTGGTCAACGGGACCAATGGGGACGACGCCTTCACCGTCGCCGGCGCGGCCGGCGACGTGAACGTGACCGGCCAGGCCCCGGCGGTCGAGCTTCTGCACGCAGAAGCCACCGACCAGCTCGACTTCGAGACCTTCTCAGGCATCGACACGGTCGCCTCGGGCGGACTCACGGCGGGCGCGATCCAGCTGTTCTTGGACGGCGTCCTCATTCCGTAGGACGACTCGATCCGCACTGCTGCGGGGCCCTTCATCGGGCCCCGCAGCGCGTCGCCGTGCATCCTGTGCCGGTGGCGACGGGCGACGGGTTACAGGTCGGCAGGCACACGGTTCGGCTGACGCATCCGGATCGGGTGCTCTTTCCCGCCGACGGCGTGACCAAAGGCGATCTCGCGAGGTACTACGTCGAGATCGGAGACGTGATCGTCCCGCACCTGCGCGACCGGCCCTTCACCCTGAAGCGCTATCCACACGGCATCGACGGCCAGGCGTACTTCCACAAGCAGGCGCCGAAGGGCAAGCCCTCGTGGATCCCGACGCGGCAGTTCCGGACCTGGCCGCGGGCGGGCGAGTCGCGGCTTGTCGACTTCACCTTGGTAAACGAGACCGCCGCGCTCGTGTGGATGGTGCAGATGAACTGCATCGACATGAACGCTTGGTACTCGCGGGTCGACAAGCCCGAGCGTCCGGACTACGTCGTCTTCGACCTCGATCCGCCGGAGTCGCGCAACGGCTTCGCCCAGGCGATTCGGGTGGCGCACCTGATTCGCGAGGCGCTCGAGGAGCTCGGGCTGCGCTCGTATCCGAAGACGAGCGGCGCCGACGGCATCCACGTGCTGGTACCGATCACCCGCCGCTCGTCGTACAAGGACACGTACGAGCTCGCGGAGCGCGTATCCCGCGGGCTCGAGGCCGATAACCCGGGCCTCGTGACCACCGAGTGGCTGAAGAAGAAGCGCCGGGGCGTCCTCGTCGACCACCGCCAGAACGGGCACGGGAAGACGATCGCCTCCGCCTACTCCGTCCGGCCCAAGCCCGGCGCGCCGGTGTCCACCCCGCTGCGCTGGGAGGAGCTCGGCGAGAAGGTGCGCCCGCGCGACTTCGGCAGGCGCGAAGCGCTGCAGCGGGTAGAGCGGCACGGCGACCTGTTCGAGCCGGTCCTACGCGGCGGCCAGGCACTCGGGCCAGCTCTGCGCCGGCTACGCGCGGGCTAGAACTTGTGCGCGTTGAGGTCGACGTTTGAGAGATCCCCAAGCAGGCTCTACTTCGGCGTGGCCGCCGAGTCTCGCTTCGAGCCGAGATGTGGCGCGCCGCCGATCAGGTCGTAGAAACGCTCCCGGCGCCGGGTCCATCGCGCCGCGCGAGACGCAGAGCGGGCTTCGCTCCGCCGCAGCCTCCGCCCGCCCTGCGGATAGAGCCGCCGTGCCCAGATGGAAGACGGCTTTGCGAGCCGCACGGCTCCGACGATCGCCAACGGCGCGAACACGATTCCGAGCAGACCCAGCTTGAGCTTCCCTTTCAAGATGGTTACCAGGACGAAACAGGCAGCGAGCGCGATCAGCCCATCGCCCAGCGCCCTCGCGAGCCTGTCGCTTCCGGCGTCGGTGGGAAGCGGCAGTGTCGCCAGGATCGCGAGGCCGAGGAACGCGACCGCCGCCAGGCAGGCATCGATCGACGAGCGCCCCTCGGTCGTCCAGTAAACGTCGTCGAGATGGAGGAGCATCGCGAACTCGTCGAGGACGAGCGCGGCGCCTGCGCCGAACACGATTGCCAGGAGCGCGACCCAGAGCTCGCTTGGCTCGAGGCCGACGGCGAGGCCGCCGGCGACGAGGCTCATCACGACGCCTGGCACGAGGTGGTGCACGTGCAAGTCGCCGATGTGCGCGCTCCCCCAGCCGCGGGTTCGCGCCATCCGGGTGTAGAACCGCGTCCCTGCCAGCGTGAGGATGAACGCGACCAGCAGAAGGAAGGTCGGCTCCCGTCCCGCGTCGTAGACGTGTACCTCGTACCCCGGGAAGAAGCGAAAGAGGTTCATCCTGTCTCCACGACCATCGTACGGGTCTACGGCCCCGGCCCAGCATCAGACACGAGCGCTCTCGTGTGGGCCAGTGTTCCGGAATGACCCCTGAGCGGGCTAGAGCGGCGGTGAGTTGATGACGACTGGCCGCTTGTATCTGAGAATGACGCCCTTCGGGTAGTAGAGGCGGATCGTCAGCCGGTGGTGGACGTCGATCTGCTTAGGGTTGATCGCCATGACCACCACGGAGAGGCGGACGAGATTGGCCAAGCAGATGCGCGGCGGGTGAGGGAATCGCACCCGGAGGCCCGAGCTTGTTCGCCTCCAGCTTCCTATGGCCAGATCGACTCGGATCGCGTCCGGTCGCTGAACGACCAGCTTGACCGGGACGGACGGGCAGTTGCTACTTCCGAGGATCCCGGGAATCGCCAGGCGCGTCGGTGAGAGGAAGCGAGCGCTGCGAAGACGTTCGAGCCTGCGCGTGGCCTTCGGGGTCAGCGGGACAAGCAGCGGGCGAGTGCCACGGTTCGGATTAGTCCGCAGGATGGGCATCGGCCTTGGCCCGTTGATCGCCGCCGAGTGCGTCCTGCGGCTAACAGCACACCCCGCCAGGACCAGCCCCAGCGCGAACAGCAGCAGGAGTAGGGCGAGCCGTTTCACCTCGTCCCTTATACGGCACGGCACGCCGATGTGTCACAGATCGAGGCGGAAGGACGGAGGGCTGGTCCACCGTCCTCTCGCCTGACCCGGTCGCTCGTGGCGCCGACCTTGCGCGGGTTCGTCGCCCACTCCGACGGCGCGCTCCGCTGACAGCCAGAATCGGCTGATGGCGCCCACAGAGCTGAGGGCTTTCGTCCACGCGAACCTGCCCGAGCCGCCCGCGCGCGTGCTCGAGATCGGCGCCGGCTCCGGCCGCCTCGCCCGCGCGCTTCGCGCGGCCGGCTATGACGTGCTGGCGATCGACCCGAAGTCGGACAGCGAGGACGTCCGTCCCGTCGCGCTAGCCGATCTCGACGCGCCTGCAGGCTCGTTCGCGGCGGCGGTCGCGGTCGTCTCCCTCCACCACGTCGACCCGCTCGAGGAGTCCTGCCGCCGGCTCGGCGAGGTTGTCGAGCCGGGCGGGACGCTCGTCGTCGACGAGTTCGACGCCGGCGCTTTCGACCTCGGCGCCGCCGCCTGGTGGCTCGAGCAGCGCCGGGCACTCGGCGAAACGCAGCCGGAGACGGCCGAGGAGCTCGTCGCGGAACACCGCGAGCACTTGCACCCGCTCGAGCGGATCCTCGAGGCACTCGCGCCCTACTTCGAGCTCGGCACGCCTCTTCGCGGCGCCTGGCTCCACCGCTGGAACCTTGGCGACTCCCTGCGCGCGGTCGAGGAGGACGCGATCGCCCGCGGCCATCTGCGCGCCGTTGGCGCACGCCTCGTCGGCCGCCGTCGCTGAGAAGCCCGCGCCCCTCAGCGACCGCCGGCGCTCACGAGGTCGCCTCGCGCGACCGCGACCGCTTCGAGCCTCGACGAGGCTCCGAGTGCGTGGAGCAGATGCCGCACATGGTTCCGCACGGTCTCGCGGCTCACGTGCAGCTCCTCGGCGATCTGCACGGTCGAGCGACCGCGCTCGAGCAGCCTCAGCACCTCCTCTTGCCGCGGCGTCAAGTGCAGCTCCGGATGCGACTGAGGCTCCTCGACGACTCCGGACACCTGGCCGAACACCCCGATCACGTGCTCGCCCTGCCGCAGCGGGACAGAGCTGATCTCCACCGCGACACGCCCGCCGTCAGCACCAAGGACGCCCACCGGAGCATCGGTCACCTCCGTGTTGCCGAGGATCTTGCGGGCGAAAAGCTCCCGGGCTCGCCGCGTGTCCTCCGGCGCGACGACCGACGTGAACTGGCGTCCGACCTGATCGCCGACCACCGCCCGGGCCGCAAGGTTCATCCAGCGGACGACGCCGACACGGTCGATCACGTAGCTCGGCACGTTCACGTGCTCGAGCGTTCCTTCGAGGTCGGCTCCCATCGCCTTCAGCGCTTCGACGGGCACGGGGCTATTTTCGCCTACTCCGACCGCCGAACGTCGAGCCGCAATCCGAAGTGCCCGCGCGAGCGTAGATCCAGCCGTCGCCATGGGGCTACCCGCACTCGAGAGCAACGGCAGGTCGCAGGACACCGAGGCGCTCTACCGCGAGCACCACACCGCGGTCGCGAGGCTCTGCCGGTCACTCCTGCGCGACCGCGCGGAGGCCGAGGACGCGACGCAGCAGGTTTTCCTCGCCGCGCACCGCGCGCTCCTGAACGGCTCGGCGCCGCGGGAGCCCCTTGCGTGGCTGCTCGCGGTCGCACGCCACGAGTGCTACGCCCGCTGCCGCCAGCGCACGACTACTCCCGTGCCGACCGGCGACGTGCCGGACGGATCGACGCCGGACGCCTCGGCGCAGGTCCTGCGGGCGGGAGAGCTCGCCACCGTCTGGGAGGAGGTCGGGCAGATGCCGCGCGCGCAGCGAGAGGCATTCCTTCTGCGCGAGATCCGCGGGCTCAGCTACGGGCAGCTCGCCGCCGAGCTCTCGCTCAGCACGCCGTCCGTTCGCTCGCTCCTCCTGCGCGCGCGCGCCCGTCTGCGGCATCGCCTGCGTGACGTGGCCGCCGGCCTCGGCGGCGCGCCCTGGGTCCAGAGCCTGGTTCGCCTTGTCGCCGGCGGCGACGGCGTGTCTCCCGTGCCCGCGGCGACGAAGGCGGCCGCCGTCGGCCTTGGTGCCCTCGCGATCGTGGGCGGTGGAGGAGACCTGGCCCAAACCCGACACCACCTCTCGAAGACGACCGTGCACGCAGCCCCGCGCCACCAGGCTCATGTTCGCGCGCGTCGTCCCGCGACGCCCACAGCCGCTGCGGTCGTGACGGGGCGCGACGTCCGTCACTCCGCACTGGAGCAGTCGCAGACGCGCGGCGGCAGCTCACGGGAGTCGAGCTCCGGCAGCAGCCACCTCGGCACATCCTCCGGCGACGGCTCGTCCAGGAGCGGCTCGGACGACACAACGGCCGTGGTTCAGCCGACAACGAGCGGAAGCAGCGACGGCAGCAGTAGCACCTCGACCACCTCCGGCAGTGACGGTTCCGGCCACAGCTCCTCGGACAGCGGCTCCTCGGGATCGAGCTCCGGGCCCGGCGGCGGCTCCGATTCGACCACCACCACGACCACGACGTCCTCGGGCTCGGACGGCTCCGGCTCGAGCGGCGGAGACGGCGGCGGCGGCACCTCCGGCCACGGCTGATAGCCCGAGCGCGACTTTTCCGCGCCGAACGCCTCTTCCTCAGTAGAGGCCGCAAGCAAGGCGCGGTCGCCCAGTCCCCGAGAGGAGTCAATCGATGAAATGGACAGCTCTGGTTGTGGTAGCGGCTTTCCTGCTCGCCGTGGGATCGGCGAGCGCCGCGCCGACAGCGATCAAGGGAACCGTCGTCGCGAAGCGCGCGCACACCATCGTCCTGACGACCGGACGCAAGGGGCTCGCCGTCACCGTTCGCACGGCTCCCCGGCGCGTGCGGCTCGGCGACCGTGTGAGCGTCGTCGGGACGCGCCTGCGCAACGGCACGATCCGGGCTTCGCGTCTCCAGGTCCTCGCCCACGTGAAGAAGGCGCGGATCCGAGGCATGGTCGTCAAGCGCCTCGCGCACGCAATCCGGGTCGCGAGCGGTCACAGCGTCCTCACGATCCACACGAGGAGCGCGCACGCAGCCTCGCGCCACGACGGCGAGGAGAAGGGCGACCTCGGCGAGTTCGAGGTCGAGTTCGAGCACGGCGACCTCGTCGAGGACGACTTCACGCCTGTCTCCCCGTCGGGGACGGTCGAGATCGAGGGCGTCCTCGTGAGCGTCTCGCCGCTCGTCGTCTCGCTCGAGGGCCTGCCCATCGAGATCACCGTTCCCGGCGGCATGACCCTGCCGCCGCTGACGCCTGGACAGGAGGTCGAGCTGTTCGTGCAGGCCGGCGCCGGCAATACGT
The DNA here is from genome assembly GCA_963765795.1 of uncultured Actinomycetes bacterium. Taxonomy (GTDB): domain Bacteria; phylum Actinomycetota; class Thermoleophilia; order Gaiellales; family Gaiellaceae; genus Palsa-739. The sequence goes on from CAVXXZ010000028.1 coordinate 7,587, forward strand.
TCACGCTCGTCTCGATCGGCAAGGCCGACAACGAGAACGAGAACGAGGCCGAGGCGAAAGGCACGGTGACCAACTCGACGACGTCCCAGATCACCATCGACGCGGGCGGCGCGATGCTGACCTTCGCCGCTCCGGCCGGACACACTCTGCCCGTCATCGCCACGGGCACGTTTGTCGAGGCGCGCGGAGTCACGATCAACGGCGTACTCACGCTCACGCGGCTGAAGATCGAAGACGACGACGGTGGCGGCGGAGGCGGCGACGGCTGAGCGAACGATCTGACGAAAGAACCGGCGCCGGCCTCAGGGTCGGCGCCGACGTCTTTACGTCGACCGACGGGCAGCGCGGGCCCGTTCGGCCCAGATCTGCTCCGCCCGCGCGAACTCGGCGCCCGCGCGCGGGCCGTTGCGCGGGAAGGCGCCGAACTCGCGCTCGTCCTCCCCGCTCTCGACGTAGGCGTCGAAGCGCTCGTAGTTGTACGCGGCGCTCACCAGCTGGGCCGGGACGTGGTCCTGAGGATCGCGTTCGTGGTCGTGTCCATGGCGACCGCGTTCGCAACGAGCCTGTTCCGCCAGAGGTCGGCCTCCGACTGGAAGTCGACGAGCACGGCGAGGCCGCGTCGGTTCCGCAGTCCCGAGGACGTGTCGGGACGCGTGCCGATCACCGTGTTGTGGTCGAACATGCACATCGAGCGGTCGCCGCAGTACAGGCCGACCCCGAGCGCGTTGCGAACCGCGTTGTGGGAGGCCATGCCCATCGACATCTCGTCGACCGCGATTGCCTGGCCGGTCGTGCGGCTGACCCTGTTTCCCATGATGTCCGTCGCCGAGGAGTGCGTCGTGATCCCCTGCTGCCCACCCACGACCGTGCAGCCCTCGACCATGCTCATCCCCATGTCCATGTTGAACGAGATGTCGATGCCCTGGCCGAGCCGGTTGCCGAGCATGTCGACGGTGCAGTTGCGGATGACGACGCCGGCGAGGCGGACGTGGATTCCGTCGAGCTTCGCGCCCTGCACGGTCACGCCGTCGATCACCGTCCCGCGAACGCCGTCGACAGTGATCCCGTTCTCGCCGCCGACGACCGTGACGTTGCGGACCTGAACGTCGTCGTGGGCGACGACGATGCCGCCGCGAACGACAGCGCCCGGCTCGCCCTGCAGTACCTCGCGCCGCGTGATCACGAGCGGCCCCTGGTGGACACCGGCGCTCAGGTGGACGACCGGCGGGAGCCGGACGACGTAGGTCGCGGCCGAGCCGCCGAACGCGAGGACGAGGGCGACAGCGGCGACGCTCCCCACCCGGCCGAGTTCGCCGCCGTCCTCCGCGTAGCCGAGGCGCAGCAGCGGAAGCCCGGCCTGGGCGAGGACGAGCGCAGCGAGCCAGCCCGCGCCGAAGAGCGCGAGCGCGGGTAGGGGCGGCGCGTGCAGGCCGAAGCCGTAGACAATCGCCATCAGCGCGCCGAGCTCGACCGCGCCCAGCGGGACCATCGCCCACGCCGGCTGATACGGCAGCAGCCGGTGCCACACCTCGAGGTCGAGGACGAGGCCGACGGCCGCCATCAGCGCCACGAGCTCGACCGGCCACCACCGATGCAGCACACCGGCGAGCACGCAGGCGCCGAGCAGCACCGGCAGGAGCGCCGCCAGACGGGTCTCGACCCGTCCCCTCAGCGTGTACGACACGACCTGATCCTTCCCAGGAAGCGATGGGCGGCGTACCGCGCGCCGGCGAGGGTGTCCGCGGCCGGGAACGCCCACAGCGCCGGTGCGCCCGCGACCGCGAGTGTCCGCCCTGCGTCGCTGAGCGCAGGCACCGTCGAGTCGGGCTCCAGCACGAGCCAGCCGTCCGCAGTCTCGAGGTCGTGCTCGGCGACGAGCCGCGCGAGCAGCGGGTCGTGCCGGAAACCGCGCCGGAACCCGGTCGCGCAGATCACCTGCGCGCTGCCGTTCAGGGACTGCTCCACACGGAACCGCCCCTCGCGAGCCGCGCGCTCGAGCGGCTCGTCCCACTGGGCGCCCGCGGGGTACGACGGCGCCGTCAGCGTGCGCAGGCGCTCGACCCGCTCGCGGGGCGTGAGGCGGTGGTAGCCGTCGAGGCCGCGGCGGGAGAAGTAGTGGCGCGGGACGTTGAGCGGGCGTCGCACCGGTTCGCGCCGGCGCACCGACACCACCTCGGCGCCCGCCGCGAGCGCGTTCAGCCACTCGGTCGCCGCGGCGAGGCCCGCCCCGACCACCGTGACCGTGGCCGCGTAGTCGTGCGGCTCGTACGAGTGGACGACTCGCGGGTCGCCGCTCAGCTCCTCGGGGACGTTCAGTCCCGGATGGCCGGGCGCGAGGAGCACATGCGTGGAAGCGCTCCCCATCGAGGTCGAAGGCGCCGTCGACCGCCCGCACGCGCTCGATCCGGCTCGGCATCAGGCTCTCGTCCCAGCCGCTCCGCTCGCGTAGCCGTTCGACGTGCGAGAGGAACTCGTCCACCGTCGGGTGATAGCGGTCGAGCACCGAATCGAGCAGCGGCCGCGCCGAGCGGCGTCGTCGGACGCTCGAGAACGCGAGCCCCGGGAACGAGGTCGGACAGGCAGTGGCCGTCGCTCTCCGAGCGCATCTCCCGCTGCCGGATCGCCGCCGCCCGCACGCGCCATGCCGCGGCCGGGTCGGCGTCGGTCCCGAAGACGACGATCTCGCGGGGCGCGAGCTCACGCCGCAGCGTTTGATAGGCCGTGAACCCGGCGAGGCCGGATCCGACGACGGCAACCCGCATCACTTCACCGAGCCGGCGAGCAGGCCCTGGACGAAGTAGCGCTGGAAGGAGAAGAAGATGACGAGCGGGACCACGAGCGAGATGAACGAGGCCGGGGCGATGATGTCGACGCTCGAGGAGAACTGGCGCATCTGGCCGAAGATCCAGACGGTGATCGGCTGGACGTTGAACGTAAGCGAGACGATCAGGTCGTTCCACGTCCAGAGGAACTGGAAGATCGCAAGCGAGGCGATCGCGGGCAGCCCGAGCGGCAGGATCAGGCGCAGGAAGATCCAGATCTCGCTGGCCCCGTCGATGCGGGCCGATTCGAGGATGTCCTTCGGTATCCCGATGAAGAAGTTGCGCAGGAGGAAGATGGCGAAGGGCAGCCCGAACGCGGCGTGGAAGAGGATCACGCTGAGGGTCGTGCCGCCGATGCCTAACGTGTCGTAGAGCCTGAACATCGGGATCAGCGCCATCTGCAGCGGAACCACGAGGAGCGCGACGACCCCGATGAAGAGCCAGTCACGGCCGGGGAACTCCAGCCAGGCGAACGCGTAGCCCGCGAGCGCGGCCACGATCACGACGAGCAAGGTGTTGCCGACGGCGATGTAGGCGGTGGTCTTCATCGCCCCCGTCAGGCCCGCGTTGTGGAAGAGGTCGCTGTAGTGCGAGAACGTCGCCTGGCTCGGGTGGGCGAAGAGTTTCCACCAGCCCGCGGTAGCGATCTCCGACGACGGCTGGATCGAGGTGATGAAGAGGCCGATCGTCGGCACGAGCCAGAGCAAGGCGATCACGGCGAGGAAGATCTGGAGTGGCAGCTTCCCGACCGAGCGCAGGATCTTGGCGGAGACCGGGTCTCGCCGAGCGGGCAGACGTACCGTCTCGGGAGCGGCGGTCATCAGTGCCCCTTCCGGTGACGGTTTCGCGTTCCTGGCGCGCGAAAAGCGAGCGAGGCAAGGACGCAGGGAGCGTCGATAGCCGACGCTATCGACGCGACTGAGGACGCCGCAGCCGGCGAAGGCTTGCCGAAGCCGGCCGACAAGCGAAGCGAGGAGTCGCGACGCTTTGCAGCCGCCAGGGATGCGCTAACTGTTGCCGGAAGGGGCACTACGCCTCTCTCCGGAAGCGTCGGATGTTGAGTAAGAGAACGGGCAGCACGAGCAGGAAGAGGAAGACCGCGATCGCCGAGCCCGTGCCGAAGTCGAAGCCGCTGAAGGACGTCCGCCACATCGCCAGCGCGATCACGCTCGCGTTCGCTTGCGTCGACTCGGGCGCGAGGGCGATCACGATGTCGAACACCTTCAAGACGTTGATGATCATCGTGATGAAGACGACGCTCAGAACCGGCGCGAGCAGGGGGACGGTGACGCGGCGGAAGACCTGCCACTCCGTCGCGCCGTCGGTCCGTGCGGCCTCGAGCACCTCGCGCGACATCGCCGCGAGGCCGGCCGCGATCACGACCATGGAGAAGCCGGCCCAGATCCAGATGTAGGCGATCAGGAGCGCGGGCGTGATCAGTTTCGGACCGAGCCACGAGTAGCCGCCGAAGGGCTTGGCGAAGGTCGCGGCTCCGATGCCCGCGTTGTATGTCCCGGGAGAGAGGCCGGTGAATTCGAAGCTCCCGTTCGGGTCGGTTTTCGCGCTCTGCACGGCCTTGCCCGACGAGTCCCTGAGCTCCACCGTGACGCCCGGGAGCCCGAGCTCGCCCTGCTCGACGACACCGGGCTTCCCACCTCCCGGCTTGAAGTCGCGCCAGACGACGCCCTCGATCGCGCCGGATGTTCCTGCCGGCTTCGCCGCCTGCCGCGCTCCTTGCGGCACGTCCGTCGGGGCGATCCCGGTCAGCCCAAGGAGGGCGACGCCTCCCGGGTGGAGCGGCGTCTTCAGGAGCAGACCGCCGCCCTGCGGCTGGAGGGCCGTCGTCGACGGCAGCGCGTTGGACAGGACTCCGGGCGAGGTGACGGCATCCGAGACCGTGCGCCCGAGGGCGTTGATCGCTCCCTGGTCCGGGTTCTGCTGGTACATGAGCCGCCAGGTGACGCCGGTGGCGAAGGCGGAGATCGCCATCGGCAGGAAGATGATCGTCTTGAACCCCACCGCCCAGCTGATGCGCTCGGTGAGGACGGCGAAGAGGAGCCCGAATGCCGTCACGAAGGCGGGCACGACGGCAACCCAGATCGCGCTGTTCTTGATCGCCGTGACGAGCGTCGAGGTCGTGAACAGCGTCCTGTAGTTGTCGATCCCGACCCACGTGCCGAGGTATCCCGCCGGCCCGAAGAAGCTACGGACGATCGTGTAGATCGTCGGATAGACGAGCCAGGCGCCGAGCAGGATGAAGGCCGGCAGGAGGAAGAGCGCTCCCGTCCGGTAGCGGGACCTGCGCTCCCCACCGGCCTCCGGCGGAGCCGCACTCGGGGGCGGCTCCGCCGTAATCGAAGCACCGCTCAACGCGCTACTCCGCTACTTCCCGCTCTTGTACGCCTTCGCTGCCGAGCTCTCGAGCTGCTGCTGGATGCTCGCGATGCTCGATGGGTTCTGGAGGAACTTCTGGAAGATCCCCCACTCGCCCTGGCCGGTCGTCGCGCCGAACGAGGCGGGCTGCTCGTCGGACATGTCGAAGGCGACCGACGACGCCCCCGCAAGCGGCGTCTCCGTCGCCTTCGTGATCGCATCCGGATAGACGCTCGCGGGCACGTTCTTGTTGCCGCTGCCGAAGCCGCCGAGCTTCGCCCAGATCTGCGCTGCATCCGACGAGGCGAGGTACTTCATGAACGCCTCGATCGCCGGCGTGTCGCGGAACGTGATGATCAGGTCGCCGCCGGTTTCGACTGCTGTCGAGTTCGGCCCCGAAGTGATCGTCGGGAACGGGACGACGTTGAAGTCCTTCACGGGCTTCGACTTCGTCGCCTGGAGGATCTCGAGGCTCACGAAGTCGCCCTGGAGGTTGAACGCCGCCTTCGGCGGGGTCGCGAACGCGTAGTCGACGCAGGTCGGATAGTCGGTCTGGAGCGCGCCGCTCGTGCCACCGTAGATGTTCCCCGTGTCGCCCACGACCTGAGCCATGTCCTGGAGCGCCTTGGTCACCGTCGCGTCGGTCCACTTGATCTGGTGGGCCGAGAGGGCGTCGTACTTGTTCTGCCCCCACATGCGGAGATAGATGTTCTCGAAGATGTCTGTGAGGGTCCAGCCGTTCGCCCCACAGAGCGAGTACGCAGGCGTTCCGGACGCCTTGATCGTCTTGGCGTCGCTGATCATCTGCGACCACGTCTTCGGCGGCTTGACACCCGCCTGCTTGAGGACGTTGACGTTGTACCAGAGGGTCGACTTGTTGGACGCCTTGAAGAGGAGCGCGTACAGCTTGCCGTTGACCTGGCCCAGGTCCTCCCAGGCCGGTGAGAAATTGCCGGCGATCGTCGACTTCGCGTACGTGATCGGCTTCAGCTTCCCCTGCTGCACGAGCTGCTTCATGAGGCCCGGCTGCGCGATGTCGGCCATGTCTGGCGGATTGCCGCCGGCGATGGCGGTCGACAGCACGGTCGGGATGTCGTTGCCCTTGGACGAGTAGGTGACCGTGACGTTCGGGTACTGCTTGTGGAAGCCGTCGATCACCTTCTGGAACGCTTTCTGCTCCGTCGCGGCCCAGATGCCCCAGAACTTGACAGAGCCCGACACACTCGAGTTCCCCGTCGTAGTCGAGCTCGAGCCGCCTCCTCCTCCGCAGCCGGCCGCAACGGCCACGAGCACTGCGACGACCCCTGCGAGAGCCGCCAACTGCACGGCCTGTCTCCTGCTGCGAATCTCCCTCACGCTGACGCTCCTTTCTGGCCTTCGTTTCCGCCGTAGATTCCTTCGCTCGTCTCTGGGTCGAAGAAGTGGAGCGAGCGCGTATCGACCGCGACCTCGACCGGTTTCCGTTCCTCGACCGAAGCTCGCGCGCCGAAGCGGCCGACGAGGAGCGCGCCGGAGCCTTTGCCCTCGAGCGCCGGCTCTCCGCCGGGAGCGCCCGCGTCCTGGGCCAGCTCCTTGACATCCTCGGTCAACGCCGCCTGCGTCCCCTCCACCGTGAAATGCACCATCAGCTCGGAGCCCAGGGCCTCACGCAGCTCCGCGGCGCCCCGCAGCCGGCGGTCCGGTGCGGTGTCCGGCTCGAGCGACACTTCCTCGAGGTCCTCGGGCCGGATGCCCAGGATGATGGTCCGGCCCTCGTAGCCGCGCAGGGCGGGGCTCCGCGCCAGCACCGCGTCGTCGAGCTTGAGCTGTTGCGTGCCGACGTCCACCGCGAGCCCGCCGTTCGCCTGCGTCACCGTCGCCTCGATCATGTTCATGGCAGGCGAGCCGATGAAGCCCCCCACGAAGAGATTGACTGGACGGTCGTACAGCGTCTGAGGATCGTCGACTTGCTGCAGCTGCCCCTTGCGCATGACGGCGACGCGGTCTCCCATCGTCATCGCCTCCACCTGGTCGTGCGTGACGTAGATCGTCGTCGTCCCGAGGTCCCGCTGCAGACGGCTCACCTCGGCCCGCATCTGCACGCGCAACTTCGCGTCGAGGTTCGAGAGCGGTTCGTCCATCAGGAACGCCGACGGCTCGCGCACGATCGCGCGTCCCATCGCGACGCGCTGCCGCTGGCCGCCCGAGAGGGCGCGCGGCTTGCGCTTCAGGAACGGTTCGAGCCCGAGCACGTGCGCGGCGTCGTTGACACGCCGCTGTATCTCCTGCTTCGGCATCTTCTTGACCCTGAGGCCGAAAGCGATGTTGTCGTAGACCGAGAGGTGCGGATAGAGCGCATAGCTCTGGAAGACCATCGCGATGTCGCGGTCGCGCGAGGGAACGTGGTTGACGACCCGTTCGCCGATCCGGACGACTCCGCCGGAGATCTCCTCCAACCCGGCGACCATCCGCAGGGCAGTCGTCTTGCCGCAGCCCGACGGGCCCACGAGGACCATGAACTCTCCGTCGGCGATGTCGAGGGCGAGCGAGTCGACGGCCTTAATGCCGTCGGCGTACACCTTCGTGACTTCGTCGAGTACGACCTCTGCCACGTTCCCCCTCGAGCTCGGGCTGCGCGATGCCAGACCCTATCCCAGCTGCGATAGGCGCGCGGTCTAGGTCCGGCGGGGATCGCCCTCGACGATGCCGTGCGGCTCGCCGTAGTCGGCGAGGAGCTCGAGGAACGGGTCCGGCGGGAACGACTCCGGGCCGAGCACGCCCGTTCCCTCCCACGTGCCGGCTGCGAGCAGCTCGAGCGCGATCACCGGGTTGAGCGCGGTCTGGAGGACGACGGCCTGGTGCCCGTAGTCGCGCATGGTCCGCTCGTTGTCGGCGACGTGGTAGAGGTAGACGGCGCCGTCGCCACCGTCCTTGCGCTTCCCGGTGACGAGCGTGCCGGCGCAGGTCTTGCCGCGCATCCGGTCGCCGAGCGTGGCGGGATCCGGGAGCGCAGCCGCCACGACGTCGCGCGGCGCCACCTCGACGCCGCGCACGCGAACGGGCTTCGTCGAGTCGAGCCCGAGCTTGTGCAGCGTCTGGAGCACGCCTATGAACTCCGCGCCGAGCCCGTACTTGAACGTCACGCGGCGGCAGTCGATCTCGCGCGGCACGAGCACGACTTCCTCGTGCTCGACGTTGACGCACTCGATCACGCCGATCCCCTCCGGGAACTCGAACAGCTCCGGCTCCGAGAACGGCTCCGTCGTGTAGAAGCCGCGCTCCTTCTCCCAGATCAGCGGCGGGTTCAGGCACTCCTCGATCGTCGTCCAGATCGAGAAGGTCGGAGCGAAGTCGTAGCCCTCGACGACGAGGTCGGCGCCGTCGCGCACCCCGACCTCGTCGATCTCGTCGAACAGGTGGTCTGCTGCATAGCGGGCAAAAACATCGGCGAGGCCCGGCTCGACGCCAATTCCGGCGAGCGCGAGCAGGCCGCGCTCCCGCCAGCGCTCGTGCATGTCGAGCTCGTCCTGCCCGAGCTGGACGTCGGGCCCGGAGAGCGTCATCGCCATGTCGAGATACGTGCAGCCGTACTCGAACGCGGCGTCGAGGATCGGCGGGTTGAAGCGCGGGTCGGCCGCGTTGAGGACGGCGTCGGCGCCGGTCTCGCGCAGCAGGCCGACGAGCGCGTCCTTGTCGCCCGCGTCGACCTGGGCCGCGGCGAAACGATCGTCGCCGTCCCGCGCCAGGACGGCGGCCGGCCGGGCCGGATCGAGGTCGGCGAACGTCATCCGCTCGAAGAAGCTGCGCCGCTTCGCGACCGCCGCGACCGCCGCGCCGACCGCCCCGGTCCCGACCACGAGCACCTTCATCGGCGTCGGATCAGCGTCACGCCCTCGCGGAACGGAAGCAGGACCGCCTCGACACGATCGTCGTGCAGGACGTGCTCGTTGAAGCGGCTGATCGCCTGCGCGTTCTCGCTGTCGCCGTCCAGGCCGAAGAGCGTGTTGTCGGCCGCGATCACGCCGCGAGGTGAGAGCTTCGGGAGGACGGCCTCGTAGTAGTCGACGTAGCCGCCCTTGTCGGCGTCGATGAAGGCGAGGTCGAACGGGCCCTCGAGTGTGGCGAGGGTCTCCACCG
>CAVXXZ010000029.1:0-31221 GCA_963765795.1 uncultured Actinomycetes bacterium
TGTGTCGCGGTGGGCCTTCGCGTACTGCGTGAGACGCGCGACGAGGAGGCCGGCAGCTTCGACGTGGCGGGCCTGCTTACGCTGACGGGCGGGCTGTTCGCGCTCGTACTCGGCCTGCTCCGCGGTAGCGATTGGGGCTGGTCGAGCGGCCGCGTCGTCGGTCTCTTCGCCGCCGCGACCGTGCTGCTCGTCTCGTTCGCGCTGGTGGAGCTGCGGCGGGAGTCGCCGATGCTCGACATCCGACTCTTCCGCGTGCCCACCTTCACCGGTGCGCAGATCACCGCCTTCGCGATCTCGGCGGGGATGTTCGCGCAGTTCCTCTTCCTGCCGCTGTATCTCGAGAGCGTGCTCGGTTACTCGGCGGTGAGGACAGGTGTCATCTTCCTGCCGCTGTCTCTGCTCGCGTTCGTCGTCGCGCCGATCGCCGGGCGACTGTCGACACGCGTGCCGGTGCGGTTCCTACTAGGCGGCGGGCTTGCCCTCTGCGGCGTCGCCCTGCTGCTCCTACACGGACTCACCCTCTCCTCGACCGCGTCCGCGCTCATCCCGGGCTTCGTCGTCGCCGGAATCGGGATCGGCTTCGTCAACGCGCCGCTCGCCTCCACCGCCGTCAGCGTCGTCGAGCCGCGCCACGCGGGGATGGCGTCCGGGGCCAACAACACGTTCCGGCAGATCGGGATCGCGACGGGCATCGCGGCGCTCGGCGCGATCTTTCAAAGCCGGATCACTTCGGTTCTCGCCCACGCGGACATCTCGCCCCTCAGGTTCCGCTGCACCCGCTCGCTCAGGCGATCGCGTCCGGCGCGAAGCCCACGGACCTACCGATCAATAGGGGACCTCCGGGGTTCCACCTGAATCCGACGACGGTCGCGCACCACGCCTTCATCAGCCGGCCTCAACACGATCTTCGTCGTCGCGGCGATCGTCCTCTTCGTTGGCGCGATCCTCGCCTTTGTGCTCGTGCGGCAGCGGGACTTCGTCGCGAGCGGGCCGCAGGTCGCCGCAGAAGCCGGTTAGGCCGCTGCTGCGGCAGCTCGCGCGCTTCGCGAGCTCTTGAGTCGAAGCGCGAGCTGCCAGGAGGCGATGAGGAGCATCACGGCCGCGCCCGTCACGATGACCAGTGCCTGGGCGGCGACCGAGAACGCGACCGCATCTGCCGTGCCGACGCCGCCGAGCGCGAGGATCGCGGCGCCCGCGCCCGCCTGGGTCGCAGCGCCGGCCGGGGCGATGGGAAGAGCGGCGGAAGCAGCCGAGGCGACGAGGAACGCGAGAGCGAGCACGTAGGAGCCGGGCATCGAGAGGGCGTTGAGGAGGAGGAAGACCGCGAGGCCGCGGAGACTCCAGGAGACCGAGATGAAGAGCCAGGCCGCCCACGCCTCCTTCGTGCAGTGCGTGTGCTCGGCGAGCCAGCGGCCGAGGCGGCGGCGGGTGACGAATGGGAGGCGGGCGATCCGCGGCAGGAAGGCGACGACCGCGGCTGCGGCGATTCCGGCGGCGGCGACGACCGCAAAGCCGGCGCGCGTCGTCCAGTGGCTCGATCCTGCCGCAGCGACCGACGCCATCGGCGTCAGGGCCGCGTTGTCGAGCATCCCGAGCACGAGCAGGCTCAGGCCGACTGTGCCGATGCCCGCCTTCGTTCCCGGGTAGCGCCTCACGATGGCGATGCGGATCGCGTCGTCGACGCGGCCGGGCAGGGCGATCCCGCCGACGCACGCGGCGCCGCCGGCGAACGCCAGGGCGTCTGCAGTGGGGCGCTCGCTTACCTGAAAAGCCGCTGCCAGCCCCACGCCTTGAAGGGGTAGGCGACGAGGAAGAGGGCGGCTGCGCAGGACACGAGCAGCGGGTCGGCGTGGTGGATCGGCCAGCCGCCGCCCATGAAGTGGCGAACGCTGAAGAACGCGACGCCGAGCAGGACGAGCCCGAAGCCGCCGTTGAGCACGAGCTGGACCTTCCGGTTTGAGAGAAGCCGCATCACCGCAGTTGCAACGGTGCTATCGGCCGCAGGAGTACGAAGCTGAGTCACTCGATCGGGGCGGCCATGGACGCTGCAAGGTACCGCCGCTTCGTGAGGGTCACGTAAGGGTTCCCGCGCCGAGGTCGAGGCGGAGCGCTCGACCGCCGGCCGTCCGCACGCGGAGGCGTCCCGTCTGCGCCGACGTCTCGACCGCGCTGCCGAGCGGAGCGGCCGTGATCGTCAGCGCGCCCGTCAGGCCCGCGTCGAGCGTACGGACGGTCTGCCTTCCGGCGGCGAGGTCTTGACGGACGATCACGAGGCGGCCCACAGAAGGATCCTTCCCCGCTGCGCCGGCGTAAACCGCGACGAGCGTCCTGCCGTCGCTCACGAGCCATCCGTTCCGCACCCGCAGGACCGACGGGGGAATCGGCACGGGCACATCCGAACCAAGCATCCGACCTGGGATCGGCTGGGGCACCGAGCCGGGAGGGGTCGCCGGCTCGGTGCTCGAGTCGGTCGTCGCGACGGAGACCTGACGCTGCAGAGCAGCTGCCTTCTCCTGCGGAGCCGGCACGATGGCCGCGGCGGCGATGCCGCCTCCGGCAGCGAGCACGCACACGGCAATCAGCAGCCGAAACACACGAGCTCCGAGTCGACGAGACCGCCGTTCAGCGAGCTGAGCGTGTTCCATGCAGCTCCCGGCGTCAGCCCGGCGCCGGTCGCCGCCGTCGCGCCGGCAAAGACATAGCCACCCCGGTTGCCGTTCCACCATTTCCGTACGACGGTCCACTGGCTCGCGTTGACGGAGTAGTAGATCTCCGGCAGCGGCAGCGCGAGGCCGTGGTACGAGACGTAGGCGACGTCGCTGACGTGCCAGCCGTTGTTGCACAGGCCGTCGCTGCTCCCGCTCTGCGGGCAGCCGTCGGCCGAGCCGAAGTCGTAGTACAAGGCCCAGCCCTGACCCTGGTCGCCGTTGACGAGTTGCTTCGTGATCGAAGGGCCGTCCCAGCTCGGCTCCATGTCGGACGCCGCATCGGACGTCTGGCTGTCATAGCCCTTCGCGGCCTGATACTCGGAGAGATCCTCCGAGCGCTCCGACTGGTGATACCCGGCATACCAGGCGTCGGTCGTCGACATCCCCGACGCGGACAGGTGGTAGTTGCTGTTGCCGTACAGGATGTCCACGGCACCCCGGACGTGGCAGTTGTGGTACCCGTCGGCCGCCGCCTTGAGGGCCGCGAGGATGTCGGCGTTCGAAACGGCTGTGTTGCTGAAGTCGATCGTCCCCCACGTGCCCGAGCTCAGCTTCCTCGCCGCTCCGAAGTCGAGCAGCATGAGCCGGAGGCCGCCTCCCGGCTGGCTGTTGGCGAAGTCACAGCCGCGCGCGTACGCGTACGACGCGACCGCGGCCGGCGACGAGCCATAGACGTACCAGGCCGAAACCGACGACGGGGTCGCGGCGGCGGCGCTCGGGAACAAGGCGAGCCCGGCAACGAGGGCGGAGAGGAAGGCGGCAGCCTTCATGGGGAGCTCCCTGCCTCGGCGAGCGCTGCCGCCGCTGCCTGCGCGCGCGGGTCGCGCTCGCGCTCGGCCCACTCGGTCGCCTCGCGCACGAGCTCCCGCAGCTCGGCGAGGAGCGAAGGCACGCCCGCTCCTTCGCGCTCGAGCGCCTCGATTCGCTCCAGCCGGGCCAGGACCGCTCGCGCCTCCTCCATGCCCCGAAGGTAGGCGGCAACTAGTGACGTGTCTGTGTCAGCTAGCTGGCGCGCTGCTGGAGGCTTGCGACCGCGCCCGTGACGCCGAGCAGCGCCTCGTCGAGGTCGCGCACCAGCCCGCGGCGGTCACCGTGCAGGAGGATGGCGACGAGGAGGCGGCGCAGAAGCTCAGAGCTCGGCGTGCGCAGCTTCTCCGCGAGGTCGGCTCGCTCCGCAGGGGTCGCGCCGAGCAGGGCGGCGCCGCGCATCGCGCCGGCCCAGGCTCCGTCGCCCTCCCCGAGCGCGGCCTCGAGCGCATGCCGGAGTTGCTCCCCTCGGAACGGCTCCGACTGGAAGAGCGCGAGCTCCCAGCGGTCGAGCGCGTCGCCGAGGTGCGCGTCGTCGTCGGCGATGCCGAGGCGGACTCGCACGTCGCTCGCCACCGAGGCGCGGAACAGATCGAGCCTCGTGGGCTCCCCCGGAGGAGCGGTGGCTGCGATCGGCAGCACGGGACGGACCCCGTACGGCCGCCAGTCGAGCCGCTCGAACAGCACAGGGCCGGCGGCGACCGGCGCCGCGGTGGCGAGCCGGATCGCCGTGACCGCGTCCGCGAGCTCGCCGGGCGCGTCCGGCGCTTCGCTGGTCCCGCCCGCGAGCGAGCGCTCGAGCTCGAGCACGCAGATCCTGTCGGGCTCACGGCCGAAGTTCCGCGGCAGCAGCCCCGCCGCCTCCGGCCACATCGCCGCGAGCTCCCCCGTGGCTGCCACGCGCACGCGGATCCCGTCGCCGAGCTCGATCTGCGTGCCGACGGAGAGGCCGATCAGCGGCGCAACCGCGCCGTAGGAGTGGCCCTCGCCGTACAGCGAGCCCTCGAGCTCCTCGTACGCGCGCGCGAAGGCGGTGTCGTCCCAGTCGAAGCCGCCGCAGCCCTCGGCGGTGCGGACGAGGAGCGGCACGAGCACGCTGCGGTAGACCGCGCGCCGCTCGTCCCTGATCTCCCCTTCGTGCGCGTGCGCGAAAATGCGCGCCGCCGGCTCGCGGAGCAGATCGGCCACTGCGTCCTGGACGTCGACCCGCGCGAAGAGCCGCTCCGCGCGTGCCTCGACGAACCCGCGCACGAGCGGCCGGTACTCGTAGAGCGTCGGCCGGCCGTAGGTGCCGTGCTCCTCGAAGGCAAAGGGGAGATCGGTGCCGTCCTCGAGGTCGCGGGTGAAGACGGCGAAGGCACCGAGGCAGAAGCGGCGGAGCGTGTCGTGGAGGTGCGGCGCGCGCATCCGGCTCTCCTACGACGGCGGCGCGTTGCCTCCTACCTGGCAGCCGGGACACCAGTACGCCATGCGCGCGTTCTCGCCCTGCGGCGCAGAGCGGATGCTGCCGCCGCAGCGGGGACAGATCCGGCCCGCGCGCCGGTAGACGTGCCGCGCCGGCCGCGGCCCCTCGACCGACTTCCGCATCAGCGTGTGCGCAGCCTCGAGCACGGCCCGCAGCTCGGAGTCGTCCACCTCCTCGAGGCGCCGCCACGGCGAGACGCGCGCCTCCCAGAGGGCCTCGGCCTTCCAGAGGTTCCCGATCCCGGCCACGAGCCGCTGATCGAGCAGCGCGTCGCCGACCTCGCGCTCGGGCTCGGCGTGCAGGCGCGCGAGCATCGTCTCGAAGTCGGGCGGCTCGCCGAGGATGTCGGGGCCGAGCCGCGGCGCGCCGCGGGCGCCGACGAGCTCGAGCACGGCGCCGTTCCAGAGGACGGCCTCGTGCTCGGCGCCCCGCAGCACGAGCCAAGGCTTCCCCGTCCGAGCCGCCCCGCGCTGCTCGACGCGCCAGCGACCCTTCATGCGCAGGTGGCTGCGCAGGACGAGACCGCCCTCGAAGTGGAGCAGAAGGTTCTTCCCCACCGCCTCCACCTGCTCGAGCCGCCGGCCGTCGAGCCGCTCGGCCAGACCCCTTCACCGCGGCGCGCGGATGCGGCGTCTCGACCTCGACACGCTCGCCCACGAGAACCTGCAGCCGCTGGGCCGCCCGATGCAGCGAATCCCCTTCCGGCACGCTGGGAAGCCTACGATTGAGCCGTGCCGAGGCCCTTCATCGGAGTTCGCTGGTGGCTCGGGGTCGCGTTCGCCGTCGTGGCCGCGACCTCGACGGCGATCGTCGTCGCCCAGTTCTCTGACCGCTCCGAGATCGCGTTTCGCCGCCATGGCGAGAGCCTCGCGCTCCACGACGCGCAGGCGGCTGCCCGCAAGAACGTCACGCCGGCGACCCTCGACCGCGTGGCGAGGGAGCTGCAGGGAAACGTCAGCCTCAAGCTCTTCGCGCCGACGGGCTCCCCCGCCGGCGCTTCCGCTCTCGTGCGCGAGGCCGTCAGCGACGCCTCCGCCCGCGAGAACGTCGTCAAGGGAACCCCCGACGGCGGGACGTTCGTAGCGGCGATCCCGTATCACGGCCAGGTGCTCGTGGCGATCAGCCCGCAGCCGGCCACGGCCGAGGCGATCGACACGGTCAACGGCGAGGCGCTCCGGGCGGGGATCATCGCGGGCGTGATCGGCGTGATCGTCGGACTGCTCCTCGCGCAGCTCATCGCCCTCCGCCTCCGCCGGCTGAGTGCTGCCGCCGAGGGCATCGCGCACGGCGACTTCGAGACCCCGCTGCGCTACCGCTTCCGGGACGAGTTCGGTCTGCTTGCACACAACCTCGACCGGATGCGCCGGCAGCTGCGCCGCTCCTTCCGCCGCGTCGAGGCCGAGCGCGACCGGCTGCGGCTCCTGCTCGAACGGCTGCACGAGGGAGTGCTCACGATCGACCAGGATCTCGTCGTCCACTTCGCGAACACCGAGGCGCGCCGGATCCTCGGCGGCCGCCTGCGCGAGGGAGACGCCCTGCCGGAGCCGTGGCACGGCTTCGATCTCCGCGCGTTCGCCCACGGCCTGTTCGACGAGCGGGCTTCGGTCACGCAGGTGCACGTGACGCCTGACGACCAGCACGCGTACGGCGTCACCGGGAATCCCTTCCCAGCCCGAGACCGACTGGGCGCTGCTGGTGGTCGACGACCTGACCGAGCAGGAGCGCCGCGAGCTCGCCGAGCGCGAGTTCGTCTCGAACGCGGCGCACGAGCTGCGCACGCCGCTCACGACGATCATCGGCGCAGTCGAGGTGCTCCAGGCCGGCGCGAAGGAGGATCCCGCCGAGCGCGACCGTTTCCTCGGCCACATCGAGCGCGAGGCCGGCCGGCTGGCGCGGCTCGCCCGCGCGATGCTGACGCTCGCCCGCGCGCACTCCGGGCAGGAGCCGCCGCGCGTCGAGGCGGTCGAGCTCGCCCCGCTCCTGCGCGAGGTCGCCGCCGGGCTCCAGCCGCACGCCGGCGTGGCTGTCGACGTCGAGGTCGCCGACGGCCTCGCGGTCGAGACGAACCGCGACCTGCTCGAGCAGGCGCTCCGCAATCTCGGGGAGAACGCCGCGAAGCACACGGCCCGCGGCTCCGTCGTCCTCCGCGCCTACGGGAACGGGAACACGGTCACGGTCGAGGTGGAGGACTCGGGCCCGGGGATCAGCCCCGAAGTGCAGCGCCACGTCTTCGACCGCTTCTACCGTGGCGAGCGCGACGCGCACGGCTTCGGCCTCGGGCTCGCGATCGTGCGGGAGTCGGTGCGCACGCTCGGTGCCCGCATCGAGCTCGACTCGTCGCCCGGCGAGGGGACCGTCTTCCGGATCCTCCTCGCCCCGGCGCGGGTGCGGGAGGAGGTGCCTGCCGCGTGAACGCGTCCAACGGAAGCGGCGAGCGGATCCTGCTCGTCGACGACGACGCCGGGGTGCGCGACGTCGTCGCCTTCACGCTGCGGCGAGAGGGCTACGAGGTGGACGAGGAGCGGGACGGCCCGACGGCGCTCGAGTCCGGCCGCTCGGGGCTGTACGCGCTCGTCGTGCTCGACGTGATGCTGCCCGGCCTCTCCGGCGTCGAGGTCTGCCGCGCGCTGCGGGCGGAGAGCGACGTCCCGATCCTCATGCTGACAGCGCGGGACGCCGAGTCCGACCGCGTGCTCGGCCTCGAGCTCGGCGCCGACGACTACGTGACGAAGCCGTTCTCGAGCGCCGAGCTGCTCAGCCGCGTGCGAGCGATCCTGCGGCGGCGCGAGCTCGACCGGGCAACCGGCGCCGCGACCGTCCGGAAGCTCGGCGGCCTCCAGATCGACCTCGGCCGGCACGAGGTGCTCGTCGACGGCGAGCGCGTCCACCTGACGCTGTCGGAGTTCAAGGTGCTCTCGCTCCTCGCGGAGCAGCCCGAGTCGGTGGTCTCGCGGCGCGAGCTCATGCAGCACCTCTGGGCGAGCGAGCACGTCGGCGACGAGCACGCGTGCGAGGTGCACATCTCGAACCTGCGGCGGAAGATCGAGCGCGATCCGTCCCAGCCCGAGCGCCTCGTGACGGTGCGCGGCTCGGGCTACAAGCTCGTCGCCGCCTGAGGATTCCCGACTTCAGGCGTGCGGACGCTCGCCCGGGCGAGCGTCCCGTCGCCCGCGCACGTCGCCTGCTCGGCTGCGATAAGGAGGCTCTCAACATCGCTATTCAGCTTCTCGGAGCCGCCCTCAACATGGGGGCATTCGCGCTCCTACACTTCGAGATCGCGGCGTCCTCGGCGCTGCGATACCTCATCCCGAACTTCGTTGGCTCAGTCATTCTCGTCGGAAGCGCTTACCACGACGCACAATGGGGCTTCTTGCTGCTTGAGGCGGCATGGGTCGTCGTGACGGCGCATGCCATCATCGAGCGTCGGCCCGTCCGCCACTGACGGGTCCCGCGCCGTGACGCGGAGCGCGCAGACAACGGTCTTTTCCGGGGAACATTGAGGAACACTCGGGCAGGCGAGCGACAGGCCTTGCCGTTTGGGACACTGTGCGCGGAGCTACCGCGTTGGTTCGCTACCTGTTCCCTTGGCGGCCTCGATGTAGCTTCAAACGAAGCGCAACAGGAGGAGGAGGAGATGCACGCAGTCGTCGTCCATGCGACCGTTATTGATCCTGAAGGTAGCGAGCCGGTCTTGCGCGAGGAGGTCGTACCTCGCTTTTCGGAACGGCCGGGCTTCGTCGCTGGGTATTGGACTCGGAAGGACAACACCGGAATCTCAATGACGGTCTGGGAGTCTGAGGGTGCGGCGAATAGTGCAAGCGAAATGATCCGCCCTATGCGGGCTCCCGAAGGAGTGAAGATCGACAGCGTGGAGGTGCGCGTGGTCGTCGCCAGCGCCTGAGGTCATCCACGAACACTGGCCCAGGCCCGGGTGTTCGGCTAACCGTCCCGGCCCGCTTCAGCCGGGCACGGCGGATCGCATCCGGTCGTTCAGGTGAGAGGACGCTCGCCCAGGCGAGGGCGGTGTCCCAATTGCTTTGAAGGGGCGATATGGTCAGCGCGTTGAGACCGGTCGAAGTTCGGACAGCGGCTGCAGATGAGGTGCCGAAGGTAGCGGCCGCTTTCGCGGACGCGTTCGTCGGTGACCCTGTGTTCAGGTTCCTTCGACCAGGTCGTCTGCGGCCCGAGGCGCAGCTGCGAACGATGTTCGTGGTTGAGCTGGAGCTGTATGTGCTGCGAAACGGCGGCACTGTGTGGACGACTCCCGGGTACGACGGCGCGGTGGCCGTGCTGCCACCTGGCGCTTCGGAGGTGCCGAGGTCGATGACGGGGAAGGAGGCACTCCAGTGGGTGCGGGCCTTCAGAACGAGATTGCCGCGAGCGAGCAGGGTGCAGCGGGCGATGGAGAAGCGACACCCACCTGAGCCGCACTTCTACATCCGAACAGTCGGAGTGCGCACCGCCTTGCAAGGACAGGGCGTGGGATCGATGCTCATGCAGCCGACCCTGGAGAAAGCCGACTCGGCTGGCCAACCGACCTACATCGAGGCCAGCACTGAGCGCAGCGCAGCCCTCTACGAGCGGCTCGGCTTTCGGCACATGGGCGTGTTTGAACTGCCAGACGGCGGTCCGCCGGTTTGGCCGATGCGCAGGCCCGCCGCAGGGGCCAACGGCGGCTCCGACGGCTGACAAGCGCCGACGCTCAGGGGTCATTCCAGAACACCGGCCCAGACGAGTGTCCTCTTCTCCGGCTCAAGCCCGCAACACGGCGCGTCGCGGGCCGGCGAGGAAGCCGGCTTCGACGAGTAGCGGCATGACGAGCGTCTCCGTCACCGGCTCGCCGTCGAAGCGCTCGACCGCAAGCCGCTTCGCACCACCGCGCTTGACGAACCCGACCAGCGCCGCGAGCGCGGGCCGCAGCCACTCCTCGTCCGGTTCCCGCAGCGGGACGAGCGACCGGCCGCCGCGCTCGACGAAGAGCGCCGGCTCGCCGCCGAGCAGGACGACGTGCGCTCCCGCCACGCGGGCGGCCCGGGCTCCGGCGCGCTTCGGCCACGGGATCACGGCGCCGTACGGCTGCGCCGGGTCGGCGGCGGCGAGCACGAGCGGCTCCGGCTCGTCGTCCTCTCTCGGCCGCAGCTCCCGCAGCCGCTCGACGGCTCCGCCGAGCGCGAACTGCGCGCCGCCGAGCCCCTCGACGAAGTAGCCGCGCCGGCACGAGCCCAGCGTCTCGAGCGCCCGCAGCTCGCCGTAGACGGCGCTATAGCCGCCGGGAATCCCCTCGGCCCGGACGGCGTCGCGGGTGACGATGCCGTGCCGCTCGAGCAAGAGCTCCGCGAGCGCGCGGCGGTCGGGCTCGCCGCCGGCGAACAGCTCGGCCGCGAGCGACCAGCGTCCCTGCGTCGCGGTCGGGCGATGAGCGCGGGCTCGGGAGAAGCGGCGCGCCCGGCGGTCGGGCCGCGGAGGCTGGTAGCGCCGCTCGGCGCGCAGAGGCGCCCAGGAGTCGTTCGTCACCTCGCCGCTCCAGACGAGATCCCAGAGGGCGGGGAGCGCGGTCTCGGCGTCGAGCCCCGTGGCGCCGAGGAGCCCGTCCCAGAAGAGCGCGCCGCCGGTGAGCGCCGCGCGGATTGCGTCGTGCGCCTCGACCTTCCGGGACCGGCGCGGCTGCGGGACGTCCGAGCAGCGGCGCGTCGTCGCGGAAGAAGACGGCCACACGGTCGAGCCCGGCTCCGACCCACACGAGCTCGCCGGACGCACAGAGCTGGTCGAGCTGCTCGGGCCGGTAGTCGGGAACCCGCCGCGGCAGCACCTCCGCCTCCCAGAGCGCCACGGGCAGCGCGAGCGCCTGCAACGGGATGAGCGCCTCGCGCAGCGACGCACGGCGGTCGATGCCGTGCCAGCTCGGGAGGAAGCGGCCGAGCGCCGCCTGCTCCACGGGCTCGACCTCGCGGCGCAGCGCCGCGAGCGACGCCCGGCGCAGCCGCCGCAGGACGTCCGGGTCGCACCACTCGCGCTCGGTGCCGCCGGGACGAAGCTCGCCGCGGACGAGCTTCTCCTCGCGCTCGAGCTCTCGCAGCTGCTCGTCGACGTCGAGGCCGAACCACGCCGACACCTCGGCAGTGGTGAACGGCCCGTGGCCGCGCGCCCAGCGCGCGACGAGCGAGCGCAGGGCATCCGGGCACGGGCTCGAGGAACACACCCGGCAGGCCGGACGGAGGCACGATGCCGAGCGCGTCGCGGTAGCGGCCCGCGTCCTCCGCCGCCGTGAGCCGCTCCTCGCCGGCGATGCGAACACGGATCGCGCGCCGCTCGGCCTCGAGGATCGCGGCGTGTGCCTCGTCGAACTCGCCGCTCCGGAGGTCTCCTCTCAGGCGCAGCAAGTCGTGCAGCCGTTCCGGATCCTTGGGGAACGGCCGCAGCGAAGCCTCCACGTCGGCGAGCGCCGCCGGGTCGATCAGCTCGCGCAGCTCCTCCTGGCCGAGCAGCTCGCGCAGCAGGTCGCGGTCGAGCGAGAGCGCCTGCGCACGCCGCTCCGCGGGCGGCGTGTCGTCCTCGTACATGTACGTCGCGATGTAGTCGAAGAGGAGCGAGGACGCGAAGGGCGACGCCGTCGCGGTCTCGACGTCGACGAGGTCGAGCTCACGCGCGCGCAGCCGGCCGAGCAGCCGCTTCAGCGCGGGCAGGTCGAACACGTCCTGCAGGCACTCGCGGTACGTCTCGAGGACGATCGGGAAGCTCGAGTACTTGCGCGCGACCTGGAGCAGCCCCTGGGCCTTGAGCCGCTGCTGCCAGAGCGGCGTCCGCTCGCCCGGACGGCGGCGCGGGATGAGCAGCGCGCGGGCCGCGTTCTCGCGGAAGCGGGCGCCGAAGAGCGCCGTCTGCCCCACCTCGGCGAGCACGAGGTCCTCGAGCTCGTCCGGATCGAGCACGAGCAGGTCGGTCGCCGGCGGCGAGTCGGCGTCGGGCAGGTGGAAGGCGATGCCGTCGTCCGACCAGATCGACTGCACCTCGAGCCCGAGCGACTCGCGCAGCCGAGCGCCGACCGCCATCGCCCACGGCGCGTGCACCCGGGCACCGAAGGGCGTGAGGATGCAGAGGCGCCAGTCGCCGATCTCGTCGCGGAACCGCTCGACGACGACGGTGCGGTCGGACGGGAGCGCGCCGGTCGCCTTCTCCTGCTCGCGCAGGAAGGCGAGGAGGTTCCGCTCGGCCCGTTCGTCGAGATCCGGCACCTTCGGGTCGCGCGCCGCGAGCAGCTCTCGCGCGAACTTGCCGATCGCCTCGCCGAGCTCGTACGGCCGGCCGACGCCCTCGCCCTTCCAGAACGGCACCGCGCCCGGTACGCCCGGTGCCGGCGAGACGAGCACGCGGTCGCGGGTGATCTCCTCGATCCGCCACGAGGAGGCGCCGAGCACGATCACCTGGCCGGCGCGGGCCTCGTAGACCATCTCCTCGTCGAGCTCCCCCACCCGGCTCGGCGGCTCTACGCCGACGATGAAGACGCCGAAGAGGCCGCGGTCGGGGATCGTGCCGGCATTCGTGACGGCGAGCCGCCTCGCGCCCGGCCGCCCGCGGAGGACGCCCGCGGTGCGATCCCAGATGATGCGCGGCCGCAGCTCGGCGAACTCGTCCGACGGGTAGCGGCCCGCGAGCATGTCGAGGACGTTCTCGAGCTGCGCGCGCGAGAGATCGGCGAACGGATAGGCGCGGCAGACGAGCTCGATGCAGCTCGGCGACCTCGACCTCCTCGTCGGCGCAGATGGCGACGATGTGCTGGGCGAGGACGTCGAGCGGGTTGCGTGGGATCTGCGTCTCCTCGATCAGCCCCTCCCGCATCCGCTGCGCGACGACCGCCGACTCGAGCAGGTCGGCCCGGAACTTCGGGAAGATCCGCCCGCGCGAGACCTCGCCGAGCGAGTGGCCGGCGCGGCCGATCCGCTGCAGGCCGCGAGCGACCGACTTCGGCGACTCGACCTGGATCACGAGGTCGACGGCGCCCATGTCGATGCCGAGCTCGAGCGACGAGGTCGCGACGAGGCACGGGATGCGGCCCGCCTTCAGGTCTTCTTCGATCTGCGTCCGCTGCTCACGCGCCAGGGAGCCGTGGTGAGCCCTGGCGATCTCCTCCTCCGCGAGCTCGTTCAGCCGCAGTGCGAGCCGCTCGGCGAGGCGGCGGTTGTTGACGAAGACGATCGTCGACCTGTGCGCGCGCACGAGCTCGACGAGCGCCGGATAGATCGACGGCCAGATCGAGCGCGGCTCTTTGCCCCTCTCCGCGCGAGTCCCCCGGTTCGCGCATGTCCTCGACCGGGACGACCACCTCGAGGTCGAGCTCCTTCGCCACTCCCGCGTCGACGAGCTCGATCGGCCGGCCGCCCGAGACGAACCTCCCGATCTCCGCGAGCGGACGCTGCGTCGCCGAGAGGCCGATCCGCTGCGGCGGCTGCGCAGCGAGCGCCTCGAGCCGCTCGACCGAGAGCGCGAGATGGGCGCCGCGCTTCGTCCCGGCGACGGCGTGCACCTCGTCGAGGATCAACGTGTCGACGCTGCGCAGCAGCTCGCGTGCGCGCGAGGTGAGCAGCAGGAAGAGCGACTCGGGGGTCGTGATCAGGATGTCCGGCGGCTCGCGGAGCATCGCCGCGCGCTCCTTCTGCGGGGTGTCGCCCGTGCGGACAGCGACGCGTAGCTCCGACCGGAGGCCGGCGAGCGGGCCGCGCAGGTTCCGCTCGACGTCGTAGTTGAGCGCCTTGAGCGGCGAGACGTAGAGCAGGCGGAGGCCGTGTCCCGGCGTCGCCGTCAAGCGGTCGATCGCCGAGAGGAACGCCGCGAGCGTCTTCCCCGAGCCGGTCGGCGCCTGGATGAGGACGTGCCCGCCGCCCGCGATCGCGGGCCAGCCCTGCGCCTGCGCCGGCGTCGGCGCGGCGAAGTTCCGCTCGAACCACGCGCGCGTCTCGGGGCGGAAGGCCTCCATCGGCTCCATGAACCGAGCCTAGCTCGCCCGCCTCGACCGAGAGGTCTACCGTACGGACATGGTCACGTGTCCTGCCTGCGGCCACGAGAATCCCGACAGCTCCCGCTTCTGCGGGATGTGCGGCGCCGCGCTCGTTGCGGCACCTGCGCCCGCACGCGAAGAGCGGAAGGTCGTGACGATCCTCTTCACCGACCTCGTGGGCTCGACGTCACGCGCGGAAGAGCTCGACCCCGAAGACGTCCGCGCGACGCTCTCTTCCTACTACGCGCAGCTTCGCGCCGAGCTCGAGCGGCACGGCGGCACGGTCGAGAAGTTCATCGGCGACGCGGTGATGGCCGTCTTCGGCGCGCCCGTCTCGCACGAGGACGACGCGGAGCGCGCCGTGCGCGCGGCACTAGCGATCCGCGACTCGATCGGCGAGGAGCTGCAGATCCGCACCGCCGTGAACACCGGCGAGGCGCTCGTCGCGCTCGGAGCGAAGCCCGGCGAGGGCGACGCGATGGTGGCGGGCGACGTGGTCAATACGGCCGCGCGGCTGCAGGGCGCGGCGCCGGTCAACGGGATCCTGGTGGGCGAGGGAACGTACCGCGCGACGCGCCAGGCGATCGACTACCGCGAGGCGCCGCCGGTCGAGGCGAAAGGAAAGGCCGAGCCGGTCAAGGTGTGGGAGGCGGTCAGCGCCCGCTCGCGCTTCGGCAGCGACGTGGAGCAGAAGTTGCGGACTCCGCTCGTCGGCCGCGAGCGTGAGCGAAGCCTGCTCGCCGACGCCTTCGAGCACGCGCGCAGGGAGCAGTCGGCCCAGCTCGTCACGCTCGTCGGCGTGCCTGGGATCGGGAAGAGCCGGCTCGTAGCCGAGCTGTTCCAGATCACCGACGCGGATGAGGAGATCATCTCCTGGCGACAGGGTCGATCTCTCCCCTACGGCGAGCGTGCGAGCTTCTGGGCGCTCGGCGAGATCGTCAA
The DNA here is from genome assembly GCA_963765795.1 of uncultured Actinomycetes bacterium. Taxonomy (GTDB): domain Bacteria; phylum Actinomycetota; class Thermoleophilia; order Gaiellales; family Gaiellaceae; genus Palsa-739. The sequence goes on from CAVXXZ010000029.1 coordinate 14,915, forward strand.
GGCCCATGCCGGGATTCTGGAGTCCGACGACACGGCGACGGCGGAGGAGAAGCTCGTCGCGATGGTCGAGACGCTCGGGGGGGACGAGCGGGAGCGGGATTGGCTTGCCCGCCACACACGCCCGCTCCTCGGTCTCGAAGTCGCCGGGCAGGCCGATCGCGACGAAGCGTTCGCGGCGTGGCGGCGACTACTCGAGGCTGCGGCCGAACTACGGCCCCTCATCCTCGTGTTCGAGGACCTGCACTGGGCCGACGACGGCTTGCTCGACTTCGTCGACCACCTCGCCGACTGGGCGACGACCGTTCCCATGTTGATCGTCGCAACCGCTCGACCCGAGCTGCTCGACCGGCGTCCCGGGTGGGGTGGCGGAAAGCGAAACGCGCTCACGCTGTCGATCGGCGCCCTGTCGAACGAGGAGACGGCCCAGCTCCTGCAGCGCCTGCTCGACCGCGCCGTCCTCGACGCCGAGGCTCAGCAGGCCGTGCTGCAGCGCGCGGAAGGCAACCCACTCTACGCGGAGGAGTACGCGCGGATGCTCGCTGAGCATGGTGACGGCGACTTGGCGCTACCGGAGACCGTGCAGGGTTTGATCGCGGCGCGCATCGACGGCCTCGCACCGGTGGAGAAGTCGCTCCTACAGGACGCCTCGGTGATCGGCAAGGTGTTCTGGCCCGGCGCCCTCGCGAACGGCGACGAGCACGTACTCCACGCGCTCGAGCGGAAGGAGTTCGTCCGGCGGGACCGCCGCTCCGCGATAGCGGGCGAGACGCAGTACGCCTTCCTGCACGCACTGGTGCGAGACGTCGGCTACGGGCAGATTCCCCGTTCCGACCGCGCGGACAAGCACCGGCGCGCGGCGGAGTGGCTCGCTTCTCTCGCGGGCGACCGGGCGGAAGACCATGCGGAGATGCTCGCCTACCACTACCGCGAGGCACTCGCACTGTCGGAGGCCGCTGGACTGGACGCGAGCGCTCTGCGGGGGCCCGCGCGACGCGCCTTCGCGGATGCCGGGCAGCGGGCCTTCTCGCTCGGCGCAAGCCGCACCGCGTATGAGCTTGCGTACGAGGCGCTCGCGCTGACCGGCGAGGGAGATGAGGAACTGCCGGCGCTTCAGCTCCTCGCCGCCTACGGGGGCCGCGATCTCGCGGAGGCGGACGTCACCGGACTGCTCGACGAGGCCGTGGACGGGTTCCTCGCGCTCGGAGACACGGGTCGCGCCGCCGAGACGGCGCAGGTCCTCGCGCGCGAGTTCTTTCACCGGGGTGATGTCTCACGCGCCGACGACGCCACTCAGCGGGCGATCGAGCTTGCGCGTTCGGTCCCCCTGTCCACGGCGACTGCGCGAGCGATCGCCGGCCACGCACGACACGTCGTCGTTGCCCATGCCGCATATGCAGAGGGCACCGATCTCGCGCGCGAGGCGCTCGACTTCGCCGACGCGACGGGGGACGACCGTCTCGCAATGCACGCACTCAACACGATCGGCATGGCTCGTGTCTATTTCGGCGACGTGGCCGGCCTGGATGATCTCGCCGCCGCGGTGGAGCGTGGCCGGGACGCCGGCGCGGTGTTCGAGCTGGGGACTGCGCTCAACAACTTCGGCAACACGCTCGCCACCGTCGGCCGTCTCGACGAGAGCGAAGCACGCCTCGACGAGGCACGGGAACTGTGCGAGCGGTACGGCATCACCGCCGGGATCGTCTGGAACGAGGGTGAGCGCGTCTACGAGCGCGATCGGCGCGGTGACCTCGAGGGCACGATTGGGGCCGCGAACCGATTCCTGGCGCAGCCGTACGCGAAGGAGAGCTACCAGGACGCCCCGTGCTCGTTTGCCGCGCCCGTGTCTTCCTGGCCCGGGGCCAGATCACCGAGGCTGTCGCCGACGTCGAGGAAGCAATGGCGGGCACGCGGGGGTCGAGCACCGATGCGCAGACCGAGGCGTGGGTCCTCACCATCTGCGCTCGCTGCCTTCGCGCGGCCGGTCGTGCCGAGGAGGCGGAGGAGCTCCTGCAGGGGGCGCTTGCGGCGACCTACGACGCGCTCGTCTGGGACCTGGCACTCGAGCTCGTCGAACTCGGCCGAGGCGACGAATTCCTTGCGCGAATGGATGGCCACGTAGGGCATCTCTGGCACGAGGCGCATCGCGCCGCTGCCTCCGGCGAGCTGACTCGTGCGTCCGAGGTCTACGGGGCGATCGGCGCTCGTTTTCCCGAGGCTTGGGCGGCGCTGCTCGCGGCCGAGCGGGGCGAGACGTCGCGCCTCGACGCGGCGCTGGCCTACTTCGAGGAGCAGCGCGCGACGCCGTACGTCCAGCGCTGCCGCGCTTTGCTGCAGGCGTCTGCATAGGATCAGGCCATGCCCGAGGCGCTGTACTTCACGGAGGACGAAGCGGCCAACCACCTGCTCGCGGACGACCCGTTCGCGCTGCTCGTCGGCTTCGCGCTCGATCAGCAGGTCACCGTCCAGCAGGCGTTCCTCGGCCCGCTGCGCCTCAAGGAGCGGCTCGGCACGCTCGAGCCGGCCGCCGTCGCTGAGGCCGACCTCGAGCCGCTGTTCCGCGAGAAGCCGGCGATCCATCGCTTCCCCGGCTCGATGGCCGGGCGGGTGCGCGAGCTCGCGGCGACGGTCGACGGAGGAGTACGGCGGCGACGCGTCCCGCCTCTGGACGGAGGCCGACGGACGGCGCCGATCTCCGCCGCCGCATCTCCGCGCTGCCGGGCTTCGGCGAGATGAAGGTGAAGGCGCTCGGCTCGGTGCTCGCGAAGCGCTTCGGCGTGCCGGTCGCGCAGGAGCTCGTGCCGGGCCATCCGACTCTCGGGGACGTCGACTCGGCCCAGGCGCTCGCCGACTACCAGGCCGCGAAGAAAGCTCATAAGGCCGAGTGGCAGGCGTCCAAGTCCGCACGCTGACGGACGGCGGCCAGCCGGCCGAGCAGACCGCCCACGCGCTCGCCGAGTTCTGCGGCGCCGCGAAGCAGACACTCGAGATCGCGGTCTACGACTTCCAGCTGCCGCCGGAGCTCAACGCGATCGTCTGCGGCGAGCTCGTCGCCGCGCAGAAGCGCGGCGTCGCCGTCCGCCTCGCCTACAACCTCGACCACGCGAAGGCCGTCCCCGTCCCGCCGCCCCCGGAGACGAATCCCGACGCGCTCGAGGCGCAGCCCTTCCCGACCGCCGCGATCCCGGGAGTGCCCGACCTCATGCACCACAAGTACGTCGTCCGCGACGCCGCCTCCGTCTGGACCGGGTCGACGAACTGGACGGCCGACTCGTGGACGCGCGAGGAGAACGTCATCGTCACCGTCGACTCGCCGGCGATCGCGGCGCGCTACCGCGACGACTTCGAGCAGCTCTGGACGACGCGCGAGGTATCCCGCAGCGGCAAGGTCGACACCGCGCCGGTGGACGGGATGCGCGCCTGGTTCTGTCCCGGCCGCGGCGAGAAGCTCGCACACCGGATCGCGAAGGCGATCGGCTCCGCTCAGCGGCGCGTGCGGATCGCGTCGCCGGTGATCAGCTCGGCGCCGATCCTGGGGACGCTCGCCCAGGTCGCGTCCGACGGGAAGGTCGACCTCGCGGGAGTCGTCGACGCCACGCAGATCGCGGAGGTGCTCGCGCAGTGGCACGAGAACGGGAACGCCGAGTGGAAGGCGCCGCTGCTACGGACGTCGCTCACCCGCGCTCCCTTCTCCGGCAAGATCACGACCCCGTATGCACCCGGCTCGGTGCACGACTACATGCACGCGAAGGTGACGGTCGCCGACGACACCGTCTTCGTCGGCAGCTTCAACCTCTCCCATTCGGGTGAGCTGAACGCCGAGAACGTGCTCGAGCTCGAGGATCCGCAGATTGCCGACCGGCTCGCCGCGTTCGTCGACGAGGTGCGCGAGAGCTATCCAGCCGTCCCCCTTTCGGGTGACTCCGGCTGATACGAAGCTCATACCTCGAGCACACCGCATTTCATAGGCGCGTCGACCATCTCCTGACTACCGGACAACCCTGTCCGGCCGGTACGAACGAGACCAAGGAGATTTCGACATGCACAAGATCCGGACCACCACGAGGACGACAAAGCTCGTTCTCGCCGCGGTTGTGGCGTCCATCGTCTTCGCCGGCGTGTACGGCTTCGCCGCCTCGCTCGGCCTCTCGTCGTCGGGCCTCGGCGCGGGCAACGCCGTCGTCGCGTCCTGCGGCACGGGCATCCAGGCCGCCTACACCACCGCGTACAGCGCGACGCTGCCCGGCTACTCCGTGAGCCAGGTGAACCTCGCGAGCATTCCCGCGGCCTGCCTGAGCAAGTCGTACAGGATCCAGCTGACCGGCACCGCGGGCGCCACGGTCGGCGCCGAGATGACGGGCACGCTGCCCGCGTCGGGCACGACCGCGAACATCTCGACGTCCGGCAACGTCGACGCGAGCGCCGTCACCGGCATCTCGGTCGTCGTCTCGTAAGGAGAGGTCTCCGTACCGGCGGATAGCGAGCGGGGCGCCATCTCGGTGCCCCGCTCCGATCCGGTCGGGAGGTGATGAGAGTGAAGCGACTGACCAGAATCCTCGGCATCGTGCTGACCGCAGCGCTCCTGTCGGTCGGCGTCGCCTCCGCTGCGAGCCTCGGCCTCACCTCGGGAAAGCTCGGCGCGGGCAGCGTGACGGTCAGCGGCTGTACGTCGTCGTCCCTCACCGCGACGCGCAACGTCGACAACAGCGGCAACGTCACCCAGGTCAACGTCCTGAGCGTCCCGCAGGCGTGTGCCGGCCAGACGCTCGCCATCACGCTGGAGAACAGCTCGCACACGAGCCTCGGCGCCGCCTCCGCCCTCGTCGGTACGTGCACCGGCGGCTGCACGGCGACCGTGACGGGCTTCGGCACCGTCTCCGCCGCGAACGTCACCGCCTACGCCCTCTCGCTCACCCAGTAGCCGATGCGCAGCCTCAAGATCATCCCTCGCCGCCTCACCATCGCGATCGTCGTAGTCATCGGCACTTCGCTCGGCGTGGCCTATGCGGCGAGCCTCGGGCTCAGCTCGAACCAACTCCACGCCTGGAGCCAGACCCTGACCAAGGGGACGTGCAACCAGACGTCGACGACTGCCGACGACACGTACGTGCAGCAGGCCGCCCCGACGAGCACGTCGGGCGGGACCGACACGAACCTGACGATCGGCGGCGTCGCCGGCTCGCAGGACTACGCCTTCATCCGCTTCGACCTCAGCGGCTGCAGCCTCCCCACCACCGCCGGTGCGGACGCCGCGGCGCTGACGCTGACCGTGACGACGAAGTCGAACGACACGATCTCACTCTTCCCCGTCTACTCCAGCTGGAGCTCGTCGACCCTGAACTGGAACGGGCTCGGCGGACTGACGATCGGATCGACCGCGACGACGACCTTCGTGCCGTCGTCCCCCGGGGCGCTCACCGTTCCCGTCACTGCCGACGTCGACGCAGCGATCAAGGCCGGGACCCTCTGGGGCTGGGAGCTTCGCGACACGAGCGGCACGGCTACGGCCGCCGTCGGGTCGTCCGAGAACAGCGCAGCCGGCAAACGCCCATCGATGACCCTCAGCTATGAGAAGTAGCGTCGTAACGATTCCGCCGCGCGCGGCGCTCCGGCCGCGGCTGCCGCACGCGAAGGCCGTTGCTCTCGTGGCGGCGCAGCTCGCGTTCGTCGCAATGCTGCTCTGGTTCTGCCTGCCGCAGAGCCTCGGCGGCCGCGCCGGCTGGGTGCTCGTAAGCGGCACGAGCATGCTGCCGCACCTGCACACCGGCGACCTCGTCCTCGTCGAGCACGAGTCGAGCTACCACGTCGGCGAGGTCATCGCCTACCGCGTGCCGAAAGGACAGGTCGGCGCCGGCCATGTCGTCATCCATCGGATCGTCGGCGGCAACGGCAGGACCGGCTGGAGGATGAAGGGCGACAACCGGACTGCGCCAGACCTCTGGTATCCGACCAACCACGACGTCGTCGGCGCCAAGCAGCTGCGCATCCCCGACGCCTGGTTCGTCCTCAGGGTCTTCCACATGCCTATCCTGCTGGCGCTGTTCGCCGGCTGCTCGGTCTTCTTCTGGATCGCATTCTCGGGGGATGGGGAAACAGACGCCCGTGACGAGGGAGAGAGCTGAGATGAGCGCGGTTACCGACCTCTATCTCGTCGAGCGCCGGGCCCTCTTCGTGCGCCTGCGCATAACGGTCGGTCGCCTGGCCCGACAGCCGAAGGTCTTGCTCGGCATTGGGGTCGCCGGGTTGCTCGGCACCTTTGCGGCGATGCTGGCCACCGGCGCTTCGGGTCCGATCGGAAGCATCATGTTCGTGCCGTGGGTGGCGCTCCTCGCTGCCGAGCTCGGGCCGATCGTGGGCGCACTCGCCGGGGTCGCGGCAACCGGCCTCTACTTCGCCGACGCCGAGCTGGTCGGGCTCCCCCACGACCCGGTGACGCTGATGCTGCGGCTAGCCCCCCTCGTCGGAGTCGGTCTCGCCGCCGGCTACTCCTCGCGTCGCATTTCGTCCGATGCGCTCGAGCTGCAGGAGACGAGCGCGGTGCAGCGGGCACTCCTCGACTCGACGCTGGACGGCATCTGCCTCACCGACGCTTCCGGACGGCTGCTCCTCGCAAACGCGCCGCTCCAAGAGATCTCGCTGGAGCTCGGGCTGCCGCCGTACGGCACCGTGATCGGAGCGACTGCTCGCCCTCGCCGAGCGGACGACCGAGCCTGATCGCTTCAGCGAGCGGATGCGCGAGCTCGCAGCAGGATCCGGCGGCCAGCGAGGACGAGTTCGAGCTCAGCGACACCGGCCGTGTCTTCCGCGGCTGCACGATCCCCGTGACCAGGCCCGACGGAGCCCTCGTCGGCCGGATCTGGACGCTACGGGAGGTGACGGCCGACCGCCGGCTCGAGCGGTTGCGCGACGCCTTCGTGGCCGCGGTCTCCCACGAGCTGCGAACGCCGCTCACCTCGGTCTCCGGCTTCCTCGAGCTGCTGGGCGACGAGGAGGACAGCCTCGCGCTGACGGGCCGCACCTACCTGACCGCCGCCCGGCGCGGGACTGCCCGCCTGCAGCGCATCGTCGAGGACCTGCTGCTCGTGGCACAAATCGAGGCGGATCTGCTCGAGCTGCACACCGAGCCCGTCGATCTCGCGGAGCTCGCGGCCGCAGTGGTCGAGGACGCGGGCGCTGCCGCAGCCGAGAAGCGCGTCGCGATCACCCTCGACAGCGAGGGCCCACTTCCACTGGAAGCGGACCCCACTCGCCTCGGCCAGGTGCTCGAGAACCTCCTCTCGAACGCGATCAAGTACACGCCCGCCGGCGGCGCCGTCGTGCTCTCGACGAGCGGGAGCGACGGCGATCGCCGCATCGAGATCTCGGACAACGGGATCGGCGTCCCGCACGCCGAGCTCGGCCGGCTGTTCTCGCGCTTCTACCGCGCATCGACCGCCACGCGCCGCGAGATTCCCGGCACCGGCCTCGGGCTCGTCATCGCACGCGCGATCGTCGAAAGCCACGGCGGCACGATCTCCCTCGAGAGCTGGGAGGGCGAAGGAACCCGCGTCACGGTGACGCTCCCGCTTCGTCAGCTGGAGGGCGGGACGTACCGGTAGCCGAAGCCGCGCACGGTCTCGATCGGCTGCCAGCCGTCGGCGTCGTGGCCGAGCTTCTTCCGCACATAGGACACGTAGAGCTTCACCTGGTCGCGCGAGACCCCGGCCTCGTGCCCCCAGCAGTGCTCGATCAGCTGATCCGCTGACAGCACCTGTCCGGGATGCCGTGCGAAGGCGTCCAGGAGACGGAACTCGAGGGGTGTGAGGCTGACCGGCAGGCCACGGGACATGACGAGGCGCCTGGCGTAGTCGATGGAGATCGCACCGTCGTCGTAGTGCTCCAGGTGCGTGGGTTCGGGGGCGCGACGGAGGAGCGCCTCGATCCGGGCCAGCAGCTCCTGGCGGCCGAAGGGCTTCACGACGTAGTCGTCGGCGCCCGCACGGAAGCCTCGCACCTTGTCGATCTCGCTGCTCCGCGCGGTGAGCAGGATTACCGGCACGTCGCTCAGGTCGCGCAAGCGCTCCAGCGTCTCGAATCCATCGAGCTCGGGCATCGAGAGATCGAGGACGACGACGTCGATGGGGTTCTCGTGGAAGACGCGGAGCGCTGCGCGCCCGTCCTGAGCCGTCTCCACGAGGTAACCGGCCCCCGACAGGAGCTCGTGAAGGAGTAGGCGGATATCGTCGTCGTCGTCGACGACGAGGACCCGCCGCGGGGGAGGCGCCGTCGCCATTCGGGCTCAGTATGGGGGACTCCTCAGCCGATGGAAAGGCCATGAAGGCCCTGGTGGCATCGGTTTCTGCCGCCTTCGCGCTCCTGCTCCTCCCCGGGTCGGCGGCGCACGCGTTGCGCCTCCCGGCCGCGCGGCATTGCCCGGTCTTCCCGGCGAACAACGCGTGGAACCAACGCGTCGACAAGCTTCCCGTCGCCTCCGCCTCCGACCAGCTGATCGCCTCGATCGGGCTCGACGCACCGGTCCATGCCGACTTCGGCTCCGGGAAGTGGGACGGCGGTCCGATCGGGATCCCGTTCGACGTGGTGTCGCGAACGACGCCCCTCCATCGCGTCTCGTTCGAGTACGCCGACGAGTCCGACCGCGTCCGCTACCCGATCCCGCGGCACGTCCACATCGAGGGAGGCGCGCACGCGTCGGGCGACCGGCACGCAATTCTGGTGGACAAGAGCACGTGCCGGCTCTACGAGCTGTACGACCTGCGCCATACGAGCCATGGCTGGACCGCCGGCTCGGGCGCGACCTGGAGGTTGCGCTCGAACCATCTCCGGCCCGCCGGCTGGACGTCCGCCGATGCCGCCGGGCTGCCGATCTTCGCCGGCCTCGCCCGCTGGGACGAGGTCTCGCGCGGCGTGATCGACCACGCGCTCCGCTTCACGGCGGCGCGCACGCGGCGCGCATACGTCTACCCCGCGCGCCACTACGCCTCCAGCTCGAGCGATCCGTCGCTGCCGCCGATGGGGCTGCGCGTGAGGCTGAAGACGAGCGTGAACATCGCCTCGTTCCCGCGGCAGGCACGCGTGGTGCTGCGAGCGCTGCAGCGCTACGGAATGATCCTCGCCGACAACGGCTCGCCCTGGTACGTCTCGGGCGCACCGAACCGGCACTGGTCGAACGACGCCCTCCACTCGCTCGGCCGGCTCACAGGCGCCGACTTCGAAGTCGTCGACACGTCCTCTCTCCCGGAACCAGGGAAGTAGGGAAGTAGCTAGCGCGCGGCCCAGTCGGCCCGAGGATCGGGCAGCGGCGTGAGCACGGGCTCGACGCGGTCGCGCAGGTGCTCGAAGGCCGGCGGCAGGATCAGCTTCTCGCCCAGGTGCGCGGGATCCTCGTCCGCGGCGAAGCCGGGGCCGAGGGTCGCGATCTCGAACAGGACGCCGGCCGGCTCGCGGAAGTAGATCGAGCGGAACCAGAAGCGATCGATGATCTGCGTCGGGTTGCCGCCCGCCTCCTGGACAAGGTCGTGCCAGGCCTGGTGATCCTCCATCGTCGAAGCCCACGCGACGTGGTGGACGGTGCCGGCGCCGCCGACCCCGGCCACGTAGGGCGCCTCGGCGTACTCGATCCAGCCGCCACGCGTCTCGGCGCGTGTGTCCCAGCGGCCGTCCTCCTCTTGCTCGAAGCCGAGCTTCGTGAGGAACTCGTCGACCGGCCGGCCGTACGCGCGGACTCCCTCGAAGCCCTGTAGCGCGACCTCCCGCGGGATCTCGGGATGGTGCGCGACGAGTGGCTCGTCCGGAACCTGCGCGACGACGAGCTCGTGTGCGAGACCTTCGGGATTCTCGAAGCGGAGCGACTCGCCGTCGGCCTCGACCTCGTGGCCCTCCGCGCTCAGCCGCTCGGCCCAGAACTCGAGCGCGTCGGCCGAGCCCACCCGCCAGACGACGGTGTGCACCATCCCGTCGCCGGCCTGGCCGGGCCGCGCGTTCGGGTACTCGAAGAAGGTGATGTCGGAGCCCGCGTTCCCCTCCTCGTCCGCGTAGAAGAGGTGGTAGACGGTCGGATCGTCCTGGTTCACGGTCTTCTTCACGAGCCGGAGCCCGAGGACGCGGGTGTAGAAGTCGACGTTCCGCGGTGCGTCGGCCGTGATGCACGTCACGTGGTGGATGCCGTCGAACCTCATGTCGCCTCGAGCAGCTCCTTCGCGGCGGCGAGGTCGGACTCGTGCACGAGGATCTCCTGGGCTCCCGCCGCCATGAAGTCCTCGAGCGACGAATCGATGGCGTCCGTGTCGCGGTACCCGCACTCGATCCCCGCCGACCGGAGCAGCCCGCACACGACTTCGGCCTCGGACTGTCCGGACACGACCTTCACCACGACTGCGCCGTCGGCTCCCACGCCGGGAAGCCTACTCACGGGGCGTTCTTCATCCGGGTTGGATGACGACCGGCCGGCAGGCGGCCGGTTGAGTAGCGGTGATGGCGAAGCTCGTCGGCCTTGTGGCGCTGTTCGCAGCCGGTCTACTGCTCGCGGGCGGGCTGGCAGCCACCGGCGTCGCGGATGTCACGACCACCGAGACGCTCCCCGTCACGACGACCGTCGAGGAAACGACGACGGCTCCCGCAACGACCGTGGCTACGACCGTAGAGCAAACGACGACGCTCGCCCCGACGACCCCCACCACCACGAGCTCCAGCTCGTCGAGCTCGACGCCGACCTGGGTGTGGGTCGTGCTCGGGATCCTCGCGGCCGGCGTGATCGGCCTCCTGGTCGCCCTCTTCACCGGCGGCCGCGGCGGCATCTCGGGCGAGGAGCGGCAGCGGCGACTCGACGCCGCGGTCGCGAGCTGGGCTACACAGGGGTGGGCGCTCGAGAGTCAGACACCCGGCTCGGCCATCCTGAGGCGCGGACCCGATCTGATGGTCGTCAGCATCGACGACCACGGCCAGATCAACACCCGGCCACTCGCGGGCTCCTGAGGCCGCAGCGCCGCGCGCTCGTCCTCAGTCTCGGCTGAACAGCCGGCGGACCCAGATCACGACGGGCGGCGCGAACGCCAACGCGACACCGAGGCTCAACCAAGGATCACCGGTGCCGTGTCCGGTCAGCCACAAGGTGGCCCCGACGGCGATCATCGCGAGAACACCGAGGTAGTAGACACCGAGGAGCGTATTTCGGCTCGATCTCACTGCGGCAGGACCGTAGCGAGGAGACGTGGGTGGGGCCAACACTCCCTTGGGCCAGTGCTCCGGAATGACCCCTGAGGAGCGGGCGCCCGGCGATGTTGCTGGTCCTTGAACTTCTCGACGCCCGGTTGGATCCTTGATTTCTTGACCAGGGCGCGCTTTTGTTTGGGTGGTCTGCGGTGGACGACCGGCCAGGGGGAGAGGGACGCCTGGCGACTCAATGCTGGCTTGGGCCAGTGTTCCGGAATGACCCTGACCCTCACCTGCCCGTTCTCAGCTCAGGTGTCTCGGCGTCGTTGGGGGTGTGAGTTCGGGGTAGTGCTTCGAGTAGGGCGCCGATGTCGTAGCCGGCTTGGCTCGTGTGTCGCATGGCGTGTTCGCGGTTGAGGGTGTAGTGGTTGCGGCGTCCGACGCGGGTGGTCTTGACGTAGCCGGCGTCGACGAGGTCGGCGAGGATGCGTTGGGCTGCCCGTTCGGTGATGCCCACGTGTTCGGCGACGTCGCGTAGGCGGATGTCGGGCGTCTCGGCAAGGCAGAGCAGCACCTGAGCGTGGTTGGTTAGGAAGGTCCAGGTGGTTGGTTTATCCGTGCTTGACATACGCTATTACTATCGTGTATACAATGTCCCGTCTTGTTAGTCGCGTCTTGTTAGTCGTCGAGTCTAGCTAATCAGGGGGTCGGACGTGAGCATCTTGCAGACACTGACCATCGGGCCGGCGAGCCTTAAGAGGGCAGAGGCCTTGCTCGAGTGCCTTCGAGGCTTCGAGGCCGAACTCGTCGAGAACGAGGACGGGCGCTACGACGTGCAGGTCAGCCTCCACGACGACCGCGAGATCAACCGCGTCCTTGGCGCGATCGACACGCACGTCACCGAACGAGCGGACGGCCCGGCTCGCCTTGATCTCGATGGACGTGGTTACCTGATCGAGCCTGCGACAACGTAGGACAGCGGCTCGAAGTCCGACCGGCGCGAAGGGCTGCCGGGTTGAGCGGTCGGCTGGGCCAGCGTTCGGGAATGACCCCTGAGGCGTAGATTGGGGCCATGGCGATGGTGCAACTCAAGTGCCCGGAGACAGGTGAGCCTGTGGACATTGAAGAGACCTCGCCCGGCGGCATGCGAAAGGCGCACATGTTTTGGCGAGCGGTCTTGTGCCCTCATTGCGGCAAGAGCCACACGTGGACTAGCCACCGCCAGGACCTCGCGCAACTAGCGCTCAACGCCTCTCCGGAGGCAACTCGGGTGTGCGTAGACGGCGACTCGGCAACCGCGCTTCCGTAGGCGACGCTCGGCTGCGCCAGTGTTCCGGAATGACGCCCGAGGAGACGGTTGAGGCGAGGGGCGGGCAGGAGCGGCGGCGGTCCGTCGGCCCCTGTCCCGCGCCTCTGGACTCCTCAGTCCTTGTTGTGTTGTCGGAAGCCGTGTCTCGCCACGATCCACGTGCCGAGGAACGCAAAGAAGGTGACGAAGACTGCGGTCGGAATGGTCGAGCTGCTCCCGTCAACGCCGTGGAACTGCGCGTCCGGCCCCCAGACTGCGGTGACGAAGACGGCAACCCACATGGCCGCTATGGCAAGCGATGCCCACATCTCGGGAACGGCCCGCAGCACCGACCAACTCGGCCGTTCGCGGGCAACCGGCGGAGAACCATGCGACATAGTCGACATGTTCCACACTCCTTTCCAAGTCCCATTCTCGCGGCAGGCGCCGCCGGCATCATCAGGGAAAATCCTGACCCGGCGACCGCCGCCAGCCACCCGTGACACTCGCCTGGCTGAGCGATCTCGCGCTCGACGGCGACGCTGAGCGGGATCTGACGTAAGGAGCGTCCGCTGGGCCAGTGTTCCGGAATGACCCCTGACTGATGGGGCGGTTGTAGCATCGGCCGATGGCGCTCAGGGTGCGCTTCGCCGAGATGTCGGACCTGGTCGCTATTCGGGATTTCGGCCGCCGGATCTTGGTTCCCTTCTACGAGTCGATCGGGTTGCCCGAGTACGGAGAGGCCCAGGTCACTCAGTACTGGGAGTCCAGCGGCCAGGAGAACGCGATCGCCGAAGGGCGTGTCATCGTCGCCGATGACGATGGCGCGATCGTGGGAGTCACGGAGTTCGGGTGGTATGAGGGGGAGCCGATCATGTGGAAGCTCTACGTGGAGCCGCTGATGCGCGGCCGCGGGATCGGATCCAAGTTGGTCGATGAGTTGATCCTCGCCGTGGCGGGCAGAGCATCGAGCGTCTTGACCGAACACGCCGCCGAGAACAACGAGGCGGCACGTTTCTACGATCGCGTTGGCTTCAACGTCGCCTGGATCGAGGAGGGACAGGGACCTGGGGCCACCACCGTATTTCGTCGCAAGCAGCTACTCCAGGCAACCACGTCGCACTAGTGGCTCGCCGAGGGCGGCGTGCCGACGAGCGCCACGAGCGGGAGCGCACTGGGCTGGGCCAGCGTCCTCACGCCTGATGATCAAGCGTCGAACGGCCCCATAGTCGGGAAGCGGTCCTCGCCGTCGAGCAGGTGACGGAGGAAGAGCGCGACGCCGACGTCGCCGGTGAAGAGCGAGTAGCGGCCGTGGCCAACCGCCGCACGCTCCCGCTCGACCTGGCCGATCGCGTGCAGCGCGAACGCGCGTGCCCGGTCGAGCCAAAGTTCATCGGCCGTCCGGCGGTGGAGGACGAGGAAGGCGTACGCGTTGCCCGCCGTGCCGTGGCAAAGGCTGGGTCCCTTCGTGAGCGGACCGGCACGCCACGTCAGCTCACCGCCGTCGACGGCGAGCTCGAGGTCGAGCAGGTCGCCGAGCGTCGCCACCATGCCGGGCGCCCCGTGGCACCACTGCACGCGGATCTCGTCAGGACGCGCACCCTCACGGGGCTGCCAGTTCGCGACCCCGTCCTCCCGGAGAACGTACGGCTCGAGGTCCGCCGGCTCGGGCGCTCGTCCCCGGTTGGCAAGCGCCCGCATGTTCCCGGCGTAGCCGTGCGCCGGGCCGAGAGAGCGAGCGTCCTGCCCGGCGAGGCACTGCGTCCAGAGGCCGTCGGGATCACGGGCCGCCTCGACCCGCTCTGCCATGCCGCACCACGCCTCCTCCCAGCGATGGTCTCCCGTCCAGGCGAGCATCGCCTCGGCCGCGAGCATCCGCCCGGGCGTCCCGACCATCACCTCGTTCGACTCGGAATCGGGTTCGACGAGGAGAAGCTCGTGCACGCGGTCGGCGAGGCCGGCGTCGCCCGTCAGCAGATATGCGACGAGGTCGATCCCAAGCTCGCCGAACGAATAGCTCGTCTCGACCGTGTACTCGTCGAGGGGCGGGCGAGCCCGCTGCCGGTCGACGAATGCCAGGGCAGGGTCTTCCCAGCCGGTCGAGCCGAGCTCGTGGAGCGCCAGGATGACTCCCGCGCCACCGAAGTAGACGTCGTTCGGATCCTCATCCTCCTCGCCCTCGCGCGGATGCCACGGCCAGCGAGCCCCGTCGAAGGCGGCCTCCGCGTCGGCGACGATGGCCGCGATCGCCTCCTCGACGCGCGCCTCGTCCCACTCCGCCGTCACGAGCGGCTCGTGCTCGCTCGGCCGGAAGAGCTCAGCCAACGCCGGCGAGGAGGAACGCGCGCGTCTCGCGCAGCATCTCGCGGGCGATCACGAGCCGCTGGATCTCCTGCGTCCCCTCGTAGATCTGCGTGATCTTCGCGTCGCGCATGAAGCGCTCGACCGGGTACTCCTTGATGTAGCCGTAGCCGCCGAGGATCTGTACTGCGTCGGTCGTCACCGCCATCGCGACGTCGCCGCACTTGAGCTTCGCCATCGCCGAGGCCTTCGTCAGTTCCGCCCCTTCCACGCCCTCGTCGGCCATGCAGCCGAAGCGGTAGAGGAGGCCGCGCGCGGCCTCGCACTCCGTCTCCATGTCGGCGAGCTTCGCCTGGATCAGCTGGTGCTCGCCGATCGGCTTGCCCATCGTCTCGCGCGTCTTCGCGTACTCGAGTGCGTAGTCGGTCGCGCCCTGCGCGATGCCGAGCGCCTGCGCGGCCACGCCGGGACGCGAGCGGTCGAGGATGCGCATCGCGATCCGGAAGCCCTCGCCCTCCTCGCCCAGGAGGTTCGCGGCCGGAATGCGGCAGGAGTCGAACGTCAGCTCGCCGGTCGTCGAGCCCGAGATGCCCATCTTCGGCTCGAGCCGCGCCACCGCGAAGCCAGGCGCGTCGGCCTCCACCACGAAGGCCGAGATCCCGCCGTGGCCCGCGTCGGGGTCGGTCTTCGCGAAGACGGTGTAGAGGCTCGCGACGCCGGCGTTCGTGATGAAGCGCTTCGAGCCGTCGAGGACGTACTCGTCGCCCTCGCGGCGCGCGGTCGTCCGCATCGCGGCCGAATCGGAGCCGGAGCCGGACTCGGTCAGGGCGTACGCGGGCAGCCACTCCCCCGAGGCGAACTTCGGGAGGTAGCGCTCCTTCTGCTCCTCGCTGCCCGCGAGCTTGAGGCCGAGCGAGCCGAGCTCCTGCACCGCGAGGATCAGGGCAGAGGTCGCGCAGACCTTCCCCACCTCCTCGATCGCGATCAGCGAGAGGAGCGCGCCGGTGCCGAGCCCGCCGTACTCCTCGGCGAAGAAGAGGCCGAAGATGTCGTTCTCGCGAAACAGCTCGACGACGTCCCACGGGAACTCGTGCGAGGTGTCGATCTCGGCGGCGCGCGGCGCGATCCGCTCACGCGCGAGCTGGCGGACGAGGTCCCGCAGCTCGCGCTGCTCGTCGTTCAGGACGTCCCAGGACACGCGCGTGAGTCTATTCCGGCTTGTGGCAGACGGCCTCGACGTTGTTGCCGTCGGGGTCGAGCACGAACGCGCCGTAGTAGTTCTCGTGGTACCAGCGCACGCCCGGCGGGCCGTTGTCGGTGCCGCCGGCGGCGAGGCCCGCGGCGTGGAACGCGTCGACGGCCGCCCTGTCCTCGCACGTGAACGCGACGTGCATTCCGGTCGTGTAGGGCTCGCGCTGATGGAGCCAGAAGACGGGCTGGCCCTGGTCGCCGAACCCGGCCACGCCGTGGTCGGGCCACTCGGCGAGGACGGTCCAGCCGAGTGGTGCCAGGGCCTGCTCGTAGAAGGCGCGGCTGCCCTCGTAGTCGCGCACGTTGGGACCGACATGATCGA
>CAVXXZ010000030.1:0-25479 GCA_963765795.1 uncultured Actinomycetes bacterium
GCTACCACGCCGGCCGGAGCTGGGGCGGGTGCTGGCGGAGCGGCTTGCCTGGCTTCGCGAGACCTACGCCTGAGGAGGCGTATAACACGGACATGAAGCGCTGCATAGTGCTGCTGGGGCCGGTAGTGGTCGTGGCGCTGACCGCTTGCGGCTCCTCGTCTCGGCAGACCCATCCAGGCTTCGCCCGTCGTGCCATCGCAGCCCTGGGCGTCGGGCCGATCATGCACGTTGTCACGGAGCAGCCCACCGGAACGGTCGACGTCAACCTGAAGACCGGCAGGAGCACCGCTTCGGTCTTGCGAGACGAGCTGTGGACCGACCAGCGTGGGCACCGGGTTCACCTCGTCGTGAGCGAGGGCGGTCGGGCCGTTGGCGATCTGCTCTTGCCGCAAGATGCCGCAAAGAGCAAGAACGCGTTCCCGCCCAATCCCGGTCGTGCGCTCGCTTCGTTCTGGAACGGCTATCGCGCAGCGTTGAAGAGCGGAGGAGCCGAGCTCAATGGACGTGGAACCATTCACGGACGTCCGGTCTACTGGCTTCGCTTCAAGTCCGTGCCGCCATCCACGTCGGTTCCACACACGCCGACGCTCGAGATCGCCATCGACACACGCAGCTACGAGCCGATCCTCTCCCGCACCACATTCGATGGGCGGCGCTACGACGAGCGCATCCTCGTCACCAAGGCGATCCCGTACAGCTCAGCCGACTTCAGGCGCGAGGGGCCGAGCCTGCTCGCCAGCGCAATCCTGCACGGAAACTCCTGGTCGGCAGGGACCGACTACCTCGCATCCTCGCGCGTCGCCGAAGACGACCGTCGACGCACCATGGC
Organism: uncultured Actinomycetes bacterium; assembly: GCA_963765795.1. Classification (GTDB taxonomy): domain Bacteria; phylum Actinomycetota; class Thermoleophilia; order Gaiellales; family Gaiellaceae; genus Palsa-739. The sequence goes on from CAVXXZ010000030.1 coordinate 830, forward strand.
TGACGGCTGGAGAGAGCGTGGCCCGCCTCAAGCTCGGCGCCGTGAACCCACTCACCGCGAGACGGAAGCAGAAGCCTTCGGTCCACGGGATCGAACTCGTCTACGGCCCCGCGGAGGACGGACTGGCGGCGACGCGCTCGACCACGATTGACGAGCTCCCCCGCGCCGACCCGTCGATCGATTGGAAAAGCATCCCCACCGACTCGATCCAGGTCGAAGTCTCCAAGGAGTTCGGCATGAGCGCGACTGTCGCGCACCCCCACCCACGGAACACCTCGTTCAAGCAATGGACCGGCCACCTCAAGAAGGACAATCTCTACATCACGATCAACACTCTCAAAGGAAAGCGAGCCCTCCTCGACCTCGCCCGCAGCCTCCACCGCCCCCGCAGGTAGCCGCCCCAGCTATGTCTAGGGTCGTTCTCGTCGCCGTGGTCCTTCTTGCCGCCGGTTGCGCAGGCTCAAAGGTCTCGCAGACCAACTCGCAGACCACAGCAACCCAACCAGGGAAGGTGAGTGAGAGTCGCTGCAGCTCCGTCTCCGGCGGCTTTCGTGCTTGCACTGTCTTCCACCGCAGCGGGGGAGAGATGTCGCGTATCGAACACCGCGACGGGTCTCGTTGGTCGGTCCTGCTCGCGGCCGACCGCGCGCCCTACCCGCTGCACGGCTGGTGGAGGCGGGTTCTCGCAGATCCGCAGGGCAAGATGCTCCTGGCGGAGTGGTCGGGTGAGTGCGAAATCCCGTTCACGTACCTGATCACGAGCGATACGACTGCGCTCCATCAAGTCTTCCGCTCGCAACCGGTGACCCCACTCGGCTGGACGAACGACGGCATGGCCCGCGTGAAGCTGTGGAAGTCGATCCACGCGTCGAAGACGCGCATCGCGCGGCCCTCCGGCATTTACCTCGTGACGCCGAGAGGCGAAGTAGTGCGTCTGGAGCGCCGAGTGCCGCCTTCGCTTGGCTGCTGAGCACTGGGGGTTTGTGTAGCGCGGTTCGGTGTTCGGCAGCGTCCCTGAGCCCCGGCGCGAACTCCCGTTGTCGGCTTTGGAGCCAACGCATTCCTGAGGCGGGCGAACGCTCGGCTTATGCGGCCTGGAATCGCCACAGCCTGGAGATTGACGGGCGAGAGGTTTTCTCGCCTGGGCCAGAGTTCGGGAATGGCCTCTGAGCGCGAAGGGCTACGGGTCGGCGCCGTTGTCGTGGAGGGCGTCGAGGTAGGCGCCGTAGCCGGACGAGGTCGCCCACTCTTGCGCGCTCTCGACGACAGTGCCTTCTCCCCATTCGTTGAACGTGGTGATCAACTGGAAGGGCGCGCCCGAGGCAATCATGTCTCGGATGTTTTGATTCCAGCGAGTCAGGTCGCGTGTCAGTCGTGGGCTGCTCTCGTTTGCTTTGTAGAAGCCCGGGCTGATCGAGAACGAGTAACCGGCCTGTGAACTTTCGGCGATCGCGGGGCCGTACTGGTGCCAGCCGTCGGGTTGGCTTGTGCAATTGTGGTAGCCGGGGAACACCTTGAGCACAACGTAGGCGTTGACGGTGTTCGCTTGGTGCCAGCGTTCGGCCATCGAGCAGCCGTCGAGCGGATCGGCATAAACGAAGACGACGAAGCGCCCGTTGATTCGCAGATACGCAGGGTCGGGGGCGTACTTGTCACGGATGTAGGTGAGATCGTCCGTGATCTGGCTCACCGTCGGGTCGCCCTGACCCTCGGGCTCGTAGTAGATCGCCCAGCGCAGGCTCGATCCCAGCGAATCAGTGGTCGATAGCAGTGCCGGGAAGCGGAGGTCAGTCGGTGTTCCCTGACCCCACCAGGAGGCGATTCCGGCCTGGATGTTGCCGTATTCCATGGACTGGATGTGCTGCGCGATAACGTCGGTCGCGCTCGAGTCGTAGAAGCCGAGTGATGGGTTGTAATGGGTGAACGGGTCGAGCCCTTGCTGCTTCCAGGCCTCCGGAAACCAGGGGTAGTAGAAGGCGGCCCTGATGGGGAAACCGGGCTGTGGATCGACGACAGCTGCAGTCGGCTGCGAATCCGCTTCGACCGACCCGCCGGCGTTCGACGCGTTGACCGCGAGTGAGATCGTCGAGCCGTCGTCGCCCGGCGTCAGCCTGTAGCTGGTCGAGGTCGCATCGGGGATGTCCGCGCAGGAGGCGCCGGAGGTGTCGCAACGGCGCCACTGGAAGCTCAAGCGGAGCGGGATCGTCCCCTGCCAGGAACCGGGCGCACCCGTCAGCACTTGCCCCTCGCGAGCGACGCCCGAGATCAAGGGCGCCTCGCTGTTGTGTGGGGGCAGTGCCACGACGATGCTCGTGGCGGCCGAGTATGCCGTGGCCGAGCCGGCGGAGTTGCCGGCGGTGACCGCCACCCGGATCGTTGCGCCGACGTCGGTTGAGTCGAGTGGCTCGCTCCGGAGGGTTGCGCCCGGGATCGCCTGGCAGGAGGAGCCCGAGCTGGTGCAGCGCTGCCATTGATAGGAGAAGCTGATCGGCTTCGAGCCGCTCCAGAAGCCAGGGTCGGCGGTCAGCGCCTGCCCGTCCTGCGGCGTCCCGGAAAGCGAGGGGCCGACGGTGTTGTGAGGCGGCACGCCTGCGACGATGCTCGTGGCGGCCGAGTATGCCGTGGCCGAGCCGGCGGAGTTGCCGGCGGTGACCGCCACCCGGATCGTTGCGCCGACCTCGGTTGAGTCGAGTGGCTCGCTCCGGAGGGTTGCGCCCGGGATCGCCTGGCAGGAGGAGCCCGAGCTGGTGCAGCGCTGCCATTGATAGGAGAAGCTGATCGGCTTCGAGCCACTCCAGGAGCCGGGGTTGGCGGTCAGCGTTTGTCCATCCTGCGGCGTTCCCGAGACAGCCGGTGCCACCTTGTTGCGGGGAGGCATTGCTGCCACGACGCGCGATGCCGCCGAGCGCGCTCTGGCGGAGCCGGCCGCGTTCTTGGCCGTCACCACGACTCTCAGTGTTCCGCGGATGTCGGCCGAGTCGAGTGGTTCGGTGCGAAACACGGCTCCCGGGATCGCGTGGCAGGAGGTGCCTGAGCCGGTGCAGCGTTGCCATTGATAGGCGAACCTGATCGGCTTCGATCCGCTCCAGGAGCCTGGGTTGGCAGTCAGCCTCTGCCCGTCCTGGGCCGTCCCGGATACAACTGGAGCCCTTTTGCTCGCGGGGCGGCAAAGACGACGATTCGAAGGCCTGGGTCGCCGGTGATGAAGAGCTGCCTGATGGATCTTCCCCGAATTCGTCTTGCAGCCCGACGCTGCCGCTCCGTGGCCAGCCCCGACCGACAAGACGACCACAGTCGCCATCGTCGCGAGCATCGAAAGTCGAAGCACACACAGGTTCTACTGCCGCCACGACAAACCCGACAAGGTCCAATCTCTCTGGACCATCGCCCCCGCCGTCTCATGGCCATCGGCCAGACACCTTCCGGCGTAGACGGCCAGACCAGCCCGGCCGGCTCCTCGTCTACCAGGAATGCCGGACGACGTGGGCGGGCGTACGCAGCCTCGCCTCGGCTGGGCTCTGTTGCCGCCCTCGCCTGAGCCAGCGTCCTCTCGCCCGACGCTGGAATCGAGCCGGCGAGAGGAGAAATCGGGGTGCCCAGATTCGAACTGGGGACCTCTCCGACCCGAACGGAGCGCGCTACCAGGCTGCGCCACACCCCGAAACCGGCCATAGGGTAGCGCCGATGCTCCGCGCGGTCCTCTTCGACGTCGACTTCACGCTCGCGCGGCCGGGACCGGAGCTCGGGCCGGAGGGTTACGTCCGCGCCGGCGAGCGCCACGGGCTCAGGCTCGAGCCCGGCCGCTACGTGGCGGCCCGAGACGCCGCTCTCGTCGATCTCCGCCGCCACCCGGAGCTCGAGCACGACGACGAGATCTGGTTTCGCTTCACCGAGCGGATCGTCCGCGGCATGGGAGGGGACGCAGACTCGGCGTACGTCTGCGCGGTCGAAATCACGCGCGCCTGGGAGCGGCACGAGAACTTCGAGCTCTACGACGACGTGCCGGACATGCTGACCGCACTTCGCTCCGCCGGCCTCCAGGTCGGCCTCGTCTCTAACTCCGCGCGGGACGTCCGCGAGTTCGCGCAGCACCACGGGCTCGACGTCGACGCAGGCATCAGCTCCTTCCACCACGGCCGCACGAAGCCGCACGCGTCGATCTTCCGTGCCGTGCTCGACCTGCTCGGCGTCGAGCCGGACGAGGCGGTGATGGTCGGCGACACGATCGCCGACGACATCGAGGGCGCGCTGGCGCTCGGGATGGGCGCGATCCTGCTCGACCGCGAGGGCGTGCACCCGGAGTTCGAGCCGCGGGCCGAGACCCTGACCGACCTGCCGGGGCTCCTCGGAATCTAGTCCTTTTCAGCGCGCTCGAGGAAGGGCCGGATGAGGTCGATCGGGGCGGGGAAGATGATCGTCGACGTTCCGGAAGTGCTGCCGACCTCGAGCAGCGTCTGCAGGTACCGCAGCTGCAGCGCGATGGGGTGCTCCTCGATTACGAGGGCGGCGTCCTTCAGCCGCTCCGCGGCCTGGAACTCGCCCTCCGCGTTGATGATCTTCGCGCGGCGCTCGCGCTCCGCTTCGGCCTGGCGGGCCATTGCCTTCTGCATCCCCGCAGGGATCTCGACGTCCTTCACCTCGACGATCGAGACCTTGATCCCCCAGGGTCCGGTGGCCTCGTCGATGATCTCCTGCAGGATCGCGTTGATCTTCTCCCGCTCGGAGAGAAGCTCGTCAAGGACGTGCTGGCCGAGCACCGAGCGGAGCGTGGTCTGCGAGATCTGGGAGGTCGCGTTCATGTAGTTCTCGACCTGCACGATCGCGCTCTTCGGGTCGACGATCTTGAAGTAGGCGACGGCGTTGACGCGCACCGGCACGTTGTCCTTGGTGATGACGTCCTGGGGCGGGACGTTGAGCGTGACCGTGCGGAGGTCGACCTTCACGAGCTGGTCGACGATCGGGATCTTCCAGACGAGCCCCGGACCGCGCGGCGGATCGAGCAGCCGGCCGAAACGGAAGAAGACGGCGCGCTCGTACTCCCGCAGCACCTTGACGAACCCGAGCACGACCGGATCCTATCTCCGCACCGTCAGCTGGAGCCCGTCGACGGCCTGCACTTCGACCTCCTCGCCGGGCACCAGGTCGGAGTCGTCGGCGGCATGCGCCTGCCAGAGCGCGCCGTCGACGAAGACGAGCCCCGGCCCGCGCACCTCGGCCCTCTGCCCGACCATCATGTGCACGCCGGTCGTCACGGGCCGACGCTGCGCCGCCAATGCCTTCCCCGTGGCAAAGGTCCAGAAGATGGCTATCGCCCCACCGATGCCGATGATCAGCCAGAGGTTGACGCGATAAACCCCCGGCTCGTTCTGGAATAGCAGCGCAAGGCCGAACAGGAGCGATATGAGGCCGCCGGCAGTGAGCACGCCGTGCGTCGGCGCGTGGAGGTCGACGAGCAGCAGGGCGACGCCGAGCAACATCAGCGCCAGCCCTCCCCAGCTCGGAGTCAGCACCGAGAACCCGTACAGAGCCAGCACGAGACAGACGGCGCCGAGCGCGCCGGGCAGCACGACGCCCGGATGGAGCACCTCGAAGATGAGGCCGACGATCCCGAGCAGGAAGAGCAGGCTGATCAGGTTCGGGTTGATGATCGTGTTGAGGAAACGCGTGATGAAGCCCGGCTTGACCGTGTCGATCTGCGCTCCCGCGAGATGCAGCGTGTAGGGGCGTTGCGCGTTCTTCGTCTTGTAGCCGTCGAGCTTGTCGAGGAGGGCGGGGAGCGTGGGCGCGATGAAGTCGATCACGTTCATCTGCAGCGCCTGCGTCGGCCGTGAGGTTCGAGGCGACGCGCACCGCTCTCTTCGGCCACGTCGTATTGCGGTGATGGACGGCCGCGAGGGCGTTGAGCGAGGCCACCGCGTCGTTGATCACCTTGCGGCGCAGGTCCGAGCCGAGGTTCTTGCCGCTCGAGTCGATGGGCGTCGACGAGCCGATGTTCGAGGTCGGCGACATGGCGAGGACGTCGGCCGCCTGGGCGACCCAGACTCCGGCCGAGGCGGCGCGCGCGCCTTCCGGCGACACGTAGACGATGACGGGCAGCTTCGAGGCCAGCTCGGCCTGGTAGATCGTCTTCATCGAGGTCGAGAGCCCGCCGGGCGTGTCGAGGAGGATCACAGCGGCGTCGTAGTCGTCGTTCGCTGCGCGCGTGAGCTGGTGCGTGAGGTAGCCCTGGGTGACCGGGTTGATCTCGAGATCGGGCCCGAAGGTGATCGCGAGCACCCGCGGCCGGGAGGTCGCCCCCGCGGCACCGCCGACGAAGACGAGCGAGGCAAGCACTACCAGCAAAACCAGGAGCGCCCGCTTCATGATGCGGTTCAGGATACGCCGTGACGCGATCTAGAGGCGTAATCTTCTTGACATGCCAGCTTGGGTCGTCTGGGCCATCGTCGCCGTCCTCCTCGCGGTCGGCGAGATCTTCACACCGGGGCTGTTCTTCCTCGGGCCGATCGCCGTCGCCGCCGTAGTCGCGATGCTGGTCGCGGCGTTGCACGGCCCCCTCTGGGCGCAGATCCTCGCCTTCGGTCTCGGCTCGTTCGCGGCGGTCGGCGTCCTGCGGCCGATCGCTCGGGCGCACCTGGCGATGCCGCGACGCGATCCGCACCGGCGCCGCGGCGCTCGAGGGCGCGAGGGCGATCGTCCTGCAGCGCGTCGACGGCCGCGGCGGGCGGGTCAAGATCGGAGGCGAGGAGTGGAGCGCCCGCTCCTACATGCCCGACGAGGCCTTCGACGTCGGCGACGAGGTCGAGGTCGTGCAAATCGAGGGCGCTACCGCTCTCGTGTACAGATAGGAGCTGAACCGTCACATGATCGCCTGGATCATCCCCCTAGCAGTCGTCGTCTTCGTCCTCGTCACCCTGTGGCGGACGGTCCGGATCATCCCGCAGGCGCGCGCCGGCGTCGTCGAGCGCTTCGGCCGCTACTCGCGCACGCTTACGCCGGGGCTGACACTCGTCGTGCCCTTCGTCGACCGAGTGAGACCGCTGCTCGACCTGCGCGAGCAGGTCGTCTCGTTCGAGCCGCAGCCAGTCATCACCGAGGACAACCTCGTCGTCAACATCGACACGGTCCTCTACTTCCAGGTCACCGACGCCAAGGCGGCGACGTACGAGATCGCCAACTACATCCAGGGGATCGAGCAGCTGACGGTCACGACCTTGCGGAACGTGATCGGCGGGATTGCTCTCGAGAAGACACTCACCTCGCGCGATCACATCAACACCCAGCTCCGCAGCGTCCTGGACGACGCAACCGGCAAGTGGGGCATCCGCGTCAACCGCGTAGAGCTGAAGGCGATCGACCCGCCCGCCTCGATCCAGGACTCGATGGAGAAGCAGATGCGCGCCGACCGCGAGAAACGGGCTGTGATCCTGCAGGCGGAAGGCGAGCGGCAGTCGTCGATCCTCAAGGCCGAGGGCGAGAAGCAGTCCGCGATCCTGAAGGCCGAGGGTCAGAAGCAGGCGACGATGCTGCAGGCCGAGGGGCAGGCGAAGGCGATCGAGACCGTGTTCAACGCCATCCACGAGGGGAAGCCGGACGCCGAGCTGCTCGCGTACCAGTACCTCCAGACGCTCCCGCTGATCGCGCAGGGCGAGTCGAACAAGGTCTGGATCATCCCGAGCGAGCTGCAGTCGGCCGTCGGGAGAGTTGCGGGCGCGGTCAAGGACATCGCCTCGTCGCCGCCGGCGGTGACAGACGGGCAGAAGCCGGAGTAGGCTCTGCCAGCTTTGGCCACGAAGTCGGCAGCGCTGGAGGACAAACGGCGGCAGCTCCTCGACGCCGCCGTGCGCGTGTTCGCGCGTAAGGGGTTCCACGCGAGCCGGGTGGGCGACATCGCCGAGGAGGCCGGCGTCGCGCACGGCCTCCTGTACCACTACTTCAAGTCCAAGGACCAGGTGCTCGAGGCGGTCTTCCACGAGAACTGGAGCATCCTCGTCGCGCGGATCGAGAGCGTGGAGGAGACCGACGAGCCGGCCGCCGACCAGATCCGCCACATCGCGGCGATCGTCCTGCGCACCTGGCTCCATCTGCCGGATGTCGTCCGTGTCGTCATCCAGGAGTTCGGGCGCAGCCCGGAGCTGGGCGAGCGGATCGGCGAGCTCACGCTGCCCATCGACGCGCTCCAGCGGGTGATCGCGCGCGGCATCGAGCGTGGTGAGTTCCGCAAGGACATCGACCCGGCCTTCGCTGCGACCGTCGTCTACGGGTCGATCGACGAGCTGCTGACGGCGTGGGTGCTCGGGCGCCTGCCGTCCGATGAAGAGGCCGTCGCCAAGGCCGAGCAGACGCTGGTCGAGGTCATCCTGCTCGGCTTGAAGGACTCCTAGCCACCAGCTCGGCGAATCGGGCGGCGCCGACGTTCCCGCCCGAGACGACGACGCCGACAGAGCGCCCGCGCGCGTCGAGCTTCCCGGTGAGCAGGGCGGCGACCCCGACGGCGCCGCTCGGCTCGGCGACGAGCTTCAGCCGGTCGAAGAGGAAGGCCATCGCCTCGACGATCTCCTCGTCGCTCACGGTGACGACCTCGTCCACCAGCCGCCGGTTCACGTCGAACGTCAGCTCGCCGGGCTCGGTCGCCTGCAGCCCGTCGGCGATGGTTGGCGGGACGTCGATGCGAACGCGTTCGCCGGCTGCGAGCGAGCGCCGCGTATCGTCTCCCGCCTCCGGCTCGACTCCCACCACGCGGATCCCGGGCCGCAGGGCCTTGGCGGCGGTCGCGCAGCCCGCGATGAGGCCGCCGCCACTGACCGGCACCAGGAGCAGGTCGAGCTCCGGTGCGTCCTCGAGCAGCTCGAGTGCAACGGTCCCCTGGCCGGCCATCACGAGCGGGTCGTCGTAGGGCTTCACGAGCTCCAGCCCGCGCTCCGCTGCCAGCCGGGCCCCGATCTCCTCGCGGTTCTCGGTCCAGCGGTCGTACGGCACGACCTCGGCGCCGTAGCCGCGCGTGGCGTCGAGCTTCGCGGCCGGCGCGTCCTCCGGCATGACGATCGTCGCGCGCGAGCCGAGCAGCCCGCCGGCGATGGCGACGGCCTGCGCGTGGTTGCCCGACGAGTAGGCGAGGACGCCCCTCCTTAGCGTGTCCTCGTCGAGTGAAGAGATCTTGTTGAACGCGCCGCGGAACTTGAAGGCGCCGCCGCGCTGGAAGCACTCCGCCTTCACATGGACGTGTGCGCCCGTGCGCTCGTCGAGCGTGCGCGAGGTGAGGACGGGTGTGCGATGGGCGACGCCCGCGAGTCGCCCGGCGGCCCGTTCGACATCCTCGAGCGCGAAGCTCATCTGCAGGGTGAAGCGCCTCGACGGAAGAGGCCGAAGCCCCAGAGCCGGCCGTTGAGCAGGTAGTAGGCCGTGCGCGCGTGTGCGGAGTCCTGCACGAGCGCCTCGTAGCCTTTGCAGGTGACCGTGCGCGATCCGCCGGTGAGCCGGTGCACGGCGAGAACCGGGGACCCGAACCCGAGCTTGTGCGGCGCGTGCCAGCCCGCGGGCCGCCAGAGCGTGTAGACGCCGGAGACCCGCCGGCCCGTGAACTCGACTGCGAGACCCTGCTTGTCGAACGGCAGGTACGTGAAGTACCACGTCCGGCGCGGACAGCCGCGGCAGGTCCCGTAGAACGTGCCGAGCGCGGCGCGGACGGCCCGCGGAGGCTCCCCGAGCCTGATCCCGCCGAGCGATCGGCCGGGCACGAGCACGCCTGCTTTCGGCAGGCCGGCGGCCGCGGTGGCGGCGAGGAAAAGAGCGGCCACCGTGGTGGCGATAAGGCTCCGCCTCATATGCTCGGCAGTATGGCTCTCTGGGATTCCGTCGCGAAGCTGCCGGTCAAGGTCGACGGCTACAACCTCGAACGGCGCGAGTCGTCGACACCCTCCGGTTGGACGCGCGTGACGACGACGGTCGTCCTCCAGGGCGAGGGTGCGACCGGCCAGGGCGAGGACGTCACCTACGAGTCCGAGCTGCACGACGGCGTGCCGGACGAGCTCATGCTGGCGGGGACGTGGAGCCTCGAGGACTTCTCCCACCGGCTCGACGAGGTCGAGGAGTTGGCCGAGGGCTTCCGCCGCTGGGCGTTCGAGAGCGCGGTGCTCGATCTCGTGCTCCGGCAGAACGAGCTCGGCCTCGGCCAGGCGCTCGGGCGCCAGGAGCTGCCGGTCCGCTTCGTCGTCTCGACACGCGCCGCTCCCGAGCGCTGGCTCGAGTTCGCGCCCAGGCTCGAGTTCAAGCTCGACGCCGAGAAGGACTGGGGCCGACCACTGCTCCGGGGCCTGCGCGAGCTCGACCGCGTGCGCGTCGTCGACCTGAAGGCGTACTACCACGGCACCGCCGTGGACCTCGCGCCCAGTCCCGAGCTGTACCGCGCGATCGTCGAGGAGCTGCCGGAGGCGGTCATCGAGGACGCCTGGCTGGAGGACGGCTTGCGCGAGGTGTTCGCCGGCGCCGAGGATCGCCTCAGCTTCGACGCGCCCGTCCACTCGCTGAGCGATCTCGACGAGCTGCCGCTCGAGCCGCGCTGGCTGAACATCAAGCCGTCGCGCTTCGGCACGGTGCGCGGTCTGTTCGAGACGATCGAGGCGTGCGAGGAGCGTGAGATCAAGATGTACGGCGGCGGCCAGTACGAGCTCGGCCCGGGCCGTCTCCAGATCCAGCGCCTCGCGAGCGTCTTCTACGCCAAAGGCCCGAACGACGTCGCGCCGTCGGCGTACAACGAGGGCGAGCCGCGAGAGGGCCTGCCGCAGAGCCCGCTCTCGGCGCGCGAGGAGCCCGGGTTCTGAGCTTCGAGCTCCGCTCGTCGAGCTCTAGCGGAACGCGTTCTCGCCGGTCAGCGCCTTGCCGACCGAGAGCGTGTGCACCTCGTGCGTGCCCTCGTAGGTGAGCACGGTCTCGAGGTTGTTCATGTGGCGGATCACGGGATACTCGAGCGTGATTCCGTTGCCGCCGAGGATCGAGCGCGCGGTGCGGGCCACCTCGAGCGCGCCGCGGACGTTGCCCATCTTCCCCATCGAGACCTGCTCTGGCCGGAGCGTCCCCTCGTCCTTCATGCGCCCGAGGTGGAGGGCGACGAGCGCGCCGCGGTTCACCTCGAGCGCCATCTCCGCGAGCTTCTGCTGCGTCAGCTGGTAGCCGGCGATCGGCTTGCCGAAGACGATCCGCTCCTTCGCATAGTCGAGCGCCGTCTCGAGGCACGTGCGCGACGAGCCGACGACGCCGAACACGATCCCGAAGCGCGCCTCGTTGAGGCAGGAGAGCGGCCCGCGCAGAGTCGAGATCTCGGGGAAACGGTTCCCCTCGGGCACGCGAACGTCGCGCAGCACGAGCTCCGACGTGACCGACGCGCGCAGCGAGAGCTTGTGGTGCATGAGCGGTGCCTCGAACCCGGGCATGTCCTTCTCGACCAGGAAGCCGTTGATGTCGCCGCCGTCGGTGCGAGCCCAGACGATCGCGACGTCCGCGATCGAGCCGTTCGTGATCCACATCTTCGCGCCGTTGAGGATCCAGTCCGAGCCGTCGCGCTTCGCGGTCGTGCGCATCGAGCCGGGGTCGGAGCCTGCGTCGGGCTCGGTCAGCCCGAAGCAGCCGATCTTCTCGCCCGCGTGCATCGAGGGGAGCCAACGCTGCTTCTGCTCCTCCGATCCCCACTTCCAGATCGCGTACATCGAGAGCGACCCCTGCACCGAGACGAGGCTGCGGATGCCGGCGTCGCCTGCCTCGAGCTCCTGGCAGACGAGGCCGTACATGACCGAGCTCGCCTCGGGCAGGCCGTAGCCCTCTAGATGCATCCCGAACAGGCCGAGCCGCGCGAGCTCCGGGATCAGCTCGGTCGGGAGCTCGCCGCGCTCGAACCACTCGCCGACGTGCGGCTTCACCTGCTCCGAGACGAACCGGCGCACCGTGTCGCGGATAGCGCGCTCCTCGTCGGAGAGGAGGGCGTCGGTCGCGAGAAAGTCGAGCGGGTCGATCTCGGTCTTGCGGGAGGTCGTCGCCACGGCTCAATCGTACGGTTTCAAGCGTTTTCCGGTCGGACAAGGTATCGTTGACTGACCGTTCAATCAATTCCTGCGGAGGTTCCGATGGTTGCGTTCGAGGAGCGCACAGCGGCGGGCGTTTCCTTCTCCCTGACGGAGGAGCAGAAGGAGCTGCGACGGCTCGCGCGCGACTTCGCGGCGAAGGAGATCCGCCCGCTCGAGCACGCGTGCGACGAGGCCATGCGGCATCCCGCCGAGGTGATCGAGAAGGCGCACGAGCTCGGTCTCATGAACCTCCACGTTCCAGAGGAATACGGAGGCCCCGGCCTCTCCGCGTTCGACGGAATGCTCGTCGGCGAAGAGCTCTACTGGGGCTGCTCGGGCATCGGCACCTCGATCACGGCGAACGGCCTCGGCGCGGGGCCCGTGATCGGCTTCGGCTCGGACGAGCAGAAGCGCGCGTGGCTGGCGCCGCTGATCGAGCAGCCGACTCTCTGCTCGTTCGGGCTCTCGGAGCCGGGGGCGGGCTCCGACGTCGCGTCGCTCAAGACGACGGCCGTTCGCGAGGGCGACGAGTACGTCCTCAACGGCTCGAAGACGTTCATCACGAACGCCGGCTACGCGGACTGGACCGTCGTGTTCGCGAAGACCGACCCGAGTGGCGGGAGCAGCGGCATGTCGGCGTTCATCGTCCCGATGGACGCGTCGGGCGTGACGATCGAGAAGCACCTGGACAAGATGGGGCAGCGCGCGACCGACACGTCGGCATTCGCGCTCCAGGACGTCCGCATCCCGGTCGAGAACCGGATCGGCGAGGAGGGCGACGGCTTCAAGATCGCGATGGCGACGCTCGACGCGACGCGTCCGGGTACCGCGATCGGCGCCGTCGGCGTCGCACAGGCCGCGTACGAGCATTCGGTCGAGTACGCGAAGGAGCGCGTGACTTTCGACGTCCCGATCGCGATGCACCAGGGCGTCAGCTTCATGATCGCCGACATGGCGACCGAGATCGAGGCTTCGCGCCTGCTTTGCTGGCAGGCGGCCTGGATGCTCGACCAGGGCTTCGGCCGGGACGCGACGCTCTACTCCTCCTTCGCCAAGCGGTTCGCCGCCGACACGGCGATGAAGGTCTCCACCGACGCTGTCCAGGTCTTCGGCGGCTACGGCTACATCAAGGAGTACCCGGTCGAGAAGCTCATGCGCGACGCGAAGCTGTTCCAGATCTACGAGGGGACCTCGCAGATCCAGCGGCTCGTGATCGCGCGCGAGATCTTCATGCCGAAGAGCTAGCGGCCGCCTCGGCAGCGCGGATGGCGTCCGCGAGCCACTCGGGAACGCGCGTCGGGCGCATGGTCACCGCATCGACACACGCGTGCTCGGTGTGGCCGTCGGCGAGGAGATCCTCTCCCCGGGCGATGGCGTACTCGTAGCGGAAGCGCGCACCACGCGGGCCGATGCAGCGCGTGTGGACGACGAGCTCGTCGTCGAACCGCGCCGGGATCCGGTAACGGCAGAACGACTCGAGGACGAGCGCCTCGATGCCCTGGTCGCGGAGCGCCTGGTAGCCGCCGGCGAACTCGCGCAGATACTCGACGCGCGCCACCTCGTACCAAACGACGTAGGCGGAGTTGTGCGCGACGCCCTGGGCATCGGTGTCCGCGAAGCGCACGCGGATCGGGACCGAGAACGTGAAGCCATTCACGGGGCGCGAGCCTATCCGAGGGTTGACAGGTATAGCAGACGTGCTATATAACCGTATAGCAGGAATGCTATGACCGTCTCCCAAGGAGGAGCGAGAATGGAACCCTCGGTCGAGCAACGCCTGACCTTCCTCGAGGCCCGGGTGAAGACCCTCGAAGGCGTGCTGGCAGTCGCCGCCGCGTCGGCTCCCGCCCCCGTCCCCACCCCGGCTCCGGCCGCCCCGCCGACGCCGGCCTGGCCACCGCCGAAACAGCCCGCACCGCCCACGCCCCGGCGGGACCTCGAAGAGCTGCTGGGCGGTCGCGTCCTAGGCTGGGTCGGCGCCATCGCCGTCGTCATCGCCGCGGTCTTCTTCGTCGTCATGGCCGTGCACAACGGCTGGATCGGCGTGGCCGCGCGCATGGAGCTCGCGTTCGCCGGTTCCGCCGTGCTCGTCGGGCTCGGCATCTGGCTCTACGAGCGCCGCGGCCGGACGCAGGCGGCACTCGCGACCGTCGCCGCCGGACTCGCCGCGCTCTACGCGAGCGACGCCGCAACGACCCTGCACTACCACCTCGTCTCGCCGGCCGCCGGTCTCGTGATCGCCGGAGGCATCGGCGCTCTCGCGCTCGCCACTGCCGTGCGCTGGAACTCGCAGGAGATCGCCGGCATCGGGATCGTCGGCTCGCTGCTGGCGCCGGTGTTCGTCAACGCCGGCACCCATACGAGCTCGCTCGTCTTCATGGCGATCGCGCTCGCCGCCGCGATCGGCGTCGTCGTCCAGCAGGGCTGGGCGTGGCTCGCGGTGGTTGCGTACCTCGTCAGCGTTCCTCAGGCAGCGGTCTGGCTCTGGGACGAGCACGCCAGTCACCTCGGGCTGACCCTCGGGGTGGCTGCGGCGTTCTGGCTGCTCTACGTCGCGGCCGCGATCGGCCACGAGCTGCGGATGCCGACCAACTCGCTGCCCCTCGCCTCGGCGTCGCTCCTCTTCACGAACGCCGTGGTCACGGCGGCCGGCGGCTGGTGGCTGATCGACGACGCCGGACATCGAGGAGGCGCAAATGCGTGGCTGTTCGCGCTCGCAGGCGCACACGTCGCGCTCGGGACAGTCGTCCTGAGGTCGCGCGCGAGTCGCGAGGTCGCGATGCTGTTGTACGGCGTCGCCGCGGCGCTCGTCGGTGTCGCGATCACGGTGACGCTGGACGGCCCCGCGGTCGTCGCCGCCTGGTCGCTCGAGGCGCTCGTACTCGCGTGGGCCGGGCGTCGTACGAGCACGCCAGAGCGTGGACTCGTCGCCTCGCTCGTCTTCGCCGGGCTGGCCGCCGGGCATGTGCTCGTGTTCGAGGTTCCGCCGACCTCACTTGCGTACGGCCCGCACTCGATCCCGGTCGCGATCGGCGCGGTCGCGCTCGTCCTTCTGGCGCTCGCGGGCATCGCGGCTGCGCACCGCGACGTCCTGGAGCCTCTCGCCTGGGTCGGCGCAGGGCTTGCCGTCTATCTAGCGAGCGGCCTCGTCGTCGACCTCACCGGCGCGCAGGCCGGGCAGTCGACCCAGACGTCGCAGCTCGCGCTCTCGGGCTTCTGGGCGGGGCTGGGCTTCGCGGCGATCGTCGCGGGGCTCCTTCGGCGCAGGCGGGCGCTCCGGATCGGTGGCCTTGGTGTCCTGATGCTCGCGGTGGGCAAGGTCTTTCTCGTGGACCTCGCACACCTCGAGTCGATCTGGCGCGTCGGCTCGTTCCTCGCCCTCGGCCTGCTGCTGCTCGCCGGCGCGTTCGCATACCAGCGGACTCGTCTACTGTCGCTGCATGAGCGTCGAGAGGCTGGCTGAGCTACTCGAGCGCCGGCGCCCGTGCGTCGTGCTGACGGGCGCCGGCATCAGCACCGAGTCGGGGATTCCGGACTTCCGGTCGGCCGAGGGCATCTGGGCGCAGTACGACCCGGCCGAGGTCGCGCACATCGACGCGCTGCGGCGAGACCCGGCGCGCGTCTGGGAGTTCTACGCGCGCCGGCTCGAAGCGCTCTCGCATGCGGAGCCGAACGACGGCCACCGTGCGCTTGCCGAGCTCGAAGAGCGCGGCTTGGTGCGGGCCGTCGTGACCCAGAACATCGACGGGTTGCACCAGCGGGCCGGCTCGCGCGAGGTCGTCGAGGTGCACGGCTCGGTGCGCGAGGCCGAGTGCATCCACTGCGGCGTCCGCGTGCCGATGGAGGACGCCGTCGCCTCGCTCCCGCTACCGCCGTGCCCGGAGTGCGGCGAGATCCTGAAGCCGGGCGTCGTGATGTTCGGCGAGCTGCTGCCGGCACAGGCGATCGAGCGGGCGCAGGCGCTCGCGGCGGAGGCGGGTCTGCTCCTGGTCGTCGGCTCGTCGCTCGAGGTGCATCCGGTCGCCGCGCTGCCCGGGGCGACGCTGGCCTCCGGGGGCGCCCTCGCGATCGTCAACCGCGGCGGCACGCCGTGGGACGCAGAGGCGGAGGTCGTGCTCGACGCCGGCGCGGGCCAGACTTTGCGCGGTCTGGCGGCCGCGCTCGGTATGGTCGGATCAGACCGACCGAGGAGGAGCGATGGCTGATGGGAACAAGGATCTGGTGGCTCGGCTCGCCGACCTGAGCGAAGGCGCCATCCAGCGGCTCTCCGAGGCGCCCGGCGCCGACCGCGCCCTCCAGGCGCTCAAGGGGCTCGGCGACCGTGTCGACGAGCTTCAGCGGCGCACGCGTGGCTTCGAGGAGCTCGAGAAGCGGCTGACGAAGCTCGAGAAGAGGGTGGACTCGCTGGCGAAGCCGAAGCCTGCTCGCAAGCCGGCGTCAGGTGCCGGCGCGGCCCCGCCGAAGAGCGGCCCGCCGCCGAAGAAACCCTGACCGCTCGAGCGCGACGCTGCCGGCTGCGGCGGCCGTCGCGAGGAGCAGCCCGCCGACGACGTCGGTGGGCGTATGGAACCCGGCGAGCTCGAGCAGCACGACGACGGCCAGGAGCCAGATCGCGAGGGGGACGCGTAGACGCGGCCACGCGGCGGCGAGCGCGCCTGCGACGAGCGCGCAGCGCAGCGCGTGACCGCTCGGCCAGGACGAGTCGAATCCCAGGAGGTGCACGCCGTGCCGGTAGAGCGGCTGCCGCGTGAGCGTGTGCCGGAACACGAGCTCCAGCGCGACGGCGAAGAACCACGCCGCCGTCCAGCACACCGCCGCCTCGACCCGCCCCCGCGTCCAGAGGCGCCGGGCGGCGGCGAGGACGAGCACGAGCGAGATGACGACCTGCCCGGGCAATGTCACGATCTCGGCGAACGCGACGCCGACCGGATGGAACGGCGCGTGGAGGAGGGGCACGATCGACTCGAGCGACGTCGGCGGAGCCGACGAGCCGTCCCGCGAGCGGCATCGCGTGCTCGGCCGCCCACTGGTCGAGGCCGGTCATCGCGCCCGAGGCGACGAGGCCGGCCAGCGCGCCGAACGCCGCGGCTGCCGCTGCCGCGAGGCTACGCAGCGGGAACCCGCAGCCGCAGCGCCGATGGGACGACCTCGAAGCGCGCAGGCGTCGCTCCGATCGGCTCGCCGTCCACCTCGAGCGGCAGCGGTTCGGTAGCTCTGATCGCCACGGACGAAGACTGCAGAAGCTCCACTTTCGGGTGCGAGAGGTAGCGGCCGCTGTAGAGCTTCGGCGCCGTCGTGAGGAAGTCGAGCTTGGTCACGTCCCCGATCAGCACGACGTCGAAGACGCCGTCGTCCTGCCGCGCGTCCGGCGCGAGCTTCATGCCTCCGCCGTGCCAGTTGCCGTTCGCGACGATCACGTCGTGCATTGGTCCTTCCCGCTGCACCCCGTCCGTCGAGCTCCACCACGACCCGCGTGTTCTGCCAGGCGAGGAACTCGCGGGTGAGCGCGTAGAAGAACGTCGCCCGGCCGCCGAACGCCTTCGTCATCGAGTTCGCGCGCCGAGCCACGGCGCCGCTCATCCCGGCCGAGCCGACGTTGGCGAAGAAGCGGCTCGTGCCGCTCTCGAGCTCGACTCGGCCCAGGTCGATCGTGCGTGTCTCGCCGCGGAGCGCGACCCGCACGGCGTCGTCGAAGCCGGTCGGGAGCCCGTGAGTCCGGCCGAAGTCCTGGCCCGTGCCGCACGGCAGCACCGCGAGCTCGGCATCCGTCCCAGCGACGCCGTTGGCGACCTCGTTCACGGTGCCGTCGCCGCCGATCACCACGAGGAGCGAGCCCGGCGAGTCCTTCGCCGCCTGCGCGAGGTGGCCAGGGAACTTCGACAGCACCTCCTCGCCCCGCAGGCCGAGCTCGGCGGCCCGCTCCCGGAGCTTCGGCCAGCGCTTCCCGGTTGCGCCGTTGCCGGAGGCCGGGTTGACGAGGAAGAGCGCGTTAATCGTGCGTGACGGTCATGAGCGCGACGCGCGTCATCCGGTCGACCGCAGCCTGCAGCTCCTCTTCGGTGATCCGCGTGAAGGCGCCCTCGACGATGATGTCCGACACGGTGAGAAGGCAGCCGCCGTGGACGCCCTGCACCTTCCCGATACCGCCGATCGCGGCGACGGTGAAGAGCGCCGCCGCCTCCATCTCGACACCGAGGACGCCGCGGCTCGACCAGCGCTCGTACTGGCCCTCGCTCGGGTTGTAGAAGACGTCGCTCGAGACGATCGGCCCGACGTGCATCGGCTGCGCGAGCTCCTTCGCAGCATGGACGGCGCCGTGGACCAGCTCCCACGAGGCGGTCGGGCAGTGCGGCTCGTCGTCCACGAGATGCATGGCCGTCGAGTCCGCCGGGACCGCGGTCAGCGCGACGATCAGGTCGCCGAGCTCGTGGTGCGGCTGGAGGCCGCCGCAGGTGCCGACGCGCATCAGCCGCTTGCAGCCGAGCTGGATGAGCTCCTCGAACACGATCGTCGCGCCGGGACAGCCCATCCCGGTCCCCTGCACCGAGACGCGCTTCCCTTCCCACGTGCCCGTGTAGCCGAGCAGCCCGCGCTCCTCGTTCACCTGGGTCACGTCCTCGAAGTACGTCTCGGCGATGTACTTCGCGCGCAGCGGGTCGCCGGGGAGGAGGACGGCGTCGGCGTAGTCGCCCGGTTCGGCTCGGAGGTGAATCGGCACAGCGCGAACCCTATCCGGGTGATGATTCAGCGATGGCCGAGACCGCGTCGCCGACGCTCGACCAGGTGCTCGCCTTCTGCGCCGAGGAGCCGGTCGAGCGCGTCTTCCTCGAGGACATCGCCCGGCGCGGGCTGGGTCGCTTCTCGGCCGTGACCGGAGACGGCGGGCGGATCGAGGCGCTGTGCCACGTGGGTGCCAATATCGTCCCTTCCGGCAGCGGCTGCGCAGAGTTCGCCGAGGCGGCAGCGCGTTCCGGCGCGCGGATGGTGATCGGCGAGGAGCGCGCCGTCGGAGAGCTGTGGGACGCAGCGCGCCGTCGGATGCCGCGGCCGCGCGACGATCGTCCCGGGCAACCCGTCTATGCGTTGCGCGAGGCCCCGGAGCCCGGGGAGACGGGGCTGCGGGCGGCACGCCTGCTCGACCTCGACTTGCTCGTGCCGGCCTGCGCCGAGGCGCATCGCGAGGAGATCGGGGTCGATCCGCTCCAGCGCGACGCAGACGGCTTCCGCTGGCGGACGCGGCAGCAGATCGAGGAAGGACGCTCGTGGCTCTGGCTCGAGGAGGGCGTGATCCGGTTCAAGGCGGAGGCGTCGGCGTGGACACCGGCGGCCGTGCAGCTGCAGCAGGTCTGGGTCGATCCGCAGGCGCGGCGGCGCGGCTATGCCCGCCGGGCGCTGCGCGACCTCTGCCGGCTGCTGCTCGAGCAGGTTCCGGCCGTGTGCCTCTTCGTCCGGCCCGAGAACGAGCCGGCGTTGTGTCTGTACGACTCGATCGGGATGACGCGCGAGCTCACTTACAGATCGCTCGTGTTCTAGGCAAAATCGGCGGATGGACGAGCAGCGCGACCGTGTCGAGCGCTTCGTCCGCGAGCACGAGCTGATCCCGGCGGGCGGCGAGGTCGCGTGCCTCGTCTCGGGCGGCGCCGATTCGACCTGCCTTTGGCACCTGCTCGGCTCGCTCGGCTACCGGGTCTCGGCTCTGCACGTGAACCACAAGCTGCGCGGCGCCGACTCCGAGGAGGACGCCCGCTTCTGCGCCGACGTGCTCGGCGCGGAGGTCGTCGAGCTGGACGGCCGCGGTCTCTCCGAGGCCTCCCTGCGCGAGCAGCGCCGCTCGCTCGTCCCCGACCGGCTCCGGGCCACGGGCCACACGGCCTCGGACCAGGTCGAGACGATCCTCTACCGGCTCGTCTCGCGCGGCGCCCCGACCGGCATCGCGCCGCGAAGCGGCGACGGAATCGTCCACCCGCTGCTGCCGCTCTGGCGCGAGGAGACGGAGGCCTACTGCCGCGCGGCCGGGCTGGAGTTCCGCGTCGACACCTCGAACGCCGACACGAAGCGAGGGCTGATCCGCGACGAGATCCTGCCCCTCCTGCGTCGGCTCCATCCCGCCGCCGACGAGAACCTCCTGCGCGCGCTCGACAGCCGCGCGACGCTCCCGCCGGCGCTCGCCGAGCTGCTCGCGGCACCTGTCGGCTCGAAGCGCGTCGACCTCGGCGACGGCCTCCAGGCGGTGCGCGAGCACGAGCGCCTCTGGCTCGAGCGCGGGCCGGTGGAGCTGGCCGGCGAGATCAGGTGGGGCGACTGGACTATCCGCTCGCAGCTCGAAGGGCTTAGAGTGCGTGGATGGAGGCCCGGCGACCGGTTGGCGGGTAGGAGGCGCAAGATCCAGGACGTGTTCGTCGACGCGAAGGTGCCGCGCTCGGAGCGCGAGGCGTGGCCGCTCGTCGTGCGCGGCGACGAGGTCGTGGCCGTGCCCGGCATCGTCGAGCATCCGGAGGTCGAAGCTGTCCGCGACTGAGCTCGAACGGGCGGTGACAGAGGTCCTGATCGAGGAGAACGACCTCCAGCGGCGGATCGCGGAGCTCGGCACCGAGATCTCGGCCGACTACGAGGGCCGCGACCTGCTCCTGGTGGGCGTCCTCAAGGGCGCGGTCTTCTTCCTCGCCGACCTGATGCGCCACCTGACAGTGCCCTGCGAGATCGACTTCATGGCCATCTCGAGCTACGGCGCGTCGACCGACTCCTCGGGCGTCGTGCGGATCCTCAAGGACCTCGACATCAACATCGAGGGGCGGCACGTGCTGGTGGTGGAGGACATCATCGACTCGGGCCTCACACTCTCGTATCTCGTCCGGAACCTCGAGGCCCGGGAGCCCGCGAGCCTCGAGGTCTGCGCCCTCCTGACGAAGCCCGACCGGCGCGAGATCGACGTGCCCGTGCGCTACACGGGTTTCGAGATCCCCAATCGCTTCGTGATCGGGTACGGGCTCGACTTCGCCGAGCGGTACCGGAACCTCCCGTACGTCGGCGTTCTCGACGAGTCTTTCGTGCTGACCGGCGCGTAGCCGCGGGTGCCGCCGCCCCGTTACAGGGGCATGCCGCTGGTACCCTCAACCGGGAGATCTCGTGAATCGCTTCTTCCGTAGCGCGCTCTTCCCGCTCGTCATCATCGCCGCCCTCGTCTGGCTGGCGTTGCAGACGTTGGGGCACGGCGGCACGAAGCAGACCCCGCTGACGACGTCTCAGTTCATCCACAAGGTGAACATCGGGCAAGTCGTGAGCTCCCCGCAAAGCCCCGTCACCATCGATCCGAACAAGCAGTCGATCTCCGCCACGGTCGACGGCAAGGCGGCCAGTGACCGTCCACTACGCGAACGATCAGTCGGAGTTCTCAATCGAGCAGGCGATGAAGGAAGCGCCCAAGACCGTCTACTTCAACTCGAAGGGCATCGGCTCGTCGCCGTGGTGGTCGATCCTCAGCAGCCTCCTGCCGTTCGTGCTCCTGTTCGGCTTCTGGATCTTCCTCATGAACCAGGTGCAGGGCGGCGGCTCGAAGGTGATGAGCTTCGGCAAGTCGCGCGCGAAGCGGATGACGCCCGATGCGCCGAAGATCGGCTTCAAGGACGTGGCGGGCGTGGACGAGGCGGTCGAGGAGCTCCAGGAGATCAAGGAGTTCCTCGAGAACCCGAAGAAGTTCCAGGCGCTCGGCGCGCGCATCCCGAAGGGCGTCCTCCTCTACGGGCCTCCCGGCACCGGTAAGACGCTGCTCGCCAGAGCGGTCGCGGGCGAGGCAGGCGTTCCTTTCTTCTCGATTTCCGGCTCCGACTTCGTCGAGATGTTCGTCGGCGTCGGCGCATCGCGTGTGCGCGACCTGTTCGAGCAGGCGAAGCAGGCGTCGCCGTGCATCGTCTTCATGGACGAGATCGACGCGGTCGGCCGCCATCGTGGCGCCGGTCTCGGCGGCGGCCACGACGAGCGCGAGCAGACGCTGAACCAGCTGCTCGTCGAGATGGACGGCTTCGAGATGAAGGACAACATCATCCTCATCGCCGCCACCAACAGGCCCGACATCCTCGACCCGGCGCTCCTGCGCCCCGGCCGCTTCGACCGCCAGATCGTCGTCGACCGGCCCGACCGCCTCGGCCGCCGCAAGATCCTCGAGGTGCACACGAAGGGCAAGCCGCTGGCGCCCGAGATCGAGCTCGACACGCTCGCCTCCGGCACGCCCGGCTTCACCGGCGCCGACCTCTCGAACCTCGTCAACGAGGCAGCGCTGCTCGCGGCGCGCCGCGGCAAGAAGATCATCGAGCAGGAGGAGCTGGAGGAGGGGATCATGCGCGTCGTCGCCGGCCCGGAAAAGAAGGCGCGGCTCCTCTCGGAGCACGAGCGCAAGATCACCGCCTACCACGAGATGGGCCACGCGCTCGTCGGCCACTACCTCGAGCACACCGACCCCGTCCACAAGATCACGATCGTCTCCCGCGGCCAGGCGCTCGGCCTCACGATCTCGCTGCCGACCGAGGACAAGTACCTCACCACGCGCAGCGCGCTCATGCACCAGATGGCGATGACGCTCGGAGGCCGCGCGGCGGAGGAGATCGTCTTCCACGAGGTCACGACCGGCGCGGCGAACGATCTCGAGAAGATCACGTCGATGGCGAAGCAGATGATCATGCGCTTCGGCATGAGCGAGAAGCTCGGCCCGCGCGTGCTCGGCCGCGGCCACGACCAGCCGTTCCTCGGCCGCGACTACGGCGCCGAGGCCGACTACTCCGAGGAGATCGCGCGCGAGATCGACGACGAGATCCGGCGTGTGATCGAGGAGTCGCACGAGCTCGCGCTGGCGGTGCTACGCGAGCACATGGACGACCTGCACAAGATCTCGACGATCCTCATCGAGCGCGAGACGATCGACAAGGATCAGTTCGAGCGCCTGCTCGCCGGCGAGGACGAGGTGGCGGTCTTCCCGGACGAGGCGCCCGCCGAGCCGGCGGAGCCGGAGCCGCAGCCGGAGCCCAAGCGCGAGCGCCCGCGCCCGCGTCCGTTCCCGCTGCCGGGCTCGGCCATGCAAGGCCCGGATCCCGCAAACAGCTAGGCCCGAGCTCGGGTCACTTCCTCGGTCTTCGGGCGAGAGGCCGTTCGCCCAGGCCACGGTCTTGTCTCTATGGATGTGGAAGCAGACGTGCCAAGGTGTCCCAGCGATGAATCTCGCAGGAGTTGGCTCGGCTCAGAGTGCGTCGTACGGACGCGCCCGAAGCGACACCGCTGATCCGCGCCCGAGCGCTACCGCCCCATATCTGTAGACACCGCTCGTGCCGCGTTCGTGCATAGCTCCTGACCAGCCGCAGGACTCGCCCGCATAGTCGGCCGTTTACGGCTCCAGCGGCGCAGTCAAGCCTTCGGCTGCGCAGCGCATGGTGGTCTGTTCGCGCGGTCACCTCGAGACGGCCTTGACTCGAAGTGGATCGCGCAGCCGACACAGAAACCACCGTGATCGCCACCACGCCAGAGGCGAGCAAAACAAGCGACGCTCTGCGTACGTTCACCTTGGCAAAGAGCATACGCGCGTGAGCGGCAGCAGCTCAGGGGTCACAGAGTCGAGCGCTTGCTCAGCCGCGCAGTCAGGCGTAGGGTCGGAGCCTGGGGTCTCTCGCGAGCGGGGAGGTCGTTTCATGAGCACCGCCACGGACGAGATCGCAACCGCGGTCCGGCCCTTCCACGTCGACTTTCCGGAGGAGCTGCTCGACGATCTGCGCCGGCGCATCGCTGCGACACGCTGGCCGAGCAAGGAGCTCGTCGACGAGCGCTCGCAGGGAGTGCAGCTTGCGGCCGCTCAGGCGCTCGCCCGCTACTGGCTGGACGAGTACGACTTCGAGCGCGTCGAGGCGCGGCTGAACGAGTTGCCGCAGTTCGTGACTGAGATCGACGGCGTGGAGATCCACTTCATCCATGTCGTGTCCTCGCACGAAAACGCGCTGCCGCTGATCATGACCCACGGATGGCCGGGCTCGGTGATCGAGCTACTCGACTGCATTGGCGCGCTGACGGAGCCGACCGCGCACGGCGGGAGCGGCGATGACGCCTTCCATCTTGTGCTGCCGTCCCTTCCCGGGTACGGGCTCTCGGGCGAGCCGGTGGAGCTCGGCTGGGATCTGGGCCGGACTGCGCGCGCCTGGGCCGAGCTGATGCGCCGTCTCGGCTACACCCGCTACGTCGCCCAGGGCGGCGACGTGGGCGCCGGCGTCGCCGATGCGATGGCCCGTCAGGCACCGGAGGGCCTGGTCGGTATCCACACCAACCTGCTCGTGCCCGCGCTGAGCGGCACCATGCCGGCAGACACGGACGAGGAACGCGCCGCGGCGGCGCAGATCGCCACCTTCGGGCAATCCGGAAACGGCTACTTCGTCGAGATGGCCACCAGGCCGCAGACAATCGCCTACGCCTTGCTCGACTCCCCGATGGCCCTCGCGGCGTGGATGGTCGACCACGACACGGACGCCTACTACAAGATCGCGGGCGCCTTCGTCGACGGGCAGCCCTCGGGCAACCTCACCTGCGATCACATCCTCGACAACATCACGCTCTACTGGTTGAGCG